>NZ_NGFO01000090.1 GCF_002149015.1 Gordonia lacunae | reverse complement strand
GTCGTCATTGCCAACGGTGTGCGTGCAGGCCGTGCGAAACCACTGACCGCCCCACCCGCAACCTCAGCCCCAATCACAGTGCCGGCGTAGGCAAAAGCAACTTCCATACCGGTGAGCACAACCCACACCCGGGTTGTGCTCACCGTGCTCGCCCTGCTTATTGCCGTCGGCGATCTGAGCCTATGACGCCCAATCTGGAACAGGCGCTTAAGCAAACTGTGAGGAACTCGATCGTTGGCGAGTCGACCTCGGTTCTCACCCAGCCAATGTTGCATCAGCTGGCAATAAATCCCGTTCGCAGGGGCTGGCGGAGAGGCAATATTCGCCGGTGCGATATTGGTCATTGGCCTCACCATCATTACTCGATGATACATCGTATTTCATTGTTAGGCAACTGTTTTCACACATCGTGTGTCGATTTATGTTCAGTCGCAACGTCGTTCGCTCGACATCAGATCCACACTTCTTTGGCGTCCGGTCGGGTTTGGCCTTTCCTGATATTTGGCCGCTTGTGCGCGCTGGCCGGATGTGGCAGGAGCGGAGAGCGGCCCGGTGCCGCGATGGGAGCGCAGCGCGTGGCGGCGGGTCGGTCGGAGTCTC
>NZ_NGFO01000009.1 GCF_002149015.1 Gordonia lacunae | reverse complement strand
GGGCATTGTGCGGGGTGGTGGGGTGTGGATGTGGGTTGCGAGAACCCTTCGTGACGGCCCTCCGCGAGCTCCTCGCACCTCAGGGAGCATGGCGAATCAGTACACGTCCCGCACATACCGCTTGTCGGCCGCGAGTGCCTTGACGTACGACTCGGCGCTGGCGGGGGAGCGCCGGCCATGCTGCGCGACAATGCCTTTCAGTGTCGCATCGACATCCTTGGCCATCCGTGTCGCGTCGCCGCAGACGTATACGTGGGCGCCGTCGTGCAACCACTGATAGAGCTCTTCGCCGTGCTCGCGCATCCTGTCCTGAACGTAGATCTTGCGGTCCTGGTCGCGTGAGAACGCGACGTCGAGTCGGGTCAACAGTCCGTCGCCGAGCATGGTGGTCAGCTCGTCGCGGTAGTAGAAGTCGGTGGCCGAGTACTGCTCGCCGAAGAACAGCCAGTTCTTGCCGTTGTGTCCCAACGCCTCACGTTCGCGCAAGAACCCGCGGAACGGGGCGATACCGGTACCGGGACCGATCATGATCATCGGGGTGTCGGGATCGGCCGGCGGACGGAAGTGGCTGGTGGAGGTGACGAAGACGCCGATCTCGTCGTCGGCACGGTCGGCCAGAAAAGTCGAGCAGACGCCGCCTCGGGGTGTCCCGAACAGGTTGTAGCGCACCGCCGACACCGTCAGCTGGACTTCGTCGGGACTCTCCAGCGGGCTCGACGAGATCGAATACGATCGCGGCACCATCGGTTTGAGTACCTGCATCCAGTCCTCGACGTCGGCGGCGACGGGGTGTTCGGCCAGGATGTCCACCGACTGCCGTCCCCACGCCCACGTGGTGAACTGCTGTTTGTTCCCGGCCGCGATGAGGTTCTTGAGGTCGGCGGATCCGGCACGGTCGGCGATGAAACGGACGAGATCGGGTGTCACACGGGCGAACTCGATCCGCTCGCGCAAGGCTGCGTGCAGCGGGAGGTCCTCGCCCGCCACGGTCACCGATGTGCCGGCGTCGAGACCGGTGCGCTCGAGGAATTCCCCGACGAGTGCCGGATCGTTGTGTGGCCACACCCCCAGCGCGTCACCGGCCCGATAGGAGAGGGTGTCCGCGGGGAGGTGAAAGCCGAAGTTCCGCACGTCCTTCCCGGACCCCGCGGAATTGAGCTCGACGTTTCGTATGAGCGAGGTGAGCAGGGGCTTCTTGCGCGAGTATGCCGGCGCGGAACGCACCGACGGTGCCGCTGCGGAGTCGGCCGGTTCGCTGACCACGGTCACCCGGTCGCCGTCCACCCCCGAGGCGGGCGCCCGGTTCGACATGCTGATCGCCCGGATGACCTCGGAGAGCCAGCCGCCCGCCGTCTCCTCGAAGTCGGGTTCGCAGTCGACACGGTCGAGCAGGCGGCGCCCTCCCAGTTCGCCGATGCGGGTGTCGAGTTTGCGTCCGTGTCCGCAGAAGTCGTCGTAGTTGGAGTCGCCGAGCGCCAGCACCGCGTAGTCGACCCCGGTCAGGTCGGGAGCGTCGTCGGAGTTCAGTGCATCCCAGAAGGATGTGCCGTTGTCCGGTGGGTCGCCGTCTCCGGTGGTCGAGGTGACGAACAGGGCGGTGCCCTTCAGGTCACCGACCTCGACGTCGTCCATGGATCGGGCGTCCACCCGGCGGCCACTGGCCTTCACCCGCTCCGCCGTCTCGACGGCGAGCTCTTCGGCATTGCCCATCTGCGACGCCCACAGCACGGTCACGGTGTCGGTGTCCGGCGCCGCCGCCGACGGATTGTCCTGGGGCGCACCCGCATCAGGCTCCTTCGCGCCCCGGGAATACAGGCCGGCGAGCACGCCCGACACCCAGGTGCGGAGTTCGTCGCCCAGCGGCGCATCGGCCGGAAGGACCGGACTGCCCGCGGGCGATGCACCCACCCCGGCCGCCAGCCCGGCCAGATACAGGCGTTCGGTTGCCGTCATCGGGGGTGGTGTGACGTCGGAAACCCCCAGTGCTTCGGTGAGTCTCGTCGACCCCGCGGCGACGACCGGCGTGCCGTCGGCGTCGCCGCGCGCACCCGGCACCCGGATCAGGGTCACCGCACACACCTTCAGCTCCGGCTGCTGCGAGAGCGGGTCCACCGCGTCGGACGTGACGGCGTTGATCGCGAGGTGCTCGCCGAAGACGTCGTTCCAGTGGAACGGCACAAAACAGTTGCCGGGCCGGACGCGATCGGAGATCCGTGCGGGCAACACGGCCCGGCCCCGCCGCGACGCGACCTCGACCTTGTCTGCGCCGGTGATGCTCAACCGGGCGGCGTCGTCCGGGTGTATCTCGACGAAGGGCTCCGGGTTCAGCTTGTTGAGCTTGGCCACCCGCCCGGTCTTCGTCATGGTGTGCCACTGGTGCGGCAACCGGCCCGTGTTGAGCAGGAACGGATAGTCGTCGTCGGGCATCTCGGCCGCGTCGAGGTGCGGACGTGCGAAGAACTGCGCGCGGCGGGTGGCGGTGGCAAAGGCCAGCCGCGGTGTCGATCCGTCGTCGAGGCGGTGCAGGGTTTGGCTGCGACCGTCGTTGAGATACCGGATCGGGTTGCGGGCACCGGTGTCGGCCGGGTCGGCGTCGTCGTCGGAGACCGGTGGACACGGCCACTGCATCGGGGACCGGCGGAGTCGGTCATAGGTCACCCCGCGCAGGTCGTAACCGGTGTCGGGGTTCGCGAACCGCTTGATCTCCTCGAACACCTCCTCGGCGCTCGAATAGTCGAAGGCGTCGGCGAACCCCATCTCGGTGGCGACCCGCGCGATGATCTGCCAGTCCGGGATCGCCTGTCCGGGTGCGTCGAGCGCGGGTTCGAACAGGGTGAGGTTGCGCTCGGAATTGACCATGACGCCGGTCGACTCCGACCACAACGTCGCGGGCAGGACGACATCGGCGTACTGGTTGGTCTCGGTCTCGACGAAGGTGTCCTGGGTGATCACGAGCTCGGCGCGTTCGAGTCCCTCGATGACGGTCTTGCGATTGGCCACCGAGGCAACGGGATTGGTGCAGATGATCCAGCACGCCTTGATCTCCCCGTCGGCCATGCGCCGGAACATGTCGATGGTCCCGGCCCCGACGTCGGAGCGTAGCGTCCCGGCGGGGATGCCCCAGATGTTCTCGACGAATTCCCGATCGGCCGCGGACACCACGGCGCGCTGGCCGGGCAGGCCCGGACCCATGTAACCCATTTCGCGGCCGCCCATGGCATTCGGCTGCCCGGTGAGGGAGAACGGCCCGCTGCCGAGTCGGCAGATCGCACCGGTGGCGAGGTGGAGGTTGGTGAGCGCGTTGGTGTTCCACGTCCCGTGTGTGGACTGGTTGAGACCCATCGTCCAGCAACTCATCCAGTTGGGTGCGTTCCCGATGAGCTCGGCGGCGGCCCGCAGGTCCGCTGCCGCGATCCCGGTGATCGATTCGACGACGTCCGGCGGGTACTGGGCGGCGAACTCGGGGATCTGGTCGAATCCGTCGGTGAACGACTCGATGAATTCCCCGTCGGTATGGCCGTTCTCGATGAGCAGGTGGAGCAGACCGTTGAGGAAGGCGAGGTCGGTCCCGGACCGGATCTGCAGGAACAGGTCGGCTTTGTCCGCGGTCGCCGTTCGTCGCGGGTCGACGACGATCAGCTTTGCCCCGGCCTTGACCCGGTCCATCATGCGCAGGAACAGGATCGGGTGGCAGTCGGCCATGTTGGCGCCGATGACGAGGAAGACGTCGGCGTGGTCGAAGTCCTGATACGACCCGGGCGGTCCGTCGGAGCCCAGCGACAGCTTGTATCCGGTTCCGGCGCTGGCCATGCAGAGCCGCGAGTTCGATTCGATCTGGTTGGTGCGCAGGAATCCCTTGGCCAGTTTGTTCGCCAGGTACTGCGCCTCGAGCGACATCTGGCCCGACACGTAGAGGGCCACCGCGTCGGGTCCGTGCTCATCGACGACGGCGCGCAGGCGGCGAGCGGTGTCGGTGACGACGGCGTCGAGTTCGGCGGGCCGGAGCTGACCGCCGCGGTCGTCCCGGACGAGGGGAGTCGACAGGCGCCCGCCGGCGGCGAGCATGTCCGCGGTCGTCGACCCCTTGGTGCACAGGCGGCCGAAATTCGTCGGATGATCGGATCGACCGATCGTCTTGGTGACCCGGTAGGAGTCGTCGTCGAGCTTCATCTCCATGCCGCAGCCGACACCGCAATAGGCGCAGAGCGACATCACCGATCGGGACACGACAGAGCGAGTCGGGGCGGGGACGGTCACGGGTCCAGCCTCGGAGGTCGATGTTTCGCGACCCGAAGCCCGGCGTTACGCATCCATCAACTTGACCTCACAGGACCTGGTCCCGGATGTGAAAGGTCGTGAGAACCGCAGGTGAGCGCCGACTCTGTCACCTGAATGGGCGGGTTTCGGCGTTGCTCAGCCGGATCTCAGCCGGGGTGGATAAGACTGTAGCCATGCGCATTCTCGTGGTCGACGACGATCGGGCGGTCCGGGAGTCGTTGCGACGGTCGCTCACCTTCAACGGCTACAGCGTCGAGACCGCGGGCGATGGCATCGAGGCACTCGAGAAGATCCTGGCCGACCGGCCCGACGTGGTGATCCTCGACGTCATGATGCCCCGCCTCGACGGCCTCGAGGTGTGCCGCCGGCTCCGCTCGGCCGGTGACGACCTCCCCATCCTCGTGCTGACCGCACGCGACTCGGTGTCCGAGCGGGTGTCGGGCCTCGACGCCGGTGCCGACGACTACCTGCCCAAACCGTTCGCGCTCGAAGAACTCCTCGCCCGGTTGCGCGCGCTGCTGCGTCGTGCGTCACCCGACGACGACGCGGACTCGGAGACCCTCACCTTCGCCGATCTGTCGCTCGACCCCGTCACCCGGGACGTCACCCGCGGCGAGCGTTCGATCAGCCTGACCCGCACCGAGTTCGCGCTGCTCGAGATGCTGATGGCCAACCCGCGCCGGGTGTTGTCGCGCAGCCGCATCCTGGAAGAGGTGTGGGGATACGACTTCCCGACGTCGGGCAATGCGCTCGAGGTCTACGTCGGTTACCTGCGGCGCAAGACCGAGGCCGACGGTGAGCCGCGACTGATCCACACCGTGCGCGGCGTCGGATATGTCCTGCGGGAGACGCCGCCGTAGTGATCGGGAAGTCGTCGAACTCCGCGTCTCGTCCGAAGACGCGGGATCTCCTGCGCGACCGGGTGACCCGGGCGATCACGGGGCACGGCGCCGGTGACGGTTCCGATGAGAAGGAGATGCGCGCACCGATGCCGCTGATGCGTGCGGTGTCGCTGCGCACCCGGGTGACGATCTTGTCGGCGACCGTCGTCCTGGTCTCGGTGAGCCTGATGGCGGCCGCCGCGTATTTCGTCGTCTTCCGCGCGATGTACAACGACGTCGACCAGCAGCTCGAGAGCCGCGCCGACGGGATGGCGGCGCTCGCGCGAGCGGGGGTGCTGCGCACGCAGCCCGAACAGCTGGTGGCCGGAACGGTGTTCTCCACGAACATCTCCATCGCGCTGGTGACGCCCAGCGGTGAGACATACCTGATCGGCCAGGTGCCCTTCGACGACGTCGAACGGGGCATCGTCCGGTCGCCGTCGGTGCCCGGTTCCACCCAGCAGAGTCTGCGCACCACGCGTAACCAGCGCGTCCTGACCCGCAAGCTCGACGACGGCAACACCCTGGTGCTCGCGCAGAGTCTCATCCAGACCGACCGGGTGCTCAAACGCCTGGCCTGGGTGCTCTTCGTGGTCGGCTGCGGCGGGGTCGCACTGGCCGCCCTGGCGGGGACGACGGTGGCCCGCGCCGGACTGCGCCCGGTTGCCCGGCTCAACCGGGCCGTGGAACGTGTCGCCCGGACCAACGACCTGACACCGATCCCGGTCACGGGCAACGACGAATTGGCCAAGCTCACCGCCAGTTTCAATGCGATGCTGCGTGCCCTCGACGAATCGCGGGACCGGCAGGCACGTCTCGTCGCCGACGCCGGGCACGAGCTGCGGACACCGCTGACCTCGCTGCGGACCAATCTCGAGCTCCTGATCGCGGCGAGCCGGCCGGGGGCGCGGGCGGTGCCCGAGGACGACATGATCGAGTTGCGGGCCGACGTGGTGGCGCAGATCGAGGAATTGTCCACGCTGGTGGGCGATCTCGTCGATCTCGCCCGTGAAGACGCCCCCGAGGTGGTCTATGAGGAGGTCGACCTCGCGGAGATCGTGGAGCAGGCGCTCGAACGGGTTCGACGCCGCCGCAACGACGTCGAGTTCGAGGTGGACCTGTCTCCGTGGTTCGTCTTCGGCGAGGCGCACGGCCTGTCGCGTGCGGTCCTCAACGTGCTCGACAACGCGGCCAAGTGGAGTCCGCCGGGCCGGACGGTGAGTGTCGGCCTCACCCAGGTCGGGATGTCGAGCGCGGAGCTCACCGTGGCCGATGCGGGCCCCGGCATCCCCGAGGAGGACCGCGGTCTCGTGTTCGAGCGGTTCTATCGGTCCACCCAGTCGCGGTCGATGCCGGGATCGGGCCTGGGACTGGCGATCGTGCGTCAGGTGGTCGAACGACACGGCGGCACCGTCGCGGCCGATACGTCGCCGCTGGGGGGAGCGCTGATCCGGATGACCCTGCCGGGGCGGGCAACTGCGGCGGAACCATCCCCGCAGGTGATTCGTCAGTAGAGGAGAAGCGGGTGACATCGGAGCCGACGACTCGGCTGTCGGCGACTGTGAACGGGTCCGTACGCACCCGGTGTGACCTGGTCAGCGATCACCTAGGGTTGACCGAAGGCGCAGTTCGGGTATCGGACCGAGGAATCGGTCCGGCCCGTTCATCGGAACAGATCAGCACCGGCTCCTCAGACGAGCACGAGCACAGGGCCGGACCGACGAGGAAGAGACGAAGATGACGACTGGCGGTTCGCACGGTGACGGTTCCTACGGGGGCGGTCAGCACGGCGGTGGTCAACCCGGCGGAAGTCAACACGGCGGCCAGCACGGGGGCGGCCAACCGGGCGGGGGCCACCACGCGGCGCCCGGGAACGAGCAGTCGTCATCGAATGGACCGTTCGGCCCCCCGTCCGGGTCCTTCCCCGCACCGGGCGGCCAACCCGGTTACCCCGGCAACAATGCACCGACGTCGGCGTACGGCCGTCCCGGCACGAGTCCGTTCCCGCCGCAGGGGCCGTACGGTCCGGGCCCGGCATACGGACAGTCGGGTCCGACCCCCTTCGGCGCACAGCCCGGCTCGCCGGGCCACGGCCTGGACGGCTCGTCGACCGCGCCTGCCAAGAAGAAGGGTGGTGGCGGACGCCTCGTGGCCCTGGGAGTGGGTGCCCTCGTCCTGGCGCTGGTCGCGGGCGGCGCAGGCGGTGTCGCCGGATACAACCTGGCCGACTCCGACGGCGGTTCCAGCAACAGCAGCGGCCCACTGGGCGGCGATCCCGGCAACGGCAACACGGCCCCGGTCGCCGCGCCCGCCGGGTCCGTCCAAGAGGTCGCGGCCCGGGTCACTCCGTCGGTGGTCTCCATCGAGGTGGCGTCCGGCGGGGCGATGGGCTCCGGCTCGGGGGTCGTGCTCAGCGATGACGGCGTCATCATGACGAACAATCACGTCGTCAGCGCCGGCGGCGACGCTCCGGCATCGCGCGTCGCGGTCAACTTCGCCGACGGTTCGCGGTCGCAGGCCCGTGTCCTGGGCGCCGACCCCATCTCCGACATCGCCGTCATCAAGGTCGACCGCAACGACCTGACGCCGATCACCGTCGGCAACTCGAACAATCTCGCCGTCGGGCAGGACGTGATCGCGATCGGCTCGCCCCTCGGGCTCGCGGGCACCGTCACGACCGGGATCATCAGTGCGCTCAACCGGCCGGTGCTGACCTCGCGTGACCCCGGAACCAACACCACCTCGGTCATCGACGCCATCCAGACCGACGCCGCGATCAACCCCGGCAACTCGGGCGGTGCACTCGTGAACGCACGGGGTGCGCTGATCGGCATCAACACCGCCATCGCCACCCTCGGCGGGGGCGAGGAACAGGCCGGTGGCAGCATCGGACTCGGGTTCGCGATCCCGATCGACCAGGCCATCCGGGTGGCCCGCGAACTCGAATCGACCGGCAAGGCCACCCACGCCAACATCGGGGTGTCGGTGCGGCCGAGCGGAGCGTCCGACGCACCGGGTGCCGTGGTGACCGCGGTGTCGCCCGGCGGCCCGGCAGCCAGTGCGGGCATCCCCGACGACGCGGTCATCACCAAGGTCGACGACCGCGCCATCTCCTCCGGGGACGCTCTCGTGGCCGCAGTCCGGTCGCACGCCCCGGGCGACACGGTCACCGTGACCTACGTCGACAACGGCGCGACCAAGACCGCACAGGTGAAGCTGGGGACGCTCGAAGTCGGCTGAGGCGGTACTCGCCGGCGGAATCGCCTCCGCCGAAGGAACAACTGCATCGAAGAGGCTGCACCGACGCCCGTCCCGGGTCGCGGCGCAGCGCAGCACGAAAGACCGTTTCGACGGTCCCACCCATAGAAAGGGCCTGTCATGTCCGACGCTGCTTCGCGCAAACCGGGTAACACCGTCGTCTCCGCCGAGACCGACATCGACGAGAACTCGCTGGACGTCCGTCTCGCGGGCGGTCCGGGACCGGTCGATCCCGCGGATGTGGTCGCCGCCGACGCCGCGGCGCGTGAATTCGTCGCCCGGCACGAGCAGGCCACCCACCGTCCGCAGGGTGAGGAGATCGGCCGCGCACTGGTCGTCGTGGTCGACGACGAAGCGGCGCACGGCGAGGATCAGCGTCTGCTCGGCCCTCTCGTGAGCGAGTTGCTCGCCGAGGCCGGGTTCCACGTCGACGCCGCTGTCGTCGTCTCCGGCGACGAGGTGGAGATCCGCAACGCCCTCAACACCGCGGTGATCGGCGGGGTGGACCTCGTGGTGTCGGTGGGCGGGGTGGGCGTCGGCGCCCGGGATGTGACGCCGGAGGCGACCGAACCCCTCCTGGATCGACGTCTGCGCGGCATCGAAGAGGCCGTCCGCAGCTCCGGCCTCGCCGCGGGGGCCACTGATGGTGGACTTTCGCGCGGCCTGGCTGGAATCAGCGGCCAGACGCTGGTGGTGAACCTGGCCAATTCGCGCGCGGCCGTGCGCGACGGCATGGCGACCGCGGCGCCCCTCGCGAAGTACGTGATCGAGTCGATCAGCGAGTTCTGATCCAGGTCGCTCAGCCCACCGTTTCTGGGCTGCGAAATCTGTTCAGCAATGCTAAGAAAACCCCTGGTTAACAGGGCGATGACCGCCTCTCGATTGGACATCTGACCCGGTGGCACACGAGCCCGCAGGCCCCGAGAAATCCGCGATGAGCAGCGATGATGACGCCGCGCAGCATCGAGCTGCGCGGCGTCGTCGCCTCGATTCGGTGTTCGGGGACGACCTTCCTGAACTGACTTCAGACGATAGTGATCAACATCACACAGGGCGTTCTAAGGATTGGTTCGAAGCGCAACGACCGCCTCATTACGAGTGAGTAGGAGCGTCCCGCACGCGGGCACAGCAGGGTGTTTTCCTGTCGTTAACTTTCGCCTTTCGATCGCTGGCGAATTCGGTATTCACGATGGTGCGTGGCCTGTTCGTGACACGCTCGAGTCCTCCTGTTGCCCCACTTGAGACCCCTCCGATAACGTTCGGCTCGACGACACGCCGGTCCCCAGAGTCGGGGACCGGGGGTAGTCCTGCGATCTGTCGCGAATGACAACGCAGCAGTGACCAGGAATTCGATGGATTCTTAACGACAGCTAAGACATGCGTAAGAGCGCGCTTAGTGGTAACTGTGTGGAAGCCCATCGAACGTCGAGGGTCATGACTTGCGGGTGTGAGTGCATTCCGCGGGGTAACAGCCGAATCCTGTGAGAGGGAACGAATGAGCAAGTTCAGCAAGCTTGGGCTGCGCCGCGCCGCGGGCGCGGTCGCGATCGCCTCGGCCGCGGTCGTGGGCCTGGCCGGCATGGGTGCCGGTGAGGCGTCGGCAGTGAAGCTGCCGAATGGTTACAAGAACGCGACCGGCATCGACGGTGAGTCCATTCAGACGTGGCGTACCGCCGAGAGTGCCTACCCGATCCCGACCGTCGCGAACAACCCCGCCTCGCGCGGCTTCGTGATCTCCGGCACCTACTCCGGTAAGGCGTCGGCAGGCGTCGGCGGCAACCTGGCCGTGAAGTACATCATCGGCTGCCAGGTCGACGTCAGCGGCATCACGCTGGACCTCAGCGGCGCGATCAGCCTCACCGCCACCACGCTGTCCGGCTCGCTCGGCCTCCCGCTGAAGCCCGGTCAGGTCGCGGTCGTCGACATCACCGACAAGGACTTCTCCGACTCCGGTGTCGCAGCCGTCCAGCTGTCGCAGCTCTCTTTCAACCTCAACCAGTGCGGTGGCTACGCCTCGGCTCGTTCGGCGGTCAAGACCATCGGCGCCAAGGGCTACAGCACTGACGACGGCAAGGTCAGCGGCGAAGGCACCCTGATCCAGTCCACCCTGTACGGCCAGCCCTTCACCATCGGCTGATCAGCTCAGATAAACCAGCTCCACCTGACTTGTCTGCCCTGAGCAGATCGATATTCCACGAAGGGGAATCATGAAGAAGAACATCACGCGTCGCGTGGTTGCGGCGGCCGGTATCACCGGTGCCGTCGCGATGGGCCTCACCAGCCTGGGCGCCGGCGGCGCCACCGCCGGCCCGCTCGCGGGTGGCACCATCACCAAGACCCTGGTCGACGGCACCCCCGTCACCGTTCAGCTGTTCGACGAGTACGTCAACGTCCAGCGTCCGATCAGCAACGTGCCCACCACCCGTGAGGTCTGGCTGTCGGGCAAGGTCCGCGTGACCGTCGGCGGCAAGGCCGAGGGTGGCTCGATCAAGGTCGGCTACGACGTCGGTTGCCAGGTCAACTTCGGCGGCGGCGAGGCCTCTGTGCCGGGTCTGCAGGGCGGACTCGACTACAGCGACCCGTCGAACGTCACCGTCGGCGGCGGCCTCGACGGCGAAGAGGTCGGCGGCGGCTTCTCGCTCGGCCCGGGCGAGGTCAAGCGTCAGTGGCTCGTCAACGAGACCTCCGGCGACGACACCGCGTACAAGAACTACAACGTGAACGCCTACACCTTCAAGGGTCAGAAGGGTGGCGTCGTCTTCAGCCAGGAGCAGTTCAAGGTCGAGAGCTGCGCCGGCTACGCCGCGGCTCGCGCCTTCATCCAGGTGACCGTCAGCACCGACGCCGTCAAGGGTGTCGTGGCGCTGAACGGCAAGCCGTTCAGTCTCGGCTGATCGACTCTTTCTCTCCACGCCGCGGGGCGGGAATCCGAACGGATTCCCGCCCCGCGGTTTTTTGTCCGGTCGCTGCGGTGTCGCTGTGAGTCTCCTGTAACCGGCTTTCTCGCATGGGTTTTCAACGGTCATCGGCCGTAGTGTCGGTCGCGGCGGTCCCGTCCCGCCAGCGAGGAGCGAGAAGAGAAGTGAGCACCGCAACCGAATCGAGAACGGCTGACGATCGAGCCGTGCCGGAGTCGGCGCCAGCTATGTCGGGTTCCGGCACCGGGCCGGCGACGCTTTCCGTGCCGGCCACCGTCCGGCGGTTCGCCCCGCTGCTCGCCGGCCTACGGTGGCAGCTCGCCGTCGCGGTCGTCTTCCACCTCGTGCAGGTGGGCACCACGGTCGTCACCGTCGCGCTGTTCGGCCACATCGTCGACGAGGTGCTCGTGACCGGGGACCTCAGCGCGCTCAGGACACCGATGATGATCTGGGTCGGGGTGTCGGTGCTCGGCGCGGTGACGTCGTACGCCGGCGGGATGCTCACCGGAAACGTCACCGAGACGGTGCTGCTGCGCCTCCGCGATCAGTTGTATACGCACACCCAGCGGCTCGCGCCGCATGCGCGGAGCCGGTTCGGGAGCGGAGACCTGGTGTCGCGCAACACCGGTGATGTCGAGGCGGTCGACAGTCTGTTGTCGTCGGGGGTGGTCGCCGGCGTCGTCGCGGCGGTGAGCGTGCTGGTCTATGGTCTCGCGGCGTTCGTGACGAACTGGCAGCTGGCGCTGATCGCGGCGATCCTCGCGCCGCTGCTCTGGTTGATCGCCCGTCGATTCGGTGCCGCGGTGAAACGCGCCTCGCGCCGGGAGCGGGAGGCGGCCGGGCAGATCAGTTCGCTGGTCGCCGAGGGGATCGGCGCCATGGTGGCATTGCAGGCAGACAATCAGACCGCGCGTCACCGGCGTCGCGTCGGAGACCAGAGCCGGCGGTGGCGTGATGCCCGGATGTCCGAACTGCGGGCCGACGCCGCCTTCGCCGAGGCCGTCACGGTCGTCGAGGTGCTGTGCATGATCGCCGTCATCGCAGTCGGGGCGTGGCAGATCTCCCGCGGCGAGGCGCAATTGGGCACACTCATCGCCCTCACGGGCTACCTCGGCTACCTCTACCCGCAGATCCAGACGCTGGGCGGCCTGGTCGTCGAGGTCACGTCCGCGACCGCGAGTGCCGAGCGGGTGGCCCAGGTCCTCGACGCGCCGATGGGTGCTGCCGAAGAGCATCTCGTCGAACCCGAGCCCGACCCTGCTGAGTCGGGTGTCACCGTCCGGGCCCCTGCCTCACCCGTGGTCGCGGACTCCGGCCCGGCGACCCTGACGCTGACCGGCGTGTCTTTCGCGTACCCGGACAGCAGGTGTCCGGTCTTCGAGGACGCCGAACTGGAGATCCGCGCGGGTGAGACGTTGGCGATCACGGGTCCCAGCGGCGCCGGCAAGAGCACCCTGACGTACCTGCTGCTGCGTCTGTACGACCCCGATACCGGCACGATCCGGTTGAACGGCACCGACATCCGCGATCTCGACGTGGCCGGGTTGCGGGCGCACCTGTCGGTGCTGCACCAGCAACCGGCCCTGATGCGCGGCACGATCGCCGAGAACATCCGCTTCGGCGACGACACCGCCACGGAGGCCGACATCGTCGAGGCCGCGAGGACCGCGGGTGCGGCCGGCTTCATCTCGGCGATGAACGGCGGCTTCGACGCCGAGGTCACCGAACGAGGAGAGAATCTGTCCGGCGGTCAGCGACAGCGGATCGCACTGGCGCGCACGGTCCTGCGGGACCGGCCGGTGCTCGTCCTCGACGAACCGACCACCGGTCTCGACGACGAGAGCGTCGGTGAGATCCTGGGACCACTCGCGACGATCGCGTCCACCCGGACCACGCTTCTCATCAGCCACGACCCGCGCGTTCTCGAACTCGCCGACCGGCGAGTCGAGCTGCGCGAGGGGTGTTTCACCGCTGCCGGACCGATGGGGTCGCGGCGAGCGAGGCGGGGGCTACCGGAGGGCGCGCTCGTAGAACGACCACGAACGGTGCAGCTGGTCCTGCCAGTACAGCCATGAGTGGGTGCCGGTCGGCGGGAGATCCACGGTCGCAGGGATGTTGAGCTCACCGAGACGGTTGAGGAGCTGGACGGTGCATCCGAGGGTGGCGCCCTCGATCACGCCACCGACGACGACCTGGTCGGCGAGGGTGTCCAGATCCTTCACGTACCGGGGATTGTCGTACTGTCCGGGCAGGCCACCGGCATTGCTGATGTAGAGCTTCTGACCGCGCAGCTTGGCGGCGTTGACCACGGGATCGTGTGCGCGCCAACCGGAACCGCCGTAGGGGCCCCACATGTTGGTGGCGTCGCCGTCGCCGCGCGTCTCCACGACGAGACGGATGTACTCCTGTCCGAACGGATCCGACGTCGTCGGGCAGCCGCTGTAGGAGCCGACGGCCTCGTAGAGGTCGGGGTGCTCGATGGCGAGATTCAGCACCGACGTCGCCGACGACGAGATCCCGCCGATGGCGTTGCGGCCCGAGGTGTTGTAGGTGGCGTCCACGACCGCGGGCAACTCCTTGCCCAGGAAGGTCGACCACTTGTGCACACCGAGAACCGGATCGGGCTTCTGCCAGTCGGTGTAGTAGCTGTACTGTCCGGCATTCGGGATCACCACGTAGAGGTTCTTGTTGCGGGTGAACTCGACGATGTCGGTCTTCTCCAGCCAGTTGGCGCGGTCCTCGCCGCCGCCGGCACCGTTGAGCAGGTAGAGCACCCCGCGCGGCTTCGACTCGTCGGCCGGCTTGATCACCGTGAGCGGGACGTCGCGATTCATCGCGTCGGAATGCACCACGATGTCGGTGACACGGCCGGGTGAACCGGCGTCGACCAGTCGTGGTGCCGCGCTCGCCCCACCGGCCAGCGGGGCGACGAGCGAGACGCTGAGGGCGACCACTGCCGCCATCCCGAGCCTGCGCAGACTGCTGTACACGTTTCCTCCTGATCGGGAGACGACGGGCCGATGTTCCGACCCGCGCTGGCTCCTGCCTTCTGTCACGGGTTCGATCCCGTGTCCGGACCGTTCGGACTGTTGCCGTCCACCCGCTCGTCGTCCCGGGTGCCGTCGGGCACCAGTCCGCACCGGCGGGCGTAGACACCGCCCGCGGCGATCAATTCCTGGTGGGTCCCGGCCTCGGCAATCACCCTATCGTCGAGCACGACGATCATGTCGGCCAATGCGGCGGTGGCCATGCGGTGAGTGATCAGCAAGGTGGTCGTCCCGGCACGCAGGCGGTGCAGGGCGCGTTGGACGAGCAGTTCGGTACGGGGATCGGCGGCGCTCGTCGCCTCGTCGAGAATCAGGATCTTCGGCGATGACGCGATCGCTCGCGCGACGGTGACCAGCTGTTTCTCGCCGGCACTGAGGTTCTCGGATTCTTGACCGATGACGGTGTCGATGCCGTTCGGCAGAGCGGCGACGATCTGCGCGACGTGGCTGTCGTCGAGTGCGGTGTCCACCGCCCGGCCGTCGTCGATGCCGAAGGCGATGTTCTCGCGGACGGTTCCGGTGAACAGCCACGGCTCCTGGGTGACGACGGCCATGTCGGTGCGAACCTGCTGCGGGCCGAGTTCGGTCAGGTCGACGCCGTCGATGGTGATCGATCCGCGGCTGGGTGTGTAGAACGCCTGCAGCAGGTTGGTGAGAGTGGTCTTGCCCGACCCGGTGGTCCCGACCACGGCGGTGGTCGTGCCGGGCGCCATCCGGAAACTCACCGACTCGAGGACGGGGTTGTCCGCGTCGTACGCGAAACCCACGTCGTCGAAGACGATCTCGGGCGGGAGCTGGTGGCGGCCGGACGAGGCGGGCACCGGCACGCCGGTGTCGACGCCGACGTCTTCGGGGGCCTCGAGCACTTCGCGGACCTTGCTCGCCGACACCGTTCCGGACTGGACCTTCGTGACGAACCCCGCGAGTTCGCGGACCGCGCTGGTCAGCTGCTGGGCGAAGACCACCACGACCTGGGCCGCGCCGAGGCTCAGATGCCCGTCGACCACCATGATCCCGCCGAGGACGGCCAGCACCAGGAACACCAGGGCGTTGACCGCGGTCAGCACCGAAGGCAACGAGCCGCCGATCCACTGGGCGGAGCGGACCGAGGAGAAGAGGCTGTCGTTCAGGTCGCGGAAGCGCCGTGCCGCGGTCGGTTCGGCGTTGTAGGCCTGCAGCATCCGGCGCGCGCTGAGCTCTTCCTCGATGTGACCGGTCAGGGCGGCGGTGGTCGTCCACCGGGCCTCCAGGTGCGGCCGGGCCCGGCGGGCGAGCAGGACCGCGGCCAGCGCCGACACCGGTGCCGCGACGAGGGCGACGGCGGCCAGGACCGGGGAGATGACGAACAGCACGGCGGTGACGACGACGAGTGTCAGGGCGTTGGTCGGGACGGTGACCAGCACCGGGGCGATCACGGTGGCGGCGTTGTCGGTGTGGGCCGTCAACTTGCTCACCAGCGAACCGCGTCTGGTGTTCTCGAAGTAGCGAAGCGGTAGCCGGTGGATCTTGTCCTCGATGCGCGCACGGAGCCCGGCCACCGACCGCTGCACGGCGACGGTCAGCAGCTGGCCCTGGGCGAGGCTGCAGGCCGCGGCGGCCACGAACACCCCGACCTGGACGCCGAGCAGGGTCCAGAGAAGTCTCCAGTCCATCGTCGCGTCGCCGACCGTACCGTCGACGATGACGTTGGTGATCGCACCGAACAGGATCGGCGCGACCACGCCGGCGACGGCGGCCAGGATGGCGAAGAGGGAGATCGCGGCACCACGACCCCGGCTCAGGTCGAGTTGCCGCACGATCCAGCGCAACGATCCGTCCGGTGCAGGTGCCTTCTGCGACGGTGCCGACGGCCGACCCCCGATGGGTGCGACCGGCCGCGCCTGCGGCCTCTGGTCAAGCATTGGTCACCGCTTGTGCGTAGGCGATCTCCCGATAGATCTCACTCCGGTCCCGCAGCACGGAGTCGGTGCCGAGGTCGACGATTCGTCCGGCGTCGAGCACGGCGATCACATCGGCGCGCTGCACCGAGGACACCCGCTGCGCGGCGAGCAGGACCGTCGCATCCGGATCGGTCCGTCGCAAACGGTCGATGATCGTGGCCTCGGTGTCGACGTCGAGGGCGCTGAAGGGGTCGTCGAGCACGTACAGCGACGGCCGGCGGAGCACCGCGCGGGCCAGTGCGAGTCGCTGGCGCTGGCCGCCGGAGAAGTTGCGTCCCTCCTGCGACACCGAGGCCTCGAGAGCCCCGGGCCTCGTCGAGACGAAGTCGGCGGCCGCGGCGACCTCGAGGGCCGCCCACAATTCGTCATCGGTCGCGTCCGGGCGGGCGATCCGCAGATTGTCGGCGATCGTTCCGGTGATGAGCTCGGCGCCCTGGCCCACGAACGCACTGCGAGCCCGAACCCACGCGGGTGCGAGGCCGGTCACGTCGTCCTCGTCCCAGCGGAGAAGCCCCGAGGTCGGGTCGGCGAATCGGAGGGGGAGAGACAGCAGCGTCGACTTGCCGCTCCCGGTTCCGCCGAGGATGCCGGTGACCGTCCCGGGTGCGCAGAACAGCGAGACCTCGTCGACAGTCGGCGCCTCGGCGCCGGGGTAGGAGACGGACACCGCGTCGAAGACGATCGCGGGCGGCGTCGACACCTCGGCGGTCTGGGGAGCACCCGGGTCGAGTGGCTCGGTGTCGAGGACCGCGGTGATCCGTCCCGCGCTGGTCACGGCGCGCGGGATGATCCCGGCGATCATGGTCAGCAACGACACCGCCAGCAGGATCTGCGCGAGGTAGCCCACCGTGGCGGTGATCTGGCCGATCTGCATCTCCCCGCGGTCGACGAAGACGGCACCCAACGCGGTCACCGCGACCACCGCGAGGTTCGAGACGACGGTGACCATCGGGAGCATCAGGACCTGCAGACGACCCAGACGCAGGGCCACATGGGTGAGTTCGTCGTTCTCCGCGGCGAACCGGGCGCGCTCGCGATCTTCTCGGCGAAAGGTCCGGATGATCGCGATTCCGCGCAACTGCTCGCGCAGCACCCTGTTGACGACGTCCAGACGACGCTGCAGCTGGGCAGCCCACGGCACCAGGCGTCGGACGAGCACCGCGACCAGGATCACGAGCACCGTCCCCGCGACGACCAGCACCGGCGCCATCCGCCAGCCCTGCGCCAGCGAGAGCACCAGTGCGCCGAACAGCATCAACGGTGCGGTCACCACGACGGTCAGACCGACGAAGAGGAATCCCTGGATCTGGCCCACGTCACCGGTGGTACGCGTCAGCAGGCTCGACAGGCCGATGGAGTGGACTTGCGGATCGCTGAACGCACTGATCCGGCTGTGCAGGCGGATGCGGAGGTCGCGCGCGGCGGTCGCCGAGATGTGGGATGCGAGGAAAGTGGCTCCGATCGACACCACGAGGTTGGCCACGGCGACGACGACCATGAGCACACCGACTCGTTTGATCGTCGCCACGTCGCCGCGCAGGATGCCGTCGTCGATGATCGCGGCGTTCAGTGCCGGCTGGGCGAGCGTGGTGAACACCGACGCGAGCTGGAAGAGGAGGAAGCCGACGCAGGCCCACCGGGTCGTCCGGAGCGCGTCGAACAGGAGCGCGAGCAACGCGCGGACCTCATCCTTGCTCAGCGAGCGGGTGACGGGCATCAGGTGAGGCTACTCCGGGTCGTGGTGACGCTGGCGAACCGCATGGAAAGGATTCTGCCCCGACAACGGGCTCGGTGGATGCGCGGTCGTGAGTGTTCCGAAGTCTACATGCGCTCGTTTCCCAGCGGACCGCCCCGGATATCCCGGTCCGATTCACTTGTTGTATCGCAAAATGACGGCGAAGAATGCTTCATTCGGTGGGAATTGTCCCGCGCGAAAGTGAAAGAACCGCCCCGGACCGGAGTCCGGGGCGGTTCGTGTCGGATCGAGATCTACGCGGGAGCTTCTTCCGAACCCGATTCGATCGAACCGGTGACCAGTTCGACGATAGCGTCGGTGATTGCGCCCTGAATGATGTCGGCCATGTGGTCTCCTTCGTCGATGGTGGACTTCCGGACGTGGGCGTCGTTCGCAGAGGAACGACGATCACGACGCAGACAATACGATATTCGACAATGCGGTCGTCAACAGTCCATGGACTTCCGGTGAACCGTTTCGCAACATTCGGGTGCGCTGACCCGGCGGTTCTTTTCGGATGCTTGCGTGCAACGCACAACGCCCCCGGCATAGGCCGGGGGCGTTGTGCGAAAAAGGTGGATCAGTTCTCGGTCGGAGCCTCGTCCGACAGGCTGTCCAGGTCGCGGATGAGTTCGCTCAGGTTGATCTCGATACCGGTTGCCATGTGAATCTCCTTCTGTGGCTTGAATCGAACGTGATGGTCTGGCCGAAGACTACGGCCGGTGCTTCTAGTCCTCGATCGGGACGCCGTCGCTGTCCAGCGACCCGGTCAGAAGATCCTTGATCGCAGAGTCGATTCCTCCGCCGACAACTTCACCCATGACAAACTCCTTCTCGTGTGACGATCTTTCGTGTCCGTCGCCATACGGCCGACGGGTGGCATGCGGTCTCGTCGGTCGTATCGCCGCCGCGATCTGTCGACTGCGCATGCCTGAGAAAACTTGTTCACCGCCGCAGATCGCTGATCTGGATGCAGCGATTCGCGTTGTGGGGCCGAACTACTCGGCGGTCGTGCCGTCCGAGCCGCCGCCTTCGTCGGAACCGGTGACCAATTCCTCGATGTAGAGGCGGATCCAGGAAATACTGATCGCGTCAGACATGCGAATCTCCTAATGGTTGTCGACGATCTGAGTGTGTAGCGCGTTCGTTCCGTCCCGAGGACAGCAACGCGGCCGACATTACCGCACACCCCACCACCTGTCCTGACCAGAGACGGTTGAATTCTGCGTGAACTCATCCGCTGTCGGAATGGGCGAACATGTCGGCCGAAGCATGCCGGGTGGTTCGCCGTACGCCACACAACTGTGCTGGTATGAACCGATGACGCAACGCGTGGTGGCGGGCGGTACGACCAGCCGGCAGTTGTCCGAATCGGACCGGGAGACCGCACTCGACCTGCTCGAACACGGCCTGCGTGAGGTGCCGGTCTACCGGTGGCTCATCGGGGACGACGCCCCGGTCGAGGCGTACCGCTGGTATGGGGAGATCCTCTTCGTCGAGTATCTGCACGGGCTCCACGGCGTCTTCGACGAGCAGGGCGAGCTGATCGCGCTGATCGCGGTGTCGGCCACCACCGATGAGGCGGGACGGATCGACGAGGATCTCAAGGCGCGCACACGCCACCAGGTGCAGGCGATCGACGGCTTCGTTCACCGCTTCACCGAACTGCAGCGAAAGTCTGAGGAGGCGCAGGTCGCCGAGCGTCCGATCCGGGTGATCTTCGCGCTCGTCCGCCCGGAGCATCGCCGCGGCGGCACCCTGGCGGGTCTGGTCGACCCCGTGATCCAGCGTGGACGGCGCGAGCGGTTACCGGTGACCGCGAGCACGAGCGATCCGCAGTTGTCGGAACTGTATGCGCGCAAGTGGAATGCGTTGGTGCGTGCGGAATTCACCCTGACCGACGGGCCGACGGTGTGGGTTCAGCGGGTCGACCCACCGGCGTAGGCGCTGTTGCTCCCTGAGGTGCGAGCGCAAGCGGCGCTTCCCATGTTCCCTGAGGTGCGAGCGAAAGCAGCGCTTCCCATGTTCCCTGAGGTGCGAGCGAAGCGAGCCACGAAGGGCTGGTGAGTTACCAACCCTTCGTGGCTCGTCGCTATCGCTCCTCGCACCTCAGGGAGCCGGGGCGCTCGGGGCGATCGCTCCTCGCACCTCAGGGAGCCGGGGTGCGAGGGGCTATCGCTCCTCGCGCCTCAGAGCCGTGGCTCTCGGGGCTCCTTCGAGGCGGTGGTACTCGCCGGCGTCAGCTACCGAAGAACCACGGGAACGTCTTCGGGCGGGCCTGCGGACGCGCCTGGTTGCGCTGCTGCGGACGCGCCTGACGGCGGTTCTGGGGCTGCGGCTGACGGTTCTGCGCGGGCTTGTTGGGCATTCGATCATCCTGTTCTCGTTCGGTCGCACCGGTGTGGGGGCCGGTGCGGTCGCACGTTCCGGCGACGAATCCCAAAGTAGGGAGCCAACCTTCGGGTTCGGATGGTTCCGCCTGTCAGCTTCCTGCGAGACCGGGCCCGGGTCAGCGCGAGTGACGACCCGGCGCGTCCGGGCCCTCGCCCGGGAAGTCGCCCGGGTACTGCTCACCGGGATAACCGGATCCGGGACCGGGCGGCGGGTAGTTCCCGGCACCCGGGTAGTTGCCGGGCGGCGGGTAGCTGCCGGGCGCGGGCTGCGGCGTCGGATACGGCTGTCCGGTAGGGCCTCCCGGTGGCGGTCCCTGCGGCGGGCGGTTCTGCGGCGGAGCCGACTGGGGCGGAACGGACTGGGGCGGAGCCGATTGCGGGGGAGTCGGGTGCGAGGGCGGACCCTGAGGGGACGGGGGACTCGAGATGCGTTGGGTCGTACCGGCTCCGGCAGGCGCCTCATACGGGGCAAAGGAACCCGACGGCGGACCGTATGAGTCGCCGGCGGGTCCGGCCGGGTCGGTCAGATGCGGCGGCAGGTCGCTCTCGGCTTCCGCCTTGGCCTTCGAGGTTCCTTCCGGGTCGAGCAGGTCGCGGATCTCGGACAGCAGCGCGATCTCCGTGACCTCCGCCTTCTTCCCGAAGCCGCCCAGTTCGGCCAGCTTGTTGTACGGCAGGATGATGATGAAGTACACCACTGCGGCGATGATCAGGAAGTTGATCACGGCGGTGATGACGCTGCCGAGGTCGACGAATGTCGATGGGTTGTCGGTGATCTGGAAACCGAGTCCCTGTGCGGCGTCGGAGCCGACGGGGATCGAGTTGATGATCGGCTGGACGATGCCGTCGGTGAAGGCGGTGACGATCGCGGTGAACGCCGCGCCGATGATGACCGCCGTTGCCAGTTCGACGACATTGCCCTTGAGTATGAAGTCCCTGAATCCCTTGAGCACGGTGTGCGGCCTCTTTTCGGTGATGTCCTGCTCTTGTCCGGCGATTCTGTGCATGATCGGAGCAAATCCGACATGCGCTGTGCGAGCTCGTACTACCCTATCCACGATCGTGAACGAACCGATCCATTTGAGTTGATTCGCGCCCCTGTGTCGTCCTGCCGCGATCGGCATCCGCGGTCAGTGGAGGACCACGGCGAGCGAGGTGTCGAGACCCGCGGCCGCGACTCGGTGAGCAGCCGCGGCGTCCATGGCGAGCAGCACCGGGGCAGCCGCGGTCCGGCTGGGAGCGAGACCGCCGGACTGCGGCTCGACGGCGTGGAGGGCGACGACTGCCCGCCGTGCCAGCACCTCGGCCTCCTCGGTCAGCACGTCCACCACGTCACCTGGGCGGAGGAGCGATGTCACCGCGTCGTCCGACAGTTGGATCGGCACGAGGCGGGCGTCGTCGATCCCGGTCAGGTCGGCAGGCAGGTGCGAGGACAGCAACCGCGCATCGGTCAGGATCTCGCCTGCGCGGACACGTCCCGTCACCGTCCGTCCGACGGCCGGTGTCACATCGGTCAGGAACCCGTCGGGAACCGTCCGGTTCGCGACCCTCCGCGGTTGCAGGTCGCCGGATTCGACGACCTGACCTGGCCGCAGGTCGTGCGCGGCGACCAGGACCTCGACGTCGCCGTCGGCGCGCGTTCCGGCGACCCCGAAGACCACCGCAGCGACCATCAGAGCCGCGGCGGAAAGGCGTCGGACCAGCAGATTGCGCGTCCACCCCGGCCGCAGCGCGGAACCCAGTCGGTCGCGCAGGCGAGGCCCCAGGGAGGCGCTGGACGGATGCTTCGACGCGGCAGGCATGAGGCGAAAGCTAAAGCCGTTCGCCGGGATCGGCGGTTCGCGGAACTCTCTGTGGACAACTCGACGTCGGCCCTGGGCCCCTGTGGACACCGTTCTCGCGAACGGGGCCGGAATGGCCCGCGGCGTCCCCGTGGGGGAGAATCGATAATCGGTGTGCCGGGAAGTCTGGTCGGCCGTTGCCCGGTGCGGGTGGCGTGACGATGACCTGTCCGTCTGACTGAGGAGCGCGATGACCGACCGGACACCAGATGACCTCACCGGAGAACTCAGCCGGACGAACCGACTGCGGCGTTGGGCGGCTCTCGACACGACCAGCGGGGCCTTGCTTCTCGTGGCCGCCGCCGTCGCCGTGGTGTGGGCCAACTCGCCGTGGCGCGAGACCTACGATTCCCTCCTCCACGTCGAAGTCGGGCCCGAGGCGCTCCACCTGCACCTGTCGCTGGCGCACTGGGCGTCCGACGGACTGCTGGCGATCTTCTTCTTCGTCGTCGGAGTCGAACTCAAACACGAGTTCGTGGCCGGGAGCCTGCGGGACCTGAAACTCGCCGGTGTCCCGATCGCCGCCGCGGTGGGCGGGATGGTCACCCCCGCGCTCTGCTACGTCGTGGTGGTCGCGCTCGGCGACCCCGAGGGGTTGCGCGGCTGGGCGATCCCGACTGCCACCGACATCGCGTTCGCCCTCGCGGTGCTCGCGATCTTCGGTCGCGGCCTGCCGCTCGCGTTACGGACTTTCTTGCTGACGCTCGCCGTCGTCGACGACCTCCTCGGCATCGTCGTCATCGCGACGTTCTACACCGAGGAGATCGACTTCGTCATGCTGGCGGCGGCGCTCGTCGCGGTGGCCCTCTTCGCCGTGCTGGTACGGCAGGCATGGCGGTGGTGGCCGGTCCTCATCCCGGTCGCTGTCGTCGCGTGGGGCCTCATGCACGCCTCCGGTGTCCACGCGACCGTTGCCGGCGTGCTGCTCGGATTCGTCGTGCCCGCCGTCGCGATCCGCGGTGAGGAGCAGCCGCGCACCGAACGACTCGACGACGCGGTCCGCCCGTACTCGGCCGCGCTTGCCCTGCCGGTGTTCGCCTTCGCCGCCGCGGGGGTGACCGTCGTCGGCGGTGACGGGTCGATCGTGCAGCCGGTGTCGATCGGCATCGTCGTCGGTCTCGTCGTCGGCAAGCTCGTGGGCGTCCTCGGCTCGACGTGGCTGATGACGACGTTCACGCCGCTGCGGTTGCCCGACTCGATCGGGATTCGAGACCTCCTGCCGGTGGGCCTGCTGACCGGCGTCGGATTCACGGTCGCGTTGCTCATCGCCGAACTGAGCTTCGAGGCAGGCTCCGACGATCACGCCGCCGCGGCGAAGGCGGCGATCCTCGTCGGATCGGGGGTCTCGGCGATCCTGGCCGCGATCCTGCTCCGGTGGGACGCCCGGCAGGCGCGCGATCCGGACATGAACCGCGACAACATCCCCGACATCGACAAGGACGTCATCGGGGGATAGGTCCCTACTTCGCCAGTGTCGCGGCCTCTCGGGTGTCGTCGGCCCGACCATAGGACTCCCAGAACGTCGCTCCCACGATGCCCAGGGCGACCGGATCGAAGATCGGGTCCTTGCCCTCCTTCTTCTGCTTCTCGTAATCGCGCAGCGCCTTGAATGCGGGTTGCTGCAGGATCAGGATGCCGATGATGTTCAGCCATGCCATCAGGCCGACCCCGATATCGCCCAGCGTCCACGCCTCGCTCGCGGTGGAGACGCAGCCGATCGCCACCGACACCAGGATCAGGGCTTGGAGCAGCATGGTCAGGTTGGCGCCGAGCGTGCTGCGGAGCGGACCGATGTAGATCGTGGACGCCTTGCCCATCAGGAACCGCAGGTTGGTCTCGGCCATGTAGTAGTACGCGATGATCGTCGTGAGGCAGAAGAACGCCAGTGAGACCGCGACGAAGGTCGACCCGGCGCCGCTCCACATGCTGTCGAAGCCGATCTGGACGAAGGTGGGACCGACGTCGGTGCCGCCGGGCAGGAGGCCGCCCTCGGCGATCACCGCGCCGTCGGCGCTCTCACCTTCGAACACACGGTAGGCGCCGGTCGAGATGATCAGGAAGCCGGTGGCCGAGCAGACGAACAACGTGTCGACGTACACGGCGAACGCCTGCACGAAGCCCTGCTTCGCCGGGTGCGAGACCTCGGCGGCCGCCGCGGCGTGCGGTCCGGTGCCCTGACCGGCCTCATTGGAGTAGATGCCGCGCTTGACGCCCCACATCACGGCGGCGCCGACAACCGAACCGAAGACGGAATCGATCCCGAAGGCGCTCGCGAAGATCAGGCGCAGAACGTCGGGGATCTGCGAGGCGTTGGTGAACACGACGACGAGCGCGAACAGGATGTACAGGACGGCCATGAACGGGACGACGATCGTCGCGAAGGTCGCGATGCGCTTGACCCCGCCGATGATGACGAACGCGAGTACGATGACCACGCCGACCGCGACGGCCCAGTCCGCGATACCCCATGCCTGGCTCATCGCGATCGCCATGGAGTTGGACTGGACGCTCGGGAGCAGCAGCCCGCACGCGAGCACGGTCACGGCGGCGAACACGAGACCGTAGACCTTGAAGAACGGTGCCGCCTTGGTGTGGGCGAGTGCCTTGCTGAAGTAGTAGGCCGGCCCGCCGCGGTACTCGTTGGTCAGCGGATCGCGCGTCTTGTAGATCTGGCCGAGCGTGCACTCGACGAACGACGTCGACGCCCCGAGAAAGGCCATCGCCCACATCCAGAACAGTGCGCCCGGTCCGCCGAAGGCGATCGCCGTCGCCACACCGGCGATGTTGCCGGTACCGACGCGCCCGGCCAGCGAGATCATCAGCGCCTGGAAGGACGAGACACCGTCGGGGGAGCTCTCGCCATGACGCATCACCCGGATCATCTCGGGCACGTGCCGGATCTGCAGGAACCTCGACCGTATGGAGAAATACACCCCCACACCGAGGCACAGGTACACCAGCGGATTGCTCCAGATGATGCTGTTGAGATCGTTCAGGAAATCGGTCATGTCGGGCTCCAGCGATGGTGGGTGCTGCCGTTCGGGCAGCGCGTCGCGGACAGGGTGCGGTGAACCGTTTACTTCGGCTAGGCAAACACTTTGCACGACGCCGCGCGGCGGTGCGCGCCAAGCCGGGAATCGGGCGGCAGAAGCCGGGTGGAAGGCGCGCTTAGCACTCGGAATGACTGAGTGCCAAAGTCGGTTACACTGGTCAGCGTTTACTGACTTTTCGGAGGTTTCGGTGCCCACCTACTCGTATGCCTGCACGGAGTGCGACAACAAGTTCGACATCGTCCAGTCCTTCTCCGACGACTCGTTGACCGAGTGCCCGCAGTGCGCGGGTCGCCTGCGCAAGCTGTTCAACTCGGTCGGCATCGTGTTCAAGGGCAGCGGTTTCTACCGCACGGACTCCCGTCCGGGATCGTCGTCGGACACCTCGACGTCGTCGTCCTCGTCGGAGAGCTCGTCGTCCTCGAGTTCCTCGTCGTCGGACAGTTCGTCGAGCAGTTCCAAGTCGGACTCGTCGAGTTCGTCGTCGACCAAGAGCGAGACCAAGGCGGCGACGCCCGCCTGATCGGCGGCACGACAACGTCACCAGCAGAACCCGGGCCGGCTGTCACCTCGACACCGCCCGGGTTCTGTCGTACCTGCGATCAGGTGAGCCTGCGGAACCCGTCGCCGGGTGTGAGCGTCCAGCCGACCGGGACGTCGTGGTCGCCGGACGGCAGGGAGTCGACGACCTCGTCGTCGTAGACCACCCCGACGAGATCGGCCGACAGTCCGTGCAGCGTGCGGTCGTAATATCCGGCGCCGCGACCCAGGCGCACCCCGCTCTTGTCGATGGCCAGGGCAGGTACCAGGATCACCGACGCCGCGCGGATCGCGGTCACACCGACCGGGTCGGTCGTCGGCTCGAGGAGATCCCAGCGCCCGGGAGCCAGTGAGTCCGGCCCCGTGTAGGGAGCCCAGTCCAACGGTGCGGGACCGCCGTCGGGAACCACCGGGACGAGCACCGAGACACCCCGGTCGACCAAGGCGTCGAGCATCGAATTCGAGCCGGGTTCGTTGCCCACCGGAACGTGGGCGGCAACCGTGACGTCGTACTCCAGACGAAACGGGCAGGCGTACATCCACTCGGCGAGGGCGGCGGCGGAACGGTCCCGTTCGGCCTCTGACCGGCGTGCGCGTCGCTCTTCGATCTCTTGTCGCAGTTGCTGTTTCAGCGTTGGCAAGACCCGACCGTCCTTCGCGTCGTCTCGACACCGGTGGCGTGTGCGGCCCGGCGGTGACAGCCGGGACGCCCGCACTGTATCCGACCGGCGGAATGTGTGTGATGAGGTCCCGGTCACCGCCGTCTGTCCGGCCGACAACCGGCGCCTGTCCTAGGGTGGATTCATGAGTGCGACGGATAAAGCTGGTTTCAGTGAGTACGACGGTGTACCCAACACTCCGCCGATCCCGCGTACCGCGGTAGTCCCGGCAGCCGGGTTGGGCACGAGGTTCTTGCCGGCGACCAAGACGGTTCCCAAGGAATTGCTCCCCGTGGTCGACACCCCCGGCATCGAGCTCGTCGCCGAAGAGGCCAAGGCGGCCGGCGCCGATCGTCTGCTCATCGTGACCTCGCCGGGCAAGGACGGCGTGGTCGCCCACTTCGTCGAGGACCTCGTCCTGGAGAACACGCTCGCCACGCGCGGCAAGGAGTCCATGCTGGCGAAGGTGCGCAAGGCGCCCAACCTGCTCGAGGTCGCCTCGGTCGTGCAGGAGAAGCCGCTGGGCCTGGGTCACGCGGTCGGGTGCGTCGAGAGCTATCTCGACGACGACGAGGACGCCGTCGCGGTTCTGCTGCCCGATGATCTGGTCCTGCCCGGCGGCGTCCTGGAGGTCATGGCCCGCACACGGCAGCGCCGGGGCGGGTCGGTGCTGTGTGCCATCGAGGTGCCCGAGGAACGGATCAGCGCGTACGGCGTCTTCGACGTCGAGCCGCTCCCCGATGCCAACAACCCCAACGTGATGCGGCTCAAGGGCATGGTCGAGAAGCCCGAACCGCAGGACGCGCCGTCGAATCTCGCCGCCGCCGGCCGCTACATCCTGGACCGCAAGATCTTCGACGCGCTGCGGCGCATCGAGCCCGGGGCGGGTGGTGAACTCCAACTCACCGACGCCATCGCGCTGCTCATCGAGGAGGGCGAGCCGGTTCACGTCGTGGTGCACCACGGCACCCGGCACGATCTCGGCAATCCCGGCGGCTACCTCAAGGCCGCCGTCGACTTCGCCCTCGACCGCGACGATTACGGCCCCGATCTGCGCGAGTGGCTGGAGAAGCGCCTCGCCGACAGCTGAGTCCGCGTCGCGATCGGCGGCTGCATCCGCGCGCCTCGCACGCCGAGGCGGGAGTGCTCGATAACGTTTCCGACGTGTTGTATCGAGTGCACGACGCGCCGAGGGCTGGCGTCTGCACGTTCCGGTGCCGACCGGTTGAGACGAGAAGAGCGGTGAGATGCGGTCTGTCGAAGATCATCTGACGCTGGTGACCGCGGCGGCGGTGGCGCCGCGACCGGTGCGCGTCGCGATCTCCGAGGCGCAGGGGCTGATGTGTGCCGAAGAGGTCGTCACCGAGCACCCGATGCCCGGATTCGATCAGGCGGCGATCGACGGTTACGCGGTCCGTGCGGTCGACGTGGGAATGGCCGGGGTGCCGGCTCCCGAGGACCTCGAGGATTTCGACGCCAACGGCGCGGAGCTGGTCGATCTCGAACCCGGCGAGCCGATGATCGTGTCGCTCCCGGTCGTCGGGGAGGTCGGTCCGGGCGCCCGCACACCGACACGGTTGCAACCACGTCAGGCGGTGCGCGTCGAGACCGGGGCTCCGATGCCGACGCTCGCCGACGCCGTGGTTCCGCTGCGCTGGACCGACGGGGGCGATCAGAAGGTCAAGATCGGGCATGGGGTGGAGAGCGGCAACTATGTCCGGCGGGTCGGCGACGACGTGCAGCCGGGCGATGTCGCGGTCCGCGCGGGTTCGATCATCGGTCCGGCCCAGGTCGGGCTCCTCGCGGCGGTCGGTCAGGCGCGCGTGATGGTGCACCCCCGGCCGCGATTGTCGGTCATCTCGGTGGGCAGCGAACTCGTCGACATCGACCGCACACCCGGCCCCGGTCAGATCTACGACGTCAACAGCTATGCGCTCGCCGCCGCCGCGCGCGACGCGGGCGCCGACGTGAACCGCGTCGGGATCGCCGAGCGCGAGGCGTCGCGGATGCGCGAAGTCGTGGAGGCACAGCTGATCCGCTCCGAGATCGTGGTGATCTGCGGTGCCGTCGGCGGTAGTGCGTCGACCGCTGTCGCCGACGCGCTCGCCGATCTCGGCGACCTCGAGATCGTCCGTGTGGCCATGCATCCCGGATCGGTTCAGGGTTTCGGGCGCCTCGGTCGCGACGAGGTGCCGACGTTCCTGCTCCCCGCCAATCCGGTGAGCGCACTGGTGACCTTCGAGGTGATGGTCCGGCCGCTCATCCGGATCGCGCTGGGCAAAAGGCAACCGATGCGGCGGATCATCAAGGCGCGCACCATCGGACCGATCGCGTCGGTCCGCGGGCGCAAGGGTTACCTGCGCGGGCAGCTGATGCGCGACGAACGGTCGGGTGACTACCTGGTGCAGGTGCTCGGGGCGTCGCCGACCGGGTCCTCGCACCTGCTCGCCGAACTGGCCGAAGCGAATTGCCTGATCATGGTCGACCCCGACGTCGAGGAGATGGGCACGGGCGACGAGGTCGAGGTGGCCTTCCTCGCGCAACGCGGGTGAGCCTCGGCTGGGTGAGTCGGTTCCCGGTGGTCGAGCCGGCACCTGCTGGTCGGGCCGGCACCTGCTGGTCGGGCCGGCACCTGCTGGTCGGGCCGGCCCCCGCTGGATGAACCGACCCCCGCTGGTTGAGCCGGCACCGAGCGGAGCGAGGAGCCGAGTCGACGCCACCCTGGTTCGAGATTCAGGTCTCATGCCGACGCCACTGTGACTGCGCATAAACTTCTTCTCGTGTTCAGGTGGTTGAGCGGCAATCAGGGAAGCCCGGGCTGGCCGGCAACTCTCGGGCCGCTGCGCACCCGGACCGGCACGGTGACGCTGCGGCCGGTGAAGATGCGCGACGCCAAGACGTGGAGCGAGTTGCGGATCCGCAACCAGAACGCCCTGCTGCCGTGGGAACCGACCGGCGTGGGGAGTTGGGCCGAACGCCATCAGCCGGGATCGTGGCCGCCGCTGTTCGCGGTGCTGAAGTCCGAGGCGAAGCGTGGCGCCCTGCTTCCGTTCGTCATCGAGCTCGACGGCCGGTACGTCGGACAGCTGACCGTGGGGAACATCCAGCGCGGCGCGGTGCGGACCGCGTGGATCGGTTACTGGGTCGACTCGGCCTTCGCCGGCAACGGCATCGCGACCGCCGCCGTGGCGCTCGGGGTCGACCACTGCTTCGGTGCCGTCGGCCTGCACCGGCTCGACGCGACGGTGCAGCCGACCAACGAGGCGTCCCAGAAGGTGTTGACCAACATCGGGTTCCGGCAAGAGGGTCTGCTACTGCGCTACATGGACGTCAACAAGCGCTGGCGAGACCACATGCTGTTCGCGCTCACGGCCGAGGAAGTGGCCGGCAGCGCGGCCGAGGCGCTGGTCCGGGCGGGCCGCGCGACGTTCCAGTGAGCCGGTGGGGATCTGCCCGCACCGCCGCCGATGAGCAGCGGCGCGGATCGTGTCAGCGGCCGGTCTCGATGGGGAAGTCCCGCGCGCGCATCTCGGATTCGATCGCCGCTCGAGTGCGGAGATACGAACCCGTCCGGATGGAATCGTCGGCGGTGTACAGCGCGGGCAGGAAGGTCGAACCGCGCTGATCCCGGTGTGCGCCATCGGCGCCCGCCCGCAGCAGGATCAGGCAATGGTCGATGTTGAGGACGTCGGCCGCGGTGAACAGCGGCGTCCGCCCGGCCAGTGGTTGCACGGAGTCGAGGTCGGCACCGCGGTCGATCAACAGGCGCAAGGCGTCGCCGCGCCGATGACGGACCGCGGTATGGACGACGTTGCCACCGATCCGGTCCGACGCCTCGACCAGTCCGGCGTCGAACTCGACGAAGGTGCGGAAGGCCCGGAAACGGTCGAGCAGCACGCTGTAGGCGACGGCGTTGTATCGGCCGGCACCCGGCCGGTGGGGGTCGGCTCCCGCACGGAGGAGGGCGCCCACGGCCGTCGGCGGTTCGAATTCCACCGCCCATTGCAGCGGGGTGATGTTCACCCGGCGCGGGTCGGTGTCCGGATCGCCGCCCTGTTCGTCGAGGTCGGCGCCGGCGGCCACCAGGGATCGGATCTGCGCCTGGTCGTCGCGCCGGGCGGCGTCGAGCAGGGCAACGGTGGGCGCGGTGAAGTAGTCGGCCGCGTCCGCCCGCACCGAGACGATGTCGGCGATCCAGCCGCACCCGGCGAGCATGCACACCGACATCGCGGTCGCGCACAATGCCACCAATCGGTGCACCGGCACCGTGCTGCTCGCCGCCACGCCGTCTGCCCGCACGCCGTCTGCCTCCACCTCTGCGCCGAATGCCCGATTTCGACGATAGTCCGGATCGGCTCGTCGACGCATAGGCTCTCGGAATGACCGAGCACATCGACGAACTCGAGATCGTCGTCCGCGGCAACGCTCGCGGACGCTACCGGCCCGAACGCGGGATCCTTCATCTCGTGGTGCGGGTGGAGGGTCCGGACAAACCGGCCGTGTACACGCGGGCGGTCGAGGTCCACACCGATCTGACGCATGCGCTGGCCGACCACGAGACGGGAGGCGCAGTGTCCCGGTGGACCGCAGATTCGGTCCGGGTGTGCTCCTATCGCCCGTACTCGGAGTCCGGTGAGCGGCGGGACCTGGTGTACAACACGCGCATCCGCATCGAAGCCGAGTTCGTCGACTTCGAGAGGTTGTCGGAGTTCATCGACCTCTGGGCCGCAGTCGACGCCGTCGAGATCGGTGACGTCGACTGGGACCTCCGCGAAGAGACCCGGCGTGACCGCGAACGGGACCTGCGTCGGGCCGCGGTCGACGATGCGATCGGAAAGGCGCAGGCCTATTCCGATGCGGTGGGACGTGGGCCGGTGACGCCTGTGCTCCTGTCCGACCCGGACATGGCCTCGGGGGCGGTGCCGTCACCGCGTCGGGCCATGCCGCTGGCGGTCGCCGCCGGGCCGCCGTCGTCGCCGTCACTCGACCTGCGCACCGACGACATCGAGATCGCCGTCGCGGTGGACGCCCGGTTCCGCGCGCACTGACCCCCCGGCGCGCCGGAGTTGCTGAGAGGCGTGTGTGAAACGGGCCCGATTCGCCTGTGCCCCGGCGCGTCTACCCGGCGCTGACGTGCCGTCGCCCTAGATTGTGGAGTGGCCTCGTGTGACCAGAGTGAATGAAGGGAGAGTCGCATGCCCAACTCCGTACTGTGGGTCTGTCTCGTCGCGGTCTGGCTCTTCGTGCTGGTCCCGATGGTCATCAAGGGACGTCCGCAGATCCTGAAGTCGACCGACGCGGCGCGCAAGACCCGTCTGCTGCACCGTGGTGGGTCGCGTGCCACGACCGCATCGGGGAACCGACGCCGGTCGTCGGCCCGTCACCCGCACGACCCGTCCTGGAAGTCCTCGCGTCGCAGCGCTACCGCGACGCTCGAGAAGGACACCGACGTGGCACCCGAGGACGACGCGGCGGATGTGGACGAGACCAAGCCCACGGCCCGGATGCGCCGCTCCGGCAGCGCCAAGGTCGAGAAGCCGACAGCAGAGAAGTCGTCAGTCGAATCCGTGGACGACGACACCGAACCCAGGACGACGGCGGCCGACGACGAGCCGGTGGAGAATGACGTCTCCGCGGACCTCGACGGGGATCTCGACGCCGAGGTCGACGAGACCGTTGCGGACGAGGCGGACGACACGTCCGAAGGCGCTGAGCACGACGACGACTTCGTGGATGTGGCAGAGGCCGACGCTGACGCCGAGTACGAGGACGACGTCGACGGCGCGGAGTACGACGACTCCGAGGTCGCCGAGTACGAGTACGACGATTCAGACGACGCCGAATACGACGACGCGACAGACGAACTCGACGAAGACGAGTACGACGACTACGCCCGCGGCTCGCGGCACACCGAGGTCCCGTCCGCGGTCGACGAAGATGAGACTCACGAAGACGAGACCGACGAGGTCGCGGTCGACGAGGTCGAGGACAGCCGTCCGGCGGCGCGTTCGTCGACCGGTCGACGATCCGGGCGGAGCATCTACTCGTCGGAGAAGGAACGCGAGCTCAAGTACCGGGAGCGTCAGCGCGTCACGCTGGGGTTGTTCGTACTGGTGTTGCTGGCGATCGTGGCCGGCGTCGTCATGGGGACGCCCGGCTGGGTGGCCACCGGCGTGCTCGGGCTGCTCCTCGTGGGCTACCTCGCGTACCTGCGCCGCGCGGTGAAGACCGAGCAGCAGATCCGAGCGCAGCGCCTTGCTCGTGCCAAGCGGTCGGCGCGCGCCGAGGAGGAGCGTCGTCGACGCGCCGCCGCGGTCCCGGAGTTCGCTGCCGCGCCCCCGCCTCCGCGACTTCGGCGCCCCGGTGGTGCAACGGTTCTCGAGATCGACGACGAGGACCCGGTGTTCGACCACATCCCGCCCTTCCAACGGCGTCGGATGGACCGCGAAGACCTGCAGTACCGCCGCGTCGGCTGAGCTGCGTAGATCCCGTCCACGACAGACTCGTTCAGCAGTGGGTATCGCTCATCGATACCTACTGCTGAACTGTTTCTGAGGCGGGGTTTCTACGTGGTCAGCGCCGGCTTGCCATGCGAATCCAGCCACGCCTGACCGGCTTTCGCAGCCTTCGAGAGCGCGATGCGCTCGCCGAGGTAGGTTGCCGGGGCCCCGACGACGGGGATGTAGGCGAGCATGCGGAACAGCGCCATCGGCTGGGGACGCTTCTCGAATTCGTCGTCGACGGCGCGAAGCAGCTTCGCCGCATCCCAGATCGCGGCGAACAGCGACTTCTCGCGTTCCTTCGGTTCCGGCGGCAGGGACTTCCCGGACTCCGCGGTGACGTCGGGGTTGGTGAGGTCGCGTTTGCACAGCACCGACGCGAGTAGCTGCACCTGCCGCTTGCGATCGGTGACCTCGTACTCGCGGGCGATCGCCACCAGCACCATGGCCTGGTTGGCGAAACCCAGGTACGGGGTGATCGGTAACCGTTTCGCCCATACGCCGAACACTCCCGGGAACGCCACGGCGCCGGTGTTCAGCGTGCCGATCCGGGTGACCCACCAGCTCGCGCGCTTGTGCATCGACCGCTCCGACCAGCCCTTGGTGCCCGGCCACTCGGCGACGTCGAGCAGCTTCGACGCGGCGTGCTGGGCCTGCTGCAGGCGCGAGTCGGGATGGTCGTCGTCATGGAAGGTATGCCCCTTCAGCCCGAGGGGGTCCCGCTCGGCGAGCGCATCGAGGACGGGATTGATCACCCCAACCACATTGTCGAGAACTCCGGCCAACTGCTGATCAGACATCCGAGGCACGCACCCACCCTAGCCGCGGACCGGCCGTTTGGGAGTAGGCGACCCCGGGCTGATAAAGTGGCTCGCGGTTGGTCGCAAGACCTCCCGGGGCTATGGCGCAGTTGGTAGCGCGACTCGTTCGCATCGAGTAGGTCTGGGGTTCGATTCCCCATAGCTCCACCGAAACAGCAGATCAGACGGCCTCACCCGCAACCCGGGTGGGGCCGTTTTTCGTGGCACCCACGGTGAACACACGAGAAACGGGGCGAGGCGATCGAGCGCGTGCGCACATCGCTGGTGACCAGCTTGCGCTGCACGCAGTGCCGGCGCGTGATCTCTTGGGACGTGTGGCCGAGATGCTCGGCCGCCGCCTCCATGCCGATCTCGTCAGCGAAGATCGTCGCGATCGTCTTGCGAAACGTTCTCAGCGTCACCCACTCGACGGTGAATCACCCTCCTCAGCGGAGATGGTCGTAGAACGTGGGAGCTACCGGGTGCCGGCCGCCGACTCGGCCGGGGCCTTCTTCGTCGCCTGGGTAATCGTGGTGGCGGGTCCCGGGGGGTGGAGTCTTCACGATGGTGTCCCGCTGCCGTGCTCCTTCACCACTGGTCCCAAGGACGCCGCCGATCGCAGCCCACGACTTGCCCCGTGTCCGGGCTTGCTGCACATACAGGCGCGCGTTCTACTCTGCGTTGGCAGCTTCGACGAGCGGCCTTACTCAGTCCGTCGAGGGCGTCGACGGCCGAGCTGCTGGTGGGCTCGCAGTCGTTCTCGAATCGGGAGGCCAGTTCGTCGGCGTGGGCGAGGATGTCATCGATTGTGTGGCATAGCCATCACCTCATGAACTGGGTCGGGGCGGGCGCATCGAGTGGATGATGACCGGCGTGCCGTCATTGGCGACCACGTGGTCGACCTCAACGAGGTGGGCGTCGGTCGCGGGTTGACAGCGGGTTGTTGAACGCGTGCAGAGTGTCATCGGCGTGGACTGCTTATAGGTACTGGGCGATGACGGGCTCGGTCTGCATGCGTGCGAGGTACCTTGCCCACTCAATGTTGCAATCCAACTTGTCGTTGAGGGGCTCCTAGCAGTAGTCAACGAGCGTGAGGCCCTCAACACCCTCGCCGGCGAGCTGCCGGTTGAACTCCTGCAGACCCTGGCCCTCGTTGCCCACGTAGACCACAACTGTGGTGCCGTTCGTGAGTACGCGACCATCACTGCCGACCCCGGCCTCGCATGCTGCTTGCACGAATGCTCTGTCGCCATCGCCAGCGGGTGAGGTCCGAATCTGCCAGTTCTCGCCGGCCTCGCTGCTGCAGAAAGTTGCCTGCTCTTCGGCGCTACAGGCGAATCCGAGTCGTCGGGCCGCGGCGATGACAGCATCTGCAGTGATCCGAACCGTCGACGAGGTTGTGATGGGCGACCTTTCGGCACCGGCCGATTCCGCGGTCGTTGACCCCGTCGCGGTGGTCGTCGTCTCAGTGCTGCCCGAGTCGTCGCTTGAGCAGCCCGAGAGTGCGAGGACGCCGGCGGCGGCGAAGGTGAGGGAGATTCGTGCAGTTTTCATTTCCGGCACTGTACGACACGAGCTCAAAGACCTGACTGGAACTACCTCTCCGCGAGGGCATCCCGCGACACTCCACCGGACGTCCTCGCCTTTCGATAGAGTCCGGACACGACGAAGCGCCCCGGTCTCAGCAAGGAGAGCGAGAGGCTTCCCTATTGGCGGGGCGAGTGCTACCCCGCGTTGCCGTAGACCTCGACGATGTTGGCCTCGACCTTCGGTGCTGTAACAGACCCGCCCATCGTCGTGTCGTAGGTTTCCGACCCGGTGACGCCTACCCATAACGTCACGAGGTCATCCTCGACGACCTCTTTGAACGACGCGAGGCCAGCCGTCACGATCGTGTTGATGTCGAAGTCGTAGACGTCGACCTGCTGACCGTCGGTGTTCACCCTGATTTGAAACGTGCCGGTCGCGGCGTCGGCCTGGACCACTCGTCCGTGAATCACATACAACTCACCCTTGTATGCGCCGGGATCCTTTGCGACGAGCTGCCAGTCCCTTGATGTGACGGTGCGGTAAGACGCCTTGTTCGTGAGCCGCCGGAACTCCCGGTCGCGCTGTTCGCGCGCGGCCGCCGCCGATCTAGATGCGGCAGCAGCGGCGGATGGATCGGGCGCGAAGATGGTCACGGACCCGGACCCGTCCGCGGTCACTGTCGAGCTGCTGCGCGCGCTACTCGAATCGCTACCGGATGAACCTATGACTGCCGCACAGGAACCCACGACCAGAAGGAACGCAAAGAGTGATCCACCGATTATGAGCAGTGGCTTGGCGGCGCCTGACTTTTTGCGCTGGGGGTACGGCGGAAGGGGTGCCGACGGCGGGGGAGTCGGCTGGCGATTGGCTGTCCATTGGTACCCGTCCCACCACCGAATCATCTCCGGGTCTTCAGGATCGCGATGCCATCCGGGGTTCGATGGCCAAGGGGGCGGCAGCTGTGACATTCGCGGATCATATCGGGCGTACCCGGCGCCGCGCTGTCGTCTGCGCGAGCGTATCGAGCCGTCGGCCTACTGGTGCTGAGGGGGATCGGGGCGCGTTTCGTCGTCTCTGTGGAGATCCCACAACCCACGTTTGATCCATGGAAAGCGGATGGGCCGGACCCACGCTGAGGAGCTTGATACGCGCTCGGGCATGGCTCTGAGCTGGGTCGGCGGAACTGCTGACCATCAAAGGGGCTGGCACACAGGGCGATTCGCACTGACTGGGCCTGAGGTTGGGCTCCACCGAAGACAATGGATGAGACGGCCTCACCCGCAAGGCGGATGAGGCCGCTTCGTTGTCGCTCACTGAAACGCACCGGACGACGGCGTGACGCGATCGAGCAGGTGCTGCACTGTCGCCGGATCCCACCGATTGGTGCCGACGACGCGCGACTGCCGGTCACGAGTTGGCGATGTTCGTGGCCTCTCCCGGGTCGCGATCGCGTTCCTGGCGCGCCGCGGGCATGGGGTCTCTGGGGACGCTGCCTATCCGCAACGAGACCGACCGATTCATCTGATCACCGAAGGTGATCCGGGCGAGTCGATGTCGTCGATCACCCCAGCACGTACGTCGCTTGGGAGTGTGCTCCGAAGCGGTCGATGCGTGCGAAGTTGATCTCACCGTCGGAGGCTCCGGTGTCACCGAGGGTGGTGAAACCGAGTGCCCAGCTCAGTTCGGACTCGTAGCGCCAGTGCGCCCACCGGTAGGTGTTGGAGTACGTGACCGAGGCCGACATGTGTGCGGGGTTGGCCGACCAGGCACGCACGACCTCGACGCCCCCGCGGGGAAGGACTCGGGCGGGCGGATCGATCCACTGTGTCGCCGAGGAGCTGCCTCCCCAGGTGTCGGTGGACGGCCATCCGCTCAGCGACAGGTCCCAGCCGGTCTTGTTGATCATGATCATCGTGACGGTCGATCCGCCAGGGGGCGTCGGACGTGCCTGGGCCTGCGGTGCAGCCGCGACGCCGAGGCCGAGCGCGAACAGCACCGCTGACACGAATACGACCAGGCGGGTGGCGATTGGTGATGTGGTCATGATGGGTCCCTCTGCTTGATTCCTGGACTGATCTGGCCGCGAAGGAGCCGCCAGCTTTCGTCACGAGTACTCGCATCACTCACACAACCTCTGAAATGATGTTTGTCCTGGCAGCGTGCCCTGTGCGTTTGTGACGTTAGCACTTTCAATGAAGTGCTGATACATCAAAATGGGGACGAGTCCAGCGTCGAGCGGAAACTCTGCGAGAGTGCTCCAGGCCGCGAGGGCTCGGGGAGGGCGCCCACCCCGCTTCTACCTCGGGTCAGGACGCGCAGGGCGTGAAGACGTGGGACGCATCGTGATCGCCGCACAGGGGCACCGACATCTCAGGTGACATCCCCGCAGGGGTCACCAGGTCCCAGTGGGTGGCGCGGCGATGGCAGTCGATGACGTAGCAGTCGGGAGCAAAGGAGTCTTCCACGCCCGGTGAACGTGTCGGGACACCCGGCCATTCCCGGGACGAGGGTGGTGCGCCACCGCGGATCGAGCGCGCGGATGGCTGTGTTGACCGAAACATAGCTCCCTGTCGCGGTTTTCGGCCGCATCTTCCAACGGCGATGTACCTGTCCGTAGGGTGGGCTCGGTGCCGGCAAAGAAGGTCGTGATGAGTTGGTGCCGTCGAGCAGGGGGTCGCTCGTCGACGCTGCTTGTTCTCGCGAGTGTCGTCGCCGGTGCTCTGATGGGCTGCGCCGAAGCCACAACCGTCAGCGGGACACCCGTCGGGCCGTCGACCGCCCGCGTGTCGGTGCCTTCGACGGTCGGTGACGTCCGTTTGGCCGTCGGTGACACGTTGGCGGTGGAGTTCGGCATCGTGAACCTCAGCGTCGGCGATCAGTGGAGGGTCGCCGAGGACCCCGATCCCGAGGTGCTCGCCGAGATGCTCGCCGACGGAGCGGGTGCCGATCAGGAGCCGCCTCCGCCCGGGAGTGCGACCAGGTTGACCATGCGTTTCGTGGCGGTGGCGCCCGGTTCGACATCGCTGACGTTCCAGTATTCACATCGAGGCGGGCCGGGCAGTCCACCCGATTCCGGCCCGTCGCGCAGAACGGTGACCGTCACAGTGGCAGGGCGGCCCTGACTCCACCTCCGATGCCGGCTCACCGACGTCGGCTCCCCGTGCCTAACATCGGGCGTGGGCTTTTCGCCGTGGGGCTTGCTGGTCGGACTCGCCGTGCTGTTGCCGAACCTCCTGCTGGTCTGGTTTCCACCCCGCACCCCGATACCGCGGGTGGTGATCCCTTGGTGGATGGGCGGATTCGAGCGTGTCGGTCAGGCGCTGTGCCTGGTCGTCCCGGCCATCACGGCCCCCGGAGATCTGGCGTGGTGGTGGTGCGGGCCGGTCGTCGCAGGGCTGACCGGCTACTACGCGCTGTGGGTTCGCTATGTCCGGACGGGACGGTCGGCCTCGGCGTTGTACGGACCGGTGTGGGGTGTGCCGGTACCGATGGCCGTCCTGCCGGTGCTGGTGTTCGTCGCCGCAGCGATGTGGTTGCGCAACCCGTGGCTCGCGGTGTCGGCAGCGGTCCTCGCGGTGGGACACGTGCCGGCGGCGATGCGGATCGCGCGCGGCGTGGGCGACCCGCGGTGACCGCAGGAGTGGGCACCACACGGACTCGACGTCGCGGCGGTGCACCCGCGTTGCGCGCTGGGCGTACACTCCCAACAACTGGATCGAACATCTGACAGGCCCCTGTCGGCGTCGCCGGTGTCAGATGATCGCCACGGGTGGTCGAGTCAGGTGGCAACGGTGAAGGTCGTTACTCGTACCGTGGGAGCCGGCCCACGATTGTCTCCACACAACCGGGTCGACGGATGAAGCCGCTGCTCGGCCCGGCGCGAGTACGATTCGGCGTCGATCCCGGGGCAGCTGTGGCGGGCGCCTGGTATCCGTACACCGTTCAACTCGCCGACGAGCTCCCCGGGATGCTCACGACGGCGCGATCGACGGTCGGCGACGTCAGTGGAATCGACGTGAACTGGACCAGCTTCCGTCGTCTCCCGGGACTGGACTCACCGGATTCGCCGGAGACGCCGCCCCTGATGACGCTCACGGCCGGCGGGCGGGTGGTCACGCTGTTGGTGATCCCACCGCGAACGGCATCCTCTCTGGCGGCGACCCTGCTGCGACAGGCGAGTGGCGCCGTCATGGATGGCCGGTGTCACTCACTGGAGTTTCGTCGTGCCGAACGAATCCTGGTGCGTGCCGGCCTCTCGGCCACTCGCGAGACCGGCTGACCGAATCGGCACCGAAAGCCTCGGTCCCGCTCACCAGGCGCTTCCCGGGGCGTGGCCGGGTGCTGCGGTGTAGGTTTTCGCCCATGACCGCCGCGATGCTCACGTTCGCCGGGACGTTGCTGGTCGCGGTGATCGGTGCGGTCATCGCGCGACTCGACGCCAACGACCGGCACCAGAAGCTCTCGCAGAAGGTCGACATCCTGACCAAATTGCCGCACGACTCCCCGGCACACGCGCGGATGAGCGGCATCGTCCTCGACGCGATCGACGAACTCGGTGAGTACGAACACCGGCGTCGGAGTGCGGTCTTCCAGCGGCGCGCGCTCACCATGGCGTTCCTGGCCTGGCTCGTGGTGGTCGGCCTGCGCATCGCGGCCGAACAGTTCGACGTCGGGCACTACGAGCAGATCATGCACTACGCCGCGGTCACCCTTCTCGTGCTCGGCTTCGTCCTCGTGTTCGCCTCGGCGGTCGCGACCGTCCGCGACATCCGGCACCGTGACGAGGAACCTCCGGCGTGAGGCGACAGTGGTCTGTGGCGACGTCGGCACCACCGCCCCGCGGTGGAGCCGACCGGGTGGGTCCGCTCAAACACATGTCCCGGCCTGAGACGGTTTGTTAGCTTTCGTCCATGAGATCGCCGAAGCTCCTGTGGGGCCTGGTCGTCGCCGTGATCGGCGTGCTGGTGATGACCGCGGCACCGGCCCGCGCCGACACCCTGCCGGTCACCTACAACTTTCTGGCCGGAATCCCGAACGAGCTGACCGACCCGGGCGGCTCGCTCCCCGGCTCGAACGACTGGAACTGCACACCGTCTGCGCGCCATCCCAATCCGGTCATCCTGGTGCACGGGACGGGCGGATCGCAGCAGACCAACTGGGGTACCTACGTCCCGTTGCTGAAAAACGAGGGCTACTGCGTGTTCGCGTTGACCTATGGCGCGGTCACGGGGGCGCCGTGGCCGATCAGCGCGATCGGCGGCATGGGCGAGATGTCGAACAGTGCCGCCCAGTTCGGTGCATTCGTGGACAAGGTCCGTCGGACGACCGGAGCTTCCAAGGTCGACGTCGTGGGCCATTCGCAGGGGACGGTGGTGCCCGCGTACTACGCGAAGTATCTCGGCGGACGAGGCGCCATCGACAACTATGTGTCGCTGGCTCCGGCGTGGCGGGGCTCCGGGGTCGGCGGGAACGACGTGATCATGCCGATCGTCCGGTCCCTCGGATTGCGACCGGAGCAGGTGCCGTTCTGCCAGGCCTGCGCCCAGCTCGATCCCGGGGCCGAGGTGATGCGCAAGATCGCCGCCGGCGGCTTCTACCTGCCCTCGATCCGGTACACCAACATCGCCACGCGGTACGACGAACTCATCGTGCCCTACACCCTCGGATTGCCTCCGGGCGGATCGAATGTGCACAACATCGTTGTGCAGGAGGGATGTTCGGTCGACTACACCGAGCATGCCGGGATCGCGGGGTCGCGACGTGCGGCGTTCTTCGTGCTCAACGCGCTCGATCCCCAGAACCCGCGACCGGTTCCGTGCGATCGCGCCGCGCCGATCACCGGGAGCCCGTTCTGAGAGCACACGGAAGACCGTGGATGGGTAGGGGTTTCACGCGTCTTCGAGGTCGCTCCGTGGCCGTCGCGACGGCCACGATTCTGATCGGGATCTGCGGTCTCGGCGGTGCCGGCACGGCTTCGGCGAACGTGCCGTCGCTCGGTCCTGCCTTCGAGTTCGGCGTCGCCCAGTCCGGATTCCAGTCCGAGGGGTACAACCGCGACTCGAACTGGGTGCGATATGGCGATCAGGGCCGAGTCGCCCACCGCGTCGGCAACGCCGTCGACTTCTACCATCGCTACGCCGAGGACATCGCCCGGGCGAAGGGACTGGGCGTCGGCATCTATCGGACCTCGGTCGAATGGTCGCGAGTGGAACCGTCCCGCGGGCGGGACGATCCGGCGGGGTGGGCATTCTACGATCGGGTGATCCGGGCGGTCGTCGACGCCGGGATGCGACCCATGATCACCCTCAACCACTGGGTGCACCCGGGCTGGGCGGTCGACCTCGGCGGTTGGAATCGTCCGCAGATGTCCGCGGACCTCGTGCGCTTCGCCGAGCGGGTGGTCGACCGGTATGCCTGGGCCGACCCGCTGTGGATCACTTTCAACGAACCCACCGAATACGTTCGGCGCGAACTGATGTACGGGGGAGTGGCACCGCAGAACGTGCGGCTCATGGCCGACGGGATCGTGGCGGCACATCGGGCGATCCACCGCCACATCCACCGCGTACAACCGGGCGCCCAGGTGTCGTCGAACATGGCCTACTACCCGATCATCGGCGTCCAGACATGGCTCGAATCCGTTTTCCCGCAACGCATGCGGGACACGCTCGATTTCGTGGGCGTCGACCATTACTACTCCTTCTCGATCACTGACGCCTCCGTCGCCAATGGTGCGTCGGGTGAGTTCTGGAAGAGTTCGCAGGCACCGGAGAGCATCTACTACGTGCTCCGCCATGTCGCGCAACAGTTCCCGGGCAAGCAGATCCGGGTGATCGAGAACGGTCTGGCCACCGACCCCCAGGGCCGACGGCCAGATGGTTACCGGCGGGCCGACCACCTACGGGACACCGTGTACTGGCTGCAGCGCGCGCGCCAAGACGGCATCGACGTGGCGTCCTACAACTACTGGAGTCTCACCGACAACTACGAGTGGGGCGACTTCGATTCGCGCTTCGGTCTGTACACCGTCGACGCGCAACGTGACCCGAGCCTGTCCCGCCGCCCGACCGACGCGGTCGCCGCCTACCGCCAGATCACCCGTGACCGTGGTGTTCACCGCGGTTATCGTCCGACGCGGATGCCGGTGGCGTGTTCGCTGGTCGCCGTGCCGGACAGCTGTACGAATCCGGCCATGGTGCGGTGACGTTCCGCGACGGGGACGTCAGGCGACGCCGAGTGCTCGCAGTCCCGCCGCGGTGGCGGCGGCGAGGATGACCACGACGGCAAGGGGCGCCCTCAACAGCGCCGCGATCACCCCCACCGTCACACCCGCGGGCCGCGCCCATCCGGCGAAGTCGTGGTCGATGAAGAACGCGCCTGTCAGCGCCACGGCGACGAGCAGGACGACGGTCGCCCGGTCCATCAGTTTCTCGGTCGCCTCCGACACCGAGATCCGGTTTCGCAGAACAGGTCCGGCGGCGCGCATCGCGTAGGTGCCGACCGCGAGGAGTGCGACACCGATCGCGAGCGAGACCCCGGTGGTCATCGCCCACTCCGAATGGTGTCGTGCACGGGGACGTCACGCGACGTGACGTCCGCGTCGTCGTCGGCGGCCGTGACGGACGGATCCGGTGTTCGTGTGGTCGTCGTGCGGAACCGCCGGACCGTCTCGAGCGCGGCAAATCCACCGAGCGCACCGATGATCGGCAACCCGGCGGGCAGGAACGGCGTCGACGCCACGGCGACCGCTGCGCCGATGGTCACCGCCGCCCAGGTGGCGCCGTCGCGAAGGGCCGGAATGGCCAGTGCGGCTAGTAGGGCGGGGAAAGCGGCGTCGAGGCCGAGGCCGGCCGGGTCGGCTACGACGCCGCCGAGGGCGGCGCCCAGGGCTGCCCCGACGGGCCACGACACGAGAACGCCCAGCCCGCACAACAGGAATGCGGCGCGTGCACGTCGCGAATCGGGCTCGGCTGTCGCCAGAGCCGCCGTCTCGTCGTTGATGAGGTGTGCGCCCAACAGGATCTCGGGAGCGCCGCGCAGGTGTTTTCCGACGGCGAGGCCGTAGCCGAAGTTGCGGGTGTTCACCAACAGGCCCGCCAGCGCAGCCAGGATCGGTACCCCGCCGGCGGCGAGGATGCCGACGAAGACGAACTCCGACGACCCGGCGAGGACGACCGTGGCGATCAGGACGATCTGCCAGAGCGCGAGACCCGCGCTGTGGGCGGCCACCCCGTACGACATCCCGATGACAAGGACCGAAAGAGACATCACCACGACGGCCCGCAGGGTCGCGGTGTCGAGTGTTCTCCAAGCCGAACGCATGACTATCATAGTGAACAGAAGAAGGGTGTTCGTCAAGATGGACGATCGGACGGTTCGATGAACGATGCACGGTCGGTGAACCCGAAAGAACTCGTCGCCGCGTCGTTGAAACGGGAACGGGCACGGGCCGGTCTGTCCCTGACCGAACTCGCGCGCCGTGCCGGCATCGGGAAGTCGACGCTGTCCCAGCTCGAATCAGGGGAGGGGAACCCCAGCGTCGAAACACTGTGGGCACTGTCGACGGCCTTGGGAGTGCAGTTCTCGGCGCTGCTGGATTCGCCGACGCCCACGGTCGAGGTCATCCGTTTCGGTGAGGGCCCGGTGATCCCGGCCGCGGACGCGGACTACTCGGCGACCCTGTTGTCCACCGCATCGCCGGGTTCACGGCGCGACATGTACGTCATCAGAGCCGAACCCGGCAAACCGAGGGTCTCCGCACCGCATGCGCGGGGGATCCTCGAACATGTGGTGATCAGTTGCGGCCGTGCACGTCTCGGACCCAGCGACGCCCCCGAGGTGCTCTCGGCCGGGGACTACATCTCGTATCCCGGCGATGTGGAGCACGTCTTCGACGCACTCGAGCCCGGCACCGTCGCGGTGATGCTCAGCGAGGCCTTCTGAGCGTGTGGGCCAGGTTCTCGCGAAACGCGACCTGCATCACAGCGATTCGCGGTATCGATTACCGACGCGTACTGTTGCCAGAAGTGATGCGCCCCCACGGGCCGCGTCTAGCGTCGTAGAACGCCTCTCTCGCAGGTCCGGAGATTCCGACACCGTCGGCCGCCTGCCATTGACTTCATACGGCGAACGAGCTCGCGTACCCGCGTGTTCGCCATCGGCACCGCCCTTGCACGTCAGTCGTGCTGTTCGCGTGCCAAGCACAGGAAGACACCTGCACACCACATGACTGCTGTACTCGAAACCCCGACGACCACCACCTCGGACGCCGCTGTGTCCGCTCCGGGTGTGTCCTTCGAATCTCTCGGTGTTCCAGCCGAACTCGTTAAGGTCCTCGCCTCGCAGGGCAAGGTCGACGCGTTCCCGATCCAGGCAGACACCCTGCCCGACACCCTCGACGGCAAAGACGTCCTCGGTCGCGGCAAGACCGGATCGGGCAAGACCCTCGCCTTCTCCATCCCGCTCGTCGCCGGCCTGGCCGAGATGCAGGTCAAGCGCTACGTGGGGGCACCCACCGGCCTGATCCTGGCTCCGACCCGCGAGCTCGCGACCCAGATCGCCGCGGTCGTCGAACCGCTCGCCGCCTCCGTGGGACTGACCGTCACCACCGTCTTCGGCGGAGTCAAGCAGACCCGGCAGGAGCAGGCGTTCCGCCGCGGCGTCGACATCGTCGTCGCCTGCCCCGGGCGTCTCGAGGACCTGATGCGCCAGGGCATCGTTCGCCTGGACGAGGTCGAGATCACCGTGATCGACGAGGCCGACCACATGGCGGACCTCGGCTTCCTCCCCGTCGTGACCAAGATCCTGGCCGCGACCCCCGCCGACGGCCAGCGGATGCTGTTCTCGGCGACCCTGGACAACGGCGTCGACAAGCTCGCCAAGCGCTTCCTCGACAACCCGGTGCTGCATTCGGTGGATTCGGCCGAGTCGCCGGTCGCCGCGATGACCCACCACGTCTTCGAGGTCTCCTCGGCGAACAAGCAGGATCTCGTCGCCGAACTCGCCTCCGGGACCGGGCGTCGCATCCTGTTCATGCGCACCAAGCACCAGGCCAAGAAGCTCGCCAAGAAGCTCAGCGAGACCGGGATCCCCGCCGTCGACCTGCACGGCAACCTCAGCCAGGCGCAGCGCGACCGCAACCTCGCCGCATTCGGTGAGGGTGACGTCCGCGTCCTCGTCGCCACCGACGTCGCCGCCCGCGGTGTGCACGTCGACGGCATCGAGCTCGTCGTACACGTCGACCCGCCGGCCGAGCACAAGGCGTACCTGCACCGCTCGGGCCGTACCGCCCGGGCCGGGTCGGCCGGCGACGTCGTGACCGTGTGCCTGCACGAGCAGCGTCGTGAGGTCGCGCAGCTGCTGCGCAAGGCAAAGATCTCCGTGACCCCCGTCTCGGTCGACGCTTCGTCGGCAGCCGTCGACGAACTCGTCGGCGACCGCGCGCCCCGCGTGTCCGCAGCGGCACGCGCTGCTGCAGAAGCCGCGCGTGGCGGCGGTGCTCAGGGTGGCCGGTCCCAGGGCGGTCGCGCTCAGGGTGGCCGGTCACAGGGAAATCGCCGCGGCGGTCGTGGCCGCGGCCAGGGCGGCAACGGCGGCGCCCGAGGCGAGAGCCGGAGCGCCGGAACCGGTGGCAGCCGGAACGCTGCCGGCGGTGACTCGCGCGGAACTCGCGGCGAGGGCCGCGGTCGCCCGGCCCGGAGCGATTCACGGTCGAGCGGTTCGCGCTCGGCAGAGGGCCGCACAGGCGGTCAGGGTCGGGGCACGGGACACTCGCGTGCCGGCGACCAGCAGCGCGCGGGCAGCCGCGGGCAGGGACGCCGGGTGAGCCGTCCCGCCGGCTCACCGGCCGGTCGCTGAACCTGATACGTCAGCCGCGATAATCGAAGAACGGCGCTCGCCCACGCGAGCGAAGCGAGCCCTCTGTTCCCCGAGGTGCGAGCGAAGCGAGCCTCGAGGGGCTGGTGACCATGGTCGCCGCCCTTCGAGGCTCGTCGCTTTCGCTCCTCGGGGGCGGGGGGTCGCGCGCTCTGCAAGCTCCGGGCGCTCCTCAGGGAGCGGGGGGTCGCGCGCTCCGCAGGCTCCGGGGGCTCCTCAGGGAGCGGAAGGGTCGCGCGCTCCGCAGGCTCCGGGCGCTCCGCAGGGAGCGGGGCGGGCCGGTGGGTCTGCGCTTCTTTCGGATCAGGAAGCAGCGCGGCCGCTCAGGCGGGCAAGAACCGCTGGGCGAGCCGCGGTGCGAGCCATGGGCGGGCGCCCCAGGCGATCCCCTTGCCGGTGAGGCCGATCCATCCCGGCGACACCCGGCCGTATCCGGCCAGCAGGGCAGTGGCCGGGTCGACGCTGATGTGAACGTCGGGGCGGCGGGGTTCCGGCGGGTCGATCACGAGCTCACCGTCGGTGAACTCGTACACGTGGCGCTCACCGCACCCGCGCAGCCGGATGTCGTAGGTGCCGGAGTGCCCGGCGGCATTCTCGGGATCGACCCAGCTCGGCAGGATGTGCTGGCGGGCGCGGATGACCATCAGCACCACCTCGGGCTCGACCCACCAGCGGGCGCCGACGGCGCGTGCGATGTCGTGGGCGTGAACGACGAACTCACCGATCAGCAGACCCAGTGCGGCGTCCGCGCGGATGAGGCGATCGCCGTCGAAGTGCATCTTGGGGACCTGGGCATGGAAGTGCGACACCTCGTCGACGAGTTCACGCAGGTCCTCGGCCAGCCGGCGGCACAGCACCCGCACGTCCCGGGTGGGTAGATTGGCGATCTGCTTGGCGTTGAAGTCGGGCACGTCGACGGCCGAACAACACCATTCCCCGTCGCCACGGGCGAGACCGAGGAAGCGCGACGGTGCCATCGCGACGTGACCCGCGCAGTCGGTCAGCGTCCAGCTGGGAGCGTCGGGGAGCCGGGTGTCGGGGTCGTCGACCCCGAGCACGAGATCGGTGAAACGATCCCCGGTCGCGAGCGCGGCGTCGATGTAGTCAAACCTCGAGAACATCCCCGTCGCGCGTGGTTCCTCCCCCCACATGGGGCACGACAGTACCCCGGCCGGTTGCGACGTGCGACACATTCAGTCCCAACACGCCGAACCTGTGGACAGATGTGCAACGTGCGCAACATTATTCACAAACGCGCACGGTGATCCTCAGTCGGGTGGCACTGCCGGGGCGGCCTCGCCGAGGCGGACGCACACGACGCCGAGCACGATGAGCAGGCCGCCGCCGAGTTGGATCGGCGCCGGCAATTCGTCGAGAACCAGCCAGGCGAACACCACCGCGAACAGCACCTCGGACAGCGCGACGAAGGACATCACGCGCGCACCGAGGAGCCGGCCGCCCGCGATACCGAAGCCGTAGGCCATGGCGGCCGAGACCACGCCGAGCAGGACCAGCGGCATCCACCAGGCCACCTCGAGCGCACCGACCCGGACCGGACCGGTGGTCATGGTCATCGGCAGGAGCCCGGTCAGTCCGGCGCCGACGAGGGCCAGTGCGCCGATCAGCAGGCCGCCGGCGGCGAGGCTCAACGGCGGCCAGCCCGTGCGGTCGTCGGCGGAGATCACGAAGTAGGCGGCGGCCCCGACCATCGCGGCCAGCGCCCACAGCACTCCGACCGCGCTGATCGGGACGTCGCCGGTCAGGTCGAGCACGAGCGCGAGTCCGCCGATCGCGAGGGCTGCACCGAGGACGGTGACCCGTCCCGGCCGCTGACCGTGGCGGAGCCACATCCACACCAGCACCGCGACCGGGGCGGTGTACTCGATGAGCAACGCGACGCCGACCTGCAGGTAGGTCACCGCGTAGAAGTAGGCGAGCTGACAACCCGCCACGGCGAGGAGGCCATAGCTGACGAGCACCACCCAGGAACGGCGGGTGGGCCGGTCCGGGATGGGGCGGCGCCGGTCACGGAAGGCGAGCAGGCCGGGTACGGCCAGCACCAGTCCACCGAGCGCGATGCGCACCGTGACCGTCGCGCCGGCCGACCAACCCGATTCGATCATGGCCCGGGCGAGTACGCCGGAGATGCCGAAGCAGGCCGAGGAGATGAGGGCCAGCGTGATGCCGAGGGCGGGTCGGGAGAGGGCGGGAGGGCAGTCCGCGGAGCTCACGGATTCTTCGCGGCGACGATGGCCGCGCGGACCGCTTCGCGGCACTCCGGTCCGGCCGGCTCCCCGGTCCCGAGGTAGAAGCTTCCCGCGCGGCCCTCGTCGCCGGCGAACCCGGTCACCGAGAAGCCATCCGATTCGGGAACATACGGGGTCGACGACATCGACGCGTTGGCCAGCGGACACGACAACGCGGCGACTCCGCGCTCGGCCCCGGACACGACGACGATCAGGTGGGTCGGATGCAGCACGATCAGCGTCTGGTGCTCGGAGTCGGGGTCGACCGGGTTGCTGCGTCGCCCGAAGACCTTGCCGAGGAACGTGGTCGACGGCGGGTTGATGCTCCGGGTGACCCACGCCGGCAGGTCATCGGTGACGGTGAGCTGCTTCGAGTCGGCGTGGTCGCGCAGCGTGGCGGCGACGTCGGCGGGAAGGTCAGACAGATCGGCACGCACGGTGGTGCGCTGATACGCGGGCCCCATGGCTGCTCAATCTAGTGCAGTGGCCCCGCCGTCGAGGCCTGCGACGGACTGCGCGACACCCAGACGTCGACCGAGTAGCCGACGCCGACGCGGCACCGAGACCTCCGGTGCGTTCGACTCGAGGTCATCGAGCAACGACGCGACGGTCTGTGCGGAATCGGTCTTGTTGGTCCCGATGAAGCCCGACGGACCTCGCTTGATCCACCCCGTCACGTACATGCCCGCCACGGGTTCGGTCCCGTCGAGAACGCGGCCGTCGAGGTGTGGGATGACCCCCGCGGCGTCGTCGAACGGCAGACCGGGTACCGGTACACCGCGGTAGCCGACCGAGGTGAGGACCAGTCCGGTCTCGAGAGTAGTGGTGTCGCCGGTGGGCTCGATGCCCACCGCGGCCCCGGTGTCGTCGACGACCGGCCGGTTGCGGCCGACGACCAACGCGTTCGCACGACCGTGGGGGCCGGCGGTCACCTCGGACGGAGAGCTGAAGAACGCCAGCCGGATTCGGCGCCCAGCCGGTGCCGGGCGTGCGGCGCACTCGGTCAGGATCTCGAGTTTGGCGCGGATGGTGGCGTCGAGTTCGGCGGACGCGGGGAGCGCCTGGAGATCGGCGGGATCGACGGTGACCGGCACACCCGAATCGACCAGTCCGATGAGTTCGGGCAGGGTGAACGCCGCGTGCGCGGGTCCCCGGCGGCCCATGACGACGACTTCGCGTACCGACGAGGTCCGCAGGGTCGCCAGGGCCGGACGCGAGATGTCGGTCGCGGCAAGGGTGTCCGGGTCGGCGACGAGAATCCGTGCGACGTCGAGGGCCACATTGCCGTTGCCCACCACGACGACACGCTCGGTGTCCAGGTCGACGTCGAGGCCGGTGAAGTCGGGGTGGCCGTTGTACCAGCCCACGAACGAGGTCGCGCTGGACACACCGGGGAGATCGAATCCGGGCAACTCGAGTCGCCGGTCGGTGGGGGCACCGCCCGCCCAGATGACGCCCTGGTGCCGGGCGCGCAGCTCGGCCAGGGTGAGGTCCCGCCCGACCTCGGTGTTCAGCAGGATCTCCAGACGCGGGTTGCGTGCGATGTCGTCGAACAACTCCATCACCTTGCGGGTGTGCAGGTGATCGGGCGCGACTCCGAATCGTGCCAGCCCGAACGGCCGGTCGAGGCGTTCGTACATGGTGACCGACACCTGCGGTTGCCGCAGCAGCTCGTCGGCGGCGTACATCGCCGAGGGGCCCGACCCCACGATGCCGATCGAGATCGAGGCGTCGACGGCCAGCTGTCGCGGCCGGTCGATGGGCGCGAGTGGCAGACGACGCGCCGGGTCGACGGGGAACCGCGCGGCTCCGTCGGCGGGATCGTGGTACTGCGTCGCGTTCACCTCGACGAACCGTTCCTGGCCTGCCGGCAGGCGATGCCCCGGGACGATGGCGCCGACCGGGCACGCGCTGACACATGCGCCACAGTCGACGCAGGTCGCAGGATCGATGTACAGCATCTCGGCGATGCCGAAATCGGGCTCTTCAGGGGTGGGGTGGATGCAGTTGACGGGACATGCGTACACGCACGACGCGTCGCCGCAGCACGCCTGGGTGACGACGTGTGGCATGGTCTCGGGTTCTACCTGCGTTCGGTGTCCGGCTCAGGCCGCGGTGTAGGTGGGTTCGCTGCGGAATCGCGAGGGGCGGCCGCTGATGCCGAGCGCACGCCACAGCAGACGCGAGACCGGATTCATCAGACCACTCTGCTCGCCGAGCATCCGGACGTCGCCGAACACGTTGCGCAGGAACCGCTTCGACTCCGGCGAACGCCAGAAGATGTCCTTCATGACCTCGTCGGGCACGTCGAACCGCTTGGCGAAGCTGCGCGGGGGCACCACGATGGCGCCGCAGAGGATGCGCATCGTCAACGGGAGCATCAGCGACAACAGGAACCGTTGGATTCGTCCACGCTGCGGGACCTGTTCGCGGATCAGGTGATGGGCGAAGGAGATGTGACGAGCCTCCTCGGCGACATGCAGCTGCATGACCGCGGCCATCGTCGGGTGCAGGCTCGCCCGGGTGCGCAGGAAGTCCTTCTGGATGTGGTCGATCGGCTCTTCGCCGCCGAGCACACCGAAGAAGAAGACGGTGGGGAAGATCGTCGAGACGAGCGGGACGAGCGGGGAGATCAGCCGGTAGCCGAGCTTGGCGCCGGGGACGTTCATCCCGGTCCGGTTGACGAACTCCTGGAACATCAGGGTGTGGTTGCACTCCTCCTTGGATTCGTGCGTCGTGTACCGGAACTCGCGCGCGCCGTTGGGGAGTTTGAAGCTGTACTGCATGAGCCCGCGGATCAGGACCGACTCGAACTGCAGGCCGACCTTGGCGACGTTGGCCTGACGCCACATGCCGATCTCGATCTGCTTCTCCTGCGGAAGCTGCTGGTACCAGGGGTGACGACCGATCGGATCGACCTCATAGGAAAGAATCCACCGGGGATCGTTGTCGACGATCGCCATGTGCGGCGCGTCCCAGTCGATGTCGATGTAGGGGTCGAAGTTGCGGTGGACCGAGGCCGCGGACAGGTCGTCGAGCACCTGACCGTAGTCGTGGTCGCCGCCGGACTTGTCGTGCTGCGGCACGTAGCGGGCGGGGGCCTCGTGCTCCCGATCGGTCGGGGTCAGTGCTTTCGTCATCGTCGCATCCCTTCGGGTGGGCGGCTCGGTCGGTGAAACAGACCACAGCGGATGACTCGAACGTATTTCGGCGCCGCCGTATTTGTCAACACTCGATGTCACGTTCGATACCGGCACAATGGCCCGGTGCTCGTTGGGGCGGACGTCGGACTCCGGCGGCTGACCTGGTGCGACGGGTGTAATTCGATCGGGTTATATAACGCCGTCGGGGGGTTGGCCGCGGGTTAGAGTTACCGCACCGTCCGTGCCCGTGTCTGCTCACCTGGAGGAGCGATGTCCCGTCGTGTTCACGCGTCCCAGCGCTTCCGGGGCCCGGCGTACTCCTTTCATGCCGGCCGTCGCGGATCGCCGGCAGTCGTGACCAGGGCCCGGAGCCGGTCGTGAACCAGCCGCCGCAGGGGCCGACGCGTGTCGTCCCCCCGCCGGGCGGACCTCCACCGGGTATGCCCCATCCGGGTGGTCCCCGTCCGGGTCCGCCGGGACCGCGCCGGCCCGGTCCGCCGCTTCCGCCCCCTCCTGGCCCGATGCCGCGGCAGGCCCCGCGCTCGCCGCACCGGGGTGCGCCCGGCCCCGGCGGTGCCGTGGGCGACCTGACACCGCAACTCATCGACACCGACATCTGGACCGACGCGATGGTCGAGGGAGCCGGCATTCCCGTCGTCGACGTCCCGTTCGTGACCGTCGGGTCGGGCATCGGCTCGTTCGTGACCGTCGACTATCTGCGGATCAGCGGGGTGCCGCTCGATCGGATCGCGGTGCTCGGCCCACAGGACGTGCCGTGGCACAGCTACGAGTACCTGACGCGCGTGTCGCAGATCCCCCGCGGGGAGCGCCTGCGCTCCGACTCGGCGTCGACCCCGGACAACATCTGGGGTTTCCCGTCGTACGCGGTCCGGGAGGCGTGGGCGGACAAGAAGTTCAAGCCCCTGTGGAATGTGCTGGTGGAACCCGTCTTCGCGAACTTCTACACGCCGAAGGCCGGACAGGCGTTCGCCTCGATGGAGAAGGAATGCGAGCGCATCGGCTACCTGAAGTGCCTGCACCGCGGCCAGGTTCGCATGATCCGACGCCGCGCCGGTGGTGGGTACTTCACGATCCTCACACCGCCGCAAGGGACGTCGCCCACCAAGCGGGTGGCGTTCCGCAGCCAGTGGGTCCATGTCGCGATCGGCTATCCCGGGATCAAACTCCTGCCCGATCTGCAGGCGTTCCGGGAGACCTACCGGGACGCCAGCAAGGTCGTGAACGCCTACGAGTCCCACGAGCACATCTACCAGTCGTTGCAGCGCAAGCCCGGCACCGTGGTGATCCGCGGGGCCGGGATCGTCGCCTCCCGAGTCCTCCAGCGGCTCATCGACGATCGCGACGCGTACGGACTCCAGACGCAGATCGTGCACCTGTTCCGCACGTACTACGACAAACCGCACGGACCGCACATCTTCATGCGGCGCAAGGGCAAGGACGGCTGGGCCTTTCAGGGGTTCAACTACCCGAAGTCGGTCTGGGGCGGACAGCTCAAGGCCCGGATGCGCAAGCTCGAGGGGCATGAGCGGGCCGAGGCGTACAAGCAGATGGGCGGCACCAACACGCCCGTCCGCGACGACTGGCAGGAGCAGCTGGCGCGCGGGCGACGCGAGGGCTGGTACCGCGCCGCCGTCGGCAAAGCCGAGAGCCTGGTCCCCGCCGCGGGTGGTCAGGGTGTGGTGACCACGGTGCGGGTCGACCCGCACGCACCGATCCGACAGGAGCATCGGCCCGACGGGACCTTCGAGATCTACGCCGATTACGTGATCGACTGCACCGGACTCGAAGCCGATGTGCGCGAGCACCGCCTACTGCGCGACCTGCTCGACCACACCGGAGCCGGCATCAACCCCGTCGGCCGCATGGACGTCGAACGCGACTTCGAGCTGAAGGGCACGCGGAGCGGGAACGGCAAGCTCTACGCGTCCGGCAGCGCGACGCTCGGTGGCTATTTTCCCGGCGTCGACACATTCCTCGGTCTGCAGATCGCCGCCCTGGAGATCGTCGACGATCTGGCGCGCCAGGGGTTCTGCAAGCGACTGACGCCCTGGCGGTCGACCGCCCAGTGGTGGCGCTGGATGAACAACAAGGGAGTCGACTGACATGTTGCCCACCCTGTGGGGGCGAATCCAGACCCGCGTGCTCGTGCTCGGCATCCTCGGTGGGCTGTGGACCATCGTGCTCGTCCCGTTCCTGTGGCTGATCTCCACCGGGGATCCGTCGATCCTCGACGTCTACCGGGTCGCCTTCACCGTGCTCCTCACCGTCATCGTCCTCGGGGTGCTCTGGGAATTCCTGTACCACTTCCTCCAGCAGTTCCGGTGGGAGAAGGACTGGCCGACGCTGTTCGGGCTCCTCACGGCGATCAACGAGGGAATCCTCGTCTGGATCGTGATCGACAACACCGGGCTCCTCCCGGATTCGCTCCGACCGTCGCCCTTCGTGTTCTCGGTCCAGTTCGTCACCACGTGGCTGCTCGTGTGGGTGGCGGTCAACGGGCCGCTGCGTGCGGTGTTCCCCCACTGGCGATTTCAGGGGGGCCGGTTCCTGTGACCGGCCCGGTTGACATCCCCAGCGTCACACCGACCGTGACGCTGATTCCCGGCGCGGGCGTCGTGATCCGCAGACCGGCGTACCTGTGCCTGATGAACGACGCGGTGCCGGCGTCGTTCCTCACCGACCTCCTCGACATCGAATCAGCGGTCGCCGTGCCGGATTCGGCGCCCCGACGCGGACGGCACCTGGTGAGGGCGCTGGCCCAACTGGTGGCCACCGCCGAAGGCCCGGTCGACATCGCCTTCGCCGCACCCGACAGCGCCGGCATCGCCATCTTCCTCTCGGGCCGGGTGTACGGCGAGACCGACGGCAAACGGATCGAGCCGGCACCCGGCGACACCTACGACCGCGCCGTGCCGTGGCCGTACGAGGGTCTCGGGCTGTATCTCGCCGGCACGGAGCCCGCCGAGGTCGGCGAGGAGCGATTCGATCTGGTCGAGGGAACGGTGCCCGCCGCGGGCGCGCTGCTGCATACCCCACTGGGACTGCGCGGCACCGAATTCCACGCGGTGCCCGACCGGGCGGCGCACCCGCGGACGGACGGATCGGCGCTGCCGTTGCCGGACCGGGCGGTCGAATCCACCCGACCCGACCCGGACGCCGGGCCGCCGACCGAGGCGCTGGACGGCCTCGACGAGCCGGAGTCGGGAAAGTCCGGATCGCCGGCGCCCGAACCGATCCGGAAGGGATCTCCCTTCGGCGATCCGCCGCCACGTCCGGCGCAGACGCCGGTCCCCGACGTCGAACCCGTCGTCGACCCGCGTCCGGCGTCACCGGAACCGGAATCGGACCCGATGGGCACCACCGAGCGGATGGCCCCCGGCGCCGGAAGCGTCGGGCCGCCCGCACCGGAACCGCTGCCGTTCACCTCGACTCCTCTGGGTGGTCCGTTCGAGGCGGGGCCGTTGTCCCCGAACGCCCCACGCCCGGCCGAGCCGTTGCCACGGGACGCCACCCCGCCGGGCGGGCGCCCGCCCGTCGAACCCGGAGCCGCACCGAATCCGTTCGCCGAACCTCTCGAACCGCGCGCGCCCCTCCCGAAGGAAGAGCATCAGAAGCCCGCCACCGAGGTTGTCAAGATCGAGGCATCGCGGGCGATGGTGCACGGGATACGGTGCTCGCGAGGCCATCTGAACCATCCGCAGTCGTGGCTGTGCGGGGTCTGCGGAATCCGCATGGATCAACTGACGACCTTCCTCGTCGAGGGAGAACGGCCGCCGCTGGGCTGGTTGCTGCTCGACAACGGATTCACCTTCTTGCTCGACGAGGACCTGGTCATCGGCCGGGAGCCGGGATCGGCCGGGGGCGGACCGGCGGGTTCGCCCAAGCCGATTCGCGTGCAGGATGAAACCGGTCAGCTGTCGCGGCGGCACGTGGAGATCCGACTGGTGGAGTGGACGGTGCAGCTGGTCGACCTCGGGTCCGCCAACGGCACCTTCGTCGCCGACCCGAGCAACGGCAACCGCGAGACCCGTCTGCTGCCGCACCGTGCGCATGTGCTGGTGCCCGGATCGCATGTCCGAATCGGCGGGCGGCACTTCATCTTCGAGTCGCACCACGCCCGCATCTGAGCGAACGGATCCGAGGTCATGGAGAAACACACGATCGCCTTCCTGCTGCTCGACGTCGCGGTGGTCATCGCCGCCGCCCGAGTGGGCGGGATGATCGCGCGTGCGTGCCGTCAGCCGGCCGTGGTCGGCGAGATCGCCGCCGGGATCGCGCTGGGACCCAGTCTCCTGGGACTCCTGCCCGGCAATCCCGACCAGTGGCTGTTCCCCGACGACGTCAGGCCGCTGCTGGGCGCCCTGGCGCAGATCGGCCTCGTGCTGTTCATGTTCATCGTCGGCCTCGAACTGGACATGCGGTTGACCAAGGGGCGCGAACGTGCGGCGGCGAGTATCTCGGCCTTCTCGATCGCCCTGCCGTTCGGTCTCGGTGCCGGGCTCGGAGTGCTGCTCTATCCCTCGCACAACATGGTCGGGGGCATGGAGATCGAACGGCTCGGGATGGTGCTGTTCATGGGCGTCGCGATGTCGATCACCGCCTTCCCCGTGCTGGCGAGAATCCTCACCGACCGCGGGATGATGCGCACCGTCCCCGGGGTGTTCAGCCTGGCCGCCGCCGCGATCGACGACATCCTGGCGTGGACGCTGCTGGCTTTCATCATCGCGATCATCCAGGGCGGCAGCCCGTTGGAGGTAGCCAGGATCGTCGGGCTCACACTCGTGTACGCGGCAGTGATGTTCGGAGTGGTGCGTCCGTTGCTGGCCAAGCTGATCGAGTGGCGTGACACGGCCGGCCGCCTCACCCCGGACATCCTGGCGGTCATCCTGATCGGGCTGTTCCTCTCGGCGGCGGCGACCGACGTCATCGGTATCCACCAGATCTTCGGCGCATTCGTGTTCGGCGCGGTGATGCCGAAGGTGGGGGCCGAACAGCTGCACCGGGAGATCCTCGAGCGACTCGAGCAGGCGAGCGTGCTGCTTCTGCTGCCGATGTTCTTCGTCGTCACCGGACTCAACGTCGACCTCACCGAGATCGGGTTCGCGGGGATGGGGCAGCTGCTCCTCGTCCTGCTCGTCGCTATCGCGGGCAAGTTCCTCGGTGCCTACGCCGGCGCGCGGGTGAGTGCGATACCCACCAGGCAGAGTGCGGCCATCGCGGTGCTGATGAACACGCGCGGACTCACCGAACTGGTGATCCTCGCCGCCGGCCGGGAGCTCGGCGTCCTGAGTGACGAGCTGTTCGCCATGCTCGTCGTGATGGCGCTGGTGACCACGATCCTGACCGAGCCGTTGTTGCGCGTGGTGTACCCGGACCGGGTGGTGGCCAACGACATCGCGGCAGCCGAACGGCGCGCGCTGGCCACCGCGACCGCACCGCGAGTCCTGGTGCTGATCCGCGATCCTGTCGGAACGGTCACCGACCTGCGGGCGAGGCATCGGCGGATGCTCGACTGCGCCACCGGATTCGACGTCGTGCTGGCGGGTCTGCTCACCGCTCCGGATCGTTCGGCCCGTCCGCTCGAGGTCGGCATCCCGGTGGTGCCGGACTTCGCGGCGATCGCGTCGGCGGTCGAGAAGCTCACCGAGCTGGGCTCATCGCTGACCGGTGCGGGTTCGGTCTCGGTTCTGTGCCGGTTCAGCGCCGATCCGGCCGTCGACCTCGACGCGATGTCGGAGAACGCCCACGCCGACATCATCGTCGTGGACAGTGTGGACCGATCGCTGGGGGAGGCACTGCGATCGGCTCCGGTCGCCGTCATCGACGAGACCGCCGATGCGGCGGTGGCCCCGGGTCGCAGCACCGTCACCTGTCTGGCGGCCGACAGTCGCAGCGGTCGGACCGCCGTGCTGGTGGCCGCGGGCCTGGCCCTCTTCGGGTCGCGCTCGCTGACCGTCGTCGCGTCCGGCTCGCGGCGTCGGTGGCTTGCTGATCTCAACGCCGTTGCAGAACAGGGGGTGTCGGTGTCGGTCCTGGATCCTCGCCGTCATCGCGACGATGCGGTGTCGTTCACCATCGCTTCTCCGGACGAGGACGCCCCGGGCGCACCGATCCCCGTCATCGTCGTCGACAACACCGGGACGAGCGAGGAATCGCTGGGAGACCGGGTGGCATCCCTGTATCCGTCGACGTCGGCCGCCCCACCCACGCCGTCGCGGGCGGCCCCCGATCCATCCCGTCCGAACATCGGTTCATCATCGGAGAGGCACTGACATGGCGACAGTCGAGATCCCGCAGCAGCTGGCGGATTTCACGGTGCTCGAGAAACTCGGCATGGGCGGCAACGGCACGTTCTACCTCGCCGTGCCGCCCGCTCGGTTGGGGCTGGCCACCGACCGCGTGGTGGTGAAGGTCTTCGGTGGTGTCTGCAGCGACGACGCGTACCGCCGAGGCGTGCGCGAACTGCGGGCGTTCGCCGCCGTCGTCTCGCCCTACCTCGCGGGCCTGTACGACGCGGTGCTGCAGGGCCAGTTCATGTATGCGATGGAGTACTTCCCGCTCGGTTCGCTGGGCAGTCCGGCTCGGGAACTCGGCCGGGACGAGAAACTGGCCGCGATCGCCGACGCCGCGCGCGGTGTCGACGCACTGCACGAAGCCGGGATCGCGCATGCCAACATCACGCCGTCGAGCATCATGGTCACCGAGACCGGCGGCAAGATCTCCGATCTCGGTCTGGCCCGGGTCCTCGCCGCCGACGAACCCATCACGAGCTTCGCCCAACCCGGTGCGGTGCAGTACATGGACCCGGCGCTGCTGGCGGGTGACGTGCCCTCGCGTGCGACCGACATCTGGTCGCTTGGGGCCTGTCTGCACCGCGCCCTCACCGGCGACGGGGTGTACGGGGAGGTGCCGGACACCCAACCGCTGCTGGCGATCCGGGCGGCGCTGTCGACCCCGCCCGCGCTCTCGGAGAACCTGGACCGCGACGAGCGCACCCTCGTCGCGAACTGTCTGGCCCTCGCCGGCACGAGGCCGTCGACAGCCATGGAGGTCGCCCGTCGCATCGACGCGCTCCGGGGTCGCTGAACACCGGTCTCGCACCACGATTGCGCGGGCGAGACCCATGCCGGTTCCGGTCACCCCAGGGGTGCGGTGCGCCACCAATCGTCGAGGATCTGGCGGCCGGTGTGCCCCGGCCACGTCGTCACCAGGGTGTACTCCGCACGTGGTGGACCGGTGAAATTCGTGACGACCCAGCCGTCGACCACGCTGTTCCGGCTCGCCGATGCCGGTCCGTCCCGCCAGCTGATCTCGTCTCCCGGATAGCCTTTCAGGCCGGCCGTGACAGCGGCGCGTCCCGGTGGCGTGGGCGTACGCCACACCGCGAACCCGACGTCGGCGTCGTCGGTACACGAGATGCCGGCGACGCCGCCGCGTCGACGCCGCAATCGACGACTGTCTCGCCGCCCCGACCGCCCGGCGCGGGTCGGGGCTGATCTCCGTCGGCCGGTCCGGATGACCGGCGGGCTGGAACACCTGCGGGACGCGGTCGGGTCGGGGCGCGTTCGCGATGAGGACATCGGTCGGTGGGTCGCCGTCGGTGTACGTGAGATGAAGAGCGAGTTCGACAGCGCGGACGAACTCCGCGCAGGTCCGGTATCGGTGATCGGACTCGGCGTCGAGTGCGCGTGCCAGCACCGCATAGAAGGCCGGTGACACAGCCCCCTCCACCCGATGCCGTGCGACCGAGACTGTGCCGGTGAGCAATTCGACGAGTGTGCGACCCAGAGACGCGACATCGTCTGCCGGAGGCGGCATCTGGTCACCGTGCGCCGGTGCGGTGAGGCCGAAGCCGGTGAGTGTGACCACGCCGGGGGTCGCCGCGGCGGGACCGGTCGGGTCCGCGGACTCGGCGAGCAGGATGTCGGCGGGGGAGACGTTCCCATGCACCAGCTGTCGGCGGTGTGCGGCATCGAGGGCGTCGCCCACGACGGACACGATGCGCACCGCGAGCTCGATGTCGATGCCGTCGGGATGGCGGCGGATCAGCAGTGCGGCGTCGGAGACGGGCACGGGCGTGACCGCCACCCACACCCGACCGTCGGCCGATCCGTACCCGGCGACCCGTGCGATTGCGGGATGTCCCATCGTGGAAGCCTTTTCGGCCGCAACGGGGAACCAGCTGCGAAACGCGGGATCGGCCGAGGCCGTCCGGTCGACGACGGTGAGCACGACCCGCTCGGCAGACGAGCCCGGGGCCCGAGGCTGCCCGGCGCCGGCGTGACGGACGGTCGCGAGGTAGTCCGTACCGTGCGGGCGCCGGCGGAGCAGATGGTCGATGCGATGAGGCCCGATGAGAGTGCCGGGCGGAAGTGGCTCGTCGTGAGTCGGACCGACAGACACGGCGCCTCCCTCACCTCGGGTGAGTCCTGACTCTACCGGTCGGCTCACGTCCGCCCGGGGTGATCAGTCGCCGGTCATCGCCGCTCGGCGGTCATTCGAAGAGGAGCGGCGCGGAGTTGAACAACATCACGATGAAGAAGAACAGCAGGAACCACGCCCCGCCCTGCCACACCTGCCAGCGACCGTTGCGCTTCCAGGCCAGGTAGGTGCGATACAGCATCGCGCTCGCGCCGAGCAGAACCACGACGGGGGAGGCCACGACGAGTACGGTCTGCACTGAACCCGACGTCGCGTGCGCGAGGAGCAGCAGGCCGAGTCCGAGGGCGACGGTGATCCCGGCGTGGGTCAGGATCGCGCGAAAGTCGTTGGTGCCGTTCTGCGGAAGCGGTGACGTCATGGTGTCCACCAGGTTACACGGCGGTCGAATCGTGCAGAAAGCCACCGCGATCAGGACTTCGTACTCATTGCCGCGGCCACCACACCGGGGCAGGATGGGGGTCGGGGCCGAACCGGGCCGCGCGGGGCGACCCCGCACGGACCCGCGGCCGAACCCGAGGACCCCACCCGGGGCTGTCGAGATCAGAGGAGATGAGCCACAACATGAATGCGATACTCGTCGGCGTGGACGGATCGGACGCGGCCACGGGCGCGGTGCGCTGGGCCGCCCGGACGGCCGCGGCCGAAGGTCTCGATCTCAAGGTCGTCGGAGCGTACGACGTCAGCACGAGTGACTACGCCCCGGGCCTCATCATTCCGCAGGACGTCGTCGACGCGATCCGCCAGGACGCCTCTGACGCCGTGCACGCCGCCGCCGACGCCGCGAAGGACGTGGCGCCCGGGGTGACGGTCGCCACCTCGATCGTCGACGGCGACGCGACCCGGGTGCTGCTCGAGCTGGGCAAGGACGCGGCGATGATCGTGGTCGGCACCCGCCGTCTCGGCAGCGTGAAGGGCCTGTTCCTGGGGTCGGTGAGCACGAGCGTCGCCGCCCACGCGCACGGCCGGGTCACGGTCGTGGCCGCCGAGGGCAGCGATTCCGGCCCGGTGGTCGTGGGCGTCGACGGCTCGCCGGTCAGCGACGCCGCGGTCGCCGAGGCCTTCCGGCAGGCGTCGCTGCGGAACGTCCCGCTGCGCGCGGTGCACACGTGGACCCCGCTCGACGCGGACGCGCTGCACGGCTACGGCATCGGCGCCGACGAGGTGGCGCGGATGACGCAGGACGCAGTGGAGGTGCTCGCCGAACGGCTCGCCGGATACGCGCAGGACTACCCGGACGTGACGATCGAACGCTCCGTGCTGCCCGAGGAGCCGGCGAAGGCCCTGCTCGACGCGGCGGGCGCCGACGCGTCGCTCCTGGTCGTCGGCAGTCGTGGGCGGGGCGGCTTCCGCGGGCTGCTACTCGGCTCGACGAGCCAGAAGGTGATGCACAACGCCGAGTGCCCGGTGATGGTGGTCCGCGCCTGATCCGGCCGTACGCGGCACGTCGTCCCCGGTCGTGGGCCGAGGACGATGTGCGGACGGCGCTTACCATCGACGCATGACGCTGAAGAAGCTGGAGCTCTCGGTCGGGGAGCTCGCCCAGCGGGCCGGTATCGCCCCGTCGGCGGTTCGCTTCTACGAGGACCAGGGCCTCATCTTCAGTCGGCGTACCTCGGGTAACCAGCGCCGTTATCACCGGGCGATGCTGCGACGCGTGGCGTTCATCCGCGCGTCGCAGGTCGCCGGGATTCCGCTGTCGGTGATCGGTGAGGTGCTCGCCGAACTCGGCGACCACGAATCGCCACCCAAGTCGATGTGGGAATCGGCGTCGAAACGCTGGATGGACGACATCAACCACCGCATCGCGCTGCTCGAGAACATGCGGGACATGATCGGCTCGTGCGTCGGTTGCGGGTGCCTCTCGCTGGGTGAGTGTCACCTCCTCAACCCCGGCGACGAACTCAACAAACTGGGTCCCGGACCGCGCCGCCTCCTCACCGATCAGTAGCGGCCGCGAACCCACGATCGCGGCCGGTGCGCGGGCGTCGACCACGGGTATCGCCGCCGCTCGCGATTTCGGGGAGGGAATTCGGCGGCGGTACTGTTGCCCCATGGCTCGACCGTCGCGCGTGGCGCTGGCTCTGGGAAGTGGCGGTGCCCGCGGCTACGCGCACATCGGGGTGATCGCCGAGCTCGAGGAGCGCGGATTCGAGATCGTCACCGTCGCCGGCTCGTCGATGGGCGCGCTCGTCGGCGGGCTCTACTGTGCGGGCAAGCTCGACGACTACGTCGACTGGATCTCCGGACTGTCCCAGCTCGACGTGGTCCGGTTGCTCGACGTCTCGCTGACCAAGCCGGGCGTCATCGGTGCCGAGCGCATCCTGCTCCGGGTACGGGAGATCCTCGGCGACACCGTGATCGAAGATCTCCCCATCCCGTTCACCGCTGTCGCCACCGACCTGAACGCCGGTCGCGCGGTCTGGTTCCAGCGCGGAGTCCTCGCCGACGCCCTGCGTGCGTCGATCGCGATCCCGGGGGTCATCAGCCCGCACGAACACGGTGGCCGGCTGCTCGCCGACGGCGGCATCCTCGATCCGCTGCCGGTGGCGCCCACCTCGACGGTGTCGAGTGACGTGACCATCGGCGTCATCATCGGCTCCGACGGCGGCCCGGAGGCGGGAGCCATCCGGGAACCGAAGGCCAAGGGGCTGCTCCGCCGCAACGTGGCGCCGATCCTCGACAACGAGTTCATCCGGGCGGTCCGCGACCGGCTCGGCTACGAGGTACCCCCGACCGAGCGCGGTGAGCCGTCCGCGACCGACGGCGCGGTGACCGCCACCGGCGACGGTGCCGACGCGGTCGAGGCAGCAGCCGAGCCGGACTCCGTCCCGTCCGCCGAGCACGCCGGATTCGGCGTCGACGAGCCGGCCCGCATGGGACGCGTGGAAGTGCTCAGCCGGTCCCTCGACATCATGCAGGAGGCCCTGACCCGCTATCAGGTCGCGGGCTATCCGCCCGACGTGCTGATCCGCGTGCCCCGCCGGACGGTTCGCACGCTCGACTTCCACAAGGCCTCCGAGATGATCGAACTCGGCCGGACCCTGACCGCGCGGGCCCTCGACGACCTACCCGAGCTGCCATGAGACAGATCCCTCGCGGCATCTGGGTCCTGCTGTCGGCGAACGTCGTCATCGCACTCGGATACGGCTTCATCGCGCCCGCGCTGCCCACCTTCGCCCGCACCTTCAACGTCTCGTTCACCGCCGCGACCGCGGTGGTGTCGGCGTTCGCCGTCATGCGGTTGATGTTCGCGCCCGCGACCGGCCGACTGGTCACCGTCTTCGGCGAGCGGCGGATCTACCTGACCGGTCTGCTGATCGTCGCGGCCAGCACCCTGGCGTGCGCGTTCGCGCAGACCTATTGGCAGCTGCTCGTCTTCCGCGGCCTCGGCGGGATCGGCTCGACGATGTTCAGCATCTCGGCGATGGCACTGCTGATCCGCATGGCGCCGAGCGACATTCGCGGGCGGGTGTCCGGCTTCTTCTCGGCGGGCTTCCTCATCGGCAGCATCACCGGGCCCCTGATCGGGGCGGCGCTCGTCGGCTTCGGCCTGCGCGTGCCGTTCGTGGTGTACGCGGTCGCGCTGCTGGTCGCGTCGACGGTGGTGGCCACCCAGCTACGGGAGGTCATCGCCCCCGACCAGGCCGACGGCCCGACCGGCGCGCTGATCGGTTTCCGGACCGCCCTGCGCGACAGCGCCTATCGGGCGATCCTCGCGTCGAACTTCACCCAGGGCTGGGCGTCCATGGGCGTCCGGGTCGCGGTGGTGCCGCTGTTCATCACCGAGAGTCTCGGTGCCGGAGCGGGAATGGCGGGGATCGTGCTGGCGATCTACGCTGCGGGCAACGTGCTGGCGATCCTGGTCGCGGGCCGGCTGTCGGACCGGTTCGGACGGCGGCCCATCATGCTGCCCGGTCTCGTCATCACCGTCGTCGCCACGATCGCGCTCGGCTTCTCCCCGAACGTCGGCGTCGCACTGGCGTTGTCGGTGGTCGCCGGAGTGGGCTCGGGACTCTTCGCACCCACGCATCAGGCTGCCCTAGCCGACGTTCTCGGCAACCGCCAGCAAGGCGGTTCGGCACTGGCCGCGTACGGCATGTCGTCGGACCTCGGCGCCGTCACCGGGCCCGTGATCGTGGGGTTCGTGGCCGATCGGGTCGGTTTCGGCCCGGCGTTCGTGCTGACCGGTGTGGTGGCGGCGGTCGCGCTGGTCCTGTGGGTCGTCGCGCGGGAGACCGCGCCGGCGATCGTGGGCGACGGTCCCACGATGACGCCGACCGACGAGTCCGCGAGATCCGCGACACCGGCCGACCCCGACCCGGGGGCCGATCCGCTCGGCGCCGCGGAGACCGTCCGCCGCGACGTGTCCGACGAACGGTGACGTTCCGGGCGGGTCGACGGCACCGACACGCCCCCGCTGCGTCGATGAGTGATGTGTGACGGCGGACGACGAATTACGGTTGAGCGATGAGCGGTGCAGGACAGTCGGATCACCCGGCTCAGCGGACCAGCGGACGTGTGCGCCGATGACATCCGGCGACGGCCCTGCGACGGGTCACGACTACGCGCTCGGGGCCGACTCGGAGGTCGGCACCCTGCGGGCGGTCATGCTGCATCGTCCCGGCGATGAACTGCGCCGGCTCACCCCGCGCAACAGCGACCAGCTCCTCTTCGACGGGCTCCCGTGGGTCGGGCGCGCGCAGGAAGAGCACGATGCGTTCGCGGAGGTGCTGCGCGACCGGGGAGTCGACGTCTACCTCCTGGGCGATCTGCTCGCCGAGACGATCGCGCACAGCGGTGCGGCCCGAATCCAGGGCATCGCGGCGGCGGTCAGTGCGCGGCGACTGGGTACGCATCTCGCGGAAGACCTCGCCACGCATCTGCGCGGACTCTCGCCGGCCGACCTCGCGTACGTGCTGATGGCCGGGATGACCTTCGACGAGCTGCCGATCACCCCGTCGGCCGAGCGGTCGTCGCTGGTGCGGCGGATGCATCACGGACCCGAGTTCGCGATCGAGCCCCTGCCGAATCTGCTCTTCACCCGCGACAGTTCGTTCTGGATCGGCGGACGGTTCGCGATCACCTCGCTCGCGCTGCCCGCCCGGGCACGGGAGACGTCGCTGACCGACCTCATCTACGCCCACCACCCGAGGTTCACCGGCGCCCGACGGGCCTACGAGTCGCAGGTCGCGCCGGTCGAGGGCGGGGACGTGCTGCTGCTCGCCGCCGGCGTGGTGGCCGTCGGGGTCGGCGAGCGGACCACGCCCGCCGGGGCGGAAGCGCTGGCGCGCAGCCTGTTCGACGACCACCTGGCGCACACCGTGCTCGCGGTGCCGATCGAACAGTCGCGGGCGTTCATGCACCTCGACACCGTCTGCACGATGGTCGACACCGACGCCGTGGTCATGTACCCCAACATCCGCGACACCATGTCCGCGTTCACCCTCGTCCACGATGCCGCGACCGACGCGGTCCGGATCACCGGCGAACGGCCCTTCCTCGACGCGGCCGCCGAGGCGATGGGGATCTCCAAGCTGCGGGTCATCGACACCGGCCTCGACCCGGTGACCGCCGAGCGGGAGCAGTGGGACGACGGCAACAACACGCTCGCGCTCGCCCCCGGCGTGGTGGTGTCCTACAACCGGAACTCCGAAACCAATCGGCGACTCCGCGACTCGGGCATCGAGGTCATCGAGATCGAGGGCCGCGAACTGGGGTCGGGCCGCGGCGGGCCGCGGTGCATGTCGTGTCCGCTCGCCCGTGACCCTCGGGGAGGGAGCGCGTCATGACCTCGGATTCCTCGTCCGGAGACCCGATGAGTGCCACCACCGGGTCGGCGCTCGCCGCGCTGCGGATCGACACGGACTCCGACCGGCCGCCCTTCGAGCAGGTGCGGGTCGGGGTCATCGACCTGATCGAATCCGGGGACTTGCTCACCGGCGAACGTCTGCCGACGGTCCGGGCGCTGGCGTCGCGACTCGGCGTGGCGGCCAACACGGTCGCGCGCAGCTACCGGGAACTCGAGGCGGCGGGCGTCATCGAGACCCGCGGGCGGCAGGGATCGTTCATCAGGGCCGGTCGCCACGATGCGCTCGACGCCGGTTTCGCGGCCGCCGCCGCGTACGTCGAAACCGCCCGTGAGCTGGGCCTCGACGATTCCGTGATCGTTGAGATGCTCAACCGTGTGCTCGGACGAACTTGAATAGATGCACCGAGATTGATTGGCTTGAACAATGACAAGTGAACAGGATGTGATCACTAGGCGTCCGAAGCAGACACTGGACCCGGTGGTTTTCACCGTGACCGCGGTGCTCGTCATCGCCTTCGTGATCTGGGGGATCGGGGACAAGGAGAGCCTCAACACGACCACCACCGAGGTGTTGAGTTGGATCACCAACAACCTCGGCTGGCTCTTCATCCTCTCCGCGACGGGCTTCGTCATCTTCGCGGTGTTCCTCGCCGTGTCCAAGTACGGCCGGATTCCGCTCGGCCGGACCGGGGAGAAGCCGCAGTTCCGTACCGTGAGCTGGATCGCGATGATGTTCAGCGCGGGGATGGGCATCGGGCTCATGTTCTTCGGTGCCTACGAGCCGCTGTACCACTTCGCCAGTCCGCCACCGGAAATCGCTCCCGAGGACATCCGCGCGGCGATGGCGACGACGATGTTCCACTGGGGTTTCCACCCGTGGGCCATGTACGCGGTGGTCGGCCTTGCGCTGGCCTACAGCACGTACCGGTTGGGTCGGACCCAGCTGATGAGCGCCGTGTTCGAGCGGCTTCTCGGTCCGCGGGTGTCCAACGGGCCGGGCGGCAAGATCATCGACATCCTGGCCATCTTCGCCACGCTGTTCGGCACCGTGGCCTCCCTGGGTCTCGGCGCACTGCAGATCGGCTCGGGCCTGGACACCCTCGGTTGGGTGAACGAGCCGACGAAGATGCTGCTCGTCGCGATCATCGCGATCCTCACCGCGGCGTTCGTTGCGTCGGCCGTGTCGGGCATCGCCCGCGGTATCCAGTGGCTCTCGAACATCAACATGGTGCTCGCGGTGGTGCTGGCGCTGTTCGTCTTCATCGTCGGCCCGACGATCTTCATCCTGAACCTGCTGCCCACGACCCTGGGCGCCTACCTGACCGATCTCACCACCTTCGCGGCGCGCTCCGATGCGACGGTCACGACCGAAGCCGGTCATCAGTGGCTCGCCGACTGGACGATCTTCTACTGGGCGTGGTGGGTGTCGTGGACCCCGTTCGTCGGTCTGTTCCTCGCCAAGATCAGTCGTGGACGTACCATCCGGGAGTTCGTCATCGGCGTCATGGTGGTGCCCACGACGGTGTCGCTGGTCTGGTTCTGCATCTTCGGCGGTACCGCGATCCATCAGGACATCGAGGGCACGCTGGCCTTCGATCCGGCCACCGCGGCCAGCGAGAGCACGCTGTTCGACGTGCTCGCCCACCTGCCGTGGACCGGTGTGGCCTCGGCGCTGGTCATGATCCTGGTCGGCATCTTCTTCGTCTCCGGTGCCGACTCGGCGTCGCTCGTGATGGGCACCCTCTCGCAGCGGGGCGTCGAACATCCGTCGCGTTCGCTGACGGTGTTCTGGGGTGTGCTCACCGGCGTGGTGGCGGCGCTGCTGCTGGCCATCAGTGGTGACGACGCCCTCGACGGCATCAAGACGATGGCGATCATCGCCGCACTGCCGTTCGTCGTGGTGATGATCGGCATGTGCTTCTCGCTCTATCTCGACCTCCGGCGCGACCCGCTGATCGTCTCTCGTCACGTGCTGTCGGCCCAGGTCGACGAGCACGTCCGGGAGCAGGCGCTCGCCATCGCGACCGGTGAACTCGAGTCGATCGACGCCGACGCGGTACGCCATCTGGAGAGGATCGATCCGGACTTCGTCGAGCAGGCGAACGGTTCGGATCCCGCCGCGTCGACCAACGGATCGTCGCCCGCCGCATCGACTGGTGGCGACGCCGGTCGTACCGACGGGCATCGGGACGAGGGACAGCGCGACACCGACCGATTGACCGGACCCGCGGTGTAGCAACCGATCTGACCCGGACGGGGTGACGACAACCAGTGGGCCGCGCGACGATGCGCGGCCCACTGGCGTCGGCGGGTCCGCGCCGGGGGAGACCGCCGGCGGAGCGTGGTCACGGCTGAGCGATCGCTCCGGCGAGGGCAGTGGTGAATGTTTCCGCAGCTGTCCGGTCGAGCCGGGACGTCGTGACGCGTAGGCCATTTCGCGGAGTGGCCCCGTCGACGGCGAAGATCGTCCCGGGTTGCACCGCCCAGCCACGACGGGCGAGATCGGCGCTGACCCTCTCCGCGGGGGCCTCGCGGGGCAGATCGACCCAGGTGTTGATCCCGTCAGGTGGTCCCAGGGTCGACGCGACGCCACCGGCTGTGAGTGCATCGATGAGAAATTCTGTGCGACGAGCATATTCGTCGCGAGCGGTGGCGATGAGTTCGGTCGTCGCCGGATCGGTGAGAAGGTGCGCCGCGGTGGTTTGCAGCAGGTGGCTGACCCAGGGGCGGCCGGAACGGAGTCGTGCGTCGAGTGCGGCCGCGGTCGTCGGATCGGCATCGACGAGGGCGACCCGCAGGTCGGGACCCAGGAACTTCGCGACGGACCGGACGACTGCCCAGTGCCGGCTGTTGTCCGGGATCACGCGGCGGTAGTCGTAGACCGACAGCAGCGAGAAGTGGTCGTCTTCGATGACGAGCACCTCGGGGTAGCGCTCGAGGAGCGCTCGGAGTTCCCCCGCGCGGGTCTCGGACAGGGCGATTCCGCCGGGGTTGTGACCGCGGCAGGTGACGATGACTGCTCGGGCGCCCTCGTCCAGCGCCCGTGCCAGGTGGTCGGGTCGCATGCCGTATCCGTCCAATTCGACTGGTAGCGCACGGTAACCGTTGACGCGGATCGTGCCGACGCTGGCGAGGAAGCACGGATTCTCCACCGCGACGAAGTCGCCGCGGACGAGGTGGGTGTTCAGCAGCCGTTCCATCGCGTCGACCGCGCCGTGGGTCGCGACCAGTTCGCCTTCCTGCGGATGGTCGCCGAACAGCACCGGCGCCGCTGCCCGTAGCGCCGGGGCCACCGCGGAGGTGCCGTACATCGTGGGCCGGTACGGCGCTGCGGCGATCGCGGCGCGCAGATCGGGGAGGAGAGCGGGATCCGGATTGCCGTCGGCGAGGTCGACGGCGTCCGCGGGAACGGCGAGCTCGCTGCCGGGCTGCAGTCGGTCGGCGACGACCGTTCCGCCCCGGCCTCGCGTGTCTGCCGCGCCCAGTGCGACGAGCTGGCGGTATGCCGTGGCCACGGTGTTGCGATTGACGCCCAGCTCGGCCGCGAGCTCGCGGATCGGCGGCAACGAATCGCCCGGTCGGAGTCGACCCGAGACGATCGCATCCCGAGCGCTCTGAACGATCGCGTTCGCTGTCTGCCCGGTGATCACGACGGCCACCACAACCTCCCTGCTGACGTCGACCGGCGCGTGCGGGTCCGCCGCCGCCCGTTGGCTGCCAGTCAACCATTGCCGGGCGGGCGGCAGTGGTGCCGGCGGGTTCGCGCCGGAGCGATGAGGACCACACCTCTTTGTCCTAGGACAAATGCTACCCTGGTTGCACAACGCGAACTCAGGAGTGTGCGCCCATGAACCAGCCCCACGAATCCTCTCGCCCGGCCTGGTGGCGCTACCTCGCTTACTGGTACGGCGGCAGATTGCCTGTCTCGGTGCGTGATTGGGTGATCAAAGACCTGGTCGGCCCCGGCGCGGCGGCGAGGATGGTCGCTCGCTGGTCGATACCGTGCATCATCCTCGTGCTGCCGATGCTGTTCGTCCCAGGGCCGTGGGGGGTGCGGATCACCATGACCATGCCGATCCTGCTGTCGTACCTGTTCTTCTCCATCGCGCTGAACCGCGTCTATCGCCGCTACCGGCTGGTCCAGCATGGCCTCGATCCCGAGCTCATCAACTCGCTCGACCGGGAGAAGAACGCCGACCTCTACGCCGAGTACCACCGGAAGTACCGCAACGAGGCTGCACCGCGCTTCCCCGCCCCACGGTGAAGCCGGTGGGTGGGCACCCTCGCGCGTTCGGTCGCGCCAGGTGGTGCGCTCAGCCCCAGCTGGGCAGCCAGATCTGCTGACGCCAGAGGCCCGGTGAGATCGGGGAGGCGGTGAGGATCGGCCACAACCACACGAAGTTCGCCACGACCAGGCCCACGTAGATCGCGACGACCAGCAGCGCGAGCGCGCGGCGTTCGGGTCGGGCGCGAGCGGTCGCCGCAGCCGAACGCAACAGGTCGCCGCAACACAAGGCGAGACCCATCACCAGGAACGGCGCGAGCACAGTCGCGTAAAAGAAGTACATCTGCCGGTCGAGGGCGAGGAACCACGGCAGGATTCCGGCGAGGTATCCCACGAGGACGGCGGCGTACCGCCAGTCGCGACGCACGATCCACGACCACAGCCCCCACAGCAGCATCGGCAACGACAGCCACCAGAGCGCGGGCGAGCCGATGAGCATCTGGGCGCGCACGCACTCACCCCCGCCGCATTGGTCGGGCCCGTTCTCGAGCGCATAGAGCATCGGACGCAGACTCATCGGCCAGGTCCACGGCTTGGACTCCCAGGGGTGATGATTGCCCGCGGAATTGGTCAGCCCCGCATGGAATTCGAGGATGCCGGACTCGTAGTACCACAGCGATCGCCAGGCACCCGGCACCCACGCGAACGGGCCGTCGGTACCGATCGTGTTGCCCACCTGGTAGCGGTAGACGGCGGTCTCGCTGGTGAACCAGGGGATGTAGGTCAGGAAGTAGATGACGACCGGCATCACCGCGAGACTCGCTCCGCTCGGGACGACGTCGCGCACCAGCGTGCCCACCCAGGGGCGTGGCACGTGATAGGCGCGGCGGGCGGCCACGTCGAAACCGATCGCGAGTGCGGTGAAGAAGATGACGTAGTAGATGCCCGACCACTTGGTGCCGCAGTTCAATCCCAGCATCACGCCTGCGGTGAACCGGTACCAGCGGAAGCCGAGTCGCGGTCCGAAGGGACTGTCGGCGATGCGGCCCTCGAGGTAGACGCGATACATGCGTTCCCGGACCTGGTCGCGGTCGGCGACGAGCGCGGCGAAGGTGGCCACGATGAACAGGGTCTGGAAGATGTCGAGCATGCCCATCCGTGACTGCACGAACAGCACGCCGTCGCAGATCGCGAAGATCCCCGCGATGGCTCCCACCAGCGTCGACCGGGTGAGTCGGCGCACCGCGCAGTAGATCAGGACGACGATCAGGACGCCCGAGACGGCCGGCGCGACGCGCCAACCGAGCGGGCCGTAGCCGAAGACTGCCTCGGACGCGGCCAGCATCCATTTGCCGACCGGGGGATGCACGACCAGCCCGTATGCCGGATTGTCCTCGATCCAGTTGCCGCCGGACAGCACCTGCCAGCCCTGTGGCACGTAGTGCTTCTCGTCGAAGACCGGCGTGCCCTTGTCGGTGGGATGGGTCAGGGCCCAGAACCGCGTGACGGTGGCCAGCAGCGCGATGACGACGCCGACGAGGAGACCACGGCCGCGGTCGGGGGCACCGAAGAGCGGTGACGGAACCTCCGGCCCCAGGCGCGATCGCGGGATCGGGCGCCGGGAGTCGCCGCCGGACACGGGGGTGTCGTGCACGGCGGTGATGGTCACCCGATCGATCCTAGTGGTCCCTCGTAAGCTGGCTGTCGATGAACGCCGCCCAGTCCGACTCGCCCCAGTTCGACGACGATCCGACCGTGTCTCCCGACGCCGCCGGGGTCGCCGATCCCGGTTCCGATCACGCGCCGGGCGGCCGGCTGGTGTTGGCGGCCACCCCGATGGGGCAGGTCGACGATGCCTCGCCGCGTCTGCGTGCGGCCCTGCAGACCGCGGACATCGTCGCCGCCGAGGACACCCGGCGCGCCCGTTCGCTGGCCGCGGCGCTCGACGTCGAGATCGGGGGACGGCTGGTCAGCTATTACGACCAGGTGGAGGCCGCGCGCACCCCGGGTCTGGTCAGCGCGATCGCCGAGGGGCAGAGGGTACTGCTGATCACCGACGCCGGGATGCCGTCGGTCAGCGATCCCGGGTATCGCGTGGTGGTGGCGTGCGCCGAGGCGGGACTGCCGGTCACGGCTCTGCCCGGACCGTCGGCGGTGACGACGGCCCTCGCGGTGTCGGCGCTGCCCTCCGAGCGGTTCTGCTTCGAGGGTTTCGCACCCAGGAAGCCGGGCGCGCGAGCCGCGTGGCTACGCGAGCTGGTCTCTCAACCCCGGACCGCGGTGTTCTTCGAGTCGCCCCACCGTCTCGCCGACACGCTGGTCGCCGCGGCCGAGATCCTGGGTCCGGACCGCCGCGCCGCGGTGTGCCGCGAGATGACCAAGACCTACGAAGAGGTCCGGCGCGGCGGACTCGCCGAACTCGCCGAGTGGGCGGGCAACGGCGTCCGTGGTGAGATCACCGTGGTGATCGCCGGTGCGGTGGCCGCCGAACCCGACATCGACGACCTCGCTGATCGAGCCGAAGAACTCGTGGCCGGGGGCATGCGGCTCAAGGACGCGTGCGCCGAGGTCACGCAGGGTTCCGGTGCCTCTCGACGCGACGTCTACCAACAGGTGCTCGAAAGACGTCGAGCTGATCCGGGCTGACCCGCAATTCCACTCGCGGCGCCAGCCGGTACGGCCGGCTCGAGACGAGCGCCCCGACCACCCGGCGCAGTCGGGACAGCTCGGCACGCACGCTCACGGTGTGGCCGTCGTCGCCGAAGAGCAGCTGGCTCAACCGCTGCGAGGTGAGGCCCTGTTCGCCGGCGTCGGCGAGGAGCAACAGGATCTGGGCGTGCCGACGGGTCAGCACGGTGCGCCACGGCTCGCCGTCGCCGGTGACCGTGACGGACGGTTCGCCGTCGAGGGAGAGCTCGGCCAGGACCGGGCCGGACGGGCCCGCCGGACGCACGAGCCACCCCTGGCCGAGGCGCTCGACCACACAGATCCCGAGCCCCGGTACGAACTGCCGCATGTTGTCGGTCGGCGCGGCGACGCGGACGGGCGGCGTGCAGCCGCGCCCTTCGGCCACCCATCCGTCGTCGTCGATGAGCAGTCCCGGCCCGTGCAGCCCGGCCAGTTGCGATTGGCCGGCGAATCGCAGGTCGGCGAGCTCGCGCTGGTGGGCGAGGGTGATCTCGTGTTCGCCGAGGGCGGCCAGCGCGGAGGTGAACGCCGATGCCGCCGGCTGCATCTCCATGGCCGGGCCGGCCAGACCCGCGATGGCGATCATGTCGCCGGTGCGGTGATCGTGCACCGGCACCGCGGTGCAGAACAGTCCGTGCAGCGAGCTGTAGTAGTGCTCGGCACCGAACAGCCGGGTCGGGCGCTGTAGATGGACGGCGAGGCCGACCGCCGTGGTCGCCGTGGAGTTCTCGTCCCATCGGCTGCCCTCGACGAGCTCGAGCCGGTCGGCCTCGGGGAGCACCGACGCCGAACCTCCCCGCCACAACAGCACGCCGTCCGCGTCGAACACGCCCAGTGTCATCGAGGCATCGTCCGCGGACTGGGCGAACAGTCGCTGCAACGGCTGGACCGCGTCTCGGAGGGGGTGCGTCGCGCGGCGGGTCTCGAGTTCGTCGTCCGAGATGTGACCCGGGTTGTGCGTGTCGACGGTGGACCGGTGCCTGCCCGCCCGGACACGACCCCACGATTCGACGACATCTCCCGGGACATCGGCACGCGGGGAGCCGCCCGACATGAAGGCATCGTGGTCACGGCGCAGATCACGATCGAGCACCGCGAGATCGGTGGACGACCGGATGGGCACAGTCATGGCGGAATCGTACCCAACGAGGGGGTAGATCATGCCGAACCGCGCGGCTCCACGATGCTCGCGGCCTTGTCCAGGCACTCCTGCCATTCCCGCGCCGGATCGGAGTCGATGGTGATCCCACCGCCGACACCGAGGGCGAGAGTCCCGTCGGGCGTGATCTCCACGGTCCGGATGGCGACGTTGAGGTCGAGCGCCCGGCCGGGGCCGGCCATGCCGATCGCCCCGCAGTACACGCCGCGCGCGTCGGCCTCCCAGCCCTCGAGCAGTTCCATCGCCCGCAGCTTCGGGGTGCCGGTGACCGACGCCGGCGGAAACGTCGCCGCCAGGACGGCGTCGTTGCCCGTGCCCGGTGGCAGGATCGCCTCCACCCGCGACACCAGGTGCCAGACCCCGGGCGCGGGTACGACGGTGAGGAGCTCGGGGACCCGCACACTGCCGGTCACCGCGATCCGGCCCAGGTCGTTGCGGACCAGGTCGACGATCATGATGTTCTCGGCGATGTCCTTGGCGGAGGCAGCCAGCGCATCGGGGTCGGCAGAGGCGGGCAGGGTGCCCTTGATCGGTGACGACGAGATGATGTTGCCGGTCCGACGCAGGAACGTCTCCGGTGACAGGCTTGCCACCGACCCCCAGTCACCTTGCAGGAAAGCGGCTTTCGCCGGCGCGGTGGCGCCGGCGAGTTCGGTGAAGAACTCGACGGGGTGGCCGCTCAGCGTGCCGGTGAAGCGGGTGCACACGCACGCCTGGTAGACCTCGCCGGCCCGGATCGCGTCCAGGCAGTGCGCGATGGCGTCCAGATGTGGGACCGGCTCGGGGGCATGCCATTCCGTTGTCGGACCGGTCGCCGCTCCGCGACGCGTGACGGAGTCCGCCGGGTCCCCGGTGGCGTGCACCGCCGCTTCCGCCCAGTCGGGTACACCGGAGCCGACGCGACTCCAGCGCCCGTCGCGGAGTACGAGCACACCCTCGGTGTGCCCGCCGACGTCCGGCGGCAGCGACGCGTCGTGGGGGCGGACGGGGAATCCGAGGTACCCGAACCAGAACCGGTCGGGGTCGTCCGGCGGGAGGCAGCCGGGCGTCAGTTCGATCGACGGGGCGATGACGGCGTCGGCGTCGTACCAGTCACCGATCAGTGCGGCCGGCGGCGGCAGGCGACGCACAGCGGTCTCGGCGTGCAGTGCCCGCAGCACGTCGAGTGCCGGCGCCACCGCGTCCGGGCCGAGCGAGTCCGACCCCACCCCGTCCCACGCGACCATTCTCGATGTGCGGGTTCAGTTCTCGTACCGGGGGAACACCGGCGTCGGCTTCGGCAGCGCGGTACCGGGTTCCAGACGCGTGGCGACGGCGGTGAACTGCCGATCGTCGCCGACGACGAGGAGGTCGAGGATTTTGTTGGAGGATTCCGGCATGACCGGCTGGCTCAGGAGCGCGACGATCCGCACCACCTCGGCGCAGACGTAGAGAACCGTGCCGGTGCGGTCGAGGTCGGTCTTGGCGAGTTTCCACGGTTCCTGAGCGGAGATGTACCGGTTGGTCTCGGCCAGCGTCGACCAGAGCGTCTCGAGCGCCAGGTGGATGGCCTGGTTGTCGATGTGGGCGCGCACGGTGCCGAGCAGGGAATCCGCACGTGCCAGCAGTGCGCTGTCGGTGTCGGTGAAGTCGCCCGGTGCCGGCAGGGTGCCGTCGAAGTACTTGCCGATCATCGACAGGGTGCGCTGGGCCAGATTGCCGAACTCGTTGGCGAGGTCGGCGTTGATACGGGACACGATCGCCTCGGCGGAGTACGAACCGTCCTGACCGTAGGACACCTCGCGGAGGAAGAAGTAGCGCACCGGATCGAGGCCGAACTCGTCGATGAGGTTCTCCGGGTCGACGACGTTGCCAACCGACTTGCTCATCTTCTCGCCCTTGTTGAACAGGAATCCGTGCGCGAACACGCGCTTGGGCAACTCGACTCCGGCGCTCATCAGGAACGCGGGCCAGTAGACACAGTGGAACCGGATGATGTCCTTGCCGATGATGTGCAGGTCGGCCGGCCAGAACCGCGCGAAGGTCTCCGGGTCGTCGACGAATCCGACGCCGGTGAGGTAGTTGGTCAGGGCGTCGACCCACACGTACATGACGTGTTCGGGATGTCCGGGTACCGGGACGCCCCAGTCGAAGGTGGTGCGCGAGACCGACAGGTCGGTGAGACCGCCCTTGACGAAACTGATGACCTCGTTGCGCCGGACGTCGGGGCCGACGAACTCCGGCTGGGACTCGTAGAGCTCCAGCAGCTTGTCCTGGTAGGCCGAGAGGCGGAAGAAGTAGGTCTCCTCCTCGGTCCAGGTGAGGACGTGCCCGGTGTCGATGGCGACGCGGTCGCCGGACTCGTCGATTCGGGTGTCGGCCTCGGCGTAGAACGTCTCGTCCCGGACGTCGTACCAGCCCGAGTACTTGTCGAGGTAGATGTCGCCGCGGTCGCTCATCCGCTTCCACAGTTCTTCCGACGCGCGCTTGTGATCCTCGTCGGAGGTGCGGATGAAGCGCTCGAAGCTGGACCCGAGGCGTTCCTGCAGGGCCTGGAACCGATCGGAGTTCCGCTTCGCGAGCTCGGCGGTGGGGATCCCCTCCGCGACGGCGGTCTGCTGCATCTTCTGCCCGTGCACGTCGGTGCCGGTGAGGAACCGGACGTCGAACCCGTCGAGCCGCTTGAACCGCGCGAGCGCGTCGGCGGAGATGTACTCGTAGGCGTGCCCGATGTGCGGAGCGCCGTTGGGGTAGGCGATCGCGGTGGTGATGTAGTACGGACGTCCGCCGCCGTGGGATGCGCCGGACGGATCGGGGCTGGTCAGATCGGGTGCCATAGTGCCCAACAGACTACCGACCGGCTGAGTCGACACCCAATTGCGGTCCCGACGATTTCTGGTCGGCGCTGTGTCGATCCTGTGCGCGGCGTTGGGCCTCCGGAAGGTTGCGGAGGCCGCCGGAGCTGCGGAACGGTCAGCACCAGCTCGCAGACCATCGCGCTGGTCCATGAACTGGCTGATGCGCGGACCCAGGTGCAGAACCATGCAGCGTCCGAGGTCGCGAGGCCCGGACCCGAGGTGGCGGCACACACGCCCGGGACGGCGGCGGCTGAGGCGACCGGGACGGTGACGACTGCCGCGACCGAGACGGCGGCGACTGACGCGACCAAGACCGCGACGACTGATGGCGTCGACTAATGCGTCGCTCACGGCGGCGACTGACGCGACCAAGACGGCGACGACTGATGGCGTCGACTAATGCGTCGAGTAATGCGTCGCTCACGGCGGCGACTGAGGTGTGACGTGCGGAGTTGGTGAGGGCGACCCATGCAACTGCCAATGAGACCGACGTCGCGAACCCTTGTGGCGTCCGATGCGCCGACCCATGCAGGCGCACGCGCCCGCAGCAGCACCAGCACGAGCACTACCGCCGACGGCCTACGTCTTGCTCGGCTTTCACACTGTGGAGTTGTCAAGGAACGCCGCGACGGCCATGCCGTCAGGATCTGTGGTCGTGAGGTGTTGTCGTGTCAGGTGGTCGGGCCGTCTGGGATGGCTTGTCCCGCAAGCGTGCGGTGGCGCAGGACCTACACGAACACGTCGTCGAGTCGCATCGTGCGTCGGTTGTAGGCGGGCCGCGGGCGGCGTCGGGGGTCGATGTCAGCAGGCGGGATGAGCCAGGGGTGGCGGTCATATCCCATGGACACTTCCCAGCCGTGATGATGTACCTGCGTGTGGCAGCGTTGGCAGAGCAGGCACCCGTTGTCGAGGTCGGTGGGTCCGCCATCTACCCACGGCACGATGTGATGCACCTGCGTATGTGCGGCGGGCGCACCGCATTTGATGCAACACAGGTCGCGGACGATGATGGCCTTGCGTAGGTGGGACGGGAAGAGACGCCTGCTGGTCCCCATCTGTAACGGCACGCCTTCCCCGTCCAGGACGATCTCGCTCACGAGGGCGTCGCATGCGAGTCGCTTGGCGGTGGTCTGCGACACCGGACCGACCCATGGCAATCGCGCCGGATCTTTCGCACCGGCCGGGATCGTCACCAACAGCTGGGTTCGAGGCGAGCCGCTGGTGTCGAGGGTCGCTCCGATCGCTGCCTGATCCAGCAACAACTCGAAGCCGTCGGCCCACCGCTGCTCGCGCGTCCGTCGATCCTCGCTGCCGTCGGGTTCGGGTCGCGGGCAGGATCGTTCGTCGATCATGGACAGGAACTTCTCGCCGACCACAGCGGTGAGGTCGGCCTTGATCTCCACGCGGCCGTCGTCGGTGATGTGCGAGTTCACCGCGTTCAGCGAGGCGTCCTTGGCAACCGGGGTGGCGTCGTCGACGGTGTCGGCGATGCGGTGGGCGATGGTGCGTGCGTGGTCGGCGATCTCGGTGGGGTGACACCCGAGAACGCTTGAACCAGCAGCTCGGACTCATACGCCGCTCGGTCGTCGTCGGAAAGTCCTGTGGGTGTTTGCTTCTCGACGACGGACATTCCGCGGACAACGGCGTCGACGCCTTCGCTCGCCAGGTACCCGTCGGCGGCGCAGTCGCCGAGCTTCGGCAGCGAGTCGACACCGACCCCGACCCGCACGCTGCGGTGAGCGACTCCCGGCGCGAAGCCCATCTCGATCAGTACTCCACGCGTGGTGGAACCCGCCTTGTCCGCCGCGCCGGTGGCATCGAAAGCTGCTGCGTGCATGGCGATCTGATGACCGACGACGTTGTACAGCAACCGTAGTTCGTCCAGTCGGTCGAAGATCTCCCGGCCAGTAGGGTCGGTGGGTGGTTCGAGGGTGATCACGAAGTCTCGCATCTCGGCGATCGGGGTCATGCCGCCAAGGTACTCGACAATCCGTTCGAAGACGAGCGATTTCCACAATCGAATAGCATCAAAGATGTTCTACGACAGCAATATTCACATCAGAACAATTGGTGAACAGGAGCACCGCCAGTGAACCGCAGTGAACCGCAGTGAACCGCAGTGAACCGCAGTGAACCGCAGTGAACAGAAGTGAACAGAAGTCCCACGAGTTACACGGTTTTCGTCGTCTGCTGATCTATCAGTCCTGCGGCCGTCGGTCCAGGATTACGATCGCGGTCCGTGCGACCATCTGGTCGGAGTCGCACACATACTTCTGCAGCGCCGAAGTTGCTGCGGTACCGGGTATCTCGGCCAGTGCCTGCACCAGTCGGGATCGCACGGCCGCATCCGGGTCGGCGCCCAGGCGGTCGACGAGCAGGTCGACGATCCGCTCGCGGTGGGCTTCGTGGCCGGCGAGGATCTCGGCGGCCTCGACATCGCGGTCGCCGGCACCGATGAGCTCGACCAGGGCATCGACCGCGACCGTGGCACCGCGGCGCCCGAGGGTCAGGGCAGCAGTGCGTCGGACGGCGGGATCGGAGTCGTCGAGAAGCTTCTCGAGTATCGACCTGACCTGTGCGGTCTCCTCGATCGCCGCGAGCGCGGTGACGGCGCGACGCCGGATCGCCGGGTCGCGATCCGCCGCTCCCTCGGAGAGCCGGTCGATGCCGCCCGGTCTCTGCGCGAGCGCCCACCGAAGCGCACCGGCGACGTTGGGGTCCGGTTCTTTCAGGAGTGCGTCCGCCAGCGACTCCCCGGACACCCTGACCTCGCCGGCCAGTATCGCGGCAGTCTGGCGGTGGGCCGCGTTGTCGGACTCCACGGCACGGAGCAGGCTGACCACTCCCAGCACTGCGGACCACTCGCTGGGGCCGGCGCCCCGCACGTCCTGCAGACGCGCGAGGAGCTGGGCATCGGCGGCCATCCTCGCCTTCGTGTCCTCGACGAGGCGGTCCATGAGCGTGTCCGGTGCGAACCCCGGCTCGTCGAGCGCGCGGCCGACCTCGCGCAGCGAGAGTCCGAGCGATCGAAGGCTCTCGACGTGCATGAGTCGCTCGAGGTCCGCCTCGGAGTACTCCCGATAACCGCCGGACGTCCGGCCGGTCGGTCGCACGAGGCCGAGTGTGTCGTAGTGGCGCAGCATCCGGCTGCTCAGGCCGGTGTGCCGCGCCACCTCACCGATCAGCACCGTCAGGTCCCGTTCGCGGGCCCGGCGGCCGAGTCGTCGTCGGGGGCAGCGCTGGTCAGTTGCGAGGCGAACGCCGACTCGGCGGCGAAGTCGCTGTCCGGATCCTCGATCAGTCGTTCGGTCGCGGCGACGTGCGCCTGCACCGCGCGGCCACCCCGCTTCTTCGCGGCGGCAAGCGGTCCGGCCGCGGAGTCGCCGAGTCCGGCCAGGGCACGGCTGAGACTTCGTCGGACGTCGGTGCTCCCGCGGCCGAGTTCGCCGGCCAGTTCGTTCGCGAGCCAGGCCGCCCGGCCGGCCGGGGCCAGGACGACCGCGGTGCGCCACGCGGCGCGAGCCACGTCGTCGTCCGCATCGTGCAGGAGCGCGGGCGTGATCGACGTCCACGCCGACCGGTCACCGATCTTCGACAAGGTGTGCAGTGCCTGCGCCCGCGCCTGCGGTGACGCCGACCCCAGCTCGGGAAGGAGGAGGGGCACAGTCAGATCGGCGGGCAACCGCGTCAGGGCCCAGGTCAGCATGTCCCGCACGAAGAAGTCCGGTTCCACGCCGCAGCGTCGGACCAGCTCGTCGGCGTAGCCGGGATGCGGGTTGCTGCCCGCTGCCATCGCGGCCCGCAGCCGCATCGACGCGTCGTCGGCCGCCAGTGCTGCGACCAGCGCCCGATCGAGTGGGCGGGTTGTCTGGTCGGTCATGATCGACCACCTCCTTCACCACCCAGCTGACCGCTTGACACCGTGTGAAGGTCAAGCGTTGCGGGCTCTGGATCTAGATCTCCCGGCGATAGGGATCGCACCCGGGCGGCGCCTTCGGCGGTTCGCGATACTCCAGTTCCGGGATGTGCATGGTCACCGGGGCGGACTCGAGAGTGAACTTCTCGCCGTGGTGGGCCAGGTCGATCGGCGGCCCCGAGAGCAGCCGGTACGTCGCGTTGTCCTTGTCGACGGCCACCACGATCTTCGAGTCCCGGATGATCATGCGGAACGACATGTAGGTCAGCCGCTTCGGGAGCCGGGGCGCGAAGGTGATGTTCCCGCCGAAGTCGCGCATGCCGCCGAAACCGGCCACGCAGTCCGTCCAGGCACCGGCCAGCGCGGCGATGTGCAGTCCGCTGCTGACGTTGTTGTGCAGGTCGTGCAGATCGGTGAACACCGACTCGGCGAGCAGATCGTAGGCGAGATCGGGGTAGCCGACCTCGGCGGCGGTGACCGCCTCGCAGCACGCCGACAGCGAGGAGTCGCGGACGGTGAGCGGGTAGTAGTAGTCGAAGTTGCGCAGTTTCTGCTCGGGGGTGAACGCGTCGCCGAACAGATAGGTCGCGAAGACCAGGTCGGCCTGCTTGACCACCTGCTTGCGGTAGAGGTCGTAGTACGGGTAGTTCAACAGCAGCGGGTAGCGCCCGACCGACGACTCGAAATCCCAGGCGCCCAGCAGGGTGAACGACTCGCACTGCTGATGGACGCCGAGCGCGTCGTCGTAGGGGATCGTCATGTCGTCGGCGCATGCTTCCCAGTGCGCCGCTTCGGCGGTCGTGACCCCGAATTGCTCGGCGAGGTCGGGCCGGCGGTGTACGGCCGCCACCGCGTCCCGCAGGTTCTGTTGCGCCGCGAGATTGGTGAAGGTGTTGTTGTTGACGACGGCGGTGTACTCGTCGGGACCGGTCACCCCGTCGATGCGGAACTTCCCGTTCACATCGTGGTGACCGAGCCCGGCGAACAGCCGCGCGGTCTCCACGAGCAGCTCCACGCCGCATTCGGTCTCGAACTGTTCGTCGTTGGTCGCCCGGAGGTAGCGAGCCGTGGCGTTGGCGATGTCGGCGGAGACGTGCACGCCGGCAGTGCCGGCGGGCCAGTAGCCCGAACACTCGTCGCCGTTGATCGACCGCCACGGGAACATCGCTCCGCGCTGCCCCAGTTCGGCCGCGCGGGACTTCGCCTTGTCCATCGTCGAATGGCGCCATCGCAGTTCCTCGCCGGCGGCGGCGGGCACGGTGTAGGTGAGCATCGGGAGGATGAAACTCTCGGTGTCCCAGAAGGTGTGACCGTCGTAGCCGGGGCCGGTGAGACCCTTGGCCGGGATCGCGCGGGACTGGCCGCGTGCGCCGGCCTGCAGGACGTGGAACAGCGCGAACCGCACCGCCTGCTGCAACTCCGGATCGCCGTCGAGTTCGACGTCGGCGTCGCGCCAGAAGTCCTCGAGGTAGCGGACCTGGTCGGCCTTGAGCGAATCCCAGCCCGTCTCCATCGCCATCGCGAGGGCCGCGTCGACCTGGGCGCGCAGCGCCGGCACCGAACGCCGGGCCGACCAGCCGTACCCCATGTACTTGGTGAGGGTGAGGCTCTTGCCCTTCGGCACGTTGGCCGCGATGGTGAGTCGCGCCAGGTCGCCGTCGGCGCGGATGAACGTGTCCGCCTTGTCCGGGAAGTAGATCTCGTGGTCCATCCCGGCCGCGATGTGCAGACCGGACTTCTTGGTGTGGTGGACCAGCATGCCCCAGTAGTTGCGACAGGTGGCCAGGTCGGAGACCAGCGGGGCGTCCAACGCGGCCGCCAGGCGCGGGTCGTTGCCCGGTGCCGGTACCGGCTCGTTGGCCAGGAGATCGGACTGCAGAACGAGTTTCATGTCCTCGTCGACCGGTTCGACCTCGTAGCGGATCGCCGCGATCGTGCGTTTGGTGAAGGACACGAGACGCTCGGACTTGATCCGAACCTTCCGGCCGGTGGGTGAGGTCCACACGGTGTGGCGACGCAACGTGCCGGTCCGGAAGTCCAGCGTGCGCTCGTGCTCCTCGGTACGCCCGTACCGGAGGTCCATCGGCTCGTCCTCGACCAGCAGACGGATGATCTTGCCGTCGGTCACGTTGACCACCGTCTGGCCGGACTCGGGATAGCCGTAACCGCTCTCCGCGTACGGCAGGCCGCGCAGCTCGTAGAAGCCGTTGAGATAGGTGCCGGGATGGTCGACGGGCTCGCCCTCCTCGAACGACCCGCGTAAACCGATGTGCCCGTTGGACAGTGCGAACAGTGTCTCGGTCCGGCCGAGCATGTCGAGATCGACTCCGCCGCGCCACTTCAGCTGCCACGGGTGGATCTCGAAGCCGAAGTCGTGACCGTGCTCGGCGGTCATGCGGGGAGCAATTCGTCGAGGTCCGTCACGACGATGTCGGCGCCGGCCGCGCGCATGGCCTCGGCCTGACCGCCACCGACACGGTCGACGCCGACCACGTAGCCGAACGCTCCCGCGGCGCCGGCCTGGATGCCGGAGAGGGCGTCTTCGAAGACCGCCGCCGCAGCAGGCCGGACGCCCATCTGCTCGGCGCCCAGGAGGAACGAGTCGGGAGCGGGTTTGCCGTTCAGGCCCTTCGACACGATGTCGAGCCCGTCCACCCGGACCTCGACGAATTTCGACAGATCTGCTGCATCCAGCACTGCTGCTCCGTTCTTCGAGGAGGTCACGACCGCGATCCGGAGGCCGGCATCGCGCGCCGCCTCGAGATAGCGCACCGAACCCGGATATGCCTGCCCGCCGTCCTCGGCCAGGGAGACCAGGAACATGTCGTTCTTCCCGTTCCCGATCGCGGTCACGGTCTGCGGGTCGACGTCGTCGATGCCACGGGAGGCGAGGAAGGCTCGCACGCCGTCTTCGCGGGGACGTCCGTCGACGTAGTCGAGGTAGTCCTGGTCGGTGAACTCGACGAAGTCGGCATGGTCCGCGCCGCCCGCACGCGCGGCGAGGAAGGCGTCGAACGCCTTCTTCCATGCCTTGCGGTGCAACACCGCGGTCTCGGTGAGAACCCCGTCGAGGTCGAACAGCGCGACGGTGATCGAATCTGGCAATCCCAACACGCTTCGCCACGCTACCCGTCCCGGACGACTCCGGCGCGATTTGCGTGGTGGGGCGAACCGTTTTCCCGCGGCGACGTGTGCGCGGTGGTGCTCATCGTGGTCGGCGCTGTCTCGTCCGCCCGGGGTGACGGGCCCGAAAAACCTTTGACCGGGCTGCAACTGGGAGTGAGACGATGAACCGATGACCCGACGTTTCGCCCAGATCGATGTGTTCTCCGCCACCGGAACCGGTGGTAACCCGGTGGCCGTGGTGCTCGACGCCACCGACATCCCCGACGACCGGATGGCGGCGTTCGCGCGCTGGACCAACCTGTCGGAGACGACGTTCGTGCTGCCGCCGACCGATCCCGCGGCCGACTACCGGCTGCGGATCTTCACCCCGGACGGAGAACTGCCGTTCGCGGGTCACCCCACGCTGGGTTCGGCGCACGCGTGGCTGACGACGGGCGGCCGGCCTGCGGGGGAGGACATCGTGCAGGAGTGCGGCGTCGGCCTGGTGCGACTCCGCCGCTCGGGTGCACGGCTGGCCTTCGCGGCACCGCCGTTGCGGCGATCCGGCCCCGTCGAGTCCGGGGTCGTCGCCGAGGTCGCCGCCGCGCTCGGGATCGAGGCCGGCGAGGTCCTCGCGGCCGAGTGGGTCGACAACGGACCGGAATGGATGGTGCTGCAACTCGCGTCGGGGGAGCGGGTGCTCGAGGTGACACCGGACATCCCTGCTCTCGGCGATCACAAGGTCGGATTGTTCGGGAAGTACGACTCGGGCGGTGAAATCTTCGGTGAGGTGCGGGCCTTCGTGCCGGGCATCGGCGTCCCCGAGGACCCGGTGACGGGCAGTCTCAACGCCGGTATCGCGATGTGGCTCCGTGCTGACGGGCACGCCCCGGCGTCCTACGTCGCCGCCCAGGGCGCCGCACTCGGCCGTGCCGGACGCGTGCACGTCCACGATGACGGCGAGAACATCTGGATCGGTGGCGACACCACGACGGTGATCGAGGGCACGGTCACGCTCTGACCCGCTGACGCTCTGGCCCGTGAGGACCCGGCCGGAGGGTGTCGGCGCGCTGTGCCAAGGTGGGTGCCATGAGCGACGCCCCTGGCGGCCCGGACACGGGTGATCCCGAGTCGAACGGCGGCGAGACCCTGAGCAACAAGGCCGCCAAGAAGCGACGCCGACGCGAACCACCGCCGGACCCGGCGCCGCTGCCCGGCCTGGTCGACGCCCACACCCACCTGGCCGCGTGCGGGGGGCGCGACGCCGAGACCGTCCGCGCGATCTGCGATCACGCGCAGGCCGTGGGAGTCGACCACGTCGTCACGGTCGCCGACGACATGGTCGACGCCCGCTGGGCGGTCTCGGCCGCGGGCTGGGACGACCGGGTGTACGCGGCGGTGGCGCTGCATCCGATGCATGCCGGCGATCTGAACGACGAGACCGCCGCCGAGCTCGAACAGATGGTGCGTCACCCACGCGTCGTCGCGGTGGGCGAGACGGGGCTCGACTACTACTGGCCGGGGAAGTCCGACGAGTGCGCGCCGCTGGAGGTGCAGCACGAGACGTTCCGCTGGCACATCGACCTCGCGAAGCGGGTGGGCAAACCGCTGATGATCCACAACCGCGAGGCCGACCGAGATCTGCTGGACATCCTGGCCGCCGAGGGCGCGCCGGAATCCGTGATCATGCACTGCTTCTCCGGTGACCGAAATGTTGCCCGCGAATGTGTCGAGCGTGGCTTCATACTCAGTTTCGCCGGCACTGTGAGCTTCGCCAATGCCGACGAGCTCCGCGTCGCGGCCGAACTCGTGCCCGACGATCAGATCCTGGTCGAGACCGACGCCCCGTTCCTGACCCCGCATCCCTACCGTGGCCAGCCGAATCAGTCCTATTGCCTGCCGTACACGGCGCGGGCGCTCGCCGAGGTGCGCGGAGTGGCGGATGCGGAGATGGCGCGTCTTCTCGGGGCCAACGCGCGGCGCGTCTACGGCATCCCTTTGCCATAATCTGGCCGGTTCGTTATCGTACTGTGATCCGCCTGGCCGACGTGCTGATCCACTCGGCGGGCGTGGTGCCAGTGTTGCCTATCAGGATGTCGTGCCCTTGTCTTCCTCGCCTCAGTCACAGCTGCCGAACCCGGAGCCGTCCGACCCGGTGTCGCCCAAGTCGGTGTTCGCCAAGATCAACGGATCGAACTCGTTGCGTGTCCGCGTCGCGGTCGGCGCCGTCTGCGCCACTGTCGCCGCCGGCGGGATCATGGGCGTCGCCATGCACAAGAACGTCGCGATCGACGTCGACGGCGACGTCCGGCACGTGTCCACCATGGCGATGTCCGTGGAGAGCCTCCTGGAGTCCGAGGGCCTGGCCCCCGCCGACGGTGACAAGGTGAGCCCCGCACCCGACTCCGGTTTCGGGGACGGCCAGACCATCAGGGTGAACAAGCTCAAGCAGCTGACCCTCGACATCGAGGGCAAGCGCGAGACCATCGTCACCAACGCCTCGACCGTGGATCAGCTGATGGCCGAGCGCGGGTTGACCCACGCCGCCGAGGAGACCGCGTTCGGCCAGGAGCTGCCGGTCGGTGGCGGCCAGATCGAGGTCGCGCTGCCCAAGCCGGTGAACCTCGTCGACGGGCCCGCCAAGAAGCGCCCGACCGTCGCCGCGCACACCGTCAAGGATCTGCTCGAGTCGCTCGGGACGCCGCTGGGCGCCGAGGACAAGGTCACCCCCGCTGCCGACACCAAGGTCACCCCGAACCTCAAGATCGTCGTCACGCGGATCAAGACCGAGGACGTCACGCTCACCGAGCCGGTCGCGCCGCCGGAGGTCAAGAAGGAAGACCCGACCCTCATCCGCGATCGCAAGGTGGTCGAGAAGAAGGGCACACCCGGCGAGGCGCGCGTGACCTACAAGGTCACCACCGTCAACGGCCGAGTCGTCAAGCGCGACAAGCTGACCAGTGAAGTGCTCACCGAACCGGTGGCGGCCACCGTCCGCGTCGGTACCAAGCCGGGCGCGCCGTTCGTGCCGTTCGGGTCCGTCTGGGACGCTCTCGCCGCGTGCGAGGCGACCGGGAACTGGGCCATCAACACCGGCAACGGCTTCTACGGTGGAGTGCAGTTCGACCAGAACACCTGGGAACGTTGGGGCGGTCTCGAGTACGCGCCTCGCGCCGACCTCGCCAGCCGCGAGGAGCAGATCGCCGTCGCCAGCAAGACGCAGGCGGCCCAGGGCTGGGGCGCATGGCCGTCCTGCTCGTCCAAGCTGGGCCTGCGCTGATCGACGAGACGCCTGCGGGCACACCCGACGAGACACCTGCGGGCGCGCCCGACGAGGCCCCGCGTCTGCTCGGACCCGCACAGATCCGGGAACTGGCAGCCGAGGTCGGTGTCCGGCCGACCAAGACGCTGGGGCAGAACTTCGTCCATGACGCGAACACGGTGCGGCGGATCGTCGCGGCGTCGGGTGTCGGCGCCGACGACACCGTCCTCGAGGTCGGTCCCGGGTTGGGTTCGCTCACCCTCGCGCTCCTCGGGACGGCGGGCAAGGTCGTCGCGATCGAGATCGATCCGGTTCTCGCCCAACGTCTTCCGGCGACGATCGCGGAGTATGCGCCGGGCCGGCAGGACAACTTCCAGGTCATCCTCGCCGATGCGCTGCAGGTGACGCGCGACGACCTCCCGGTGGTGCCCACCGCGCTCGTGGCGAACCTGCCGTACAACGTCTCGGTGCCGGTCCTGTTGCACCTGCTCGGTCTCTTCCCCGAGATCACCACCGCCCTGGTCATGGTGCAGGCGGAGGTCGCCGACCGCCTCGCCGCGGGCCCGGGGAGCCGGACCTACGGCGTGCCGAGTGTCAAGGCTCGCTACCACGGTCGCGTGAGCCGGGCCGGTGCGGTGGGACGCAACGTGTTCTGGCCCGAGCCCAAGGTCGAGTCGGGACTCGTCCGCATCGAGCGCACCGACGACCATTCGACGGATCCGATCGCCCGGAAGCAGGTGTTCGCCGCGATCGACGCCGCATTCGCCCAGCGCCGCAAGACGATGCGCTCGGCGCTGGCCGGCTGGGCGGGATCGGCGGCCGAAGCCGAGCGCCGACTTCGCGAGGCCGGCATCGATCCCGGCGTGCGGGGCGAGAAACTCGACGTCGACGACTTCGTCCGACTCGCCCGCACGACCTGAGCGGAACCGGTGGGTCCACTGTTTCTGGTCCATGAGGTGCGAGGAGCGATCGCGACCCCTGCTCCCTGAGGAGCGCCCGGAGCTTGCGAAGGGCGCGTCACGAAGGGTCTGGTGACCGAGGTTGCGAGACCCTTCGTGACGCTCGCAAGCTCGCTCCTCAGGGGGCAGAGGTTGACGCTCGCAAGCTCGCTCCTCAGGGAGCAGAGGTTGACGCGCGCAAGCTCGCTCCTCAGGGGGCAGAGGTTGACGCTCGCAAGCTCGCTCCTCAGGGAGCAGAGGTTGACGCGCGCAAGCTCGCTCCTCAGGGAGCAGAGGTCGACGCTCGCAAGCTCGCTCCTCAGGGAGCAGAGGTTGACGCTCGCAACCTCGGACCTCAGGGAGCGTCCAGAGACGGTGCGGCGTACTCCTTCTCGAGTCTCAGCTCGACGCGGCGCGCAACTTCTCCAGCAGCTCGGGCGCGGCGTCGCGCAGGAACTCCTCCTGGGTGTCGCCGCCGATCTGGACGAGCGCGATGTCGGTGAAACCGGCCTCCCAGAAGGGTGTCACCGCCTCGACGATCTGATCGAGGTCGGGCCCGCACGGAATGTTGCCGGCCACGTCGTCCGGCGTGACGAACTGTGTCGCGGCGGCGAATCCCGCGGTGGTGCGCAGGTCGGCGTTGACATCCCAGCCGCCCGCGAACCAGCGGAACTGATCATGAGCGCGCTCGATCGCCTTGTCGCGGTTGCGATCCCAGCTGATGGGGATCTGTCCGATCGCGCGCGACCGCTGCCCGTCGACGGTCGGGGTCGATGAGTGTGCGTTCCAGGCCTTGATGAAATCGGCATCGGGTTCGACGGCGATCAGGTGGTCGGCGAGGGGGCCGAACGTCTCGATACCCGCGTTGCCGGCGACCGCGACACCGATCGGGACCGGCTGATCGGGAAGGTCCCAGATGCGGGCGGCGTCGACCTGGAAGAATTCGCCGCGGAAATCGACGAGTTCGCCGGTGTGCAGCTTGCGGATGATCTCGATCGCCTCGGCGAGCATGTCCTGGCGGTCGGCGACCGAGGGCCAGCCCTCGCCGACGACGTGTTCGTTCAGGTTCTCCCCGGAGCCCAGGCCGAGGGTGAAGCGACCGTCGGCGAGGATCTGCAGTGTCGCGGCCTTCTGCGCGATGATCGCCGGGTGATAGCGGATCGTCGGGCATGTCACGTAGGTCATCAGGTCGACCCGCTCGGTCGCGTGGGCCACGGCCCCGAGGACCGTCCACGCGTACGGGGCGTGCCCCTGGGCCGAGAGCCACGGGAAGTAGTGGTCGCTCGACACCTCGAAGTCGAAGCCGGCGTCTTCGGCGCCGACGGCGTACCGCACCAGCTCTTTCGGGCCGGCCTGCTCGGTCATCAGGGTGTAGCCGAATCGGGTTGCCATGGGGTTCTCCTCTGCGAGATCGGTCGCTTCGGTGTAGGCGTTGAGTCGTAGGTCCGAAACCGGGGCGCTCGAGACGGTGGCGCCCGGGCACGCGGACGTTCGACGACGGGGCGCGGTTCTCGACCCCGGAAACGAGGTGCAGATGCCTGATCACAAAGCGGATGGGTCGATCGACACCGTGCTTCTCGATGTCGACGGTACGCTCGTCGACTCCACCTACCTCCACGCGCTGGCGTGGATGCGGGCCTTCGCCGGCCACGACCTGACCCCGCAGTGGTGGCAGGTGCACCGGGCGATCGGCATGGGTGGTGATCGTCTGGTCGGGGAGATCCTCGGCGACGACGTGGAGGAATCGCTGGGGGACACCCTCCGGGACGAGTGGGAGAACGCATACCGTGACCTGCTTCCCGACGTGCGGCCGCTTCCGGGCGCCGCCGACCTGGTGCGCGGTTTGCTCGACGCCGGGTATCGGGTGGCGCTGGCGTCGTCGGGGAAGTCCGAGTTCACCGACGCGGCACTGGAGTCGATGGGATTGTCCCGGAACGACTTCGCCGCCGTCACCACGTCGGACGACGCCGATTCGTCCAAGCCGGCACCCGACATCCTGTCGGTCGCCCTGGACGAGGCGGGCGGGGGCAAGGCAGTCGTCGTCGGCGACACGGTGTGGGACGTGGCGTCGGCGCATCGACTTCCGGCGGAGTGCGTGGCGGTGCGGTCCGGTGGGTTCGCCGAGGGTGAGTTGCGCGACGCGGGCGCGGTGCTCGTCGTCGAGCACGTCGGTGAGCTCGTCGACCGCGGCTGGCGCCCCTGAGCGACGGCGTCGGTCGGCGCGGGGCCGACCCCGGCCCGCTAGGCTGGATCATTGTGTCGCGAACGTCGCTGTCGGTGGTGTCGGACTCCGTCACCGCGCGGGCTCCGTCGAAGGTGAATTTGCACCTCGGGGTGGGTCCGCGCCGAGATGACGGCTACCACGACCTGGTCACCGTCTTCCAGGCGTTGTCCCTGCACGACGACATCAGGGTGGCCCGTGCCAACGAGATGAGCGTGACCGTCCGCGGCGAGGGCGCCGCGTCGGTTCCGGCCGACGATTCCAATCTCGCGGTGCGCGCCGCGCTGGCACTGGCCGACTGGGCAGACCGTTCCGGCAAGGTCGCCATCGACATCGACAAGACGATCCCGGTGGCCGGCGGGATGGCCGGTGGTAGCGCCGACGCCGCGGGGGCGCTCGTCGCACTGGCCGCCTTGTGGAAACTCGACATCGGTCGGGACGACCTCGCCACGATCGCCGCGGGTCTGGGCAGTGACGTGCCGTTCGCGCTGCACGGCAACACCGCGCTCGGCACCGGACGCGGCGAGCGGCTGATGCAGGTCCTCTCCCGCGGGGAATTCCACTGGGTCCTGGCGCTCGCGCGCGACGGACTGTCGACGCCGGCGGTGTACCACGAGCTGGATCGGTTGCGTGACAGCCGATCCGGAGAGTGTGCCGACGACGCCGCGCGCGACCTGCTGCGTCGTCCCGACGAACTGATGCAGGCGTTGGCGTCGGGAGACCCACACGCGGTGGCCCCATTGCTGCACAACGACCTGCAACCGGCCGCGCTCTCGCTGCAGCCGACCCTCCGCCGGACCCTGCGCGCCGGGATCGACGCCGGGGCACTGGGCGGCATCGTGTCGGGCTCGGGCCCGACATGTGCCTTCCTGTGCGCCGACGAGACCGGCGCGGTGAACGTCGCCGCGGAGCTGTCCGGCGCCGGCGTCGCCCGCTCGGTCCGCACCGCCAGCGGTCCGGCTGCCGGCACGCGAGTGCTCGGAGCCGACCTCCGGCACTGATCGCCTACGGTTGACCGATGCCCCGCAGACCCGCCGCAGTCGTCGCGCCGACCCTCGTCGCCCTGCTGCTCTGGCTCGGGTCGGTCGCCCTGGCCGGCCCTGCCGCGGCCGCCGCCCCGGCGGACGGGTTCGTGTTCACCACCACCGACGTCGCCGCGGACGCGCTCCCGTCGGCGGCCGGTTCGGGTACTCGGATCACCTACGCGACCCGCGATCAGAACGGCCGTCCGGCGATGTCGAGCGGCGTGTACTGGGTGCCCGAGGGCTCGCCGCCGCCCGGTGGCTGGCCGATCGTCTCCTGGGCCCACGGAACCGTGGGCCTGGCCGACGAGTGCGCGCCGACACTGCACCGGCTCGGCGACGGGGTCGAGGCTCCGGTGCGGGCGGCACTCGCGGCCGGTTACGCGGTGACCGCCACCGACTACGCCGGGCTCGGATCGGCGGGGGAGACGGAGTACCTCGGCGGTCGGGCGGCGGCGTACTCGGTGATCGACATGATCCGCGCCGCGCGGTCGGTCGACCCCTCGCTCGGGTCGCGGTGGGTGTCGACGGGTCACTCGCAGGGCGGCCACGCCGCCCTGCAGGCGGGCCGCCTCGCCGCGGAGTACGCACCCGAACTGCCGGTGGCCGGAATCGTCGCGATCGCCCCGGTCTCGTCGCTGGAGAACCTCTTCGGACTGTTCGGGCCCCGTGTCCCGGGTCTCGGCGCCCTCAACGTCCTGAGTGCGCCGTTCCTGTTCACCCTCGCCGGCCTCGACCACGCCCACCCGGAGCTCGGCGTCGCCGACTTCCTGACCGCCGACGGCAAGCGTTTCCTCGACCGCGCACGTGCCCGGTGCAACGGCGATCTCGTCGACGCGCTGCGGTCGGTGTCCCCGGGCTCACTCGTCGCGTCCTCGTTCACCGCCGAGCCGGAGTTCCGGAACGCGCTGCGCGAGTACGCCGAGGTCCCGACTTCCGGGTATCCGGCGAACGTGACCATCGCACACGGGCTCCTCGATCCGGTGCTGCCGTATCCGCTGAGCCGGTCGCTGCGTTCGGCGATGCGGGACGCCGGCACCGACGTCGATCTCAAGACCTATGCGCGCGCCGACCACAGCAGTGTCGTCGACGAGTCGCTGCCCGACGTGATGACCGCGATCCGGGAGTCCTTCGGCCGCTGACGAGGTCGGGGACGACCGGCTCTGGCGCAGTCGGTCATTCGAGGGCTTCGCCCAGCTCCATCCAGCGCTCCTCGACCTCGGCCAGCTCGGTCTCCATCGCGCGGATGCTCTCCGTCTCCGCGGCGAGACCCTGGTAATCGGATTGATCGTGGTCGGCCAGTGCGGCTCGGGCGGAGTCGATCTTGCTGTGCAGCTTGTCGATCCGGCGCTCCAGAGAGGCCAGCTCCTTGTTGGCCGCGCGCAGTTCGGCGCCGCTGAGGGTCGATCCGGACCCGCCGCTCGTCGAACCGGAACCGCCTGAACCCGAACCCGATCCGCCCGAGCCTGGTCCGGCGGTTGCTGCCTTCGACTGTGCCGCCCGCAGTTTCAGGAACTCGTCGACCCCGTTCGGGAGGTGACGCAGCTTGCCGTCGAGGACGGCGAACTGCTGATCGGTGACGCGTTCGAGGAAGTACCGGTCGTGCGAGACGACGATGAGTGTGCCCGGCCAAGAGTCGAGGAGATCCTCGAGTGCGGCGAGCATGTCGGTGTCGAGATCGTTGGTCGGCTCGTCGAGGATCAGCACGTTGGGTGCGTCGAGGAGGATCAGCAGCAGCTGCAGTCGTCGTTTCTGTCCGCCGGACAGGTCGCGGACGGGAGTGGAGAGCTGCGCGCTGTCGAAGCCGAGTCGTTCGAGCAGTTGCGACGGTGAGAGGTCCTGCGCCTTCGACCCGGAGCCGAAGGTGTAGGTGGTCTGTAGTTCCGCGATCACCACCCGGACCGGATCGTCGAGATATCGGTCGAGATCGTCGAGGCGTTGGGTCAGCGTCGCGACCTTGACCGTCTTGCCACGCTTGACCCGTCCGCCGGTCGGTTCCACGGTGCCGGCGATGAGGCCGAGGAGCGTCGACTTGCCGGCGCCGTTGACGCCGAGGATGCCGGTTCGCTCACCCGGGGCGAGTCGCCACTCGACGCCGTCGAGGACGTCGCGGTCGCCGTAGGACACCGACACGTCGAGCAGGTCGACGACGTCTTTGCCCAGGCGTGCGGTGGCCAGGGACTGCAGGGCGACCGTGTCGCGTACCGGCGGGACGTCGGCGATCAGCGCGTTGGCGGCGTCGATGCGGAACTTCGGCTTGGAGGTCCGCGCGGGGGCGCCGCGACGCAGCCAGGCCAGCTCCTTGCGGGCGAGGTTCTGCCGGCGCGCCTCGACGGCCGCGGCCTGCCGGTCGCGTTCGACGCGCTGCAGGATGTAGGCGGCATAACCGCCTTCGAAGGGTTCGACGATCCGGTCGTGCACCTCCCAGGTGACGGTGCAGACCTCGTCGAGGAACCACCGATCGTGGGTGACGACCATCAGCCCGCCGGCATTGGCCGGCCAGCGCCGCTTGAGGTGCTCGGCGAGCCAGGTGATGGCCTCGACGTCGAGGTGGTTGGTCGGCTCGTCCAGCGCGAGGACGTCGTGTTCGCCGGCGAGCAATCGGGCCAGCGACACCCGCCGGAGCTGGCCGCCGGACAGTGAGCTGGTGGGCGCCGTCCACTCGACGTCCCCGAGCAGTCCGCCGATGACGTCGCGGACCTTGGCGTCGCCTGCCCACTCGTGGTCGGGGCGGTCGCCGACGACGGCATGCCCGACGGTCTCGTCGTCGTCGAAGACGTCGACCTGGTCGAGGACACCGACACGCACTCCGCCACGCACGGTGACGCGGCCGGAATCGGGCTGCATCCGTCCGGCGAGCATCGCCAGCAGGCTCGATTTGCCGTCGCCGTTGCGGCCGACGATGCCGATGCGGTCGCCCTCGTTGACGCCGAGGGACACCGACTCGAAGACCTTGGTGGTCGGGTATTCCAGGCCTAGGGTTTCCGCGCCGAGTAGATGAGCCACCCGACAAACGCTAGTGGGTGGCCGGTGCCGGGCTAACGGCGGATGGCCCCGTTGATCATGGCTGCGAAGGCGACGGCGCCGGCCTGGTTGACGTGGAAGGGCAGCGCGATGCGATTCGACAGCGAGCTCTCGTACCAGGGGTTGATCAGGTTGCACGCATCATGGCCCGCCGACCGCCGGTTGGCGTCGATGAAGGTGCTGCCGACCTTGCTCGACGCCCGCCAGAGCGCGCCGTTGGCCCGGTTGAACACCTCGCGCATCCACCGGGCGTCGGGGTCGCTGAGCGGTACGAGCGGCCAGCACCCGGTGAAGCCGATGAAACCACCCAGCCCGACGACGATGATCTGGGCGTTCGGCGCCTTCGTGCGGATCGCACGCAGCGCCGGCGTCACCCGGTTCTCCATCAGGTCGATCCGCCGGCGGACCTCGTTCTCGAGCGCGCGGTTGTCGCGGCAGCGCCGGTCGGTGAACGCCGGGGTCCGGCACTGGTTCAGGATCGCGTTCCACCGCATGTCGTTGCCGCCGATGCTCACGGTGATCAGTTGCGCATCACGGGGGACCAGGTGCAGCTGGATCGGTTTGATGCCACCGCTGGTGTGCTGCGGGGACTGGTACAGGTGTGTCGCCTGGGCGCCCGCGCACGAGGCGTCGATGAAGCGGCGCGGCAGGGTCGCCCCGGCCACGAGGGTCGGGTAGTTGAACGCCGACCGCTTGCAACCCGCGAAGTACGCGGGGGTCGGAGTGTAGAAGCTCCCGGACGCCCGGGAATCACCGAGCGCCACGTAGGTGCCGCCGGTGTAGCGGCCCGGGGCCGCGTGCGCGGGCGCGGCCACCGCCGCCATCAGCGACACGACGAATGCGGTGACCAACACCGTCGCCAACACCTGGACCCCGCCCCGGACAAACCCCACCACCGCACACCACTTCCGCTACCCGCCGATTGCTCAGGGAATCTTAAGGCACGACCGGCGGACGGGAAACCGGAGCGGACTGAGCGTTCTCCAGGGTTGTCGGTGCGCGTCGGTCGCCCGTTACCGAAGCGTGTCCGCAGAGTGCGGGGTTCGTACTGGAAAGCGATACGAATCCCGCACTCTGCCGGGGAGTGGAACCGGAGCGGAACGGGATGCGTCGACAACTGCATGTCCACTGCACCTGCGTTGCGGAGACTCGCGCTCGCCCGCGACGGTGTGATCACCGCGGCGGAGGCCCGCGAGCACGGTCTCAGTCGTGCCTCGGTCGGACGGCGGGTGAACTCCGGTGAGTGGGTTCGTGCGAGTTCCGGCGTCTATCGGCTGGCTGATCACCCGGTCACAGCGCGAACCCGGACCCGTCTGGCGGCACTGCAGGTCTCGGGGATGCCGTCCTCTCCGGACTTGCGGCCGCATGGTGGCACGGGCTCGTGACCAAGCAACCGACGACGATCACCGTCACCGCTCCCCGGAGCTGGCACGGTTCGCCGGTGAAGGGGACGGTGGTCGTTCGGCGCACTCTCGACAAGGCCGACGTCGTGGTCGTGAAGGGACTCAAGGTCACCGCGGTACCGTTGTCCGTCCTCGAGGGAGCCATCGAAGGAAAGATGGACGTGCTCGACCGGGCTCTTCAGAACGAGAAGGTGACGGTCGACGCCCTCATCGAGACGTATCAGCGCAGACGACGATGTCGCGGTGCGACCGAGATGGCGAAGATGCTCGTCCTCGTCGGCTCGGGCGCCCGGTCGGCGGCCGAGCGGCTCACGGTGAAATTGTTCGGCGAGTACGAGATAGCAGGCTGGGTCGCAAATCACCCGGTGTCCGGTTACGAGATCGACTTCGCGTTTGTCGGGAAGAAACTGGCGGTCGAGATCGACGGCATGGCTCACCACCGCGATGCCGAAGCTTTCCAGCATGACCGCACACGCCGCAACACGCTCATCGCCCTGGGGTGGACGGTGCTCAATTTCACCTGGCCCGACCTGGTGGAACGTCCGGGATGCGTTGCGGTGCAGGTGCGCCGGGCGATCGGCTGAGTCTGCGCCACACAGTGCGGGATTCGTACTCCGAAACCGGGACGAATCCCGCACTCTGCGCGACCTACAGGCCGAGGTCCTTGGCGATGATCGTCTTCATGACCTCGCTGGTCCCGCCGTAGATGCGGGTGACGCGGGTGTCGGCGTACAACCTGGCGATGGGGTACTCGAGGACGTAGCCGTACCCGCCGTGCAATTGCAGGCACTTGTCTATGACCTTGCCGGCGGTCTCGGTGGCGAACAGCTTCGCGCGGGCCGCGTCCGGGACGGTGAGCTCGCCCTCGTTGTGGAGTTCGAGTGCCCGGTCGACGAATTGCCGGATGGCCTCCACCTCGGCGGAGCACTCGGCGAGCACGAACTTGGTGTTCTGGAAGGCGGCAACGGGTTTGCCGAAGACGTCGCGCTCCTTGGTGTAGGCGATCGCATGCTGGACGGCGGCGGCCGCCGTGGCCGACGCCCCGATGGCGATGGTGAGCCGTTCCTGCGCCAGGTTGTGCGCCAGGTACGAGAAACCGGCGCCCTCCTCGCCGAGCCGATTCGCCACGGGAACCCGGACCGAGCTGAACGACAGCTCCGCGGTATCGGAGGCCTTGAGTCCGATCTTCTCGATCTTGCGACCCACGGCGAAGCCCTCGGACGTCGTGTCGACGACCAGGATCGACAGTCCCGCACGCCGGTTCGACTCGTCGAAGGCGGCGGTCCGGGCGACCACCAGGATCCGATCGGCGAGCGCGCCGCCCGTGATGAACGTCTTCGCGCCGTCGAGTATGTAGTGCGACCCGTCCTCGGACAGCTTGGCGGTGGTCGAGATGTTGGCGAGGTCCGAGCCGGTGCCGGGTTCGGTCATCGCGATCGCGAACATGAGTTCACCGGAACAGAAGCCGGGCAGCCACCGCTGCTTCTGCTCGTCGGTGGCGTACTCGACGAGGTAGGGGAGGATCAGGTTGGAGTGCACCGAGTAGCTGCCGAAGGTGACACCCGCGGCCGAGGTCTCCTCGGCGATCACCATCGAGTAGGTGAAGTCGGAGACACCGCCGCCCCCGTACTCCTCGGGAGCCTCGATGCCCAGGACGCCGAGTTCGCCCAACCGGTTGTAGAACTCTCGCGGCGGATGACCCTGCTTCTCCCAGTCGTGATAGACGGGCGCGACCTCCTTGGCAATGAAGTCACGGATGGTCTTGCGGAACGACTCGTGGTCCTCGGTGAAGATGCGGCGCTGCATGTGGTCCCTCGAAACTGTTGTGGGCGGACGGTTCTGACGACGTTCGACTCGGCGGGGTCATCGCTCCTGATAGTCGCGCAGGAGTCCCTTGGAGATGATCTGTTTCTGGATCTCGCTGGTGCCCTCGCCGATCAGCAGGAAGGGTGCGTCGCGCATCAGCCGCTCGATCTCGAACTCCTTCGAATAGCCGTAGCCGCCGTGGATTCGGAAGCTGGCCTGGGTGACCTCGGCGCAGTACTCGCTGCACAGGTACTTGGCCATCCCGGCGGCCACGTCATTGCGCTCGCCGGAGTCCTTCAACCGTGCCGCGTTCACCATCATCAGGTGTGCGGCCTCGACTTTCGTCGCCATCTCGGCCAGTGCGAACGCGATGGCCTGGTGCTCGGCAATGGGTTTGCCGAAGGTGGACCGCTGCTGGGCGTATCTCACGCCGAGTTCGAATGCGCGCTGGGCGATTCCGCACGCGCGCGCCGACACATTGACCCGGCCGACCTCGACGCCGTCCATCATGTGCGCGAAACCGCGGCCCGGCCGGCCGCCGAGGATGTCGGTGGCGTGCGCACGATAACCGTCGAAGATCAGCTCGGTGGTGTCGATGCCCTTGTAGCCCATCTTGTCCAGCTTGCGCGGGATCGTCAGGCCGGGCAGCACCTCGCCGAATCCGGCGGGTTTCTCCACCAGGAAGGTCGTGAGGTTCTTGTGCGGCCGCTCGCTGCCCTCGTCGGTACGGACAAGAGCGGCAACAAGAGTCGACGACCCGCCGTTGGTCAGCCACATCTTCTGCCCGCTGATGACGAATGCGTCGGCTCCGTCCCGCTTCGCGGTGGTCTTGATCGCCGCCACGTCCGACCCGAGTTCCGGTTCGGACATCGAGAACGCGCCCCGGACCTCGCCGGTCGCCATGCGGGGCAGGAACCGTTGCTTCTGCTCGTCGGTCCCGTGCTGACGGATCATGTACGCCACGATGAAATGGGTGTTGATCACCCCCGACACGCTCATCCATCCGCGTGCGAGTTCTTCGACGCACAGCGCATAGGTGAGCAGCGACTCGCCCAGCCCGCCGTACTCCTCGGGGATCATCAGCCCGAACAGGCCCATCTCGGCCATGCCGTCGACGATGGCCTGCGGATACTCGTCGGCGTGCTCCAGCTCCTGCGCGGTGGGGATGATCTGCTTGTCGACGAACGAGCGGACGTTGGCCAGGATCTCCGTCTGGATCTCGGTGAGGCCCAGGGTCTGCGCGAGGCGGGTCATGGTGGTGGCTTGTCTCCGAAAGTCGGTCGGGGTGCGAACGCACCATCGGTGGCGATGGGAGTGTGCGACTCCGCATACGGTCCGTCTCACAGCATGCACGCGTCGAACCCGCCGAAGTAGTCGCGGTGAACTAAGGGAGCGATAGCGCAAGCCAATGGCCCGGGGCGATTGCGAGCCGCGGGCAGGGAAGACCGACGCCTATCGCCCTGATAGCGATTGCCGATGACCCCGGGCTCATACCGCTGTGTGCTGGACACATAGGCAGTGACAGTCAGATCGTTCGCCGAGCAAACGTTGTCACATCAGAGCGGTCGCGGTTTCATTCGGGGGAGATGTGAGCCAGGACACGTATGGCACACATCGAAACCCAGATCACTCCCCTGGAAGAGGTAACTCCATGACGGTCACCACCGACCCCGAGGCGAGCCCGACGCGGCGAGGCCTCGGACCGCGCGGCGAATCCCGCACCGGCGCTTGGGGTCTCACGGCGCTGCTGGTGAGCCTGTACGTGATCAACTACGCCGACAAAGCGGTGCTGGGCATCATCGCTCAACCGCTCCGCGAAGAGCTGGGCCTGAGTTCGTCCCAGATCGGTCTCGTCGGCAGCCTGTTCTTCCTGACGTTCACGATCGGCGGGTTCTTCGCGGGACTGCTCAACCGCTGGATGACCCTGCGCTGGTCCCTGGTCCTGTTGGCCCTGTGCTGGGCCGCGGCGATGCTCCCCATGGTCGTGGTGGCGTCCTTCGCGGTCCTCATCCTCAGCCGGTTGTTCCTCGGTCTCGCCGAAGGTCCGAGTTCGGCGCTCCTGCACACGGCGGCCTACTCCTGGCATCCGCCGGCCCGGCGCGCCCTGCCCGGTGCTCTCCTCGCCGGCGCCGCGTCGATCTCGAAGATCGCGATCGCTCCGCTGCTCGCCGTGATCACGGTGGGCTTCGGGTGGCGTTGGGCACTGATCTCCCTCGCCGCCGGTGGCCTCGTCTGGTGTGTCGTCTGGCTGTCGACCTGGCGCAACGGCCCGTACATCGCGAGCGGGAAGGCGTCGAACGACTCGCCCGCCGCGAGCGCCGACACCGAACCGGCCACGCCGTGGATCTCGATCTTCCGCTCGCGCACCTTCGTCACCGGCGCGCTCGTGGTGATGAGCGTCTACGCGCTGGTCAGTGTCGTGCTGACGTGGCTGCCGTCGTACTTCGAAGAGGGGCTGGGCTACAGCCGTCTGCAGTCCGGGTCGATGTTCGCGTTCCCCTCGATCGTCGGCCTGGTCCTGATGGTGCTGAGTTCGATCACGAGTGACCGGATGATCTCGAAGGGGGCGACCTCGCGGATGCTGCGTATCGTCGTGCCGTCGGTTGGGGTCCTCGTCTCCGGGGTCCTGCTGTTCCTGCTGCCCTCGGTCGGCACCCCGATCGTCGCGGTCGCGATCCTGTCGATCGGTTATGGCTTCGCGGCGACGGTGTTCCCGCTGTTCAACGCGGCGGTCGCCGAGATCTGCCCGCCCCGGCAGACCGCGGGCACGCTGGGTGTCTTCCTGGCGATCATGGCGATCGGCGGTCTCGTCGCGCCGTACGCGACGGGCGTCATCGTCGACGCGGCCGCCACCCCGGCCGAGGGCTACGCCACCGCGTTCCAGGTGCTCGGGATCGTCGCCGCCGTGTGCGCGGTACTCGCTCTGGTCTTCGCCGATCCCGAGCGTGATCGGGCTCGGCTGCGTCCGCACGCGCCGGCCGTCGAAGGCGCCACACCGTGATGCGCGCGTCCCATAGGCAGGGCCTCATCGACTGTGAGTGTGAATCGACTTGTCTGCCAAGCGCCCCGGTGGTCGGCTCGTCACAACGGGCGATCGGCGTCCGCCGGCGTCGTGCACGTCGGACACAACTTCATCCCTTGCCCTGACATCGAGGAGTCCCCATGCGTGATGCAGTGATCGTCGACGCGGTCCGCGCGCCCATCGGCCGCCGCCGCGGCGCCCTGTCCGGTATCCATCCCGCCGACCTGTCCGCCCACGTCCTCGAGGCGCTCGTCGAGCGGACCGGCATCGACCCGGTCGTCGTCGACGACGTCGTGTGGGGCTGCGTCAGCCAGGCCGCCGAGCAGGCGGGCAATGTGGCGCGGACGGCGGTGCTCGCCGCCGGATGGCCCGAAAGTGTCCCCGGAACCACCGTGACTCGAGCCTGTGGGTCGAGCCAGCAGGCGGTCAGCATGGCGGCCGCGGCGGTCGTGTCCGGTCAGCAGGATGTCGTCATCGCCGGCGGTGTCGAGTCGATGAGCCGGGTCCCGATGGGCAGCGCCGCACCGAACGGCGAGCACCAGCCGCCCACGGTCCTCGATCGTTACGGCGTCGACAAGTTCAGCCAGGGGATCGGCGCCGAGATGGTCGCCGCGAAATGGGGCTTGGACCGCACCCGTCTCGACGAGTACTCGTTGCGGTCGCACGAGCTCGCCGCGCAAGCGGCCGACCGGGGCGCCTTCGACGCCCAGCTGGCCCCGATCCCGGGAGTGCTCGAGGGCGACGAGGGAATCCGGCGCGGCGGCACCCTCGAGTCGCTCGCCAAGCTCAAGCCGGCCTTCAACGAGGACGGCGTCATCCACGCCGGCAACTCCTCGCAGATCTCCGACGGATCGGGTGCGCTGCTGATCATGTCGGCCGAGACCGCGAAGTCGCACGGTCTCACGCCGATCGCCCGAATCCACACCGCGGTCGTCGCCGCCGACGACCCGGTGATCATGCTGACCGGACCGATCCCGGCCACGGCGAAGGCGCTCAAGCGCTCTGGGCTGTCGATCGACGACATCGGGGCCTTCGAGATCAACGAGGCGTTCGCCCCCGTTCCCCTGGCCTGGCAGGCCGAGACCGGCGCCGACATCGAGCGTCTCAACCCGCTCGGCGGCGCGATCGCCGTCGGCCACCCCCTCGGCGGGTCGGGGGCGATCCTCATGACGAGGCTCGTCCACCACATGCGCGACAACGGCATCCGATACGGGTTGCAGTCGATGTGCGAAGCCGGCGGCATGGCCAACACCACCATTCTCGAACTGCTCTGACCGCGCACCCTCGGCCCCTGATCCCTGAGGAGCGCCCGGAGCTTGCGGAGGGCGCGTCTGTTCTGCTCCCTGAGGTGCGAGCGAAGCGAGCCACGAAGGGTCTCGCAAGGCGTCTCACCAGGCCCTTCGAGGCTCGTCGCTTGCGCTCCTCGCACCTCAGGGACCAGTGGGTGTGTGGCTCTTTCGGATTGGGGAGTGGGGGTGGGCCGCGAGCTCGCTCTTCCGGGAGCAGGGCAATAATCTCATCGAAAGGTAGTGAAAGACAATGGAACTCAAAGGGCACTCCGTCGCGATCACCGGTGGCGCATCCGGTCTCGGCCTCGCGACGGCCCAACGTGTCGTCGACGCCGGCGGCCTGGTCACCCTGATCGATCTGCCGACCTCGGACGGGCAGGCCGTGGCCGACGGGCTCGGCACCGCGGCCTCGTTCGCCGCCGCCGACATCACCGATGCCGAACAATTCGCCGCCGCACTCGATGTCGCCGACGACCGCGGGGGTCTGCGCGGACTCGTGCACTGTGCCGGCGCCGGGCGGCGCATGCGCATCCTCGACAAGGAGGGCAAGGCGGGTTCGGTCGAGGACTTCGAGTTCGTCGTCAAGCTCAACCTCGTCGGGTCGTTCCATGCGCTCTCGCTCGGCGCGGAACGCATCGCGCGAGCGGAGCCGGTCGACGGCGAACGCGGCGCCATCGTCATGACCGCGTCGGTTGCGGCGTTCGAGGGACAGATCGGCCAGATCAACTATGCGGCGTCGAAGGCGGGCATCGTCGGGATGACGCTGGTCGCCGCCCGTGATCTGGCCAGCAAGCTCATCCGGGTGAACACCATCGCGCCCGGGACGATGGACACCCCGCTGCTGGCACGCCTGCGCGACGACGTGCGCGCGTCACTGGCCGCGAGCATCCCCAACCCGGCACGGCTGGGCCGACCGGAGGAATTCGGTCACCTCGCGGCCTCGATCCTGGAGAACTCCTACCTCAACGGCGAGACCATCCGTCTGGATGGGGCGATCCGGATGGCGCCGCGGTAGCCGGCTAGTCCGCACGTTCGATTCGCCACTTCCACAACGCCTCTCGAGAGGAACCATCGCGATGTCTGCCCTGGCACCCACCACCCTCCGTTATCCCGACGCCACGATGGCGGTACTGCCGGCGAGTATGGCGGCCCTCTACGGCGATCGCGCGGCCGTCGTCGACGGCGAGACGACGCTCACGTTCGCCGGGCTCGACGCGCGGTCGGCCGCGGTGGCATCGGCGTTGCGCGCGGCGGGCGTGACCGATCGCGACGTCATCCTGCTGTACCTGACCAACAGCGTCGAATTCGTCGTCGCCTACTACGGGTCGCTGCGCGCGGGTGCGGCGGTGACCCTGGTCAACCCGTTACAACCCGTTCCGGGTCTGCGGCGTCAGATCGCGGAAACCGGTGCGGCGGTCGGTTTCACGCAGGTCGAGCAGTCCCCGCGTCTCCTGGAGGCCGCCGTCGGCACGGCCCTGACGACGGTGGTGACGGTGGACGGTGCCGCGGATGCGCCGGAGGGCATCGACACCGTCCCCCTCGCGGAGTTCGTCGTCGGGCATGATGCGGCCCCGCCGGTCTCGACCACGAGCGACGATGTCGCGCATCTGGCCTTCACCGGTGGCACCACGGGCGTGTCCAAGGGCGTTCGGGTCCTGCACCGCAACGTCCTCGGCAATGTCACGCAGATGATCGGCTGGCGCGCCGGACACGCCGTCGAGGTGGACGCCGACGGACTCCTGACGCTGGCACCCCGATCGACGGAGAACCCGGGGGTCGTCCCCGGGCACGCGGCGACGGTCGTGGTGTCCCCGCTGTTCCACGCGCACGCCCTCATCAACATGTCGTTTCTTCTGCTGTGCGGTGCCACGCACGTGTTCGCCGGTCGTTTCGAACCGGGACGGATGCTGGCCCTCATCGAGGCGCACCGGGCGTCGTACGTGACGGGCAGTCCCGCGATGTGGCACGCGCTCGCGATGCACCCCGACGTGTCCACACGGGACCTGACCTCGGTGCGGGTGGTCTCGTCCGGGGCCGCCCCGATCGATCATGTGACTCTCGAGCAGCTCGAGAAGGCCTTCCCGGCAGCGGCGATCGTGGAGGGATACGGTCTCACCGAGGCGACGTGCCTGGTGTCGTCGGCGCCCCTGACCTCCGAGGGACGATACCGGCTCGGGAGTGTGGGCCTGCCGACGTTCGACACCGAGATCGAGATCCGCGCCGTCGACGATCCGGCCGTCGTCCTCGCGCCGGGGGAGAGGGGACAATTGTGGGTGCGTGGCCCGCAGGTCACCGACGGCTACCTGGATCACCCCGAGAAGACGGCCGAGCAGTTCGTCGACGGGTGGCTCGACACCGGTGACATCGCCTACCGCGACGCCGACGGGTACCTCTTCATCTGCGATCGCGCCAAGGACATGCTGATCTACAAGGGCTACAACGTGTATCCGCGCGAGCTCGAGGAGATCCTGGTGACGCATCCGGACGTCGGAGCGGCGGCGGTCGTCGCCCGGGAAGCCGGCGCGGTGGGTCAGGAACCGGTCGCGTTCCTGGTCCCGCGGGACGGCCACGCCATCGACGCCGGTGCGGTGTCGGACTTCGTCGCTGCGCAGGTGTTGCCGTACAAGAAGATCCGGGATGTGTTCGTGGTCGACGAGCTGCCCACGTCGGCGGCGGGCAAGATCCAGAAGGTGGCGTTGCGGGAGCGCCTGGCAAACGCCTGAGGATCGTGCGCCGGCGCACCCGAGGCGCCGGCGCACCCGTGGGTCAGCGCTGCGCGCGCTTGACCAGGTTGCGCCCGATGATGAGTCGCTGGATCTCGCTGGTGCCCTCGTACAGTCGGAGCAGCCGCACCTCGCGGTAGATGCGCTCCACCGGGACGTCGCGCATGTAGCCACTGCCGCCGTGGATCTGCACGGCGAGATCGGCGACCTTGCCGACCATCTCGGTGCAGAACAGCTTGGCGGCGGACGGGGCGATACGCCGATCGGTGTCGTCCACCCAGGCGCGGGCTGCCTCGCGCACCAGTGCGCGCCCGGCCATCATCCCGGACTGCTGGTCGGCGAGCATGGCCTGGACCAGTTGGAACTCGCCGATCGCCGTGCCGCCCTGGGTCGCGGTCGCAGCCCACGAGACCGACTCGTCGAGTGCGCGCTGCGCGGTGCCCACCGAGAGGGCCGCGATGTGCACCCGGCCACGGGCCAGACTCATCATCGCGGCCTTGTAACCCACGTCCTCGCTGCCGCCGACCAGTGCCGACGCGGGGACGCGGACGGCGTCGAAGTGCACATCGGCGGTCCAGGCACCCTCCTGGCCCATCTTGCGATCCTTGGCGCCGACGCTGAGTCCGGCGGCGTCGGCGGGGACGAGGAACACCGCGATTCCGGTGCCCGCCTCGTCGGCGGGCCTGGTCCGCGCGAACACGACGAACAGATCGGCCAGCGGAGCGTTGGTGATGAACCGCTTCTCGCCGGTGATCACCCAGTCGTCGCCGTCGCGGACGGCCTTCGTGCGCAGCCCGGCCGGGTCGGACCCCGCCCCCGGTTCGGTCAGGGCGAACGAGGCGACCACCTCGCCGGACGCGATCTTCGCCAGCCAGGCGGTCTTCTGCTCATCGGTGCCGAAGTGGACGAGGACCTGGCCGGCGATGCCGTTGTTGGTGCCGAACATCGACCGCAGTGCCAGGGACGTGTAACCCAGTTCCATCGCGAGTTCGACGTCCTGGGTGAGATCGAGGCCCAGACCGCCCCACTCCTGCGGGATGGCGTAGCCGAACAGGCCCATGTCCTTGGCGGTCTGGCGGATGTCGTCCGGGATCGCGTCGGTGTCGAGGATCTCCTGCTCGCGGGGGACCACCACCTCGCGGACGAACTCGCGCGTCGCGGCGAGAATGTCGGCGAAGTCCTCGGGGCCGACCTCCGAGGTCGTGTCTGGTTGCATCACACCGGTCATGGAGCCACTCTTGCGCGTCCGCCTGCGGCCGTCCAATACGAAACCGGGATCGATCCGATAGCCGCTGCGTATGTGCGCGGAGGGGTTGGACGCGGCCGGATCTCGATAGATTGAGGTCACCCAACCACGTCGGCGCGGCGCCCTGACGCTGTTCGCCGCTCGCTCCACCGACCGGTATCGGACGGTGGCCCGCTCCGGAAGGACGACACCACACATGTCACCCAGCATCACCGCCGAGCCGCTCCTCGCAGGACGTACCGCCGTCGTGACCGGCGGCGCGCAGGGCATCGGCTTGGAGATCGCCCGATCGTTCGTCGGCGCCGGCGCACGGGTCGTGCTCGGCGATCTCAGCCTCGACGCCGCGCAGGCTGCCGTCGATGAGCTCGGCGGCAGCGAGGTGGCCCGGGCCGTGCGATGCGACGTCGTCGACGCGGGCGAGGTCGACACACTGCTGGCGACGGCCGTCGAGGACTTCGGATCCCTCGACGTCCTGGTGAACAACGCGGGGATCACCCGGGACGCGACGATGCGGACGATGACCGAAGACGACTTCGACCAGGTCATCTCGGTGCATCTCAAAGGAACCTGGAACGGGACGCGGAAGGCGGCGGCGATCATGCGCGAGGCCAAGCGCGGTGCGATCGTGAACATCTCGTCGTTGTCGGGCAAGGTCGGCATGGTCGGGCAGACCAACTACTCGGCGGCCAAGGCGGGCATCATCGGTCTGACCAAGGCCGCGGCCAAGGAGATGGCCCATCACGGCGTGCGGGTCAACGCGATCCAGCCCGGTCTGATCCGGTCGGCGATGACCGAGGCGATGCCGCAGAAGGCGTGGGACCAGAAGATGGCGGAGATCCCGATGCGACGCGCCGGCGAGGTCGGTGAGGTCGCGAGCGTGGCGCTGTTCCTGGCGTCGGACATGTCGTCGTACATGACGGGCACCGTCCTCGAGGTGACCGGCGGCCGATTCATGTGACGGCCGGCTCCTCGACCCACGCTTCCTCCCGAACCTGAAAGGTCATCCATGCGCGACGTCGTCATCTGCGAACCGGTACGCACCCCGATCGGCCGCTACGGCGGAATGTTCAAGAACCTCACCGCCGTCGACCTCGGTGTCGCCGCGCTGACAGGGATGCTCGATCGGACCGGGCTCGACCCGGCGAAGATCGAGGACGTCATCCTCGGTCACTGCAACGGCAACAGCGAGGCGCCGGCGCTGGGACGAGTCATCGCACTCGACGCCGGGTTGCCGATCACGGTGGGCGGCATGCACATCGACCGGCGGTGCGGGTCGGGACTGCAGGCCGTCATCCAGGCCGCCTACCAGGTGTCCGCGGGGGACAACGACGTCGTGGTCGCCGGTGGTGCCGAGTCGATGAGCAACGCGTCGTTCTATTCGGTGGACATGCGGTGGGGTGGTGCGCGCACCGGGATCGCCATGCACGACAGTCTGGTTCGCGCTCGCTCGACCGCCGGCGGAAAGAACTATCCGGTGCCCGGCGGGATGATCGAGACGGCCGAGAACCTGCGCGAGCAGTATGAGATCTCCCGGGAGGAGCAGGACGAGCTGGCCGTGGCATCGCACGAACGAGCGGTCCGCGCCCAGAAGGACGGCGTACTGGCCGAGGAGATCGTCCCGGTCACCGTGGCTTCCGGCGCGAGTGGGCCCGCTCGCTCCGCTCCCGGCGCCCGATCCGGTGATCAGGTCATCGACGCCGACGAGCATCCGCGCCCGGATGTCTCGGTCGAATCGCTGTCGAAGCTGAAGCCGATCATGGGCAAGACCGACCCGGACGCGACCGTGACGGCGGGCAACGCCAGTGGCCAGAACGACGCCGCGTCGATGGCGATCGTGACCACACCCGAGGTCGCGGAGAAGCTGGGTCTGCGCCCGCTGGTGAAGCTGGTGTCATGGGGTCTGGCGGGGGTGCCGCCGCGCACCATGGGTATCGGGCCGGTCCCGGCGACGGAGAAGGCGCTCGGCAAGGCCGGTCTGACGCTGGCCGACATCGACGTGATCGAGCTCAACGAGGCCTTCGCGGCCCAGGCGCTGGCGGTGACCCGTGAATGGGGTTTCGGCCGGTTCGGTGCCGGCGGCGACTTCGATCGCACCAACGTCAATGGCTCCGGCATCTCCCTGGGGCACCCCGTCGGCGCGACCGGCGGCCGCATGCTGGCCTCGCTCGCCCGCGAACTGCACCGTCGAGATGCGCGCTACGGTCTGGAGACCATGTGCATCGGCGGCGGGCAGGGACTCGCGGCGGTCTTCGAACGCGTCGGCTGACCCGAGACTCACCGGGCCCCACCTGATCCGCACCGGTGGGGCCCGGTGTTCCACCCGTCATCCCGCAGTTTCGCGCACGAGGTCGACGAAGGCCTGACCGACGGCCGACAAAGACGGCGGGTGAAAAGCGATGGCGAAAGGACGCACCACATTCGGCTCGATCTCGCGGATGACGACCGGCTCGTCCGCCGACTCCGCGACGGAGCGCTCGAGGAGAGTGCCGCCGATCCCGGACTCCACCATGGGAAGCCGTTCCTCGCGGATCTCGGACAGCACGGCCAGTGGTGGCCGGACGCCCGCGACACGGATGGCCTCCTCGAACTCGTCGGCCACCGAGTAGCCGCGTGGCACGAAGACCATGGGTATCGACGGCAGGTTGTTCAGCGGGATCGGGCCATCGGGCACCTCGGTATCGGGCGGGTAGACCAGCACGTGTTCGTGTTCACCGATGACGATCACCTCGAGATCGTCGCCGGCGATGGGCAGGTGGGCGACGGCGAACTCGCAGTGACCGTCCTCGATGGCCGACGCCGCCCTGGTCTCGTCGCGTAATTCGCCGAGTCGCACCGACACTCGCGGATAGGTGGCCCGGAACCGGGCGACGAGGTCGACGACGGGCCCGACGGCGGTCGCGGCGAAGGCGAGAATGTCCAGGTGGCCGGTGAGTTCGTCCGCCGATGCGGAGAGCAGATCGTCGACGGCATCCATGTCCCGCACGATCTGTCGTGCGGGACCGACCATCGTGCGCCCGGCCGCCGACAGAACCATCCCGCGGCCGATGCGGTGGAACAGCTGGACCCCGAGTTCGCGTTCGAGAGCCCGGAGTGCTTGAGACACAGTGGGTTGAGCGACACCCAGGGCCGATGCCGCACCCCCGATGCCCTTGTTCTCGACCACTGCCAGGAAGTACTCGACCTGTCGCAATTCCATGGTGGAACTCACCAATCCCGTGGTTCGGCGGGATCCGGTGCGATCCCGCAGTGGACCTTCGCCGCGGAGATGAAGGCGAGTGCGGCCGGCGAGGGGAGTCCTGATCGCAGTACGAGGCCCCACGGTCGGGTCAGTGGCGGATCGAGCGCCAGGCGCCGGAGTCCCGCGAGCTGCCGGTCGGCCACGGTTCCCGGGAGAACCGTTGCCCCCGTTCCCTTCTTCACCAGGCTCCACACCGCGGACGGCAACTGGCAGTCGACCACCACGTTCTTCCCGTCGTCGTCGAGCAGCCCGTCGAGAAGCGAAGCGGTGATCGGGTCGCTGTGGTCGATGACGAGGGGCAGTGAGCGGACCGCCGAGTGCGGCATCGGATCGGGCAGGCCGTCGGCGAGCGCAGCCGGCGCCGCCACGACCAGCTCCTGCTCGGCCATCGGGATGGCCGTGAACGTCGCGTGCTCGGCGGCCGAGTCCATGATCCCGACCTCGGCGTCCCCGGATCGCAACGCCGACAACACTCCTGCGGGGCTGTCGGCGGATACGACGCGTACCGACAAGCGCGGGAAGCGTTCCCGGAACAGGCGGACGATGTTGACCACCGGGTCCACACTGAACGCCGCATAGGTCACGACGTCGACGCGGCCGGCGCGCAGCTCGCGAACCGCGTCGACCTTGGCCTTGGCGCGGTCGACGTCGGCCAGGATGCGCCGAGCGGCGACGTCGAGTTTGCGCCCGGCCTCGGTGAGTTCGAGACGACGTCCGGTGCGGTCGAACAGGGTGACGCCGAGACGCTTCTCGAGCGTGCGGACGGCCTGGGACAGCGACGGCTGTGAGATGTAGAGCGACTGGGCGGCCTTCGTGATGCCGCCGTGGTCGACCACGGCGACGAAATAGGTCACGAGGTGCAGGTCCACCCCGGTCACTCTAGTGAATCCGGCGGGAGGTCACTTGCCGGTCCATCGCGGCGCCCGCTTCTCGGCGAAGGCGATGGCGCCCTCTTTGGCGTCGGCGGAGGCGAACACCGGGCCGAGGAAGTCCCATTGCTTCGTGATCAGTTCGGGGTCGGTGTAGCGGATCGCCATCGAGGTGACCTGTTTGGTGGCGCGCACGGCCAGGGGGCCGTTGGCGGCGATGGTGGCGGCGAGTTCACGGGCGCCGGCGAGCGCTTCCCCCGGTTCGGTCACGCGATTGACCAGTCCGAACTGGTGCGCGCGTTCGGCGGTGAGCGGGTCGCCGGTCAGCGCGAGCTCCATCGCGACCTGGTACGGCAGGATCTTCGGCAGGCGGAGCAGACCACCGGCTGCGGCGGCGAGGCCGCGCTTGACCTCGGGGATGCCGAACTTGGAGTTGTTCGCCGCGACGACGAGGTCGGCCGACAACGCGAGTTCGCATCCACCGGCGAGCGCCCAGCCCTCGACCGCGGCGATGAGCGGCTTGGTCGGTGGTGCCTCGGTGAGGCCGCCGAATCCGCGACCCTCCAGGGACACCACCTCGCCCCGTGCGAAGGCCTTGAGGTCCATACCGGCGCAGAACGTTCCACCGGCGCCGGTGAGGATGCCGATGGTGAGGTCGTCGCGCGACTCCAGTTCGTCGATCGCGGCGGCGATCCCTTCCGAGACCTCGAGGTTCACGGCGTTCTTCGCTTCGGGGCGATTGATCGTGATGACGGCGACGCCGTCGGCGAACTCGGTGAGCACTGCACTCATGGGAACTCCTGGAGTTGGTGGGCGGAGCGGGCTGTCAGACGTTGTCGGACGTGGAGACCGGTTGCGACTCAGACGATGTGGCGCTGTCGGTGAGGGACCAGCGAATCGGGTCCGGGGTGGCCGGATCGGCCGCAGCGTCGGCGGGCATGCGGGCGTCGAGGATCCCGCGCTCCTGCAGTACGACCAGGTGGGCGTGCGTCTCCCGCAGCGCGAGGCGGCTGAGGGTGAGCGACAGCTCCTCGAACGGGCGTGACCAGGTCACCGATCGGGTGATCTCCCACGCCGTGCTCTCCGGATGCCGGGCCACCGTCGCGGTGATCTCGCCGAGCCGCTCCTCGTGATGCGTGAGCAGGCCCGTCACCCGGTTGCCGAGGCCCCGGAACCGGTACTCGTGGGACGGCAGCGCCTCGTGGTCGCGCATCTTCTCGGTGTTGGCCAGCGAGATCAGGTAGTCGGCGAGGGGGCTGTCGGTCTGCATGGGGTTGGTCGAGATGTTCGGACTGATCCGCGGCAGCAGGTGGTCGCCGGTGAAGATGATCCCGGTGGTGTCGTCGGCGAAGCAGAGGTGTCCCGCGGTGTGGCCGGGGGTCCAGATCGCGCGGAGATCCCAGCCGGGGATGTCGAGCGGGGCGTCGCCGGTCAGCTCGCGATCGACCGTCCGGCCGTCGGGCATGCGGATGAAACCCACCAGGCCCTCGTCGGCGACGTCGGCCGGTGCGCCGAGCAGCCGGAGTTCGGACCGCGCCTGCTCCAGCTGGCTCTCGACCTCGTCGTCGGAGTGGTGACGCAGGTACCGGGCGTCATCGCGATGCATCCACAGCTCGGCGTCGACGTGCTCGAGCAGGCGCGGTACGAGCCCGAAGTGGTCGGGATGGAGGTGTGTCACACCGATCGAGCGCACGTCGGCCAGGTCGTGGCCGGTGGAGCGGATGCCGGCGACGAGGACGTCCCACGACTCGTCCGACGGCCAGCCGGCGTCGATGAGCGCGAGACCGCCGTCGGGCAGTCCGAGTGCATAGACGAGGACGTATCGCAGCGGATTGGGACCCATGGGTACCGGGATCGACCACAGCTGCGGCCGGACCTCCTCGACCGGCGGCAGGACCTTGTCGGCCCAGGCCTGTTTCTGCAGCACGCCGGTGACCTCGATCGGGACCATCCAGCTTCCTCCTCGGGTGCGTCGTTCGCGCCAGGGCACCGCGACGAGTGGTGCAGTGAACTGCTGTCATCCGATCACGAGACGACTTCGACGCTCAAACTGGGTGCGGCTCAGACACCCTGAGGTAGGACCTATGTGTCGAGCTCGGCCGAGACGGAGGGGTGGCTGCCGGTGGTCTCGCCGGACCGGTCGGGACCGGCGGTGTCGCATTCCGCCGCGACCGCGCCGATCAGATGACCGGCGAGGTCGGGCTGGATGAGCGGGAAGAGGTGGCTCGCGCCGGGGACGACGGTGAGCGATGCGTTCCGGGACGCCTCGACGAATCGTTGCTCGTGGACCCGGAACTGGTCCTGACCGCCGTTGACGAACACCGTCCGACCGGGGTAGCGGTGGATCGCGTCGAGCGCGTCGAACCGTTTGATCGCGGCGACGACGTCGGCGATCGACCCCAGGGCCAGGCCGCCGATCTCCATGTCCGCCGACACCTGCCGCCCGACGACGAGGCGGGTGGCTATCTGACTGATGACCGCGGCCTGCCGGGGCAGGAACGAGGTCAGTGCTCCGAAGGTCTCGAACGGCGCGGCGAGCAGCGGACTCGGTTGCGCGGTCGCGCACATCGGGACCAGAGCCGCGACGGCCTCCGGATGGCGCCCGGCGGCCGCCATCGCCACGTAGCCGCCCATCGACATCCCGGCCACGACCGCCGGCCGGCCGAACCGGTCGATCTCGGCCAACACCGTGGCCACCGCGCCGGACATGGTGAACGTCTCGTCCCGGCGGGCACCGTGTCCGGGGAGGTCGGGGGTGGCGACTTCCCGTCCCGCCCCGGCCGGATCGGCGACGGCTGCCGCGACCCGGTGCAGGGTCGCGCCGCTCACCCGCAGACCGTGGACGAGGACGACGGGTGTGGGGCGGTCCACCGGCGGATCGACGGTGACGGGTGCGGGCGCGGCCATCGCACGCAGTATGCCGCCGAACGGTTCTCGGCGCCGGGTGCGTCACCGACTGTTCGTCAGCGGTCTGCTTCGGCAGCCGGATGTTCGGGGTCCGTTCGTCCGGGGCCCGTCTGCCCGGGCGACGTTGCCGGTGTGCCGTCGGCGGCACCCGGGGACACCCGCCGCTCGATTCCGATCCGGTCGAGGAACCCGGCGTCGTGCGAGACCACCAGGAGCGCACCGGTCCACGCCTCGAGTGCGTCGACGAGTTGCGTGACGGTGTCGAGGTCGAGGTTGTTCGTCGGTTCGTCGAGGATCAGGAGTCTCGGAGTGGGGTCGCCGAGCAGGGCGTCGGCCAGGGCGACGCGCAGTCGCTCCCCGCCGGACAGTTCGCCGAGCGCGCGATCCGCGCGGGCCCCCCGGAACAGGAACCGCGCGAGGTGCGCCCGCACCTCCTGGGTGGGGATGTCGGGGTGGCTCCGCGCCAGGTGCTCGGCGATCGAGCGAGCCGGGTCGGGGAAGGTGATCCGCTGAGGCACGAATGCATACGGCACGACGACGGTTTCGCGTGCGATGAGGTCGGCGATCAGCGTGGACTTCCCGGAACCGTTGGGCCCGACGAGGGCCACCCGCTCGGGACCGTCGACCCGCAGGCGGTCATCGACGATGATCTGGGCGCGCGGGGCCACCTCCGGCGTCGGTACGACGATCCGCGCGGAGCGGTCGGCCCGGATGTCCTCACGCGCCTCATCGAGACGCGTTGCCGCGGAGGCGACATCGTCGCGATGGGCGTTGCGGAGCTTGCCCGCCGACACCTGTGCCTCACTCCGGCGATTGTGCGCGACGATCTTCGGCACCCGCTTCTCGCGCTCGGCGGTGGCACCGGTCCGGGCCCGCCGGTCGAGTTTGATCAGTGCCTCGGACATCTCCCGGCGCTGTTTGCGCAGGTCGCCGGCAGCGGTGGCGACCGCGGCCTCGGCGGCTTCCTGCTCGGCGTCGACGATCTCGCGGTACTGCGAGTACGGGCCCCCGAACAGTCGCACGTGACCGCGATACAGCTCGACCGTCGCGTCGACGCGCTCGAGGAGCTCGAGGTCGTGACTCACCACCACAACCGTGCCCGCGAACAAGTCGATCGCGTCGAAAAGCCGTGCGCGGGAGTCGGTGTCCAGGTTGTTGGTCGGCTCGTCGAGAAGCAGGATCGTCGGATTGGCGAGTAGTGCGGCGACGATCGCCAGCAGGGTGGCCTCACCGCCGGACATGGCCCCGACCGGGCGGTCGAGGTCGCGCGGCAGGCCCATCTGCCCGAGTAGTCCGATGGCGCGCTCCTCGACACCCCAGTCGTCTCCGACGGCGTCGAAGTCCTGCGGATCGACCGAACCGTTCTCGATCCGCTTTATGGCGCAACGGATCTCGTGGATGTTGAGTGCCTGCGCGACGGTGGCAGACGGATCGGACTGCGGATCCTGCGTGACCACGCCGACCTCGGTTGTCGCGGCCCCGCCTGCGACGGTGACACTGCCGGACGCCGGCCGCAGCCGGCCCGCGATCAGGCCGAGGAGCGTCGATTTGCCCGCACCGTTCGCACCGATGAGAGCGTAGGTCTCGGCGCCGAGAGCGAGGTCGAGGTGATCGAAGACGGCGGTCCCGTCCGGCCAGGCGAACGAGACGTCGGACAGCACGATGGAAGATGGCATGAGCACTCCTGAAGTGGGTCGGGTACACCGACGAGGGCGTCGGTGGTGTCCGCCGGCGGTGCCGACGGGCCGGGGCCACTTCAGTTCTTCATCGCGGTCGATCACTCCTGACAGGTCTGCGGGCAAGTGGTGACCACCGTAGCGGACCCGCCCGGCGTTGCCAACGGAATTACTCCCGTGTGGTCGGATCCGCGGTCACCGCTACGGTTGGGGTATGTCTCATATCCGAACCTCGGTGTCCAACGGCGTCGGCGAGATCGTCCTGGACCGGCCCAAGGCTCTCAATGCGTTGGACCAGAGCATGATCGACGACATGTACGTCACTCTCGGCGAATGGGGTGACGACGACGCGATCGACACGGTCCTCGTCACCTCGGCGAGCGACCGCGCATTCTGTGCCGGCGGCGACATCCGCGCGATCCGCGAGCACGCCATCGACGGCGATGCCGCGTCCATCAGCAGGTACTTCGGCAGCGAGTACCGACTCGACCAGCTCGTCGCCGACTACCCGAAGCCCTACATCAGCCTCATCGACGGGGCGGCGATGGGCGGCGGACTCGGGATCAGCGTGCACGGCGAGATCCGGGTGGTCACCGAGAACGCGATGATCGCGATGCCCGAGACCGCGATCGGCTTCTTCCCCGACATCGGTTCGACCTACTTCCTCCCGCGGCTTCCGGAGGGTGTGGGCATGTGGCTCGGCCTCACCGGCGCCCGGATCCGCGGTGTCGACGCGGTGGCCGTCGGCCTGGCAACGCATTTCGTGTCCGCCGCGGATCTGCCGGCGGTCGCCGACAGCATCCGTGCGGGCGCGCCGCTGGCCGACGCCCTGGCCACCTCGGGTACCGAGGACACGAGCGATGTGCCCCTGCGGAAGGTCGGTGAGTACTTCGCCGACGACAACGTCAACGCCATCCTCGGCGGACTGCGCGGCGCGGTCGGCGACGACTGGGCCCAGGAGATGGTGGGCCTGCTCGAGAACGCCTCGCCCACCAGCCTGTTGGTCACCGCGGCGATGATCAGCGCCGGCGCGAGGTCGGGAATCGACGAGTGCTTCGACCGCGAACTGTCCGCGGCGGAACAGATCACGACGACCCACGACTTCCGTGAGGGCGTGCGGGCGGTACTCGTCGACAAGGACCGCAGCCCCGCTTTCGACCCGGCCACGATCGACGACGTCGATCCCGCCCTGGTGGCGCGGATCGTCGGCGTACCCGCCGGTTGAGCCGACGCCTCGACGCCCCGCGTCTCAGGGCGTGAGCTGAAACCATCCCGACAGTGCGACGCTGTCTGTCGAATTGCCTTCGGCGTCCGGCTGTTTCGTCGTCGACGACTCGTCGAGGTCGTAGGGGACGTCGTCGTCGGGAGCGAGTGGGTTGGCGTCGACCCGCGTCGCCGTCGGACAGGTGAACGAGCCGGCCGCGAGCGTGCCCGACATCCCGCTCACGCTGAGCTGGCACGCCGCCGAGTGGTGGTAGACACCGTTGATCGAGACACCGATCTGAGCGTTGATCGGCCTGGTCAACGGCCCGACGGTCGGGCGGCTCGCGCCAACGGGCGGTAACAGGCCACCGGTCAGTTCGCTGATCAGGAACTCGATCTGCGCACCGCCGGCACCGGCGTCCTTGAACACGAACAGCAGTGAGTCGGGTGGAACATCGGGCCGGATGGGTCCCCACCGGTCGAATTCGTAGCAGCTCGGGTCGGCGGTACGGGTCGGGCCTGCCGCGGGTCCGCGGCCGGAGTCCGCCGGGGTCTTCGTGACCGCGACCTTGATGTTGCCGTGGCGGAACTCGAAGTTCTGGCCGCTGCGGTCGACGCTGCCCTGGGGTGGCTTCTCGGCGCAGATCGCGGAGTCGACCGGCCGCGCGGTGGGCAGCGGGGTCGAAGTGGTGGTCGTGGCCTGCGGCGCGGTGTCCGAGCCGCAGGCCGCGATGAGTGCCGACACCACCGCACCCATCAGCACCGCAGCACGAACGGGCCGTCCCCGTGAACCCACCGTCCGGTCAGTCCGCTGCCGCGACAAGGGGTTCGAGGGTGAGGTCGGGGTGTTCCTTCTCGATGTACTGCAGGCGCCACTTGTCGCTGAAGAGGGCCAGGACCGCGCCGTCGGTACGGGTGAAGACCTCCACGCCGCGTTGGCGGTTCAGTTCGGCCGCGCTGTCGGCGTCGGTGCGGCGGGCGAGGGTGTAGCCGAGCGGTTCGATGATCGTGTCGACGTTGTACTCGGCCTTCATCCGGGCGGTCACGACCTCGAACTGCATCGGTCCGACGGCGGCCAGGACCGGTGACGCCTCACCGCGGGTCTCGTTGCGCAGCACCTGGACCACGCCCTCGCTCTCGAGCTGGTCCATGCCCTTGCGGAACTGCTTGTACTTGTCGGCCGTGGTGGCGCGCAGGGTCGAGAAGTGTTCCGGCGCAAACGAAGGGATCGGCGGGAACTGCACCTTGGGACCGTCGTAGAGGGTGTCGCCGGGTGCGAGCGCGGTGGCGTTGACCAGACCGACCACGTCGCCCGGATAGGCGGTGTCGACCGTCGAGCGATCGCGGCCGAAGACGGCCTGGGCGTACTTGGTGGCGAACGGTTTTCCGGTCTGGGCGTGGGTGACGACCATGCCGCGCTCGAACTCGCCGGACACGATACGCATGTAGGCCAGGCGATCCCGATGACTCGAGTCCATCCCGGCCTGCACCTTGAAGACCACCGCGCTGAATGGGTCGGTGACCGGGCGGGGGGTGCCCTCGATGTCGGACCGGGGGCCGGGTGGGGGAGCGAGTTCCACCAGGACTTCGAGGAGTTGCCGCACACCGAAGTTGAGCATCGCCGAGGCGAAGATCATCGGCGAGGTCTGGCCGGCCAGGAACAGTTCCTGGTCGTGGTCCTGACCCATCTCGGTGAGCAGTTCGCTCTCCTCGAGCGCCGAGGTCCACTCGTCGCCCTCGCGGGCCTGCGCGGCGTCGGCGGACATGATCTCCTCCGGAGCGATCTTGGCGCCGCCGGCGGTGCGGGTGAAGTGCATGTACTCGCCGGTGCGTCGATCGAGGAGGCCGCGGAAGTCACCCGCGATGCCGACCGGGAAGAAGAGCGGGGTCGGCGTGAGGCCGATCCGCTCCTGGATCTCGTCGATCAGCTCGAGCGGACTGTGTCCCGGCCGGTCCCACTTGTTGATGACCGTGATCACCGGGATACCCCGATGGCGGCACACCTGGAAGAGCTTGAGGGTCTGCGGTTCGAGTCCCTTGGCGGCGTCGATGAGCATCACCGCGGCGTCGACCGCGGTCAGCACGCGGTAGGTGTCCTCGGAGAAGTCGGCGTGACCCGGGGTGTCGACGAGGTTGATCACGCTCGGGACCTCGGGGTCCGGCTGGGCGGCCGCGGAGTAGTTGAACTGCAGTGCCGTCGAACTCACGGAGATGCCGCGGGCCTTCTCCATCTCCATCCAGTCGGAGACGGTCGACTTGCGCCCCGCCTTGCCGTGGACGGCGCCGGCCTCGCTGATCATCCGCGCATGCAGCGCCAACGCCTCGGTCATCGTCGATTTACCGGCGTCGGGGTGGGAGATGATGGCGAAGGTTCGACGACGCGTCACTTCGCGACTGATCACCTCGGAACTCACGAGGTTCCAGGTTACCGGGCGTGCCGGGGGCGGCCAAACCCGCCGGGTCCGGCGTCGGGGCAGGTTGTGCCGGTACGCGGCACCTCATGCCCCGCCCCAGAACTGGGAACCCGTCACCGCTGCGGTGCGTCTGATCATCGTGCAGCCTCCCCCGGGCCTTCGGCGCCGCGCTCTCGCCCGGGACGGGGTACTGACCATGGCCGATGCGACGGGATGGCGTTCCAGCGAGACCGCAGCCGCCGAAATGACCTCATCGCATTGGGTTGGACCGTCCTCGACGCGTCACGTGGGGTGATGTACGGGAGCGGCCCGACGACGACGTGGCACGTGTCCGCCAGGCGCTGGGCTTGCAGCGCCCTACTCGAACGGAACCGGCGGCATGGTGACGACCTGCGCGGCGTAGGAGAGCCCGGCGCCGAAGCCGAGGAGCAGCGCGGTCTGTCCGGGCTGCGCCTTGCCGGTCGACAGCAGGTCTTCCATCGCGAGCGGGATCGAGGCCGCGCTGGTGTTGCCGGTGTACTCGATGTCCTTGGCCACCACGGCGTCCTCGCGCAGGTTGAGGTTCTTGGCGAGCAACTCGTTGATGCGGGCGTTCGCCTGGTGCGGGACGAAGACGTCGAGGTCCTCGGAGCCGAGCTTCGCGGCCTCGAGGGCGCGGTGGGCGACCTTGCCCATCTCGAAGGCGGCCCAGCGGAACACCGCGGTGCCCTCCATACGCAGGTAGGGGCGCTGGGTGCGGTCGCTGTCGAGGAAGGTGATCCAGTCGAAGTCCTGGCGGATGGCGTTGAACTGTGAGCCGTCGGAGCCCCAGATCACCGGTCCGAGCTGCTGCTGTTCGGTGGGTCCGACGACGACCGCGCCGGCGCCGTCGCCGAAGATGAAGCAGTTGGTGCGGTCGGTCATGTCCATGGTCACCGAGAGCTGTTCGGCGCCGATGACCAGCACGTGGGTGGCGCTGCCGCCGCGGATCATGTCGGAGGCGAGTGCCATGCCGTAGCCGAAGCCGGCGCAGCCGACGGTGACGTCGAAGGCGGGCACGCCGTTGCAGCCCAGTTCGGTCGCGACCTTGGTCGCGCCCGCCGGGGTCAGCAGCAGGTGGGTGTTGGTGGCGAGGATGACGGCGTCGATGTCGGACCCCTGCAGCAGCGCGTTGGCGATCGCCTTGCGCCCGGCGTTGACCGACATCTCCATGACGTTCTCGTCGCGACGCGCGAACCGGCGGGTCTTGATCCCCGTACGGGTGTAGATCCACTCGTCGGAGGAGTCGATGTGCTGACAGATCTCCTCGTTGGTGACGACGCGTTCGGGGCGGTACGCGCCGATGCCGAGCATGCCGATGTTGTTGATGCCAGTGGTGTCTGCGATGACCGCCATGGTGAACCCTTCCCAAAACGTGCCCGGCGAATATGTGACCCGACATACGACGGTACTCACACGGTCTCTTACTGGGAAGTAGCGGGACCCCGCCCGGAATCGTTACCTGCCCGTGGAATGCGGACCGAAATCGTCCGCAATGCGCGCAATGCTGGTCCGCAGGTCGATCGAACACCGTCGGGACGTCGGAAAGTCACCCCCGGTGACGACGATCAGCACACGCTGACGTGCGCGACCCGAGCCACCGGTCGGCACACCGGGCAGCAGACGACGACGACATCGAGAAGGGGAGTCCGCATGATCCATGCACGCGGGTTGGTCCAGGTGTTCCACACCGGGAAAGGGAAGAAGAAGCGCGAGGTGAGGGCCGTCGACGGTGTCGACCTCGACATCGCCGAAGGAGAGGTGGTCGGGTTCCTCGGCCCCAACGGCGCGGGCAAGACCACGACGCTGCGGATGCTGACGACCCTGCTGCGGCCGACCGCGGGAACCGCGACGGTCAACGGCTTCGACGTGGCGACCGACCCGGTCTCGGTCCGGCGCAGCATCGGCTATGTCTCGCAGGCCGGCGGCACCTTCAGTCAGGCGCAGGCCGGCGACGAGATCGTCGATCACGGCATGCTCTACGGGCTGTCCCGGGCCGAGGCGACGCGCCGCGGACACGCCCTGTTCTCGCAGCTCCAGCTCGACGGACTGTGGGAACGGCAGCCCAAGAACATGTCCGGCGGCCAGAAGCGGCGGCTCGACATCGTCATGGGGCTGGTCCACGAACCGTCTCTCGTCTTCCTCGACGAGCCCACGACCGGGCTCGACCCGCAGGCCCGGGCCAATCTCTGGGACCACATCCGGCGCCTGCGCACCGAGCGTGGCGCGACCGTCTTCCTCACGACGCACTACCTCGACGAGGCCGACGAACTGTCCGACCGGATCATCATCATCGACAACGGCCGCATCGTGGCCGCGGACACCGCTGACAACCTGAAGGCACAGGTCTCCGGTGACCTCGTGACACTCGAGGTCACCGACTCTGCGGCCGTGTCCACCGCCGCGGAGAAACTGGCCTCGGTCACCGGTGGCGGCGTCGAAGGCCGGGTCGAGATCGACGGCCGTCATGTCCGCAGCCGGGTGCCGCGGGCCGGCCGGGCGGTTCCCGGTCTGCTGCGGGACCTCGACGCCGCGGGGATCATGCTCGACTCCATCGAGGTCATCCGGCCGACCCTCGACGACGTCTTCCTCACCCTGACCGGCCGGTCGCTGCGCGACGCCGAGACCGAGCGGAGCGACGACATCACACCGAGCACAACCGATACCGAATCCGGCTCGGCCGCCGCCGCGTCGTCCGAACTCGACCAGCAGGGGGCCAACCGATGACCACGTTCTTCCGCGAGAGCACCATCGTGTTCCGCCGACAGATCCGCATGAACCTGCGGAACCCGGCCTGGGTTCTCATCGGCGTGATGCAGCCGATCCTCTACCTCGTGCTGTTCGGACCTCTGCTGAAGCCGCTCGTCGCTCAGTTCCCGGGTGGCGCGGACAATCCGTACACGTTCCTGGTGCCCGGTCTGCTCGTCCAGCTGGGCCTCTTCGGTGCCTTGTTCGCCGGCTTCAGCCTGATCGGCGAATGGCGCGAAGGGGTCATCGAGGCCGAGCGGGTGACGCCCGCGAGCCGCACGGCCCTGCTCACCGGCCGGCTCATGCGGGACATGCTGCAGCTTCTCGTGCAGGCGCTGATCCTGGTGGTGCTGGGTTACCTGATGGGCATGCGCGGTTCGGTGGTCGGCGTGATCCTCGGCATCATCATCACGATGCTGATCGGTGGCGCGTGCGCCGCGGCGTCGAACGCCCTGGCGTTGACCACCAAGAGCGAGGATGTGATGGCGCCGCTCATCAACATGGTGATGATGCCGGTCCTGTTGCTGTCGGGCATCCTGCTCCCGATGACCCTCGGGCCGTCGTGGCTGCAGAGCCTCAGCGACTTCATGCCGTTCCGCTGGATCGTCGACGCGGTGCGCGACACCTTCTCCGGAGACCTCGCCAGCGCTCAGGTCCTGTGGGGCGTCCTCGCGTCACTCGTTCTCGCCGGGCTCGGAACCCTGTGGGGCACGTCGGTGTTCCGCAAGGAGAATGCTTGACCTGTTCCTGGTCCGATCCGGGACAACGCCCTTCGTGGCTCGCTTCGCTCGCACCTCAGGGAGCAAGAGATCCGGACGCTCACGAGTGCTCTTTCGAAGTCCGCGACGGCCGCCAGGCCGCAGATTCCGAGGAGCACCAGGAGCTTGCGGGGGCGACCGACCCCTGCTCCCTGAGGAGCGCCCGGAGGTTGTGGGGGGCGGCCGACCTCTGCTCCCTGAGGAGCGCCCGGAGGTTGCGGGGGCGACCGACCCCTGCTCCCTGAGGAGCGCCCGGAGGTGGTGGGGGGCGGCCGACCTCTGCTCCCTGAGGAGCGCCCGGAGCTTGCGGAGGGCGCGTCTCGAAGGGTCAGTCGAAGCTGGTGATCGCCGGGGCCGGCGGCAGGGTCACGACCGCGCCTGCGTAGCTGAGGCCTGCGCCGAAGCCGAGGAGCAGCGCCGTCTGCCCGCCCCTGGCCTTGCCGGTCGCGAGCATCTCCTCCATGGCGAGGGGGATCGAGGCCGCCGAGGTGTTGCCCGTGTTCTCGATGTCGTTCGCCATCGGTAGGTCGTCGGGGAAGCCGAGGTTCTTCTTCATCAGGTCGTTGATGCGGGCGTTGGCCTGATGGGGCACGAACACCTCGATGTCCTCGACGCCGACGCCGGAGGTCTCCAGCACGGTGGCGAGGGCCCTGGGCAGCGTGATGGCCGCCCATCGGAACACCTTGGGTCCCGCCATCGTCACCACCATGCGACCGACCGGGTCCGTCTCGGGATCCTTGTCCTGAAAGGCCTGCGCGCGGTCCATGTACTCGGGGATGTCCCAGTTCTGGCCGATCGCCTCGGCGTTCTCGCCGTCGCTGCCCCAGACGGTCGGAGAGATCCCGTTCTCGGCACTCGGCCCGACGACCACGGCCCCGGCGCCGTCGCCGAAGATGAACGCGGTGTTGCGATCGGTGGGGTCCATGACGACCGACATGGTCTCGACACCGACGAGGAGGACGTACTCGGCGCTCCCGGCACGGACGGTGTCGGCGGCGACCCCGAGTCCGTAACCGAAGCCGCCGCACCCGGCGGCGACGTCGTAGGCGGGAATCCCGTTCAGGCCGATGTCGAAGGCGACGATCGGCCCGCCGTGCGGGATCTTGGTCTTCCAGCTGTTGGTGGCGAGGATCAGCGCACCGATCTTCTCCTTCGCGATGCCGGAGTTCGCGATGGCCCGCTCGGCGGCCGCGGCGGCCATGGACCGCGCCGACTCGTCGCCGCTGATCCATCGGCGATTGCGGATGCCGCTGCGCTCGAAGATCCACTCGTCGGAGGAGTCGAGGACCTCGCACACCTCGTCATTGCTGACCAGGCGTCGCGGGCGGTAGGCGCCGATGCCGAGCATCGAGACGTTCTGATGTCCGGTCTTCACCGAGAGGTTGACCACTGTTGCCGATCCCTTCGCATTGCCTGCCGCAGCGAGTCTACGGCCGTGCGGCCGCCCGCTCGGCCGTCCTCACCAGGCGTGCACGGTGTTCTGCGCGGACTCCAGATCCTGTCCGAGCAGCAGTTCGACGGCGTCGCAGCCGTTCGCTATCAGGAGTTCGACATCGCTGCGGGCCGAGGACGGGAACGGCTTCAGCACGAAGTCGGCGGGATCCTGACGGCCCGGCGGTCGGCCGATACCGATCCGCACACGCAGGTAGTCGCGCGTCCCGAGTACCTGACTGAGTGACCGCAGTCCGTTGTGGCCGCCTTCGCCGCCGCCCCGTTTCAGGCGGACGGCGCCGAAGTCGATGTCGAGTTCGTCGTGGACGACGATCAGATCGTCGACGGACACGGAGTAGAACTTCGCGAGTGGGCCGATCTGACGGCCGGACTCGTTCATGTAGGTGCGCGGCTTGGCCACGAGCACCGAATGGCCGCCGAGGCGTACCTCGGCGACCTCGGCGCCGGACTTCTTGTGCACCTTCCAGCGCTCGCCGGCCGAGGCGACGAGGCCGTCGGCGACCATCGCGCCGACGTTGTGCCTCGTCTTCTCGTACTTGGACCCGGGATTGCCGAGTCCGACAACCAGTTTCACCACTGTGGGAGCTTCACTGCCGGGAAGTCGCACTCATGCGGAACCCCACCACTCGACCGAGTGGCCGAGGGTCGGATTACTCCGACTCCTCGGTGGCTTCCGCGGTGGCCTCGGCGTCGCCCTCGCCCGCCGCGTCGGCGGAGCCGTCGGCCTCGGACTCGGTGGCGGCGAGCTGCGCCTCGGTGACCGACACGATGAGGGTCTCCGGATCTGCGGTGAGCGTCACGCCCTCCGGCAGGTCCAGATCGGCCGCGTGTACGGACAGGCCGATCTCGGCGCCCTCCACGCTGACGACGATCTGCTCGGGGATCGACAGGGCGTCGGCCTCGACCTCGACGACGCTGGCGTCCTGGACGACCAGGGTGCCCGGCGCGGCATCGCCCTCGACGATGATCGCGATCTCGACGGTGACCTTCTCGCCGCGGCGGACGATCAGCAGGTCGGCGTGCTCGATGTAGTTGCGGATCGGGTGGACGTCGACCTGCTTGGTCAGCGCGAGCTGGCTGCTGCCCTCGATGTCGAGATCGATGACGGCGTTGAGGCCGCTGTTACGGAGGATCGCGGCGAACTCGCGAGCCGGGAGGTGCAGGTGCTGGGGGTCGGTGCCGTGGCCGTAAAGGACGGCGGGGACCTTGCCCTCGCGACGTGCGCGACGGGCTGCGCCCTTGCCCTTCTCGGTGCGGGTGCTGACGGACAGCTTGCTGGTCTGGGTGGCCATGATGGTCTCCTCGCGATCGGTGGGTGTGTTCGGTCGGCGTCGCGACGAGCAACACCGGGCACGAGGACCGACGCGGGCATCCATCCGCCCGTAGGGCGTGACGACTGCTGCGATGGCCGCGCCGATCACGGTGACTGGGTCACCCTCGCCGAGACAACGGCGACCAGAGTAGCCGATGACCAGCCGGGATGTCACATCCCCCGCTGCCGACGCCGAGCTCGGGGATACTGGTCTGCCATGACCTCACAGACGCCGATCGAGATCGTGACGACCCTGCTGACCGAGTTCGCGCGGGGCGACGTGCCCGCCGCACTGAAGACCATCGACGACGACATCGCCTACACGAACGTCTCGCTGCCGACGATCCGCGGGAAGCGGAAGGTGGCCGGCGTGCTGGGCGGGGTGGCGCGTAAGGACTCGGTGGGATTCAACTACCGGATGATCAACGTGAGCGCCGACGACTCCGGTGTGGTGCTGACCGAGCGGGTCGACGAACTCCGATTCGGCCGGCTGCACCTGCAGTTCTGGGTGTGCGGTCGCTTCGAGGTGCGCGAGGGCCGGATCACGGTGTGGCGCGACTACTTCGACTACTTCGACATGACGAAGGCGCTCGTCCGCGGGGTCGTGGCCCTGGCCGTGCCCTCGGTGCAAAAGCCGTTGCCCGCGCCGGCGGTCTCGGCCCGGCCCGCGACCGCCTGACCCGGCCGCTGCCGGGTCAGAGGATCTCGTCGAGTTTGTCGATGGGTCGCGGGATGCGAGCGCCCTTGGCGGTCACGACGATCGGGCGTTCGACGAGGATCGGGTGCTCGACCATCGCGTCGAGGATCTGATCGTCGGTGGCCGAGGCGAGATCGAGCTCCTTGTAGAGGGCCTCGCGTGTGCGGACCGCCTGTGTGGGTGTGACCCCGGCGTCGGCGAACAGCTCGACGAGTTGCTCGCGGCTGTACGGCTCGTCGAGATACTTGACGACGGTCGGCTCGATCCCGGCGTCGCGGAGTGCCTGCAGCGCCTTCCGCGAGGTCGAACACTTCGGGTTGTGATAGATCGTCGCGTCCACGGATCACACGGTACCCCGCCGGACCGCAGCGGTGCCCGAACGTCCGGTGCCGCGCCCCCGGTCCGGATGCAGACCGGGGCCGCGGCACCGGGATCGTCGCTACTCGGGATCGAGAACGAAGTCGTACCGGACGCAATTGCGCCCCGCCGCATCGGGTTTCGGGTCGAGGAGAAGTTCGGGCTTGGTGGCGGAGGCGACGTCGCTGTCGAGCCAGTCGCCGCCCTGGAAGTACAGCTGGGTGATGATCGGGTGCCGCCGGTGCGCGGCCACCCGTAGGTGCAGGTGGGCAGGACGCCACGGGTGCCAGCCCGCCGCTTCGATGAACTTGCCCGTCGGCCCGTCGGTCGGGATCTGATACGGGGCGGGCTGGATCGTGGTGATCTCGTAGCGGCCGTCACCGTCGGTGACGACGGTCCCGCGTAGGTTCCACTCCGGGAGGTGCGGCGCGAAGCCCGAGTAGTAACCCTCCGCGTCGGCATGCCAGATCTCGATCGTCGCCGCCGGGAGCGGAGTGCCGTCCAGACCGGTCACCTGCCCGTGCAACACCAGCGGGGTCTGCCGGGCGTCCCGACCGCGCATCGGCAGCGTGCACCGCGCGGGCAACAGCGGGGCATCGGGGAGATAGTAGGGGCCCTCGATACTGCCCTTGGAGCCCTGATACTTCCGGGAGTTCACCTCCTCGATGTCGTGTTCGACGAACACGTCGAGCAGCAGCGGCCATTCGCCGCCTGCGCCGACGTCGATCAGCCACTGCTTGAGCACGCGGTACTCGTCATAGGTGATCTCGTACTTGTCGATCAGTGCGCTGAAACCGGCAAAGGCCTCGGTGGCGATGGCCGACAGCCGTTCCGGGGAGGTGTCCGCGGTGACGCGCAGGTCGGTGAAGTTCTTCGTCGCCGCGCTGCCGGAACCGGCCGCGGTCGGACTCTCGATGGTGGTCATGGTGTGTCCTCGTGCTGGATCAGATGGGGGTGGACTGGGCGGGACGGCATGGTCACCGGTTGCCGAAGTAGCTGACGTCGTCGTTGCCGAAGAGGTCGGGCACCGTCCAGCCGTCGAGGTCGTATTCGGAGAGGCACTGTTCGGCGAGACCCTTCATCTGCGTTGCCGTGCCCCGGTTCTCGGCGAACATGAGCAGTTCGGCCTTGACGCCCTCGTGGTTGCCGGCATAGTTGCGCTCGTACAGTTCGTGACGTCCGCCGAACTCGCTGCCGATCGAATCCCACAGTGCCTTCATCACCTTCACGCGGTCGACGGCGACGATGCCGTCGGACCCGCGGACGTACTTGTCCAGGTACGGCCGCACATGGGGGCTCTTGAAGTCGGCGGCGCTCGAGGGCAGGTAGATCAGGCCCGACGCCACGTCCTGCTCGATGATCTCCTTGACGCGGGGATAGCCCTGCTGGGCGAACATGCGGTAGGTGAGCCCGTACTCCAGCTGCGGGATGACGGTGTCACCGATCCACGGTTCGGGGTTGTGGACCATGGCATCGGTGAGGGACCAGAACAGATTTCGCCATCCGATGACCTCACCGACGCGGGTCTGGACGCCGCGGAATCCGCCGGCGCCGGTGCAGTCGAGTGCCTTCATGAGCAGGCCGGCGATGAAGTCGAGTTTCACCGCGAGGCGGGTGCAACCCTGCAGGGTGAAGCGGGGGAGGAAGCCGGATTGCGGGAAGAAGGAGTTGATCTTGTCGACGTCGCCGTACATGAAGACGTTCTCCCAGGGCACGAGAACCTTGTCGAACACGAAGATCGTGTCGTTCTCGTCCATCCGGCTCGACAGCGGGTAGTCGAACGGTGTGCCCATCACCGCGGCCTGCTGCGTGTAGGACGAGCGGCAGATGAGCTTCACCCCGGGCGCGTCCATCGGAACGGTGCAGATCAGCGCGAACTGCTTCTTCTTGATGGGCAGTCCGTAATGGGAGATGAAGTTGTAGTTGGTGATCGCCGAACCGGTGGCGACGACCTTGGCTCCCGACACGATCAGGCCGGCGTCGGTCTCCTTCTCCACCTTCATGAACACGTCTCCGACCTCGTCCGGCGGCAGCTGGCGGTCGACCGGCGGGTTGATGATCGCGTGGTTCCAATACAGGACCTTCTCCTGCGATTCCCGGTACCAGCGCTCGGCATTGGCCTGGAACGGGGCGTACAACTCCGAGTTCGCATGCAGGGTGCCGAGGAAGCTGGCCTTGTAGTCGGGGCTGCGGCCCATCCAGCCATAGGTCATCCGCGCCCAGGTCGCGATCGCGTCGCGGTCCTTCACCAGGTCCGCCGACGACTTCGGTGCCCGGAAGAACGGCATGGTGACGCCGCCGTTGCCGGTGTCGGTCGGGGCGGTCACCGCGTCGGCGGTCGCCGGATCGTGCATCGCATCGTAGAGTCGCGCGGTCATCCGGATCGGGTTACGGAAGGCCTCGTGAGTGGTCACATCCGCGACACGCTCACCGTTGAGCCAGATCTCGCGGTCGTCACGCAACGACTCGATGTACTCGTCACCGGTCATCGGACGGGTCGCGAACGTCTCGGTCCGGTTGGCCTCGGAGTCGGCGGCCACGTTGACCTTGGTGCGGTCGATGCCGGCGGAAGCGGCGTCGGGCTCGGTGTCGGGGAAGATGTCGGTCGCGGTCATGGTGATCCTCATTCGTGTTGTGGGACGGTCGTTCTCAGATGGTCAGGGCTGGCTGGGGTGAGATCCCCGGTGGCTCAGGCCGATGCCGCGACGGGCACCGGGACGCAGCTCGGGGTGAAGCGGGCACTCGCGTCGAACCACCGGCTGTGCGGGTCGTCGAGGCTGCCGCAGTACGCGGCCGATCCGGAGCGATCGCCGAGCTCATGGAAGGTGCTGCGGTAGAACAGGAGCGGCTCGGCGGAGCTGTCCACCACGGCATCGACGATCTCGCCGATGTAGATGATGTGGTCGCCGCCGTCGTACGACGCCCACGGCGAGCAGATGAGCGTCGCCGCGTTACCCGACAGCGCTGGCACGAGCCACTGCGATGACCATTCGGGGCCGGGGCTCTGCGGCTTGCCCGCGAAGTGCATCGCGGTGTCGAGCTGGTCGGACGCCAGGATGTTCACCGCGAACGGGGCGTCATCCAGGTAACCGCAGGCCTTGGACTTGCGGGTCAGGGTCACCTGGCACAGGCGTGGTTCCAGGGAGATCGCGGTGAATGCGGTCACCGTCGCGCCGTGGGCCTCGCCGTCGGCGTTGGCGCAGGTGATGACCGTGACACCGCTCGCGAATTGACCGAAGATGTTCCGCATCGCTCGTTGGTCCATGGGGATCAGCTCCTCAATGCTCGGCACCGGTTGTGGGTCTGGGACGCGGTGCGTGGTTGCTGTGGCAGCGAATCTATGACCGCGGTCACAGATCGTCGATCCGCATTGCGAAGCGGCGATCCGTATTGCGCAGGGGATGAAATGCAGGCCGCCATGGCGATGGGAAGTGATGACCGTCACAGCTAGGGTGGACGTCGTGAGGGTTGTATCGACGCCTGTTCCGGGGGATGGCCAGGCATCCGTCCCGGGCCGTGACTCGTCGGCAAGACGGGTGGTGAGCTCGGGAAATGCCGACTGGGACGAAGTCCACGAGGTCGTCGCCGATGCCTACTTCCCGCACGAGCTGAGGCCCCTGTCGCGAGATGATGCGTCGCACTACCGGCTGGAGTCCGCGGCGATCGGATCGACGGTGCTCGCGCGTATCGGCTTCGGCGCCGACGTGTCCATCGACTCCGATCACCCGGGCGCGTGGGGGATCAACATCCCGCTGTCGGGAAGTCTGTCGTCGATCACGGAGGGTCGGGAGATCGTGTCGGAGCCGGGCCAGGCCACGCTGAACCCGCCCGATACGCCGACACGGATCACCAACTGGAGCCGGTCGTGCGAGATCATCGGCTTCAAGGTGGAGCGGGACTATCTGCAGCGTGAGATCGACCGCATCGCGGGCCGGCCGGGGCGGTCACTCACGCGCCAGCTCGATCTCCGTTCGGGCGCGGGCGCGGAGTGGCTGGGCCTGTTGCGGTCGGCCCGCCAGCAGGTGGCCCAGTCGGAGAATGTGTTGCTGCGCAACGAGAGAATGGCCGAACAGCTCGGCGGCATGCTCACCACCGCTCTGGTGCTGGCCGCGCTACCGGAGTCCGAGGACGCCCTCGCGGGCACACGGCCGCGCACGGTGAAGCGGGTGATAGACGCGATTCACGTCGATCCGGCGCATCCGTGGACGGTCGGTGAGCTGGCCGAGATCGGCTGCGTCAGCGCCCGGCGCCTGCAGCAGGGTTTCCGCGAATGTGTCGGGATGAGTCCGATGGAGTACCTGCTCGACGTCCGGCTCGAGTGCATCCACAACGATCTGCTGGCCGGGGGCGCCTCGACGATCACCGATGTCGCCACGCGGTGGGGTGTTCTGCACACCGGCCGCTTCGCCGCGGCCTACCGCCGCAAGTACGGTGTGGCGCCGTCGGAGACGAAACGGATGGCGGGTGGCTGAGTCGCGAGGACTTCGAGCGACCGCCCCTGCTCCGTGAGGTGCGAGCGAAGCGAGCCACGAAGGGTCTCGCAAGGCGTCTCACCGAGCCCTTCGTGGCTCGTCGCTAGCGCTCCTCGCACCTCAGGGAGCGGTAGGGCCTGGTCGCGAGCTGAATGTCCCAGGGCGGTACAGCGAACGCTTCTCGCCGGGGAGCCGGACCCGTCAGGCAATACCGTCGAACAGGCTTGTGACAGAACCGTTCTCGAAGACCTCACGGATCGTCTGCGCGAGTAGTGGGGCGATGGAGAGGACGGTGAGGTTCTCGAAGCGCTTCTCGGGCGGGATCGGCAGGGTGTCGGTGGCGATGACCTCCTTGGCGCCGCAGCTCGCGAGACGCTCGGCCGCGGGGTCGGAGAACACGCCGTGGGTGGTGGCGATGATGACGTCGCCCGCACCGGCGTCCTTGAGGACCCGCACGGCGCCGGCGATGGTGCCGCCGGTGTCGATCATGTCGTCGATCAGGATGCAGGTGCGCCCTTCCACCTCGCCCACCACGCGATTGGACTTGACCTGGTTGGGCACGAGCGGATCACGCGTCTTGTGGATGAACGCCAGGGGCGCGCCACCGAGCGTGTCGGCCCACTTCTCCGCGACACGCACGCGACCGGAGTCCGGGGAGACCACGGCGATGTTGTCGGTTCCGTAGTTGTCGCGGATGTACTCGGCGAGCTGGCCGAGTGCGTGCATGTGGTCGACGGGTCCGTCGAAGAAGCCCTGGATCTGGTCGGTGTGCAGGTCGACGGTGATGATCCGGTCGGCGCCCGCGGTCTTGAGCAGATCGGCGATGAGGCGGGCCGAGATGGGCTCGCGTCCGCGATGCTTCTTGTCCTGGCGGGCATAGGGATAGAACGGCAGGATCACGCTGATGCGCTTCGCCGAGCCGCGCTTGAGGGCGTCGATCATGATGAGCGCCTCCATGACCCACTGGTTCAGCGGGTACGGGCAGCTCTGCAGGACGAAGGCGTCCGATCCGCGGACCGACTCCTCGAAGCGGACGAACAGCTCGCCGTTGGCGAAGTCGCGCGCGGTCTGCGGCGTGACCTTGATGCCCAGTTCATCGGCGACTGCTTCGGCGAGTTCGGGATGGGCACGACCAGAGAACAGCATCAGGTTCTTCTGGTTGTCAGTGGTCCAGGTCATGAAAACTCTTCTGTTCGTGTCGTTTCGGATCTGCAGGGTCGAGCGCGGGTCGGGGTGTCAGGCCGTCCCGGAGTCGTTCTCGCGAGCGTCGAGGGCCGCGCGCGCCGCCGCGGTGTCGGGGCGCTTGCGCACGACCCAGTCCTCGATGACGCGTTGTTCTCCCGCCGAGACCGCGAGGGCCCCCGGCGGTACATCTTGCCGCACGACGGTTCCGGCGCCGGTGTACGCCCCGTCGCCGACGGTGACCGGGGCGACGAACATGTTGTCCGAGCCCGTGCGGCAGTGGTCGCCGATCACCGTGCGGTGCTTGGCGACACCGTCGTAGTTGACGAAGACGCTCGACGCGCCGACGTTGGAGTGCTTGCCGATGGTGGCGTCGCCGACATAGGTGAGGTGCGGGATCTTCGACCCCTCGCCGATGGTCGCGTTCTTGGTCTCGACGAAGGTGCCGATCTTGCCCGCGACCCCGAGCGCCGTCCCGGGTCGGAGGTAGGCGAACGGACCGACGGTGGCGTCGGCGCCGATGACCGCGTCGCTTCCGTGCGTCCGGATCACCTGCGCACCCGCGCCGACGGTGACATCGGTGAGGGTGGTGTCGGGTCCGATCACGGTGTCGGTGGAGATATGGGTGCGGCCGTGCAACTGTGTGCCCGGCCGGATCTGCGCGTCGGGCTCGATGGTGACGTCGATGTCGATCCACGTGGTGGCCGGGTCGACGACGGTCACCCCGTCGAGCTGATGGCGACGGATGATGCGCCGGTTCAGTTCGGCGCCGAGCGCGGAGAGCTGAGCGCGGTCGTTGCAGCCGGCCACGAGTACCGGATCGGCGACCGTGTGGCCACGGACCGCGCGGCCCTCGCCGCGGGCGATCTCGACGATGTCGGTGAGGTAGTACTCGCCCTGCACGTTGTCCGTCGACAACTTCGACAGACCGACGCGCAGTGCGGCGGCGTCGAAGGCGTACACGCCGGCGTTCACCTCGGTGATCGCGCGCTGCTCGGGGGTCGCGTCCTTGTGTTCGACGATCGCCGCGACGGCGTCCCCGTCGCGGATGATGCGCCCGTATCCGGTCGGATCGTCGGCGACGAAGCTCGTCAGCGTCACGGCCGCCCCGCCGTCGGCGAGGTGGGTGTCCACGAGGGCGCGCAGGGTGTCGGCGTCGAGCAGGGGCACGTCGGCGGCGGTGACGATGACGGTGCCGTCGAAGTCGCCGGGGAGCGCGCTGAGTCCGACCCGGGCGGCGTCGCCGGTCCCGCGGGGCGAGTCCTGCTCGGCGATGCCGACCTCGACACCCAGGAGTGCGGCGACCTCGCCGATGGCCGTCGTGACCCGTTCGCGCTCGTGGCTGACGACCGCGACCAGGTGTTCGGGCCCGATGCCCGCCGCGCCGTGCAACGCGTGGCCGACGAGTGACCGTCCGCCGATGGTGTGGAGGATCTTCGGGGTCTTGGACTTCATGCGGGTACCGGCGCCCGCGGCCAGGACGATCACGGCCACGGATGGCGACGTTCCCGTCATCGAATGCCCACCCTCTTCCTGATCGGTGACTGCCACGATCATGTCTCCTCGACGGCGCCGGCGGGGGTCGCTGACCCGGCCCGCGGTCGCACGTCGGGTGCGATCCTACGCATCGGTGCCCCATGGCAGAAATGCAGCGCGCTGTTTGTGCCGGATCCTCCCGACCGGGCCTGATAGAACACATAGGGACCGCGAACGCCGAGCGATCAATCGGTAGATCCTGACGATGTCCCAGTGGATTGTCACGGACGGATCAGGGTGGGTGCGGCAGCGAGAACCATGCGCCGGAGATGTCCGGTTCGTGAAACGACCACACGGAGGTAGTGAATGAGCACGCAGAAGACGGCGATCGTCACCGGGGCCGCACGGGGGATCGGCGCGGCCGTGGCCAAGCGTCTGGCCGACGACGGACTGGCGGTGGCCGTCCTCGACCTCGACGCCGACGCCTGCGCCGATACGGTCAAGGCCATCACCGACGCCGGCGGCAAGGCCGTCGCGGTGGGCGCCGACGTGGCCGACGAGGCCTCGGTGAACGCTGCGGTGGACAAGGTCGTCGCCGAGCTCGGCAAGCCGACAGTGGTCGTCAACAACGCAGGCATCACGCGTGACAACCTGCTGTTCAAGATGACCGTCGACGATTGGGACGCCGTGATGGCCGTGCACCTGCGTGGTGCGTTCAACGTCACCAAGGCCGTGCAGAAGTACATGGTCGAGGCCGAGTGGGGACGCATCGTCAACCTGTCGAGCACGTCCGCGCTCGGCAACCGCGGTCAGGTCAACTACTCGGCGGCCAAGGCGGGCATGCAGGGATTCACCAAGACCCTCGCCATCGAACTCGGCCGGTTCGGCGTGACCGCCAACGCCATCGCGCCCGGGTTCATCGAGACCGAGATGACCGCCGCCACCGCCGAGCGCGTCGGCGTGCCCTTCGAGGACTTCAAGCGCGCCGCGGCGGGCCAGATCCCGGTCAACCGCGTCGGCGTGCCCGAGGACATCGCCCACACCGCGTCCTTCTTCATCAGCGAAGGTGCCGGCTTCGTGTCCGGGCAGGTCGTCTATGTGGCCGGCGGCCCGAAGGACTGATCGGTCCCGGACCCCGTTTTCGGCGACGCGATCCCGATCCGGAGTCGCGTCGTCGAAACGAGGTCGCGCCGACGTGGGTGCCGTGGTCCTGTGGCACAATCGTCAGCGCAGTGATCCGCCATGGTGTAATCGGCAACACTCCTGATTTTGGTTCAGGCATTCTAGGTTCGAGTCCTGGTGGCGGAGCTCATGAGTCGGGCCGCGGTCGCGGCCCGGAATGCTCCACGACGAGCGCCTGTCGCCGGCGACGGTCATCCCTCCGGACGCGCCAGCCCCAGATTGTCCCGCAGCGTGGTGCCCTCGTAGTCGGTGCGATACACGCCCAGTTCCTGCAGGACCGGCACCACCTCGTCGACGAACCGGTCGAGCCCGCCGGGCACGATGTGGGGTACCAGGATGAACCCGTCGGCGACGTCGGCCTGCACGAAGTCGTTGATCGTGTGCGCGATCGTCTGCGGCGATCCGACGAACGACTGGCGGCCGGTGACCTCGATGATCAGTTCGCGCGTGGTCAGGTTCTTCGCCACGGCCAGGTCGCGCCACTCGCGGGCGACGGCGACCGGGTCGCGGTGCATGCGCACGCTCGCGCGTCCCTTCGCGACCGTGTTCTCGCCCGGGACCGGATCCACCTGCGGCAGCGGACCGTCCGGGTCGTGGTCGGTGAGGTCGCGGTTCCACAACTGCTCCAGGAACTTGATCGCCGTCTGCCCGCTGACCTGTTGCAGGCGCACCTCGTGAGCGAGTTCGGCGGCCTGCGCGTCGGTGTCACCGACGACGAAGGTGGCGGCGGGTAGTACCAGGAGGTGCTCGGGTCGCCGGCCGTAGGTGGCGAGTCGTCGTTTGACGTCGGTGTAGAACGCTCGGCCGGCGTCGTAGGTGGCGTGCCGGGAGAAGATGGCGTCGGCGGTCGCGGCCGCGAACTCCCGGCCCTCATCGGAGTCCCCGGCCTGGAAGATGACCGGCCGCCCCTGTGGGGGACGAGGGGTGGGGAAGTGCCCGCGGATGTCGAACTGCGAACTCGTGAAGTCGAATTCACCCGCCTCGTGGCGCGCGAGGAACCGGCCGCTGTCGGCATCGGCGACGACGTCATCGTCGCGCCATGAGTCCCAGAGCGTCGCTGCGGCGGTGAGGAATTCCTGGGCGCGTGCGTACCGCTGGTCCTCGGGCAGGTAGCCGCCGCGACGGAAGTTCTCGCCGGTGAACTCGTCCCACGACGTCACCACATTCCAGGCCGCGCGTCCGGCGGACAGATGGTCGAGGGTGGCGAACTGCCGTGCGACGTCGACGGGTTCGTTGAAGGTCGAGTTGATCGTGCCGGTCAGGCCGAGGTGGGTGGTCACCGCGGCCAGGGCGGACAGAACCGTGAACGTGTCCGGTCGTCCGACCACGTCGAGGTCGTAGATCAGCCCGTTCTGCTCGCGGAGCCGCAGTCCTTCGGCGAGGAAGAAGAAGTCGAACTTCCCGCGTTCGGCGGTCTGTGCGAGATGGACGAACGAGTCGAACTCGATCTGGCTGCCCGACGCCGGATCGCTCCACACCGTGGTGTTGTTGACCCCGGGGAAGTGCGCGGCGAGATGCACCTGCTTGGTCATGCGACACCGGCCTTTCTCGTGGCGAAGCGATTGGACGGACGGTCCAGGCCGAGGTGACCGCGCAGCGTCGGCTCGGTGTACCCGGAACGGAAGAGTTTGCGGCGCTGCAGCTCCGGTACGAGCTCCTGAGTGATCGCGCCCAGGTCCTCGGACAGGGCGGCCGGGTGCAGCCGAATGCCGCTGATGCCCTCCACGGCTGCCCAGCGCTCGATCTCGTCGGCGAGTCCGGTCGGTGTGCCGGTGAACACCGCACTGTCGGGGGTGAACGGTTCACCGGCCCAGTCGTCGAGCTGCGCCCGGCGTCCTTCCGCATCCGCGCCCGACCGCGCGAGCACGACGAACAGGTCGACGAACAGCAGTGCCGGGTCGGCGATCTCGCGACCGGCGTCGGAATGCGCGGCACCCACGGCGGTGACCGCTCGGACGGCGTCGTCGACATCGCGGGGGCTGATGAACCCGACATCGGCACCCCGCCCGATCACCCGCAGGTCGGTGGGATGTGCGCCGGTCGCGGCGATGACCGGCCGTCCCTGCGGCGGGCGCGGGGTGATGGCGGGGCCCCGCACCGAGAAGTGGTCCCCGGCGAAGTCGATGTAGTGCAGCTTGTCGCGGTCGACGAAGCGACCCGTTGCGACGTCGCGGATCTCGGCGTCGTCCTCCCACGAGTCCCAGAGCAGTCCGAGCACCGTCGCGAAGTCGAGGGCCTCCGACGCGAGATCGGCGAGCACTGCCGGGTCGTCGGGAAATCGCCGCCGGCCGAACAACGCGGCCTCGTCCGGGTCCGCCGTGGTGCGCAACACGACTCCGGCACGGCCGTTGCTCACGTAGTCGAGGGTCGCGATCGCCTTCGACACGTGGAACGGCTCGGTGTGGGTGGCGGTTGCGGTCGGGATCAGGCCGATCGAACGGGTCGTCGGTGCCAGACGCGAGGCGAGCAGCACCGCGTCCAGACCCCCGGTCGCCCGGTCGGTGCGGGGGCGCCCGCGGTGCAGGGCGAACGAATCCGCCAGGGTCACGAAGTCGAGCAGACCGGCTTCGGCCTCCGCGACACGACGCTGCCAATGCGCCGCCGTCGTCAGGTCGTGTGCCCGGGCCCCGGGTGCCCGCCATGCGCCCGGATGCGATCCCGAACCGTCCAGCGCCACGGCGACATGCACGTGGTCGGCCATCGAGCCTCCCTCGGTTGTGTTCGTCGAAAGTCTGTCTTCCGTCTCGAACGGTGACGGGGTGACCGAGGATTCCGGGGGCCGGGCATCGGATCGCGGTGGGCCAAACCCTTTCGAAATCCCGCCGGCCACGCTTCGGTGATCAGGATGAGGTGTGTTCGGCGTGAGACCGGAGATGGTCGGAGAGAGGTGTGACGGGAGTGGAAGAAGCGCGCCGCACCACACCGATCCCGCTGTCCGTGCTCGACCTCGCCCCGGTGACCGAGGGAAGTGACGCCGCGACAGCAGTGCGTCGCAGCGTCGCGCTGGCCCAGCATGCCGAACGTCTGGGGTACCGGCGGTTCTGGCTCGCCGAACATCATTTCGTCGCGGTCGCCAGTTCGTCGACGGCCACTCTCATCGGGCTGGTGGCCGGCGCGACCGAGTCCATCCGCGTGGGGTCGGCGGCGGTGCAGAGCGGGTTACACACCCCGGTGTCGATCGTGGAGGCATTCGGGACGATCGACGCCCTGTACCCCGGCCGACTGGACTTGGGCCTCGGTAGGTCCGCTCAACGTCGCACCGAGCTGTCGACTGCCGACCGGCAACCCACACCCCGCGAGCCGGCACCCCGACAGCCCGACCAGATCGTCGACGGTCTGCTCATCCCGACGCCGTTCCCCGTCGAGTCGATCCTGACCGCGCCGCGGGTCGTCGCCGCGTTCGAGGCGTCGCAGTTCGACGGTGCGTCACCGCCGGACTTCGACGACGCGGTCGGCGACGTCCTCGCACTCCTGGCCGGCGACTTCGACCACCACGACGTCGCACTGACCGCGGTGCCCGGACGTGGTGCGGACGTCGCGGTCTGGATCTTCGGGAGCAGCAAGGGGCAGAGCGCCCAGACCGCGGGTGCTCGTGGCCTGCCGTTCGTCGCGAACTATCACGTCAGCCCGAGTACGGTCCTCGAGGCCGTCGAGGCGTATCGCAGCGCGTTCCGTCCGTCGTCGGTCCTGGCCGATCCCTATGTCGTCGTATCCGCGGATGTCGTTGTCGCCGAGGACGAACCGACCGCACGTCACCGCGCGTCCACCTACGGACACTGGGTGCATGGCATCCGGAGTGGGGCGGGCGCGCAACCGTATCCGGACCCGGACACAGCGCGTCCCCTCGATGACGATGAACGCGTTCTCGTCGACGACCGGGTGCGTACACAGTTCGTCGGTGATCCCGAGACCGTCGTGGACGGGCTGCGCACACTCGCCCGGGTGACCGGCGCCGACGAGTTGCTGGTCACCAGCGTCACGCACGACTTCGACCATCGCTTGGCGTCGCACGAATTACTCGCCGCCGCTTGGGGATTGCGAGGACAGTGACATGACCGGTTTCGCGGCAGCGGATTTCGGGCGACGCGCAGGTGTGCGGGCGTCGTGGAACGCCTTGGTCGCCGGTATCAGACGCCGCGTCGACATCGATCTCCTCGCCGCCGGCGCGGCTCTCCATCCCGAGGCGCCGCCGCTCGGTCTGCCCCTCGAGACAGCAAGAACGGTCGGGCACGGACAGCCCTCGTAGCCGGTTTCCGGTGGCACCATGGGATTCCTCGGCGACGACGGTCGTCGCCCGCGAACAGCCACGAGGATGACCACGATGTACGAGACCCCGGATGAACTCGCCGAACTCCAGACGCTTCTCGACGCGTCCCTGTCCCGATCGACCGAGCACCTGCGTTCCATCATCAACACCGAGAACACCGTCGACGCATCACGATTGGCCGAGATCCTGACGGGCATGCGTGTGCTGGCACTGTCGACCGTGACCGCGACGGGTGAACCGCGGATCAGTGCCGTCGACGGACACTTCCTCCACGGAAAATGGGTCTTCGGTACGGCGCGTTCCGCCGCGAAGGCCCGCCACCTCCAGGCACGTCCGGCCGCCAGCGCCGCGCACATCCAGGGCGAAGAGCTCGGGGTGTTCGCCCACGGGACAGTCGAGATCCTCAACCCGATCGACGGTGACCGCGCCGACGATTGGCCGGAGTTGGTGGCGCACTTCAAGCAGACCTACGGCGACGACGCGTTCGACTGGGACCTGGAGGTCATCTACTTCCGATTGCACCCGCACTGGATGACGGTGTACGCCCCGAACCCATCTCGTTGACCGGGCGTCGAATCTCGTTGACTGGGCGTCGAATCTCGTTGACTGGGCGGCGAAATTCGTCGACTGTGCGTGGTCCCAGATCGGCTCGGCTCTCGGAACTGAGCGAGCGGACGAACCAGGCGCCCAGTCGACGAAAACGGACGCACGGTCGACGGAAACGGACGCACAGTCGACGAAAGCGGACGCACGGTCGACGGAAACGGACGCACGGTCGACAGGATCGGACGCCCAGTCGACGGAAACGGACGCCCAGTCGACGGAAGCGGACGCCCAGTCGACGGTCAGTCCACCGGGACGATGAAACCCTCGTCCTTCAGCCAGTCGTAGGCGACGTCGGCGGGGTCGGCACCGTCGATGTCGATGAGCCCGTTGAGTTCCTGCATGAGTTCATCGGTCAGCTTCGCCGACACCGGTGCCATGAGTTCGGCGATCTCCGGGTTGGCCTCGTTGACCCCGGTGCTCACCACGAGGCAGCCGCTGTAGGGCAGGAAGAACTTCTTGTCGTCCTCCAGGACGACGAGATCGAGGTTCTTGATCCGGCCGTCGGTCGAGTACACCATGCCGAAGTTGCAGGGTTCGCTGCGCGCGGTCGAGGTGTAGACCACGCCGGAATCCATGGTGGTCACGTTGCCCTTGGGGACTCCGCCGGGGGCGTCGAGCGGGATGTCGTAGGCCTTCAGCATCGGGATGAAACCGTCGGCGCGCGAGAGGAACTCGTCATTGATGCAGAACGTTCGCTCGGACTCGGGCAGCTTCGCGATGTCGGACATCTTGGTGACGTTCAGTCGCTTCGCCGTCGGCGACGAGGCGGCGAAGGCGTAGGTGTTGTTGAACGACGAAGGCGGCAACCATTCCACACCGTTGGCCCGTTCGGCGTCGCGGACGCGTTCGTAGAGTTCCTGCGGGTCGGAGATGGTCTCCGTCTCGCCGAGATAGGTCTGCCACGCGGTGCCGGTGTATTCCCAGACGATGTCGGCGTCGCCGTTGAGGACCGCCTGCCGGGACGACATCGAACCCGGCGCGTTGGTGAGGTCGTCGACGTCGGCTCCGGCGGCTGCCAGATAGGTCGCGGTGATCTTGCCCAGCAGGACCTGCTCGGTGAAGTTCTTGGACGTGACCGCGACCGAGGTCCCCTCGAGCGGACGCTCCCCGCCGGGAAGCGACGCCGGACGGAATGTCCCGGATGAACTGACCAGCCCGCACGCCGACAAGGTCAGCACCAGGGCGGCCGACGCGGCCAGGAGCGCGAGTGCGCGTGAGCGGGACCGGGACGAGAACGGCCGAGTCATCATGCGATCCCCCGTGGTGTCGCGGCGAGTTCGACGAGGCGACCGAGCCAGTCGATCGTCATGGCGAGCAAGGCGACCAGGATCGCGCCCGAGACCAGCAGCTTCGGCAGGAACAGCGTGATGCCGGTGGTGATGAGCGTGCCCAGGCTGTTTGCGCCGATGAACGTGCTGAGGGTGGCGGTACCGACCAGGATGACCAGTGCGGTCCGGACGCCGTTGAGGATGACCGGAACGGCGAGGGGGAGCTCGACCTGGACGAGGGTTCGGACGGCGGACAGGCCGATGCCCCGGGAGGCCTCGACCGTCCGCTGGTCCACCTGCCGCAGTCCGACGATGGTGTTCTGCAGGATCGGGAGCACCGCGTAGACGACCAGACCGACGATGGCGGTGTTGAATCCGGTGCCGAGCCAGAAGGTGAACAGCACCAGGAGTCCGATCGCCGGTGCCGCCTGCCCGATGTTGGCGATGTTGATCGCGATGGGGTTCAGCCATCGCAGAGACGGCCGGGTGAGTGCGATCCCCAGCGGGATGGCGATCAGGACGACGATGACCGTCGCGACGAGCGTCAGCTGGATGTGATCGAGGATGGTGGCGCGCAGCGCGGGCCACGACATCGACGCGCTCTCCGTGGTGGTGAACGTCGTGTTCGCGTACCAGATGACGAAACCGACGCCGACGACCACGATCACCAGCGGCTCGAACCAGACGTCGATCGGGATCCGGGCGAGGCGCCGCCGAAAGCCGTTCGGGACCGATTCCGGTGCAGGTGCTTTCGCGGTCTCGGTGATCCTCGCCTCCTCGGCGATGAAACCCGTCACCGGTCCGCACTCGTCTCGGGGGCGCCGACCGCGGCGGTTCCGGTGCCCGGGTTGGTGTCCCCGGCGCCGGGCTCGTCGTCGGCGGCGACGACCGGGGTCTCGACGGGGGCCGATCCCTCGGCGTGGTCGAGGTAGCCGCCGTGATCGTCGTCGTCGCGCACCGTCGCGAGCTGTCCGCGGATCGCCTCCATCACCGACGCGATGTTCAGGGCACCGACGACCGCGCCGCGTCCGTCGGTCACGAGAACGCCGCCCTGGCTGGTCGCGAGCATCGAGTCGAGGGCGTCGTTCAGCGTCGAGGACTTGGCGACGACGGGGAGCCGGTGATCGAGGTAGTCCGAGACCTCCGGCTTGGCGCGGATCTCCTCGACCGACGGCCAGGCGCGCGGGCGGCCGTGCTGATCGACCACGGCGACCCAGTCCTCGCCGGCCGCCTTCGCCCGTGCCACCACTGCTCCGGACGCTTCCCCGACCTGGGCGGTGATGACGTCGCGGAAGTCGACGTCGCGGACGCGGGTCAGGGTCAGGTGGGCGAGGGTCGCGCCCGAGCCCACGAACTCTTCGACGAAGGGGCTCGCCGGATTGGCGAGGATCTCCTCCGGGGGAGCGAATTGCTCGATGTGGCCGCCCTCGGAGAGGATCAGCACCTTGTCGCCGAGTTTGGTCGCTTCCTCGAAGTCGTGGGTGACGATGACGATGGTCTTGGCCAGCTCGTGCTGGATCGCGATCAGTTTGTCCTGCAAGCGTGCCCGGGTGATCGGGTCGACGGCGCCGAACGGCTCGTCCATCAGGAGGACCGGCGGGTCGGCGGCGAGGGCGCGGGCGACGCCCACGCGCTGCTGCTGGCCGCCGGACATGTCCTTCGGGAGGCGGTCGGCGAAGGTCGCGGCGTCGAGGCCGACGAGGTCGAGCAGGTACTCGGTGCGTTCGGCGATGCGCTTCTTGTCCCAGTTAAGAATCCGGGGGATGGCGCCGATGTTCTTGCTCACCGACCAGTGCGGGAAGAGTCCGCCGGACTGGATGACGTAGCCGATGGACTGACGCAACTTGTCCGGGTTCTCCGCGGTGACGTCGCGCCCGCCGATGTAGATGCGCCCCTCGGTGGGTTCGATGAGGCGGTTGATCATCTTCAGGGTCGTCGTCTTGCCGCATCCGGAGGGGCCGACGAAGGCGACGATGTCGCCGGCGTCGATCTCGAGGTCGAGGCGTGCGACCGCCGGCGTGGTGGTTCCGCGGTACCGCTTCACCACACCGTCGAGCCGGATGGACTCGCCGGTGACGTTGCGGTTGTTGCCGTTCGGCGCGGAGGAGGTGGCGGTGTCGGTCATGAGAGTCCCTTGGAGATGGTGAGTCGGCCGAGCAGAACCAGCAGAGCGTCGAAGATGAGGGCGATGATGACGATCAGAATCGTTCCGGCGAGCGCCATCTCGAGAGCGTTGGCACCACCCAGGCGGGAAAGCCCGTTGAAGATCAGCGATCCCAGGCCGGGCCCGAGAACGTAGGCGACGATCGCCGCGACACCGACGATCATCTGGGTCGACACGCGGATTCCGGTCAGGATCACCGGCCACGCGATCGGCAATTCGACGGTGAGCAGGATCCGCCACCTCGAAAGACCGATACCGCGGGCGGATTCGACGACGGACGGCGGCACGGAGCGCAAGCCGACCACCGCGTTGCCGATGACCGGCAGGGTGGCGAAGAAGGCGAGCATCAGAAACGACGGCGTCACACCGAGTCCGAAGGGCACGATCAACAACGCGAGCAGGGCCAGCGACGGAATGGTCAGCGCCACACGGCTCGACGTCAGTGTCAGTGCGCTCGCCAGGGGGAGTCGGTAGACGACGGCGGCGATGACAATGGCCACGGCCGTACCCACGAGCACTGTCTGGAACGACAGTGACGCGTGCTGATAGGTCAGAAAAGTGAGTGATCGTGCGTTCTCGCTGAGGTAATCCCACAATTGCACTGTCGGTGTCCCATCCCCGGTGTCTGGCTCGACATTACGCACGGATGAACGCAACTGCCGACATTTGGACCGATCCAGTGTGACTTTCCGGCGCCGCGGGTCGAACTCCGCCCGCGGGGGTGCCATCCTGGACGGGTGAGTGAGAGTGCGCTGACCAGCTCGGAGGCCGAGCCCGACGACGATCGGGCCCACCTGGCCGAGGCCGTGCGTTCGTGGACGCGGATCGTCGCCTGGTTGCTGACCGTCGGCGGGGCCATCGGGTTCGTCGCGGCGTTCGTGCTGACGGTGGAACGATTCGAACTGGCCGCCGACCCCGACTACGTGCCGTCCTGCAACTTCAATCCCGTGCTGAGCTGTGGTTCGGTGATGGCCGAGCCGCAGGCGGCGCTCTTCGGCTTCCCCAATCCGTTGCTCGGCATCGCCGGTTTCGCGGTCGCGGTCACCACCGGGATGGCGTTGCTGGCCGGAGCCCGCCTCGCGGGGTGGTACTGGGCTGGGCTGCAGGTCGGGGTCACCGCCGCCATGGTGTTCATCGGGTGGCTCATCTACTCGAGTCTCTACTCGATCGGAGCGCTGTGCCCCTACTGCATGGTGGTGTGGGCGGTCACCCTGCCGATCTTCGTCATCGTCAGTGTGCGGAACGCGCATGCGAGTGGTCTCACCGCGCGTTCGCGCCTTGCCCTGGTCCTCGCACGCAACCACGCACCGATCCTCGTCGTGGCCGTCGGACTCGTGATCGTGCTGATCGCGGTGCGTTTCTGGTCGTACTGGTCGAGCCTGTACTGAACACCTCTACGCTGGGGGCCATGGCTATCGGGCGTCCAGCGGAGGGTTCGGCCGAGGTGCAGCGCGCGCCCCGGGCGCGGATGACCGGCGCACAACGCCGGTTGCAGCTCATCGAAGTCGCTCGCGGACTGTTCGCCGAGCGCGGCTTCGAGGGCACGTCGATCGAGGAGATCGCACAGCGGGCCGGCGTATCGAAGCCGATCGTCTACGAGCACTTCGGTGGCAAGGAGGGGTTGTACGCGGTCGTCGTCGACCGCGAGATGGAGACCCTGCTCGAGATGGTCACCTCATCGCTGTCGAAGAACCGGTCGCTGTACCGCATCCAGCAGGTCGCGCTCGCACTGTTGACGTACATGGAGGAGCGCACGGACGGTTTCCGCATCCTGGTCCGCGGGGACAGCACCGCCGGGACCGGTGAGACGGCGACGTACTCGAGTCTCCTGAACGACGCGATCAGTCAGGTCGAGCACATCCTGGCCAACGACTTCGAACGGCGCGGATTCGATCCGGCACTCGCTCCGCTCTACGCCCAGGCGCTGGTCGGGATGGTGTCGGTCACCGCGCAGTGGTGGCTCGACGTGCGCGAGCCGTCGAAGGAGGTCGTGGCGGCCCACCTGGTCAACCTGTGCTGGAACGGTCTCACGCGGCTCGAGCCCGATCCCGCGCTCGTCGGACCGGACTACGTCGAATCGCTGAAGCGGACAAGGGTCGACGACGCCTGACCCGCACGCATCTATTGTTGATTCACTCTGCGTCTCCCGGCCGGAAGGATCAACCGATGTCGATTCCGTGTGGCGCTGACCGGCCGAACTCCGCTCGCCGCTGAGGCCGCCGGAGATGGAGACCGTCGGCATCTACCTGGTCGTCATCTTCGGCTGCGGTTTCCTCGCGCGCGTGGCGCACCTGCCGACCCTGGTCGGCTACCTCGCCGCCGGATTCATCTTGCACGCACCGGGAATCGACGAACTGCCGATCGTCGACACGATGGCCGAACTGGGTGTCACCATCCTGCTGTTCACCATCGGACTGAAACTCGATGTACGGATGCTGCTCCGGCGCGAGGTGGTCGTCACCACCGGGGTGAACCTCCTCGTCATCCTCGGTCTCACGATGGGCTTCCTCGGCATCCTGGGGGCGGTCGGTGTGCCCATGCTTGCCGGCGAGGACTGGGAGACGCTCGCGCTGTTGGGTTTTGCGCTGTCCTTCTCGAGTACGGTGTTCGTCGTCCAGGTACTGGACGAGCGCTCCGAGTCACACTCGCTGTACGGCCGGATCGCCATCGGTGTCCTCGTCCTCCAGGACATCGTCGCCGTCGTCTACCTCACCGCGATGCAGGGTGAACCGCCCAGCCCGTGGGCGCTGGCCCTTCTGCTGTTGATCCCCGGTGCGTGGATCGTCCGCCGGCTGTGGAACATGCTCGGTCACGGTGAGCTGCAAACCCTGTTCGGGATCGTGATGGCCCTCGTACCGGGTTACTGGCTCTTCGAATCCGTCGGTGTGAAAGGCGATTTCGGCGCGATGATCGTCGGGGTCCTGCTGGCGTCGCATCCGCGAGCAGGGGAGTTGTCGCGCACGCTGTTCGGGCTCCGTGAACTGCTCCTGGTCGGCTTCTTCGTGTCGATCGGGCTGCACGTCACGCCCACGACCGAAACGGTTCTGCTCGGCCTGCTCCTGATCGTCCTCCTGCCGTTCGAGGGCGCGGTGTACACGCTGGTCCTGTCCCTGTTCGGCCTGCGTCGCCGGACGTCGATCCTGACCGGACTCGCCTTGGCGAACTTCTCGGAGTTCGGGCTGATCGTGATCGCGACCGGGGTGGGAGCGGGGATCATCGGTGCGGACTGGCTGGTGGTGACATCGGTGGCGGTCGCGGGGAGCTTCGTGTTCTCCACCCTGCTCAATCGCCGCGGTTCCGGCCTGGTGACCCGGTTGTCGGCGTTCGTCCCGACCACGGCCGCGGCCCGCAGGCACCCCGACGACGCCCCGATCGTGCTGGCACCGGCGCGGGTGCTCGTCCTCGGAATGGGCCGCGTCGGGCACTCGGTGTACGAGCGGTTGGCCGACGAATACGGGCTTTCGGTGATCGGCGTGGAGAACGACCCGCTCAAGGCGAGCGAACTGGCCGGGCGCGGCGTCCGCGTGCTCGACGCCGACGCCACCGAGACCGACTTCTGGGACCGCGCCGTCGGCGTCCACGAGCTCGAACTGCTGGTCCTGGCGATGCCCTTCCACGGCTCGAATCTGGTGGCGCTCGAGCGGATCGAGGAACTCGGCGTCACCGGGACGGTGGCCGTGGTCGCGCAATACGACGACGAACGCGACGAACTGCTCCAGCGCGGCGCCGATGTGGCGTTCCACATCTACGAGGGCACCGGTGTCGGGCTCGCCGACGCGGCGGCCGAGGCCGCCGGGCTGGATCGGTGACGTCCGCGGCGAACCCGCGGGAGCCCGGGTCGCCCGCCGTCAGCCGTCGGTGCCGGCGGGGGCGTCGCCGTCCGGCCACAGGTCCTTCTGCATGTAGACACAGTCGATCCACTGCTCGGCCTTGTGGCCGATGGCGCGCAGACGGCCCACCTCGTCGAAGCCGAACCGCCGGTGCAGTGCGATCGACCCGTCACCACCCGTCGCGGCGATGACCGCGACGATCTGGCGGACGTTGTCCGGGTTCGCGCGTTCGAGCAACGCCGCCATGAGCGCGGTACCGATCCCGCGTCCGCCCTGACCGGGCCGGACATAGATGGAGTCCTCGGTCGACAGGTCGTAGGCGGGCATCGTCCGGAAGGTCCCGAGGTAGGCGTAGCCGACGACTCGCTCGACGCCGTCGTCGACCGCGCGTGCCACCACGAAGGGCCGGCCCGCGGCCGTGATCGCGGCGTGCTTGGCCTGCCACTGGGCCAGGGACGGGACCAGATAGTCGAAGGTCGCGACGGTGTTCTGCACGTAGTGGGCGTAGATGTCGGCAACGGCCTCGCAGTCGTCGATCGTGGCGTCGGTCACCCGGATCGGGGTCGCTGGTGCCTCGGGTACGCGCTCGCTCATGCCGACGAGGGTAGGACAGCTGCGCCGACTGCGAGAACTCCTGCTGACCGGGCGGGGACCGGCGGATCGTCGACCCATAGAATCGACGGAGTGTCGACGCAGTCTGCTCTGTCCGGTCTGGCCGCGCTCGCGTGTGCGGACAAGTCCTTCCGCGAGGTGCACACGCACCGGAACGAGCGTCGGCTGGACATCACCGCACCCGACGCCGCACGGCCGTTCCTCGTCTCGTGCCTGGTCGCCGGTGCCGAGTCCCCGCTCCTCGTCGTGTCGGCCAACGGCCGCGAGGCCGACGATCTGACCGCCGAACTCGCCGAGCTCCTCGACGATGCCGACGCCGTCGCGCAGTTCCCGTCGTGGGAGACACTGCCGCACGAGCGCCTGTCCCCGAGCGCGGACACCGTGGGCCAGCGACTCGCCGTGTTGCACCGCCTCGCCAACCCGGGCGACACCCCGTTGCGGGTCGTCGTGACCACCGTTCGCTCTCTCGTCCAGCCGATGGCCCCCGGGCTCGGCGACGTCGCGACCGTGACCTTGCGCGAGGGCATCGAGGTCGACTTCGACGCGCTGCTGTCGCAGCTCGTCGAGATGGCCTACGAGCGCGTCGACATGGTCGGGCGCCGCGGCGAATTCGCGGTGCGCGGCGGCATTCTCGACGTGTTCCCGACCACCGCGGACCATCCGGTGCGCGTGGAGTTCTGGGGCGACGAGATCACCGAGATGCGCGCGTTCTCGGTCGCCGACCAGCGCAGTCAGCCCGAGGTCGAGACCAGCGAGGTCCGGATCCACCCCTGCCGTGAGCTGCTCCTGACCGAGAAGGTCCGCACGCGCGCCGGCGATCTGGCGGTGAGCAACGCCGACGACCCGACCCTCGCCGAGATGCTCGGCAAGCTCGCCGAGGGCATTCCGGTCGAGGGGATGGAGGCGCTGATCCCCGCGCTCGTCGACGGTGGCATGCAGTTGCTGACCGAGGTGGTGCCCGACGGCACCCGGGTGCTCATCCTCGACCCGGAGAAGGTGCGGACCCGTGCCTCGGACCTGTCGAAGACGGGTGCGGAGTTCCTCGAGGCGTCGTGGACCGCGGCCGCCATGGGCGCCGGCGCCCCGATCGACGGCAGGTCCTCGGCAAGCCTCGGCATCGATCTGCAGGCCAGCGCGTACCGCCCGCTCGACGAGGTGCGGACAGCGACGCTCGACGCCGGACGTCGCTGGTGGACGCTGAGTCCGCTCGCGACCGGCAGCGGTGACGAACTCGAACTCGACCTGGCCCCCGGCCCCGCACCTCGGGGCGACGACCGCGAGATCGCGGCGACCTTCGCGCAGTTGCGCGCGCACGTCTCGGACGGCAAGACCGCGGCGATCGTGGTGGCGGGCAAGGGTACCGCGCAGCGCGTCGCAGAGCGGCTGTCCGACGCCGAGGTGCCGCACGTGATCGCCGAACCCGGGCACCGTCCGGAGCCCGGTGAGGTCACCGTGTTCTGCGCCCCGCTGCGCGCCGGGATCGTATGTCCCGATGCGGGACTCGTCGTGGTGGCCGAAGCCGACCTCACCGGTACGCGGGTCGCCAACGTCCGGGACGGCCGGCGCCTGCCGGCCAAGCGGCGCAACCAGGTCGATCCGCTCGCCCTGGCCGCGGGCGACCTCGTGGTGCACGACCAGCACGGCATCGGCAAGTTCGTCGAGATGATCGAACGGACCGTCTCCGGTGCCCGGCGTGAGTACCTCGTGCTGGAGTACGCCTCGAGCAAACGTGGGCAGCCGGCCGACCGGCTGTATGTACCGATGGATGCGCTCGACCAGCTCTCCCGCTATGTGGGCGGCGAACAGCCGTCGCTGTCGAAGCTCGGCGGGTCGGACTGGCAGAACACGAAGCGCAAGGCGCGCAAGGCCGTTCGTGAGATCGCCGGCGAGCTCGTCCAACTCTACGCCGCCCGCCACGCCGCGCCCGGACACGCATTCGGTCCCGACACGCCGTGGCAGCAGGAGATGGAAGACGCTTTCGACTTCACCGAGACCGTGGATCAGCTCACGGTCATCGCCGAGGTCAAGGCCGACATGGAGCGGGCGGTCCCGATGGACCGCGTCGTGGTCGGCGACGTCGGTTACGGCAAGACCGAGATCGCGGTCCGCGCCGCCTTCAAGGCCGTGCAGGACGGCAAGCAGGTCGCTGTCCTCGTCCCGACGACCATTCTGGCGCAACAACATCTGCAGACCTTCACCGAGCGGATGAGCGGATTCCCGGTGCGGGTGCGCGGCCTGTCGCGGTTCACCGACGCCAAGGAATCCCGCGAGATCACCCAGGCGATGTCCAAGGGCGAGGTGGATGTCGTCATCGGTACCCACCGCCTCCTGCAGACCGGGATCGTCTGGAAAGACCTCGGACTCGTCATCGTCGACGAAGAGCAGCGCTTCGGTGTGGAGCACAAGGAGCACATCAAGTCGCTGCGCACCCACGTCGACGTGCTGACGATGTCGGCGACCCCGATCCCGCGCACACTCGAGATGTCGATGGCCGGCATCCGGGAGATGTCGACGATCCTCACCCCGCCCGAGGAACGGCATCCGGTCCTGACCTACGTCGGCGCCTATGCGCCCAAACAGGTCGCCGCCGCCATCCGTCGCGAACTGCTGCGCGACGGCCAGGTGTTCTACGTGCACAACCGCGTCTCGACCATCGACAAGATGGCCAAGGACATCGCCGCGATGGTTCCGGAGGCGAGAGTCGTCGTCGCACACGGTCAGATGGGCGAGGACCAGCTCGAACGAACGGTGTCGGGGTTCTGGAATCGCGAGTACGACGTGCTGGTCTGCACGACGATCATCGAGACGGGCCTGGACATCTCGAACGCCAACACCCTGATCGTCGACCGTGCCGAGAACCTCGGTCTCTCGCAGCTGCACCAGCTGCGCGGTCGCGTCGGCCGAAGTCGTGAGCGTGGGTACGCGTACCTGCTCTACAGTCCCGACCGGCCGCTCACGGAGACCGCGTACGACCGGCTAGCGACGATCGCGCAGAACAACGAGCTCGGCGCGGGCATGGCGGTGGCACTGAAGGATCTCGAGTTGCGCGGCGCCGGAAATGTGTTGGGCGCCGAGCAGTCCGGACACGTGGCCGGTGTCGGATTCGATCTCTACGTTCGTCTGGTCGGCGAGGCGGTGGAGGCGTATCGCGCTGCCGCGGACGGGAAACCGGTCGAATCACGCGAGACGGGGGAGGTGCGCATCGATCTGCCCGTCGACGCGCACATCCCGGTCGAGTACGTCGACTCCGATCGCCTGCGCCTCGAGGCGTACCGCAAGCTCGCGTCGGCGACCGACGACGCCGCGGTGGACTCGGTCCTCGTCGAACTCAATGACCGGTACGGTCCGCCGCCGGTGGAGACCACTCGCCTCGCGTCGATCGCCCGGCTGCGGTTGCGGTGCCGGGAGCGGGGGATCGCCGAGATCGGCCTCGCCGGTCAGGGCGTCAAGATCTCGCCGTTGTCGCTGCTCGACAGCGAGCAGGTCCGGCTGCGTCGCCTGTACTCCTCGGCCACCTATCGGGCGACCACATCGGTGGTCACGCTGCCGATCCCGCGCACCGGAGGCGTCGGATCGGCGCGTCTGCGCGACGACGAGCTGATCGAGTACCTGACGACGTTCCTCACCCAGCTGCGACCGGAGCCGCTCGGATGAGCCGCTGACACCACCCGTCCGGGCCGGGCGGAGGACGATGGATCATCGTTGACACTCCACGGAGCCCTCCCGGAGTGGGGGATGAGTTGATCGAGACGGCGGGGGTCGAGAAAGGGCGTACGACGAATGACGGTGGTGCTGCTGGATCCGGCACGGCCAGACCTGATCCCCATCCGCGCGCGCAGATGTCTGTCCGGACCGGTGCGGGTGACCGAGGACGTGCCGGCGGCGATGCTGTGGGAGTTCGACTCCGTGGAACCGGTGTTCGACGAGACGACCGCCACGCCCGGGTCGGTGCTCGTCAGCACCGACCCCGACCATCCGCTCGTCCGCGCACGTATCGAGCGCGGTGAGGAGGTCATCGCCGCGCCGAGCGTTGCGGGAACGGCGCTGCTGGAGTCCGTGGCGCTGATGGACACCTTGCGGCGGAACGGGCCGTGGGAGAGCACGCAGACGCACCACTCGCTGCGCCGCTATCTGCTCGAAGAGGTCTACGAGCTCCTCGACGCCATCGAGGCCGGCGACCCCGTCGAGCTCCGCGAAGAACTCGGAGATCTACTGCTGCAGGTGCTGTTCCATGCGCGGATCGCCGCCGACGATCCCGCCGCCCCGTTCGACATCGACGATGTCGCCCGCAGTTTCACCGCCAAGGTCTCGGGCCGTACCCCCGGTGTGCTGTCCGGGGCCCACTCGGACCTCCAGACGCAGATCCGGGAATGGGAAGAACGCAAGGCAGCCGAGAAGCGCCGCGGTTCGGTGCTCGACGGGGTGGCGACCACCCAGCCCGCTCTCGCGCTGCTGCAGAAGGTGCTCGAACGGCTCACCGCGGCGCACTATCCCGTCGACACCATCCCGGCGGAGACTCTCACCGTGACGGTGACCGCAGGTGACGACAGCGTCGAGGCGCAGGCGCGAGACCGCGCGCTCGCGTTGATGGCCGACGTACGGGCGGCCGAGAAGCGCGCTGCCGAGCGGGGCGTGACTCTCGACTCGCCGGAGGCATGGGCAGCCGTCCTCGACGAGAACCCGGCCTGACCAGCTCCCCGATCGCTGCGAGCAAGGAACGGTCAGCGCACAGTCGACGGAATCGGCTGCACAGTCGACGGAATCGGCTGCACAGTCGGCGAAATGTGCTGCACAGTCGACGAAATCGGCTGCACAGTCGACGATCTGGTCGTTCCTCGACTCAGACGGCCAGCGCGGCCAGCTGTTCGGTGAACTCCGCCTCGTCGACCCTGGTGTTGCGTCCGTCCTCGACGAGGATCTCGCCGCCGACCATCACCGTGTCGACGATGGACCTCGACCCGGTGGTGAGCAACGATGCACCGGGATCGCGAACGGGGAGCGTGGCGTAGTCGCGATCGAAGCGCACCAGGGTCAGGTCCGCCGGTCCACCCACCGTGACCCCGCCGACCACCGGCGGCAGACCGAGGGCCGAGTTGGCTCCGCCGCAGGCGATGTCGAGCATCTCGGCGTAGCCGAGGAGGTCGGCGCGTCGATGGACGGCGCGCTGGAGGTAGGCGGCGATACGCAGTGTCGTCATCATGTCCTGGGTGTCGTTGCTCGCGGCGCCGTCGACACCCAGGCCGACGGCGAGTCCGCGTTCCAGCATCGCCGGTACCGGGGCCACCCCGCTTCCCAGCCGCATGTTCGACAACGGGTTGTGCGACACCGCGACACCCCGGGCTGCCAGGGTCCGCCGGCCGGCGTCGTCGAGCTCGACGCAGTGGACGGCGAGGACCCGGTCCCACAGGAAACCGTTCCGGTCCAGGTGGTCGACAGCTCCGAACCCGGTGTGTTGCAGACACATCTGCTCGTCGGTGCGGGTCTCGAGCAGGTGGATCGACACCGTCAGGTCGCGGTCCTCGGCGAACTGGCGGATCGTCCGCATCCCGGCATCGGTGACCGACCTGGGGTTGGGTACCGCCAGCGCCATCGAGATCCGGGACCCGGCGACCTCGTTCCGAAGGTGATCGACGTGCTCGAGAACCTCGCCGAGTGGCTGCATGAGCCGCGGCTCGAACCCCCACTTGCGGGTCGGGTCGGGCCGATCCGCGATCCCGCGGCCCAGGATCGCGCGGATCCCGGTGTCGCGCAACGCCCGGACGACGGCATCATGCACGTCGGCTGACGTATGCGGCCACATGTGTTCGACCACCGTCGTCGTGCCCGACCGCAACAGCTCGAGACAGGCGGACACGGCGGCGAGGTAGGCCCGCTCGGGCGTGATGGCCACGGACTCCTCACCCACGGCGAGCAGCCATTCGAGCAGCGGTGTGCACTCGGCGACACCGCGCATGAGCGTCTGCTGGAGATGGGTGTGGGTGTTGACGAACCCGGGGATCACGTATCCGCCGGTGCCCGCACCCGGACGGGTGGTCGGTTCGACCGAGCTGACCACGCCGTCGACGATGTTGATGTCGCAGTGCGATCGCCATGCGCCGGCGGTGTAGACCGTGACGTCGCGGAAGGCCGGGGCCGCCGTGGTGGCGGCGGCCCCGGACGAGTGCGCGTCCCTCACTTCGCGAAGTTCGCGGCGATGCGCTGGGCGAGATAGTCGGCAGCGGTGATCGGCGGGTAGGTCCCGCCGGCGCTCTCGATCAGCACATCGGAGTTCGCCTGTGCGAAGTACGCGAGCGTGTACCGCGGACCGGTGTACTCACCCCGGCGGGGAGCCCGCACGCGGTGGAAGTTCGACGGCAACCGGTCGTCGGACCAGCGCATCAGCATGTCACCGATGTTGCAGGTGATGGCGTCGTCGGACGGTTCGACCGACGTCCAGGCCTGGCCGTCGGCCTCGGCCCCCGGCAGCACCTGGAGGCCGCCCTGTCCGGACCGCTGGAACAGCAGGGTCAGCGCGTCGAAGTCGGTGTGTGCGCCTGCGCGCCAGCTGTTCTCGGTCTCCAGTAGCTCCTCGGGGAACGCATAGTAGTGCAGCAGCCGCAGGGTGCTCTGGTAGGTGTCCGACGAGGGGTCGTGCGCCCTCGTGAAGAAATCCTGCTCGAGACCGAGGCGCTCGGCGAAACGGCTGAGCAGGGTCATTGCCAGCGACCAGCACCGGTGCTCGAAATCCTCGATGGTGGCCCGGAATCCGGCCAGCTCGTCCTCGGTGGGCCACAAGCCCTCCATGCGGGGGCGGGTGAACTGGTAGGACTCCTTCTGGTCCGGGGTCCCGATGGACGGGCGGACCTGGGTGCGGTACTCCCAGCCGGCGTTCTGTCCCTTCTTGAGCGGGTACTTCTCCTTGACGTCGCGGGGCAGTGCGAAGAACCGGGCGGACATGTCGAACGCGTGGTCCACCGCCACCAGGTCGATACCGTGGTCGATCACCTGGAAGAAGCCGATGTCGGTTGCAGCCGACCAGAGTTGATCGGCGATCTCGTCGCGGCGGTTGTCCAGGTCGGCCAGGCTGATGCGACGGATCTCCCGGGCGGTGGTCTCGGTGCCCAACCCGCCCATCCGGCGTTCGCGGTCGAGTTCGGCCATGTCGGCCGGTGAGTGCAGGGGGGTGGTCTCGGTCATCGTGGTCCTCACTTGATCGTTGATGATGCTGACACGACGGGTCAGCGGATCTGCTCGCTGATGAACTGGGTCGTGAACAACTGGTCGGCGGGCAGCGAAGGCGGGAGGTCGGCGCCGCCGGCGTTCAGGATCGGCACGAGGTCGTTGATCACGTTCTGCGCCTTGACCATGTCGTAACTGCCGTAGACGCCGTCAGCGCCCGGGGCGATGACCGCGCGGTCCTTGAGCAGCCCCGCCGAGTACGCCGCCTCGCCGGCCGAATAGGGCGTGAAGGAGACGTCCTGGGCGACCCAGTCGACGATGGTGGCGTTGACGGCGTCGGGCGCGGCCACGTAGTCCTTGCCGGTCTGCTGGATCATCGGGACCAGCTTCGCCAGGCACGGCGACATCTCCGCGACGTCATCCGCGCGCACCGAGACGTTCGACGCATACACGTCGTATCCGGCGTCCTTCACCATCGCGTAAGCGACCGGCTTGTTCCACGACGGGGTCTCGTTCTCGTAGGTGTAGGGCTCGGAGTTCGCGAAGCCCTGCTGGGTGATGGTCGGATCGCCGACGAAACGGGCCGGTGCACCGTCGTAACTGGTGTCGAGCTGGCGCTGCTCGAGCAGACCCTTGGCCACCAGCCACTGCGGGAAGATCTGATCCTTGGACACCACCACGCTCGCATCGGACCTGCCGATGTCGGCGATCGTCTTGACGTCCGGGTGCGACGCGGGGTCCCACATGATGATCGACGGGTTGTACTGGAGCAGCGGCGTCACCCCGACGACGCGTTGGTCCTTGGCCGCGGAGATCATCTGATCGCCGTGAACGAGGCCGAGGTGGATGGAGTCGTCGGAGTACATCGCCGACGGGACCGACTGGAATCCGATCGCGGGACCGCCTGCGCGCAACGTGATGTCGACACCGGTGTCCATACCGTCGAAGGCGAGCGGCCCGGAGACCGACTTGTTGTCGGTGTCGACGGTGTACCCGGGGCCGAGGAGTCCGATGACCCCGGCCATGTCGGACTGTGGTTGCCACTGCAGTTGGATCACGACGTTGTCGGGACACGTTCCGGCAAGGGAGGATTCGGCGGGTGCCGGCGGCAGGCTCGACGCCGCGGTGTCGTCGGACCCGGAGCTCGAACATCCGGCCAGAACGGCCGCGCAGAGGGTCGCCGCCGTGACCGCGGCCAGACGCGAGTGGCGGGTACGGAACGGTGGGTGAGAAGTCATGGGATCTCCTGGACTGAGGCCGGTCGTTCGCGACACATTCGCGATCTACATGTGAAAGCTAGGTGGCCGTCTCGGATTCCGCCAGCCGGGGCCCAGCGCAGTCTCAGCGTCCTGGGTATGGTCGAAAAACAACTGTGAACTGCACTGATGACCCCGATTGAGAAAGTGTGCCGGGGGTTGATTCCCGGTGCCGGTGACGCAGTGTTTACACGACGTCATCGGACTGAAATACATGTAACCAATCATGGTGAAGCAGATAGATGCTGGTGATTACATGTAGCAAGGACGGAAAGGTCGCATGAAACTCTACGACACCGTGAACGACGTAGATGCGCGTCATCTCACCAAGGATGTCGTCGCCTCCGTCTCCGGGGTGACCAAGCGATTCGACTCCGGGACCCGGGCGCTGGACCGTGTGGACCTCGACGTGCGCACCGGCGACTTCGTGGCGGTCGTGGGACCGTCGGGATGCGGCAAGTCCACGCTGCTCCGGATGGTCGCGGGACTCGAGAAGCCCACGGACGGAAGCGTGGCGCTCGCCACGGAGTCGGTCGGGTTCATCTTCCAGGAGCCCACCCTCCTGGCCTGGCGCAGCGTGCGGGGCAATGTCGAAGTCTGCGCCGAGATCGCGCGACTGCCGCGGGGAGAGCGCAGGCGCCGGGCGCAGGCTGCGATCGATGCGGTCGGTCTCACCGGGTTCGAGTCGCAACTGCCGCGCATGTTGTCGGGCGGCATGAAGATGCGTGCCTCGCTGGCCCGGGCGCTGACCTCCGAGCCCGAATTGTTGCTCCTCGACGAACCTTTCGGCGCTCTCGATGAGATGACGCGGCTCGACATGCAATCCGAGTTGCAACGGCTCTACGCCGAACGCCGGTTCACCGCGATGTTCATCACGCACTCGGTGTCCGAAGCGGTCTTCCTCGCCAACCGGGTGATCGTGATGTCCGCACGCCCCGGGCGAATCGTCGCCGACATCGCCATCGACTTCGCTCACCCCCGCCACCCTGATCTGCGTTATGACCGCCGCTTCACCGACCATGTCGCCGAGATCTCCGAAACTCTCCGAGGTGCACGATGACCACTGCCGCCCGATCTCGCCCCGCCACCGGCGTGCAACCAGGGCCTGTCCCACCGTCCGGGTCTGCCGGGGGATCGGCCACGCCGTCCGAGAAGGGCGTTGCGCGCCGGATCGCGGCAGCCGTCGTGCGATACGGTGCCCCACCGGTGCTGTCGCTCGCCGTCGGGATCGCCGCCTGGTACGCGGTCAGCTATCTGATCCTCAGTCCGGCACGGCGATTCCTGCTGCCACCCCCGCACACCGTGCTCGTCGAGTCGCTGCTGGACCCCGATCACGTGGGGCCCATGCTCGATGCGCTGTGGGTCACCGCCAAGGTGTGCTTCGTCGGCTTCGCCTTCGCCGCGCTCATCGGCGTGTCCATCGGGGTCCTGATGAGCCGGGGTTCCTTCATGGAGCGGGCGATCTACCCCTGGGCCGTTGTGCTACAGGTGATCCCGGTCCTCGCGATCGTCCCGCTGATCGGGCTCTGGTTCGGTTACGGGATGGTCGCCCGCACGATCGTGTGCGTGATCATCGCCATCTTCCCGATCATCGCCAACACGCACTTCGGTCTCGTGTCGGTCGACAAGTCGTCGCAGGAATTGTTCACCCTGTCCAAGGCGACGCCGGTGCAACGTCTGCTGATGCTCGAGTTCCCGTCGGCGCTGCCGTCGATGATGACCGGGTTCCGCACGGCTTCGGGACTGGTCGTGGTCGGCGCGATCATCGGAGACATGTTCTTCGCCAAGGGAGAACCCGGAATCGGAACCCTGCTCGACATCTACCGGGCCCGCCTGCAATCCGACGATCTGATCGCGGCGATCGTGCTGGCGTCGGTGTTCGGCATCCTCGTCTTCGGCGTCTTCAGCATCCTGACCGCCGCCGTGAACCGCCGTCGCTGAGTGCGAATCACGCTCAGTCCCAACAACAATTCTCACCCCGGAGGGCCCATGTTCACCGTTCCCACCATCGACATCTCGCCCTATCTCGACCCGGACAGTTCGGCTGCGGACCGGGACCGGGTGGCGCGCGCCCTCGACGACGCCTGCAGCGGAGTCGGTTTCGTCCAGGTCGTCGGCCACGGCATCGCACCGGACGTCATCGACGCCCTGACCGCGGCGCTCGACGAGTTCTACGCGCTACCACTCGACGTGAAGAAGAAGTACGCCCGGCCGGGTCAGAACCGTGGCTACAGCCCCCCGAAGAGCGAATCGCTGAGCATGAGTCTCGGTGTCGCGGCGGCCAACCAGATGAACGACTTCTACGAGGCGTTCACCGTCGGCTCGGAAGGTTCCTGGTTCCCGGGTCTGGACCTGCCGGAGTCCAGCTACCCGACGAACACGTGGCCGGACGCGGCGCCGGGCTTCCGCGGTGCCGTCGAGGACTGGTTCGGCGCCGCGCGCGACCTCTCCCGAGTTCTGCTCACCGCGTTCACCGATGCGCTCGGTCTGCCTCCCGGCCATTTCGACACGATGACCGACCACTCCATCGACGCGCTCAAGCTCAACAACTACACACTGCCCGAGGGGGAGATCGAACTCGCCGGAGAGCTGACCGGAATGGGTGCGCACACCGACTTCGGCATCCTCACCGTGCTGTGGGCCGACCAGGTGCCCGGACTCCAGGTCCTCGATCACGAGGGGCGATGGCACGACGTTGCACCCGCCGACGGGGCATTGCTGGTCAACCTCGGGGATGCCATGGCGCGGTGGACGAACGACCGGTGGCGTTCGACCGTGCACCGCGTCGATCCGCCGGTCGTCGACGGCCGGATCCTCCGTCGCCGGTCGGCGGCCTTCTTCTTCGACGGCAACGCCGACGCCGTCATCGAGACGCTGCCCGGGTGCGCCCGCACCGATCACCCCGGATATCCACCGATCACGGTCGCCGAGAACATCAATGCGAAACTGGCCGGGATGAAGAGCGGCGTCGCACCCGCCGGAGCCGATCGCGAGGCGCAGCGTGTGATGGCGGCGGGGTGATGCCGGCCGGGATGATGCTCGCTGGGCCACGGCCTTCTACCCTGGGACGTCATGACCGGTAACGGAGACGACGGGGCCCTGCTCGTGCAGTCGGTCCTGCGCCGCATACGAGACGAGATCTTCGACGGCACCCTCGCACCCGGTGCCTCGCTCTCGGTTCCCGGCCTGGCCGCTCGACTGGACGTGTCGCGCAGTCCGGTTCGGGAGGCGGTCCAGCAACTCGTGATGGACGGCCTGGCCGTCTACACCCCGCGCGTCGGGGCCAAGGTCGCGGTGCTCGACGACGCGATGCTGCGGCACGTCTTCGAGGTCCGCGAGGTTCTCGACGGTCTCGCCGCCCGTCAGGCGACCGTCCGGGTGACGCGCGCCGAACTGGCGGGCCTGTGGGAGCGGGTCCGTGAACAGGAGCGGTTGCTGGACACCGATCCCGACCACCGACGCGACGCCGAACTCGACCTCGACTTCCACACCGCGGTCCGGTCGCTGTCGGGCAATGCGCCGCTGTGCGATGCCCTGCTGAAACTCGACACCCAGTCACACCTGTACCGGTCCGACATGTGGTCGCACGAGGACAACCGCCGGCATGCCGTGACCGAACACCGCCGGATCATCGCGGCGCTGGAGGCCGGCGACGCCGACGAGGCGGACCGGGCCGCGCGAGCCCACGCCGCCGGGGTGCTCGTCCGCCTGCTCCGGACATGAGGGCGCACCTGTTGTGCCTCCTCAGTCGAAGAGTCGCTGCCCCCACCATTCGTCCGGGCCCAGCCCGGGCGGTATCGCGAAGACCGACGACCCGTTCGGGATGAGGTATTCGGTCATCGCGTCCTTGCGGGACAGGGCATGTTGCATCGGGACGAACTGGCGTCCGGTGTCGCGGTTGAACGCGATGAAGAACAGGCCTGCGTCGAGATGTCCGAAGCCGTCGGAGCCGTCGGTGAAGTTGTATCCGCGCCGGAGGATCCGGACGCCTCCGAGGTTGTCGGGATGCGCGAGCCGGATGTGGGCGTCGCGGGGGATGACCGGTGTGCGGCCGGAGGTGACCGCGAAGTCGGGTGTGTCGAACTCGTCGGTCTGTCCCAGCGGTGCGCCGGCCGCTTTCGTGCGGCCGATGATCTGCTCCTGTTCGAGCAGGTGGGCGCGGTCCCAGGGTTCGATGTCCATCCGGATCCGTCGGGCGACGAGGTAGGTACCGCCGGTCATCCAGTGGGCGGCCGGCGGGTTGTCCTCGGCGCCGACCCACACCCAGCGATCGAGTAATTCGGTGTCCTCGGCCCGGAGGTTGTTGGTTCCGTCCTTGAATCCGAACAGGTTTCGCGGCGTCGACTGCGACTGGGTGGTCGACGAGGTGCGGCCGAAGCCGAGTTGGGACCAGCGCACCGCGGCCACGCCGAAGGCCATGCGGGCCAGGTTGCGGATCGCGTGGACCGCGACCTGGGGATCGTCGGCGCATGCCTGGATGCAGATGTCGCCGTAGGACCGTGCCGGTTCGATCTTCTCCGCCGCGAAACCGGGGAGATCCTGCAGGGCAGCTGGTTTACGGTCGCCGATACCGAACCGGTCGGGGCGGTCAGGGTCGGCGGCGCTGGGACCGAACAGTCCGGGGCCGAACCCGATGGTGAGGGTGAGGTTCGCGGCACCGAGGCCGAGCGCCTCGCCGGTGTCGGCCGGCGGCGTGTAGTCACCGAGCCCGGTCGCGCCGTCGTCGACGGTCTCCTCACCTCGGGTCATCCGTTCGGCGGCCGAGGTCCAGCGCCGCAGCATCGCGATGAGGTCGTCCCGGGAGTCGGTGACGACGTCGAAACTGGCGAAGTGCAGCCGGTCCTGGGCCGCGGTGGTGATGCCTGCCTGGTGTTCGCCGCGGAACTCGACGACCTGCGCGGGTGGCGACTGCGACGATGCCGAGGCCCGACCGAGGGCGACCCCGCCCGCGGCGACGACCAGTCCGGCGCCGGCGCCGCCGATCACCGCGCGACGGGAAAAGCCGCGCCGTGGGGACCGGGGTGGGGCATCGGTGTCGATGTCGCGCGGGTCGGGGGTCCGATCGTTCACTGTGCCAGCACGATCCCGGGAACCTGCGACAGTGTCGCCGACAGCGCGTCGATCTGGTTGGACATCTCCTTGCGCTGATCTGCGGAGACCTCGGTGTAGGACACGTACCCGTCGCCGGAGCGGTAGGTGTTCACCGAGTCGCGCACCGTGGCGAACTGGGCGGTGATGGTGTCCATCAGTTTCGGGTCCTTCGCCGAGATGATCGGCTGCAGCGTCGCGATCGCGGTCTCCGAGCCGTCGAGGTTGCCGGCGAAGTCCCACAGGTCGGTGTGGGAGTACCGGTCTTCCTCGCCGTCGATCTTGGTGGCGGCGACCTCGTCGATGAGCGCCTGGGGGCCCTTCACGAACGACCCGGTCTCGAACTCGAACCCGGGTGCGTTGACCTCGTCGCGGAGCTTGGTCACGTCGGCGAGCAGCTGGTCGGCGACCGGCGCGATCGTCTGCGGATTGTCGGTGGCGGCCGCGTTCTGTGCGTCGGCCGGACTGATCTGGCCGGGCGCATCGCCGATCTCGGCCGGCTGCGGCGGCCACAGGAAACGTTCGATGCGGTGGAAGCCGGTGAACGGCTGGGCGCCGTCCTCGGTGTCGTCCCATCGCATGTCGATGGCGGGGTCGAGGTCGGGGAAGGACTCGGCGACGGGTTCGATGCGCTCGTACGGAGTGCGCGCGAGTCCGAACTGGGCGCGGGCGGCGTCGAGGTCGCCCGCCTTGACACTGCCGACGAAGGCGGTCACCTGCGCGTGCAGGGTGTTGAGCTGGTTGCGTACGTATTCGAGGTACTGGCCCTTCGCGGCGGTCACGTCCGCGGGCACATCGGCCTTCTCCTTGCGCTCGCCGCCGACGGTGAGTTCTGTGCGGATGCCGGTCCCGACCATCCCGGGCTTGCACGCCACGGTGTACGTGCCGGGTTCGACGATCTCGACGCTGAGGTTGCCCGACAGTCCGGGACCGATGTTCTCGACCTCGCCGAGGACGCGGTTGTTGGTGCCGTACACGTAGAACTCGGTGACCTTGTCGCCGGAGTTGGTGACGGCGAAATCGACGTTGCCGGTGGTCGCCTCACTGCTCGCGAGGTCGCACGCATCGTTGGTGGACGTGACCGTGATCGCACCGTCCGAGGTGGCCTTCTGGGTACAGCCGGCCAGCAGCACGGGCAACACGAGTGCCGCGGCCGCGCCGGCGGCCATCACGGTTCTGCGATTCACTGAGGGTTCCTTTCGGTTGCCGATTCCGCGGATGCGGAGTTCTGCGTGGTCGTTGAATCCGGCGCGGGGGTGCCGGCGGGGGAGGCTTCGGGAGCCGGGCTCAGTTGCCGCCGGCAGAAGATCGTCAGCACGACGGCCACGTAGGCGATCCAGGCGACGACCTGCAGGACGGTGGGGTCGGGACGGAAGTTGAAGATGCCGCCGAGCACGGTGCCGTACCAGGACGACGCGTCGTAACCCCCGGAGATGTCGAAGGCGACGGCTCCGTGTCCGGGCAGCCACCCGACCGTCTGGAGGGCGCCGACGCCGTACGTGAGGATCCCGGCCGCCACGAAGATGAGGAAGATGCCGGTGTAGATGAAGAACAACCGCAGATCGAGTCGGATCGCGCCGTGGTAGATCAGCACGGTCAGCGCCACCGCGGCCACGACCCCCAGCAGCAGGCCGATCAAGGGCCACAATCCGCCGGAAACGCTCTCGGCGTAGCCGACCATCAGCAGTGCGGTCTCGAACCCCTCCCGCCCGACGGCGAGGAACGCCAGTCCCATCACCGAGGCCCGGCCGGCGACGAGCGCACGCGACATCCCGCTCTTGAGGTCGGCGGAGATGTGCCGGGCGGCTTTGCTCATCCACAGCACCATGAACGTGACGATGACGACCGCGACCAGCGAGGCGATCCCGGCGATGGTCTCGGCCGCCAGCGGGGTCATGGTGGACGTGCCGAAGTGGATCACCAAGAACACCACGACGACCATGGCCACCGCGGCGGCCACACCCGTCCAGATCCATTTGAGCGCATCTCGTCGGCCGGTCTTGACCACGTAGGCGACGAGGACCATGACCACGATGCCGGTTTCGAGCCCTTCGCGTAGTCCGATCAAGCCGCTGCCGAACATCTGCGTGAACGTCGAGGGCGCGTCGCTCGCTGCTGCGAACAGGCGGCCGTCCGATACGACCAGTGTCACGAAGCCATCCCTCCCGATGCTGTCGGCGCCGCAGGTTCGCTGAGCCTAACCACACCGAAGGTTAGACCCGAAAGAGCATCCGGCATAGGGCATATGGGCTCATGCGGCCGCCGGAGCACGCGGAATCGGTCCCGGCCAGGACTTTTGCGCACACTGATTTGATGTCGGCTGGCTGTGCGGTGGGCGGATTGTCGGAATCGGTCCGAGCGGGTGGGGCCCGGGACGGGAATCGTCTGCGTCATCATGGACGGATGGTCTCTTCACCCGATGCCGCGCGCCGCGACAACGTGATCCTGGTGCACTGGCACGATCTCGGTCGCCATCTGCGGTGTTATGGCGCCGATGGCGTCGAGAGTCCCGTTCTCGACGACCTCGCCGCGTCGGGTATCCGGTTCGCCGACGCGCACGCGACGGCGCCACTGTGCTCGCCCGCCCGGGGTTCCCTGTTCACCGGGCGCTACCCGCACGGCAACGGGCTCGTCGGCCTCGCCCACCACGGGTTCGAGTACTTCCCGGATGTGCAGACGCTTCCGGCGCTTCTCGCCGACGCCGGCTACCGCTCAGCCCTCTTCGGCATGCAACACGAGAGTGCGGACCCCGGCCGGCTCGGATTCGACTCGGTGGACGTGTCGGACTCGCGATGCGACTACGTGGTGGATCAGTCTCAGGACTGGTTACGGCGTCATGCCCACGACGATCGGCCGTTCTTTCTGACCGCGGGCTTCTTCGAGACGCATCGCCCCTACCCGGCCGACGAGTACAAACCCGCCGACACCAGCACGATCGCCGTACCCGGCTTCCTGCCGGACACCGAGGATGTCCGCGACGACCTGGCGGGCCTGCACGGCTCGATCACCAAGGCCGACGCCGCCGTGGGCCGGTTACTCGACACCGTGGCCGAACTCGGCCTCGAGGATTCCACCTGGATCGTGTTCGTCACCGACCACGGTCTGGCGTTCCCGCGCGCCAAGTCGACGCTGTACGCCGAGGGCACCGGGGTGGCGCTGATCATGCGGCCGCCGGCCCGGCGCGGCATCGCACCGACGGTGTACGACGACCTGTTCTCCGGGGTGGACCTCACACCGACACTCCTGGAGCTGGTGGGTCTGGACATCCCGGGGGCCGTGGACGGTGACTCGCACGCCGCGGCGATCGCGGGGGCGACGGACGTCACCGTCCGGACCGAGGTGTTCACCGAGAAGACCTACCACGATGCGTTCGATCCGATCCGGGCCGTGCGCACCAAGGATTTCAGCTACATCGAGAACTACGCGGCGCGACCGGCGCTCCTCCTCCCGCTCGACATCGCCGACAGCTTGTCCGCCCGATCTCTGGATCAGCAAGACGTGCAACGGGATCGGTCTCGCGTCGAACTCTACGACCTGCGTTCCGATCCTCATGAGCGCAACAATGTTGCCGACGATCCGTCCTACGCCCGGGTGCGTTCCGATCTCGCGCGAGCGCTGGCGGACTGGCGTGCACGCACCGGTGACGAACTGCCCGACGACGCCACCGGAACGGCGATCGCGCAGGCGTTCATGGATGCGTTCCACGCCAAGGCGGCGCAGGTGGCGGGCAAGGAGGAGGCGTTGCCGTCGCGGCGTCCGCTGGGTGCCCGGCGCGAACTCGCCGGCGAGATCACGTCGGGCGAGCGCTGAGCGGCGCGCCCGCGAGAACTCCTCATCTCGGACACCGCGGTCCGCCCCCGGCACAGCGCGGTCCCGGTGTCAATGGTTTCGACCTTCATGCGCGTAAAAGGCCAGCTTGCGGTGGTTTTTCGGCTCGCTAGACTCATCGTTCATGTCAGTGACGTCCTCATCGGGACCGGCAAACTATCTGGTGTGCGCGAGCCAGCGCAGCGGCAGCACACTGCTGGTGGAATCTCTCGCCACCACCGGCGTCGCGGGTCGTCCGGAGGAGTTCTTCCAGTACTTTCCCGACTCGTCTCAGGCCCCGCAGCCGCGTGAATGGTTCGCCGGAGTCGCCGATCCCGCCATCCTCGAACTCCTCGATCCACTCGATCCCGGGGTGGTCGACACCCGCGATTCGGCGACGTGGCGCTCGGACGTCCGGGACGCGGGACGCACCCCCAATGGGGTGTGGGGTGGCAAGTTGATGTGGAACCAGACGCCGCTGCTGATCTCGCGCAGCCGCATCGCCTCGGGTGCCCTGCGCGATGCCGTCCGGTGGCTGTTCGACGGGACCGACCCGCTGTACGTCCACGTGTATCGCGATGATGTTGTGCCGCAGGCGGTGTCGATGTGGCGCGCAGTGCAGACCCGCGTGTGGCGCCACGATGGCTCGGACACCGACGAGCACGACGACGCGGTCTACCACGCACGCGGTATCGCGCACCTCGCCGGCATCCTCGTCGACCAGGAACGACAATGGCGCGACTGGTTTGCCGCCGAGGGGATCGAACCGCTGGAGATCGAGTTCCGCGACCTGGTCAACGATCCCACGAAGGCGACCGCGCGGGTGCTGGAGAAGATCGGGCAGGACCCGGAGCTGGCGCCCCCGCCACCGCTGAAGCCACAGTCCAATTCGCGGTCCAAGGAGTGGGCCCGACGCTATCGAGACGACGCCGAACGGAACGGATATCCACTGTGACCGCTGTAGACGAGAGCTCGCTCGATCGGGCGCCCGCCGGCCGGGACCATCCCGGCGACGGCGGCGACTTCGACCATGTGACCGCCATCCGGGTGCTGGAGGCCGAGGCGGTGCACATCATCCGCGAGGTCGTCGCCGAACTGGAACGGCCGGTGCTGCTGTTCTCCGGCGGAAAAGATTCCATCGTCCTGCTCCGTCTGGCCGAGAAGGCTTTTCGGCCCGCGCCGTTGCCCTTCCCGATCATGCACGTCGACACCGGGCACAATTTCGACGAGGTGATCGAGTTCCGTGACCGTCGGGTCGCGCCGACCGCGGAGAACCCCGAGGGCATCGACCTCATCGTCGCCTCGGTCCAGGAGTCCATCGACTCGGGACGAGTTGCCGAGTCCACCGACCCGTCGGGTTCGCGGAACCGCCTGCAGACGCGGACCCTGCTCGACGCACTCGAGAAGGGTGGATTCGACGCCGCGTTCGGCGGTGCCCGTCGCGACGAGGAGCGCGCCCGCGCCAAGGAGCGCATCTTCAGTTTCCGCGACGAGTTCGGCCAATGGGATCCCCGCGCGCAGCGGCCCGAGCCGTGGTCGCTGTACAACGGCCGGATCCGCCGTGGGGAATCGGTGCGCGTGTTCCCGCTGTCGAACTGGACCGAGACCGACATCTGGCGCTACATCGAGCTCGAGGACCTCGAACTCCCGTCGATCTATTTCGCCGCCGAGCGCGAAGTGTTCGACCGGGACGGCATCCTGCTCTCGGTCTCGGAACATTCTCGCCCCCGCGAGGGCGACGAGGTCCGGACCGAATGGGTGCGGTACCGCACGGTCGGCGATCTCACGATCACCGGCGCCGTCCGGTCCACGGCGACCACGATCTCGGAGATCATCGCCGAGATCAGCGAATCCACCGTCTCCGAACGCGGGGAAACCCGCGCCGATGATCGCACCTCCAGTGCCGCCATGGAAGACCGCAAGCGCGAAGGGTATTTCTGATGACTCTCACCTCTCCGCAACCGGTCGTCCCCGGTGGCGACCAGACCGGTACGGCCGCACGGCAATTCCTGCGCATCGCCACCGCGGGCAGCGTCGACGACGGCAAGTCGACGCTGATCGGCCGGATTCTGCACGACACCGGCAGTCTGCCGACCGACCACCTCGCCGCGGTCACCGACGGCGACGGTGACGTCGACCTGGCCGCCCTCTCCGACGGTCTCCGCGCCGAACGGGAACAGGGCATCACGATCGACGTGGCCTACCGCTTCTTCTCCACGCCCACACGCAGTTACGTCCTCGCCGACACACCCGGACACGAGCGGTACACCCGCAACATGTTCACCGGGGCATCCAACGCGCACGTCGCGATCCTGCTCGTCGACGCCCGGCACGGGCTGCTCCGCCAGACCCGCCGGCACGCGCGGATTGCGACACTCGTCGGTGTGCCGCACGTCATCGCGGCGGTCAACAAGATCGACCTCGTCGACTACTCGGAGCACCGTTTCGACGAGATCCGCGCCGAGCTGGCCGAACTCGCGGTGCAACTCGGGATCGGGGAGATCCCCGCGATCCCGGTGGCCGCCAAGCACGGGGACAACGTCGTGCACCGCTCGTCGAACACCCCGTGGTACTCCGGGCCGACCCTGCTGGAGTATCTCGAGGACGTCGAGCTGCACGCGCCCGCGCCGGTGACCGAGGAACTGCGCCTCCCGATCCAGTGGGTGTCGCGTCCCAGCGAGTCGAACCGGCGTACCTACACCGGCCGGCTCGCCTCCGGAACACTGCGTGTCGGTGACGAGATCGTCGTGCTGCCGTCGGGCAGCCGGACGACCGTGTCCGCGCTGGACACCCTCGACCCCGCGAGAGACGTTGCGGTGGCGCCGCTCTCGGTGGGAATTCAGATCGCCGACGACATCGACATCGGGCGCGGCGACATCATCGTCAGCGGCGCACCGGGAGCGCATGTGCCGGTCCTCGCGCGGGAGATCGACGCACACGTGTGCTGGCTGTCGAACTCCCCGCTGCGTGCCGGTGACCGCGTCGCGCTCAAGCACGGCCCATCGTCGGTGCGTGCGACCGTCCAATCGCTCGAGCGGCGCCTCGACCCCGACACCCTCATCGAGCACGTCGCGCCAGGCGAACTCGTACTCAACGACATCGGCACCGTCACACTGCGGACATCGTCGGTGGTCCCTGCGGACCCCTATGCGAGCAACCGCGACACCGGCGCGTTCATCCTCATCGACGAGGCGTCCAACGACACTGTCGGCGCGGGGACGATCCTCGAACCGCGAGAGGTCGTCCCCGGCAAGGCGACCCGCAACGACATCAAGTGGCACCCGAGTTCACTGGCCCGAGCGGAACGATGGGCGCACACCGAACAGCGGGGTGCCACGGTGTGGCTCACCGGTCTGCCGGCGTCGGGCAAGTCCACGGTCGCCGTCGCTCTCGAACGGGCCGTCGTCAGCCGCGGGCGCGTCGCCTATCTGCTCGACGGTGACAACATCCGGCACGGGATCTCCGACGATCTCGGCTTCTCGGCCGGTGACCGGGCGGAGAACATCCGGCGCGTCGGACACGTCGCCCGACTCTTCGCCGACGCGGGGGTCATCGCCATCGCGTCCATGGTCTCGCCGCTGCGTTCCGACCGGGAGATCGCCCGCGAACTCCACCGCGCCGCCGACCTCGACTTCATCGAGGTCCACGTGTCGACGCCGGTCACCGAGTGCGAACGCCGTGACCCCAAGGGGCTCTACGAACGTGCCCGCCGCGGCGAACTGCGCGGACTCACCGGCATCGACGCGCCCTACGAGAGTCCCGAGAACCCCGATCTGCGATTCGACACCACCGGCGCGGACATCGACCGGCTGGCGTCGCTGATCCTCGGTGCCCTGATGGATCGCGGCATCATGGCGGGGTGAGTTGCTGTCATCCCCCGGGACCCGCCCACGACGACGCGGGTGGGTCGGGTCCGCACGTCGAACGGACAGGTGGCGGGTCTGGGCCGCACCTCGTCGACGTCGCAGACATCCCGGCCGGGATCTTCGCCATGGGCGATGCCTTCGACGAGGGTTATCGCACCGACGGTGAGACGCCCGTGCACGAGGTCGAGCTCAGCGCGTTCGCCATCGACACCACCGCGGTGACCAACGCCGCGTTCGCGTCCTTCGTGGCGGCGACCGGTCACCGGACCGACGCCGAGACCTTCGGCGGGTCCGCGGTCTTCCACACCTACGCGACCGCGCGCGGCGAGCCGGTGCCCGGCACCCCGTGGTGGCTGGCGGTGGCCGGCGCATCGTGGCGTCGCCCGGCCGGACCGGGCAGCACCCTCGACGGCCTGGCGGATCATCCCGTCGTCCACGTCAGCCACCGGGATGCCCAGGCCTACTGCGACTGGGCCGGGCGTGCCCTGCCCACCGAGGCGCAGTGGGAGTACGCGGCCCGGGGCGGACTGCGCGGGGCACGCTACCCGTGGGGCGACGCGCCGCCCACCGCAGACGATCCACGCTGCAACATCTTCCGGGGCGATTTCCCCGACGAGCCGACCGGCCCGGTCGGTACGACCTCCGTCCGGGCCTTCGAACCCAACGGTCACGGCCTGTACCAATGCGCCGGCAACGTCTGGGAATGGTGCGCCGACAGGTTCAGCGCCCGGTACTACCGCGTGGCCGATCGCACCGATCCGCAGGGGCCGGCCCGGGGGAGCGCACGCGTCCTCCGGGGCGGCAGCCACCTGTGCCACGACTCGTACTGTCACCGCTACCGGGTCGCCGCGCGATCGCACAACACGCCGGAGTCGACGGCGAGCAACATCGGATTCCGGACCGTGGGGCCCCGCGTCGGCTGACCGGCGCCCGGCGTCCGTCTCAACGGGCCCGCTCGCTGCGCTCCCGGCGCCCGGGTGTGATCGGGCCCGCTCGCTGCGCTCCCGGCGCCCGGGTGTGATCGGGCCCGCTCGCTCCGCTCCCGGCGCCCGGGTGTCATCGGGCCCGCTCGCTGCGCTCCCGGCGCCCGGGAACCGAACTCTGCCGCGATCAGTTGACCCAACAGACTGTGTGTTGATCTTCGGGAGACCCGATCGGCTGTGCGATCGTGGTCCCCTCGGGCGGTCCGCCCGGGAAACCACCCCCGACCGGGACAGGAGCAAGGCAGGAATGCGTGTGGAGGGCCGGGATGCGGCGCGTCGGGAATCGAGGCGGCCGATCTCGTGGAAGAACGGCCTCGTCGCCTCGACGGTGGCGATCGCGTCGTCGGTGCTGCTGGCCGGGTGCATCGATCTGCCGTCGCTGAGCAGGCCGGACATCCCGGAGGGCATCCCGCCGGGGGCGGGCGTACCCCAGCCCTACATCGACATCAACGCGCCCGGGCGGACCGCGACCAAGATGCACGACTGGGCGGTGCCGATCTCGGAGTCCACCGGTATCCCGATCATCTCGCTACAGGCGTACGGCAACGCCGCCGAGATCCAGCGTCAGCAGCACCCCGAGTGCGGCATCGCCTGGACTACGCTCGCCGGTATCGCCGGCGTCGAGAGCAAACACGGCCGGTACCGGGGATCGGAGGTGGCTGACAACGGAGACGTCAGCCCACCCATCCGCGGCGCCAAACTCGACGGCACCCGCGGGAACATGGAGATCCGCGACACCGACGGCGGCGAGCTCGACGGGGACCCCACCCACGACCGCGCGATGGGGCCGTTCCAGTTCATCCCCGAGACGTGGAAGCGCTACGGAGTCGACGCCAACGGTGACGGCGTTCCCGACCCGGACAACATCGACGACGCCGCCCTGTCGGCGGCCCGCTACCTCTGCGTCTCCGCCGGCAACGACATGACGAATCCGGAGGGCTGGGAGAAGGCCGTGCGGACCTACAACAACTCGATGGCGTATGTCCTGGACGTGCGCGATCACGCCAACGCCTACTCGATCAACGTCCGCTTCTGACCGCCGCCGGGAACGGTCGCGCCGGTTGCGCCGACCTTGTCACGTGCGGCTTCGGCGCAGCCACTAGGCTCTTGCGTATCGGCCGGCACCAGAACCGGCCGTCGTCGGCGTAGGCGGCCCCGTCGGAGGACTCGCCTCCTGGGATATCGCCGACGAACTCGTCCACCGAGATTGGGGTGCAACCGTGGCAATCATCGAGCAGGTAGGTGCGCGTGAGATTCTCGATTCGCGGGGCAACCCGACGGTCGAGGTCGAGGTCGTCCTGGACGACGGCACCTTCACCCGTGCCGCCGTGCCGTCCGGTGCGTCGACAGGCGAACACGAGGCCGTCGAACTGCGCGACGGTGGCGAGCGGTACCTGGGCAAGGGCGTCACCAAGGCCGTCGAAGGTGTCCTCGGAGACCTGGCCCCGGCTGTGATCGGGATCGAGGCCGAGGAACAGCGCCTCGTGGACCAGGCGCTGCTCGACTGCGACGGCACCCCCGACAAGAGCCGCATCGGCGCCAACGCGCTGCTCGGTGTCTCGCTCGCGGTCGCCAAGGGCGCCGCCGAATCGGCCGGATTGCCGCTGTTCCGCTACATCGGCGGACCCAATGCCCACATCCTGCCCGTGCCGATGATGAACATCATCAACGGCGGCGAGCACGCCGACAACGGCATCGACTTCCAGGAATTCATGATCGCTCCGGTCGGTGCGCCGACCTTCAAGGAAGCGCTGCGCTGCGGCGCCGAGGTCTACCACGCGCTGAAGTCCGTGTTGCACAAGCAGGGCCTCAACACCGCACTGGGTGACGAGGGCGGTTTCGCCCCGGACCTGCCGAACACCGAGGCCGCGATCGCGGTCATCGGCGAGGCGGTCGGCAAGGCCGGCTACAACTTCGGCCGTGACGTCGTGATCGCACTCGACGCCGCGTCGACCGAGTTCTTCGCCAACGGCGCCTACAAGCTCGAGGGCAAGGAGTTCGGCGCCGACGAGATGGTGTCGTTCTACGAGAAGCTCATCACCGACTTCCCGATCGTCTCGATCGAGGACGGCCTCGCCGAGGACGATTGGGACGGCTGGGCCAAGCTGACCGAGTCGATCGGCGATCGGGTGCAGCTCGTCGGTGACGACCTGTTCGTGACCAATCCCGAGCGTCTCGAGGAGGGGATCTCCAAGGGCATCGCGAACGCGCTGCTCGTGAAGGTGAACCAGATCGGCACCCTGACCGAGACCCTCGACGCCGTCGCGCTGGCGCACAACAACGGCTACAAGACGATGATGAGCCATCGGTCGGGAGAGACCGAGGACACCACCATCGCCGACCTCGCGGTCGCCTGCAGCTGTGGACAGATCAAGACCGGCGCCCCGGCCCGTTCGGAGCGCGTCGCGAAGTACAACCAGCTGCTGCGCATCGAGGAAGGACTCGGCGACGCGGCACGGTACGCGGGCGACCTCGCCTTCCCGCGTTTCTCGTTTGGTTCGTGATTAGCTGTCTGCATGGCTTCGCAGCGACGTCACCGCGGTGACGGGCGTCAGCGTGGGCGCGATCGTCGGGTAGACGCGCGCTCACGCGAACGCGCCCGTCGCACGCGGCGGCACGCTCGCCCGACGCAGCCGGTGACACCGGACGACGTGGTCGAGGCCGGCGAGCAGGAGGCTCACACCGACCCTGCCCCGCCGACCGCCGACGACACGGATGCCGGCACCCCTCGCGTCGAGCGGGAACGGTCGCCGCGGAACCGGCGCCGCCCCGCCCGCGGCGGACTCGGTGCACGCCTGCGCGGAATCGAGATGACTCCCGCGAGCCTCGCGACGCTCGTGATCACGGTCGTCGTGGTGTGCGTCGTGGCGTTGACCCTAGCGATGCCGCTCCGGACGTACTTCAGCCAGCGGTCGGAATTCCGCCAGCTGACCGCGTCGAACGAACAGTTGCGACGCGAGGTCGCGGACTATCAGCAGAAGGTCAACGAGCAGAACGATCCCGCCTACATCGAGGCCCAGGCGCGGACGCGTCTGCAGTTCGTCAAACCAGGAGAGATCCCGCTCGTGATGTTGTTCCCCGCCGACGAGGCGCGGCGCGAGGCCGCCGAACGTGCTGAGGAGCGTGCCCGCGCCCCGTGGTACGGAAACCTCTGGGACACCTTGTCGACCCCGCCCGGCGCGCAGTGAGCACCTCCGACCACAACGTCTCCGCGGAGGACCTCGCGACGGTGGCAGCGCAGCTCGGTCGCGAACCACGCGGGGTCCTCGAGATCAGCTATCGCACGCCCGATGGCAGGCCCGCCGTGGTCAAGACGGCGCCCCGGCTGCCCGACGGCACCCCGTTCCCGACCCTCTACTACCTGACCGATCCGCGTCTGACCGCTGAGGCCAGTCGTCAGGAGTCGGCCGGGGTGATGAAGGGGATGACCGCGCGCCTGCACGACGACCCGCAACTCGCCGCCGCGTATCGCCGTGCGCACGAGGACTACCTCGCCGAGCGCGACGCGATCGAACCCCTCGGAACCGATTTCACCGGCGGGGGCATGCCCGATCGGGTGAAGTGCCTCCACGTCCTGATCGCGCATTCGCTGGCGAAGGGACCCGGACTCAACCCCCTCGGCGACGAGGCGGTGGCGCTCGCGGCCGCGAACGGGTTGCGCGGCACCGCGATCCCGGCAGAGTGGCCCGAGCCGGCCGAGCCGGCCGAGCCGGCCGAGCCCACGGGGAACGGCGGATGAGCGTCGTCGGCGCCGTGGATTGCGGCACCAACTCGATCCGTCTGCTCGTGGCCGAGTCGGGCCCCGACGGGCGTCTGGTCGACCTCCATCGTGAGATGCGCGTCGTCCGACTGGGATACGGCGTGGATGCGACCGGGATGTTCGCCCCGGAGTCCATCGAGCGGACGCGAGTCGCCCTGAGCGACTATGTCGACACGATGGAGGCGCTCGGCGTCGAGAAGGTGCGGATGGTCGCCACGTCCGCGACCCGCGACGCGGCCAACCGCGACGAGTTCTTCGCCATGACCGCCGATCTGCTCGGCTGCGTGGTCACGGGTGCGATCGCCGAGGTCATCACCGGCGACGAGGAGGCGCGGCTGTCGTTCCGCGGCGCCGTCGGCGAATTGGATTCGGCGGCCGGGCCGTTCGTGGTGACCGATCTCGGCGGTGGGTCGACCGAGGTGGTCCTCGGCGACACCGGCGGTGTGCGCGCGGCGTACTCGGCCGACATCGGATGCGTCCGTCTGACGGAGCGGGCGTTGCCGTCGGACCCGCCGACCCCGGGGGAACTGGCCGAGGCGACCGAGTTCGCCCGCGCACGTCTTGCCGAGGCGTTCGCCGTGGTGCCGGTCGAGGAAGCCCGCACGTGGGTCGGCGTCGCCGGGACGATGACGACCCTGGCCGCGATCGGCGCCGGCCTACCCGACTACGACTCCGAGAAGATCCACCTGTCGACGATCTCGCTGCCCGAACTCGATCGGGTCTGCCGGAACCTGATCGGTATGACACGCGCCGATCGCGCGGCCCTGGGCCCGATGCACCCCGGCCGCGTCGATGTGATCGGCGGTGGCTCGCTGGTGACGCTCGAGCTCGCCCGAGTGCTGTCCGAACGGGCCGGCATCACCGAACTGGTCGTGAGCGAACACGACATCCTCGACGGAATCGCGATGGGAATCCTCGACTGAGTGCCCGGTACCCCGGTTACCATGCGACACATGGCATATAACCTGCGTTGCCCCTGCGGCGAGTCCATCACGGCTCTCGAGACCGACTTCGTCCCGGCTGTCCAGGCCCACCTCGCGGCCGAGCACCCCGGCCGCGACTACACCGAGACCGAGATCATGATGATGGCCATGACGGTTCCAGACCGCTCGGTGAAGTCCGACGACTGAACCGGCCACTTCCACGACGAACGGCCGTGCCCACCACCTCGCGAGGCGGTGGGCACGGCCATCAGTGGTGAACGAGCGGCGCTAGACGGCAGCCGGGTTGCGGAGCGAGATGTTGTTGCACGCCTCGCAGACGGACTCCGGGATGACGCCGCGGCGCTGCAGGAATCCGAAGATCGTGCATCCAAGGCAGAAGCCGAAGACGGATTCGAGAGTCGCCGCCGCGATCAGGACGCCCGTGGTGATCTGAGCGGCCAGGCCGTAGCCGAGCAGGCTCAACACGAAGGCGGTGCCGCTGACGACGAGTCCGATCGTCTGCGCGAACCGCTTGGGCGGCCCGGGTACCAACTTCTCCTTACGGACGACCTTCGGCACGAGGACGCGCACCGAGAGCTGCCCGAACGGGGACAGAGTGGGACCCGACGCCACCCGCAGGACGAATCCGAGAGCCAAGATCCCGTACAGCACCGGAGTGTTCACCGCGACCGCGATGATCGCCAGGACGACGACGAGTCCCGCGGTGGTGCGCGCGGCATAGTCGTTGACCGGGTTCGGGAACGTGAGTACCGAGCGCACCGACATCGGGCGACAACCTCCGAGAGAGCAGGGACAACCGCCGACCAAGGTACGTGCGGTCGTCGTTTCGGGCAACGATTGTGCCCAGCGTGATCCGATCAGGCGGGGTCAGGACCCCGCGGTCGGATCCATACGCGGCTCCGAGGCCGCGACATCACGCGGATCGTCGACGTCCGGCTCGTCCTTGTCGGTCTCACCGCCGTCGGAGGCGAGTTCGGCCTCCCGGGAGACCTCGCCCTCCTGATCGATCCCGGCCTGTTCGCCGACATCGATGCGGTCGGGGAGTTCATCCATGTCCACTCCGGTCACCTCTCTCGCCTGTTCGGACTCGGCATACGGATCCGTGGGGTCGACCTCGGTGGACGCGTCCGCGAACTCGGCATCGATGATGCCGAACGCGTCGTCCGACCGCGCGTCGGCCTTGGCCTTGCGGGCCGCCTCGCGCATCTCGAACCCGTCGGTCACGATCTCGCCGATCTCACGGGTCACGCCCGCGACGGCGCCGGTGATGATCGTCGCGATCCGGCCGACGTGCGTGGCCGTGGACTCGATCAGTTCCTGGAACAGATCCTTGTTGCGTTCGATGCTGTCGACCATCGCTGCGGGAATCCCCCTGCACTTGGTTGCGGCTGTGTCGGTTGCGGTGTGAACCTCAATCGGTGTGCCCAGAGACTACCCCCGGGGCACACCGATCAAACAGCATCAGGCGACCGACACCGGCTTCTCGCGCTCGACGATGACCGTCAGATCGTCGTCGTCCCGGGTCATCCAGTTGGGGAGCGACAGCTTGGCGATCTTCTTCCAGGTCGACGCGAGCTGGTGGCTCAGGGAGCCGGTGTTGTAGGGCAGCCCATAGCGCTCGCAGATCTCCTGGACTTCCGCGGACATCTCGGGGTAGCGGCTGGCCGGGATGTCGGGGAACAGATGGTGCTCGATCTGGTGGGACAGGTTGCCGCTCATGATGTGGAACAGCGGGCTCCCGGTGATGTTCGCCGAACCGAGCATCTGCCGCAGGTACCACTGGCCACGGGTCTCGTTCTGGCATTCCTCGGACGTGAATGTCTGGGCGCCGGTGGGGAAGTGGCCGCAGAAGATGATCGAGTAGGTCCACACGTTGCGCACGAGGTTCGCCGTCGCGTTACCGATGAGGGTCGGGACGAACAGCGGACCGGTGAGCGCCGGGAACACCACATAGTCCTTCAGGACCTGACGACCGGCCTTGCGCCACATGCCCTTCACGAGGCCCTTGATGTCGCTCCACTTGCGCTTGCCGGTGATGACGTTCTCGGCTTCGAGGTCGTGCAGCATGACACCCCACTCGAACAGCAGCATCAGCGCGGTCGCGTACCCGAGGTTCCCCAGGTAGTAGGGGTTCCACTTCTGGTCGCGGGCCATGCGCAGGATGCCGTAACCGATGTCGCGGTCCTCACCGAGGATGTTGGTGAAGGTGTGGTGCAGGTAGTTGTGGCTGTGCTTCCACTGGTCGGCCGGACAGACGGTGTCCCACTCGAATTCGCGGGAGTTGTAGGTGTCCTCACGCATCCAGTCGTACTGGCCGTGCATGACGTTGTGGCCGATCTCCATGTTGTCGAGGATCTTCGACACCGAGAGGGCGCCGACCGCGGCGATCCACGCCGGCGGGAAGAACCCGAGATACATGAGTGCGCGTCCGCCGATCTCGAAGCCGCGCTGGGCGCGGATCACCGAGTAGAGGTAGTCGCGGTCCTTCTGGCCGAGGTCGGCCACGATGCGGGCGCGCAGGGCATCGAGGTCCTGCCCGAGCGCTTCGACCTGCTCGTAGGACAGGACGACGGTGTTGGGGTCGTCCGCGACGTTCTGGTCGGCGCCGACGCGATGCAGCGCGGGCAGGTTGTCACCGATCGTGGTCTCGACGTCACGGCTGATGTCGATGGTCATGGCAATGCCTCCTTCACGGAGAGGAGATGTGGCTGGGGAGGGTGGATCTGGGGGTGTCAGCTCGCGGACATCAGATCTCGATGTCGACGGAGCCGACCGGGGCGCTGATGCACAACTGGATCTGGGTGTCGGACTCGTCGTCGACCTCGCCGGTCAGGACGTTGCGGGTGCACCCGGACTTCTTCGTCGCGACACAGGAGAAGCAGATGCCCATCCGGCACCCGGATTCGGGTGTGAGTCCGGCGGCCTCGGCCTGGTCGAGGATCGGACGGCCGTCGTTGGCCGCCGATGTCCCCGAGGTGGAGAACGTGATCTCGCCCTCGACGGAGTCCGGGTCGACCGCCGGGACGACCGGAGCGAAGGCCTCACTGTGCAGCGGCTGCGAGATGTCGAGTTCGGCGTGCACTCGTGCGACCTCGTCCATCAGTGTGGCCGGCCCGCAGACGAAGACGTCGGCGTCGGACAGTCCGGGGACCCCCTCGAGGTGTGCGGCGGTGAAGTGTCCGTCGGCCTCCTCGCGGGTGTGGTGCAGGCGCAGATCGAACCGGGGATGCGCGGCGGCGAGCTCACGCAATTCGTCGCGGTAGGCGACGTCGGACGGCGTGCGTGCGTAATGCACGAACGTGATCGGTCCGGCGAACTGGCGAGAGACGAGTGTTCTGGCCATTGAGAGTACAGGTGTAATCCCACTGCCGCCGCTGACGAAGACCGCCGACGTCGGGTCGGTCTCCGGGAGCACGAAGTCACCACTCGCGGCAGACAGGCCGACGACGTCGCCGGCGCGGGCGTGCTCACGCAGATGAGTGGACACGAAGCCGTCGTCGTGGGCGGTGATAGTCAGTTCGATGTCGCCGTCGCTGCCCGCGGCGGCGTTGGCCGGGGAGAAGCAGCGAGTGTGCCGGACGCCGTCGATGACGACCTTGAGCTGCACGTACTGACCTGCTTCATGGCCCTGCCACTGCCGGGTCGGACGGATGGTGAGGCGGACGGTGCGCGACGTGGGACGCTCGACACGGGTGATCTCGCCGCGCAGATCGCGCCAGGTGATCATCGGGTCGAGCAGTTCGAGGTAGCGGTCGACCGGATGCGGCGACAGCGCTGCCTCGACGATCGAACCGACCAGGCGGCTCCACCGGCCGGAGGTGGGCTCGGCGTCGGCGCGGGTCTGGTCCTGGGGTGTGCGGATGCTCATGGGCTGGGCTCCGTTCGATGTATTTCGGTGTACATGTGTACACCGGTAAGTGTGACACGCGACGGCCGGTGATCGTCAAGTGTTGTTTCCTGTGACAGCGGTCACGACGCCGCTCGGCCTGTTCGGATCGCCCCTCGACGCGACGCATAGACTCGGGGGCGTGACACGCACGCGAGAGTCGGGCCGGCGCGACGCGCAGACGCGTGCGGACCGCAAGAACCAGACGCGCCAGGCGCTGCTGGACACCACGCGGTCACTGGTCGGTGAGCGCAGCTTCGGCAGCATCAGCCTCCGCGAGGTCGCTCGCGGTGCCGGGATCGTGCCGACTGCCTTCTATCGTCACTTCGCGTCGATGGAAGATCTCGGGGTCACCGTCGTCGAGGACTCGATGCGCGTCCTACGCCGGGCGCTGCGCGACGGGCGACGCGACCTGGCGGCGCGCGAGGCGCTGCCGACCGCGCAGAACTCGCTCGCGATCCTGCTGCGACATGTACGCGAGAACGAATCGCAGTTCCGGTTCCTGGTGCGGGAACAGCACGGCGGCATCGCCGAGATCCGGCGCGCGATCGACACCGAACTCCGGCTGTTCTCCAAAGAGCTCGCGATCGATCTCGCGCGTATCCCCGACCTGGCGCGGTGGCAGCCCGATGATCTCGAACTCGCGGCGGAGCTGATCGTCATCATCATGCTCACCGCCGTGGCCGATCTACTCGACGGGGAGTACCGCGGCCGTGGCGCGGAGCAGGAGATCGTCGAGCGCACCGAGCGGCAACTCGTGATGGTCTTCCTCGGCATGGGCCAGTGGCGCCCGTCGACCGACTGACCTGCGGGAATCCATCGTCTAGCTGGCCGGACCCGCGGTTGTCGATTTGCCCTCAGGGCGATTTCAACTGTGGTCCCTGGTCGTGATGGTGCCCGACACTGGGCCGAGACACCGTGGCGGCCCTCTCTGAGACGAGACTCGTGGCGGTGTCGTGCTCGCTTCATGCCGTCCTGACCGAAAGGTGCCCTCGCGGTGTCTCTGCATTTTCACTGGTTCCTGCCCACCTACGGCGACTCGCGCAACCTGATCGCCGGCGGACACGGCAGCCAGATGACGGGGGACCGCCCGGCCGATCTGCGATACCTCAAGCAACTCGCCGGTGCCGCCGAGGCCAACGGCTTCGAGGCGGTCCTGACGCCGGCGGGGCTGTGGTGTGAGGACGCCTGGCTGACCACGGCCGCACTGATCGACGCCACCGAGAGCCTCAAGTTCCTGGTGGCGTTCCGGCCCGGACTCATCTCGCCGACGCTGGCAGCGCAGATGGCCGCCACGTTCCAGTGGCATTCGCAGGGCCGTCTGCTGGTCAACGTCGTGACCGGCGGCGAGTCGAGTGAGCAGCGCGCCTTCGGCGACTTCCTGGCGAAGAACGCGCGGTACGAGCGCTGCGACGAGTACCTGGAGATCATCCGGCGGCTCTGGACCGAGGACGAGCCCGTCGACGTGGTCGGGAAGTACCTCCGCGTCGAAGGTGCGCAGCTCGGCCGCCGCCCCGATCCGACGCCGGAGATCTTCTTCGGCGGGTCCTCGCCGGCCGCAGGCGACGTCGCCGCCAAACACGCCGACACCTACCTCACCTGGGGTGAGCGCCCGGACGCGGTCGCCGAGAAGATCGCCTGGGTCAACGGCCTCGCCGCCGCGCAGGGCCGGGAGCTCTCCCACGGCATCCGGTTCCACGTGATCGCCCGCGAGACGTCCGAGCAGGCCTGGGCCGAGGCGGCGCGGCTGCTCGGCGCGCTCGATCCGGCGCAGGTCGCCACCGCTCAGCAGAATCTGGCGCGCTCGGAGTCCGAAGGGCAGCGGCGTATGTCCGAACTCCACGGCCGTGGAGCCGGTTTCGCCGACCACAACGATCCGCACTCGCTGGAGATCCACCCCGGCGTGTGGGCCGGGGTCGGATTGGTCCGTGGTGGTGCCGGTACCGCTCTGGTCGGTTCGTACGACGAGGTGGCCGCACTCATCGCCGAGTACGCCGCGCTCGGACTCGACCATTTCATCCTGTCCGGGTATCCGCACCTCGAAGAGGCGTATCACTTCGGCGACGGGGTCCGGCCCGCTCTCGCCCGGTTGGGTCTGCTCGACCCGGCGTCGGCCGGCCCGTCCGAAGCCGTGCGGACCGCGTTCCTGCCGCGCCTGCAGGCCGCATCATCCTGACCGACAACTCTTTTCACCCTCACCACGTCACCGACACCTCGCGGAGGTAGCCATGTCCACCGAGTCCATCGCGGATCAGATCAAGTTCGCCTACTGGGTGCCCAACGTCAGCGGCGGGCTGGTCACCAGCACCATCGAGCAGCGCACCGGCTGGGACTACGACTACAACGTCAAACTCGCGCAGACCGCCGAGAACAACGGGTTCGAGTACGCGTTGTCGCAGGTGCGATACGAGGCGAGCTACGGAGCCGAATACCAGCACGAGAGCACCAGTTTCAGCCTCGCCCTGCTGCTCGCCACCCAGCGGCTGAAGGTGATCGCGGCGGTGCACCCGGGACTCTGGCATCCGGCTGTGCTGGCCAAGCTCGGCGCGACCGCCGACCATCTGTCCAAGGGCCGCTTCGCGATCAACGTCGTGAGCGGCTGGTTCAAGGACGAGTTCACCCACCTCGGCGAGCCGTGGCTCGAGCACGACGAGCGGTACCGTCGCAGCGGCGAGTTCCTCGAGGTGATCCGCAAGATCTGGACCGAGGACGAGGTCGACTACCGCGGTGACTTCTACCGGATCCACGACTTCACGCTGAAGCCCAAGCCGCTCAACACCCCCGAGCGCCCGAATCCGGAGTTGTTCCAGGGCGGGAACTCGTCGGCCGCGCGCAACAACGGTGGGCGCTACGCGGATTGGTACTTCTCCAACGGCAAGGATTTCGACGGCGTCACCGAACAACTCGACGACCTCCGCGCCGTCGCACGCGCTCACCAGCGCGAGGTGAAGTTCGGGCTCAACGGCTTCATCATCGCGCGCGACACCGAGAAGGAGGCCCGGGACACCCTGCGTGAGATCGTCGAGAAGGCGAATCGTCCGGCGGTCGAGGGCTTCCGTGACGCCGTGCAGCAGGCGGGCAACTCCACCGGCGACAAGAAGGGTATGTGGGCCGACTCGTCGTTCGAGGACCTCGTCCAGTACAACGACGGATTCCGCACCCAGCTGATCGGCACCCCGGAACAGGTGGCCGAGCGCATCGTCGCCTACAAGCGACTGGGGGTCGACCTCATCCTGGGTGGATTCCTGCACTTCCAGGAGGAGATCGAGTACTTCGGCGAGAAGGTCCTTCCCCTGGTCCGCGAGATCGAGGGCGCCCAGACTCCTGCGGGAGTGGCGTGACCGCAGTGAGCCAGGGCCGACGGTCCGCCACGCGAATCGGGACCGACGCCGAGGCATTGTCCGTGGCCCGCGAACTGGCCGCGGAGTTCGCGGTGGGGGCGGCCGAACGGGACCGGGAACGGCGGTTGCCCCATGCCGAGATCGACCGGCTCTCGGAGTCGGGTCTGCTGGCGCTCACCGTCCCCGCCCGTTTCGGGGGTCTCGACGTGCGGCCCAGCGTGCTGACCGAGGTGGTGTCGATCCTGGCCGCGGCGGACGCGAGCATCGCGCAGATCCCGCACAGCCACTTCGTCTACCTCAATCTCGTCCGGCTCTCGGCAGGGCCGGCGTTGCAGGAGCGGATCTTCACCGACGTGCTCGCCGGCGGCCGGGTGGCCAACGCCCAGTCCGAGCGGGGTGGCAAGACCATCGCCGACATCTCGACGAGGTTGAGCCCGGTCGGTGAGGGATCCCCGACTCGATTCGTCCTCGACGGTGAGAAGTTCTATTGCACCGGATCGCTTTTCGCAGACACGCTCGCCGTCCTCGCGAAATCGGACGTCGCCGCCGGCGACCTCGCGCCCGCGGAGTACGTCGCGTTCATCCCGGCCGACGCCGACGGCGTGGAGATCGTCGATGACTGGGATGCCGTGGGGCAGCGCACGACCGGTTCGGGGACCGTCCGGTTCACCGGGGTGGAAGTGGGGGTCGAGGACCTGGTGGCGCGGGCACCGGCCACGTCCACACCCACCGGGTACGGGGCGTTCGCCCAGCTGCTCCATGTGGCGATCGATGTCGGTATCGCCCGCGGTGCGCTGCGCGAGGCGGCGGAGTTCGTACGCACCAAGTCACGGCCGTGGTTCGAGGCCGAGGTGGACCGCGCCGTCGACGATCCGCTCGTGGTCCAGCGGTTCGGCGAACTGGAGGTCGACGTGGCAACCGCCGAGGCAACTCTTGCGGTCGCCGGCCGTCGGGTCGACTCGGCCGTGGGTGCGGCGTCGGGGGAGTCGGGTCGCGCCGGCGTCGTCGACGCGTCGATCGCGGTCGCCGAGGCGTCGATCGCTGTCGCCACGGCCAAGACGGTCGCCGACCGGGTGGCTCCCTCGGTGGCGTCGGCGCTGTTCGAGGTGAGCGGAACCCGCAGTGCCGCGGCCGGGAGCGGTCTCGACCGCTACTGGCGTGACGCGCGCACCCATACGCTGCACGATCCCGTCCGGTGGAAGTACCAGCACATCGGTCGCTGGGTGCTGCGCGGCGAGGAACCGCCCCTGCACGGCGTGATCTGACCGATCGGTCTCAGAGGTATCTGCCGACGTGTGGTACGGCCTTCTTCGGTGTCTTCGCGTCGAAACCGTCGCCGATCGCGCGGAGCTTCCATTCGCCGCCGTCGCGGGAGATGACAGCCATCGCGACCGCGGTGAACGGCATCCCGCCCTTGAGCGTGTAGCGGGCCAGCTCGGCTGAGGTCGTCTCGTCGACGAGCCGGCAGTAGGCGTTCTCGATCTTCTCGAACGTGTGGCCCCGGTAGGACGTGACGATGAACATCAGCGCGTCGATCTGGGGTGGAACCGACTGCAGTGCAACGCGGATGACCTCATCGTCACCCTCGCCCTCACCGGTGAGGTTGTCCCCGGAATGCAGGATCGAACGGTTCTTGCTGTTGAGATGGCCGTAGTAGACGGTCTCCACGCACTTCCCACCCGAGAACATGAGCACCGAGGCGTCGAGATCGATCGAGCCGCCCCGGCCGAATCCGCCGCGCACCGGATCCCATCCCAATCCCATCTGGATGTCGGTGAGCGCCACGCCACCTTCCTTGCGGAGGGTGACCCGCTGCCCTTTGGCCAGGCTGACGGGCGCGCCCTTGCGGAGACWGATCTCCGGGGAGGACGGCGGGGGCGGAGGTGCCGCGGCGTGCTGCGG
>NZ_NGFO01000089.1 GCF_002149015.1 Gordonia lacunae | reverse complement strand
TGAATCGCCCCGGGTTTGCTGGAGGCTCGGTTAGTTGGTTCCAGCGTTTGCGGGGACCGGGTTCTCACGGTAGCTGGTGACGGTGTGGGTCGACCAGTAGGCGCTCTCGTACTCGACGGGTGGGACGTGTCCGATCTCGCCGTGCAGGCGGCGGTGGTTGAACCATTCGACGTACTCAGCGACGGCGATCTCGACCTCGCCCACACCTGCCCAGCCGCCTCGCGGGCGCATCACGGGGTTACGGATGCATTCGGCTTTGAACAGCGAGTTGAACGCCTCAGCCATCGCGTTGTCGTATGAATCCCCTTTGGAGCCAACAGATGTCACCGCTTCGGCTTCGGCCAGTCGTTCGGTGTAGCGGATGGCTCGGTATTGGGCGCGTTCAATCGGTCGATGCAACACTGGGTTGTTGTAGCGAGTGTAGTTGTTCGCCAAAGACTTCGGCGGGAGTTTTCCATCCAAGGACTTTTCTAGGACGGTTGTTGAGGGTGTAGGCGATGGCCTCGAGGTCCTCAGCTGACCACCGCGACAGATCAGTTCCCTTAGGAAAATATTGGCGCAGAACACCATTGGTGTTCTCGTTGGATGGTCGCTGCCACGGTGAGTGCGGATCGGCGAAGAACACCTGCGTTCCGGTGTCCATCGCGAACTGGGCGTGAGCGGACAGTTC
>NZ_NGFO01000088.1 GCF_002149015.1 Gordonia lacunae | reverse complement strand
CGCCTTGGTAGGCCATTACCCCACCAACAAGCTGATAGGCCGCGGGCCCATCCCACACCGCAAAAGCTTTCCACCAACCACCATGCGACAGTTGGTCATATCCGGTATTAGACCCAGTTTCCCAGGCTTATCCCAGAGTGCAGGGCAGATCACCCACGTGTTACTCACCCGTTCGCCACTCGAGTACCCAGCAAGCTGGGCCTTTCCGTTCGACTTGCATGTGTTAAGCACGCCGCCAGCGTTCGTCCTGAGCCAGGATCAAACTCTCCATGAAAAAATAGTGAAACAAAACCAACCCCAAAAGAGCCAGCGTTTCAACACAACCAGGAAAGCAAACCTGACCAAAATAAACCTAGCAAAATGTGACACCCAGACGGGGCCGGACGCCACACAAAAAAACAAACATCAACATCCAAAAGAATGCTCGATGCCACAAAAACGGCATCAGACAATTCATCATCACACTATCGAGTTCTCAAAGAACACACACCCACCAAATACTCACCCCTACCAGGGCTTTCACCAGCAGACTTGTTCCAACCATCCAAGCTACACCCGTCTCCGGGGCAACTCTTCCAGCCTACCAGACCCAAACCCCAGCCCGCAACCCCGAAGAATTCCGAACCAGGAAGACCCAGCAACCCCCACCACTCTACCCGAGCCACAACGACTCGAACCAGACATACATTGGGGCGGCCAACAAAAAACCCGGTCTCCACTCCCCACCATCAGACCCTCTCAGGCCTTCCGGGGCGGCGCCGTGGCTCGCTGACT
>NZ_NGFO01000087.1 GCF_002149015.1 Gordonia lacunae | reverse complement strand
GTCGGAGTCGCTAGTAATCGCAGATCAGCAACGCTGCGGTGAATACGTTCCCGGGCCTTGTACACACCGCCCGTCACGTCATGAAAGTCGGTAACACCCGAAGCCGGTGGCCTAACCCCTTGTGGGAGGGAGCTGTCGAAGGTGGGATCGGCGATTGGGACGAAGTCGTAACAAGGTAGCCGTACCGGAAGGTGCGGCTGGATCACCTCCTTTCTAAGGAGCACACAACGACACACGTTCATGTTCTCCGTCTGTGGGGACTGCGTGTGTGTGTTCGAGGGTGAAACATCAGACAGGCCCATCCGTGTCCGCATGTGTGGACGGGTCGGGGGTCGCTGTTCGGCTGTGAGGCCGGCGGGTTCATTGTCACGCTATCGGGGTTCTGAGGGAACACGCGAGTGTTGTCTCTGACCWAGCTCATGATGCGGGTTCGGGTGGTGATCGCGACTGTGATGGTCGTGGGAGCGCGGAGCCGGTGGTGGGTGTGTGTTGTTTGAGAAGTGCATAGTGGATGCGAGCATCTTTATTTCAAACCAATGCTCCAACGTTGTTGGGGTGCTTGGTCTGTGATTTAGCAGATAATGTTTTGAGTGTGTGTGTGATGTCTACATTCGGTCCTCGCGGTGCGGCCCTGTTGTGGGGTTGTGGTGTGGGGGTTGTTTGTAGGTGTTGTTGTAAGTGTGTAAGGGCGTTCGGTGGATGCCTTGGTACCAGGAGCCGATGAAGGACGTGGTAGGCCGCGATAGTCCTCGGGGAGTTGTCAAACGAGCTGTGATCCGAGGGTGTCCGAATGGGGAAACCCAGCACGAGTGATGTCGTGTTACCACCAGCTGAATGTATAGGCTGTGTGGGGGGAACGTGGGGAAGTGAAACATCTCAGTACCCATAG
>NZ_NGFO01000086.1 GCF_002149015.1 Gordonia lacunae | reverse complement strand
ACCGAAACCATCACCGCCACCGCACCCTTCACCAACCACCTCGACGTCAACGCCATCTACCGCATCGGACTGTTCGGCCCCACCGCCAACTACCAACTCACCAACCACCCCCACAACGTCAACACCGCCATGAGCAGCATCTGGGGACCCCACGCCCAGAACTACTGGATGAACAACCACATCGACACCGGATACCCCCAGGCCAACGTCGGCTTCGACCAATGGTGAGGACAGCGAACACGTGGTGAGGAGGAGGGAGGACCGAGATGGGTTCGGGGGCGGGTCGCCCGCCCCCGAACCCCGCCACTTCCACCATATGTCGACGACGGGGGCTTGCCGCAAGGCCCCGGTGGCCGTGCACAATCGCTCGACGACCGAGACGCAGGAGGCGATCGATGGCTCACGATGCAGACCACCCAAAGATGGCGGACACCCCGGAACGATTCCGGGAGCACGAGTCCGGGGCCTACTTCCACGGCACCCGGGCCGACCTTCGGGTGGGCGACTTCCTGACTCCCGGCCACCGCTCGAACTACCGTCGCGAGCACATCTCGAACTACGTCTACGTGACGAAGGTGCTCGACGGCGCGGTGCTCGCGGCCGAGATGGCGGTGGGTGACGGGCGCCCCCGGGTCTACATCGTGGAACCGCAGGACGACGTACACGACGATCCCAATGTCACCGACAAGAAATTCCCCGGCAACCCGACCCGCTCCTACCGGAGCGCCCGGCCGGTCCGGGTCGTCGGCGAGATGACGGACTGGGTGGGACATTCGCCGGAATACCTCCGACAGTTCCGGGCCGGGCTGGAGGCACTCCGGCAGCGCGGCGAAGCGGTTCTCTACGACTAGCTGTAACACCGGGTCAGGTTGTGATCCCGGGCGGCCCTCAGTGAGTGGCGAGGAGTGTCATGAGGTGCGCTTCGACGAGGGAGGGGCGGGGTG
>NZ_NGFO01000085.1 GCF_002149015.1 Gordonia lacunae | reverse complement strand
TGTACTGACCACGGACGTTAGGTACGGCCTACGGCGTGGCGTGGTGACATGAAGAAGACCTCCGAGTGGAGTGCGAGCTGTCTAAGGAACGCTCCCCATCCTCGGAGGTCTTCGTGTCCCACCGTAATGCCCCATTGTCAGAAACCGGGCGTCTGCGTCTGGCCCGCTGCATCGTTGAGGACGGTTGGTCGCTGCGCCGTGCCGCTGAACGATTCCAAGTCGCGGTGACCACCGCCCAGCGATGGGCTCGGCGTTACCGCGAGCAGGGACCGACGGGCATGGCCGACCGCAGCTCACGACCCCACCGCAGCCCCAATAAGACTCCGACGCGCACCGAGCGGCGCATCATCAAAGTCCGCGTGCTGCGTCGCTGGGGCCCAGCCCGTATCGCGTATCTGCTCGGGCTCAACGTCTCCACCGTGCACCGGGTGTTGAGCCGGTACAAGCTGGCCCGTCTGCGCTGGCTGGACCGTCCCACCGGGCGCGTCATCCGACGGATGGAGTCCGCCGCTCCCGGTGATCTGGTGCACGTTGATGTCAAGAAACTCGGCAAGATCCCCGCCGGCGGCGGATGGCGCATGCTCGGTCGAACCCAGGGCAATCACAACTCGCAAGCAGATAAAAGTTCAGGACGCCGTAGCACATGGGGCGATCCGCTGCGGGGACACCATTTCCTGCACACCGCCCTCGATGCCCACTCCCGACTGGTGTACTCCGAGATTCTGGCTGACGAACGCAAACAGACCGCCGCCGACTTCTGGGAACGGGCCAACGCCTGGTTCCTGGAGTGCGGATTCACGGTCCGGAATGTACTGACTGACAATGGATCCTGTTACCGATCCCACGTCTTCCGTGACGCGCTCGGTGAGGTCAAGCATCGCCGGACCCGCCCCTACCGGCCACAGACCAACGGCAAGGTGGAACGGTTTCACCGCACGCTGGCCGATGAGTGGGCCTACGCGCGGCTCTACACCAGCGACGCCGAACGCTGCGCTGAGTACTCAAGCTGGCTGCATCACTACAATCACCACCGCGGCCACACCTCACTCAAAGGTCGACCACCCGCCGACCGCGTACCTAACCTCTCAGGTCAGTACA
>NZ_NGFO01000084.1 GCF_002149015.1 Gordonia lacunae | reverse complement strand
TCGTGTTGTGGGGTTGTGCGGTTGTGGTGATCGAGGGTGAGGTTGTTGTAGACGACGCGGGCCAGACGTCGCTTGAGGCAGCGCATGGCGTCGCGTTTGGTTTTGCCTCCGTCGCGTTTGCGTTGGTAGTAGGTGTGGCCGAGGGACTCGGGCATGCGGGCTTGGGTCAAAGCGATGCGGTGCAGGGCGGCGTTGAGTTGTCTGTTGCCTGAGCGGGTGAGGCGATGGCGGCCGGGGTTGGCCGACCACACTGGCACGGGTGCGACGCCGGCGTGTCGGGCGAACTGTGCCTCGGTACCGAAGCGGGTGATGCCGGCGGATTCGCCGAGGAGTTTCGCCGCGGTCAGTTCGGCGCAGCCAGGCATCGCCAACAACGTCGGCACGGCGTCGCGCACCAGGGTGGTGATCTCGCGGGTCACCTGTTTGATCTCGGCGGTCAACGCGATGATCGCGGCGACCTCGGTGCGGGCCAGCCGGGCATCGATCCCGGGGCGGTCGACCAGCCACACTGCGAGGTTGTTCTGGTGTKTGTTCAGCGTCAACCCGCCTCGGGGAATGTGGTATTCGGGGTCGAGTTGATGCACCCGCCACAACACTCGGTTGATCTTCGAAGTGCGTTCACGCACAAGGGTTTCTCGGTAGTCGACCAGAGCTTTGGCCTCATACGACACGTCATCGTGGGAGGCCACCGGTAGATCAGGTTCACGCGCGGCAGCGCGCGCCACCGCCAAGGCGTCGATGGGATCGGACTTACCGCGTTCACGCCCGGTGCGGCGGTGTTCGGCCATCAACCGCGGGGTCACCCGCACGACCTTCTGGTGGGCGCCGAGYAGATCGCGTTCGAGGCGGGCGGACATGTTGCGGCAGTCTTCGATGGCCCAGAGCAGTTCGTGACCGAACTTGTCGCGGGCCCAGCGCAGTGCCTGGAGGTGACCGGCGGTCGTCGTGGGTACGACCGTGGATCCGAGTTTGCGGCCGACGTCATCGACGGCGACAAAAGTGTGGGAGCGCTTGTGGACATCAGCACCGATGACGATCATGGAGCTTGCCTTCCTGTCACAGGGTGGGCGGACAGTCGGGCCGGTCGGTGGACATACTTCAGTGGAGGGGCGCTGCCACGCTCCTATCAAGTCACGCCGGCCGGTCCGTCACACCAGATGCCGGCACGATGAGGCAACACCAACCCCG
>NZ_NGFO01000083.1 GCF_002149015.1 Gordonia lacunae | reverse complement strand
TCTGGCTGCCCCCGCGACAGTCAGTCCCCGACGTAATCCCGACCAGAACTGCTCGTGGACCTCAGCAGATTTGACCCGGCCTTGACCGCGACCGCTGGGCAACGAACGCCCAGCAGAATGCATCCACGTGTAGCCGGTAAACGACGACACCCCGATCGATCGGGCCGCTGCTACAACCGAGGCCCCCGCCTCGATCTCACTCCAAAACCGAGCCCGCAAATCCTCCCCAACGCGTATCCCAGCAACAGCCACCACAGCCTCCACAAGTCAGGCTGTTGCGGCGACCACTTGAACCTGCCCACTGCTCCCTGAGCTGAGGAGCGCCCGGAGCGCAAGCGACCACCCGCTGCTCCCTGAGGAGCGCCCGGATCGCAGGCGACCCACTGCTCCCTGAGGAGCGCCCGGAGCTTGCGGAGGGCGCGTCACGAAGGGTCCGGCGACCGAGCAGCGGAACCCGTCCTGACTCCCTCCGCGGCCGATGAGTTTCCCGGCGCGGCTGGGTCTGACATCGTGACGTTCACCGCGATGAGACGAGAGGCCACACCATGGGAAAGATCCACGTCCACGAGTTCATCACCCTCGACGGCAGCTATGAGGACCCGAGCTTCACGATGCCGTACGGATTCGCCGACGGGATGGGCGAGCTCCTCGGCTCCTTCATGAACGACTGCACTGGTATCCTGCTCGGACGCAACACGTTCGAGATGTTCGCCCCGGCCTGGTCGACCCGGACCGCCGAGGACGATCCCGGCGCCCCGTTCTTCAACGACACCACCAAGTACGTGGTGTCATCGACCCTCGACGACGCGACGGCCTGGCAGAACTCGGAGATCTTCGGCGCTTACGACGCCGACCGTATCCGGGAACTCAAGAATGATCGCGACCTCTACGTCAGCGGCAGTGGCACTCTCGTGCGGGCGTTGCTGCGCGACAAGCTCATCGACGAGCTACACCTGCTGGTGTACCCGGTGGTCCTCGGGAGCGGCGCCCGCCTCTTCGACGGACTGGACGATCTGCCACTCACGCTCGTCGGCACCGACGTCTTCGACAACGGCGTCGTGCACCTCTCGTACGGCTCCACCGACTGAGAATCGAATGCGCGCTTGCTCGGAACACGCTGCGACCCTTCGAGGCTCGTCGCTTGCGCTCCTCGCACCTCAGGGGGCGGAGGGGGGTCGCTTGCGCTCCCCGCACCTCAGGGGGCGGAGGGGGGTCGCTTGCGA
>NZ_NGFO01000082.1 GCF_002149015.1 Gordonia lacunae | reverse complement strand
GGCGGATTCAACCGGTCGCTGCAACAGCGGGATCGGTTGGTCCTGATCGTAGTAGTTCGTCGAGTTTGTAGGCGGGGCTGCGCCAACCGTGTCGTTTGCGGGGCCGGCCATTGAGTTCGGCGGCCACGTTGGCCAGGATCCCCGGCCCGTGAAACGACAGGTCGGTTCCCTTGGGGAAGTACTGGCGCAGCAGGCCGTTGGTGTTCTCGTTGCTGCCTCGCTGCCAGGGGCTGTGCGGGTCGGCAAAGTAGATCGGCAGCCCGGTCGCCTCGGTGATCGCGGTGTGCAACGCCATCTCCGAGCCCTGATCCCAGGTCAACGACCGCTGCAAGATSTCGGGAATCTGGGGTACCGCCTCGGTCATCGCAGCGGCCACGGTTTCGGCGGTGTGGTCATCGCGCAGGTGCAGCAGCATCACGAACCCGGTGGTGCGCTCGACGAGCGTGCCGATCGCCGAGGCGTTACCGGTCCCCATGATCAGGTCACCTTCCCAATGCCCGGGCACCGCCCGATCRTCAGCCTCGGCCGGCCGCTCACTGATCGACACCATGTTCTTGAAACGGCTACGATCAGAAGTGTTGCGTCCCTGCGATTTACGACGGATACGGCCAGTACGCAACGCGGTCTGGACCTCTTTTTTGAGTCCGCCGCGGGCCTGAACGTAGAGYGCCTGGTAAATCGTTTCGTGGGACACCTGCATCTCCGGGTCGTCGGGAAACTCCACCGACAACGACCCCGAGATCTGTTCCGGGCTCTGCCGGACTTTGAGTCGATCGGCGACCTCAGTGTAAAGCCGGGTGCCCTCGACCAACTTGCGTTGTTTAGGCCGTCGACGGGCGGCATCAGTCCTGTTCTGCCCAACCAGAGCCCGATAGCGACCCTGTTGGTCTGCTGGTCTGCCACGCACCACTTCCCGACTGATCGTCGAGGGTGCGCGGCCAAGCAACCGTGCGATCTGCGCCTGGTTGTAGCCGGCGGCGAGCATCTGTTCGATACGGCAGCGGTCCATCCAGGACAACGGGCCGCTACCAGGGGCGACCGTTGCTTCTAGATCGGCGTCGATCGTCACAGGGCGCACCCCACCAGCCTGCTTGAACCATCGCTGGCCAGCCTTTTTCGACACGCCTGCAGTTCTGGCTGCCCCCGCGACAGTCAGTCCCCGACGTAATCCCGACCAGAACTGCTCGTGGACCTCAGCAGATTTGACCCGGCCTTGACCGCGACCGCTGGGCAACGAACGCCCAGCAGAATGCATCCACGTGTAGCCGGTAAACGACGACACCCCGATCGATCGGGCCGCTGCTACAACCGAGGCCCCCGCCTCGATCTCACTCCAAAACCGAGCCCGCAAATCCTCCCCAACGCGTATCCCAGCAACAGCCACCACAGCCTCCACAAGTCAGGCTGTTGCGGCGACCACTTGAACCTGCC
>NZ_NGFO01000081.1 GCF_002149015.1 Gordonia lacunae | reverse complement strand
CACGAAGACATCCCAGGGGTGCAAGGTGTCAAGCGGCGAGGTTGGTGCGGTGGTGCCAGGCGGTGTGTTCGTTGTAGAGGGTTCGGTGGGTGAGGCAGCCGTGGAGGATGCCGACGAGCCGGTTGGCGACCGCGCGTAGTGCTTGGGTGTGGGACTTCTTCTGGTCGCGGAGATTGTCGTAGTAGGCGCGGGCGCCGGGGCTACCGGTCAGCGCGCCTTGGGCCATGCACGTGGCGGCGGCGTTGAGTCGGGTGTTGCGGATATGGCGGGCCAACACGACGTGGCCTTTGCCTGAGGCGATGGTTCGTGGTGAGGTGCCGGCGTAGTTTCTGCGAGACTTGGCGGTGGCATAGCGTTCGGGGTCATCCCCGAACTCGCCGAGCATCCGGGCGCCGGTGATGTCACCGACTCCGGGCATGGACAGGTAGATCTCGGCGTCCGGATGCGCTTTAAAAGACTGGGCCATAGTGGTTTCTAGTTGGGTGATCTGGGTGTTGAGAGCGGCCAACATTTCCACGGTCGCGGTCACGGTCGCGGCATAGGCTGCGGTGAGCGCCGCAGGTGCGTCCAGGTGGCCGCCACCACGTAGGGCCTGCTGGATGTCGCGGGCACGATGGTCGATATTGCGTTGGCGGCCACCTTTTTTCAGAGCCGACCGGATCGCCGCGACTGTCAGTGCCGCCCCTCGTTGTGGAGTGGGGGCGCGGCGCAACACGCTCAGACAATCCCGGTGGGCGAGGTCGCCGCCGAAAGCATCGATCGCGGCCGGGTAGTAGGCGCCGAGTTGGGAGCGCAGCACATTCTGTTGTGCTGAGCGCGCCCACACCAGGTTCTGATGGGTGCGGGCCATCACTGTGATCGCTTCGGCGGCGACCGTGTCGGCGGCGACGAGGCGATGGTTGTGTCGGTCGGTGCGCACCAGATCAGCCAGGGTTTTCGCGTCAGCCTTATCGGATTTGGTGCCCCCGACATGGTGGCGGTCGCGGTACCGCGACACCGACAACGGGTTGATCGCGAACACCTGATAGCCCGCGGCGACCAGGGCGGTGACCCACATGCCGTGATCGGTTTCGATCCCGACCACCACCTCGGTGGGATCCTGCACTCTCTGGGCGAGTAGTTCGTGCATCGCGGTCGCACCGGTAGCGTTCGCGGGTAGTCGGCGGGTGGCCAGGGTGGTGCCGTGCTCATCCATCACGCACACGTCGTGATGATCTGATGCCCAGTCGTTGCCCACAAAGATCATGACACTCGTTCACCTCGTCTTCGGTCGTCTCGACGATCTCGATGTGAACCTTCGGGAGATCACCCTGACGCGGCCTAATGGATCAGTGCTCACCCACACCTTCAGGGGGCACGACATCCCAGAAGCGTTCTAGCGGGTGATCCTCACCCGGCCGGGCCACGGTCTTCGTCTAGAAATCCAACACACCGTTTCAGGGTCCGGCAGTGGTCACCGACCGGGAAGGCTCACACGACCAGCATCCCCCAAAAGAGAGCCGATCCACCCCCATTAGGGTCC
>NZ_NGFO01000080.1 GCF_002149015.1 Gordonia lacunae | reverse complement strand
GTCCAGGAGACCCACCGCCATGACCACACCCACCACCGGCGCCGAATCGCGCACACCGTCACGCCATTCCGCCGCCAGCCAGACCCCCGGCGCCGAGGACGATCGCGGTGGTTTTCCTGTTCTGAAAGCGGTCCTGTTCGTCGCCGGATGCGCCCTGCTGGTCCTGGCCGCAGCCAACCTCACCCACCTCGCCCAATGGTCACAACAATGGGGACAGATCCCGGTGTTCCTCGGCTTCTTCCTCCTCATGTCCATCGCCGGACGCTGGTTCTGGACCGGCGCCGACGCCATCCTCGCCAAAGTCGTCGGCAACCAATGACCCACCGCCCCACAAATCACAATGGATGGCCCCGAACACGCAGCGCAGCAACACTTCTCGCCCTGACAGGAACCCTGGCCGGCATCATCGCGCTCGCCACAGCCGCGCTCACCGGACCCTCCTCGCCCGCACACGCCGACCCACTCTGCGACCAGATGCGCGCCCAATACGGACCCGGCTGGCCCTGCATCAGCGTCCCCACTTACACCCCACCACCCACCCAAAACACACCTGCCACCCCGACCACACCAGGTAACCCAGGCTCCACCGGCGGACCCGGCATCGCCGGCAACCCCGGACCAGGCCCCGGCGACGGCAACGGCACACCCATCGTCCCCGTCCCCGGACAGCAACCCTCACCCGGCCTTCGGCCCGCGCCCGGTGGGTCGCCGCCGGCAGTCAACAGCGCTGTCCCTTCGACTGCATCGCAACCCGATGCTGTCCCCGGCCAACCATCTGTGCGTGTTCCGCCGGCACTGTCGCCGCCACCGGCCGTCGGAGGTGACGAAACCCCCACGAACACTCCAGGCTTGGGGCCGCAGCCCGCCGGCCGCGACACCGGCACCGCCACCGCCACCGCCACCGACGACGAAGATGCGTCGATCCCACTGCCGGTCTGGATTATCGCCGGCGCCGCCGCGATCGCCGCCGCCCATCCCCGCACCCGGTCCGCATTGCTCACCCGAGGCGGGCACACCCGCGGCCAGATCGGCACATCACGGCTTGTCCTGATGCACGACGAGACCAGCCCCACCAGCTACCGGTTCGCGATGAACGTGCCCCCGGGCGGACGTACCGCCGTCAACCGTGACGGCTCAGCAACGGTCTACGACCGCGACGGCAACCCGGTCCGGCAGATCGCCCGGCCCTGGGCCTTCGACGCCGCCGGGCAACCGCAAAAGACCTGGTACACCGTCGACGCCAACGGCGACCTCATCCAACACATCCGCCCCGCCCCCGACGCCCGCTACCCCATCCTCGCCGACCCCGATGAGAAGCCCTCCAAACCACCCGCAAAACCCCAAGACACCATCAACAATCCGCCCCAAACTCCCAGCACACCAACGCCTCCCGAAGCCACCACAGGAGACCTGGGTACCGCTCAAACACCGTCCACCCCGAGCTATGACCAAGGCAGTGGCGGTCAGGGCTACAGCGGCAGCGGCGACGGTGGGTACAGCGGCGACGGTGGGTACAGCGGCGACGGTGGGTACAGCGATGGTGGGTATGGCGGGGGTACCGCCGGTTCTCCCGCCCCTTCGACCACACCGCCCGCCACCTCCCCGACAC
>NZ_NGFO01000008.1 GCF_002149015.1 Gordonia lacunae | reverse complement strand
GGGGCACCGGGTCCGGGGGTGAGGGGGGACGCGGTCACTGAATCGATCCTACGCTTGCAGAAGTGGGTGTTTCGGACTGTGTGGTGGCGGGCACCGGGGTGGCGGTGACGTCGACACCGGGGGCGTCGAGCGCGGACAGCACGGCGTCGACGGTGTCGTCGAGCACCGAGTCCACCGAGATCGGCCGGTGCAGTTCGCGGGCGAGAGAGGTCACTCCGGCGTCGGCGATCCCGCAGGGGACGATCGCCTCGAACGCCGACATGTCGGGGTCCACGTTGAGCGCGAAGCCGTGCAACGCCACCCCCCGTGCAACACGGATGCCGATCTGGCCGAGTTTGCGTTCCCCGGCGTCGTCGGTGATCCACACGCCCGACCGGCCGTCGACGCGCCCGGTCGTGACGCCGAGCCCGGCGCAGACCGAGATCAGCGCCGCCTCGAGGCGACGCACGTACTCGACGACGTCCAGCGGTTCGGCGAGTTTCACGATCGGATAGCCGACGAGCTGACCCGGGCCATGCCAGGTGATCCGGCCGCCGCGGTCGACGTCGACCACCGGTGCGCCGTTCGTGGGCCGGTCGGCGTCCTCGGTGCGTTTGCCCGCGGTGTAGACGGAGGGGTGTTCCAGGAGCAGCAGCACGTCGTGGTCGAGGACGCCGTCCGCGCGGTCGGTGGCCAGGCCGTGCTGCATGTCGTAGGCCGACTGGTAGTCGAGGACGCCGAGCCGGCGGATCTCGACCGGTTCGGTACTCGCGCGGATCGGACGATCAGTCATGGCGGGAGGAACCGGTGGCGTAGGCCAGGGCCTCGTCGACACCGGGATGGGTGAAGGTGAATCCGTGATCGGTCAGCACCTCAGGTGCAACGCGCTGACTGAACAGAATCATTTCCTCGGCCATCTCGCCGCCGACTCGGCGGGCCGCGAAAGCGGGGACCTGCAGCACGGTCGGGCGGTGTACCGCACGGCCGAGCGCGGATGCGAACTCGCCGAACGGAACGGCGCCCGGCGCGCTCAGATTCACCGGTCCCGACACGTCGGACTCGAGGAGGAACTCGATGGCACGCACCTCGTCGATGAGGCTGATCCACGAGAAGTACTGCTTCCCGTCGCCGATGGGCCCGCCGAGTCCGAGCTTGAACAGCGGACGAAGTTTCCCGAGCAGACCGCCCTGCGCACTGAGCACCGGGGCCGTCCGAAGTAGGACCAGACGAGTATCCGCACCGACGTTGGTCCGGGCGGCGGTCTCCCAGTCGACGACCAGATTCGCGAGAAAACCCTCTCCCGGCCCGTCGGTCTCGACCGCGGGACGGCTGCCGGTGTCGCCGTAGAACCCGGACGCGCTGGCGCTCACGAACGTGGGGATGCCCAGGTCACGAACGGCCTCGGCGAGGACCTCGGTCGGGGTGACCCGGGAGTCCCGCAGTTCCTGCTTGAACCGGCCGGTCCATCGACCGTTGCCGACACCGACGCCACCGAGCGACACCACCGCCTCGACGCCCTCGAGGCTCTCGGGCGGGACGCCGATGGTCTCGGGATCCCAACTGAACTCGTCATCGGCGCGTGCCTCGCGGCGGACCAGACGTGTGACCGTGTGGCCCGCCGCGCGCAGCGAGTTGACCAGGGCGTTGCCGATGAGCCCCTGTGAACCGGCGACGGCGATGCGCATTGTGTGTCCTCGGTGCCGTCTGAAGGAGATCCGGCCTAGAGGCCCAGGTCCGCAGCGAAGGCGGCCTCTTCGAGACGCTTCTTCACCGTGGTGAGGAAGCGGCCGGCGTCGGCGCCGTCGATCAGACGGTGATCGTAGGTGAGCGGCAGGTAGGACATCGAGCGCACCGCGATCGACTCCGAGCCATCCTCACCGGTGATGACGACCGGACGCTTGACGATGGCTCCGGTACCGAGCATCGCGGCCTGCGGCGGGACCAGGATCGGGGTGTCGAAGAGCGCACCCTGGCTGCCGATGTTGGTGATGGTGAACGTGCCGCCGGCGAGCTCGTCGGGCTTGAGCCCGTTGGAGCGTGCCCGCGCCGCGATGTCGGCGATGGCGCGGGCCAGACCGGCGATCGACAGGTCGTCGGCATTGTGGATGACCGGCGACAGCAGACCCTGCGGGGTGTCGACGGCGATGCCGAGATGCACCTTGTCGTAGTAGGTGATCTCCTTCTTGTCCTCGTCGATCGACGCATTGACGTTGGGATGCGCCTTGAGCGCCTCCACGACGGCCTTCGCGATGAACGGCAGGAACGTCAGGTTGACACCCTCGGACGCCTTGAAGCTCTCCTTCGCCGCCTTGCGTAGTCCGGCGATGCGGGTCATGTCGACCTCGAAGACCTGCGTGAGCTGTGCGCTCTGCTGCAGTGACTCGCGGGTCTTCTTCGCGGTGATCTGACGGATCCGGTTGATCTTCTGCGTGGTCCCGCGCAGCTCGGCGAGCTCGGGCCGGATCTCGGGCGAGCCCGACGACGCGGCCGGTGCCGACGATGCCGCGGGCTTGGCGGCGGGCGCGGCCTCCGGCGCCCGCGCCTTGGCCTCCTCGGCCGCGGCGAGCACGTCCTGCTTGCGGATGCGGCCACCGACACCGGTGCCCTTGATCGCGTTCAGGTCGATGTTGTTCTCTGCGGCCAACTTGCGCACCAGCGGCGTCACGTACGGGGTCGACTCGACGGTCGGCGGATCCGACTTCTCCGCGGCCTGCGCCTTGGGCTCGGTGGCCTTCGAGTCCTTGGCCTCGGGCTGCGGCTTCTGCTCTTCCTCAGGGGCAGGCGCCTGCTCGGGCTCCGGCTCCGGCGCGGATTCCTGCTCGGGCTCGGGCTCCGGTTCGGGTTCGGGTTCCGGTTCGGGTTCCTTCTTGGACGGAGCCGCCGAGGCATCACCGATGACGGCGAGCTTGCCGCCGACCTCGATCACGTCGTCTTCCTGCGCGAGGATCTCGAGCAGGGTGCCGGCGACCGGGGAGGGGATCTCGGTGTCGACCTTGTCGGTGGAGACCTCGAGGAGTGGTTCGTCGGCGGCCACCTCGTCGCCGACGGACTTCAGCCAGTTGGTGACCGTGCCCTCGGTGACCGACTCGCCGAGTTCGGGCATGAGCACGTCGGTGCCCTCGGCGGAGCCGGAACCGGTGTCGGCCGTGGGCTTCTCGGCAGGAGCGTCCTCGTCGGTGGAGGGCTCCTCGGCCGCCTGCTCGGGTTCGGGCTCGGGGGCCGCCTCGGTGGGCTCGTCGCCGCCGGCGGAATCCGAGCCGGAGTCGTCGGAACCGGAGTCGTCGGATCCGGCCTCGTCGGCGTCACCGATCAGCGCGAGGTCGCCGCCGACCTCGACGACGTCGTCCTCCTGCGCGATGATCTTGGTCAGTACACCCGCAGTGGGCGCCGGGATCTCGGTGTCGACCTTGTCGGTCGACACCTCGAGCAATGGCTCGTCGGCCTCGACGGTGTCGCCCTCCTCCTTCAGCCACCGGGTGACTGTCCCCTCGGTGACACTTTCACCAAGGGCGGGCATCTGGACGGAGAAGGCCATCGTTGTGAACTCCTGAACTCGACGTGGTGGTCTGTAGGTGATGCCCAATGGTGTGTGCGCCGTGGGCACGGGGTCGGGGGCGGTGCGACGACCGCGCAGATGAGTGGCGGATCAGCCGCTCATCCCCGCGGCCAACCCTACCCGCACGGTGCGCCGCCGACTCGGTTCGGCTCGTACTCGTCGGTAACGATTCTCATCGGGCCGGTGCGCGGGTGTCGGCGGCTGTCGGTCAGCCGTTCGCGGCGATGTCCTCGAGCACCGCGGCGATGGTCCGGACGGGCACGCCCGTACCGCCTTTCGTGGTGTAACCCCACGGGCCGCCGGTGTTGAAGGCGGGTCCGGCGATGTCGATGTGGGCCCATTGCACGTCCTCCGGCACGAACTCCTTGAGGAAGATCCCGGCGGCGAGCATCCCGCCCCATCGGTGCGGGGTCACATTCGCCAGGTCGGCGACGCGGGACTTCAGGTCGGCACGGAGTTCGGCGGGCAGCGGCATGGCCCAGGCGTTCTCGCCGACATCGGCCGACCGGGCGGCGACGCGGTCGCGGAACTCGTCGGTGCCCATCACCCCGGGAGTGCGGGTGCCGAGCGCCACCATCTGCGCGCCGGTCAGCGTCGCGGTGTCGATGAGGTAGTCGGGATCGTCCTCGCAGGCCCGCACGATCGCGTCGGCGAGGATGAGGCGACCCTCGGCGTCGGTGTTGAGGACCTCGACGGTGCGTCCGCCGTACTGCGTCAGCACGTCACCGGGGCGCTGCGCGGTCGCCGACGGCATGTTCTCGGCCATCGGCACGGTCGCCGTGACCGTGACGTCGACGTCGAGGCGCGCGGCGAGGATCGTCGCCGCGATCACGGCGGCGGCGCCACCCATGTCCGAGGTCATGGCGTCCATGTTCGCGGCGGGCTTGATGGAGATGCCGCCGGTGTCGAAGGTGATGCCCTTGCCGACGAGCGCGACCTTCGTGGGCGACTTCTTCGCGGTGTGGGTCAGTCGGACGAGGCGCGGCAGGCGCGAGGAACCCTTGCCGACGCCGATGATCCCGCCGTAACCCTGCGCCTCGAGCTGCTTGTCGTCGAGGATCTCGACCTTGAGCCCGGCCTTGCTCCCGAGCGTGCGGGCGCGGGCCGCGAACTCCTCGGGATAGAGGTGACTCGGCGGGGTGTTGACGAAGTCACGGGCGATGGCGACGGAGTCGGCGACCGCGACCGCCCGCTCCAGGACGGCCTTGGCCTCCTTGGACTTCGACTCGACGAGCAGCGTGAAGCGTTGCGGCGGAGTCTTCTTCGGCTTCGACTTGGCCGAGCGGAACTCGTCGAACCGGTACGCGCCGAGGAACAGGCCCTCGGCGGCGGCCTGGAGATCGATCGCGGAGAGCGTGGTGGCCACCGATTCGTGCCCGTCGAGCTCGCGGGCGACGATCCCCGCGGCCTGCCGGACCTGATCGGCGTCGTCGAGGTTGTCGGCGTCGCCGAGGCCCACGGCGACGACGACCCCCACCGGCAATGACTCGGGGGCCGCGGTCCGGGTGACCTCGCCGTGCGAGCCGGTGGCTCCGAGCGCGGTGAGAGCGCCACTGATGGCGGCGGCCTGGGCGTCGTCGAGGATGCCGTCGCCGATGGCGAGGGTCGGCTCGGCACCGGGGCCGTCGGCGTCGTCGTCCGGTGACGACGTGCTGATCAGGCCGATGACCAGGACGGAATCATCCTTGCCGATCGAGGTGGACAGTTCGAGTTCGGGGCCGCGTGCGCGGTCGACGGTGTCGTTCTTGCTCACCCGCTCAACTCTGCCACAGCGGCGCCGCGGCGGGGCTGCCATGAACGCCGATCCCGCCGACGTGACGCGACGGGTGCGCCCGGCGGCGCGGGCCGCCCGATAGCGTGGACGCCATGAGTGAACTCCTCGCCGGGCCGATCGCCGACCGTCATGCCGCACTGGGGGCCACCTTCGCCGAGTTCGGCGGCTGGAACATGCCGGTGTCCTATTCGGGCACCGTCGCCGAGCACGCCGCGGTGCGCGAGAACGTGGGCATCTTCGACGTCAGCCACCTCGGCAAGGCGCTGGTGTCGGGGGCGGGGGCAGCGGCGTTCGTCAACTCGACGCTCACCAACGACCTCGGCAAGATCGTTCCCGGCAAGGCGCAGTACACGTTGTGCTGCAATGAATCCGGTGGAGTCGTCGACGACCTGATCGCCTACCTCGTCGGTGCCGACGAGGTCTTCCTGGTGCCCAACGCGGCGAACACCGCGGATGTCGTGGCCCGACTGCAAGCGGTTGCGCCGGAAGGCATCTCGATCACCGACCACCATCGCGACCTGGCCGTCCTGGCGGTGCAGGGGCCGGGGTCCCCCGACATCCTCACCGGGCTCGGGCTCCCCGCCGACATGGAGTACATGGCCTTCGCCGATGCCGATCTGCCGACGGCGGGTGGGACGGCTCGCGTGCGGGTCTGCCGGACCGGATACACCGGTGAACGCGGGTACGAGATCGTGCCGCGCTGGGACGACGCCGGGGCGGTCTTCGACGTGCTGCTGGAGGCCATCACCGCGGCCGGCGGGTTGCCCGCCGGCCTGGGCGCGCGGGACACCCTGCGCACCGAGATGGGTTACGCCCTGCACGGACACGAGCTCGGTCCGTACATCTCGCCGGTGCAGGCGCGGTCGAGCTGGGCGGTCGGTTGGGACAAGCCGTCGTTCTTCGGTCGCGACGCTCTGCTGGCCGAGAAGGAGGCCGGCCCGGCGCGTCGTCTGTACGGGTTGCGGGCGACCGGGCGCGGGGTGCCGCGCGCCGGCTGCGCGGTTCGTCCGGCGGGCGACTCCTCGAGCGGAGAGCAGATCGGGACCTGCACGTCGGGTACGTTCTCGCCCACGCTCAAGCAGGGCATCGCGCTCGCACTGCTGGACACGGCGTCGGGGGTGCGGAAGGGCGACGAGGTCGTGGTCGACGTCCGCGGTCGCGACCTGGTGTGCGAGGTCGTGATCCCGCCGTTCGTGCCGTCACACGTGTGACCTGCGGGCACTCGCACGCGGCCCCGTCGGGGGTCGGGGGTGACCCCACCGGGCGCGGAAATGCTTTTGTGGCCGACGGTACGATGGCGCCATGACCTTGGAGTTCAACCGTACCGAGCACCCGCATCCGGTGTCTGAGGGCCGGCGCGCGGAGATCCTGTCCGCCCCGGGATTCGGGCGCCACTTCACCGACAACATGGTGATGATCGACTACGACGCCGAGGTGGGTTGGCACAGCGCCACGGTGAAGCCGTACGGTCCGATCGCGCTGGACCCGGCGGCCACGGTCCTGCACTACGGCCAAGAGGTGTTCGAGGGGCTCAAGGCCTATCGTCAGCCGGACGGTTCGATCGCCGCGTTCCGGCCCGAGGCCAACGCGGCCCGGCTGCAGCGCAGTGCCGAACGACTCGCGATGCCGGCACTGCCGGTCGAGGATTTCCTGGCGTCCCTCAAGGCGCTGCTGGACGCGGACAACGAGTGGGTCCCCGCCGCCGGCGGCGAGGAGTCGCTCTATCTCCGCCCGTTCATGTTCGCCTCGCAGGCGAGCCTCGGCGTGAACGCCCCGTCCACGAAGTACATCTACTCGGTCATCGCGTCGCCGGCCGGCGCCTACTTCGCCGGCGGCATCAAGCCGGTGAGCGTCTGGCTCTCCACCGAGTACGTTCGCGCGGCACCGGGCGGCACCGGATTCGCCAAGTGCGGTGGCAACTACGCCGCCGCGTTCCTCGCACAGCGGCAGGCGACCGAGCAGGGATGCGACCAGGTTGTCTGGCTCGATGCGATCGAGCGTCGCTTCATCGAGGAGATGGGCGGCATGAACCTGTTCTTCGTGTTCGGCTCCGGTGCCGACGCCCGCCTGGTCACCCCCGAACTGTCGGGATCGCTGCTGCCGGGGATCACCCGCTCGTCGCTGCTGACGCTGGCCACCGACGCCGGCTTCGAGGTCGAGGAACGCAAGATCACCACCGAGGAGCTGCGCAAGGGCGTGGCGTCGGGCGACATCACCGAGGTGTTCGCCTGCGGCACCGCCGCCGTCATCACCCCGGTCGGCCGCGTCAAGGGTGAGGGCGAGGACTACACCATCAACAACGGGGAGACCGGCGAGGTCACGCAGGCGTTGCGCGACACCCTCACCGGCATCCAGCGCGGGACGTTCGCCGACACCCACGGCTGGATGACCGAGCTCTACCGCCGCTGAGCGGCGCCGCGGTCACAGCAACAGGCCGACGACGCCGAGCGCGACCCCGAGTTCGATGGTCGCGCCCAGCACGTCGCCGGTCATCCCGCCCATCCGCCGCGCGCAGTGGCGGGTGAACCACCACGCGACGACCGCGACGCCGAGCACGACCGCGACTCCCTGGACGACGGCGGCCACCTCGAGATGGCCGCCGTCGAATCCGTTCGCGGACAGTCCGAGCGGGATGGTCGCGACGAGCGCGAGAAGCAGCCACACCGCGATGGATGTGTGCTGGGTGCCCCCGACCAGCGCGCCGAAGCCGTTGCGGTGGGCCGGTTCCAGCGACCGCCGGGTGCCGATGACCGCGCCGATCCGGCCGAATCCGATGGCGAACGCGAGGTCGTACCACCGCCCCTCGTCGGCGAGTGCGGCGAACCCGGTCGACTGCACCGCGAGTACCAAGACCAGCGTCGCCACGCCGAACGGCCCGACGGTGCCGCTGCGCATCACCTCGGTGACACGCTCGGGTGGCCCGTAACACCCCAGTCCGTCGGCGGTGTCGGCAAGTCCGTCGAGGTGCATGCCCCGGGTGAGTGCGGCGAGCAGGACGACGACGAGGACCCCGATCAGCAGCGTCGAGAGTCCGGTGTGCGAGAGCCCGAAGGCCACGATCGCCGACACGGCACCCAGTACCGCGCCCACCACCGGGACCGCCGCCATCACCGCGGCCCCCAGCGACCGATCCGGCGCGGCCGACGAATTGTGGCCACCGACGGGCGCGACCGTCAGCCAACTGAACGCGGTACGGAGCGCCCGGGTCGGCGGAATCATGGCGGATCCGTTCGGCGTCAGGAGGTCTCGGCGTCGGCTGTGGTCGCCCCGGCTGTAGTGTTCGCATCTGGGGCGCTCTTGTCGGTCACCCCGGCCTCGCCGAAGGTGGCCATGGACACGAGCAGGTCGGCGGCCGATTGCACGATCGGCAGAGCCAGGACGGCGCCACTGCCCTCGCCGAGCCGCATCGAGAGGTCGAGAACCGGAACCAGATCGAGGTGCTCGAGCGCGATCTGGTGGGCGGGTTCGACCGACCGGTGACCGGCGATCCACCAGCGCATGGCCCCCGGGGCGAGCTCGTTGGCCACCATCGCGGCGGCGGTGATCACCACGCCGTCGAGGATGACCGGCGTCCGGCGCACGGCCGCCTGGGCGAGAAAGCCGACGGTGGCGGCCAGGTCGGCTCCGCCGACGGCGGCGAGCAACGCGAGCGGGTCGTGGATCACCTTGCGGGCGCGCCGCATACCGTCGCGGATCGCGGCGGTCTTGCGCATCCACCCGGCATCGTCGACACCGGTTCCCCGGCCGACGATCTCGACCGGTTCGCGCCGCGTCAGCGCGCCGACGAGGACGGTTGCCGGCGTGGTGTTGCCGATACCCATCTCACCGGCGATCAGCAGATCGGTGCCCGAATCGACGAGGTCGTCGGCGATGGCGCGGCCGGCGGCCAGTGCTTCGCGCGCCTCGGCGAGTGTGAGCGCATCGGTGGTGCGGAGGTCGTCGCTGCTGCGCCGGACTTTGTACCTCGACAGCTCCGGAGCGGTGTCGGCGTCGACGGACATGTCGACGACCTTCACCGTCGCACCGACGCGCCCCGCCATGACGTTCACCGCCGCGCCGCCCGCGGAGATGTTGGCGACCATCTGCGCGGTCACCTCGGGCGGGAACGCCGACACCCCGCCGCGGGCGACGCCGTGGTCACCGGCGAAGACGACGACGGTGGGGGAGGTGAGCGGCGCGGGCGGGCACTGACCCTGGCAGGCGGCGATCCAGACGCCGATCTCCTCGACGCGGCCCAGCGACCCCGGTGGCTTGGTGAGTGTCGCGTGCCGCCTGCGCGCGTCCTGGGCGATCGCCTCGTCCGGCGGGGTGATCGGCGCGAACACCTCGGCGTCGGTGGGGTCGGGCCGGGGACCCGCGGAGAACCCGACGGCCGCAACGGGTTCGGGTGCGGAGATGTCGGTCGTCGTGATCGCGATCGACGGCGTCAGCGTGGGCCCGTCGTGATCCGAGGTCGTCGCCGTTGGCAGCTGGGTGTCCGACGCCGGAGTCGCACTGCCTGTTGTCGACCGGGTGAGCATCGGCCCCGGCGCGGCAGGAAGGTTCAGGACCCGCCCGGCGACGACGAGATCGACGCGCTCGCACACCTGCGCCACCCGGGCGTTGAGGGTTCCGAGCAGGTCCTGGAAGACCCGGCCGGCGGGGGTGGGGGGTACGAGCGACAGTCCGGCTTCGGGGCTGATGAGCACCACGTCGGCGGTCATGGCACCCAACGCGTCGCAGAGATCGTCGATCGGGCCGTCGAGGTCGATCTCCGACCCCGAGGTCCAGCCGTGGACGGCATCGATCTGTGCGGTGAGCCAGTTGCCCAGATCGTCGACGAGGGCCGGGATGTCGGGTGCGGCGCGCAGGGCGTGCCCGAGATCGGTCGTCTCGATCGTGGTGTACCGGTCGTCGCGGCGTTCGCGATGTATCCGCACGCGGTCCATCCAGTCCCCGTCGGAGGACGTGAGCGGGCCGGTGGCCAGGTACCGGATCTGGCGGTGCTCGCCGAGCAAGGACTCGCCGTGCGCGGACTTACCCGAGCGCACGCCGCCGAGGACGAGGGTGCGCACTGCGCGATCGGTCATCGATCAGACTTCGTCGCCCGGGGAGACCATCGGCTTGGGGGCGCGCATCTTGCGCAGCTGCATCGCGCGGGTGAACGCGTACCAGCCCAGCTTGAAGCCCCCGTCGCTGGACTCGGGGAAACGTTCGGCGACGCGCCGGTTGACCATGCGGCCGAGGATGACACCGTCGAGGGCCATCAAGACGACGAAGGCGACCAGGATCAGGTTCGTCAGCGCGGCGGCCTGCGGCACCAGGAACATCAGCACGATCAGCAGGATGGCGAACGGCATGAACAACCCGGCGAAGTTACGCCGGGCGTCGACGATGTCGCGGGTGTAGCGCCGCGAGGCACCCTTGTCGCGCGGCATCAGGTAGGCCTCGTCGCCGGCCATCATCCGTTCCCGCTGCTGGAGTCGCTTCTCGCGTCGCTCGGTGGAGAGAGCGCGCTTCTCCTCCTTGGAGAGCGTCGACTTGAGCTCCTTCTTGCGGGCGCGAGCCTCGGAGCGGTTCGTCGGGGGCGGCGCGACCGGACCGCGCCGCCGGTTCTCGGCCTGTCGACGAGACGGCGTCGGGCGGCCCTTGCCCGGGGTGTACTTGCTGCCCTTGGCGGAGGGCGCGACGTCGGTGCCGGACTCGTCGTCGGCGGTGTAGGTGGAGACCGAGCTGTCGCCGGAATCCGCCTGGGTGTCGTCCTTCTTCCATGGCAGCTTCACGCCTGTAGAGCCTAGGTGATCGGTGTTGCGAGACAAACGCGCGGTCGTCGCTTTTCGGTGGTCGTCGGCCGGCGTCGGGGGAGACGGTGGGGCGTCGGTGGTCCCGGCGTCGTCCCGAGCGAAGTGCCCGACTTCACCGCGGCGCCCGGCGTCGCACTGCCGGGAACCCGCCGGCTACCTATACTCCGTGCTCATGACCGGGAACGATGCGACGCGCGGGGCGGCTCCCCCGGGACCGGCGAGAGGGTCCCGGTGCGGATCCTGATCGCGCCGGACTCGTTCGGCGACACGATGTCCGCGGTGGTCGCCGCGCAGGCGATCGCCCGCGGGTGGAGCGCCGCACGGCCGGAGGACGAACTGGTCGTGGCCCCGCAATCGGACGGCGGACCGGGCTTCGTCGACGTCCTGGCGTCGCGATTCGGGACCGTGATCACCGAATCGGTGTCCGGTCCACTCGGCGCGGGCGTGACCGCGCGGTGGCTTCTCGACGAGCCGTCGACCGCCTACATCGAATGCGCGCAGGCGTGCGGTCTGCACCAGCTGGGCGGTACGCCCACGCCGCGCACGGCGATGACGGCCGACACCCGGGGCGTCGGAGAACTCGTCGCGGCGGCCCTGGCGCGCGGGGCGGGCCGGATCGTGGTCGGGCTCGGCGGCAGCGCGACGACCGACGGTGGCAGAGGACTGCTGGAGGCCCTGGGCGGCGGCGATCGCGCCCGCGAACGACTCCGCGGCGTGGAACTGGTCGCGGCGTCCGACGTGGCGAACCCACTCGTGGGGCCGCTGGGCGCGGCGGCGGTGTTCGGTCCGCAGAAGGGCGCCGATCCGGACACCGTCACCCTGCTCGAGGGGCGGCTCGCCGACTGGTCGCGCGTCCTGGGCGAGCTCGCCGGCCGGGACATCGCGCACGAGCCGGGTGCCGGCGCCGCGGGTGGTCTGGGCGCGGCGCTGCTCGCGCTCGGTGGTACCCGCGTGTCGGGTGCCGGCGTCGTCGCCGAGGTGACCGGTCTGGCCGCCGAGGTCGCCGGGGCCGACGTCGTCGTCACCGGGGAAGGCAAGTTCGACACGCAGACACTGCAGGGCAAGGTCGTCTCCGCGTTGCACTCCGCAGCCTCGTCGGTCGGCGCCCGCGGTGCCGGCGCCGCCACGATCGTCCTAGCGGGACAGGTCGCGCTGAGACCCGACGAGATCGCCGCGGCCGGTGTGGCGGCGGCGCACGCGATCGTCGACATCGCCGGCTCGGTCGAGGTCGCGATGGGAGACGCGGAGAACCAGCTCGTCGCCCTCGCCGAGTCGGTGGCGTCCGGCCTCGGCGACGCGCACCGCTGACCCCGAGGGCGAGGCGGGCCGAGAACCCGGCCGGACCTCGTGGAAACGCCCGTCCGACTGGACGGGAATACCACGGGAAGGAGTACGGTTGTACGCACGGGCACAACCGGTCGACCTCCCGGCGAGCGGGGTGAATCCCGAACGACCGTGCGGGGCGCGCAACCCACCACGACGTCATCGGGCCACATTGCACCGGGACCACACCACTTACAGGAGCATCCATGACCGTGCAGAACGAAACGAGCACAGCCACGAGCACCGGCGTCGTCCTCAGCGACGCTGCCGCGTCCAAGGCCAAGGCGCTGCTCGACCAAGAGGGCCGCGACGACCTCGCGCTGCGTATCGCCGTCCAGCCGGGTGGTTGTGCCGGCCTGCGGTACCAGCTCTTCTTCGACGATCGCACCCTCGACGGCGACATCACCACCGACTTCGGTGGCGTCACGCTCGCCGTCGACCGGATGAGCGCCCCCTACGTGCAGGGAGCGACCATCGACTTCGTCGACACCATCGAGAAGCAGGGTTTCACCATCGACAACCCGAACGCCACCGGCAGCTGCGCCTGCGGCGACTCGTTCAACTGACACGACGGCACTCGTCTGACGCTTTCCGGCACCGGCCGCATCCCATGGGGGTGCGGCCGGTGTCGTGTGCCGGGGAGTGAGTAGCGTGGACACCTGTCTGTGTCATCACCTACCCGGGTCGTCACCCATCTGGGTCAGCACCCGGCGGTCACCACCTGCTGGACGCAATCTGTCGGGCAACCACATGAAGGGCTGAGATCTCCAGTGGCAATCGTTGTGTGCGGGTCCATCGCAACCGATCATCTGATGAAGTTCCCGGGCAAGTTCTCCGAGCAGCTGCTCGGTGACCACCTCGAGCACATCTCCCTCAGCTTCCTGGTGGAGGACCTCGTCGTCCGGCGCGGCGGTGTCGGCGGCAACATCTGCTACGCGATGGGCCAGCTCGGCGGCGCCCCGGTCCTGGTCGGGGCCGTCGGGTCCGACTTCACCGAGTATCGCCGATGGCTCGAGTCCAACGGCGTCGACTGCCGCGGTGTGCACGTGTCGGAGTCGCATCACACCGCGCGCTTCATGTGCACGACCGACGAGACGATGGCCCAGCTGGCCACGTTCTACGCCGGTGCGATGAGCGAGAGCCGCGACATCGCCCTCGCCGAGGTCATCGCCGAGGTGGGTACGCCCGAGCTCGTCCTCATCGGTGCCGACGACCCGGCCGGGATGATCCGGCACACCGAGGAGTGCCGGTCCGCGGGAATCCCGTTCGCCGCGGACCCGTCACAGCAGCTGGCCCGCCTCGACGGCGAGCAGACGCGCACTCTCATCGACGGTGCCGCCTACCTCTTCACCAACGAATACGAGTGGGGCCTCCTGCGTCAGAAGGCCGGGTTGTCCGAGGCGCAGGTCGCCGAGATGGTCGGCGTCCGCGTCACGACACTCGGCAAGGACGGCGTCGAGATCGTCGACCGCGACGGCACCCGCATCCACGTGTCCGTCGTGCCGGAGACGGCGAAGGTCGACCCGACCGGCGTCGGCGACGGATTCCGGGCCGGGTTCCTGTCCGCGCTGTCCAAGGGACTCGGTTTCGAGCGGGCCGCGCAGGTGGGTTCGATGGTCGCGGTGCTCGTGCTCGAGACCGTCTCGACACAGGACTGGGCCTGGGATTCGGATTCGGCTCTCGCTCGGATCGAAGGCGCATACGGCGCCGAGGCCGCTGCGGAGATCACTGCCGCATTCGCCGGCTGAGTCCGGTCCGCCCGGGGTGGTGACGCGTCTGACGTTGCCACCCCCGCCCCCGCGTGAGACGTTGGAACGGAGTCCCGATCGAGGGCTCCCGGACGAGGGGTGCTGTACCCGGTGTGCGACAAGACGGCCCGTGGGAGGCGTCATGTCGTGGTTGATCCTGGTCGTGTCCGGTGTCCTGGAAGCCGTGTGGGCGACCGCGCTGGGCAAGTCGGACGGTTTCAGCAAGCTGGGTCCGACGGCGGTGTTCGTCGTGGCTCTCATCGCCAGCATGGCCGGATTGGCGGTGGCGATGCGCGACCTGCCGGTCGGCACCGCCTACGCGGTGTGGGTCGGCATCGGTGCGGTCCTGACCATCGTCTACGCGATGGCCACCGGTGAGCAGGCGGTCTCCGCGCTCAAGGTGTTCTTCCTGCTGATGATCGTCGGCGGGGTCATCGGCCTCAAGCTCGCGCACTGAGTCCGCCGGACCGACAACCGCCCCGGAATCGCGTCCGCCGTGGGAAGTCGGCGACACGTCGTCGCCGACTCCGCAGTGGCGGCCGCTTCGGGGGCGGTTGTTGTTGTCGGACAGGGAGTCCCGGACTAGACCCGCACCGGGTAGGTGTGGTCGACGATCTCCGGGACGATGGTGCCCTCGACGAAGATGCCGTGCCAGACCATGAACATCAGGACGGTCCAGAGCCGACGGCTGTTGTCCACCACGCCTTCTCGATGCTCGTTGAGCATCGCGATCACCGCGTCCTTGGCGAAGATGTGATCGGTCTGGGAGTGCGTGATGGTCTCGTGTGCCCAGTCGAACATCTCGGTGCCGGCCAGCCAGTGCCGGATCGGGACCGGGAAGCCGAGCTTCTTGCGATGCAGGACGTGCGCCGGGACGATCTGCTCCAGTGCCTTGCGCAACGCGTATTTCGTCGTCCCGTGGGCGATCTTCTCGTCGTGGGGGAGGCACTCGGCGATCGCGAAGACCTCCGGGTCGAGGAACGGCACCCGCAACTCGAGGGAGTTGGCCATCGTGATCTTGTCCGCCTTGACGAGGATGTCGCCGCGCAGCCAGGTGAACAGATCCAGATGCTGCATGCGGGCCACCGGATCCCACCCCTCGCTCATCGCGTAGATCGGGGCGGTGACGTCGGTGTGGGTCCATTCGGGGCGGTAGTCGCGCAGGACCGCGCGTAGCCGTGCGTCGTCGAAGCTGCGGGCGTTGCCGTAGTAGCGCTCCTCGAGCGTGAGCGAGCCGCGGTGCAGGAGGCTCTTGCCACGCGTTCCCTCGGGGATCCGGTCCGAGACCTTGCCTGCGGCCCGGCGCAGCGCCCGTGGCAGCCGGTCGAACGCGGCCAGGGACAGCGGTTCCTTGTAGATCGTGTAACCACCGAACAACTCGTCGGCACCCTCGCCGGAGAGCACCACCTTGACGTGCTTGCGTGCCTCGGCGGCCACGAAGTACAGCGGGACGAGCGCGGGGTCGGCGACCGGGTCGTCGAGATACCAGACGATCGAGGGGATCGCCTCGATGAACTCCGATGGTCCGACGACCTTCACCACGTGCCGCGCGCCGATCGCCTCCGCGGACTCGGCGGCGACGTCGATCTCCGAGTATCCCTCGCGTTCGAAGCCGGTGGTGAAGGTGATGAGGTCGGGGTTGTGCCGGATCGCGAGCGCGGCGATCGCCGTCGAGTCGATACCGCCGGAGAGGAACGACCCGACCGTCACGTCGGCCCGCATGTGCTTGGCGACGGAGTCGGCGAGGACGTCGGCGATCTCGTCGTAGCGCTTCTGCCGGGTGGCCTCGGTGACCGGGCGGACACCGAATTGCGGGGTGAAATAGCGGCGGATCGACAGGGGACTGCCCGGTGTCGCGGTCGCGTGGCAGCCCGACTCCAGACGCCGGATCGAGGCGTGGATGGTCTCGGGCTCCGGGACGTACTGCAGCACCGTGTAGTGCTCGATCGCGCGGGGATCGAGTTCGGTCGACAACCCGACGCGTTCGATCAGTTCGAGCAGGCTCTTCTTCTCGCTGCCGAAGACGAGCCCGCCGGGGCCCGACGCCACGAACAGAGGCTTGATGCCGAAGGGGTCACGGGCGAGGAAGAGCGACCGGTTCTCGGTGTCCCAGATGGCGAACGCGAACATGCCGCGCAGCCGCCGGACCGCGTCGGGTCCCCAGTGATGGAAGGCCGCGACGATCGCCTCGCTGTCGCCCTCGGTGCGGAACAGCGTGCCCTCGTCCTTGGCGAGTTCGGCGCGGATCTCGAGGTAGTTGTAGATCTCCCCGTTGAACACCAGCGCATAGCGATCGGGATTCTCCGGCGGACCCCAGCGCAGGGGCTGGTGCGAGTGCTCGATGTCGATGATCGAGAGCCGGTTGAAGCCGAACACGATGTCATCGTCGTGCCAGGTGCCGGGTTCGTCGGGTCCGCGATGCCGCATGCAGTGCGAGGCCACCGCCACCGGTTCGACGACCTCGGCGGCCGTTCCGTCGGATGTCAGCAGGCCGAGCAGACCACACACGTCTCGTTCTCTCCATTCGGTTGCCAGTCCACGCACAGGTTCCGACGCTGCGCCGGACCGCGTCCGAGTATGCCTGAAGCCGCCCGCGGAGTTCCGACGCGGCGGGGTCGGGCGACGCCCGCGAGCGGGTCGTCGTCAACGGGCCGCCGACATGGCCACGGAGCGGAAACCGAGGGGACACGACCGGATCGCGCCCCGATTCCGACAGCTTCCGCGGGTTGGTCTACGCTGCGTAGTACTAGGTGCAAGAATTGCTGTGTGTCCACGGCAAGACCTTGCCCCGTGCAGGTCATGTGGCATGCACTCACCTCGGCGCGAGGGCGCCGGTGAGCGAGCAGGAAGGCGTGAAATTGGCACACGGTGGACGGCCCCGAGCGAGGCGTGTCTCATCAGCGTCGCGGACGATGAAGCGACTGGCATTCGTCGCCACTCTCGGCCTCGGCGCACTGCTGATGTCGGGTTGCGACGCCAGTGCGGCGATGCGTTTCGGTTGGCCTGAGGGCGTCACGCCCGACGGCAAAGAGATGGTCGATCTGTGGACCTGGTCGGTCATCGCAGCGCTGGTCATGGGCATTCTGGTGTGGGCGTTGATCTTCTGGACGATCACGTTCCACCGCGCGAACGACGCCAAGAAGGGCGTGTTCCCGCGTCAGACCGCGTACAACGTGCCGCTCGAGCTGACCTACACGGCGATCCCGTTCGTCATCATCGCGGTGCTCTTCTACTTCACGGTGATCGTGCAGAACAACGTCGAGAGCAAGAACGACGACTCCAAGGTCGTGGTCGACGTGACCGCGTTCCAGTGGAACTGGAAGTTCGGCTACAACCAGGTCGAGTTCTCCGACGGCACCACCTACAACGGCTTCGAGCAGAACGGCAACCCGTTCGAGGTCCAGGCCCAGACCGGTAGCGGCGCGGAGACCGAGCACGCCGGCAGCGACGAGGGTGGCGAGCACGGCGAGCTCCCCGGTCCGGCCGGTGGTCGTGACGACGACATCCGCGACTACCTGAAGTTCGACAAGATCGAGACCGTCGGCTCGTCGTCGGAGATCCCCGTCCTGGTCCTGCCGACCGGTAAGCGGATCGAGTTCAACATCGCCTCGGCCGACGTCATCCACTCGTTCTGGGTGCCGGAGTTCCTGTTCAAGCGCGACGTGTTCCCGTTCCCGGAGCAGAACGCGACCGACCCGGTCTTCCAGATCAAGTCGATCGACCGGACCGGCGCCTTCGTCGGCCGCTGTGCGGAGATGTGCGGCACGTACCACTCGATGATGAACTTCGAGGTCCGCGCGGTCGCCCCGGAGGACTTCGACAGCTACATCCGATTCCGTGAGGCGAACCCGGGTGCCACGAACGCCGAGGCTCTCGCGGCCATCTGCCAGGCCCCGGAGTCGGTCACCACGGTGCCGTTCGACACCCGCCGCGCCACCGACGGAACCGTCGGCGCGACCGGTGACCCGGACAACCCGACCCTCGCCAACTGCACCAAGAAAGTGAGCTGACGATGAAGATCGAGGCACGCCTCTTCGAGATGCTGACCGCCTTCTTCTTTCTGACGGGCGTCGCGTACACCCTGTTCACCGCTTTCACCAGCAAGGGCATCGAGTGGGTCGGCGTCGTCGGCCTGTTCTTCGCGGCGGGCCTGACGCTCATCGCGGGCACCTTCTTCCGGTTCGTCGCGCGACGCGTCGAGATCCGTCCGGAGGACTACGAGGACGCCGAGATCGAAGACGGCGCCGGCGAGCTGGGCTTCTTCAGCCCGCACTCGTGGTGGCCGATTCTGATCGCGCTCGGCGCCTCGACCTTCGCGGTCGGCTTCGCCACCGGCAACTTCTGGCTGTCGATCTTCGCGGCGGTGGTCATCATGGGTACGGCCGCCGGTCTCGTCTTCGAGTACCACGTCGGTCCCGAGAAGCACTGAGTCGCCGCCGCACCCGCGGTCGACGAATTCAATCCATACGAAGCGCCCCACCGGATTCCGGTGGGGCGCTTCGTGTCGGTGGCGTCGCCCCGCGCTCGGGCGGAACGCTGGGATCGCGGCTCAGGGCCACCTGGGGGCGACGGGCCGGAACACCTTGAGGGCGCGGTAGTCGACCCGGAAGTCGGCGTGGGAGTACGAATCCTCGACCTCGCCGTCGTGCGACACCGCGACGGGGCCGTCGACCGCGGTGAACCGGAACTCGGGCACCTGCATCTCGTGGTAGAGGCGAGAGCGTTCGAGACGTCCGACGGCCAGCGAGCCGAGTAGCCGCAGGGTCGCCCAGCGATGGCTGGTCTCGAGGATGCGCACGTCGAGAAGTCCGTCGTCGAGTCGGACACGGCGGGACGGCAGGAACCCGGTGGGTTGGTAGATCGAGTTGCCGACGAGGAAGAGGGATGCGTCGAGCACACGCCCCTCCACCTCGATGCGCACGTGCGGATCCTTGCGGAGGACGTGTAGTACGGCGGCCGCGGTCGCGAGAGGTCGGCTGATCCGTCGCTGCAGACGCCGACGGACCCGGACGAAGTCGGGGTGCGCACCGATGCTCGCCGTGTTCAGGATCAGTCGGGAATCGTTGAGCCACACCGCATCGACCCGGGACGCCGACCCCGAGCGGATGGCCTCGATGGTGGCGTCCACCGTGCCGCAACCGATGTCGCGGGCGAAGTGGTTGAAGGTGCCCGCGGGGAACACCGCGAGGGGGATGTCGGCGGCGAGTGCGGGCCCGGCGGCGCACGCCACGGTGCCGTCGCCACCGGCCACCCCGAGGATCTTCGCGCGGGTCGCGACGTCGGCGAAAACGGCTGCCATGTCGTCGGTCTCGTCGAGTTCGATGATCTCGGCGGCGGGTAGCCGACCACGGATCTCCTCGAGGACCCGGCGCCCACGGCCGTCCGCGGAGCCCGGGTTCACGACGACGACCAGACCTGCCCCGTCGGGGTTGCGGTCCGCATCGACGACCGACGGAGCGGCCAGGGACAGCGACGGTTCGGTGATCGGTGGTACGACGCGTGCGCCGATGGTCGCGATCGCGGCGCCGATGCCGAGCCCCGCGACCACATCACCGGGGTAGTGGGCCCCGGTCGCCACCCGGGACAGCCCGACGAGCCCGGCCAGTGCGGACAGCAGCAGCCCCGCCGGCGGATTCTCGACGGCGACACCGACGGCGAAGGCGGCGGCGCTGGCCGAGTGACCCGAGGGCAGGGAGTTCGATGTCGGGCGCCGACGGCCGCGCCGTGGCACCGGGATGAGCCCGTGGGCCGGACGTGAGCGGCGTCGTACCCGTTTGGCGCCCTGATTGGTCACCAGGCTCGTCACGGCGAGCGAGACGATGCCGCGCGCGGCACCGCGCTGCAGGGAGGGACGTCCGGACACGGCGAGCCCGGCTGCGATGGCCATCCACAGCTTGGAATGGTCGGCCGCCCGGGTGAGTGCAGGCATCGTCACGTCGAGCAGCGGGCTCGGGGAACGGGCGATCGAATCGTAAATCTCGGCGTCGAGAGTGCCCATCCCACGGGTGATCTGGGACAGACCGGAACTTCGGGGAGGTAGCCGGTGCATGGGGTCCACCGTGCCACATCGACGAGCGCTGCCGGGCGCTGACGCGGGGGAGGGGAGTGGTTGGACCCGGAAACGCACCGCGGGCCGTCGTGCACCTGATGGTGCTCGACGGCCCGCGGTGGGTCGTGCGTGGAACTCCTCGTGTGAGGCTACTCGCCGAAGGGGTTGCCGCCCTTGGCCTGTAGCTCGCGGAGAGCCTTGCGTTCGCCTGCCTCGATCTCGTGCTCGAGCTCGACGTTGCGCAGCTGCTCCTCCAGCGGATCGGCCGTCAGGATCGAACCGGTACCCGGTGCGCCCGCGGAACCGAGCTTGTTCATCCGCTTCGGCAGTGCCGCGCCCTCGTAGGGGAGCGGGATCGGGTGACCGTGGCTGTCGACCGGGCCGAGCGGCTGGTGGACCTCGATGTACTCACCCTGCGGGAGCCGCTTGATGATGCCGGTCTCGATGCCGTGCGCGAGAACCTCGCGGTCGCTGCGCTGCAACGAGAGCGCCCAACGGTAGGTGATGAAGTACACCAGCGGCGGGAGGATGATCAGGCCGATGCGTCCGATCCAGGTCGTCGCGTTCAGCGAGATGTGGAACTTGAACGCGATGATGTCGTTCATACACGCGATGGTGAGCAGGATGTAGAAGGACACCGCCATGGCGCCGATCGCGGTCCGCACCGGTGCATCACGCGGACGCTGCAGCAGGTTGTGGTGCGCATCGTCGCCGGTGAGCTTCTTCTCGATCCACGGGTAGGCGAACATCAGGCCGAAGATGATCGTCATGATCAGCACGACCCAGTTCGACATCGGCACCGTGTAGTTGCCCAGGTAGAGCTCCCACGCCGGGAACAGACGTATCAGACCGTCGGTCCACATCATGTAGATGTCCGGCTGTGAACCCGCGGACACCTGCGCCGGGTTGTACGGACCGATGTTCCAGACCGGGTTGATCTGGAAGATGCCCGACATGATCGCGAGCACGCCGGTGACGAAGGCGAACATCGCGCCGGCCTTGGCAGCGAAGACCGGCATGATCCGGACACCGACGACGTTCTTCTCGGTGCGGCCGGGGCCGGGGAACTGCGTGTGCTTCTGGTACCAGACGAGCGCGAGGTGCGCGCCGATCAGCGCCAGGATGATCCCCGGGAAGAGCAGGATGTGCAGCACGTAGAGGCGCGGGATGATGATGACGCCGGGGAAGTCGCCGCCGAACAGCGCCCAGTGAATCCAGGTGCCGACGACCGGGATGCCCAGGACGATGCCACTCATCGCGGCGCGGACGCCGGTGCCCGAGAGCAGGTCGTCGGGAAGCGAGTAGCCGAAGAAGCCCTCGAACATCGCCAGGATCAGCAGGAGGCAGCCGATGATCCAGTTGGCCTCGCGCGGACGACGGAACGCACCGGTGAAGAAGATGCGCAGCATGTGCACGATGATCGACGCCGCGAACAGCAGCGCTGCCCAGTGGTGGATCTGACGGACGAACAGACCGCCGCGCACCTCGAACGAGATGTTCAGCGTGGTCTCGTACGCCTTGGTCATCATCACGCCGTTGAGCGGCTGGTAGGCACCGTCGTAGACCACGCGCGTCATCGACGGGTCGAAGAACAGCGACAGGTAGACGCCGGACACCAGCAGGATGATGAAGCTGTACAGCGCGATCTCACCCAGCATGAACGACCAGTGGGTGGGGAACACCTTGTTGATCTGGCGACGCATTCCCGCCGCCAGGTGATACCGCGAGTCGACTTCCTCGGCTTGAGTGCCGAGACGTTCGGCGATGCTCATGACTTACGCTCCCAGAATGCCGGTCCGACGGGCTCGATGAAGTCGCCTGCGGCAACGAGGTAGCCCTCGTTGTTCACCGTGATCGGCAGCTGTGCCAGGGCACGGGCGGCCGGTCCGAAGATGGGCTTGGCGTACTCGAGCGCGTTGAACTGCGACTGATGGCAGGGACACAGGATCCGGTTGCTCCGCTGCTCGTAGAGCGAGGCGGGGCAGCCGAGGTGGCTGCACACCTTGGTGTAGGCGAAGTAGTCACCGTAGTTGAAGCTCTCCTGGCCCTTGCGCTTGATGGCACGGGCCGCGTCCTCGGGACGCAGTCGGATGAGCATGACGGGGTTGCGGACCTGGTGCAGGCCCTCCTCCAGCAGGTGGCGGGAGTGCTCGGACTCGCCGAACCCGTCCGAACGACGCCACGGGAACACGGTCTCCATGCCGCCGGCGTCGAGATCTTCCGGCCGGACCAGGGCGACCTGGAACGGATTGCCGGTGTCGCGCCGCAGGTAGATGGTCTCGTTGGGCGCTTCCGGCGGGTTGTAGATCGGTGACCAGCCCGAGTGCCACAGCGGCGAGTCGGCACCCTCGGCCCACGGGTTCTTGATGAAACCGCCGAGGAAGGCGACGAGTCCGGTGAGCGCGAACGCACCGAGACCGAATCCGGCCGAGCCGATGATCATCTTCCGACGACCCAGGGTCGAGGTGGTGCCGGTGTCCTGCAGCAGGCCGACGATCGTCTTCTTGTCGACCTCGGCCGAACCACCGTCGTGACGGTCCTGGACCGAGATCTCGGCGGGGATGAACTTCTTGGTGATCAGGATCATCGCGACACCGATGGCGAACACCGACAGACCGAACGTCACGCCCAGGAGCGGCGTGTTGAACGTGTACCACCAGTAGTTCGGGTCATCGGGGAGCGCGAACTCCCAGTGGTTGAACAGGAAGATGCCGAGGCAGGCCAGGGCGGAGACGCCGGCGATGGTGAACCAGATGGCCACCTGACGCTCGGCGCGCTTCTCGACCTTGGTGCCGGGGACCGTGTACCGCTCGGACCGGTGGATGATCTCGACGCCGTCGAGATTGGTACCGAGTTTGACGAGTTCGTCGGTGCTCATCTGATCGAGTTCGTCCCGCGAGGGGACATCCTTGTCGTTCGCGCTCATGCTCGAGATCCCATCCACATGGCGCCAGCGACGATGGCGATGACGCCGACGAACCACATGACCATGCCTTCACTGACCGGGCCGAAACCGCCGAGTCCGAGTCCACCGCTGGGCTTGGCCTCGGTCGCGTACTTGACGTAGGCGATCACGTCCCTTTTCTCTTCCGGATCCAGCTGGCGGTTCGAGAACTTGGGCATGTTCTGCGGACCGGTCAGCATCGCGGTGTAGATCTGGGCCTCGTTGACACCGTCGAGGTTCGGCGCGAACTTGCCCGAGGACAGTGCGCCGCCGCGTCCGGTGAAGTTGTGGCAGGAGGCGCAGTTCAGGCGGAACAGCTCGCTGCCCCGGCCGATGCTGTCACCCCGGAGGGAGTCCTGCGCGACCGAGCCGTCGGCGTTGCGCGGGACCCGCGGTCCGCCGCCCTCGGCCTGGATGAAGGCGCCGAGCTGGTCGATCTGCTCGGTGGTGAACTTCGCGGGCTTGCGCTGGGCCTGGGCCTCGCCACGGGCCGCGGGCATACGTCCGGTCGAGACCTGGAAGTACACGGCGGCGTCACCGACGCCCAGCAGGGCGGGGCCGCGGTCGGGCACACCCTGGAGGTTGGCGCCGTGGCAGGTGATGCACGAGGTCTCGTAGAGCTTCTGACCGTCGTCGATCATCGCGGCGTTGCTCTCGTCGGCGACCGCGACCTGGGGGTCGGGGGTCAGGACCGAGGCGAGGACGCCTGCCATGACGAGACCGGCCAGCAGCACGATGGTGCCGGTGGCGCGCCGACGGAGCTTGCGTCGTGTCTTGGCGCGGCGGCCGGCGTCGCGTGCAGAGGAGCGTCGGGCCGAGGCATCGGGTCCGACCTCGGTGCCGCTATCCGACGGATGCGGTGGAGATGAACTCATCTGTGACTCTCTACTAAGCGGGACGGGCTGTTGTTCTAGAGCGAGGTCGCCGGTGTCACCGGATGAAGTAGATCGTGACGAAGAGTCCGATCCACACGATGTCGACGAAGTGCCAGTAGTAAGAGACAACGATTGCGGCGGTTGCCTGCGCCGGAGTGAACTTCGACAGCTTGGTCCGGATGAGTAGGTAGACGAACGCGATCAGACCACCGATGACGTGGAGGCCGTGGAAGCCGGTCGTCATGTAGAAGACCGAGCCATAGGCGTCTGACGCGAGGGTCGTGCCGTGCTCGACCAGGTGGTAGTACTCGTACGCCTGACCGCAGACGAAGAACGTGCCCATTGCCAGGGTGATGACGTACCAGCGGCGGAGGCCGAAGACGTCGCCGCGTTCGGCAGCGAAGACGCCCATCTGGCAGGTCACCGAGGAGAGGATCAGCACCGTCGTCACCGGGATGGCGAGGGCGAGATTCAGCTCGGTCGGCGGCGGCGGCCAGCCGACCGCCGAGTTGGCACGGGCGACGAAATACATCGCGAAGAGGCCAGCGAAGAACATGAGCTCACTGGACAGCCACACGATCGTGCCGACGCTGACCATGTTGGGCCGGTTCAGCGAGTGCACGCGCGAGGTGATGGCTGTTCCTGAGGTACCTACAGCGCTTGTCACAAGTGAAGTATGACGGTTCGTAGTAAGCGGTGGCCACCCGGGTCGGAAATTGCCTCCGAGTAATTCTCCCGGTGCAGGTCCGGGCCGGTATCGGGTGGCCGTCGGCGTGTCCTGGAGGCGGGTGACGCGGGCCTGGCTGGCTACCGTGTGTTCATGTCGAGTTCGGCGTCACCCGGCCCCCGCGATCTCAACGGCCGTGTCGTCGAGCAGGGCCGCCTGGCGCGGCTCCGCTCGCGCCTGCGGCCCAGCGCCGCGGCGGGGCCACTCACACTGGACGAACGGGTGGAGGTGGTCGCGGGTTCCGACGACGATGCGCTCGCGAGTTCGGTCGCCCTCGACGCCTCGTCATGGCGAGCGGCCGAGGAGGTCATCCTGCGCCACCATGTCGAGGTGCCGCCCGAGCGGCGGGCCGAGGCGGCGGCGGTGGCCGCGCTCGACGGTTACGAGTCGGTCGACGACGAGCGCTGGGGACCGTGTCCGCCGGCGCGCGACGAGGGACTCGTGGTCCTCGTCCTGGCGCGGGTCCAGTTGCTCGACGCGATGCATCTGTCACAGGAACGATCCCGCATGGCCAGCCTCGGCTCCCGGCACGGCGGATTCGCGCGCGAGTGGGCCGTGCTCCAGCGTCCGCCCGGATGAACAGCCACCGGTGGTGTGTCTCGGAATCGGGCGACTGGTCTCCGGCGTTCGATCGGCGACCGGCTTCGTCGTCGGTCGAGACGGCGCTGCCATCCCTCCCCCCTCCGCCTTCCCAGGTCACCGATCGCTCCACCGGATACCGGCCACCTGATTCCGAGACACACCACTAGGCTCTGTCCTCGTGAGCACCGCACAATCCGACTTCAGCTGGCCGCAGATCCTCGGCAAGATCATCGATCGCCTCGACCTCAGTGCCGACGAGGCCGCGTGGGCGATGAACGAGATCATGACCGACAGTGCGACCGGCGCTCAGATCGCCGCTTTCGGCGTCGGCGTGAAGATGAAGGGTGCGGCACCGGCAGAGCTCCTCGGACTGTCCCGGGCGATGCTCGATCACGCGACGCTCGTGGACGTCAGCCGTCCGGCAGTGGACGTGGTCGGTACCGGCGGTGACCGGTCGCACACCGTGAACATCTCGACGATGACGTCGATCGTCATCGCCGCCTCGGGCGTCGCGGTGGTGAAGCACGGCAACCGCGCGGCGTCGTCGAAGAGCGGCGGTGCCGACGTACTCGAGGCGCTGGGCGTGAACATCTCCCTCGACGCCGCGGCGGTTGCACGATGCGTCGACGAACTGGGGATCGGGTTCTGTTTCGCGCCCGTGTTCCATCCCGCGTTCCGCTTCACCGGTCCGCCGCGCAAGGAGATCGGCATCCCGACCGTCTTCAACGTGCTGGGGCCGCTGACCAACCCGGCGACGCCGTCCCGCGGGCTGATCGGCTGCGCTTTCGCCGACCTCGCCCCGGTCCTGGCGCGGGCCTTCGCCGAGCGCGGCGGCTCCGCCCTGGTGGTCCGCGGTGACGACGGTCTCGACGAACTGACGACCACCACCACGTCGACGGTGTGGCAGGTCGTCGCCGGGCAGGTGAACGAACTGAGCGTCGATCCGACCGACCTGGGGATAGCGCGTGTGGAGCTGTCGTCGCTGCAGGGCGGCGACGCGACGGTCAACGCGGCTATCGCCCGCGAACTGCTGGCCGGGACCACCGGCCCGGTCCGCGACGCGGTGCTGCTGAACTCCGCCGGGGCCATCGTCGCGTTCGAGCAGGAGGCGCCGATGACGTCGGCCGAACTGACCGACGCGCTCGGCGTGGCGAAGGCCCGCGCGGCCGAGGCCATCGACAACGGCGCGGCCGCGGATCTGCTGCAGCGGTGGGCCGAGCTCAGCGGACAGCTCGCGGCACCCGCCTGACAGGCACCGCGCCGGGTGCCCTCGACACCCGAGTTGCTCGGGCGTCAGCTCTCGCCGATGGAGAAACCGCCCTCGACGTCGGAGCTGGAGTAGCTGCGGAACGCGATGTGCGTGGCGCTCTTGAGCACGCCGGGCAGCCGATTGATCTCGCCGGTGACCACCGTCGCGATCTGCTCGTGGTCGCGCACCCGGATCTTCGCGATCAGGTCGACGTCGCCCGCGCACGAGTACACCTCTTCGACCCCGGGGATGTCGGCGACGGCCTGCGCCGTCTCCGGGATGCGGTGGATGTCGGCCTGGATGAGGACGATGGCAGTGATCATGCCGCCAGCCTAGTGGTGTGTCGCGGTCAGCTCGCCTGTCGTACGCGAGGGTCGGTGCCGGGCCTGGCCGTACGCGCGTCGTGCGCCGATTGCGACCAGCCGAGCCGGCGTTCGGCCGAGCCGGCGGGCAGTGCGACCGGCTCACTGGTCGAGACGATCCGCGCGCCCGGTTCGGTCATCCAGCGGTAGACCAGTCCGACCTCCTCGGCCGGCGCACCACGGAGCGGTCCGTCGCCGGGCAGTACGGTCTCGGCCGCGGCGACCAGTGCGTCGACGACGGGCATGGGGGAGACGCCGCGTCGTGCGCGTCCGGCCGCCGCGAGGCGTCCGTGCCGGATCACCGCGAACTGCCATCCCCGTTCGCCGTCGGGACGCGCGACGACGATCTCGGCGATCGCGCACAGCGCGGCCAGTCGCTGGCAACGGGCGAGGGTGTCGATGGTGAGCGCGAGCCGGTCCCGGTGCCGCGCCGCGGTCTCGAACATGTGGGCCTGCGCGAGGTCGGCGAGGCGTGCGGTGAGCCCGTCGAGGAGTTCGTCGGCCTCACCCCGCATGAGCCGCCGGGCCGCGGTGACGCGCGGGGAGTAGTCGGGCACCGTCTGAGGCTGCGCGGTGGCCGCCCGGCATGAGCCGGGGCGTCGGCGTCCGTCGGAGTCGGGGCACCAGTGATAACCGGTGGCGCCGAGCCGCTTGGTGCATGTGCGCAGACCGGCGGCCGCCGCGATCACGTCGGCGACGGTCGCGGCGTTGGTGCGATTGCCGACCGGGCCGATCGACTCGTCGGTGGGTGTGCGACTGACCTTCAGACGCGGGAAGCGTTCCTCGGTCAGAGTCACCCACCAACCCTTGTGCGGTTGCGTCGAACGCCGGTTGTAGGCCGGCGCATGTGCGCCCAGCAGCCGCAGTTCGCGAACGGCGGCTTCGAGGGGATGGGAGCACTCCACGATGTCGACCCGCTGGGCGAGGAGAACCATCTCGGCGATGCGACGACGCGGGTCGCTCCCGCTGAAGTACGACCGGACCCGGCGGCGGAGGTCCACCGCGGTACCCACATAGAGGACCTCGTCGGATGGGCCGCGGAAGAGGTAGACGCCGGGACGGGAGGGGATGTGATCGGCGAGCGTGCGTTTGGCCCGGAGGCGCGGGTCGGTCCGTGGCAGATACGACGTCAGGTCGCCGACGGTCGCGATGCCCTGGTTCCCGACGCGTTCGAGGAGCCGGTGGAAGACCTCCACCGTGGCGCGCGCGTCGTCGAGTGCCCGGTGGGTGGGCCGCACGGAGACGTCGAACAGGTCGGCGAGGGCGCTGAGTTTGACGGTCGGGGCTTCGTCGCGGGTCAGGATGCGCCGGGCCATGGTCACCGTGCAGAGGCTCAGGCTGAACGTCCACGGGAGCTGGAGCCGGATCGCGTTCTGCCGCAGGAAGCCCATGTCGAATCGAGCGTTGTGCGCCACCAGGATCGAGCCGCGGGCGAACTCGAAGAACGAGGGCAGCACCGACTCGATCCGCGGAGCGTCGGTCAGCATGGCGGTGGTGATCCCGGTCAGGGTGACGATCTGCGGGGGGATGGGCCGGCCGGGGTCGACAAGGGTGGCGAACTCGCCGATGATCTCGCCGCCGCGGATCTTGACCGCGCCGATCTCGGTGATCCGGTCCCGCGCCGGATCGGAGCCGGTGGTCTCCAGGTCGACGACGACGAGGGTCGTGTCGAAGAGCGAGCGGTCGCTGAACTCGTTCGACGAACCGCCCGTGGCCACCTGATCGGCGGCCTCCAGGTCGGCGAAGGTGAGCTGCCCGGCGGGGGAGCCGGCCACGCTGGTCTGCGTCACCCGGCGAACATTAGTTCGATCCACCGACAGCGCGGCGGCGGCGCACCGAGCGCCCGTCGATGTGGCTCGTGTGACTGGTGTGTCGATCACAGTTCGACGGACTTGTCGGTGGGTGCTCTTAGTCTCCACCTGGACGTGAGAAATGCGGTGCTCTCACGGCGACCACGACCCCTACGAGGGCCGACACGGCCCCGCCTCACCAGATGAGATGGAGATCACACTATGTACGTCGACTGCGCGCGCTGCCCCGCCCGTCCCGTCGCTTGCGACGGGTGCATGATGACGGTGCTGTTTGGCGGTCCGAGCTGGGACGATATGACGGACCAAGGTGGAGTTTCGGTAACGGCGGCAACGGTCGAGGCGGACGCCGAGATCGACCTCGCCATCGACGTTCTACAGGCTGCTGCAATGGTGACGAGTAGTGCTGCACGATCTGCAAGATCGGCTAAAACTGCAGCTCACGGGTCGGATCGACGCGCCTCTGTGACTGTCCTCAGGGCGGGCTGAGAATCGGCCGAGGTTTGGCTCTCGGTCGCTTAGTGGACAGAGCGCATCCGATTTCGTAACCTTTCTGAGACCTTGCGGAGCGTCCCGCTTCAACAGAAGTGGTCCGCAGTAGTCACCGCTCAATCGCCCTCGCGGGCGAACCGGGGAACCACAACCTTCGGGCGGGCTCGTCGGAGCGCATCACCTCGATGTGCCTCACGCGAAACCGTTCCGAATCGGGGTGAATCGCGTTGCCACGCATGAGTGTCCAGTGGATACCTCATGCGCGAAACACGCGTAGGGCCACTCTTCCGGCCCGAACCCGACAGCTAACTCGGTCGGCGGTACAGGAAGATCTGAAGGAGAACTCGCTTCGTGGCCAAACATCGTTTGGAACAGCCCAATCGTGGCAGCACGGTCGCAAAGAAGGCGGTGATCGCCGGATCGATCACGCTCGGTTCGCTCGCCGCTGCCGCCGGCCCTGCTCTCGCCGCCCCGGTCCACACCCCGCTGGGCACTTTCGAGATCCCGGCCCTGCCCGGTGCGAAGGCCCCGGAGGCCAAGCCCGCACCCGAGGCCACTCCCGTGAAGAAGTCGCCCGCGGCCACGGTCGAGATCCCCAACCTGGGACAGTTCACCGTGCCGGGTATCGCGCCGGATCAGATCCCGCAGCAGTTCCGTCCGCAGGGCGGCGCCCCCCTGGGCCAGCCGCAGCTGACCGCGGGCGAGAAGGCCGTCAAGGCCGCCGAGAGCAAGATCGGCTCGCCGTACTCCTACGGCTCCGCCGGCCCCAACGCATTCGACTGCTCGGGTCTCGTCTACTGGTCCTACAAGCAGGCCGGCAAGAACATCCCGCGCGACAGCTACGGCCAGCTCGGCGGCGGGCGCGCGGTGTCCTACTCCGATGCCAAGCCCGGCGACGTCATGATCTTCAACGGTGGCGGCCACGCCGGCATCTACGTCGGCAACGGCCAGTTCGTCCACTCGTCCAACTACGGCACGCCGGTCAAGCGCGACGCCGTCAAGGAGTGGACCCTGACGGGCATCCGTCGTTACTGACGACAACTGAACACGAACAGACTGAGCACGAGGGTCTCTGGCCGGGCGGATCGCGTGGATTGCGATCCGCCCGAACCAGTCCCAGGGGCCTGTCGGCGGCCTAGGGTGGTCGACGGGACGCGGGACGGGCGATCCGGGTGCTCAGGGATCGACGAGCACACACGAGGGAGTGAGTAGGACCGTGCTGATCGGGGAGGGACGGGCTCGCGCAACGCGGCCACGTATGCGTTCGGGTCCGCTGATGCTTGCGGCCTGCGTCCTGTCGGCGCTCGCCGTGCTCGTACCCACGGTCGCCGGCGGCGTCGGCGACGCCCGCGCGGTGCCCGCGCGCTCGGCCGATCAGCTGCTCGACCGCTACAAGCAGCTGGGCATCGACGCGGAGAAGACCACCGAGGCGATGCACAACGCGAAGATCGAGTACGACAAGCAGCGCGGCATCGTGACCGCGGCCAAGAAGGCGGCGGCCGAGGCGCAGCAGAAGCTCGACACGAGCCGTGCCCAGCTCGCGGTGCACCAGAACCGGGTCGACGCCATCGTGCGAGCCAGCTACCAGGGTGCGCGCGTGAGCGGCCTCTACGCGGTGATGATCAGCGACTCCCCGCAGGCCCTCCTCGATCAGATGTCGGGTCTGGACATGATCTCGCGTCAGGCGTCGGCGGATCTCACCGCCATCAAGAAGGTCCGGGCACGGACGGCGGTCGCGAAGAAGGACGCCGAACAGACGGCGGTGGCGGCCTCGGAGGCCGTCTCCCGCGCCGAGCGTGTGCGCGGTGATCTGCAGACGAAGCAGGCCGACCTGCAGCTCCAGGCGATCCAGATCCGGGCGATCTACAAGTCCATGACCGGAAAGCAGCTCGCGGCACTCCGCGGACCCACCTTCGACTTCGATCCGCGCCTGGTGCCCAGGGGCACCGCGGCCGGTCTCATCGCCGTCCAGGCCGCACTGACCCGGATCGGTGATCCGTACGTGTGGGGCGCCACCGGACCCGACTCGTTCGACTGCTCCGGTCTCATGGTCTGGGCCTTCAAACAGGCGGGCAAGACCATCCCGCGCTCGAGCGAGGCGCAGATGGGCGGCGGACAGTCCGTCGATCGCAACGACCTGAAGCCCGGCGACCTGATCATCTATTACCCGGACGCACATCACGTCGGCATGTACGTCGGTGACGGATATGTCATCCACGCGTCGACCTTCGGCGTACCGGTCAAGGTCGTGCCGATCGACGAGGCCGGTCCGTACAACTCCGCCCGCCGGTTCTAGTCCCCGGTGATCCCACGGCGCCGGCGTGCCGGCCCGGCCCTCGCCGTCGTCGCCCTGGCCCTCGTGGTGGCCACGGGGTGCGGGACGGTCGGAGTTCCCGGCGGCCCCGGCTCGTCCAGCGGGCCCGCAGCGTCGAGCACGGCGGTCAACGTCTACGAGCGTGATCGTGCCGCGGGGGTGACCCGACTGCTCGACTCGCTCACCGAGACCGTGCGTTCGGGCGACGTCCGGGCGATCGGCGCCCTGTTCGACACCGCCGCGACTCCCGCGTTCAAGAACAGATTCGTCACCGCGACCGGCACATTCGCGCCCCGCCGGTTCGCGCCGCGGGACGGTCGTGCCGGCACCCTGCGGTTCGCCTCGTTCACGTACCAGCTGGCGCCCACCGAAGAGGCGGAGGTGCTCGTACCGGCCGATCTCCAAGAACTCCTCGACGCCGGGGGGAGTTCGGACTCCTGGGTGGCACCGGTGGAACTGCGCTACGCACTCGGCGGCGAGACCGCCCCGGGTATCGCCGAGGCCGAGGTGGTCGTCGGCACCCAGTTCGTGGTCGCCCGTCACGGCGACGAGTGGCGCCTCGTCGGCGACGCCGAGGCCCTGGGGCGTGAGCCGCCACCCACACAGATGTGGGAGCTGCCCGGGCTCCAGGTCGCCGACACCGCCACGTCCGGGGGTACGTCGGTGGTCGCCTCGTATCCCCGGACGACTCCGACCGTGGCGACGCTGCGACGTGAACTGCCCGGGGCGGTCGACGCCGTCTCCGCGTTCTGGGGTGAGTCCTGGGATCGGCGTGCCGTCGTCGTGGCGACCGCGACCGACGACCAGTTCACCGCGCTGGTGCCCGACGGGCGCGCGGCCACCGGCACGGCCGCTGCGGCGACGGTGCACAGCAGTGTGGACCTGGTGCAGCGCACGGCGACCGGTCAGCGGATCATCCTGACCCCGACGGCCCGGGACCTCGCGCCTCCGACACTGGCCGTCGTGCTCCGGCACGAGCTGACGCACGTCGCCGCCCGCACCTCCACCGCCCTCGACGCGCCCCTGTGGATCACCGAGGGGGTGGCCGAATATGTCGGCCGCAAGGGCACCTACACGCGATTCGCCGACGCCGCGCCCGATCTGACCGCGGCCGTTCGCGCGGGTGCGATCCCGGCGGGTACACCCGCCGACGCCGACTTCGCGATGGACGGGCAGACTTCACAGGTGGCTTATCAGAGTGCATGGTCGTTGGCCGCCTACGTCGCCGATCGATTCGACGAGGCGCGTCTGAAGAAGATGTACGTGGGGGTCGCGGCGTCGGCCCTGCCCGCGGCCCAGGACGCCGCGATCACCTCGAGCCTCGGGTTGACGCGCGCCGAACTGGTCGACGGCTGGCAGCGCTGGCTCGCCCGGCAGGCCGACTGATGACCCGGACGTTGTTGCTCACCAACGATTTTCCGCCCCGACCCGGCGGCATTCAGTCCTATCTCCAGAACCTGGTGGACTTGCTGCCCCCGGAGGACGTGGTCGTCTACGCACCTCGCTGGCGGGGCGACTCGCACGAGAAGTTCGACGCGGCGGCGGCCTACCGGGTCTACCGGCACCCGACGACCCTCATGCTGCCCACGCCGTTCGTCGCGCGTCGCGCCGCCGAGATCGTGCGCCGGGAGCAGATCTCGACAGTGTGGTTCGGGGCGGCCGCACCGCTGGCCGTGCTGGCACCGGCGATGCGTCGTGCGGGCGCGCAGCGGATCATCGCGAGTACGCACGGCCACGAGGTGGGGTGGTCGATGCTCCCGGGCGCCCGCCAGGTGCTCGGTCACATCGGCCGCCACACCGACGTGATCACCTTCGTCAGCCGATACACCCGCGGCCGTTTCGCGTCGGCCTTCGGTGCTCGCGCGGCGCTGGAGCATCTGCCCCCGGGTGTCGACACCGAACGCTTCGCCCCGGACCCGATGCTGCGCCGACAGTTTCGCGAACGTCTCGGGCTGGGCGAGCGGCCGACGATCCTCTGCTTGTCGCGCCTGGTACCACGCAAGGGTCAGGACGTCCTGATCCGTGCGCTGCCGCTCATCCGGCGCACGATCCCCGACGCCGTGCTCGTCATCGTCGGCGGCGGCCCCTACGCGAAGACCCTGCGCGATCTCGCCGCCGACACAGGGGTGGCGGGTGAGGTGATCTTCACCGGTTCGGTGCCCGCCGACGAGCTCGCGGCGTACCACAACATCGCCGACGTGTTCGCGATGCCGTCCCGCACGCGGGGTCGAGGGCTGGACGTCGAAGGGCTGGGCATCGTCTACCTGGAGGCGTCGGCGTCCGGTGTGCCCGTGGTCGCGGGCCTGTCCGGTGGTGCGCCGGAGACCATCGAGGAGGGGGTCACCGGCACCGCCGTCGACGGCACCGATGTCGACGCGGTCGCCCTGGCGATCCTGTCGATCCTCTCCGATCGCGCGGCTGCGGCCGAGATGGGCCGGGCGGGTAGGCGTTACGTCGTCGAGAATTGGCAGTGGAGCCAGATGGCGGCCCGCCTGCGCCAGTTGCTCTGACGGCAACCGGCGCCGGCGGACCGGGCCACCGGCGGTGAGCTCACCGCTGGTAGATCGCCTCGATGTCGCCGGCGAACTTCTCCACGACGACGTTGCGCTTGACTTTGAGGGTCGGCGTCATCTCGCCGGTCTCCTCGGTGAAATCGGTCGGCAGGATCCGGAACTTCTTGATCGACTCGGCGCTGGACACGGTCTTGTTGGCGAGGTCGACGGCCGACTGGACCTCAGCGCGCAGGTCGGTGTCGTCGGCGAGGTCGGCGACCGTCGCGGACGCGGGCTTGCCGGTGCGTTCCTTCCACGCCGGGAACGCCTCGGGGTCGATCGTGATCAGTGCGGCCACAAACGGTTTCGCGTCACCGACGACGGTGGCCTGCGAGATCAGGGCATTGGCGCGGATGACGTCCTCGAGTCCGGCGGGGGAGACGTTCTTGCCGCCGGCGGTCACGATCAGTTCCTTCTTGCGGCCGGTGATCGTGATGAATCCATCGGCATCCACCGTGCCGAGGTCGCCGGTATGGAACCAGCCGTCGACCACGGCCGATGCGGTGGCCTCCGGGTTCTGCCAGTACTCGGTGAAGACGACACCGCCGCGAAGCAGCACCTCACCGTCATCGCCGATCCGAACAGCATTGCCCGACAACGGCTTCCCGACACTGCCGATCTTCGACGCCGACGGGGTGTTCACGCTGAAGGCCGCGGTGGTCTCGGTCAGGCCGTATCCCTCGAAGACGGGCACGCCGACGCCGGAGAAGAAGTGGCCCAGGCGGGCGCCGAGCGGCGCGCCGCCGGAGATCGCCATCTGGCACTCGCCGCCGAGGGCCGCTCGGAGCTTCTTGTAGACCAGTGCGTCGAAGACGCCGTGCTTGACCTTCAGTGCGAGACCGACCTGCCCTTTCTCCTTCGCCTGTGAGTAGGCGATCGCGGTCTCGGACGCGGCGTCGAAGATCTTGCCCTTGCCGCCGTCGTGGGCTTTCTGCCGGGCGGTGTTGTAGACCTTCTCGAACACGCGCGGCACCGACAGGATGAGCGACGGCTTGAAGACCGCGAACTCGTCCACCAGGTTCGGGATGTCGCTGGTGTGTCCCACCTCCGCGCCGGCCTCGATGGCGACGAGCGTGATGGCCCGGGCGAGCACGTGGGCGAGGGGCAGGAACATCAGCAGGCGCTTCTCGTCGCGCTCGATGACCTTGTCGAGGATGTCGCCGGCGAGGACGGCCCGTACCTCGGAGAGCATGTTCGCGTGGGTGAGTTCACAACCCTTCGGGCGTCCGGTGGTGCCCGAGGTGTAGATCAGGGTGGCCGGGTCGGCGGCCTTGACGGTGGCCCGGCGGGCTGCGACCTCGTCGTCGTGGACGTCGGCGCCCGCCGCGACGAGTTCGTCGACGGCGCCCGGCGCGCCGGTGCGGTCGATCTGGAAGACGGTGACCGGCGCGGTGAGGGAGTCGATGGACTCGAACTCGGCGCGGTGCCCGTCGTCCTCGACGACGATGGCCACGGCGCCGGAATCCTGCATGATCCACTCGATCTGGCCCGCGGACGACGAGTCGTAGATCGGGACGGTGATCGCACCGGCCGACCAGATCGCGAAGTCGAACAGATTCCACTCGAGGCGAGTGCGCGACAGCAGTGCCACCCGGTCGCCGGGATTGACGCCGGAGGCGATCAGGCCCTTGGCGATCGCGGAGATCCGGGCGGCGGCGTCCGCGGCGGTGACCGGTTCCCACCGGTCACCCTGCTTGTGGCGGAACACGATGTGCTGCGGTGATCGCTCCGCCAGGCCGAAGATGATGTTCGTGCAGTTCTCGTCGTCGGCGATCGAGAACTTCGCGGGCACGCTGTACTCACCCATCGTGGTTACCCTCCAGTAGACATCAGTGACCGAATCGTATCCCCGCTGCTGAATCGGACTGATCGCGACGTCGGTTTCGGGTGCACTACCCTGCGCCGACACGAGTATGTGAAGCTAGTGGGCGTGACGAGCATCCAGGTGGCCGACGAGGTCTTCGTCGCCGCGGCACCGCCGTCGGCAGCCGCTGTGATCGGCGACCCCGCCAACTGGCGTAAGTGGTGGCCGGACCTCCGTCTGGCGGTCACCGAGGACCGGGGCGAGCAGGGCGTGCGCTGGCGGGTCGAGGGTCCGGTGTCGGGGACGATGGAGATCTGGAACGAGGCCGTCCTCGACGGCTTCGTCCTGCACTACTTCCTCCATGCCGAGCCGACCGCCCCGCTGCCCGAGGACCCGCGAGCCCGGGCCGACGTGCTGGCCGAGGCGAACAAGCAGCGTCGGGTGACGGGCAAAGAGGTCTCCTTCGAGGTCAAGCGACTGCTCGAGGACGGCCGTGTCGTCGGCGGTCCGGCCGCGGGCCACGATGCCGCGCCCGGGCGACACACGACCGCGACCGGGGCCCGGTGATGGCCGACCACACCGAACGCGACATCGTGATCGGCGCCGACGCCGACGCCATCCTCGCCGTCATCGCCGACTTCGAGCACTACCCCGAGTGGGTGACCGCGGCCCGCGAGGTCGAGGTGCTGCGCACCGATGCATCCGGCCGTGCGCTGGAGGTTCGCTTCGTACTCGACGCCGGCGTTCTCCAGGACACGTATGTGCTTGCCTACGAATGGGATCCGAACACCACATCGGTCTCCTGGCGGCTCGTGTCGAGTGATCTGCAGAAGGATCAGCGCGGCCGCTACATACTCACGCAGCAGGTTCCGGGATCGACGAAGGTGACCTATGAACTCATGGTCGACCTGCAGGTGCCGATGATCGGGCAACTGAAGCGGCGCGCCGAGAAGGCCATCACCGATGCGGCGCTGAACGACCTCAAGAAGAGGGTCGAAGGCTGATCGATCTCACACCCATCCACGTGGTGCTCGGTCCGGGGGGTTCTGGTGTCTCCGCGATCGCCGCCGGCGGCGCGACCCAGCGTCCCGCCGCGAACCGGCCGACCCGCGCGACGCCGCGGTCGGGCCTCGCCGTCGCCGAATCCGACACCCTTCTCATCACCGTCGACCGCTGGTCGCCGGTGCACGACTGGGCGAGGGTGTATCGCCGGCCCGATGAGCCCGTGGTGGTGTCCAAGTACCTCCACCTGCTGAGCCTGGATCGACTGGATCTCACCGAACGCACCTGGTCGGCGTTCGTCGAGGTGCTCGAGCACACGGTGAGCCGCAGCAAGACGACGCTTCCCGGTGTCGGCACATTGGCCGGGATCGATGCCGCCGAGCTCACGTCGCTGCCCGGGATCGACGACTTCCTCGTCCTGCGTCGTATCCGCGACGAGGCGGTCAGCGGCCGGTGGCAGCGGATCGTCGTCGACTGCTCAGGGTGCGGAGACCCGCTCCAATTCCTGCGTGGCGGAGCAGTTCTCAGTCAGGCGCTCAATCGGTTCTGGCCCCGGCACCGACGTCTCGCGATGGCCGCCGAACGTCCGATGGTCGCCCAGCTGACGGCTGCGGTCGACGCCATCGACCGGGATTGCCTCGACATCGCCGAACTGTTCGCCGACCCGCACGCGGTCGCGGTGCATCTCGTGCTCGCCGCCGACGACCGGAGCCGGCGTCTGACCGGGTATCACCTCGCCGCCGCGGACCTCATGGGGTTGCCCCTCGCCTCGGTTCAGGTCAACGCGGGCGTCGGCGCCGAGCCCGCGGCCGTGATCGCCGACATGGTGCGGGCCGAGCTCGCGGACGCCGCCGGCTCCCGGTCCGTCCGCGTCCAGGTGGTCGACAAGTCGGCCGACACGATCGATCGCATGGCCCGGCTCCGCAAGCTGTCGGTGTCGCTGCCGGAGCCGCACGGGGTGCCGCGGGGCTCGGCCGCGGCCGAGGTCGAGGCCGGGCAGGGGCGCGTGGACGGGAAGCCGGCCGGCCCGGTGTATCGGTTGTCCTGGCCGCAGCGGCTACCGGACCCGGATTCGCTCGGCCTCGGGCGCAGCGGAGACGATCTGCTGGTGACGATCGCGGGTTTCCGCCATCCGGTGCGGTTGCCGTCGGTGTTGCGGCGATGCACCGTGGTCGACGCCGACTGGGACGGGACGCACCTGGGGATCGGGTTCGTCCCCGATCCGTCGGTGTGGCCCAAGCCGCAGAACTGATCCGATCGGTCCGGTCCGGAACGCCGGCACCGCGCGCAGATCCGACCACCTGCGGAAACGACGATGGTGGAATGATTCCGTCCGGTCGGGGTACGTTCGGAGACCGCACTGTTCGAGGCGGCGGGGTACGGTGCCGATGACCCCGACGACAGACACGCGGGTGGGTGTACACGCGGGGCCAGGAGAAGGGGAGTGTTCGCGATGGGCACGGACGACGAGACGTTCCGGCAGGCCGGTGACGGGTCCGCGGACGAGCGTCGTGACGGACCTGCCGACCCCGTGCGCGACCTGCTGCTCGGTCTGGCCGCGCAGATCGACCACCTGGCCGCGCTCTTCGCGCCGGCTCCGCAGCCGGCCGGCAGCGGTGGTGAAGAGGCGGCCGGGGCCCGACCCGGTTTCGCCACCCTCGTCGACGGTGGTCCGCTCGGCCATGCGCTCTCGGGCGCATCGGGAGAGATCACCTCGTTGCTCGCGGAGATCGGTGACCTGGTCGCCCGGTTGATCGCCGCCGTCATCGCCGTACTCGAGGCCATCGCCGAGGCGCTGCGCTCCTCGCCCACCTCGTCGTCGACACCACGCCAGTACGAACCGATCGCGGTGCGATTCAACGGCCCGGCTGCCGGTCGCGATGCCGGGGTGCCGCGCGCGGGTGACACATCGCGCCGGACCGCACCGCCCCCCGCCCCCGGGCCCGGGCAGGAGAACTGATGGGCGACTTGACGATCGGCATCGACATCGGCGGCACCAGCGTGCGCGCATCCGTGGTCGACGACCGGGGGACGATGCTCGACACGCTCCGCGCGCAGACCCCGCCCACCGCGGCTGCGCTCGAGCACTGCCTGGACCGGCTCGTCGGCGAGCTGACGTCACGGTGGGACGCGAAGGCCGTCGGACTCGCGATCGCCGGCTTCCTCACCACCGACCGTCGGATCGTCCGGTTCGCGCCGCACCTGCCCTGGCGCGAGGCGCCGGTGGCCGAGGAGATGACCCGGCGCGTCGGCATCCCGGTCTTCGCCGAACACGACGCCAATGCCGCGGCGGTGGCCGAGTGGCGGTTCGGGGCCGCCGCGCGCGGACACAACACCGTCGTGCTGGCGATCGGCACCGGAATCGGCGCGGGGTTCGTCATCGATGGGGAGATCTACCGCGGAAGTTACGGGGTGGCACCGGAACTCGGACATCTGACGATCGTCCCGGACGGGCGCGCCTGCGCCTGCGGCAAGCGCGGCTGCTGGGAGCGGTACTGCAGCGGCACCGCACTGGTCGACACCGTCGTGGAGCTGCTCGCCGACGGCGACTGGGGACGCAGCCAGCTCGCGGCCGACGTCGCGGCCGATCCCGGGTCGTTGACCGGCCGGCGGGTCGCCCGGGCCGCCGCGGACGGGGACGCCGTCGCGCTGGCGGCGTTCGGACGGTTCGCGACGTCGCTGGGTCAGGGGCTCGCGATGATCGCCGACATCTTCGACCCCGACCTCATCGTGCTGGCCGGGGGTGTCGGTGCGGCGTCGGGTCTGTTCCTGGACGAGGCCCGGGAACACTACGCCCGGCAGGTCACCGGCGCCGGACACCGCCAGCTCGCTCGCATCCGCGGTACCCAACTCGGCGAGACCGCCGGCGTCGTCGGCGCGGCAGAGGTTGCGCGCCAGGCGATCCGGTCGACCGCCCGCACCCTGGCCGAACCCGGCCCCGAGTCGCGTCCGGTCTCCGGGCTCTGACCGCTCCGCACGGCCACTGCCGATCCTGGCCGGACGGTAGAGTTCGACGCGGGTAAGGTCTTGGCGTCGGGGCACCCGTTGCGTTCCGCGGTCTCCGCGGGACGATCGGCCGGCGGGAAATCATCGGGTCGGTGTGCGCGGCGAGGAGAATCTCATGTGGTACTGGGCGTTCAAGTACATCCTTCTCGGCCCGATCCTGCGGGTCCTCGGCCGGCCGACCATCGAAGGGCACGAGAACATCCCGACCGACGGCCCGGCGATCCTGGCCAGCAACCACCTCGCGGTGATGGACAGTTTCTTCCTGCCCCTGATGGTGGACCGCCGCATCTACTTCCTGGCCAAGAGCGAGTACTTCACCGGCACCGGCCTCAAGGGCGGATTCCAGCGCTGGTTCTTCACCGCCGTCGGTCAGATCCCCATCGACCGGTCCGGAGCCGAGGCGGCCGAGGGCGCGCTGACCGCGGCGCGCCGCCAGCTCGACAAGGGCAAGCTGATGGGGATGTATCCCGAGGGCACCCGGTCGCCGGACGGACGCCTCTACAAGGGAAAAACCGGCCTCGCCCGGCTGGCCATGGACACCGGGGTGCCGGTCATCCCCGTCGCGATGATCGACACCCACAAGTTCAACCCGCCCGGCAGCATCCTCCCGCGCCCCACCCGGGTCGCGGTGCGCATCGGCAAGCCCCTGGACTTCTCGCGCTACGAGGGCATGGAGGGCAACCGCTACATCGAACGCGCGGTCACCGACGAGATCATGTACGAGCTGATGCAACTCTCGGGTCAGCAGTATGTCGACGTCTACGCCGCGAGCCTCAAGAACCAGGCGCCGCCGGTCGAGCCGCCCGCGGCCGGCGCCGCCGCCTGAGGAAGTTCCGAACCCCTCCGTCGGCCTGCGACCGAGGTGCGCGGAGCGCAACCGACGATCGACCCCCGCCCCTGAGGTGCGAGGAGCGATGGCGCCCCACCGCCCCTGAGGTGCGTTGAGCGCAAAGACAATCGACCTCCGCTCCCTGAGGAGCGATGGCGACGACCGACCACTGCTCCCTGAGGAGCGCCCGGAGCTTGCGGAGGGCGCGTCACGAAGGGTCTTGGCGAGACGAGTTGCGAGACCCTTCGTGACGCTCGCAAGCTCGCTCCTCAGGGAGCGGGGGTGGCGCTAGCACGCTCGCTCCTCAGGGAGCGGGGGTGGCGCAGGTGCGGATCAGCCGGCGTCGCCCACCCGGGTGCCGTCGAGGACGGCACACAGGTCGGGAATCCAGTCGCGATCTGCCGGCACGATCTCGGCGGCGTCGAAGAGCCGTAGTTCGTCGGCGGAGAACCAGCGCACGTCCAGGTGTTCGAGCGCGGTCGGCGTTCCGGACCGCAGCCGGGCCACGTACGCGTACAGGGTCAGTCCACCGGGCAGCGCCACGGGGGAGCCCACGGACTCCGCCGGTTCGACCTCGGCGCCGAGTTCCTCGCGGATCTCCCGGGTCAGCGCCGCCGCATGCGTTTCCCCCGATTCGACGCGGCCACCGGGCAGTTCCCACCGACCGGCGAGTTCGGCCGGGCGCGACCGCTGGGCGAGGAGCACCCGACCGTCGACGATGATCGCCGCGGCGACCACATCGAGTGGCCGGGAGTCCCGGGGATCGTCACGTGCGGCGCGGGTCGCGATCATCCAGGCGAAGGTGACGAACGTGGCGACCGGCCACGCGGCCCCGAAGACCGCCTCGAGTGCCGCCGGGGGCTCGGGACCGTACTCGATGGTGACCCGCAGAAGCCATGGGATGCCGAGCCCGGCGACCGCCACCCACATCGCGAGTACCGCTCGTGCGCCCCGACGCCGCGCCCCGGCGCCGTGGACGAGCCAGATCGCCAGCGGGATGACCCACACCCAGTGATGCACCCACGAGATCGGCGACACCAGCAGCCCGAAGAACTGCACCACGATCAGGATGCCCAGTGAGTCGGACACCGCTCGCCAGGCGAACACGGCCACCACGACGGCGACCAGGACGCCGATCATCCAGATCCAGCCCGTCCCGACGTCGAATCCGACGAAGCGGGACAGGGTGCCGCGCAGGCTCTGGTTGATCACCGCCTCGACCGGGCCGATCCGCTCGGCGTCGCCGAACAGGGTGCCGTAGTAGGTCCGGGTGACGTCCGGGAACAGCAGCAGACAGCCGAGGACCGTGAACACGAACGCGATCGCGGCGGCCACCGCGCCGAGGGGCTTGCGGGCGGCCAGATACCAGAGGCCCGAGATCGCCGGGGTCAGCTTGATACCCGCCATGAGACCGATGAGCGCACCGCCGGCCAGCACCCCGCGGTCGCTGCGCGCCCAGGACACCGCCAGCAGGGTGCCCAGCATCAGGAAGACGTTGATCTGGCCGTAGTCGAGGGTGACCCGCACCGGCTCACACCAGATCGCGGGCGCGGTCCACAGTGCGGCGACGGCGTAGACGTCGGTGGTCGACCCGCACAGACGCAAGGCGAGTACGACGCAGGCGTACAGCGCGCCGAAGGTCGCGAGTTGCCAGCCGATCGCCACCAGGTCCCACGGCACGAGCGACAGCGGGTACAGCACGACGGCCGCGAACGGCGGATAGGTGAAGGGCAGCGCGAAGTCGGTCTCACCGGCGTAGGTGAAGACATAGAGCGACCCGTCGGCGAGACCCGCCGAACCGTCGCGGTAAACGTGCAGGTCCACGAAGTTCCTGCCGTTCACGGTCAGCGTGTCCCAGACGAGCCGCGCGATGATCGACGCCGCCAGGAGAGCGGTCGCCAGCACAGACCTGGAGCGCACGAAATACCAGGGTAGACAGCCAGAGGGCGGTATGGCGAAACGGTGCGCGGTGCGCGGGTCGGCACGCGGGTGTGTGAATACTTGACCCATGCGCTTCTTCTACGACTCGGAGTTCATCGAGGACGGCACCACCATCGAGCTGGTCTCGATCGGGGTGGTCGGTGAGGACGGCCGTGAGTTCTATGCGGTGTCGACCGATTTCGACCCCGGCCGGGCGGGAGACTGGGTGCGGGCGAACGTACTGCCGAAGCTGCCGTCGCCGTCGTCGTCCGCGTGGCGGGACCGGCGCCGCATCCGCGAGGATCTGCTCGAGTTCCTCACCGCCGACGGCACCGACATCGAGCTGTGGGCCTGGGTGGGCGCCTACGACCACGTTGTGCTCTGCCAGCTGTGGGGTCCGATGACCGCGCTGCCCCGTGAGATCCCGCGTTTCACCCGCGAGTTGCGACAGCACTGGGAGGCCGCGGGCCGTCCGGCGCTGCCGCCCACACCGTCGGATGCGCACGACGCCCTGAGCGACGCCCGGCACAACCTGCGCCGCTGGGAGGCGATCGAGAAGGCGCGCGTCTGACCCGCGGACCGGTCGTCGGCCGCGTCTCCATTACCCTGGACGGGTGGTGAACTGGACCGTAGACGTGCCGATCGACGAGCTTCCCGAGCTCCCTCCACTACCGGGCGATCTGCAGACGCGTTTCGACGACGCGCTCAGCCGCCCCGCCGTGCAACAGCCGAGCTGGCCGGCCGACGAGGCGCGCAAGATGCGCACCGTCCTCGAGTCGGTTCCGCCGATCTGCATGCCCGCCGAGGTCCAGACGCTCGCCGCGCAGCTGGCCGACGTCGCCGAGGGGCGTGCCTTCCTCCTGCAGGGCGGTGACTGCGCGGAGACCTTCGCCGACAACACCGAACCGCACATCAAGGGCAACATCCGCACGCTGTTGCAGATGGCCGTCGTGCTCACCTACGGCGCGAGCATGCCGGTCGTGAAGGTCGCCCGGATCGCCGGCCAGTACGCCAAGCCGCGGTCGTCCGACACCGACGCCCTGGGTCTGCCCTCCTACCGCGGCGACATGGTCAACGGGTTCCCCGCCGATGCGGCAGTGCGGGCTCACGATCCGTCCCGTCTGGTGCGGGCGTACGCGAACGCGGCCGCCGCGATGAACCTCGTCCGGGCCCTCACCCAGGCCGAGGCGGACCTGACCCGGGTGCACGACTGGAACCGCGAGTTCGTGCGCACGTCGCCCGCCGGCGCACGCTATGAAGCCCTCGCCTCCGAGATCGACCGCGGTCTGCGGTTCATGGACGCGTGCGGTGTCACCGATTCGAACCTGAACTCCGCCTCCATCTTCGCCTCACACGAAGCGCTCGTCCTCGACTACGAGCGCGCCATGCTGCGTCTGGCCGACGACCCCGACGGTCCGGGCAAGGTGCTCTACGACCTGTCGGCCCACTTCCTGTGGATCGGTGAGCGGACTCGCCAGCTCGACGGTGCGCACATCGCGTTCGCCGAACTCGTCAGCAACCCGATCGGTGTGAAGATCGGGCCCACGACGACCCCCGAGCAGGCCGTCGAGTACGTCGAACGTCTCGATCCCCACAACGTGCCGGGCCGGCTCACACTCGTGGCGCGGATGGGCAACGGCAAGGTCCGGGATGTGCTGCCGGCGATCGTCGGCGCCGTCGAGGCGACCGGGCACAAGGTCATCTGGCAGTGCGATCCGATGCACGGCAACACCCACGAGGCGTCGACCGGTTTCAAGACCCGGCACTTCGATCGCATCGTCGACGAGGTGCAGGGCTTCTTCGAGGTGCATCGCGCGCTGGGCAGCCATCCCGGCGGCGTCCACGTCGAACTGACCGGCGAGGACGTCACCGAGTGTCTCGGTGGCGCACAAGAGATCTCGGATCTCGACCTCGGCGGGCGCTACGAGACCGCCTGCGATCCGCGCCTGAACACCCAGCAGTCGCTCGAACTCGCCTTCCTCGTCGCGGAGATGCTGCGCGGCTGAGCCTTCGCTCGCACCTCGGTATCTGCGGTCTGGCGGCCGTCGTGGACCACTGAAGAACTCCGCTCCTCAGGGAGCAGAGAACTCGGCCACTCGCACTGCAGGCGAGCAGGGAGTCAGCCGATCGCGAGGAACGTGCTGCCGACCCAGAAACCCAGGGCGCCGAGCCCCGCGGTGAGCAGCAGTACGACGACGATCCACATCAGCGCGCCCAGGCGGCTGCCGCCGATGAGTTCGGGCTCCACGGCTTCGGGCCGAGCGGTGCGGCGGGTCGCAGGGCGCGGCGACGGTGCGAGGTCCTCGTGTGCGGCGGCCGGTTGCTCGACCGGGGTGTCGTTCGCCTGCCGCACCGGCTCGGACGCCGGGGTGTGCGGACCCGGCACCGACTGCACTCGGGTGCCGTGTCCGGCGGGATCCGGGCCCCGGTAGCGGGACACCGTCTGTCGCTCGGCCGACCGGCGCGGCGCGGGCACCGTGAAGGGCGGGAGATCGAGTTCGTCGGCGACGGTGAGCAGCGCACGCTGCATGTCGAAGCCGTCCACATACCGGTCGGCGGGGTTGCGTTCGGTCGCGCGGAGCACGATCTCGTCGAACTCCTCGGGCACCCCCGCGATCACGTCACCGGGCGCCGGTACATCGAAGCTCAGTCGCTGGTAGGCGAGCGCGAGCGGTGAGTCGCCGGAGAAAGGTGTTCTGCCGGTGAGGAGTTCGAACATCATCACACCCATGGAGTAGACGTCGCTGCGCGCATCGGCGTGGGTGGACTCGACCTGTTCGGGGGAGAGGTAGGCGGCGGTCCCGAGTATCACGCTCGCCGAGGTCACCCCCGCTTCGGCGACGGCGCGCACCAGTCCGAAGTCGGCGACCTTGACCTCGCCCTCGTCCGAGATGAGTACGTTCTCGGGTTTCACATCGCGATGGACCAGTCCCGCGGCGTGCGCGGTGCCGAGTCCGCCCAGTACCGGCGCGGCCACCGCGACGACGGCGTGGGGCGGCATCGGGCCGCGTTCGCGCAACAGTTCGCGCAGACTGCCCCCGTCGACCAGTTCCATCACCAGGAAGGCGATGCCGTTGTCGATGCCCTGGTCGTAGACGGCGACGAGCCCGGGGTGCTTCAGGCCGGCGACCGCGCGGGCCTCGAACTCGAAGCGGCGCAGGAACTGTGGGTCGCCCGAGTATCGGGAGTCCATCACCTTCACCGCGACGTCGCGCCCGAGCCGCAGGTCGACCGCGAGGTAGACCGCCGACATGCCGCCGCGCGCGATGGGCGCGTCGATCCGGTACCGGTCCTCGAGGACGGTCCCGAGCATCGTGTCGACGGGGGAGTTCACGGTGCCGAATCTACCTGCAGCCCGGGCCGGTCGAGAGCATCGGCACGATGCCGAGACCGAGTGTGTTGCCGCGGGGGTTCGCGACGCTCGGTCGTCACGGTCGTCCCGACCCGGAGGTTTCTCCCGCTCCCGACGACCGGCTACCCTTTCGACGTGGGTTCCCTACCGTTGTCGCCTGACACTCTGCCTTCCGACACCGAGTTCCTGTCGATCGACGATGTCGCCGACCGCCTCGGGGTGTCGACCAACCGAGTGCGCACACTCATCCGTGACCATCACCTGCTCGCGGTCTCCCACGACGGGTACCCGGCGATTCCGGCGCTCTTCGTGGACGAGGACGGCGTCGCCAAGCATTTCTACGGACTCGTGGCGGTCCTGATCGACGGCGGTTACACGCGCGACGAAGTGATGGAGTGGCTGTTCACCGAGCAGGAAGACCTCGGTCTCCACCCGGCAGCTGCGCTGCACACGGATTTCGCCCGCGAGGTCATCCGCCGGGCGCAGGCCCAGGCTTTCTGACCGACGCCCCGGCCCCGAACTCCCCGGGCTCGGCCTCGGCGCGCTCCGACTTCGCCACGCCGGACCCCGCGCTGACATCCGACGCAGGAGTGCTCTCGCCGACCGGGGGCGCGCCCCACGCCCACCTCCCGAACCGGCCCAGCCACAACGGGTCCCGATGGGACAGCGACCACGCCGCGAGGCCCGCGAGCGCCGTCGCCAGCGCCACTTCGACCGGCTTGTAGAAGACGATCGCGTCGTCGGGCTGGAACACGATCAGCAGGAAGGTCGACGCGCCGACGACCGTCGCCCGGACCCACATCGGCAGGTCGAAGGCCACCGCGATCACCAGCACCCAGGTGTAGTACCAGGGCAGTGTCGACGGTTCGAGCAGGAGTACGGCGAGCATCGCCCAGGCCATCCCGGCCACCGCGTCGCGGACATCGTGCCGGTGTCGCCACCACACCGCGACGAGGGTCACCGCGAGGACGACCGAACCGATCGCCCGCGTGATCTCCAGAACCGGTTGCAGGTTGAGGGCGACGAAGGGCGCGGCGACCAGGGTGACGAGATGGGCGGCGAGGGTGGGGATGGTGAACCAGTTGATGATCACGTCGGCCCACCCCAGACCGGTCAGCCAGCCGAGTCCCAGGCCGATCGCCAGCGTCCACACCCCGAACACCGCGACCGCGATACCGACGATCGACGCGAACACCGTCACCACGTCGCGGGGTGTCACCGGGCGGCGAGAACGGATGTGCGACAGCCAGATCCACAACACGAACGGCAACGCGATCCCGGCGGTGATCTTGATCGACACGGCGAGCGCCAGGACCGACGTGCCCACCACGTGCCTGCCGTCGACCACCAGGACGATCCCCGTGACGAGCACGCCCATCATCAGCAACTCGACGTGCGGGCCCGCCACGAGGTGGATCAGGACCATCGGATTGAACAGCGCCAGCCAGAGTCCGCCCTGGGGGGAGGCGCCGAACCGTTCGGCCAACCGCGGGATCGCCCACAGCGACAAGAACAGTCCGGGCAGCAGGACGAGCCGGATGGCCAGCACGCCGACGACGACGTGGTCGCCGGTGATCTCGGTGACGACGCGCAGCATGCCCATGAAGAAGGGTCCGTAGGGGGCTGTCGTGGTGGCCCACACCTGCGCCATGCTGTCCACGAGCGGACCGGGAACATGAGCCGGGCCGTCGGCGTACGGATCGAAACCGGCACCGAACACCGCGCCCTGCGCCAGGTAGGCGTAGACGTCGCGGGAGTACACCGGCACCGCCACGAGCAGCGGGGCGGCCCACACCAGCACCCACCGTCTCAGCATCCGGATCGACGGCGACACGGCAGCGGGGGAGAAGACCCGACGCCCCAGCCGGACCCAGCCGAACACCATGAGGAAGACACCCAGCCAGAACAGGGTGCCGAAGATGTTCTTCCCGTGTCCGTAGGTGATCCAGCTCAGACCCAGGTCGGAGAGGACGGCAGAGTTCCGCGGCGGATCGCCGACCCCGAAGCTGCCCAGGCAGACGAGTACGGATCCGATCGCGCCGAGGACCAGATCGCCCCGGCCGGCCGCGCCGTCGTCGGACCGCGTCGCGGGGGTGTTCACGCCTCGCGGTGCGCGACGCGATGTGCGACCGCGATCAGCTCGGTGCGGATGTCCTCGCCGATGTCGGCGGCGTCAAGTGCCGACAGTGCCGACCCCAACAGCCCGTCGATCGAGTTCTCCACCTCGTCGACCGCGCCGACCTCGACGAAGATGCCACGCGCGGAGTCCAACTCGTCGTCGTCCAGCGGGCGTCCGAGGTAGGAACGCAGGCGGGCTCCGAGAGCCGGGTCGGCCGTATCGGCTCGTCGCAGGGCGATGGCGAGCAGCGCCGTGCGCTTACCGGAGACCAGATCGTCACCGGACGGCTTGCCGGTCCGCTCCGGATCGCCGAACACTCCGAGCAGGTCGTCGCGGAGCTGGAACGCGACGCCGAGATCGTGCCCGATCGACCGCAGGCCCGACACGAGCTGGTCGGACGCACCCGCCAGCCGAGCGCCCAGTTCGAGTGGGCGCGCCACGGTGTAGGCGGCGGTCTTGAACTCCATCACGCGGTAGGCGGCCTCGGTCGAGTCGTCGCCGCCGGCCTCGTTCACGATGTCGAGGAACTGCCCGCCGAGGACCTCGGTTCGCATCGCCGCCCACGTCGCGCCCACCTCGGTGGGCAACCGGTGGCCGCCGTCCCCGCCGGTTGATTCGTCCCCGCCGGTTGAGCTTGTCGAAACCCCCGGTCGGTGCCCGTGGACCAGGTCGTCCGCCCAGGCGAGCGCGAAGTCGCCGGCGAGGATCGCGGCCGCGACCCCGTGCGCCCCGGCGTCCCCCGCCCACTTCGCGTCCGCGTGGCGCGACTCGAACTCCCGATGGACCGTGGGATACCCGCGGCGGGTGTCCGACCGATCGATGATGTCGTCGTGGATCAGGGCGCAGGCCTGCACGAGTTCGAGGGCGGCGCACACCCGCAGCGCGTCCCGCGGGCCGGGCGCGTCGGTCCCGGCGACCGTGCGGTCGGACGACGATGTCCCGCAGCGCCACCCCGCGAAGGCGAAGATCGGCCGGATGCGCTTGCCGCCGCGCAGCACGAAATCCCGGATCAGTTCGGCGGCCTCGCCGACCACCGGCGCGATCGAGGTGGTGGCGGGCACCGCGTCGGCGAAGAAGGCCCGCAATTCGGCCTCGACGGCGCCCGGGACCGCATCGAGCGAGGTGGGCGTGGGGATCGTGGAGGTCACCCTGCCAGGCTATGCGACCTGCTCCGTACACTGTGCGAGTGACCCCAACCGCTCCCGCACCCTCGATCGTCGAACGCCTGTCCGCTCCGCACCGCGGCCCGGTCCCGTTCTCGGTCGAGTTCTTTCCGCCGCGTGACGCCGAGGCCGAGTCCCGGCTCTGGCGGGCGGTGCGCATCTTCGAGCGGTTGTCCCCGGCGTTCGTGTCGATGACCTATGGCGCCGGTGGTTCCACCCGGGACCGCACGGTGCGCATCACCGGCGAGCTCGCCGCGCAGACCACGCTGCTGCCGGTGGCCCACCTGACCGCGGTCAACCACAGCGTCGCGGAACTGCGGGCATTGGTGGGCGCCTATGCCGACCAGGGCATCACCAACATCCTCGCGCTGCGCGGCGATCCGCCCGGTGATCCGCTCGGCGAGTGGGTCGCCCATCCCGAAGGAGTCGAATACGCCGAGCAACTGGTCCGGCTCATCGACACCCTGGGCGACTTCCACGTCGGAGTGGCGTCGTTCCCGGAGACCCACCACCGGTCGCCCGACATCGATCACGACACCCGCACGCTGGTGGACAAGTTACGAGCCGGTGCCGAGTACTCCATCACCCAGATGTTCTTCGACGTCGAGCACTACCTGCGGCTACGCGACCGGGTCGCGGCCGCCGATCCGGAGCAGGGGCTCAAGCCCATCATCCCGGGCATCATGCCGGTGACCTCACTGGCCACCGCGCGGCGGATGGTCGAGCTGTCGGGTTCGGTGATCCCGGCCGACGTCGAGGAACGTTTCGCCAAGGCCGCGGGCAACGGCGCCGAGGAGGACCGCGCGTCGGTCCGTGCCGTCGGCATCGACTTCGCCACCGAGATGGCGCAGCGCCTCGTCGCCGAGGGTGCGCCGTGCCTGCATTTCTGCAGCCTCAACTTCGCGAAGGCCACGACGGAGGTCCTGGGCCGACTCGGCGTGGACGTCGACGCCGCGTTGCACGTCCCCGTCTGAACCGCCCGAGTCGTTCCGCCGGGACCGGACCGATGTCGCCGCCGGMYCGGYRTCGAYGCCGRKCCGGCGGCGACATCACGGGCCGGCGGGCGGCTTTCGGTCCGCGGGCGGCGGCGACGGTGCCGATGACGGACCCGCCCCCTCACGCCCGGCTCCTGCGGGATCGGCGGCAGCGGCGAGGCCCTCGCCGGAGATCGTCGACGGCGCACTGGTGGTCGCCACCGGGCGGCCGGGCCGCGGACCGCGATAGCGCTTGGTGTAGGCGATCCGGACGATCACCAGGACCACCACGACGCACAGCAGGGCGACGAACCACGACCAGCTGCTGACCGCGGCGGTCGCCGGGTCCGGATAGGTGGCGTCGGCGCTGAAGTCCGATGGTTCACCGGGTGCGGGCGTCCAGGTCACGGTCGATTCGCCGACCTGTTCGCCGTTCGTCGCGGTCACCGGTCCGCCGAAGGTGACGGTCAGCTGAACGTAGTCGCGATCCGGGACGAGCTCGGTCAGATCGGTGTCACCCCGGAATCGCACGACCTCGCCGCTGCGCTTGGCGGTGAGGTCCATCGTGAGCGAGGTGTCGCCATAGGCATCGGCGACGATGTCGCCGAGCTGGGCGAACTGACCCGCCGTGAGATCACTGAACGTCGCTCGCGTGCCCACCCGGACGGCGGGATCGTCCTCGTCGGGATTTCCGTCCGCGGCGTCGTCGTTCCCGGCGGTCTCGGAGGGGGACGGGGATTCGGGTGCGGTCGGGTTCTCGGGTTCGGCGCCGGGGGTCGACGACGGCGCGTCGGCTCGCTCGGGCGCCTGCCGGTAGTCGGTGACCGAGACCTGTCCGACCATCGACTCGGGGAGATCGAACTGGGGTGTTCCGCGCGGATTGTCCGGGGTGGTCGCGACGACCACGCTGCCCGAATAGCGGTCACCGACCGTCGTCGAACGTTCGAGACAACCGGCCATCAGCGGGGACAGGACGACGAGGGCGACGGCCACCGCGGACGGCAACAGGCGCCGGGCTCGGCGGGACTCGGGCGCACCCGGTACGGGATTCGACGAACGCACGGTGCTCATCGTGCCAGACCCCGGCGCAAGCGCGGGTCACCCATCGCGCCGCGCCGCGTCGGGTGTCCGGCCCCACGACCCGAACTGCCTCGGCCCCGAAAACGTACCGGGGATACGCCCCACACGAGCCCACGGCGGCAGGTCGCCGCCGGCGGTCGACCCCATGGTGCGTCCCGGGCGCTTCTCGGGTCGGGTGGTCGGCGGGTCAGGATCGGCGGCCGAACCCCCGGCGCCCGCGCCGCAGGACCGACTGCGCGGCGATGTACCCGCTCGCGCCGGTGACGCCTCCGCCGGGGTGTGTCGACGCGCCGGCGAGGAGCAGCCCGTCGGCGCCGGGCACCCGGTGACCCGCGAGGTCGGGGGTCGGACGCCACATGAACATCTGGTCGATGGACATCTCGACGTGCATGATGTTGCCGCCGATCAGACCCAGCTCGTCGGCGAGGTCACGCGGGGTCTGGATGTAGCGGTGCGCGATCGACTCGGCGAAACCGGGTGCATGCCGGTCGACTTCGTCGCAGACGGCCTTCGCGGCACGGTCGGCCACAGCCGGCCAGTCGTCCCCGGCCAGCCGGTACGGGTGCCATTGCGCCCACAGGTTGATGACGGAACGGCCCGGCGGCGCGAGTGTCGGATCGATCGCCGAATAGCTCATCGCGACCACGGCGGGCCGTGGCGGGAGCTCGCCCACCGACGCCGCGGCGTGGGCTCGGGTGAGATGGGCGCGGTCGGTGACCAGCAGGCCGAGAGCGGAATGCACGCCGTGCTCGGGCAGGTCGCCCGGCAGATCCCGGTACGCGGGCAGACTCGTCGTCCCCAACCGAACGGCCATCCCGATTCCGTTGCCGACGACGATCGTGCGCCGCCACCGGTCGATGGTGCCGGCGTCGTAACCGCCGGCGGCGAGGAGATCCAGCGTCGTCAGCACGTGGCAGGCATTGATCACGGTGCCCGCACAGCGGGTTTCGCCACCGCGGGTGAGCACCCGCCAGTGGTCGCCGCACCGCGCGATCGACACCGCGGGGTCGCCACACGAGACGATGCCGCCGTCGTGGTCGAGCCGGTGTACGAGTGCGTCGGTGAGGGCGCCGCTGCCACCGATCGCGCGGCCCGGTGGAATCCGGTGCATGAGTGCGGCGAAGCCGATCATCGGTGCGGTGCCCGGGGCACTCATCGGCGGCCCGGACTGCGCGCCGAACCACGCCAGTCCGGCCTTGAGCTGTTCGGAGTCGAAGTATTCGTCGAGCAGCGAGTCGCCCGAGGCCATCAGCTCCGCGGTGAGGTTCAGCACCCGGCCGCCCCGCCGGCCGAAGAATCCGGTGCGCGCCGTCGTCGCGGTCTCGCCGAGCCCGCCGAACGCCCGGCCGAACCGGCCCATCGTCGCGGGTTGGTAGAACGCGTCCATGACCGCGCGGGCACGTGGCGTCCATGTCGCGACGAATCGGCGGTAGGCAGCGGCATCGGCAGCGCCACAGGCATTCTCGATCGACGCGCAGGTGGCGTCGAGATCGGTGCGGAAAATGATCGGCGGGGCCGACTCGGTCGCCGGGACGAACGCCCACGGATCGCAGTCGACGTACCGCAGCCCGTGTGCGGCCAGCTCGAGATCGTCGAGGACGGGGGAGTGGCGGATCATCAGGTGCGACGACGACCCGCGGTCGACCCGGTGCCCGGGGAACCGTTCGACGGTAGAGACGGCGCCGCCGGGGATCTCGTCCCGCTCGAGGACCTCCACCTCCCGTCCGGCCTGTGCCAGATAGGCCGCGGCGATCAGCCCGTTGTGGCCCCCACCGATGATGACGGCGTCACGCCGGGTTCCGTGCATGTCAGCTCCCTGCTTCGGCGCGGCGGGCCGTGGTCGGCGGTTGTAGTTCGAGGGGAAGCGGGCGTCCGAGGAAGGCGAACGGACGGGGGTCGCCGGTGAAGGTGAAGTGACGCAGGACGTCGGTGAAGCCCATCCGCCGATACAGCGACCACGCCCGGTTGTCCTCGGCCGGGATCTCCGGTGTCGAGAGGAGAACGTGACGTTCGGGCCGGTCGGCGAGAAGCCGACCGAGGAGCCACTGACCGATCCCTCGTCCCTGGGCGGTGGGGTGCACGTGCAACTCGGTGAGTTCGAAGTAGTCGCGGGCGATCGCCTCGATCGTCTCGGGCGGTCGGCCGGTCTGGCGGAGTCCGAGTCGTAGCTGCTGATTCCACCACTGACCGGTCGCGCCGGTGTAGCCGTAGGCGATCCCCACGAGCAGGTCGTCGGGTCCGACACCGATCGGCGGGCCCACCCGCCGTCGCGCGGCCGGCATGGTGCGGGCCTCGTACGGACTCACGGTCTCGACCGCACCCACCGCGCGCCATCCGGGCCGGGCGATGTGCTCGCGCCAGAGCCCGGCACGGTGGATCTCGGTACCGCGCGGATAGTTCATCGCGGTCACGTAGATCTCCAGTGCGGGCTCGAGCCATGCCCGGGCGTCCTGGCCGGTCAGGCTCACCAGACGGATCGTCAACGGACTCCCGTTCTCTGCGTCGTCGGTCTCCGGGTCGTCGGTCTCTGGGCCGTCGGCGACCCGCGTGCGCGGTCGCCCGGCATCGCCGACGGTGCGCCACCCGCCGGCGCGGGCATCGCGTCGCCGGCCACTTCCGGGACTTGTCCTACCGATGATGCACACTCGGCAGGAATCGGGTCGCAGGTGGTGGCGTTGTACAGGCCGGCGGCGGTTTCGGGTCACAGACGTCTTGAACACCGACGCCGGGCTAGCTATATTGAACGTGTCGAACGGATGTTCGATGAATGTGCCTCCGCAAGCTGTTCGCGTTCATCCACGACACGGTCCGGCGGCGGACGAGGGAAGCGTCTGCCGCCGGACACACACATCACGCACGAGGAGGAGGACGCCATGGCCAGGAATCGCAGTGCCACAGCTCTCACCCACGCGGCGCCCGTCGATCCGGTGATGGTCGGCCGCGCCCGCGACCTCCTTGAGCGCGCGCATCTACTCCTCGACAATGCCGACGGCGTCGATGACGGCGCCGAGCGTTTTCGTCAGCTGTATCTGGTCGCCCTTCGCGCATCGGGCGCGGCGCTGGCCGTCCACGAACCGATCGGCACGGTCCGACGCAGGACGTCGACATCGAACGCCTGGACCCGCATCGGCATGGTCGCACCGGAGCTGGCCCCGATCGCCGCCCGGTTCGCCGCGCTCTCGCCGGTGCGGATGAAGATCGAGTCCGGCATCATCCGCACGGTCGAGCCCGACAGCGTGGCCGGAATGCGTCTGCTCGTGCTCGACTTCCTGCGTCAGGTCGAGACGATGGTCATCGCCTACGAGCAAGGGAAACTCGGTTTCGAAGCCCCGCAGATCGGGGCCACGGCGTGAATCCGGCCACACTTTGCCGTTTCTCACACCGGCCGGTCATCTGCAACGGCGAGTAATGGTGGTCGCGGTCGATTTCACCTCGTATCATGGGACGATATAGGCGCAGACGCCTTTCCGGTCGCGGGTGACCTTCGTCGGCGTCACGGATCAGTGAGAAGGAGGGTCGGTGCCACTTTCGGAGCACGAGCAACGCATGCTCGAACAAATCGAGAGCGCGCTGTACGCGGAAGACCCCAAGTTTGCGTCCAGTGTCAAGCGTCGACGTCTGGGGAGGTCGAGCGGTCGGCGCCGCTTGCAGGCGGCGGCGATCTTCGTCGTCGGCCTGGTGATGCTGGTCGGCGGACTCATCGTCAACATCAACATCGGCGGGTTCCCGATAGTGAGCCTGCTGGGCTTCCTGGTGATGTTCGGGGCAGGCCTCTTCGCTCTCTGGGGCGACAGCAACCACACGGCCGAAGCCGGTTCGTCGGCGCCCAGGGGCGGCAAGAAGCAACCCGGGTCGTCCGGCGGCAAGCGCAAGCTGTCCGAGCGGATGGAAGAGCGTTTCAACCGCCGGTTCGAGCAGGAGTGATCCGCTGATCCCGACTCCGCGTTCGTCGATCGACTGACCGACTCCCGCGACAACCGCATACGACTGAGCCGCGTGCCTTCGGGCACGCGGCTTTTTCATGTTCCTGTCGGCACCTCGCGCGGACTGGATCGACCACGCGGCGCACAGTCGACGGGATCGGGCGCACGGTCGACGGGATCGGGCGCACGGTCGACGGAAACGGGCGCACGGTCGACGGGATCGGGTGCACGGTCGACGGTCCCCACTTCTCCCCACGGGTGATCCCCACTTCGCCCCACCGGGGTGCCCCACAATGCCCCACCCGTTGGTTTTCCCTGGGTTTCCATGTATCTCTCGCAACTCCAGACACCTTCTGTCACACCTTTCAGCGTGAGTTCTGACGTACGACGCGCCGGGACGCCGGCCTGCCACCACAATTTTCGCTCCTCTGAACTGCGAGTTTGCTGAGCAGGGGTGGACTGGGGGGCGCTGGGGGTGGAAAGTGGTGGAAAGTGGGGTACTGTGGCATCACCGGGTGAGGCGCAGGACGGCGCGGAATCCGGTGGGCAGGAGGTGTCGACGTGTCCGTGCGATTCGTCGGTACCTACACGCCCAAGTTGGACGACAAGGGGCGGCTCACGTTGCCCGCCAAGTTCCGCGATGCACTGGCAGGAGGGGTAGTGGTCACCAAAGGCCAAGATCACAGCTTGTCGGTGTACCGGACCGAAGAGTTCGACGCGATTGCGGCACGGATCGTCGAGGCATCCCGAAACGATCCCGATCTGCGCGCTTTCCAGCGGACCTTCTTCGCCGGTTCGGAAGAACAGCGACCGGACGGTCAGGGCAGGATCAGCCTGTCCGCCGACCATCGTGTGTACGCGGGACTGTCGAAGGAGTGCGTGGTGTTCGGCAGCTTCGATCACCTCGAGATCTGGGACTCGGCCGCGTGGAACGAGTACCAGACCCGGCACGAGGAGAACTTCTCGGCCGCCAACTCCGCGGCACTGAACGCGGTGTTGTAGCCGGGACGTCCGGCCCTCCACGAGACAAGACAGCAGGCGAGACGAAGACCGACCGAAGAGACAGCAACCGATGGGCGAGTTCGGTGCCCAGAGGCTTCGGGTGGCACGAGGCCCCGGCCCGGTGGCGACCCTGGCGTACTTCCCCAACGCCAGGTGCGTGATCCGGGTCGGGACCCCGCTCCATCCGACCTCCTGCTCTCGCCGACCCGAAGCAACCGCCCACCGCCGATACCGCACACATGCCGATGGGGGGTCTTCATCATGGTCGATGCAGGTGACGAACCGCGCCGTTCCGGCGAGTTCGGGCACGTACCGGTCATGGGTACTCGCATCGTCGAACTACTCGCCCCCGCACTCGATTCCGATGAGACGCGGATCTTTCTCGACGCCACGCTCGGCGCCGGCGGGCACAGCCAGCTCATCCTCGAGTCGTTTCCGAACGCCCGGGTGGTGGGGATCGACCGAGATGCGTCGGCCCTCGAGATCGCCCGGGCGCGTCTCGCTTCGTACGCCGACCGGATCTCCCTGCACCAGGCCACGTTTCACGAGATCCGTGCGGTGATGGACGAAGCGGGTGAATCGACACTCGACGCGGCGCTGTTCGACCTCGGTGTGTCCTCGATGCAGCTGGACCAGGCGGGGCGCGGGTTCGCCTACGCGGTGGACGCGCCGCTGGACATGCGGATGAATGCCGACGACCCGCTCACCGCGGCTGACGTGCTGAACACGTACTCGCACGGCGACTTGGCCCGCGTGCTCTCCGATTACGGTGAGGAGCGTTTCGCCGGGCGGATCGCATCGGCGGTTCTCCGCGAGCGGGGCAAGGAGCCGTTCACGACCAGTGCACGGCTCGTCGAACTGCTCTACGACGCGATCCCCGCCGCCACGAGGCGGACCGGTGGGCACCCGGCGAAGCGGACCTTCCAGGCCCTGCGCATCGAGGTCAACCACGAATTGGACGTCCTGCGTGAGGCATTGCCCGCGGCGCTGGACTCACTCGTGGTCGGTGGCCGGGTCGCGGTGATGAGCTATCAGTCGCTGGAGGACCGGATCGTCAAGCGCGAGTTCGCCACGCGCACGACGTCGACCTCACCGCCCGGGCTTCCCGTCGAATTGCCGGGCACCGCACCGGAATTCCGTCTCATCACCCGCGGTGCCGAACGTCCGGACGAGAACGAACTGGACACGAACCCGCGCTCGGCGCCGGTTCGTGTCCGCGCGATCGAACGAGTCGAGAAGAAGGGCTGAGCATGACCATCCTGCACGAGGCCCCGTCGCGTGTCGCCGACGACGACCGTGACTCTCGACGGTCCCGCCGGACCCGCATCGAGTCCGAGCGGGCGACACGGTCGCGCGCCGCCCAACGTGCACTCGACCGGCGCCACCGCCGCGCCGCGGCAGGTCGCGCCGCGCCGCCGCGCCGTACCGGCGGTGGGCTGTCGATGACCGGGGTGTCCCTCCGAGAGCGACTGCAGCACACCCCGTTCGTCGTACCGGTCATCGCGCTGCTGGTGCTCGGGCTGGGTCTCAGTCTGTGGCTGTCGACCAAGGCGGCGCAGGACTCCTACAAGCTGGGGATCGAGCGGACGCAGAATCAGTCGCTCATCGATCAGCGGGACGCGCTCAAGCGAACTTACGAATCCGGCAATTCGGCGCCCGAATTGTCCGACAAGGCAGCACGTCTCGGCATGATCCCGGCGGACAACCCGGCGCGCATGATCGTCGACGATCCGCGTCGTCCGCGAGTGGTGGGCAAGCCGGTGCCGGCCTCCGGCCGTCCGATGGGGAGTCTGAATCCCGACACCGCACCGGATCCCGCGGAGTCGGTCGATCCGAGCCAGGTCGACGACTCGATCGGGCTGGGCGGACGGTCGGGTTCGGAGGGGGCCGAGGCGGGCCGGACGACCACCCCGCAGCCCACGCCGTCGCAACCGTCCGCCGGCCAGCCGACCACACCCTCGCAGCCCGCACCGTCGCAGAGCGCTCCGCCGGGTTCGAATCCGCTGCCGTCCGGGACCAATCCGGTGCCGTCCGGAACGAGTGCGGTTCCGCCGGCCGCGCCGTCGACATCGACCCCGGCGCCGAATGTGGTGCCCCAGTGACTCATCGGTGCCCCGGCGCACGACGTGCGCTGGGTCTCTGGCGTCATCTCCAACCCGCCGGGGTCAAATCCGGTGTAACCACGTTGAAGCGGTGAACAATTGACGACCATGACACGTGCGACCTTCGAGCGGCTCGGTGCCGGGCCGTCGCGACCGGGACGCCGCCCCGGTAGAGGGCCGGCCGCGGGGTCGGGAGGGCCGAAGCCGCCGAGGTCGGGCGGTCGGAACGGCCGGGGCCCCCAGAGTTTCGTCTTCCGGGCGCGCGCGGCCGGAGTGCTGGTGCTGCTGGTCGTCCTCGCCGTCGCGGTCAAGATGATCGTCGTGCACACCGTGCAGGCGGGGTCGATCTCCGCCGAGGCCGCGCAGCAGCGCGAGTACACCCAGGTCCTGACCGCCAAGCGCGGAGCGATTCTCGATCGCAACGGGCGTCCACTCGCCTACACCGACGAAGCCAGGTCGTTGACGTTCCTGCCCAAGGCCGTTCGCAAGACGATCGACGAGGAGCACCGCAAGAATCCGGCTCTGCCCGACGTCGAGACGAGGCTGAAGGAGATCGCGAAGGGCGTGTCGGTGGCCCTCGGCGGTTCGATCAGCGAAGAAGATCTGCTCGCCAAGGTCACCGGCGAGGACACCTTCGTGTACCTCGCCCGGTCGGTGAGCCCCGACGTCGCCTCCCGGATCACCGAGGAGTTCCCCGAGGTCGGCGCGGACCCGCAGAGCATCCGCCTGTACCCGGGCGGGTCACTGGCCGCGAACGTCGTCGGCGACGTGAACTACGACGGCAACGGCCTCATCGGACTCGAGGCGTCGCTGGACTCCATCCTGTCCGGAACCGACGGTTCGCGAACCTACGACCGCGGATCGGACGGCGCGGTCATCCCCGGCAGCATGCGCAACGTGCACCCGGCGCTCAACGGTGCCACGGTTCGACTCACCCTCGACTCCGACATCCAGTGGTTCGTCCAGAGTCAGATCATGAAGGCCAAGCAGGCATCCGGCGCGCAGGGGGCGTCCGCGGTCGTGCTGGACGCGAGGACCGGCGAGGTGCTGGCGATGGCGAACGACGGGACCTTCAACGCGTCGATCCCGCTGTCCGAGCAGCCCGACGCCGACCTGGGCAACCCGGCCGTCACGTCGCCGTTCGAGCCGGGCTCGGTCAACAAACTCATCGCGGCCGCGGCAGCGGTGGAGTACGGGATCACCAGGCCCGACACCGTGCATCAGGTGCCCGGGAGCATCCGGATGTCCGGTGTGACCGTGCGCGATGCGTGGTCGCACGGGGTCGAGCCGTACACCACCACCGGCATCTTCGGTAAGTCCTCGAACGTCGGGACCCTGATGCTCGCGCAGCGCATCGGCGAGGAGCGTTTCGCCGACATGGTCAAGAAGTTCGGTCTCGGTCAGCGAACCGGGGTGGGACTGCCGGCGGAGAGTGCGGGGGAGGTGCCCGCACTGAGTCAGTGGTCGGGCGGTTCGTTCGCCAACTTGCCCATCGGACAGGGACTTTCGATGTCGCTGTTGCAGATGACCGCGATGTACCAGGCGATCGCGAACGACGGTCTGCGCATCCCGCCGCGGATCCTGTCCTCCGAACAGCGCGACGGGTCGGCACCGGACGACCGGGCACGACCCCAGCCGGTCCGCGTCGTGAGCGAGTCGACCGCCCGCACCGTCCGGGACATGTTCCGGTCGGTGGTGCAGGACGATCCGACGGGTGAACAGCAGGGCACCGGGACCAAGGCGGCCGTCGACGGCTATCAGGTCAGTGGGAAGACCGGCACCGCGCAGCAGGTCGATCCGGCGTGTGGGTGCTACTCGAACTCGCGGTACAACATCACGTTCGCGGGTATCGCCCCCGCCGACCACCCGCGCTACGTGGTCGGGATCATGCTCGACAACCCGCGTCGCAGTTCCGACGGATCGGGCGGCCAGTCGGCGGCGCCGCTGTTCTCCACCATCACCTCGTGGATGCTCCAGCGCGCACAGGTGCCGCTGTCGGCTCCGGCGCCGCGACTGACCCTGACCGCGCGGTAGTCCGGTACGCCGTCGGCCGCGGCCGGCCGGGTGATCCGGCACGTGTCGCTCCGTGCGCACCGTGTGGCGGGCCGGTCCGGTCGGGTCGGTATCGTGAGTGCGATTCTGCGCTGCCGGAGAGTGGCCGACGCACCCTGGGGCCCGCCCCCGATCCGCCGTCCGGACACCGACCCCAGCACCGATCCGCCCCGCACGACCGATACCTGACCGAGCAGGCGAGCACGCCCGCGACAAGAATCCGCCGAGAGAAGAACCGAGGAGGCGAGGAGCACCGATGGCGTCTCGTCGACGATCACCGGACCGCAGTGGTGGACCCATCCGTCCCCGAGCGGTCACGCCGACACCGGTGTCGGTGCTGTCCACCGCCACCGGGGCCAGGCTCGACCTCGTCGGCGGCGCCGATGCCGAGACGGACGTCACCGGCGTCACCCTGCGGGCCCAGGAGGTCCGTCCCGGTGATCTGTTCGCCGCGCTGCCCGGGTCGAGCACCCACGGCGCGCGGTTCGCCGACCAGGCCGTGGCGGCCGGTGCGTCGGCCATCCTCACCGATCCGGCCGGCCGGGCCGAACTCGCCCGCGTGCTGCCGCCGGAGACCGCCGTGGCGGTCCTCATCCACCCCACTCCGCGCACGGTGCTCGGCAATGTCAGTGCCCGCGTCTACGGCAACCCGTCACAACGGCTCAAACTGATCGGCATCACCGGCACGTCGGGTAAGACCACCACGTCCTATCTGGTCGAGGCCGCCCTGCTGGCCGCCGGGCATTCCGTCGGACTGATCGGCACCGTCGAGACGCGGGTGAACGGCATCGCGCAGCCGAGTTCGCTGACCACACCGGAGGCCCCGACCCTCCAGGCCCTGCTCGCGGCGATGCTCGAGGACGGCGTCGACATCGTGGTGATGGAGGTGTCGAGTCACGCGCTGGCCCTCGGCCGCGTCGACGGTGCGCATTTCGCGATCGGCGCCTTCACCAACCTCTCGCAGGACCATCTCGATTTCCACCAGACGATGCGCGCCTATTTCGACGCCAAGGCGCAGCTGTTCGTCCCGTCCGCGCCGACGCACGCGGTCCGGGCCGTCGTGTGCGTCGACGACGAGTGGGGCCGGCGGATGGCCGAGCTCGCCCGGCGCCCGGGCGAGGCCGCCCATCTGCAGCCGGTCCTGGTGTCCACCGGGCCGACTCCGGCCCACTGGCACGCGGGTGAGTCGTCGCTCGACGCCGACGGCTCGTCGCGCACGCCGTTCGCCGAACCGGACGGCGAGCACGAGCTCATCATCCCGTTGCCGGGACGGTACAACGTGGCCAACGGGTTGCTCGCCGTGGCCGTCGCGCACGCGGCGGGGGTGCCGGTGCCGACCGCTCTCGAGGCGGTCGCGTCGGTGAGCGTGCCGGGACGCCTGCAGCGCATCGACCGTGGCCAGCCGTTCCTGGCCCTCGTCGACTACGCGCACAAGCCCGGCGCGGTCGATGCCGTGCTGACGACGCTGCGCGGCCAGTCGACCGGACGCGTCGCCATCGTCATCGGTGCCGGCGGCGACCGCGACACCGGAAAGCGCCCGCTGATGGGGGAGGCCGCCGCGCGCGGCGCCGAGCTCGTCGTCGTCACCGACGACAACCCGCGTACCGAGGATCCCGGTGCAATTCGCGCCGAGGTGCTCGCCGGGGCCCGCGCGGTGCCCGCGACCCAGCGCCCCGGCGATGCCGAGCCGATCCGTGAGATCGGCGATCGGGCCGCCGCCATCGAGGCGGCGATCGAGTGGGCCCGGCCCGGTGACATCGTGCTGGTCGCCGGTAAGGGACACGAGGCAGGTCAGGAGATCGACGGCGTGAAGCATCCCTTCGACGACCGCGAGGTCGTCGCCCGTGCGTTGGAGTCCCGGACGTCGGGGTCGCATGCGCTGGAATCCGAGGCCATCGAGGCCCCGGACACGGCAGCCGGGGACCGGTGATGACGACGTCATCGGTCACGGTGATCCGGGGGAACCCACCGGTGTCGGTCGACGACGCCCGCCTACTCCTGCGGCGCCTCGCCGAATCCGCCGGGGCGGGCCGCACCTGGGCGATCATCGCCGAACTCGCCTCGCCGGCCGACCTGACCGAGAACCAGCGCGTCGTCGAACATGATCTGCTGGGTCGTCTGGCGGTCCGGCTGGCCGTGGACAAGACTCTCTGCGTGGGGGACTCGCGGTCGGTGCACGCCCTCCACCAGGGCGCGGTCATGGAGGGCTCCTGGGGCGACGAGGCGCGGATCGTCGGGTCGGTCGACGAGGCCGCGGGTCTCGCCGACGCCGACCATGACTGGCGCCCCGCCGCAGGCGACGTGATCCTGCTGGCGGCCGCCACCGCCGATCTCGACGCGGTGATCACCGCGTGGTCCGAGCGCGGGGGATGGCAGATCGTCGACGCGACGACCGGCGGGGAGACGGCGCCATGACCGACGGGGGACCCCGTGGGTCGACGATGCCGCACCGGCGTGGGGCACAGGACAGGTTCGGGGAGACGATCGTGATCGATGACAGAAGTCCGGTCGGGTACGGACAGGATGCGGGGGCAACGCGGTGACACAGATACTCCTCGCGGGCGCGATCGCGATCGCGGTGTCGATCCTGTTGACGCCGGTCCTCATCAAGGTGTTCTCGCGGCAGGGATTCGGGCAGGAGATCCGGGTCGAGGGTCCGCAGAGTCACCAGACCAAGCGCGGTACCCCGTCGATGGGTGGTGTGGCGATCCTCGCCGCGCTGTGGGCGGGCTACTTCGGCGCCCACCTCATCGGGGTCTTCACCGATTCCGGGAACGGGCCGACCGCGTCCGGCCTGCTCGTGCTCGGACTGGCGACCGCGCTGGGCGTCGTCGGGTTCCTCGACGACATCATCAAGATCCGCAAGCATCGCAACCTCGGTCTGAACAAGACCGCGAAGTCGATCGGTCAGTTCGTCGCCGCGATCCTCTTCGGCATCCTGGTGCTGCAGTTCCGCAACGACTACGGCTACACGCCGGCGAGCACGAACCTGTCCTACGTCCGCGACATCGACGCCATCACGCTCGGCTCGGTGGTGTTCGTGGTGTTCTGCTGGCTCGTGGTCGCGGCGTGGTCGAACGCGGTGAACTTCACCGACGGGCTCGACGGCTTGGCCGCCGGGTCGATGGCGATGGTCCTGGGCTCTTACGTCCTGGTCACCTTCTTCCAGTTCGTCAACGCCTGCGCGGGCGGCGCCAAGCCGCCGAGTGAGATCCCCACCGGTTGCTATCAGGTGCGCGACCCGCTCGACCTCGCGCTGATCGCGGTGGCCGGCGGCGGCGCATGCCTCGGCTTCCTCTGGTGGAACGCCGCGCCCGCCAAGATCTTCATGGGCGACACCGGTTCGCTCGCCCTCGGCGGGATGCTCGCCGGGCTGTCGATCACCACGCGCACCGAGTTGCTCGCGGTCGTCATCGGTGCGCTGTTCGTCGCCGAGATCATGTCGGTGGTGATCCAGATCGCCTTCTTCCGGACCACGGGGCGTCGTGTGTTCCGGATGGCGCCCTTCCACCATCACTTCGAACTCGGCGGCTGGGCCGAGACCACCGTGATCATCAGGTTCTGGTTGCTCACCGCCATCGCCTGCGCCCTCGGCCTGTCCCTGTTCTACGGCGAGTTCCTGACCACCAATGGCTGATCGCCCGGTGCCGGATCCGACGCCCGCCGGGCTCGACCCCCGTGAGCTGGCCGGCCGGATCGTGGTCGTCGGCGGCGCCGGGACGGCGGGTCTGTCCGCGACCCGATTCCTCGTGACGCTCGGCGCCGAGGTGCTGCTCGCCGACGATCGGTTCGCCGGCGGCGATGCGTCCGCGGCCGATCGCGCGGCTGCCGCCGGTGCGGTCGCCGGAGTCGCGGAACTGGCGGCGCAGGGCGTCGAGCCGGTCGCCGTCGCGGATCTGCTCGCCGAACCCGCGCGGCTGCGGACAGCCGCCGTGGTCATCGTGTCGCCCGGCTTCGCACCCACCCACCACCTGGTCCGGGCGGCGGCCGAGGGTGGGGTACCGATCTGGGGTGAGGTCGAGCTGGCCTGGCGCGTCGACGCTGCGGGTCTGCTGGGCGCACCACGCACGTGGCTGGTGGTGACCGGTACCAACGGCAAGACGACGACCACCTCGATGCTCGCCGGGATCGTCGATGCGTCGGGTCGCGCGGGCGCGGCCTGCGGCAACATCGGTCTCCCGGTGCTCGATGCGATGCAGGCCGAGCCGCGGGTGGACGTGCTCTGTGCCGAGCTGTCGTCGTTCCAGCTGCACTGGGCTCCCTCGGTCCGTCCGGATGCCGGCGTGGTGCTCAACGTCGCCGAGGACCACCTCGACTGGCACGGCACGTTCGAGGCGTACGCGCTCGCCAAGGCGGGAGCGCTGCGCGGCGAGGTGAGTGTCGTCGGCCTCGATGACCCGGTCGCCGCCGGCCTGCCCGCCGCGGGGCGGCGCGTCGGCTTCACCCTGCACGAGCCGCAGCCCGGGCAGCTCGGAGTCGAGAACGGACGGTTGCTCGACCGCGCCTTCGACGCGGGCGACCTGTACGACGCCGACGCCGTGCGGCCGGCCGGTCCGTCGGGCGTCGCCGACGCACTCGCCGCCTCGGCCCTCGCCCTCGCGGCCGGCATCGGACCCGACGCGGTCCGGGCCGGGCTGGCGGCCTTCCGGCCGGCCGGTCACCGCGGTGAGGTCGTCGCGTCCCGGGGCGGCGTGGCCTTCGTCGACGACTCGAAGGCCACCAATCCGCATGCCGCGCAGGCCGCGGTGGCCGCCTTCGAGCGGGTCGTGCTGATCGCCGGCGGTCTGCTCAAGGGCGCGTCGATGGACGACATGCTGACCGCGGTGCGAACTCGGCTCGTCGGCGTGGTCGCGATCGGGCGCGACCGCGACCTTGTGATCGAGGCGATCGCGCGACACGCCCCAGAAGTCCCAACAGTCACAGTATTCACAGGAGACGATGGCACGGTGAACGTGCATCGTCCGGGACAGGCCGGTTCCCACACCTCAGCATCCGATCACCCGGGTCCGGGCTCCTCGGCGTCGGTCGCGGTCATGGACCGAGCCGTCGAGGAGGCCTGGGCACTCGCCGCCGCGAGCTCACCCGCTCCCGACGCCGTGTTACTCGCCCCCGCGGCCGCCTCGCTGGACATGTTCGCCGGTTACGGTGCGCGTGGGGACGCCTTCGCGGCCGCCGCACGTCGGATCGCCGGCTCTCCCCGCGCCGGACGGTGAGCCCGATGGGCAGCCGCACGCCGGCCCCGGACGAGCAGCCCGCCGACGGCGACGGCACACCCACTGCCGACGGCGTCGACGACGCCGGCACGGGCACGACGGCCGGCAAGTCGGGTACCGCGCGCGCGGCCGGCGCCAGATCGGCGACGGGCGACACCCCGAGCCGATCCGCCGGAGCCGCGGCCGCGACCGCCGCGTCGGTCCCGGCGATCGTCCTCGACGCGATCCGCAACCTCCTGTCGCGGCCTCTGGCGTCGTATCAGCTCATCCTCACGATGTCGTTCCTGCTGACCGCGTTCGGCCTGGTGATGGTGCTCTCGGCGTCGTCGGTCGAGGGCTACTCCAAGGAGGGATCGGCGTACGGCCTCTTCGCCACCCAGGTGATCTTCGCGCTGCTCGGCCTCGTGGTGTTCTACCTGATGCTGCGCGTGCCGGTACGGCTTCTGCGCCGGTTCGCCGCCCCGGCGATGTTCGTCGCGGTCGTGCTGCTGGCGCTGGTCCTCATCCCCGGCGTCGGCACGCTCAGTCAGGGCGCGCGCCGCTGGTTCGTCATCTACGGCCTGTCGGTGCAGCCGTCCGAGCTGGTGAAGGTCGCGCTGTGCATCTGGGGCGCGCACCTGCTGGCCTCGCGCAGGCGCGACAACGCTTCGCTGCGTGAGCTGCTCGTGCCGCTCGTCCCGGTGGCCATGCTCGTGTGCCTGCTGATCATCCTCGAGCCGAACCTGTCGACGACGATCACGATCGCGATCATCGTCGGTGCGCTGCTGTGGTTCGCGGGTCTGCCGATCAAGGTCTTCGCCTCGTTCGCGGTGTCCGGCGTCGTGCTGGCCGTGATCCTCGCTCTCGCCGAGGGGTACCGCTCCCAGCGCGTGATGAGCTTCCTCGGCAACGTCGACGATCCGCAGGGCGCCGGCTATCAGGCGCGGCAGGCGACCTACGCGCTGGCGAACGGCGGGGTCTTCGGCGTGGGTCTCGGCCAGTCCAGTGCGAAGTGGAACTATCTGCCGAACGCGCACAACGACTTCATCTTCGCGATCATCGGCGAGGAACTCGGGCTGCTCGGCGGCCTCATGGTCGTGTTTCTCTTCGTCGTCCTCGCCTACATCGGGTTCCGGATCGCGCATCGCTCGACCGATCCGTTCCTGCGCCTGATGTCGGCCACCATCACGGTGCTGATCATCGCGCAGGCCTTCATCAACATCGGCTACGTCATCGGCTTGCTGCCGGTGACCGGAATCCAGTTGCCGCTGGTCTCGGCGGGCGGCACGTCGACACTGACCGTGCTCGCGATGCTCGGGTTGCTCGCCAACGCCGCCAGACACGAACCCGAGGCGGTGGCGACCCTGACCGGCGGATCGCCGAGCCGCGTCGCGCGGTGGTTGCGCCTCCCGACGCCGGTGGCCTACCGGCAGACGCGGGCGGAGTCGTTGCGTGACCGACTGGACCAGCGCCGGTCGGGAGGTCCGCGCGCGGCGGTCGCCGGTGGTCACGGTGGACGAGGACCGACGACGCGTCGACGACCCCCGGGCGGACGCGCGCCGTCCGCCGACGCCGGTCGCGGCCGCCGGCGGTTCCCGCTGCCCTGGAGGCGCGGCGCGAAGACGACGCAGGTCCCACGCGACGACCGACGACAGGGCCGGTCGTCTTCCCGGGGCGGCAGCACCTGGGGCGCCCGATCGACGACCACCGGCCGTGCCGGCGGTCCGGCGGGGCGCGCCCGACCTGGGCCGTCTCCGCGGGGCGGCGTCGACTACGGTGTCGGGTATCGGGGGAGCGGGCGGAATGCAAGCGGCGCCGGGAGCGGAGCGAGCGGGCCACATCCGCGCGGCGCCGGGAGCGGAGCGAGCGGGCCACATCCGCGCGGCGCCGGGAGCGGAGCGAGCGGGCCACATCCGCGCGGCGCAGGCGGTAGGGCGAACGCCCGCGGTGCGAGTGTCCGCGGTGCCGGTCGCTGGTGAACCGTGCGGTCCCCGCGGGAGCCGGAGCGCGACCGCCCGACCCGCCGGACATGGTCCGGCAGACATGATCAAAGGCTGAAATGGAGTGACGACGCCGGTGAGTTCGGGTGCAGTACACGCTGATACGACCGGGCGGTCGAAGGGCCGTCCGTTGTCGGTGGTCGTCGCCGGTGGCGGCACGGCCGGTCACATCGAACCTGCCCTCGCCGTCGCCGACGCGGTCAGCCGGCTCGATCCGACCGCCCGCATCACCGCGCTGGGCACCAGTCGGGGCCTCGAAGTCGATCTCGTCACGGAACGCGGCTACGACCTGAAGCTGATCCCGCCGGTGCCGTTGCCGCGCAAGCCCGGCCTCGACCTGGCGCGTACCCCCGGCCGTCTGCTCGGTTCGGTGGCCGCCACCCGCAGGGTGCTCGACGAGGTGGACGCCGATGTGGTCATCGGCTTCGGTGGCTACGTGTCCGTGCCCGCGTACCTGGCGGCGCAGATGCACCTGCGGCGGCGCCATCGGATCCCGATCGTCATCCACGAGGCCAATGCCTCGGCCGGTATCGCCAACAAGGTCGGTGCCCGGTTCGCCGACCGCGTCCTGGCGGCCGTCGATGGTTCCGGGCTCGACGCGACGGTCGTGGGAATCCCCGTCCGCGGAGTGCTCGCCGAACTCGACCGGCCGGCGCTGCGAGCCAAGGCGCGCCACTATTTCGGGCTCGACGAGGACGCGCCGACCCTGCTCGTCTTCGGTGGCTCGCAGGGTGCGCAACGGCTCAACGACGCGGTGTCGGGTGCGGCGGAGACGCTGGGCAGATCCGGCATCGGTGTGCTGCACGCCTACGGCCCCAAGAACTCGATCGACCCCGCCGTCGTCGACGACGCGCCGCCCTACCGTGCGGTCGGATACCTCAAGCGCATGGATCTCGCGTACGCCGCCGCCGATCTGGTGATGTGCCGCTCGGGTGCGATGACCGTCGCCGAGGTGTCGGCGACGGGGTTGCCCGCGATCTACGTGCCGCTCCCGCACGGGAACGGCGAACAGCGGTTGAACGCGCTGCCCGTCGTGGAGGCCGGTGGAGGTCTGCTCGTCGACGACTCGACGGTCGACGCCGCGTGGGTTGCCCGCGAAGTGCCCGCGTTGCTGACGGATTCGGCGCGGCTCCGTCGGATGTCGGTCGCCGCCGCGGGCACCGGACACCGGGACGCCGCGTCGGCGGTGGCCACCGCGGCGATCGAACTCGCGCAGGATTTCCGTGCCGGGCGCCGTCGCGCCGGGAGGTCGCCCGGTGAGTGATGATGCAGCGAGTGATGACGCGGTGAGCGATGACGCAGTGAGCGATGGCGCAGTGAGCGACGAGACGGCGTCGGCCCCGGCCGCGCTGCCCGAACAGCTGAGCCGTGTGCACATGGTCGGTATCGGTGGCGCCGGGATGTCGGGACTGGCCCGGATCCTGCTGGCCCGCGGTGGTCAGGTCTCGGGGTCGGACGCCAAGAACAGTCGCGGCATCCTCGAACTCCGCACTCGCGGCGCCCGTGTCCAGGTCGGACACGACCCGTCGGCGCTCGACCAGATCCCCGGCGGCCCGTCGGTCGTGGTGACCACGCACGCCGCGATCCCGAAGACCAACCCGGAGCTCGTCGCGGCACGTTCGCGCGGCATCCCCGTGCTCCTGCGTCCTCGCGTGCTGGCGCAGCTGATGACGGGTTATCGAAGCCTGCTGATCGCGGGTACGCACGGCAAGACGTCCACGACGTCGATGGCGGTCGTCGCGCTGCAGCACGCCGGAACCGACCCGTCGTTCGCGATCGGCGGTGAGTTGAACGAGTCGGGGACCAACGCGCACCACGGCGGCGACCCGATCTTCGTCGCCGAGGCCGACGAGAGCGACGGCTCGCTGCTGGAGTACACGCCCGACGTCGTCGCGGTCACCAACATCGACGCCGACCACCTCGACTTCTTCGGTTCGATCGAGGCCTACGTCGAGGTGTTCGACCGGTTCGCGGCGCGGATCACGACCGGCGGCTCGCTCGTCGTGTGTCTCGACGACCCGGGCTCGGCGGCGTTGGCCGGCCGGGTCGCCGAGTCGCTCACCGCGCGGGGCGTCGAGGTCCTGGGGTACGGACGGGGGACGCACGCCGCGCTGGCGCCGACCGTCCCCAACGTCGCGATCCTGCGGTCGTGGGAGCCGCGCGGGGTCGGGGGAGCAGCGACGGTCCGGTTCGCCGCTCCGCTGTCCCGCGATGACGACGACCGCCGGCTGATTCTTCCGCTCCCCGGGGAGCACATGGCGCTCAATGCGATCGCCGCGGTGATCGGCGCGGCTCGGGTCGGTGCGCCGGCCGGCGCGGCGGACCCGGGCACCCCGGACCGGTTCGACGGCATCCTGGCCGGGATCGGTTCGTTCGGCGGAGTCCACCGGCGCTTCGAGTTCCGCGGACAGCGCGGCGGTGTCGAGGTCATCGACGACTACGCCCATCACCCGACCGAGGTGCGTGCGGTGTTGTCTGCGGCCCAGGACATGGTCGCCGCGCGCGGCGGTCCGGGCGGGACCCGCGGGCGCGTCGTCGCGGTGTTCCAGCCGCATCTCTACTCACGCACCGTCGAATTCGCCGACGAGTTCGCCGCCGCCCTCGACCTCGCCGACGCGGTCGTCGTCGCCGATGTGTACGGAGCCCGCGAGGCCCCGATCCCCGGGGTCAGCGGGCGGACGATCTCGGACAAGCTGACGGTGCCGGGCATCTTCGCCCCGGACCTGTCTCGGCTGGCCGCGCAGGTCGCTCGGCTGACGCGGCCCGGCGACGTCGTCCTGACCCTGGGGGCGGGCGACATCACCATGCAGGGACCGGAGATCCTCGCCGCGCTCGCCACGGCGTCGACGACCGGCGACGCCGCCACCGGGACGGATTCGGCCGGATCTCCGGTCGACGGCCCGGGGGAGTCCGGCGACCGGACGGGGCGGGTGTCGTGATCCGGTGGCCGGAGCGCCGCCGGTCCCGCGTGGTCCTCGGCACGCTCATGGTCGTCGCGATGGGGGTCGGGCTGGTCCTGATCGCCTACCTCACCCCGCTGATGTCGGTGCGCGGCACCGATGTCCGGGACAACGGATCGATCCCGGCGGACGAGATCCTGCGGGTCGCCGCGGTGCCGTCGGGCACCCCGCTGCTGCAGGTCGACACCCGGGCGGTGGCGCAGCGCGTCGCCACGATCCCGTCGGTCGAGTCGGCGCGGGTGCAACGGAGTTATCCGTCGTCGCTGACCATCACCGTCGTCGAGCGGGTGCCGGTCGTGATCGTGAACAACGGCGATGACGTCCACGTGCTCGACAAGTCCGGGGTCGCGTTCCTCGACTACGACCGCACGCAGGGGGTCCCGCCCGAGGTCCTCAAGCTCCCGGTACTCGTCACCCCCAATCCGGGACCGGCGGACCCGACCACCCGGGAAACCATCTCGGCGGTGGCGGGACTGCCCGATTCGCTGGCGCGGCAGGTCATCCGGGTGACCGCGACCTCACCGGTCGACATCGAGTTCACCTTGTCCGAGAAGCGCACCGTGGTCTGGGGTGACAGCGACCGGGGCGCCGAGAAGGCTCGTACGCTCACGCATCTGCTCACCCGCAAGGCGACGATGTACAACGTGTCGAGCCCCGAGTTCCCGGCCTATCGGTGACATCCGGGCGAGCCCGGTCGTGCCCGGCTCGGCCGGTGCGGCGGTGCGTACCCGCCGCTGCCGGAGCGGATCTCTCCGAACACGTGTGAAAAGCCGCGGATTCCGGGGCAATTCGGGTGCGACTTCCCGACACGCCGAGGGCGGATCTGGATACCGCGGCCTCCGATGCCTAGCGTCATGACCACAACGAGTTACTTGACATAACTCTAAATCTATGGTTCAGGTTTAGGGTTTGTCGCCAGCGGGACGTGGACCGGACGGTTCACACAGACATATCGAGACAAGATCGCGAATCACGAGATCGACCACACAAGGAAGGCGAGCGCATGACGCCACCGCACAACTACCTGGCCGTCATCAAGGTCGTCGGCATCGGCGGTGGCGGCGTGAATGCCGTCAACCGGATGATCGAACAGGGACTCAAGGGAGTCGAGTTCATCGCGATCAACACCGACGCGCAGGCGCTGCTGATGAGCGACGCCGACGTCAAGCTCGACGTCGGGCGCGACTCGACCCGAGGTCTCGGCGCGGGCGCCGACCCGGAGGTCGGCCGTCGGGCCGCCGAGGATGCACGCGATGAGATCGAGGAACTGCTCAAGGGTGCCGACATGGTCTTCGTGACCGCGGGCGAGGGCGGTGGCACCGGTACCGGTGGTGCCCCCGTGGTCGCATCGATCGCGCGCAAGCTCGGTGCGCTCACCGTCGGCGTGGTCACCCGTCCGTTCGCCTTCGAGGGCAAGCGTCGTGGCGGACAGGCAGAGGCCGGCATCACCGCCCTGCGCGAGTCCTGCGACACCCTCATCGTCATCCCGAACGACCGTCTGCTGCAGCTCGGCGATGCACAGGTCAGCCTGATGGACGCGTTCCGCAGCGCCGACGAGGTGCTCCTCAACGGTGTGCAGGGCATCACCGACCTGATCACGACGCCGGGCCTGATCAACGTCGACTTCGCCGACGTCAAGGGCGTCATGAGCGATGCCGGCAGTGCGCTGATGGGCATCGGTTCGGCGCGCGGCGAGGAGCGCGCGCGCAAGGCCGCGGAGTCCGCGATCAACTCGCCGCTCCTCGAGGCGTCGATGGAGGGCGCCCGCGGTGTGCTGATCTCGATCGCCGGTGGCAGCGATCTGGGTCTGTTCGAGATCCACAACGCCGCGACCCAGGTGCAGGAGGCCGCGCACGAGGACGCCAACATCATCTTCGGCACGGTCATCGACGACAACCTCGGCGACGAGGTGCGGGTCACGGTCATCGCCGCCGGCTTCGACGGCGGTTCGCCGAAGAAGCGGGCCGACGTGCCCGCCGCCGCGGGACGCTCCGCGGTCGGTCAGGGCCAGGCCGGCGCCGTGAACTCGCCGCCGAAGAACGATCCGCTCTTCGGCGACATGCCGAAGGGCGCGGGCGATCCGTTCGAGCAGGAGCCGGAACCGCCTCGTCGCAACACCGTGCGGCTCGACGACGACGACGTCGACGTGCCGTCGTTCATGAAGCGCTGAGCCCGCCGATGCGGGTGCGTCGTGTCATCACCACCCGTGCCGGCGGGGTCTCGGTGTCACCGTACGATTCGTTCAATCTCGGTGATCACGTGGGAGACGATCCGGAAGCGGTGGCAGCCAACAGGATTCGGCTGGCCGAACAGATCGGCGTCCCTCCCGGGTCGGTGGTGTGGATGGAGCAGATCCACAGTCGCAACGTCACCGTGGTCGACGGGCCGGTCACCGAGCCGGTGCCGGCCACCGACGCGCTGGTCACCACCACGCCAGGCCTCGCCCTCGCGGTACTGTCCGCGGACTGTGTCCCCGTACTCCTGAGTGACGACGAGGTCGGCGTGATCGCGGGTGTCCACGCCGGACGCGTCGGCGCCCGGATCGGCATCGTGCCCGCCACGCTGCGCGCGATGGTCGGCCTCGGGGCACGGATCGGGTCGATCGGCGCCTTCCTCGGCCCCGCCGCGAGTGGTGATCACTACGAGGTGCCGGCCGAGATGCAGGCCGACGTCGAGAAGCATCTGCCCGGCAGCGCTGCGCGCACCACGAAGGGCACGCCCGGTCTCGATCTGCGAGCCGGTCTGCGACGCCAGCTGTTGGAGGCGGGTGTGGCCGGTGTGGCGGTCGACCCGCGGTGCACGATCTCCGATGCCACCCTCTTCAGCCACCGGCGCGGGGCGCCCACTGGGCGACTCGCCTCGGTGATCTGGATGGATCCAGCCGACGCCGGGAGCGGAGCGAGCGGGCCGGATGCACCCGACGCCGGGAGCGGAGCGAGCCCGGATGCACCCGGCGAGCGGGGTCCGCTCGGGGAATGACCCCAGCAGCGAGAAGGATGGGGACATGACCGGGTCATCTGATGCGCGCACCGTCGAACTGGGTGACCGGTTGGTGGCTGTGCGTCGTCGCCTCGACGCCGCGGTCGAGGCCGCCCACCGGCCGCCGGGCTCCTGCGAGCTCCTCGTGGTGACGAAGTTCTTTCCCGCGGACGACGTCCGCAGGCTGCTGCAGCTCGGCGAGCGCGCCTTCGGGGAGTCGCGCGAGCCCGAGGCCGGTCGGAAGGTGGCCAGTGTGCTCCGGGACCGGGTGCTCCGGGACCGGGAGTCGCCGGACCCCGACGACGTGCCCGTCTTCGACATGATCGGTTCGGTGCAGTCCAAGAAGGCACGGTCGGTCGCACGGTGGGCGCGGGCGGTGCACTCCGTGGATCGCCCGAAGGTCGTCGACGCCCTCGATCGTGCCGCCGCGGCCGCGCTGGACGAGGCCGAGCGCGCCGACCCGCTCGGCATCCTGCTGCAGGTCAGCCTCGACGGCGACCCGCAGCGCGGCGGTGTGGTCGAGGCCGATCTGGCGAGTCTGGCCGAGCAGGTCGTCGCCGCGCACGCGCTGCGGCTGCGTGGGCTCATGGTCATCGCACCGCTGCACGGCGACCCCGAACACTGGATGGCCGAGACGGCACGTGTCCACGAGGTGTTCCGGGCTCGGTTCGACGACGCCGCGGAACTGTCCGCGGGCATGTCCGGAGACATGGAGGCCGCGGTTGCCGCGGGCTCGACATGCGTGCGTGTCGGAACCGCGATCATGGGCGAGCGGCCGCTAGTCTCTCAGTAATCACATTGGTAACACCAGAACCAAGTGACACAAGAAGCGCAAAGAACTCACTGACAACAGATGCACCACCCGGCACGGCAGCAACCGGCGTCGCACTACCAGAGAGGCCGTCAATGACCACGATGCAGAAGTTCAAGGCTTACTTCGGCATGGTGCCGCCCAGCGAGTACGAGGACGACTACCTCGAGGAGTCGGCCCCGCCGCTGCGTGAGCGGTCGCGTGAGCGCGCCTACCGTGACGACTACTACGGCGACTCGTCCTTCGATCCGGGCTACGAGCCGTCGTTCCGGGACGCGGGCTACCGCGAGGAGATGGCCTACCGCGACGAACTCGCCGACCGGCACTACGACGCCGGCTACGACCTCGCGCCGGAGTATGCGGCGGAGTTCGCCTACGCCGTACCCCGCGCATCCGGTGACGGCCTGCGGGCACCCGGGCGTCTGGAGCCCCTGCAGCGCTCGTCGAGCGCCGCTCTGCGTGCCGCCGGCGCCCCGCGTTCGATGGGTGCCGACCCGCGCGTCGAACTCGAGCGCGTCTTCGCCGACAGCCCGCTGCAGAAGATCACCACCCTGCGCCCGTCGGACTACAGCGAGGCGCGCACCATCGGTGAGCGCTTCCGCGACGGCAACCCGGTCATCATGGATCTCGTCGACATGAGCAACGACGACGCCAAGCGCCTCGTCGACTTCGCGGCCGGTCTCGCGTTCGCCCTGCGCGGCTCGTTCGACAAGGTCGCCACGAAGGTGTTCCTGCTGTCGCCCGCCGACGTCGACGTGTCGCCGGAGGACCGCCGCAAGATCGCCGAGACAGGCTTCTACAACCACTCCTGACCGGCGTCGGGGACCTCGGTTCGCCGCCGCGCGTCATGTTCAGGCACTCTTGACGCGTGGCTGCGATTCTGTTGAGCGTCTTGTACTACATCCTGCTGATCTTCTGGTTGCTCCTCCTGGGTCGGCTGGTCGTCGAACTGGTTCGAACCTTCGCTCGTGAATGGCGTCCGACCGGCGTCGCGGTGGTCGTCATCGAGATGGTCTTCACCGTGACCGACCCCCCGATCAAGGCCCTGCGTCGCGTCCTCCCGCCGATCCCGCTCGGACCCATCCGGCTCGACCTCTCGCTCATGATCGTCATGCTCGTCGTGATCATCGGCATGAACATCGTGAACGGTCTGCGCGCCGACGCCCTGGCCGATTCGCTGGCGATCGCCGCACAACTCGTCCGTCACTGATCGCCTCGTCCGCCGCGACCCGGCTCGCCCGCCGAGGAAGCCGCGGCCGACGCTCGCCCGGAGATGCGCGACCGCGCGGAGGCGGGTACCCCGTGGTTCGGCGATGGTCTACCGTTGTAAGTCATCTTCGGATGACTGTTTCATGTCAACAGCGCATCGAAGAGATGCGACCCACGGTTCGCGTGTGACAGGATTGGACGCCAGTTACAATTTTTGACTGGTATGAATAGTTAGTGACAACCTGTATTGGTCGAACGACTCACCGTCGCGCGATCCGGGTTGGACGGCCCGCCAACTGAACACAAGTTCACCACCAGACACGAGGGGAACCGACATGCGGCTGACTCCAGCTGATGTGCACAACGTCGCGTTCAGCAAACCGCCCATCGGTAAGCGCGGTTACAACGAGGATGAGGTCGATCAGTTCCTCGACTTCGTCGAAGCCGAACTCGCCCGGCTGATCGAGGAGAACACCGACCTCAAGCAGCGCGTCGAGGAGCTCGAGGGAGAGCTCGCCGACGCCCGCTCCGGTGCCGGCTCCTCCGCGGACGACCGGACCCAGATGTTCGCCAAGCCCGCAGCGGCACCCGAACCTCCCGCCCCGGCGCCGACACCGGCCCCGCAGGCGACCAACGACGATGCCAACGTGCGCGCGGCGCGCGTGCTCGCGCTGGCGCAGGACACCGCGGACCGTCTGACCGGGAGCGCCCGCGCGGACGCCGACGCGATGCTCTCCGACGCCCAGACCCGTGCCGACACGCTGGTCTCCGAGGCACAGACCAAGTCCGACGCGATGCTCGCAGATGCCCGCCAGCGGTCGGAGGCCATCCTGGCCGACGCGCAGACGCGGTCGGAGGCGCAGCTGCGTCAGGCGCAGGAGCGTGCGGACGCGCTGCAGAGCGACGCAGAGCGCAAGCACAGCGAGATCATGGGCACGATCAACCAGCAGCGCGGCGTGCTCGAGGGCCGGATCGAACAGCTCAAGACCTTCGAGCGTGAGTACCGGACGCGTCTCAAGACCTACCTGGAATCGCAGCTCGAGGAACTCCAGCAGCGTGGCAGTGCGGCGCCCGTCGAGGGTGGCCGGCCCGATCAGTCGTTCTCGAACGATCCGGGTAACGGTGGATTCAGCAGCTACTCACCCAGCTGACCTGGGCGAATCGGTGCGCGGTAGGTTGGTGATGTGCTGACCTTGGCCTTGGCCGCAACCCTTCTCGGGTTCGTGCTGCTCATTCTCGGTCTCATCACCGGGACCGTGTGGCTGGCCGTGGCCTGCATCGTGGTCTGCCTGGTCGGGCTCGGCTTCCTGCTGGCAGATGTGTTCGCCGGCCGCAAGGGCGAGGCGGGTCGGTCACTCGAGGAGATGGTCCCGGGTGCCGGTCGCGACGCGACCGACTCCGACGCCGAACGTGCACCGGTGGACGAGGGCGCTGCGGACGCGCCCACCCGTCGGCATCCCGTGTCCGACGCCGCGGAAACGGCTGATCCCGGACCATCCGCATACCGGCCCGGCTCCTTCGAGCCCGGAATGGCCGCTCCGGAGCGCTCGGCACCCCCGAGCCGTCCGGCGCCGGAACGTCGCGAGGGCACTCTCGAGGACTACCTACGTTCGGTCGGTGCCGACGCGCCGAGCGCGAACGACCCCGCGCCAGGCGTCGCACCCGACGGTGCGCGCGCAGCGGGGGGACCCCCCGGCCCAGCGGGTCGGCCGACGCCGCAGCGTTATGGGTCGCCACCGGCCGGCCCCGTCCCGCCGCAGCCGGGGTCCGAGCAACAGTCGCGGGCCCCGCAGCCGCCCCGGCCGCAGGCCGGTCAGTTCGTGTCCGGCTCGCCGCAGTCGTCTGGCCAGCCCGGCCGGCCGCAGCCCTGGGGACAACGTCCGCCGGCCTTACCGTCGTCGGGGCAGCAACGACCGTTCGATCCGACGCAGTCGGAGTGGGCTCCCGACAACGCGCCGGGCGGCGACACGCCCGGACCGGACGACTGGTCGACGCCTCACGAACGGCCCGACGATTCCGCGTCTCGCCGTCGGCGCCCGGATTTCGATCCGCTCGATCCGAATTGGCATCCGCCGGCTGACTGACCCGGTGGCGCGGGCGTATCGGGCGCCGCCGAACCCGCTGGCCCGACCGGATGGGTCGTCGCTACACTGGTTGACGCGTTGATCCGGCCATCACCGGGGAGCACCCGGAAGAACAGAGTCGCTGACCGCGCATCGTCGAAGTGGACGGTCCGTCGGTGCGGCACCCAGTAGAACCGGGCGGGTGTGGCCCGTCACAGCCATGGGATCGTCCGGGACTTCGCCGGGGCGGTTCGTCGAGTGGCGCCGGATCTCCGGCGCAAGCGGGGTGGTACCGCGCAGACCTCCGGACTGCGTCCCCGTGCCGATGAGACATCACCAGGCACGAGGAGACGAGCCGTGAGCGACGCGACCGACCCCACCCAGAACGCGCGGGTGTACCCGAAGGTCGACATGACCGGGGGCACCGGGCGCAGCGCGCCCGACTTCCCGTCCGTGGAACAGCGGGTGCTGCAGTACTGGGATACCGATTCCACCTTCGCCGCGTCGATCGAGAATCGCGACGACGCCGAGGAATTCGTCTTCTACGATGGTCCGCCGTTCGCGAACGGACTGCCGCACTACGGTCATCTGCTGACCGGGTACGTCAAGGATCTGGTACCGCGGTACCAGACGATGCGCGGCAAGAAGGTGGACCGCCGGTTCGGGTGGGACACACACGGTCTGCCCGCCGAGCTCGAGGCCGAACGCCAGCTCGGGATCACCGACAAGTCGGAGATCGAGAAGATGGGCATGGCGAAATTCAACGAGTACTGCCGTGACTCGGTGCTGCGGTACACGGGGGAGTGGCGCGATTACGTGACCCGCCAGGCCCGCTGGGTCGACTTCGACAACGATTACAAGACGCTCGATCTCGACTTCATGGAGTCGGTGATGTGGGCGTTCAAGGCGCTCTACGACAAGGGGCTCATCTACCAGGGCTACCGCGTGCTGCCGTACAGCTGGTACGAGCAGACACCACTGTCGAATCAGGAGTCCAAGCTCGACGACGCATACCGGATGCGGCAGGACCCGGCGGTCACCGTGACCATGCCACTCTCGGTTCCCGACGGCCCGCTCTCGTCGCTGGACGGGGTCAACGCGCTGATCTGGACGACGACGCCGTGGACGCTGCCGTCCAACCTCGCGATCGCGGTCAACCCTGACGTCACATACGTGCACGTCAGGGCGGGAGACGGCCGGCAGTATCTCCTCGCCGAAGCGCTGCTCGGTGCGTATGCGAAGGAGATCGTCGATCCGGAGGTGGTCGGCACCCATCTGGGCAAGGACCTGGAAAACCTCTCCTACACACCGCCCTTCGACTTCTTCGTCGGCCATCCGAACTCGCATCGGGTGCTCTTGGGCGACTACGTGACCACTGACAGCGGAACCGGAATCGTCCATCTCGCACCGGCTTTCGGTGAGGAGGACATGGACCTCGCGACCGCCAACGGCATCGAGGTGGTGCAGCCGCTCGACCCGGGCGGGCGCTTCACCTCGCAGGTCCCGCCGTACGAGGGGTTGATGGTCTTCGACGCCAACCCGGTGATCATCAAGGACCTGAAGGAAACCGGCCGGATCCTCCGCCACGAGACCATCGAGCACTCCTACCCGCACTCGTGGCGGTCGGGCCAGCCGCTCATCTACATGGCGGTGCCGTCGTGGTTCGTCGCGGTGACGCAGTTCCGCGACCGCATGGTGGAGCTGAACAAGCAGATCACCTGGGTGCCCGAACACATCCGGGACGGGCAGTTCGGCAAGTGGCTCGAGGGCGCCCGGGACTGGAACATCAGCCGGAACCGGTATTGGGGTGCGCCACTGCCGGTCTGGGTGTCCGACGACCCCGAGTTCCCGCGGATCGACGTCTACGGTTCGCTCGACGACCTCGAACGCGACTTCGGGGTGCGGCCGGACAATCTGCACCGCCCGTTCATCGACGAACTCACCCGCCCGAATCCCGACGACCCGAGCGGGAAGTCGACGATGCGGCGCGTGCCCGAGGTCCTCGACTGCTGGTTCGAGTCGGGGTCGATGCCCTTCGCTCAGGTGCACTACCCGTTCGAGAACCGCGACTGGTTCGACGGGGGTGACTCCGCGAATGCCCCGGCGCACAATCCGGGCGACTTCATCGTCGAATACAACGGGCAGACCCGCGGCTGGTTCTACACCCTGCACGTGCTGGCGACCGCGCTGTTCGATCGCCCGGCGTTCAAGACTGTTGCCGCGCACGGGATCGTGCTGGGTGACGACGGTCAGAAGATGTCGAAGTCGAAGCGCAACTATCCGGACGTGAACGAGGTCTTCGACCGCGACGGCTCGGATGCGATGCGGTGGTTCCTGATGGCCTCACCGATCCTGCGCGGCGGCAACCTCGTCGTCACCGAACGGGGCATCCGCGAGGGGGTGCGCCAGGCGCTCCTGCCACTGTGGAACGCCTACAGCTTCCTGCAGCTGTACGCCGAGCGCCCGGCGACCTGGCGGACCGACTCGCAGCATGTGCTGGACCGCTACATCCTGGCCAAGCTGGCGACGACGCGCGAGACGATGACCGAGGCCCTCGACATCTACGACATCGCGGGGGCATGTGACGCCTTCCGCGAGTTCGTCGAGTCGCTCACCAACTGGTATGTGCGACGGTCCCGCGCGCGCTTCTGGGCGGGCCAGGACGAGGACACCGACGCATTCGACACGCTCTACACCGTGCTCGAGGTGGCCTGCCGGCTCGCCTCGCCGCTGCTCCCGCTGGCGACCGAGGCGATCTGGCGGGGTCTCACCGGCGAGCGGTCGGTGCACCTGACCGACTGGCCGACGAGCGACGAACTCCCGGCCGATGCCGACCTGGTCACCGCGATGGACCAGGTCCAGGCTGTGTGCTCGACGGCGTCGAGTGTCCGCAAGGCCAACAAGCTGCGGGTGCGTCTGCCATTGCCGGGCCTGACGGTCGCCTCGCCGGCGGCTGCGTCGCTGGAGCCGTTCGTCGATCTGGTCAAGGACGAGATGAACGTCAAGACCGTCACCCTCGCCGCCGACGCGAGCGACTACGGGCGCTACGAGATCGCGGTCAACGCCCGAGCCGCCGGACCGCGACTGGGCAAGGATGTGCAACGAGCCATCAAGGCGGTGAAGTCGGGCGACTGGACGGTGAGTGAGGGTTCCGACGGGTCGGAGGTGGTCGTCGCCGACGGCATCGAACTCCGCGAGGGCGAGTTCACCCGACGGCTCGTGGCCGTCGAGCCCGATTCCACCGCGGAGTTGCCGGGCGGGAACGGTCTGGTCGTCCTGGACACGACCGTCACGCCCGAACTGGAGGCCGAGGGATGGGCGAAGGACCGGGTACGCGAGCTGCAGGATGCCCGGCGCACCCTGGGACTCGACGTCTCCGACCGGATCACCGTGCGACTCGTCGTGCCCGCCGAGCGCCTGGACTGGGCGCAGACCCACGCCGATCTGATCGCGGGCGAGGTGCTCGCGGTGCGATTCGAGGTCACCGGTGACGGCGACGCCGGCAGCATCGAGCTCGGTGACGGCGTGACCGCCGACGTGGCGAAGGCGAGTTGACGCATGTCGGGTGATCCGGTGAAGCGGTGGACAGCCGAGCTGGAACAGGTCGACCGCGCCGAGTGGCCGGACTTCCTGGATTCCCACTCCGGTCTGCCGGGCCCGCGGGCGAACACCTCGCTGGCGATTGCGCTGTCGGCCATGGCCGATCAACAGCTGATCGACGAACTGCTCCACAGTGGCGACGAGTATCGAACGTTCTGCGGTGCGGTGTCGTCGGGTGCCCGTGTCGCGATGCCGGGTGTCATCACACTGCTTCGCGAGCTGGCGACCGACGATCGATGGCGTGTTCGTGAGGGTGTGGTGATCGGCCTGCAGCTGGCTGCCGACACTGCGCGCGAGACGGTGGAGCAGGTGGTGCTCGCGTGGTCGGTCGATCCCGATCCGTTGATCGCCCGGGCGGCGGTCGCGACCATCTGCGAACCGCGACTGCTCGATTCGCCGGCCGCTGCGGCCGCGGCCATCGACGCGTGTCACCGCGCGACCGCGGTACTGACCGGGCTATCGGGTGCTGCCCGCCGCTCGCCGGCGGCGCGGACCCTCCGGCAGGCACTCGGCTACTGCTGGAGTGTTGCCGTGGCCGCGGACCCACGGCCCGGGATGGTCGCTTTCGACACGCTGGCCTCTGACGCCGACGCGGACGTGCAGTGGATCGTCCGGACGAATCGCGCCAAGAAACGCATGACTGCGCTGTCCTGATCGAGGCGTGGCGGCGGCGTCGTCGAGGCCGAACCGGTGTGCCGACGGCGTCGTATCATGGTGCAGCGCAGGGGGATCGAGGTTCGGCGGCCTCGCGCCGTCCCGCGTGGGTTGCCGAAGCCGGACCGGCGCGCCGACCGAGCCTCGCACGAGAGCGACGATCCGGGACCTGATTGCCGCTCTTACGCCGAGGCGGTGCGCCCGTCGCGTACCGTGTGGACACTGCCGCGACCCGGCCTCGCTCGGTGAGCACCCATCCGGGCGAGATCGCCGGGTCGCGCGGCTCCGGTCGCGGTCCCGGGGAACACGGACCCGGCGGCGTCGGGAACACCTCCCGGCGTCCACCGCCCGACCCGTTCAGGAGGCCGCTCGATGACCGGCACAGACGTGGACCCCCGCACCATGCACCACGCCGCACTCGGACCGTTGCTGTTCACCGTGGCCTACGAGATCCTCGGCTCGGCCACCGACGCCGATGACGTTGTCCGGCAATGCCTGTGGGAGAGTCCGCGCTGCCGGTCGGAGGTCGGGTCCGTGGATGGTCGGCCGCATCTCACCGCAGCGGTCGTGCGAATCGCGGTCGACGCGCTGACCCTCCGTCGGCGCGCCGCGGGCGATTACACCGGACCGTGGCTGCCCGAGCCCATCCGGTTCGACGACGACCCCATGACCGACGCGGGTCTCGCCGAGGCGGTGTCGACCGCGCTGCTCGTGGTCTTGGAAGAACTCGAGCCCGAGGCCCGAGCGGTGTACGTCCTGCGCGAGGTGTTCGGGTTCGGCGCCGACGCGATCGCCGCGATGCTGCCGCCGACGGTGGGGGACGTGGAGCGGATCGCGGAACAGGCCCGGTCCCTCGTCGAACGCCGGCGGCCCCGGTTCGATCCGGTGGACCGCGCCCGCGCCGCGCAGATCGTCGATGCTTTCCTGGCGGCGGCCGAATCGGGTGACGCCGAGACCCTGCTGACTCTCATGACACCGGACGTGGTGCTCACCTCGGACAGCGACGGCAAGACCACCGCGGTCCGCCGACCCATGTGTGGTGCCCCCGCGGTCATGCAGGTGCTGTCCGGATTCGCCCGGATCGGTGCGGTGCTCGACGACTATCGCGCCGAGTTCGCGATGTTCAACGGTCAGCCGGGGATGATCCTGTATTTCGACGGCCGACTGCAGACCGCCCTGACCCTCCGCGTCGTCGACGGTCTGATCGACGACATCTACGTGATGCGCAACCCCGACAAGCTCGGTGGGGTCGAGCATCCCCGATCCGTGACCCGGTGACCTTCCGTCGGCTCGCGGAATGACACGTCAGGCGAACAGTCCGGAGAGCGTCTGCTCGATCTGGAACCGGAACAGCTGTTCGGGGTGCGCGAAGGTGTCCGTCCCGTACTGGCCGAAGGTCTCCAGACTGATCGCGCCGATGAGCACCGCCCACAGTGTGGTGGCCGCGGCCAGGACCGCGGCCGGCGTGTCGAGGTCGAACTCGTCGCGGATCGCATCCATGTCCGTGGCGACATCGGTTGTCGGAGAAGCCAGGTCGGTCCGCAGCTGCCCGTCGTGGTGGGCGGCGGCGCACTCGCGGAGAAGCCGGACGGGGATGCGCGTACCCGGACCGATGGTCCGGTCGCCGGGGGCGGAGTAACCGGGCACCGGACTTCCATGGATGAGCGCCCATCGGGCTGGGTCGGCGAGCGCCCACGTCCGCGCCGCCGCAGCCGCGGCCGCGAGGCGTTCGCGCCGGCGGGAGGCGTCGATGGAGTCGGCCGCCGCATCGACCGCATCCGCGATGTCGGTGTAGGCCTCCACCAGGAGCATGGTCAGCAATTCGTCGCGGCTCGGGACGTACCGATACACCGCGGAGGAGACGACGCCCAGGTCGCGGGCGATGGCGCGCAGGGAGAGCCCGGCCGCTCCGTAGGTGGTCAGGTGTTCGCGTCCCAGCCGACGGATCTCGTCGGTCATCATCGCGCGGTTCTCCGCGCGGCTTCGTCCGGTGGCCATGGCGATGATCCTGCCACAGACCGAGAGCAGTGCTCTTGATTTCCTCGCGAGGTGACTGCATACTCAATTCGAGAGCACTGCTCTCATCAATCGCCTCCTCGACGAAAGGCCGACCATGACCGCGACTGCCCACTACAAGGCGCCGAGCGGATTCGACGCCGTCTTCAACCGCGCCGTCCGCTGGCTCGCCGACCACGGGGTCAATCTGGCCGGGGCGCAGACGCTCACCGTCGTCGGCCGGCGGACCGGCACACCGCAGCGGGTGCCCGTCAACGTGCTGCGGCGCGACGGGGCGGACTACCTCGTCGCCGTCCGCGGCGACACCCAGTGGGTGCGGAACGCGCGTGCGGCCGGGACCGTCGAACTGCGCCGTGGCCGGCGCCGGGCCATCGTCACCCTCACCGAGCTCGCCCCTGCGCTCCGCGCGCCGGTCATCCGCGAGTATCTGCGCCGCTGGGGGTGGGAGGTCGCGCGCTTCCTGCCCGCGGGCCTCGAGGCCTCGTCATCGGACGACGAACTCGCCGCGCATGCCCACCTGATCCCCGTCTTCGCCGTCACCGCTGCTCACTAGACTCGGTGGGGTGTCACGTCCCGAGCCCGAACCGCCGCAGCGACGCGGTGTGGTGTCGCAGCACCCCGGGATCGCGGCGGCCGGACAGGGGGCCGAACGCAGCCCGCGTTGGGTGATGCACCTCGACATGGACGCCTTCTTCGCCTCCGTCGAACAGCTCACCCGGCCGACGCTGCGCGGCCGGCCGGTCCTCGTCGGCGGGTCCGGCGGGCGTGGGGTGGTTGCCGGGGCCAGCTACGAGGCCCGCGTGTTCGGCGCCGGTTCGGCGATGCCGATGCACCAGGCTCGTCGGCTCATCGGGCCGACCGGCGTGGTCATCCCGCCGCGCGGATCGGTGTACAGCACGGTCAGCAAACGCGTCTTCGGCATTGTGCGCGAAGAGGTGCCGATCATCGAGACACTGTCGTTCGACGAGGCGTTCGGCGAGCCGGCCGAACTCGTGGGAGCGACGGTCGACGAGGCCCGCGATTTCGCCGAGCGGCTCCGGTCCCGGATCCGGTCCGACGTCGGACTCGCGGCGTCGGTCGGACTCGGGAGCGGCAAACAGCTGGCGAAGATCGCCTCGGGTATGGCCAAACCCGATGGGGTGATGGTGATCCCGCCGTCCGGGCAGCTGGATTTTCTGCATTCGCTCCCGGTGCGCAAGCTGTGGGGCATCGGCCCCGTGTCGGGTGATCGACTGGCGCGCCTGGGCATCGTGACCATCGGTGACCTCGCGGCGATGTCGCCGGTCGAGGTCGCCTCCGTGCTCGGCGGCACCGTCGGACCCGCCCTGCATCGTCTCGCGCACGGCATCGACGACCGGCCCGTCGCCGAACGTGCCTCCGCGAAGCAGATCAGCGCCGAGTCGACCTTCGCGGAGGACATCGTCGAACTCGAGGCGCTCCGGCCCGCCATCCGCAAGGCCGCCGTCGACGCTCACCGCCGGCTACGGGCCGACGGACGGGGCGCACGCACCGTGGTGCTGAAGCTCAAGAGATCCGACATGTCGATTCTGACGCGCTCGGCGACCACCGCGACGGCCACCACCGACTTCGACGATCTCGAGCGCACGGCGCAGCGACTCGCACTCGATCCCCGTTCGATCGGCGCCATCCGCCTTGTCGGCGTGAGCTTCTCGGGCCTCACCGCCGTCCAGCAGTACGCCTTGTTCGACGATGTGGGCGCGGCGGGGGCGAGCGATGTCCAGACCACTCACCACGACACGGCCGACGGCGGCGCCGCGGATGCAGACGGGGTGGCGGTGCCTGTGCCGGTGGCCGGGGCCGAGACGGCCGGCCCGCTGGTCGACGGTGTCGGCGCGGCACTCGCCGCACCGGAGCCGGACTCGCCGTCCGCACCTCCGCGCTTCGCGCCGGGTGGCAGTTCGATGCCGGTCGGACGCTTCGGGCCGGGTGCCGACGTGACCCATCCCGACCACGGACACGGCTGGGTCCAGGGCAGTGGTCACGGCGTCGTCACCGTGCGTTTCGAGACGCGGACGAGCGGGCCCGGACGCACCCGCACCTTCCCGGTCGACGACCCCGAGCTCTGTCCGGCGAACCCGCTCGACAGCCTCGAATGGGACCTCCCCGACGCCGACTGACCCGCGGAGGCAGGCGGCGGGGGACACCCGCGCGGCCGGCCGATGTCGGCGGTACCCCTCATGAGTGGTGGGCGACAAAGAAATCCGTGATGACATCGAGGTCGTGCCCGGCGGTCACCAGGGCGATCAGGGCCATCCGCGCCTGCGGTGCGCGCAACCAGGGTGACACGATCGCGCCGGCCCGCCGCAGATCGACGGCACCGCCGCCCCCGCCGTAGGTCGCCGACACCTCGCCGTAGGGGACACGGCTGGTCACGACGACGATGACCCCGCGCTGCACGGCGAGTGCCACCTCCGCGGTGATGTCCGGATGGGTGTTCCCCGCCCCGGTGGCCGCCAGGACCAACCCCGCGGCGTTCTGGGCGACGGACGCGGCGATCAGACCCGGCGACACTCCCGGATAGAGGGTGAAGGCGTCGACCCGTGCCGTCCGTCCGATCGGCACCGGCCCGGTCAGCACCCGGTGTGAGAGCGGTGGGCGGTCCACGGGACCGCCGGCCTGCACGGTGTCGAAGGCGGCGAGGTCGGTGGTGGACACCTTGAACAGACCGCACGCCGGTAGCAGCCGACCTCCCATGGCCACGAGGACGCCACGACCGCGGGTGGTCGGGTCGACGACCGCGGCCAGCGCGGCGCCGAGGTTCGTCGGACCATCGGCCTCCGGGGAGTCCGACGGCAGCATGGCGCCGGTGAAGACCACCGGCCGGTCGTCGGTGGCATACAGGTCGGCGAGGAAGGCGGTCTCCTCCATCGTGTCGGTGCCATGCGTGACCACCACGCCGCGGACCGCAGGGTCGGCGAGCGCGTCGGCGATCGCGCGGACCACTGCGAACTGGTCGGCGACCGTCATCGCCGAGCTGTCCACCGACATCAGATCGACGGTACGGATCGCCGGACCGGTGTCGGTTGTGCCGACCGCGGTCAGGAGTTCGACGGAACCGAGTGCGGGTACCGCGCCGTCGGCGGTGCGGTGGGCTGCGATGGTGCCTCCGGTGCTGATCAGCACGATCGCGGGGGTGCCGGTGGGCGGGGTGCCTGTCATGGTGCCCAAGGTTCACCGGAACCCGGGCGGCCCGTCAAGCGTTGCCTGCTCGGCGCCGTCGGACGGCCGGATCGCCGGTGCCTGTCGTCGATACCGGGGACCCGCAGCGCTCGTCGTTTGGCATAGTGGTGTGGGCCGTCGCCGGGTCGTACCCGGCAGACACTTCCGGCATCGCGGTACGAGCAGCGCCCACCGGCGCAACCCCATACCCGAGAACACAGTGAGGGAGATCGTTGAAGTATCGGAAATTTCTGGGCGCGACCATGATCGCGGCAGCGTTGATGACCACCGTCGCGGCCTGTGGCGGTGACGACGCCGACGCACCACCCGCACCGACGCTCACCAGCACCGACACCGCAGCCGCCGGCGGCGGCTCCGAGATCACCGACGGCAGCAACCCGCCGTCGATCGCGGCCCTCAACGAGCTGGTCGACAAGGCGGTCGACCCGAACATCCCGCGGGCCCAGAAGGTGGAGCTCGTCGAGGGTTCGGAGAAGGACCCGGCGATCTTCGACGAGCTGGTCAAGGCGCGAGCCGAGAACTCCGACGTCGACTGGGTCCTCGTCAACCCGGTGATCAGCGCCGGCCCCAACAAGGCCCGCGTCAAGGTCCGGATCGAGACCGCAGGCAACCCGCCGACCAACGCCGAGTCGACCATCGTCTACGACGACGGACGCTGGAAGCTGTCGAACGAGACCGTGTGCAACCTCCTCGGCCTCTACCAGGTCCAGAGCGCCATGTGTGCCCCCGCGAGCTGACCTCTCTCCGCCTCGTCACGGAGTGGAGTGGCGTCTGCGACGGCGCCTTTCGGCCCGTCTCTCGCACATCGTGATCCGCGGCCCCGGATCGCCGACAGATGTCGGCGACCCGGGGCCGTCGGCGTTCAGCGCCAGGTGACGGACAGGCCGGTCTGCTGCAACAGCGGACGGCCCGGGTCCGCGCCGACGAGTTCGCGGGCCCCGCGGTAGGTGGCCTTCCCGGACACCGGGAGCCCGCGGGTCAGATCGACGGTGACCGTGCCCTCGCCGGCGTAGCTGTAGCGGCTGATGGTGAGACTGTCACCACCGCCGGGGATCGCGAACACCGAGTTCACCGGCGTCTCGTCGGCCGTGTAGTCAATGGTCAGCCGGTTGCCGTCCCAGGAGGTGAGTCGTGCCTCGATCGTCTGGGTGACGGTCGCCGCCGCCGCGATGACCCGTTCGCTGCGCCACGTCGCACCGACCGCGACGGGTTCGGTCGGCAGGACCACCGCGGTGTTGAACGCCGACACCAGCGCCTGCTCGACCGCGAGACGCGCCTCGCCTCCCGCCTGCTCCGGCGGCGCGATACGCAGCGACACCGGCGCATATCCCGGACCGAGGGTGAGCCCGGCCGTCGCGCCGGCCATCGCCGCCATCGCCTCGTTCAGTGCCGGGTCGGGCGATGTGACCGTGCCGAGGGCGAGTTCGAGGTCGGCGAGATCGGTGCAGCCGAAGCGTGCCGTGAGGGGCATCTCGACGGTCTGGGCGTCCGCGCTGCCCGGTGACGCGACCTCCGACGTCGTCACCAGGGTCACCGACTGGGCGGTCGCGACATCCGGTGCGGTCGTGGGCACCCGGCGTTCGCCGTTGCCCGGGTCGACGATCGTCACCGTCGCCGGTGCGATCGGGACCGGCGCCGCACCGGCAGCACGAGACGGCGAGCCGGTGCTGCAGCCCGCCGACGTGCTCGGTCCCGCGGCGCCGGGCGTCTCGTCGGCGTCCGACGAGCATCCCGCGACCAGTACCGACAGCGCGGTCGCCGCCGCGATCGACGAGACGACGGACCGGAGGCGGCGGGGATGCGGGGACACGGGTAGCCAGGGTATTCGACGGGTCGTGGACAATGATGCTGTGGATGACCAACCCCTGACGGATCGAGAGCACGTGGACCCGCACGGAAGTGTCGAACCGGGGGCCGACACCGGACCCGACGACACCGACACGTCTGTACGCGAGCGCAGCGGCCGGCTCCCGAAGGTCACCCTCGCGGTGCTCGGCGTCGCACTCGTCATCCTGGGCCTCGACCAGCTGACGAAGACGATCGCGGTCGCCACGCTGGATCCGGCACGCCCGGTGGAGATCATCGGCGACTTCGTGACCCTGCGTCTCATCCGCAACAGCGGGGCGGCATTCTCGCTCGCGACCGGATACACCTGGGTGCTCTCGATCATCGCCCTGGTGGTGGTCCTCGTCATCATCCGCTACAGCAGCCGCCTGCGGTCCTGGTGGTGGGTGGCCGGTCTGGCACTCGTACTCGGTGGGGCCATCGGGAATCTGATGGACCGGATCTTCCGGGCACCGCAACCGCTTCAGGGTCACGTGGTCGACTTCGTGTCGGTGGGATGGTGGCCGGTGTTCAACGTCGCCGACTCCGCCGTCGTCTGCGGCGCGATCCTGCTGGTCGTCCTGTCGGCGCTCGGCTTCGACTACGACGGCACCCGGACGGGCTGGGCCGCCCGGCGTGACCGGCGCGACGAGCGCGACACCGCGGGCCCTGAGGGCACCGAGGGCGGTGCCCATGCGTGAGTCGCGTTTCCTGCCGGTGCCCGACGGCCTGGACGGCATGCGCGTGGACGCCGGCGTCTCGCGGATGCTCGGGCTGTCGCGCACCGTCGTCGCCACCCTCGCCGAGGACGGCGATGTCGTCGTCGACGGGGTGGCGGTGGGGAAGTCCCACAAGCTGGCCGCGGGCACGATGCTGCACGTGACCCTGCCCGAGCCCGAGGAACCGCTGCGCGTCGAGCCGACGCCCGTCGAGGACCTCGAGGTCATCTATCACGACTCCGACATCGTCGTCGTCGACAAGCCGGTGGGGGTGGCCGCGCATCCGTCCGTCGGCTGGAGCGGCCCGACGGTCATCGGGGCGCTGGCCGCCGCCGGGTTCCGGATCTCGACCTCGGGTGCGCATGAACGTCAGGGCATCGTCCACCGGCTCGACGTCGGCACCTCGGGAGTCATGGTGGTCGCGGTGTCCGAGCGGGCGTACACACTGCTCAAGCGCGCCTTCAAACAGCGGACCGTCGACAAGGGATACCACGCACTGGTCCAGGGGCACCTCGACCCGCCGTCGGGGACCATCGATGCGCCGATCGGCCGCCACCGCGGCAACGACTGGAAGTTCGCGGTCACCGCGAACGGCAAACCGAGTGTCACCCACTACGACACCCTGGAGATGTTCGCGGCAGCATCACTGCTCGACGTGCACCTCGAAACCGGTCGTACGCACCAGATCCGGGTCCACTTCTCGGCCCTGCATCACCCGTGTTGCGGTGATCCGACGTACGGCGCCGACCCGGTCCTGGCGAAGAAGCTCGGTCTCGAGCGCCAGTGGCTGCACGCGCGCTCGCTGGGGTTCGCCCATCCCGCCGACGGTCGGCAGGTGGAGTTCACCTCGTCCTATCCCGAGGACCTGCAGCACGCGCTCGACATCCTGCGGGCGACCTGATCCGGCCGCTCGTGGGCGACATGCCCGCCGAACTCGCCGCGCGGTGTGTCCCGAGAACAGATGGCCGGTATCCGCCGGTCGAACGCCGGAGAGCGGTCGACTATCGCCGAGACACCCCGCTAGATTGAGAGGGTGCTCGAGCCGGGAACCCTCGTCGCCGGGTACCGCGTCGACCGGGTACTCGGCAGCGGCGGCATGGGTGCGGTCTTCCTCGCCCGGCATCCCGAACTGCCGCGGTACGACGCCCTGAAGGTGCTCAAGGCCTCGGCCGGACTCACCGACAGCAATTTCCGTCGCCGGTTCCTGCGCGAGGCCGAGGTCGCGGCGACACTCGACCACCCCAACATCGTCACCGTGTTCAATCGCGGTCGCGCCGCCGTGCCCGTGGCGTCGAGGTCGTCCGGTTCGGCCTCGGCTCCCGCGGAGGCCGATCTGCTGTGGATCGCCATGCAGTACGTCCCGGGAACCGACTGTGCACGGGAACTCGCCGCACGAGGGCGGCTCGCCCCACGGCGCGTGGTGCACATCGTGTCGGAGGTGGCGCGGGGGATCGACCACGCCAACCGGCGCGGACTGCTGCACCGCGACGTGAAACCCGCCAACATCCTGCTCGCCGAGGTCGACGAGGACTCGTCATTCGACGAGCGGCGGGTTCTGCTGACCGATTTCGGGGTCGCCAAGCTGTCCGACGAGACAGAGGCGCTCACGTCGGTCGGTACGGTCCTCGCCACGCTGTCCTACGCCTCGCCCGAACAGTTGACGGGCGGTCGACTCGACGGCCGGACCGATCAGTACTCGCTGGCGGCCACCACGTTCCACCTGCTCACCGGTCGCGTGCCGTTCGATGATCGCGACAACGGCGCGGTCATCGGAGCGCATCTGAAAGAGCCGGTGCCGCGGATGTCCGAGCTCGTACCCGGACTCTCGCCCGAGGCCGACACCGTCGTCACCCGGGCGATGGCGAAGGCGCCCGGCGACCGATTCGCCAGTTGCCGGGAGTTCGCCGACGCCCTGGCGACGAGTCTGCGGAATGTGCGCCCGAGGTCTGTCGCCGACCTCGATGCGGAGACGATCCGCAGGTTACCCGGCACGCACGGGGCCGGCCGCGCCGTACCGGGCCCGCCATCGGAGATGCCCATGCGACCCGGCCGGCCGGCACCGCCGCCCGCCGGGCACCCCCCGGCCGCCGGTCGGATCCCCGCGGATCCGCGCCCGGCCCGGCCCGGGCGCCCCGGGACTCCCGACCCGGCTCTGGAAGCCACGCAGCGTGCGGCACCGGCGCGCGGTGCGCAGGCGGGCAGGCCACCCGATCGGGGTCCGGCCCGCGCGCCACGCCCGGATGAGGGGCCGCGACCGGCTCGAGGGTCGCAGCCGGGCCGGCCGGTGCGTCCGGGAGAGGGATCGCGGCCGGCGACCGGCGCCGATCCGGCGGTATGGCAGCACCCGCCGTCGAACCCCTTTCGGCAGAGCAACGACCACCTACGACCCGACGGCGCCGCGCCGGGCCGCGCCGGTCGGCCGATCGCGGGCAGCGGCCCGCCGTCCCGTAGCCCTGCCGATCCGGCCGGGTCGATACCCCCGCCGTCGAACCGGCTGCCCGTCCTGCTGGCGATCACCGCGGCGGTGCTGCTGATCGCGATCGTCGTCGTGTTCCTAACTCTGTGATCGCGGAGAACCCGGTGGCCTGCGCCGCCGTGGTACCACAGCTGTCCCATGCGTCACGACCCGGAGTGGCACCCCGGAGGTGTCGGTCCACGCGCCTAGAGTGGACCCGGAATCGGACCCGGCACGCCGAACGTCCTCGAGGGCTCTCCTGGGCGCCGACGCACACCGATCGAACCGACATCTGACGACTGAACCGACATCTACCGACTGATCTGGACAGAAGAGGCGCCGTGACGGACTCGTTTGTACACCTGCACAACCACACCGAGTACTCCATGCTCGACGGTGCGGCGAAGGTGTCCCCGTTGTTCGCCGAGGCCAAACGTCTGGGGATGACCGCGATCGGCATGACCGACCACGGAAACATGTTCGGCGCCAGCGAGTTCTACAACACCGCGGTCAAGAACGACATCAAGCCGATCATCGGTATCGAGGCCTACATCGCGCCCGGTTCGCGGTTCGACACCAAACGCATCCAGTGGGGCACCCGCGAGCAGAAGAGCGACGACGTCTCGGGCTCGGGTGCGTACACGCACATGACGATGGTCGCCGAGAACGCGACCGGTCTGCGCAACCTGTTCAAGCTGTCGTCCCTGGCGTCGATCGAGGGACAGCTCGGCAAGTGGTCGCGGATGGACGTGGACCTGATCGCCGAGCACGCCGAGGGCATCATCGCGACGACGGGCTGCCCGTCCGGTGAGGTGCAGACGCGACTCCGGCTCGGTCACGACCGCGAGGCTCTCGAGGCCGCGGCGAAGTGGCAGGAGATCTTCGGCAAGGACAACTTCTATCTCGAGCTGATGGAGCACGGCCTCGAGATCGAACGTCGCGTGCGCGACGGGCTGCTCGAGATCGGCCGCAAGCTGGGCATCGAGCCGATCGTCACCAACGACTGTCACTACGTCACCAAGGAGCACGCCGCCGCGCACGAGGCGCTGCTGTGTGTGCAGACCGGCAAGACCCTCTCCGACCCGACCCGGTTCAAGTTCGACGGTGACGGCTACTACCTGAAGTCCGCGGCCGAGATGCGCGAGCAGTGGGATTCGATCGTCCCCGGGGCGTGCGACAACACCCTCGAGATCGGCGAGCGCGTCCAGTCCTACAAAGAGGTCTTCACGCACCGCGACCGGATGCCGGTCTTCCCGGTGCCCGACGGCGAGACGCAGCAGACGTTCCTGCGCAAGGAGGTCGCCAAGGGCCTCGCGGAGCGGCGGTTCGCCGGCACCGAGGTACCCGAGGAGTACCTGCAGCGCGCCAACTACGAACTCGACGTCATCATCCAGATGGGGTTCCCGGCCTACTTCCTCGTCGTGGGCGATCTCATCCGCCACGCACTCGAGGTCGGCATCCGGGTGGGCCCGGGCCGTGGGTCGGCGGCCGGCTCCCTCGTGGCCTGGGCGTTGGGCATCACCAACATCGACCCGATCCCGCACGGACTGCTCTTCGAGCGATTCCTCAACCCCGAGCGTGTGTCGATGCCCGACATCGACATCGACTTCGACGACCGTCGTCGAGGCGAGATGGTGCGGTACGCGACCGACCGGTGGGGCAGCGACAAGGTGGCCCAGGTCATCACGTTCGGAACCATCAAGACGAAGGCCGCGATCAAGGACTCGGCGCGCGTGCAGTTCGGTCAGCCGGGCTTCGCCATCGCCGACCGCATCACCAAGGCACTCCCGCCGCCCATCATGGCCAAGGACATCCCGGTCTGGGGCATCACCAACCCCGAGCACGAGCGCTTCGGCGAGGCCGCCGAGGTCCGCACCCTGATCGAGACCGACCCGGACGTCAAGAAGATCTACGACACCGCGATCGGGCTCGAGGGGCTGATCCGCAACGCCGGCGTCCACGCCTGCGCGGTGATCATGTCGTCGGAGCCCCTGACCGACGCGATCCCGGTGTGGAAGCGCGCGCAGGACGGCGCGATCATCACCGGATGGGACTATCCGTCGTGTGAGGCCATCGGTCTGCTCAAGATGGACTTCCTCGGGCTGCGCAACCTCACCGTCATCGGTGACGCCCTAGAGAACATCAAGCTGAACCGGGGCATCGACCTCGACCTCGACGCCTTGCCGCTCGAGGATCCCAAGACCTACGAGTTGCTCGCCCGTGGTGACACGCTCGGTGTGTTCCAGCTCGACGGCGCGGCCATGCGTGAACTCCTGAAGATGATGCAGCCCACCGGGTTCGAGGACATCGTCGCCGTCCTCGCGCTGTACCGGCCGGGCCCGATGGGTGTGAACGCCCACACCGACTACGCCAAGCGCAAGAACGGTCTGCAGGACATCCGGCCGATCCATCCGGAGCTCGAGGAGCCGCTCAAGGAGATCCTGTCGGAGACCTACGGCCTGATCGTCTACCAAGAGCAGATCATGCAGATCGCGCAGAAGGTCGCCGGGTATTCGCTCGGACAGGCCGATCTCTTGCGTCGCGCGATGGGCAAGAAGAAGAAGGAGATCCTCGACGAGGCCTACGACGGCTTCGCGGAGGGAATGCGCAACAACGGTTTCTCCCAGGCCGCGATCACCGCGCTGTGGGACACCGTCCTGCCGTTCGCCGGGTACGCGTTCAACAAGTCGCACGCCGCGGGCTACGGACTGGTGTCCTTCTGGACCGCCTACCTCAAGGCGAACTATCCCGCCGAGTACATGGCCGGTCTGCTGACCTCGGTCGGCGACGACAAGGACAAGGCCGCGATCTACCTGGCCGACTGCCGCAAGCTCGGGATCACCGTGCTGCCGCCCGACGTCAACGAATCGCAGCGGAACTTCGCCGCGGTCGGCAAGGACATCCGATTCGGCCTGGCCGCGATCCGCAACGTCGGGTCCGGGGTCGTCGGGTCGATCATCTCGGCGCGCGAGGAGAAGGGGAAGTTCACCAACTTCTCCGACTACCTCGGCAAGATCGACGTCACCGCGTGCAGCAAGAAGGTCACCGAGTCGCTGATCAAGGCCGGGGCGTTCGACTCACTCGGGCACCCGCGCAAGGGTCTGTTCCTCGTGCACGGAGAGGCCGTCGAATCGGTCATCGGCACCAAGAAGGCCGAGGCGATCGGGCAGTTCGACCTCTTCGGCGACGCCGGCGGAGCCGACGACTCGATGGCCGAGGTGTTCGCGGTCAAGGTCCCCGAGGAGGAATGGGACACCAAGCACAAGCTCGCCATCGAACGAGAGATGTTGGGGCTCTACGTGTCCGGCCACCCACTGAGTGGCGTCGAACACGCGATCGCCGCGCACACCGACACGTCGATCTCGACGCTGCTCGAGGGGAACGTCGCCGACGGCGCCCAGATCACGATCGGCGGCATCATCTCGTCGGTGACGCGCCGGGTGAACAAGAAGGGTGAGCCGTGGGCCGCGGTCACGCTGGAGGACATGGTCGGTGGTGTCGAGGTCTACTTCTTCCCGCGGGCCTACACCGCGTACGGGATGGACATCGTCGCCGACAACATCGTGCTGATCAAGGCGCGGGTGAACCTGCGTGACGACAGCATGATGATCAGCGCGAACGACCTCGCGGTGCCAGACCTCGAGACCGCCGGAGCGACCAAGCCCGTGGCCCTCACGCTGTCGGCCCGGCTGTGCACCCCGGATCGGGTCGCCGCGCTCAAGCAGGTGCTGACCCGGCACCCCGGCATGGCCGACGTGCACGTCACCCTGGTCAGCGACAAGCGGCAGACTCAGCTGAAACTGACCGAGTCGCTGCGCGTGGCGCCGAGTTCGGCGTTGATGGGCGACCTCAAGGCACTCCTCGGACCCAGTTGTCTGAGCTGAGATGAGGGCGCCCTGGGTGCGCGACTTCCCGTGGCCGTGACCGAGGATTCGGGTGCCCGAACATTTTCCTTCGCCATCCGCTACACTCGACGCCAACGTCCAGTGCACGCGGCCAGTGAGGGAGTGGTTCGAGATGACGACCCTGATCGATGTCGACTCCAGCCATCGTGAGCCGCGTGCAGCCCGCACCGTCGACGTCCTCGGCGTGCCATGGCCCGCGCACAAGGTTCACGCACTCGTGGTCGCCGCGGCGGTTGCGCTGGTGAGTCTCGTGCTCGTCGGCTCGCTCGAGGTCACCGCCTGGGTGAGCGGACTGGCCCTCCTCGCCGTGTGGTGGGGCGAGCGTCACCTGCCCGGAACGGCAGCTGTCGCCCCGGCGTCGAACCCGCCCGGGATCTCGTAGATCCGACCGTCGAATCCGGCGCGGAACAGCCGTCCTGCCGAGAATCCGCGGTTCCCGCGTCCGTACGAGACGACACTCGAGGTCGGGAGTCCGGCAGCCAGCACGCAGTAGCTGCCCGGCGAGGTGACCCGCACGATCTCGCCCGTCGCGTTGAACGGCACGATCGGCCGGTCGCGCGAATCCAGCGTCAATCCGTCGGGAGTCGAGGGCGCACCGACGTTGAGCAGATTCTGCACGACTCGCGGATTCGCGGTGGAGATCCGGCTGACGCCGGGGTTCACGAACGTCCGTGACACGTACAGCCACCCGTCGCCGCGTCCGAGGACTGCTCCGTTGGCGCTCGGCAGCGCTCCCCAGGCCGCCTGCACGGCGCCGGCGGGGCTCACCCGGCCGATGAGATTGCCGAAATCATTGGTGGCGTAGATATTTCCGCGCGCGGAGACGTCCATTCCGTTGGCTGCCGAGAGTCCGGACACCCAGGGGCGCAGCGCGCGGGTGTTGACATCGAGACGCGCGATGGACGCGTGGCGCAGCGCGTCGCCGACGAACACACGCGGATCGGCACCGTAGCCGACCAGCAGGGTGCCGCTGGGGGTCCAGGCCAGCGCGCCGGCTCCGCTTCCGCCCGGCACGCGCGCGATCGGAACGGCCGGTGCGCCGGGTCGGGCGAGGCGATACACGCGGCCGGTGATCAGATCGGTGGTGTAGAGACGGCCACCGGCATCGACGGTCAGGCTCTCGAGGGCCGCGCCGGGCACGGAGCCGACGAGTCGCGCCGGTTGTCCGGCGCCCGCACACACCGGGGCGGCCGCCGCCGGTGCGGGGTCCACCGCGGCTCCGAGCCCGACTGCCAGGGCGGCGGCGGCGCCGAGCGCGGCCAGCCGCGACAGTCGACGAGCGCGGGGTGGGAAGGTTCGACGAGAGGTCATGGCTGCTCCCTGGTGGGTGGGGCTGGGTCGCCGTCGGTGGTCGCGAGTGAGACGGTCGTGGGGGAGGTTCCCCGTCCGGGCCGCTTTCACACGCACCGTCCAGTGTTACGCCACCGAGCGGGCCAATGTGCCGCGATCGCGATTCGACCGCGATGCCGACGGCCTGACCGCAACCCACAGGGCCGGATCGTCGGCCGACAGTGAGAACATGGCTGTCGTGAGTACGCACCACGTCCCGGTCCATCAGCAGGCTTTGTCGGTAGACGCGATCGAAGCCGCGTCGATCCGCATTGCCGACGCGGTGGCGCGTACCCCACTCGAGATCTGTCCGCGGCTGTCGGCCGACACCGGTGCCGAGATCTTCCTCAAGCGTGAGGATCTCCAGGCCGTCCGGTCGTACAAGCTGCGCGGGGCCTACAACGTGATGGCTCAGCTCTCCGCCGAGGAACTGTCGCGCGGAGTCGTCGCGGCCAGCGCCGGTAACCACGCCCAGGGCGTCGCATTCGCCTGCCGCAGCATGGGGGTGCCCGGGCGCATCTACGTCCCGACCACGACGCCCAAACAGAAGCGGGATCGAATCCGTTGGCACGGTGGCGACTTCGTCGAACTACGGGCCGTCGGGGAAACCTACGACGCCGCCGCGGCGGCTGCGCAGGACGACGTGATCCGTACCGGGTCGGTGTGGATCCACGCGTTCGACGACCCGCGGACCGCGGCCGGCCAGGGAACCATCGCCCACGAGATCGTCGAACAGCTCGGCCGCGTCCCCGACGTGGTCGTCGCCCCGGTCGGCGGCGGCGGATGTCTCGCGGGGATGGCGACCTACTTCCGGGGCCTCTCCGACGACGTCACGATCGTCGGGGTCGAACCGACCGGTGCGGTCTCGCTGAGCGCGGCCCTCGTCAACGGGGGACCGGTCACCCTTGCCGAGATCGACCCCTTCGTCGACGGCGCGGCGGTCAAACGCATCGGGGCCATCGGACATCGCGTGTTGTCGGACCTGGGTGCGACGGTCACCGACCACCCGGTGCTCGCCCAGATCACCCCGACGCCTGCCGTGCGGGTGGTGCCGGACGAACCGTTCACGCCCGCGCCGGGAACCGCGCACATCACCCATGTCGACGAGGGCGCCATCTGCTCGGCGATGCTCGAGCTCTACCAGAACGAGGGCATCATCGCCGAACCCGCGGGGGCGCTCGCCGTCGCGATCCTCGACAAGCTGCAGCTGCCGGCGGACGCCTCGGTGGTGTGTCTCGTCTCCGGCGGCAACAACGACGTGTCCCGCTATGGCGAGATCATCGAACGCTCGCTGGTCCATCGGGGTCTGAAGCATTACTTCCTCGTCGACTTCCCGCAGGAGCCGGGCGCACTGCGGCGGTTCCTCGACGAGGTGCTCGGGCCCGACGACGACATCACCGTGTTCGAGTACGTCAAGCGCAACAACCGCGAGACCGGCGCCGCGCTGGTGGGGATCGAGCTGGGGCACCGCGACGGCCTCGGCGGGCTCATGGACCGGATGGACCGCTCGCGGTTGCACTGCGAGCGCCTCGAGCCGGGTTCCCCGGCGTACGCCTACCTCACGTAGGACGTCGGCTGCTTCGTGGGCCGAGGCGTATGCCCGCAGCCCCGGTGTCCGCCATCCGAACGACTCTCGACAACGCGGGAACATTCCCGGCCGGGGTCGCCTCCAAGTACATGAACCGCCCAGAAGCACTGCACACCAGTGCTCCTCCACTTGGAAGGACCCCACTATGAGCACCGAGATCCCCGCCGACGCCGTTCTCATCGACACCGACGGCGACGGAGCCGTCGACGCCGCACTCACCGATGTCGACGGTGACGGCACCACCGACGCCGTCTGACCACCCCGAGCCCATTGCCCGAAGCCGCGGCACACGCGGCTTCGGGCTATGAGGCGTTGCCGCGGCGACCGATGATCACGTTGTGTCCCGGCGAGGTGAGTCCGGCGTCGTCGGAGCGGACCGGCTCCCACGCCACTTCGACGTCGAGCGCGACGGGCACGGCGACCGGTTCGTCCCCGGGCACGCACACCACCGACCAGTCCCCGCGATGCATCGCGAACCAGCCGGATGCGTCGTCGAATTCGACGGACACCGACGCGAAGGCCGGGTCGTGCAGCGCCGCTTCGGCTTTCCGCAGTGCGGTCAGCGTGCGATAGAAGTCGAGCATCCGGGCATGGTCGGGCTCGTCGAGTTCGGTCCAGTCCAGCTTCGACCGCTCGAACGTCGCCGGGTCCTGGGGGTCGGGCACGTCGTCGCTGTCCCAGCCGTGCTCGGCGAACTCCGCCTTGCGCCCCTCGGCCGTGGCGCGGCCCAGTTCCGGCTCCGGGTGGGAGGTGAAGAATTGGAAGGGTGTCGCCGCGGCCCATTCCTCACCCATGAACAGCATCGGGGTGAAGGGGGACAGCAGGACCAACGCCGCCTTGATCGCCAGCTGCCCGCCGTCGAGATAGGCACTCGGGCGGTCGCCGACCGCCCGGTTACCGATCTGGTCGTGGTTGCAGGTGTAGGCGAGGAGGGCGGACGCGGGCACGGTGCCGGTCGGGATCGGCCGGCCGTGATGACGCCTGCGGAACGACGAATACGTGCCGTCGTGGAAGAAGCCGCCGGTGAGGACTTTCGCCAGGCAGCCGTAGCTCCCGAAGTCGCCGTAGTAACCCTGCCGCTCGCCGGACACCAGGGTGTGGATCGCGTGGTGGATGTCGTCGTCCCACTGCGCGGTGAGTCCGAGCCCGTTGACGGTGCGCGGCAGGATCATCCGGGGATCGTTGAGATCGCTCTCGGCGACCAGCGAGAGTGGGCGCCCGAGACGGGCGGCGAGGTCGTCGGTGGCGGCGGCGAGCTCCTCCAGGATGTGGACGGCGCGGTGATCGGCGAGCGCGTGCACGGCGTCGAGACGCAGTGCATCGACATGGAACTCGCTGAACCACCGCAACGCGGTGCCGATGATGAACGCGCGCACCTCGTCGGAGTCCGGATCGGACAGGTTGACCGACGACCCCCAGGATGTCGTCCCCTCGCTGAGGTAGGGCCCGAAGTCGGGTAGGTAGTTGCCGGAGGGGCCGAGGTGGTTGTACACGACGTCGAGGACGACGCCCAGTCCTGCACCGTGACAGGCGTCGACGAACCGGGCCAGCGCAGCGGGGCCGCCGTAAGTCTCCTGGACCGCGTACCAGCCGACGCCGTCGTAACCCCAGTTGTGGTCACCGTTGAACGCGTTGACCGGCATCAGTTCGACGAAGTCGACCCCCAGCCCGACGAGGTGGTCGAGGCGGCTGATCGCGGAGTCGAGCGTGCCCTCGGCCGTGAACGTTCCCAGATGCAGCTCGTAGACCACCGCGCCCCGGATGTCGCGGCCGGCCCACGCGGTGTCGGTCCAGGCGTCGGCCTCGACAGTGAACAGCGCGGACAGTTCGTGCACCCCGCCCGGCAGCCGGACGGCGCGCGGGTCCGGACGCGCTGGTCCGCCGTCGACCGAGAAGCCGTAGCGGAGTTCGCCACCGGTGCCGCCGGCCGGCGCGGCGTCGACCTCCCACCATCCGTCCGGCGCCGCCGACATGGGGGTGCGCTCCTGGGCCGAGCCCGTGCCGCTCGTGGTCACGAGCTCGACGACCTGTGCACTCGGGGCCCAGACACGGATCTCGCCCAGGGATCGGGGTGCCCGAAAAGGCTCCCCAATGGAACGAAGTGATAGGTTTTGTTCCCGTTGGTCGGCCGACCAGGTTATTGTGCTCTGGGCACCAGCGGAAGCGGTCGGGGGATTCGTCACATCATGCAAGGTATGTCGGACCTCGGACAGACGCAGTCGCCGGGTTAGTGTGAGGCCGGACACATTCAGACCACGAGAATGGGGTATGTTACCCGCGGCGCTCCTGCCCACGGGGGGCACGCGGAGGGGTTCTGCGGAAACGAGGACGCGCGTCGGCCACGACGCGCGCGATCGCGACCTGACGGCCGGTGAACGGGTAAGCCGAGACGCAAGGGTAGGGATTGAGCACTAACGCAGTCACCTCGGACGACGAGGAGGTGGGTCGCAAGAGACCGGGGGCGGTTCGGTCGTGGTACAACGGCCACATCGTGGCGTCGTTCGACACCTTCGGACGCCAGCTGGGCATGTTCGTCGAGGTGTTCCGGACCCTGTTCGTCGACCTCTTCAAGCGACGGTTCCCGTTCGGCGAGTTCGTCCGGCAGTGCGCCTTCATGGCCAGTACCTCGGTCTTCCCGACGCTCCTGGTCGCGATCCCGATCGGCGTCATCGTGTCGATCCAGGTGTCCAACATCGCCGGTCAGGTCGGTGCGACCTCGTTCTCCGGCGCTGCGACGGGCCTGGGCGTGATCCGGCAGGGCGCCCCGCTGGTCACGTCGCTGCTCCTGGCGGGCGCGGTCGGCTCGGCCATCGCCGCCGACCTGGGCTCGCGCACGATCCGCGACGAGATCGACGCGATGCGCGTCATGGGCGTCAACCCGATCGAGCGCCTCATCTCCCCGCGACTGCTCGCGACGATGGTGGTCAGTTTTCTCCTCTGCGGATTCGTCTGCTTCGTCGGGTTCATCACGGGTTACGTCTTCAACGTCTACTTCCAGGGCGGCACACCGGGCAGTTACACCGGGACCTTCGCGTCCTTCGCGACCACCGCCGACCTGATGTTCGCCCTGGCCAAAGCCGTCATATTCGGCGCGATCGTGGCGATCGTCGCCTGCGATCGCGGACTCTCGACGAAGGGCGGGCCCGCCGGCGTGGCCAACTCGGTGAACGCCGCCGTCGTCAACTCGGTTCTGCTGCTGTTCACGGTGAACGTGATCCTGACCCAGCTGTTCACGATCCTGTTCCCGGCGAAGGTGGTGTGAGATGACCGCGTCACGGTATGTGCCACCGGCCCTGCGGCCGCTCGAGGCCGCGAAGGCGGTGTACCGCGGTCCGCGCGATGCGCTGGCCGCCATGGGTCACCTGATCACGTTCCTGGTCCGGTCCATCGGTGCGGTTCCGCTGGCGTTCCGCCACTACAGCAAAGAGGTGTGGCGCCTGCTGGCCGACGTGGCGTGGGGCAACGGCGCCATCGTGGTCGGCGGCGGAACCGTCGGCGTCATGGTGATCCTCGGGGTCATGGGCGGCGCGACGGTCGGGATCGAGGGCTACACCGCCCTCAACCTGCTCGGCATGTCGCCGGTGACCGGTGGTCTGTCCGCGTTCGCGACGACCCGTGAGATCGCGCCCCTGCTCGCCGCGACCGCGTTCACCGCCCAGTCGGGCTGCCGGTTCACCGCGCAGCTGGGTTCGATGCGCATCGCCGAGGAGATCGACGCGCTCGAGGCGATCGCGATCCGGCCGTTGCCGTACCTCGTCACCACCCGGATGTGCGCGGCGGTCCTGGCGATCGTCCCGCTCTACTCGGTGTCGCTGGCCGCGAACTATCTCGCCTGCCAGTTCATGTTCATGGTGCAGAGCGGTCAGGGTGGGGGCACCTACCTGTACTACTTCAACCAGTTCCTCGTCTCGTGGGACATGTTGTTCTCGTTCATCAAGGTGATCGTCTTCGTCCTGCTGACGACCTTCATCCAGTGCTACTACGGCTACTTCGCCTCAGGGGGACCCGAAGGAGTGGGAGTTGCTGCCGGACATGCCATCCGCCTCGCGATCATCGTCATCGTGTTCGCGAATCTGGTCATGACACTCGTGTTCTGGGGCACCTCGCCCGGAATCAAGATATCGGGCTGAGGGGGAGACCGTGAACATCGCGACCGACGGGCGCAATCCCTCCCTGCTGCAGTACGTGCTGCGCGGCGTCGCCTTCCTGCTCGTCCTGCTGGTCATCTTCGTGCTGCTCTTCATGCGCTACCAGGGGACGTTCAGCAAGACGGTGGCCGTGACCGCCGACCTCGTCGACGTCGGCGACGGCCTCTCCAACGGTGCCGACGTCCGGTACAACGGGCTGATCGTCGGGACGGTCAAGTCCATCGCCGTCGACGACGACTCGCAGACCGATGCCGCCCGGCTGATCAAGAACGTCGGCATCGACATCGAGCCGGCGCAGGCCGAGGGGATTCCCGCCTCGGTGACCGCGCGGACGGTTCCGTCGAACCTCTTCGGCGTCAACTCCGTCGAGTTGGTCCCGCCCGCCGAGGTGGGCGGCGACCGGCTCGCCGCCGGTGCCGTGATCCCGGCCGACAAGTCGCTCGAGACGATCAAACTGCAGGACGCCCAGAACGAGCTGAAGCAGATCCTCGACGCGGTGCCGCCGGAAGAGCTCGCGCAGGTGCTCGGCACCATCGCCGACGCTCTCAAGGGCGGCGGGTCGGTCTTCGGGTCGTTCGTCGGCGTGTTGCGGACCTACTTCGACTCGATCAACGCCCAGTTCCCGCCGGGCGCCCCGCCCGGCTTCGACAACTTCGACGCCGCGCTCACCGGACTGTCACAGTCGGCGCCGCAGCTCCTCGACACCCTGGGACGCAGCGTGATCCCGGCGGTGACGATCGCGGAGAAGCAGCGCGACCTGACCGCGGTGCTGACGGCGAGCCAGGGGCTGCTCGATCAGACCCAGTTGCTCTTCGCGCGTAACGGCGACGGCGGTCAGCGCCTCGTGACCGATCTGAACCGGATGCTGGGTGCGCTTGTCCTGGAACCGAACTCGTTGCCCCAGGGCGTGATCGCACTCAACAATCTGGCCGCCCGGGTGCTGACGGTGTTCACCGGCACCAACGGGCACGTACAGCTCAACATCGGCGTCAGCTTCGGTGCCTTCCAGCGCTACACCCGGCAGAACTGTCCGGTCTACGACGGTGGCCCGTACGGCACCCTGCGCGGTCCGGGCTGTGTCGGGCCGGGAACGGGGACGGGGCCGACCATGTCGGGTCCGCTGTCGATCTACCCCTCTGACGGCATGCGCCGGAACAAGCCGGTGGGCACCGTGACCACCGATGCCGACAACAAGACCCTCGGCACAGTGTTGCGCCGGACTCCCTCGGCCGCCGACACGATCATGCTCGGACCACTGGTTCAGTCGCTCGACGTACGGAACGCCACCGGCGCCGCGGGCGGCGACGGCCAAGGAGGAGGACGATGAGCGCGGCCTCGGAGTCGATCCGCAAACCGCTGATCGGTTTCACGATCTTCGGCATCGCCGCGTTGCTGGTCACCTACGTGATCTTCTCGACGCTGGAACGTTCGGTGCCGGGGACGACGAACAGCTACACCACCTACTTCAAGGACGCGTCGGGTCTCGCCACGGGCGACGACGTCCGCATGGCCGGCGTCCGCGTCGGCCGGGTGGACCAGATCGAACTCACCGACGGTCGCGCGCGGGTCACCTTCGAGGTGCAGAACAACCAGCAGGTCTACACCAACACCCGCGCGGCGATCCGCTATCAGAACCTCATCGGGCAGCGGTATCTGAACCTGACCCTCGTCCCGAACCGGGAGAGCCGACCGCTCGACCCGGGGTCGACGCTCGAACTGCCCTCCGAGGACTCCTTCGACGTCACCACGCTGCTGGCCGGATTCCAGCCGGTGTTCGAGACCCTCACCCCGGAGCAGGTCAACGCCCTGTCCGAGGGATTGATCCAGGCGTTCCAGGGCAATTCGGTGTCGCTGAGCTACACGGTCGCCGAGGTGGGCCGGTTGGCAGAGGACACCGCCAACCGCGATGTCGTGCTCGGTGCGATCATCAACAACCTGAGCGTGGTGATGCGTGACCTGTCGCGGCAGGGAGGCCAGCTGGGCACGGTCATCGAGTCGATGTCGGCGCTGATCGCCAATCTCAACTCCAACTCGGCGGCCTTCGGCAGCGCGGTGACCGACATCGGCCGTACCGCAAGCGGATTCGCCGACGTGCTGAGCGAGAGCCGGCAGAGTCTGGCCAACGCCGCGACCGACGGTCGGATCGCCACCAACACGCTGATCAGCAACGGCGCCAAACTCGATCGGATGGCGGTCGACGCCCCGGTCTTCCTCGGTCATTTCCCGCTCGTGCTCGGTGAGGGCGCCTACTTGAACATCTATGCGTGCGATCTCGACGTCGCCATCGGTGACGTCCTGCTGCCGCCCGGCATCTTCAACAAGATCGGCGGCACGAATCACTCGGTGGTGTGCCGATGAGCTGGTTCCGTAGAAGTTTCCGCACCAACCGGCGGGTGTGGTTCGGCCTGATCGGTGCCGTCGTCATCGTCGCCCTGTTGCTGGGCGTGACCGTTCTCGCGACGGCTCACCTGGGCAAACAGACGCTCACCGGCGACTTCGCCCAGGCCGGCGGTATCCGGCCGGGGGACAAGGTCCGCGTCGCAGGCATCGACGTCGGCGAGGTCACCGAGACCGAACTCGCCGGGCAACACGTGGCCATCACCATGAAGGTCGACAACGACGTCCGGGTCACGTCCAACGGCTCGGCGGAGATCAAGATGTCGACGCTGCTCGGTCAGCGCTACATCGATGTGTCGCTGGGGGATTCGCCCGAGGACGCGCCCGACGGGCACATCGCGAAGACCGCCGTGCCCTACGACCTGCAGCGCACCATCGAGGCGGGGGCGCCGATCCTGACCGGTATCGACGACAAGACGCTCTCCGAGAGCATCCGGACCCTCAATCGGCAGCTCGCCGGGGTGCCGGCCATCACCGAGCCGACCTTCGAGGCGCTCACCCAGATGTCGAAGGTCATCACCAACCGCAAGGACCAGATCAATCAGTTGATCGCCGACACCAAGACGATCACGAGCATCGTCGACGACAATCAGGCCCAGCTGGCCGTGATCGTCGGGCAGGGACGCGACCTCACCCAGAAGATCGTCGCGCGTGAAGAACTGGTCACCCGCATGCTCGACGGCATCGCCGAGCTCACCGAGCAGGCGACCGCGGTCGCCGGCGAGAACGCGAACCAGTTCGCGCCGATCATGGCGAATCTGAACACGATCACGCAGGGGCTGGAGAAGAACCGCAACAATCTCCGCAAACTGCTGGAGATCCTGCCGGTCACCGCTCGCCTGACCAACAACGTCATCGGTGACGGGCCCTACGCCAACGGCTACCTGCCGTGGGGCATCTTCCCGGACAACTGGCTGTGCCTGGCCCGGGTGGTGGACGGATGCTGACCGCGGACAGGACGACAGGTACGACGATGTACGCCAACGGAAGTCGCCGCCCGATCCTGCTGATCGGGATCGCGCTGCTGGGCATTCTCGGGCTCTCCGGCTGCTCGATGATCCCCGGGAGCTGGAAAGCGGCCGTGGGACAGGCCATCGAGGTCACGGCCTACTTCGACAACGTCGCCGGGCTGTACGTCAGCAACGACGTCGCCGTCCTCGGCATGCCGGTCGGTCAGGTCACCGCGGTCGAGCCCCAGGGCGACCGGGTGAAGGTGACCATGACGATCGACAACGACGTTCCGGTCCCCGCCGACGCGACCGCGGCGATCGTCAACACCTCGATCGTCACCACGCGGCACGTCGAGCTCTCACCGGCCTACGACGGCGGACCGAAGCTCGAGGACGGATCGGTCCTGAAGGAGACGAAGGCGCCGGTCTCGGTCGGCGAGTTGTTCGACGCCATCGACGGTCTGGTCGTCGCACTCAAGGGCGAAGGTCAAGGACCCGGGCCGCTCGCGGAGATGATCGACATCACCTCCGGTATCGCGACGGGCAACGGCGAGGAGATCCGCGCGGCGCTCGACGAGCTCGGTGGGGCGTCGGACGTGGTGGCGGGCAACAGCGATGCCCTCGTCGACATCATCGAGACCATCGAGGGACTGACCACCACCCTGGTGCAGAACTATCCGAAGATGACGGCCTTCTCGAAGTCGGTCAACGAGGTCTCGGAGCTGCTGGGCGACCAGGCGCCGGGTCTGCTCGCGACGCTGGGGAACCTGAACCAGACCTTGCAGAACACGACCGTGTTCCTGCAGAACAACACCAACACGATGTCGGTGTCGTTCGACCGGCTCGCCGCGCTGACCGCCAACCTCAGCGACTACTCGCGGCAGGTGGTGGAGACCATCGACGTCGGACCGCTGCTCTTCCAGAATCTGAGCAACTCCATCTCGGCCGAGCAGGGCGCGTGGCGCGCACAGGTGCTCCTCGACAAGTCCCTCGTCGACAACGAACTGCTCGCCAAGTTCTGTGAGGCGATCAACCTGCAGAAGGACGGTTGCCGGACGGGCAAGCTCAAGGACTTCGGTCCTGATCTCGGTATCTACTCGGCGATGCTGGAGCTGACGAAATGAGAGCGGCGACGATGGACTCGCTGGACCGCCCGGGACCGGACGGGCGTCCGTCGCCGGCGCGGTCACGCCGCCGGCCCGATCGCGACGACCGGCTCCGCCGGGGCGGCGTGCTCGCGGTGCTGCTCGCCGCACTGATGGGACTCACCGGGTGCGGTCTGCTCCCGAGTCTCACGGTCGAACAGATCCCGCTGCCCGCACCGGGCGGCATCGGGGACTCGATCACGGTGAACGCGAAGTTCGACAACGCGCTGAACCTGCCGACGCGGGCGAAGGTGAAGCTCAACGGAACCGACGTCGGACAGGTCACCGACCTCGTCGCCAAGGACTACACCGCCCTGGTGACCATGGAGGTCAGCAAGAAGACCAAACTCCCGGTGGGCACCGGTGCCGAGCTGCGCCAGGCCACGCCGCTGGGCGATGTGTTCGTCGCGCTGCTGCCGCCGATCGAGGCGCGTGACGGCCTGATGGTCGACGGGGACACCCTCACCGGTCCGACGTCGGCCGCGGCGACGGTCGAGGATCTCCTGATCAGCATGAGCGGGGTCGTGGACAGCGGATCGCTGAACTCGCTGACCGTCATCCTCACCGAACTGAGCAGCGCCGTCGCGACGAACCCGACGGACCTCAACGGTGCCATCCGCGGCCTGACGACCGGTATCCGCAAGCTGAACCAGAGCTCGGCGGCGGTCGACCGGTCGCTGGCGACCACGCGTGTCCTGACCGGACAACTCGCCGACGGGCGCGCACAGATCATGGCGTCGATCAACAAGCTGGGCCCGGCCCTGGAGTCGTTGAACGGGCAGATCGCCACGATCCTGACGACGCTGGACAAGACCCAGCAGGTCACCGCGGCGACCAACGACTTCCTCGACACCGACCAGGACAATCTCGTCGAGATGCTCGGTCATCTGTCGACGGTGCTGGCCGGCCTCCGGCAGGCCGCCGGTCCGCTCGGGTCGCTGGCCGACAACCTGCACACGCTCACGCCGAAGTGGGTCAAGTCCACGCCGGGCAGCGCGGCTGCGGTGTCGTCGAAGGTGTACTGGCTCAGCCCCGGTGTCGGATTCGACTCGGCGAGCAGGCTGCCCGAGATCGAGGACGTCGACGAGGGTTCGGCTGCGTTGCAGCAGACACTGACCCGCCTGTTGGCGCGGATCACCGGGACCAAGGGGTGTTGCGGATGAGCGGCGTGTTCGGAGTCCTTCGCCGGAATTCGGTGCTCGTGGGCAACATCGCCCTGGTGCTCGTGATGGTCGTCGGACTCGGCTACCTCACGTTGAGTGTCCTGCGGTGGCAACCGTTTGCCGACAAGTACTCGCTCACGATCGAGTTCCCCATCTCCGGCGGTCTGCAGGAGACCTCGGGGGTCACCCTCCGCGGCGCCAGCATCGGCGACGTGGACACCGTTCGGGTGCAACCGGATTCGGTCAAGGTCGTGGTCACGGTCGATGATCGGTACAAGATCAACCGCGACACCAAGGTCGCGGCGCTGGGACTCTCCGCGGCGGGTGAGCAGTACGTCGACTTCCAACCGGACACCTCCGACGGTCCCTACCTGGAGGACGGCGACGTCATCCGGGCCGACCAGACCGAGGTGACCGTACCGTTCTCGCAGCTGCTCGAGTCCTCGCTGGAACTGATCAACCAGATCGATCCCGCGAAACTTCGTTCCGCCGTGGACAATCTGAAGATCGCACTGTACGACGAGGACGGCCCGAACGATCTGTCGGTGATCTTCGACTCCGGCGGCACCATCTTCGCGAAGCTGTACACGGCGCTGCCGGAGACGACCAAGTTCATCCAGAACGCGGGCACCATCTTCAAGACGACCGCGCAGATCCAGCCCGACTTCGGCACGACGGTGGCCGGATTGAGTTCGCTGGTGAACGCGGCGGCGTCGTCCGACAAGGAACTCCGCGAGCTCCTCGACCGTGGCCCGTCCCAGTTCACGAGTCTGGCCGGGTCGATCAACCAGCTGACCGATCCGATCACGGACGTGACGAAGCAGTTCGTCGACATCGCCGAACAGGGCGCACTCCGTGCGCCGGCGCTGGCGACGCTGTTCCCCGCCATCCGAGATGCCAGCGTCAAGAGCCTCACCATGTTCCACGATGGGGCGTGGTGGGCGTTCGGCTCGGTCTACCCGCGCCCGAGCTGCAACTACCCGGTCACCCCCCGTAGGCCGACGCAGATCCTCGAGCTGACCATCCCGACCAATCTGTACTGTGTGACCGAGGATCCGCGCCAGCAGATCCGAGGCTCGGCCAATGCGCCGCGGCCGCCGGGCGATGACACCGCGGGACCGCCGCCGGGTTACGACCCGAACGCCCGTACCGTTCCGCTCGACAAGTGAAGGGCCGCTCGACGACTGACGGCCACTCGACGACGACAGACAAGTTGTGTGACCTGTAGATGACTGACCGGAATGACCCCGAGGTGAACCCGAACGCCGGGAACGAGGCGGACGCCGTTCCCGCCGAGACCGACGCAGCCGCATCCGCCGAGACCGGTGCGACGACGCCCGACGACGAGTCGGAGAACGACGCGACGGGCTCGACGGAGTCGCCCGTCGCGGGTGCGGCGCCACGCGGTAAGTCCGCCCGCCGCAGCGGCTCCGGGGCTGCGGCGGCCTCGGCACCGAGTGCGACGGAGAACCCGACGACCGAACCCGACGTCTCCTCGACGGGCTCGGCGGGGCGGCGGGAGATCTCGTTCACGGTGACCGGTGGTGGAATCAAGAAGGTCCTCGCCGCCGTCGTGGCGGTCGCCCTCGTCGCCCTCGTCGCGTTTCTGGGTTGGCGTGCCTACGACCTCCAGCGGGAGGCCGACGCATTCGCCGATTCCAAGGCGGCCTCGGCGGACTTCGTGACCAAGCTCGTCACCACCCTCAACGCCGCGAACGCGGGCAACTCCAAGGAACTGCTGGGCCCGCTGTCGACGGGCGAGCTGCGCACCCGCCTCGAGCAGGAGCGTGCCGACACCGAGGCGAACGTGGAGTCGCTGAACATCGAGGTGTCCTCGACCATCAGCGTGGTGGCCGTCGAGACCGTCGACGCCGACACCGCCCAGACAGTGGTGATGGCGGAGGTGACCGGCCGCAGCGTCAAGCTGCCCAACGGCGGCACGAGCCTGATGGTCTTCCGCCTGGACCTCAGCAAGGAAGACGGCAAGTGGCTCGTGTCGAAGGTGGACGGCCCGCCGGGGAGTCCGAGCGGCCAGATCGATCCGTCGCAGTCGCTGCCGGGCGCAGGTGCAACACCCGCACCGCAGCCGTCGCAGCCGGCTCCGGCACCCCAGCCGGCTCCCGCCCCGGCCGGCTGATCCGACCAGGGGTCCCACCCAGCCGGATCCCGGACAGACGAACGCGCCACCGAATCCGGTGGCGCGTTCGTTCGTTCGTCCGGTCGTGATCGTCCGGTCGTGATCACAGCCGGGGTCAGTCCGGCACGAGAATCGCCACCGGGTGCTCCGTCCGCGCGGTGCCGAGATCGACCGCCCCGTCGTACACGGCCCCCGTCCGGTCGTCACGCCATCGCGATCCCGGCGGCAGCGTGATCGAGGTGGCGGCCGCGGCCTCGTCGTCGAGACTGTGGGTGAACCGCGCGGTGAGCACGACGACCGAGGGGCCGTCCGCGGTGCCGCGCACGAACGCGACGGTGTGGTCGGCGGCGGGCCCGTCGGCGGTCAGACGCTGGTAGGTGCCCGATGCGCCGAATGCCTCGGGATGGGTGGCGCGGGCCCGCAGTGCGGCGCGCACCAGACTGGTCTTGGGATGCTCGGTCGAGCGGCCGAAGTCGACAGCTCGCCGGTTGTCGGGATCGACGAGCGAGTCCTCCCACCATTCGGTGCCCTGGTAGATGTCGGGCACCCCGGGGCCCAGGATCGCAATCGCCTTGCGGGCGAGTGCTTCCTGCTCCCACGCCGATGCGATCCGGTCGACGAGTTCGGTGACCGCGGCCGCGATGTCGCCGGTGGTGACCTGGCCTATCCAGGTCTCGACCGACGACTCGAAGTCGTCGTCGATCTCCGTCCACGTGGTGCGGAGTCCGGCTTCGCGAGTGGCCTTGCGGGCGTACTCGGTCAGCCGTTCGCGCAGCTCGTCGGTGATCCGGCCGTCGGTCGGCCAGACCCCGACGATGTTCTGCAACAAGAAGTAGCCGGTCAGGTCGTCCGGCACCTCGGTGTCGCGCCAGATCCTCTCCACCAGCTGGGACCAACGGTCGGGGACCTGCGCCAGGAGCGCGATGCGAGCGCGCACGTCCTCACCGCGTTTGGTGTCGTGTGTCGACGTCGCCGTCATCGCCAGCGGCCACGTCGCCGCGCGTTCGGCGTTGTGCTGGTGGAAGTCGGTCAGCGACAACACCGGATTCGCGGGATCGCCACCGACCTCCTGGGCGGACACGAGCCGCGCGGTGCGGTAGAACAGGCTGTCCTCGACGCTCTTCGCGGTCACCGCGCCGCAGGTCTGCGCCAGCCGCGACGTCGCCTCGCCGGGCACTGCCGTCTCGCGCACGACGACGTCGAGGGCCGGGCGCAGTTCCGGCTTCGCGTCGGCGATGCTCGCGGCCACGGCGAGGAGGCGTGGCCGCAGCGACGGGTAGTCCGCCCGGTAGACCCCGAGCGCGGCGATGAGTTCGGCACAGGCGGTGGCGATCAGGTCCGTGTCGGCGGCGGACGAACCGGCACCGCCGGCAGTGATGGCGCGCACGAGGCGCCACAGCTCGGCGGGGAACGACTCACGCACCGTACGGAGCTTCCGCTCGTGCTCGGCGGCTTCGACCCACCGCGCATCGCCGGTCTCACCGGTGATCCGTTCGTGCAGTTCGGTGAGCTGGGCGACCCCGGCCGGTGCCACGAACACCGCGTCGATGACGCGCATGTGGTCGTAGCCGGTGGTGCCCTCGACCGGCAGCGTCGGTTCGAGGGGTTCGTCGGGTGCCAGGATCTTCTCGATGTAGAGCAGTCGCTCGTCGCCCACGTCGGCGCGCAGGCGGCGCAGGTAGTCCTGGGGGTCCCAGAGTCCGTCCGGATGATCCACGCGCACACCGTCGATGAGGTCGGCGTCGAGCAGCTCACGCAGCCATTGATGCGTGGCGTCGTAGACCTCCGGATCTTCCTGGCGCAGACCCGCGAGCTCGTTGACGGTGAAGAACCGCCGGTACCCGATGAGCCCGCTGTTCCAGGGGACGAGTCGGTAATGCTGACGGTCGTGGACATCTTGTGGCGTGTCCCCGGCGCCGGGAGCGGAGCGAGCGGGCCGAGTGTCCCCGGCGCCGGGAGCGGAGCGAGTGGGCCGAGTGTCTCCGGCGCCGGGAGCGGAGCGAGCGGGCCGAATGTATCCCGCGGTGCCGGGAGCGACCGGGAAGGCGTGGTCGTAGTACCGCAGGTTGCCGTGCTCGTCGATCTCGAGCGGGCTCAGATCGCCGTCGGCGGCGACGACCGGCAGTGCCAGCTTCCCGTCGGCCCCGTTGGCGGCGTCGAAGTCGGCGTCGAAGTAGTGCGCGTACACCGACTCTCGGCCGTGCCGGAGCAGGTCGGCGAACCACGGGTTGGCGAGGGCGTCGGCCACCCCGGTGTGGTTCGGGACGATGTCGATGATCAGCCCCAGTCCGCGATCGGCTGCCGCCGAACGCAGTTCACGCAAGCCGTCCAGACCGCCGAGCACGTCGGCCACCGCCGGTGGCGGCAACCAGTCGTACCCGTGCGTCGAGCCGGCCGACGCGGTGCCGATCGGGGAGAGGTAGACGTGACTGATCCCCAACTCGACGAGGTGGTCGAGGATCCCGACGGCGTCGGCGAACCCGAAGTCGCCGTGCAGCTGGAGCCGGTACGTCGCGTGCGGGGTCGGACGGTTGCTCATGGATTCAGGCGGTCTTTCGCAGGACCAGGACCGAGCGGGCACCCACCGTCACCGACTCGCCGGCGGCCGCCGTCAGCTCGGTGTCTCCGACGGGATGGGTCGTGTCCAGTTCGCCGGCCCATTCGTTGCCGTACCAGTTCGGTGGGAGAGTGAAGTCCAGGTCCTCGTAGTGGGCGTTGAAGCAGATGAAGAACGAGTCGTCGACGACCAGTTCGCCGCGTTCGTCCTTCTCGCCCAGGCCGTTTCCGTTCAGGAACACGGCGAGGCTCTTGCCGAACCCGCTGTCCCAGTCCTCGGCCGTCATCTCCTGGCCGGCGGGGGTGAGCCAGGCGATGTCGAGCGCCTGGTCGCCCCATCGGATCGGTTTCCCGCCGAAGAACTTCCGTCGCCGGAACACCGGGTGCCGGGTGCGCAGCGCGATGGCCTTGCGGGTGAACTCGAGGAGGTCCGCGTTCTCGTCGGCGAGTGTCCAGTCCATCCAGGACAATTCGGAGTCCTGGCAGTAGACGTTGTTGTTGCCCTGCTGCGTGCGCCCGATCTCGTCGCCGTGCGCGAGCATCGGCGTGCCCTGCGACAGGAACAAGGTGGCCAGGATGTTCCGCTGCTGCCGAGCGCGCAGTGTGTTGACCTCGGGGTCGTCGGTGGGGCCTTCGACGCCGCAGTTCCAGGATCGGTTGTGACTCTCGCCGTCCCGATTGTCCTCACCGTTGGCCATGTTGTGTTTCTCGTTGTAGGACACGAGGTCCCGCAGCGTGAAGCCGTCGTGGGCGATGACGAAGTTGATGCTCGCGAGCGGCCGCCGGCCGGTCGCTTCGTACAGGTCCGAGGATCCGGTCAGGCGGGAGGCGAACTCACCCAGGGTGGATGGCTCGCCGCGCCAGTAGTCGCGCACGGTGTCGCGGTACTTGCCGTTCCATTCGGTCCACAGCGGTGGGAAGTTGCCCACCTGGTAACCGCCCTCGCCGATGTCCCAGGGTTCGGCGATGAGTTTCACCTGGCTGACGACCGGATCCTGTTGCACCAGATCGAAGAATGCGGAGAGGCGGTCCACGTCGTGGAGCTCCCGGGCCAGCGTGGACGCGAGGTCGAAACGGAAACCGTCGACGTGCATCTCGAGGATCCAGTAGCGCAGCGAGTCCATGATGAGCTGCAGCGTGTGCGGGTGACGGCCGTTGAGGCTGTTGCCGGTTCCGGTGTAGTCCATGTACATCTCGGGGTCGCCGTCCACGAGCCGGTAGTAGGCGGCATTGTCGATGCCACGGAACGACACCGTCGGACCGAGATGGTTGCCCTCGGCGGTGTGGTTGTAGACCACGTCGAGGATGACCTCGATGCCGGCGTTGTGGAACTCCCGGACCATCGCCTTGAACTCGGTCACCGCGCTCGCCGGCTGGTCGGGGTTCGACGAGTATTCGATGTGCGGCGCCAGGAAGCCGAAGGTGTTGTAGCCCCAGTAGTTCCGGAGGCCCTGATCGCGAAGTACGAAGTCCTGCATGAACTGGTGCACGGGCATCAGCTCGATGGCCGTGATGCCCAGTTCCTTGAGGTGGTCGATGATCACCGGATGGCATAGTCCCGCGTACGTGCCGCGCAGGTATTCGGGGATGTCGGGGTGGGTCGCGGTCATGCCCTTGACATGGGCCTCGTAGATCACCGTCTGGTGATACGGACGATTCGGCGAGCGATCGTTCTGCCAGTCGAAGTAGGGGTTGATCACCACCGAGACCATGGTGTGTCCGAGTGAGTCCAGTTGCGGCATCGGGTTGACCGGTTCGGGACCGGCGTCCGTGGCGTTCTCGTCCTCGGGCGGCGCGGCCGCGTCGTCGGCCTGTTCTGCCTCGGCGGGTGGGGCCTCGTCGGTGTCGGCGGCATCGTCGGGCGCGGCTGTCCGCGCGGTCGACTCGTCGGCGCCGTCGGCCGCGTCGGTGCCGGTTGCCTCGTCCTCGCTGTCGTCCCCCGCGGGCTCGTCGTCGTCCTGGGGCGGGGTCGGGAGCGGGTAGGAGAACAACGACGCGTCGCCGTCGAAGTCGCCGTGGAAGGCCTTGCCGTACGGGTCGAGCAGCAGCTTGCTCGGGTCGCACCGCAACCCCTGGGACGGGTCGTAGGGGCCGTAGACGCGGAAACCGTAGAACTGCCCGGGGCCGACGTTGGGCAGGTAGCAGTGCCAGCAGTAGCCGTCGACCTCTTCCAGGCGAATGCGGCGTTCGTGGCCCTCGCGGTCGATCAGGCACAGCTCGACCGCCTCGGCCACCTCCGAGAACAGCGAGAAGTTGGTTCCCACACCGTCGTACGTGGCGCCGAGTGGGTAGGGGGTACCCGGCCACACCGGGATCGGGGCGGGCTCGGGTTGGACCAGCGCCTCGGCCTGGATCGGGTCGGACGGCATCGGAACCGGGTCGGGTGTGGTGTCGCCGCTCGGCGGCGCGGCTGTCGTCGAGGTGGTGTCGCGACCTGGATCGCGGGATTCCCCAGAAGAGTTGGGATCGGCAGTGGAGCCGGGATCGCCCGGCTGAGCACCGGGGGCTGGCGGTTCGGTCTTACCCGCCTTCGGCGACGTCATGAGTTGACCCTAGTCGCGTTGTCGCGGGCGGTCATCTCAGGACGCGGCCGGCCGGCCCGGATGTGGGCTGTCCCACCGGTGGGCCGTCGCCGACCGGGCGGCCGGCGATCAGACGAGGCCCGCCGATGTCGTCACGGGACCCCGGGGCCGGTCCACGGCAGTTGTTCCGCCATCTGCCGCCCCAGTTCGTCGGTGAGACTGCGGACGTAGGTCGCACTCAGGTGATGCGGGTCCTTGTAGACCGTGATGTTGCCGACGATGGCCGGGCAGCGGTCCGGTGTGCAGATGCCGTCGGACATGTCGAGCGGGTGGAAGTCGGGTCGCGTCGCGGCCAATGCGGCGGCGGGGTCCTCGGGCTCGAGCACGGCGGCGCGATTCGATCCGCAGCTCTCGGCGTCCCCGCCGTCGGCGAGGCAGATCGGTGTGTCGATGGTCCCCTTCGCGTTCTTCGGCCACGGGGTGTCGCGCATACCGAGCACCGGCACGCCCGCCTCGAGGAAGCGATCGAAGATCGGCACGTAATCCGGGGGGACCCAGTCGCCCGGTTCGTAGTCCCGCGGTCGGGTCGAATTCGTCAGGACGGCGTCCGGTTTGTCGGCGATGACGCGGTCGATGACGCGCTGCCCCCAGTCGTAGCACTCCGGGTAGGGCACGCCGCGTTGCTTGGGTACGCGGTTCGTCGACAGCGGACACCCCATCTTCAGATAGGTCGTCACCTTGAAACCGTTGCGCTTGCCGAGGGTGTCGAGTGCCGAGATCCACATCTCGGCATGGGAGCCGCCGGCGAGGGCGATGGTCCGCGTCGCGGTGGGATCGCCGTAGACGCCGACGTGGATCTCGTTGTCGGTGAAGTCGCTCATGTACCCGTCGGTCGAGGTCTCGGGGAAGTCCTTGATGACCTCCAGAGCCGACGGCTGTGGGTCGAGTGCGGGGACCGGCCAGCCGTCGAGCAGCGCGCGGGCGCCCGGGTACGACCTCGGATCGAGATTCTTGGTGTCGACGACGATGTTGGCGACGTGCCGTTCCCACACGGTGATGCCGACACCGGTGACGAGGGTGCCCACCACCAGGATCGACGTCACGACCGACGTGTACGAGAGCCACCGCGAGCGTCCGTCGCGGGTGCCGCGGGTCAGCGCGGACCGGTCGCCCCCGCGTAGTGGGTCCTCGATGTAGCGCTTGGTCAGCCAGGCCAGTCCGAGCGACACCGCGAGGATGCCCACGCCCTCGATGAAGTTCGCATGGTTCTTGTCACGCCAGGTCAGATAGAAGATCAGCAGCGGCCAGTGCCACAGATACAGCGAGTACGCGATGGTTCCGAGCCACACCGGCCACCGGCTCGCCAGCCATCGGTTGGTGACGGGCATCTCGGTGGCGGCGGCATGGGTGCCATGCGGCGGCTTCTGCAGTGCGGTCGCGCCCGCCCAGATGATCAGCAGCGTCGCACCGACCGGCACCAGTGCCATCGGACCGGGGTAGGCGTTCACGCCGTCGATCCAGAACCCGCAGCTGACGATCAGCGCGAGCGCGACGACGGTCGCGAGATTGCGAAGCCAGTTGGGGACTCGCAGCGAGGGCAACCAGATCGCCAGCAGGCCGCCGGCGAGCGGCTCCCACAGCCGCGACAGCGTGTCGTAGTAGTTGTACGGCTGATTGATCGCCAGTCCGCGGTGCGCCCAGTAGAAGGAGACGAGGGCCACGGCGAAGACCGCGCCGCCGACGAGGAACTTGATGACCCGGGGATCGGCGAACGGCCGGGCGACCCGGGCGACGAGTTTGAGCAGGGCCGCGAACGCGAGGGCGACGAGCAGTGTCACCACGAAGAACTGGCCCTGCACCGACATCGACCAGATGTGCTGCAGCGGGCTGTTGGCCGAGCTGGCGGCCAGGTAGTCCTGCGAGTTCTGGGCCAGATACCAGTTCTGGTAGTAGAGCGCGCTCGCGATGACCTCGCGCCCGACGTTCGCCCAGCGGGTCTGCGGCAGGATCAGCAGCGTCAGCACCGTGACCGCGATCAGCACCGTGAACAGCGCCGGCAGCAGGCGCTTGAGGAGTCGCTTGAGCCGCGGCCACGGGTTCAGCGTGTCGCGGAAGGTGACGTGCGGGGCCTGACTGGAGATCGCATGGCGCAACAGCGACCCGACGAAGAAGTAACCCGAGAGCGTGAGGAACACGTCGACGCCGCCGGAAACCTTGCCGAACCACACGTGGAAGCAGGCGACGAGCGCGATGGCGATGCCTCGCAGGCCGTCGAGGTCGGTGCGGTATGCGGGCGTCGTCGGCGTCGAGGGGGACGACTCCGGCGCCACTACTCGCGTCGTCGATGCCACAGGGCGTGTTCTTTCCGGTGGGGGACAGATCGGTCTCGAGGGCCGGGCCGGGATGACCGGCTAGCAATGTACTCGCCGAAGCTGTGAAATACCGATTCCGTCGACTGTGACACTCGCGCGGATCGGGCATCGTGGACACGGGCGGGGATCACCGGGAGCGGCGTGTCCGGGCGCCGTCGAGGATGATGGCCAGCCCATCGCGGAACTCGCCGCCGAAGTCGCGCCCGGACGGCCCGGTGACCCCGAGGCGCTCCATCTGCGCGCGGGTCTGTTCCTCGATGGTGAGACCGATGACGAGTTGGCACAGTGCTGTGCTGACCGCTTCGGCGTCGCGGAGCGACAGCCCACCGGCCGACCCGGCGGCGATGATGTCGGCGGTGATGGCCTTCGACGACAGTCCGCTGGCCCAGCTCGAGGACACCACCTCCGCGCTGTCGGGCACCGCCAGCAGTGCCCTGCGCATCCCGGATGCGAGCCGATCGAGGCGCTCGTCCCATGCCAGCCCGGTGTCGGGGATCGCGACCGCGCCCAGGATGTCATCGGCGAGCGCGGCCAGCAGCGTCTGCTTGTTGGGGAAGTGCCAGTAGAGCGCGTTGGGGCGGACGCCGAGTTCGGTGGCGAGCCGTCGCATCGACAGGTCCGCCAGGCTGTGCTCGCCCAGGATGTCGCGGGCGGCGCGCAGGACGTCGGTGCGACTGTTGCTCACCCGCGTCAGCGTAGTGATTCCCCGAATCGGGCATCCAGCCCGCCCCTGTACACCGTTCAGGACTGCCTGTACGGTGTTCAGGAATCCTGGACGGTGTCCAGGCGAGACCGTGTGCGAGCAGGAGGTGCAGAGGTGGATCACGAGGACGTCGGTCGCATCGACGCGCACCACATCTGGCATCCGTACGGAGCGCTGCCCGCGACCACGCGACCGCTGGTCGTGTCCTCGGCCTCCGGTGTCCGTCTCGAACTCGCCGACGGACGGTCGGTCGTCGATGGCATGAGTTCCTGGTGGGCCGCGATCCACGGGTATCGCCACCCCCGGCTCGACGCGGCCGCGGCCGCTCAGCTTGGCCGGATGTCGCATGTGATGTTCGGCGGCCTCACCCATGAGCCGGCCGCGCGGCTGGCGCAGCTCCTCGTCGAGATCACGCCGGCGAATCTGCAGAAGGTGTTCTTCTGCGACTCGGGATCGGTGTCGGTGGAGGTCGCGGTCAAGATGGCGCTGCAGTACTGGCGCAGCCGCGGGCAGATGGGACGCACCCGTCTGCTCACATGGCGCGGCGGCTACCACGGCGACACCTTCGCCCCGATGAGCGTGTGTGATCCCGACGGCGGCATGCACACGATGTGGTCGGGCGTGCTCGCGCAACAGATCTTCGTCGACGCGCCGCCGGCCGACTACCGGGCCGACTACGTCGCCGAGCTGGAGCGGGCCGTGCTCGCGCACCGCGACGAGCTCGCCGCGATCATCGTCGAACCGGTCGTCCAGGGCGCGGGCGGGATGCGATTCCACGACGCGGCATACCTGCGCGCACTCCGCGACATCTGCGACCGCCACGACGTCCTGCTCGTGTTCGACGAGATCGCCACCGGATTCGGCCGTACCGGAACGCTGTTCGCGGCCGACGCCGCTCCCCGTGCCAATGGCGGGGCGGGGGTGTCGCCGGACATCATGTGTGTCGGCAAGGCGCTGACCGGTGGCTACCTGACCCTCGCCGCGACCCTGTGCACCACCGAGATCGCCGACGTGATCAGCGCCGGGGAGGCGGGCGGACTCGCGCACGGCCCGACCTTCATGGCCAACCCCCTGGCGTGTGCGGTGGCGGTCGCGGCGATCGAGCTCCTGTTGGACACCCCCTGGGCCGAGCGGGTGTCGGCGATCGAGCGCGGACTCGCCGAGGGACTCGCACCGCTCCGGGAACTCGACGGCGTCGTCGATGTGCGGGTCCTCGGCGCGATCGGCGTCGTCGAACTCGATCGACCGGTCGACATGGTCGCGGCGACCGACGCAGCGGTCGGGGCAGGGGCCTGGCTGCGACCGTTCCGCGATCTCGTCTACACGATGCCGCCCTTCATCAGCACGCCCGAGGACATCGCAGTGATCGTCCGCGGGGTGTCCGCGGCGGTCCTGGCGACGGTGGGCGAACGCGCGCTGGTCGGAGCCCGGTCATGACTTCGGTGCAGGCACAACGGGACTCGACGGTCGTCACCGGCGCGGAGGTCGGGCTGGCCTGGCTCGCCGAGGCCGCGCAGAAGCGCGCCGACGCGGGCTTGCATCGCCGCCCTCATGTCCGGCGCGCCGGTGCCGGGGAGATCAATCTCGGCTCCAATGACTACCTCGGGTTGTCGACGCACCCCGCGGTCGTCGCCGGGGCCCGAGCCGCCGCGGGTCGGTGGGGCGGGGGATCGACGGCCTCCCGTCTCGTCGTCGGCACCACCCAGGCACACATCGACCTCGAAGACGATCTCGCCGACTTCCTCGGATTTCCGGCCGCACTGACCTTCTCGTCGGGTTACCTCGCCAATGTCGGCGCCGTCACCGCGCTGGCGACCCGCGGCGACCTCATCGTCAGCGACACCGGCACCCACGCGTCATTGATCGACGGCTGCCGGTTGTCGCGTGCCCGCGTCGTGGTCGTCGACCGCGGCGACCACGAGGCCGTCCGGCGGGTGCTGGCCGAGCGCGCCGAGAGCCGCGCCCTGGTGGTCACCGATTCGGTGTACAGCATCGACGGTGAACCGGCGCCGGTCGCGGATCTGTATGCCGCAGCACGCGCACACGGTGCCGCGCTGCTCGTCGACGAGGCCCACGCTCTCGGGGTGCGTGGTCCGGGTGGTCGGGGACTCGTCGCCGAACAGGGACTTTCGGGTGCTCCCGACCTCGTCGTCACAACCGTGCTGTCGAAGTCGCTCGGCGCGCAGGGCGGTGTGGTCCTCGGATCGGCGATGCTGCGATCGCACCTCATCGACTGCGCCCGCACCTTCATCTTCGACACCGGCCTCAACCCGGCCGCGGTGGGTGCCGCGCATGCCGCTCTCACGATCCTGCGGGCCGAACCCGGTCTGCCGGACCGGTTGCGCGCCAACGCCCGTCGGCTGGCGTCCGCATGCGGGGTCGGCGAGCCCGCCGCCGCCGTGATCTCGATCGTCGTCGGGGATCCGCAACGCGCGGTGGCGGCTGCTGCGGCGTGCCGGGACCGCGGCGTGCTCGTCGGCTGCTTCCGTCCGCCCTCCGTTCCGGTCGGGACTTCGCGGCTACGGATCACCGTGCGCGCGGACCTCGATGCCGACGCCCTCGACCACGTGGCCGGCGTCGTCGACGCGGCCCTGCGCGAAGTCGGTGCGCGGTGACCACCCGCCGTCGGGGCCGGGTCCTCGCCGTCACCGGAACCTCCACCGACGTCGGGAAGACCGTCGCGACTGCAGCGCTCGCCGCCGCCTGTCTGCTCCCTGAGGTGCGAGGAGCGATAGTCGCCGGGCCGAGCGAGCGACGACGGAGCGGATCGAGGTCGGCGAGCCACGAAGGGCCCGGAACCCGAATCGCCGTGTGCAAACCGGTACAAACCGGCGTCGTTCCCGACGAACCCGGCGACCTCGCCGAAGTGCAACGCCTCGCGGGCGACGTCACCACGGTCGAGCTGTTCCGTTACCCCGAGCCCCTCGCGCCCGACACCGCCGCGCGCCGTGCCGGCATGCCCCTGGCCGATCCGGCGGTGATCGTCCGCGCGGTGGACGAACTCGCGGCATCACACGACCTCACCCTCGTCGAGGGGGCCGGTGGTGTGCTGGTCCGACTGGGGGAGGCCGCGACGATCCTCGACATCGCCGCGAAGACGGTCGTCCCCGGCACCGACGACGGCGTCCTCGTCGTCGTGGCACCCGGGCTCGGCGCGCTCAATCACGCCGAGCTCACCGTGAACGCGGTGCGGGCCCTCGGCCTGCGCCCGGCCGGGCTCGTGATCGGCTGGTGGCCGGCGGATCCCGACCTCGCGATGCGCTGCAACCGCACCGATCTCCCGCGGGTGACCGGGGTGCCGGTCGTCGGCGTGTTACCCGCGGGCGCGGCGGATCTCGCGCCCGCCGACTTCCGTCGCCGCGCAGCGTCCTGGTTCGACGAGGACTGGCTCGCGACTCTCTCGCCCACGCGTTCGGAACAGCTCGCCCGGACGCCGTAAACCGTTCCCGCAGCGGAACTTCCATCCAAGGAGTATCACCAGTGACCCAGGCAACAGTCGACGCCGCCACCTCGGCCCCGGCGTCGGACGACATCCTCGCCATCGCCCGCGCGCAGGTGCTCGACCGCGGCGAACCCCTCGATCAGGATCACGTTCTCCAGGTTCTGCGACTGTCGGACGACCGGCTGACCGAACTGCTCCAGCTCGCCCACGACGTGCGGATGCGGTGGTGCGGACCGGAGGTCGAGGTCGAGGGGATCATCTCGCTGAAGACCGGTGGTTGCCCGGAGGACTGTCACTTCTGTTCGCAGTCCGGCCTCTTCGCCTCGCCGGTGCGCAGTGCCTGGATCGACATCCCCTCGCTGGTCGAGGCGGCCAAGCAGACCGCGAAGACCGGCGCGACCGAGTTCTGCATCGTCGCCGCGGTCCGCGGTCCCGACAAGCGCCTGCTCAGTCAGGTCGCGGCGGGTATCGAGGCGATTCGCAACGAGGTCGACATCCAGATCGCCTGCAGCCTGGGCATGCTCACCCAGGAACAGGTCGACCAGCTGCGCGACATGGGCGTGCACCGCTACAACCACAACCTCGAGACCGCGCGCAGCCACTTCCCGAACGTGGTGACGACGCACACCTGGGAGGAGCGGTGGGACACCCTCCGGATGGTCCGCGAAGCTGGTATGGAGGTCTGCTGCGGCGGCATCCTCGGCATGGGTGAGTCGCTCGAGCAACGGGCCGAGTTCGCCGCCGAGCTGGCCACACTCGAACCCGACGAGGTGCCGCTGAACTTCCTGAATCCGCGACCCGGCACGCCGTTCGGAGACCTCGACGTGTTGCCGGCCGCGGAGGCCCTGAAGTCGGTGGCCGCCTTCCGTCTGGCGTTGCCGCGCACCATCCTGCGCTTCGCCGGCGGGCGCGAGATCACCCTCGGCGATCTGGGTGCCAAGCAGGGCATCCTCGGCGGCATCAACGCCGTCATCGTCGGCAACTATCTGACGACACTCGGCCGGCCCGCCGAGGACGACCTCGACCTCCTCAGTGATCTGTCGATGCCGATCAAGTCGCTGAACGACACGATCTGAGAGTTCGTCCGCAGCGATGGGTAGCGTGTTCTCATGATCGACACCGTCCCGGGTCCACTCGCCGAACCGTGCAGGTTCGGTGTCTTCACCGGACTCGAACTGGAACTGCAGGCTCCCGAGGCCGTTCCGCCGGCCGCCCGGCTGGGTCTCGAACCCCCTCGCTTCTGTGGTCAGTGCGGACGCCGGATGGTGGTCCAGGTGCGGCCCGACGGGTGGGACGCGCGCTGCTCGCGGCACGGCACCGTCGACTCGACGGAGCTGGGGCGCCGGTGAACCCGCCGGTCCGCACCGTCTCCCGGATGGCCGTCGTGTCCGTCGGTGTGGCGCTGCTCGGTGCGGTCGCCGGGGTGATCTGGGCTCTCCTCACCCCGCCCACCACCGGAGTCGTGTTCGAAGGTCTCCGCCGCGACGACATCCCCGCCGACTTCGGCGGGGTCGGGGCCTTCGCCGTGACGATGTTCGGCTACGGCGCCGTGGCCGCCGTCGTGGTGTGGTTCGCGGCCCGGTCGTGGCGGGGTGTCAGTGGTTTCGTGTGGCCCGCCCTGGCGACCACGGCCGGTTCGGCGCTCGCGGCGACGGTCGGGATGTGGGCCGCGGGTCTGCGATTCGACGACGATCCGACCGCACTGCCGGTCGACGCGACCTACCGGATCGCGCCGGAGCTGTGGCTCGACGGGGCCACACGGTCGGGGTCGAGCGAGCCGTGGACACTGCTTATCTGCGCTCCGTTCGCGTTCGCCGTCGTCTATCTGGTGTGCGTGTTGTCTTCGCGGACCGCTGATCTCGGTGTCGGCGACCTCTCGGACGACGCCTCCTCGGCGGAGGTGTTCACATCGGCGGGCGCAACGTCGCGAACTCATCCGTGACGCGTAACTCCTTCTCGGCGAAGGCGTAGAGGGCGGGCGGGCGTCCGCCGCTCCGGCCGGTCTTGCCGACGGTGCCGGTGGCGACCACCACCGCGCGTCGGCTCAGGATGCGGAGCAGGTTGGTCGTATCCACGGGGTAACCCAGGGCGGCGCAATAGATCTCCGACAACGCCGACATCGGGAACCGCGCCGGTGCCAGCGCGAAGGCGATGTTGGTGTACGAGAGTTTCGCGGCGAGCCGATGCCGGGCGGCGTCGACGATCTCGGTGTGATCGAAGGCCAGCGGCGGGAGTGAGTCCACAGCGAACCAGCCCGCGGCTTCGGGTGGTGTCGCGGCCGCATCGGAGGGCACGAGGCCCATGTAGGTCGAGGCGATGGTGCGGACGATGGGCACCCGGTGTGGATCGGAGAACACCGACAGCTGCTCCAGATGCGCGATCTCCCGGACGTCGAGGGAATCCGCGACCAGTCGGCGCGCGCTCGCCGACAGTGTCTCCTCGGCGCCGACCCCGCCGCCGGGAAGTGTCCACACGCCGTCGGCGGTCCGCGTCAGCAACACGCACAACGACGGACCGTCGGCGTCCGACCCGTATCCGGAGTCGGGCGCGGTGGGCGGCGCGACCCGGACCTGGGGGACCCGGATCTGGAACACGACACTCAGCACTTCCACCCGGAGGGTCGTACCGTCGGCGATGGGTGGCTCGGACCCGGCGGCTGGCATGCGCACGATTGTAGGACGCCGCCCTGCTGGTCGAGCCGGCACCGAGCGCGAGCGCGGCGCCGTGTCGAAGCCACCGGGTGACCTCGACTATCCGCGCCCGTTGGTCGTCAGGATCAGCGCGTCGCCCTCGGTGACCGCGATCGTGTGCTCGCTGTGGGCGCCGCGGGAACCGTCGAAGGACCGGATCGTCCAGCCGTCGGCGTCGAACTTGATGCGCTCGGAGCCGAGGGTGAACCAGGGCTCCAGTGCGAGGGTCAGCCCCGGGCGAAGTGTCATGCCTCGACCTGCCCGGCCGACGTTCGCGACATGCGGATCCTCGTGCATGGTGCGGCCGAGGCCGTGTCCGCCGAACTCCGTGTTGACCCGGTATCCGTGCGCGGCGGCGACGGCGCCGATCGCGGACGAGATGTCGCCGATCCGTCCGCCCGGGCATGCCGCGTCGATGGCCGCGCTCAGTGCCTCCTCGGTGGCCGCGACGAGACGCTGGTCCTCGGCCCGCGGGGTGCCGACGATGACACTGCGCGCGGAGTCGGCCACCCAGCCGTCGATGGCGACGGCGATGTCCATCGACAGCAGGTCGCTGTCGGCGAGGACGTAGTCGTGCGGGAGACCATGCAGCACAGCATCGTTCACCGACAGGCAGATCACGTTGCGAAAGGGTCCGCGGCCGAACGACGGCGAGTAATCCCAGTAGCACGACTGCGCGCCGCGCTCGGTGATGAGTTCCCGGGCACGTTCCTCGAGGTCGAGGAGGTTGACCCCGACATCGGCGCGCGCGGCGACATCGTCCAGGAGGTCGGCGATGAAGGCGCCTGTCACCCCCATGGCGGCAACCTCGGCGGGTGACTTCAGTTCGACCATTCTCTTCCTCTCATATCGGTGTGCGGTATAGAAATACCACCGTCGTCGGTATTTGTATACCGGAGCGGCTACGATCGTCACATGGTGCGCAACCCGCTGACCCCGGAACAGATCGCGGCCGGTCGTCGACTCGGTGCCCGGCTCCGCGAGTTGCGCGGCGACCGCCCGCTCGGCGACGTGGCGCTCGGCGCGGGGATCTCCCCGGAGACCCTGCGCAAGATCGAGACCGGACGCATGCCGACGCCCGCGTTCGCCACGATCGCGGCGCTCGCCCGTGCGCTCGGCACCTCGCTCGACGATCTGGCTCTCGTCCTCGACGCCGAGGTGGTGCGCGCGGGATGACCGTGGACCGGTCGGCACTCACCTATCCCGAGGTGGGCGCGACATCGGGCGCGCTGCCGCCCGGTTATCACCATCTGCGCCGGTCGCGGGTCGTGGGTTCGGGGGCCGAGTGTTTCGCCTCGGCCGGGCAACGGATCCTCGACTGGGAGATGCATCGTCGTGCCGGCTTCGGGGTCGACGCGGCCACCCCGGCGGCAACGGTCGGCGCCGACGTCGGCCTGCGGGTCGGGGTCGGTCCACTCGGGATCACCGCGCGGTGCCGGGTCATCGAGGTGATCGACACACCGCGGGAGCGGGGTTTGGCCTACGGGACGCTGCCTGGGCATCCCGAGATCGGCGAGGAACGCTTCTGGGTGGAGTGGCTCGCCGACGACACGGTGGTCGGGCACATCGTCGCCTTCTCACGCCCGGGGCGGTGGTTCACCCGGCTGGGCGGCCCGTTCGGGCGCCTGGCGCAGTCGCGAATCACGGAGCGTTATCTCGATGCCCTGATGTGCCGGTGAGCTGAACCGGATCGCGTGGTGGAACCACGTTCGGTCAGGTGGCGGGAATGCTCTGGGTGTGGCGAATGTTACGATGCATAGCGTTTTCGACCATGAGTCGAAAACCTGCCTCGGACACACGGCCCGTGATCTGGGGAACCAGCGTCCCGGAGACGGAACTCGTCGCCGGGCAGCCAGAGGAGTGGCAATGAGCATCACCAGTGATCGCCCGGCGGCGGTGGCCGCGCCCACCGGCGCGGACTCGGCTCTCGCCGACGCGAAGTGGTTCGATGCGCCGGGTGGCTACACCGGCGTGGAGCCGACCCAGGAATGGGCAGACGAGGTTCGCCGGCTCGCCAAAGCGCGCAATGCGACCCTGCTCGCGCACAACTACCAGCTCCCGGCCATCCAGGACGTGGCCGACCACGTGGGCGACTCGCTGGCCCTGTCGCGGATCGCCGCCGAGGTCGACTCCGACGAGATCATCTTCTGCGGCGTCCACTTCATGGCCGAGACCGCCAAGATCCTGAGCCCGGAGAAGCGGGTCCTGATCCCCGACGAGCGCGCCGGATGTTCACTGGCCGACTCGATCACCGCCGACGAACTGCGCGCCTGGAAGGCCGAGTTCCCCGACGCGCTCGTGGTGTCCTACGTCAACACCACCGCCGAGGTGAAGGGTCTGACCGACATCTGCTGCACGTCGTCGAACGCCGTCGACGTGGTCGCGTCGATCGATCCCGACCGGGACGTCCTGTTCCTGCCCGACCAGTTCCTCGGTGCACACGTCAAGCGTGAGACCGGCCGCGACAACATCCACATCTGGGCGGGCGAATGCCACGTCCACGCCGGCATCAACGGTGACGAACTGACCGCGCAGGCGAATGCGCACCCCGACGCCGACCTGTTCATCCACCCCGAATGCGGGTGCGCGACGTCGGCGCTGTACCTCGCCGGCGAGGGTTTCGTGCCCGAGGAGAAGGTGAAGATCCTCTCCACCGGCGGCATGCTCGATGCCGCTCGCGAGACCGGGGCGGCGCAGGTTCTCGTCGCCACCGAGGTCGGGATGCTGCACCAGTTGCGCAAGGCCGCACCGGGGGTCGACTTCCAGGCCGTCAACGATCGTGCATCGTGCCCCTACATGAAGATGATCACGCCCGCCGCGATGCTCCGATGCCTGCGGGAGGGTCGCGACGAGGTGTTCGTCGACGCCGATGTCGCCGAGAAGGCGCGCAAGAGCGTCGAGCGGATGATCGCGATCGGCAACCCCGGATCGGGCGAGTGAGCAGCTCCACCCGCTCGACGGCGGCCCCGGCCGGCGGCTTCGTCGGGCAGGCCGCGGGCGGTGAACTGGGCGCCGCGGTCACCGACGAGGTCCGCGCGTTGATCCGGACCGCGCTCGACGAGGATCTCCGATACGGGCCCGACGTCACGACCGCGTCCACGGTGCCCGACGACGCGGTCGTCGACGCGGCGATCGTCAGTCGCGCGCACGGCGTGATCGCGGGCGTCCCGGTGGTCGAGGCGGTCTTCGACGAGGTGATCGGGGCGGGCGAGTACACCATCACCTCGCGGGTCGACGACGGAACCCGCGTCGAACCTGGCGCCGTCGTACTCGCCGTCCACGCCCCGACACGGGCTCTGCTGACCGCGGAACGCACGGCGCTCAACCTGATCTCGCACCTGTCGGGGATCGCCACGACCACGGCTGCGTGGGTGGCCGCGGTGGAGGGTACGGATGCGCGGATTCGCGACTCGCGCAAGACACTTCCGGGTCTTCGGCATCTGCAGAAGTACGCCGTGCGCGCCGGCGGGGGAGCCAACCATCGGATGGGACTCGGCGACGCCGCCCTCATCAAGGACAACCACGTCGTGGCCGCGGGCTCGGTCGCCGCGGCGCTGCAGGCCGTGCGCTCGGCGGCGCCGGATCTCCCCGTCGAGGTCGAGGTGGATTCACTGGCCCAGCTCGATGAGGTCCTCGGGCTCGAACCGCAGCTGGTCCTGCTGGACAACTTCGAGCCATGGGAGACCCAGATGGCCGTCCAGCGACGCAACACGCGGTCGCCGGGCACCAAGCTGGAGAGCTCGGGAGGCCTGTCGCTCGACGTCGCGGCCGACTATGCCCGCACCGGCGTCGACTACCTGGCCGTCGGCGCGCTGACGCACTCGGTCACGGTGCTGGACCTCGGTCTGGACATCCCGGCGCCCTGACCGATCAGGTCGCCGGTCCGCCCGTCCGGACGTCGACGTCGAAGACCTCCGTGCGGGCGATCACCCGATCCCGCTCGTCGGCGAGCGCCACGCGGCGCGGGTCGGCGAGATAGGCGTCGAGTGCGCCACGGTCAGCGATGCGCAGGATCTGCACCTCATGCGGTGTGCCGCCGTGTCCGTCGCCGATCACCCGGCTGAGCACCGCGCCGCCGTGCCCGGGGAGCAGACCGAGAACGGTGTCCTCGTATCGGGTCAGGGCTTCGGCCGTGTCGGCGTGCGCCCAGAGCAGGCAGCACAGGTGTAGCGGCTTCTGTGGTCCCGGCACGGACCGGAGCCTATCGAAATTGAGCCGCAGGCGGCGACGGAACTGTCGCCCCGCGCCTGGGTCGGGCATGCCGCCCCACCTCTGGTTGTGCTGAGCCGGCACCGATTGTCAGCGAGGAAACGAGTTGAAGCCACAGCGCCACAACCACCCCCACTGCTGACGACGGCGACTGGCGAACGACGGCGACTGGCGAACGACGGCGACTGGCGAACCTCGTTTCGACTGCTGGACTTCGGTCGAGGGCTATCGGTCGAGTTGAGATTCGTTGGTGGTGGTTGTCGTTCGGGCTACTAGTCAGAGGGTGGCGAGGAGTGTCATGAGGTGTGCTTCGACGAGGGAGGGGCGGGGTGTGGGTGGTCCGGGTCGTGGTGGTCGCACGTCGATGACGTGGCTGATCGTCAGCCATGAGCGACGCGCGTCTGTCGGATGTGGCGCCTCCGGGCGTGCTTGATCGCCGGACCGGGTTGGTGGTCCGTGGATCTCGTCGCGCACGGTGTTCAGATGGTGTGCGAACCGCCGGGGTATGTCGGGGCGGCGGTTGAGGTGTTCGGGGTTGGGTGGCGCACCGGGTTCGGCGTTCAGTCGCCAGACGCAGCGGCCTTCGTCGGGTCCGGACCGGACGATGTGGGTGGTGTATTGGCCGGGCTGGTCGCCGACCATGCGGTTGTGTCGTGGGCACGCGGGGGCGAGGTCGTAAATGTCGGTGAGTCCACCTTGGGCCCAGTCTCTTTGTGCGTGATGCATGTCGACGTGGGTGGCGGGCTGATCGCAGCCCGGCGCCGAACAGACTTCGCCGTCAGGGCGGGCGAAGGAGACGAGTCGCTGTTCGCGGGAGGCGAGACGTCTGCCCCGCCCGAAGTACAGCGGAACGGCGGTGGCGTCTTTGAAGATCGCCAACCACGGCTGAACGTCGGCGGCCATCGCGATCAGGTCAGGGATGGGCAACAGGTTTCCGGTGGCGGTCGTGGCGAGCCCGGCTTCACGGATCAGGTCGGCAAGGTCGGCTTTGATGATCAAATGCACGGGCAGGCCCCGGTGGGACTTGCCGAGCAACCCGTCGTCGAGGACTGCTTTCAGTAGGGCGTTGAGTGCGTCGTGGTTGATCTGGGCCGGTGTGCGGTCGTCCCGGTCTGCTGCGGCGGCCAGTTGTTCGGGGTCGGCGTCTTCAACAGATCCGGTCGGCGAATCAGGATCGTTGGGGTTGTTCATCCCGGGCTTGGCCCACACCGCCAACAGCATCGTCACCCGGGCAGCGAGTTCCGGGGTGAGGGTGCCGGTGAGTTTCGCGGTGCCGTCGGCACGCTGCCGGTTGACCCACAGGTTCCGGCGTCGTGTGCGTTCCGAGTCGTCGGCCAGAGTGCCGTCGGGGTCGAGATAAGCGAGGAGCCGCGCACCGAGTTGGGTGATGTCGGCGGGGGTGTGGGCTTCGGCGATCTCGGCCATCTGTCGTTCGGCAGCAACCGTCACGTCATGGTCGGTTCCATGCGGGATCTGATCGAGGACGTCGATGACGGCGCGCACATGGCTGGTGCCTACCCGGCCGTCGGCCAACGCCGCGGCGAGGGTGGGGTGTTCTGGTGGCAGCGCTTGGCCGGTGTGGGTGAGGTGGGTGGCGGTCGCGCCCCGCTGATTGTTGCGGCGCATCGGATCAGACACCCTCAGTCGGTGGGTCATGAACGCAGTGATGCTGCGGTACCCGGTGCGATGGGGTAGATCGCGGTCGGCGATGGTGACCATCTGTCGGTCACCGGCGTAGGTGAGGCGGGCGATCGCTGTCTCGGTGCCGGCGGCGACATCGACGAGTTCGGTATCCGAGCACGCGCCGAGGTCGACGGTCTGCAATTCACCGATCAACCGGTGCAGCTCGGCGACGAGCTCGGCCGCGCGGGACGCGGGCAGAGAACCATCGGCGTGTGTGGTGTCGGGCATGACGGTCACCTCCCCCGAGAACCGTGACTGCGAATGTACGTTCGAGTGTACACGAGAGCTGGGCGGCGACTGATTCGAAATATGTTGTCGCGCAGCTCTATTGATTCACTCTGCGGACGGCGGGAACTGTCGGTGTTCTGTGGTAGGCGTCATCTGGTCAGCCCACACGCCGACCTCAGGCCGGCGTGTGGGCACCCTCCTGACGCCTAGACGCCGTGGTCGAGGAGAGACTCGCCGGGATGGCGCGCTCCCACGCGCTGATCGCGGCATCCCAGTCAGGACTGCGTCGAGGTCACGATGCTCGGCGATCAGCGGATCGATGCAACCCGCGAAGAGATCCCGGTCGGTGTCGAGCAACTGGGCGAACAGCCCGTCCTCCTCGCCCCGCCAATGCGACCGCAGCTCGATCGCGAGCCGCGCCGGGAGCCGGCGTGCGGCGTCGCGGTCGTCGGCATCGAGTGCCCGGATCGCATCGCCGCCGAGGTTCACGGCTCGTTCGTGCTCGGTGGTGTAGTCGCGCAGCAACGGCATGTCCCGGCACCCGCAGTACTGGCACACTCTCGCCTCCTCCGCTCGTCGATAGCGGCAAACTACTCCGGCGCTCGCTTCGCTCCCGGCGCCGTGGCATCGGGCCCGCTCGCTTCGCTCCCGGCGCCGTGACATCTGGCCCGCTCGCTTCGCTCCCGGCGCCGGGCTCCACCTCAGAAGAACCCGCGCATCACCCGCACCAGAAACCCGCTGGCACCCGACACGTATCCTTGGTGGGTAAATCCGCAGCCACCAGGAGAGATCATGCTCGCCCGAATTGACCTGCGCGGTAGCACGCCGACACTCGCCGAGTTGCGTCGTGCACTGCCCCGCGGGGGTACCGATGTCAATGCCGTCCTCGACACGGTGACACCGGTCGTGCATGCGGTGGCCGAGGACGGGAGCAGCGCCGCACTCGACTACGGCGAGAAGTTCGACGGTGTCCGCCCCGCGTCGGTGCGAGTGCCCGCGAAGGTCATCGCCGATGCCCTGACCGATCTCGACCCGCAGGTCGCGGACGCGCTGCGTGAGTCGATCACCCGCGCCCGCACGGTCCACGCCGACCAGCGCCGCTCGACCACCCGCACCCAGGTCGTCGACGGCGGCGTCGTGAGCGAGAAGTGGATACCGGTCCGCCGCGTCGGCCTGTACGTCCCGGGTGGCAACGCCGTCTACCCGTCGTCGGTCATCATGAACGTCGTCCCGGCCCAGGAGGCGGGCGTCGGCTCACTGGTCGTCGCCTCGCCCCCGCAGAAGGACTTCGGCGGGTGGCCGCACCCGACCATCCTCGCCGCGTGCGCACTCCTCGGCGTCGACGAGGTGTGGGCAGTCGGTGGCGCCCAGGGCGTGGCCCTGCTCGCCTACGGCGGCGTCGACACCGGCTCCGCGGACGAGCCAGACGCCGTACTCGACCCCGTCGACCTCATCACCGGTCCGGGCAACATCTACGTCACCGCCGCCAAGCGCCTGTGCCGCAGCGTGGTCGGCATCGACTCCGAGGCCGGCCCCACCGAGATCGCGATCCTCGCCGACGACTCGGCGGACCCCGGCATTCTCGCCTCCGACCTCATCAGCCAGGCCGAACACGACGTCCTCGCGGCGTCGGTGCTCGTCACCGACAGCGCCGAACTCGCCGACGCCGTCGACGCCGCGCTCGACACCCAGGTCGCGGCGACCAAACACCGTGAGCGTGTCACCACCGCGCTGTCGGGGGAGCAATCGGGCGTCGTTCTCGTCGACGATCTCGACGCCGGGCTCGCGGTCGTGGACGCCTACGCGGCCGAACACCTCGAGATCCAGACCCGCGACGCCGCCGCGGTCGCCGACCGCGTGCACAACGCCGGCGCGATCTTCGTCGGCCCGTACGCACCGGTCAGTCTCGGCGACTACTGCGCCGGCTCCAATCACGTTCTCCCGACCTCGGGTTCGGCCCGATTCGCCTCAGGGCTGTCGGTCCAGACCTTTCTCAAGGGCGTCCACGTCATCGACTACGACGAAGCCGCGCTGCGTGCGGTCGCCGACAAGGTGGTGACGCTCGCCGACGCCGAGGACCTGCCCGGTCACGGCGACGCCGTCAAACAGCGCTTCGTGGCGAGCGGCGCCCGGTGACCGCGTCCGAGTCGGTGGTGGGTGCGGTCGCCCCGGGTGGCTCGATCACCGTCGACGACTTGCCGCTGCGCGCCAACCTCCGCGGCAAGAGTGCCTATGGCGCACCGCAACTCAAGGTTCCGGTGATCCTCAACACCAACGAGAACCCGCACGCGCCGTCCCCGGCGCTGATCGATGACGTCACCGCGTCGGTGCGCGCGGCGGCCGCCGAGCTGCACCGCTATCCCGACCGCGACGCCGTCGCCCTGCGCACCGACCTCGCCGCCTACCTGACCCGGGCCACCGGTGTCCGGCTCGGCGTCGAGAACCTCTGGGCCGCAAACGGTTCCAACGAGGTCCTGCAGCAGCTGCTGCAGGCCTTCGGCGGGCCGGGGCGCAGTGCACTGGGCTTCGTCCCGTCGTATTCGATGCACCCGATCATCGCCGACGGCACCGACACCACCTGGCTCGTGGCGGCGCGGGCGGGAGACTTCTCGCTCGACACCGACTATGCGGTCGCCGAAGTCGCCAACCGCGCACCGGACGTCGTCTTCGTGACCTCACCCAACAACCCGACCGGCGGATCGATCCCGCTCGCCGATCTCCGCCGGATCGTCGAGGCCGCACCGGGCATCGTCATCGTCGACGAGGCGTACGCCGAGTTCTCCACGGCGCCCAGCGCTGTCGAACTCATCGACGAGTTCCCGGCGAAGGTCGTCGTCAGCCGCACCATGAGCAAGGCGTTCGCCTTCGCCGGTGGACGGCTCGGCTACCTCGCCGCGGCTCCCGCCGTCGTCGACGCGATCCAGCTGGTGCGGCTTCCGTACCACCTGTCCGTGCTGACCCAGGCCGCCGCGCGGGCAGCATTGCGCCACAGCGACGACACCCTCGCCGGTGTGGCCGCGATCATCGCCGAACGTGATCGCGTGGTCGCCGAATTGACCGCCCTCGGATATCGCGTCGTCGACTCCGACTCGAACTTCGTGCTGTTCGGTGGGTTCCGGGATGCTGCGGCGTCGTGGCAGCGTTACCTCGACCAGGGCGTCCTGATCCGCGACGTGGGCATCGCCGGTCACCTGCGGGTGACCATCGGCCTCCGCCCGGAGAACGACGCCTTCCTCGACGTCAGCCGTACGCTCGCCACCACAGATCTGGAGAACACTCAGTGAGCACCCCCACGACCACGCCGCGCATCGCGAAGGTCGAACGGACCACCAAGGAGTCCTCGATCTCCGTCGAACTGAACCTCGACGGCACCGGCGTGACGAGCATCTCGACGGGCATCGCCTTCTTCGACCACATGCTGACCGCCTTCGGCCAACACGGCAGCTTCGATCTGACCGTCGAGGCGAAAGGCGACATCGAGGTCGAGGGCCACCACACGATCGAGGACACCGCGATCGTGCTCGGCCAGGCGCTCGGTCAGGCGCTCGGTGACAAGAAGGGCATCCGACGCTTCGGCGACTCGTGGATCCCGATGGACGAGACGCTCGCCCAGGCCGTCGTCGACGTCTCCGGCCGGCCGTACTGCGTCCACACCGGCGAGCCCGAGCACATGCTCACCGCGGTGATCGGCGGCTACCCGGGCGTGCCCTATTCGACCGTCATCAACCGGCACGTGTTCGAGTCGATCGCGCTCAACGCCCGCATCGCGCTGCACGTGCGGGTCCTCTACGGCCGCGACCAGCACCACATCACCGAGGCAGAGTTCAAGGCGGTGGCGCGTGCCTTGCGCGCGGCGACCGAATACGACGCGCGCGTGACCGGCGTCCCGTCGACGAAGGGTGCGCTGTGAGTGCCGCCGACGTCACCATCCTCGACTACGGATCCGGCAACCTGCGGTCCGCGCAGCGGGCGCTGGAACGGACCGGGGCGCAGGTGACCGTCACGTCCGACTTCGACACCGCGCTGAACGCCACCGGCCTCGTCGTGCCGGGCGTCGGCGCGTTCGCCGCCTGCATGGACGGTCTGCGCGCCGTCAAGGGTGACCGGATCGTCGGCCGCCGACTGGCCGGCGGGCGTCCGGTGCTGGGCATCTGCGTCGGCATGCAGATCCTCTTCGAACGGGGCGTCGAGTTCGGCGTCGAAGCGGAAGGATGCGGTGAGTGGCCGGGCAGTGTGACCCAGTTGCCCGCACCGGTCCTGCCGCACATGGGCTGGAACACGGTCGACGCGCCCGAGGGCACCGTGCTCTTCGACGGGCTCGACGCGGACACCCGGTTCTACTTCGTGCACTCCTACGCCGCGCAGACCTGGGAGATGGACAACGTGGGCTCGCCGCTCGTCGCGCCGAAGCTGACCTGGGCCGAACACGGCGGACCGTTCCTCGCCGCGGTGGAGAACGGGCCGTTGTCGGCCACCCAGTTCCACCCGGAGAAGTCCGGTGACGCCGGCGCCCACCTGCTGGAGAACTGGGTTCGGGGACTCTCGTGACCGACGGCACGCCGCGCCCGGACGACCGCGGGCACGGCGACGGACACCACGGCTCGCCGGCCGGGTCCGCACCGGCGGACGCCGGGGCGGCGTCCGCCGGTTTCTCGATCGCCAAACTCGCCTTCTACGCTCTCGGTACGGGGGTGCTGGTCCTCATCGTGTCGGTCCCGATCATCGCGCTGTGCGCGCACTGGTCGCCGATCGCCGGACTCGTCGCCGCGCTGGTGGCGGTGGCGGCGATGATCGCCGCGATCGGTACCGTTGCCAACCGCATGGTCGACCGCGCGCGGGCAGACCTGATCGCGGCGCGCGACGGTCACCATCCCGCCTGACCGACCCGGGCACGTCCCGACACCCGACCTCGCTCGAACCAGAACAGACAGGACAGATTCACCCATGGGTAGCACCCTTGAACTCCTTCCCGCCGTCGACGTCGCCGACGGGCAGGCGGTCCGCCTGGTCCAGGGCGCGGCCGGCACCGAGACCTCCTACGGCTCGCCGCGCGACGCCGCGTTGGCGTGGCAGCGGGACGGTGCCGAGTGGATCCATCTCGTCGACCTCGACGCGGCCTTCGGCCGTGGCGACAACCGCGACCTGCTGGCCGGCGTCGTCGGCGAACTCGACGTGAAGGTCGAGCTGTCCGGTGGCATCCGCGACGACGATTCGCTGGCGGCCGCCCTCGCGACGGGGTGCACCCGGGTGAACCTGGGCACCGCCGCACTGGAGAACCCGGAGTGGTGTGCACGCGCGATCGCCGAACACGGCGACCGTATCGCCGTCGGTCTGGACGTGATCCGCGACGGGGACTCCTACCGCCTGCGCGGGCGCGGCTGGGTGACGGACGGCGGAGATCTCTGGGAGGTCCTCGAGCGGTTGAACCGCGACGGGTGCGCACGGTACGTGGTCACCGACGTGTCGAAGGACGGGACACTGCAGGGGCCGAACCTCGACCTGCTGGCCGAGGTCGCAGCGGCGACCGACGCCCCGCTGGTGGCCTCGGGCGGTGTCTCGGCCATCGACGACCTGGTCGCGATCGCCGGCCTCACCGGCCAGGGTGTGGAGGGCGCGATCGTCGGCAAGGCGCTCTACGCGGGCCGCTTCACGTTGCCGGAGGCGCTGACCGCGGTCGCCGGGGTCTGATGAGCGCGGCCGACACCTCTCTCGACCTGCCCCGGCTGCTCGACACCGCCGGGTCGATCCTCGATGCCGCCGTCGAGCGATTCGTCGACGGTCAGGGCGCGCCGAGTGCGATCAACAAGGGCGGCAACGACTTCGCCACCCAGGTCGACCTGGATCTCGAGCGCCACATTGGGGCCGAGCTCGCCGACCGGACCCAGATCCCGGTCCACGGTGAGGAATTCGGCGGTGCCGATGTCGTCGACGGACCGGTGTGGGTGCTCGACCCGATCGACGGCACCTTCAACTACTCCGCGGGAATGCCGCTCACCGGCATCCTGCTCGGGCTGGTCGTCGACGGCGAGGCCACCCTCGGGATGACCTGGCTGCCGCTCGTCGGACGCCGGTACGCCGCGCACGTCGACGGTCCGCTGCTGGCCGACGGCGAGCCCCTCCCGCCGGCCCCCGACATGGAACTCGCCGAGGCGGCGATCGCCTTCGGACCGTTCGACGCCCGCGGCGGTGGTCGATACCCGGGCGCGCGTCGCGCCGACCTCCTCCGCGAACTGAGTACGCGTGCCGCCCGGATTCGCATGACGGGGTCGACGGGTGTGGACATGGCGTTCACCGCGGCCGGGGTGTTCGGCGGGGCGATCGCGTTCGGCAGACACCCCTGGGACAACGCCGCGGGCGCGGCCCTGGTCCGCGCCGCCGGCGGCGTGGCGACCGACATCGCCGGCCGGCCGTGGACGGTGGCATCGCCGTCCCTGGTCGCGGGCACGCCGACCGTGCACGCCGGGCTGATGCGTGTCATCGGCGAGACGGTCCCGGAATGGACCCCAGATTCCGACACCCCAGAATCCACCACCCCGAGGAAGGTTCAACGATGACGCTGGCGACCCGGGTCATCCCATGCCTCGACGTCGATGACGGCCGCGTGGTCAAAGGCGTGAACTTCGCCAACCTGCGCGACGCCGGCGACCCGGTCGAACTGGCCGAACGCTACGACCGTGAAGGCGCGGACGAGTTGACCTTCCTCGACGTCACCGCCTCGAGCTCGGGGCGCTCGACGATGATCGACGTGGTCAAGCGCACCGCCGACCAGGTGTTCATCCCGCTCACCGTCGGCGGGGGCATCCGGACCGTCGACGACGTCGACACGATGCTGCGCGCCGGGGCCGACAAGGTGAGCGTCAACACCGCGGCCATCGCCCGACCGGATGTCCTCGCCGAGATGAGCCGCCGCTTCGGGTCGCAGTGCATCGTGCTGTCGGTGGATGCGCGGACCGTGCCGGCGGGGTCGGAGCCCACGCCGTCGGGCTGGGAGGTCACCACACACGGTGGCCGCAAGGGCACCGGTATCGACGCGGTCGAATGGGCTGTCCGCGGTCAGGACCTCGGCGTCGGCGAGATCCTCCTCAACTCGATGGATGCCGACGGCACCAAGCAGGGCTTCGATCTGCGCATGCTGACGGCCGTGCGTGCCGCCGTGTCGGTGCCGGTCATCGCCAGCGGCGGCGCCGGACGCATCGAGGACTTCGCGCCGGCCGTCGAGGCGGGCGCCGACGCCGTTCTCGCGGCCTCGGTCTTCCACTTCGGCGAACTCACCGTGGCCGAGGTGAAGACGGCCATGCGCGACGCCGGGATCACCGTCCGATGAGGCGCGGCATGCGCTCCCGAACCGACCAGGAAGGTCGCTGATGGCACTCGATCCCGATCTCGCCGCGCGCCTCAAACGCAACGCCGACGGCCTGTTCACCGCGGTGGCCCAGGAACGCAGCACCGGCACGGTGCTGATGGTGGCCTGGATGGACGACGTCGCGCTCGAGCGCACGCTGGCCACCCGAAAGGGGACCTACTACTCGCGGTCGCGCCAGGAGTACTGGGTGAAGGGGGAGACCAGCGGGCACACGCAGTATGTGCACGACGCCCGGATCGACTGCGACGGGGACACCGTGCTGCTGGTGGTCGACCAGGTCGGCGCGGCATGCCACACCGGCAACCACAGTTGCTTCGACACCGAGTCATTGACATTCGGGATCGACGCCGCATCCGGTTCCGGGGCCGACACCGGGCAGCGCTTGCCGGGCACAGCAGAATAGAACCCCAAACACGAGTCCCGGGGGAGACCTCCCGGGACCACGCCACAGCTCGAGACCTTCGAAAGGCGGTGCGTCCATGCCCCTCATCCAGATCTCGCAGACGCCGGGACTGTCCGATCGCGTGAAACGCGAGACGATCGCGGCGGTCACCGAGGCCTACGCCAAGGCGACCGGCAAGAACCCCGACTCGGTCTGGGTGACGATCACGGAGGTCCCGCGCACTCAGTGGGGCGTCGGCGGCGAGCCGCTCGGATGACTGCCACCACCGGCGGCGCGGCCGCCACGACGACTCTCCCGGAGTTCCTCGATCTCGCGCGCGATCACCGCGTCGTGCCGGTGACGCGCAAGGTCCTCGCCGACTCCGAGACGCCGCTGTCGGCCTACCGCAAACTCGCGGGAGACCGTCCGGGGACCTTCCTGCTGGAGTCCGCGGAGAACGGACGATCGTGGTCCCGATGGTCGTTCATCGGCGCCGGTGCGCCGTCGGCGCTGACCGTCGTCGACGGCCAGGCGCACTGGTGGGGTTCGGTGCCCGTCGGCGCACCCGAGGGCGGCGACGCGCTGGAGGTCCTCGCCGAGTCGCTGCGGGTCCTGCAGACCGACCCGCTCCCCGGGATGCCGCCGCTGACCGGCGGATTCGTCGGCTTCATGGCCTACGACATGGTCCGCCGGCTGGAACGGCTGCCCGAGACCACCGTCGACGACCTCGGCCTCCCCGACATGATGATGGTGCTGGCCACCGACCTCGCCGCGGTCGACCATCACGAGGGGACGATCACCCTCATCGCGAACGCGGTCAACTGGGACGGCTCCGACGACCGGGTGGAGCACGCCTACGCCGACGCCCTTGCCCGGCTCGATCGGATGACCGAGGCGCTCGCCGCCCCCGCCCCGTCGACGGTGTCGACCTTCGACCGTCCGCGCCCCGAGTTCGCCGCGCAGCGCTCGCTTGCGGAGTACAGCGAGATCGTCACCGATCTGGTCGGCGAGATCGAGGCAGGCGAGGCCTTCCAGGTCGTGCCGTCGATGCGTTTCGAGATGGACTCCGACGCCGACCCGCTCGACGTCTATCGAGTCCTGCGCGCCTCCAACCCGAGTCCGTACATGTACCTCCTCCGGATGCCCGGCACCGAGGAGCACAGCGACACCGGCTCACCCGACGCGATCGCGCGCAAGCCCTTCACCATCGTCGGCAGCAGCCCCGAGGCACTCGTCACCGTGGCCGACGGGGTCGCGACCACGCATCCGATCGCGGGGACACGCTGGCGCGGCGCGACCGAGGAAGAAGATCAGCTGCTCGGCAAGGGGCTGATCGAGGACGAGAAGGAGAACGCCGAACACCTGATGCTGGTGGACCTGGGTCGCAACGATCTCGGCCGCGTGTGCGTGCCCGGCACGGTCAAGGTCAGCGACTACCGGCACATCGAGCGCTACAGCCACGTCATGCATCTCGTCTCTACCGTGTCGGGAACCCTCCGCGACGACAAGCACGCCCTCGACGCCGTGACGGCCTGTTTCCCGGCCGGAACGCTCACCGGGGCCCCGAAGGTGCGGGCGATGGAGCTCATCGACGAACACGAGATGACCCGCCGTGGCCTCTACGGCGGGATCGTCGGCTACATCGACTTCGCCGGCAACGCCGACACCGCGATCGCGATCCGTACGGCACTGCTCGCACGCGGCAAGGCGTTCGTCCAGGCCGGCGGTGGCGTCGTCGCCGACAGCGAACCCGAGTACGAATACAACGAGGCGCGCAACAAGGCCACCGCGGTGCTCAACGCCGTGGCCGCCGCGTCGACGATGCGACGGGTGGGTGAGACCTCATGACCTCTGCCGAATCAGGAGCCGAACCGGGAGCCGGATCCGGGCCCGACGCGGAGGCGTTGCGCCGCAAGTCCGTCCGCCGCCTGCAGGTCATCGCGGCTCTGCTGATGGCGGCTGCCGCAGCCGCCTTCTGGGGTGCGAGCCGGATGACCTGGGCCACCGTCTCCGCCGAGGACGGGCTGTCCCCGCAGCGCGCGTTCGAGGTCAACGGCGGGGACTGGAGTCCCTGGCTCACGCCGCTCGCGCTGGTCTACCTGGCGGGCATCCTCGCGGCGCTGTCGGTGCGCGGCTGGGCCCTCCGAGTCGTCGCGATCCTGGTCGCGGTGGGTGGCGTCCTGGCCGCGTTCCCGGCGATCTCGCTGATCACCGGTGGCACCGACTCGGACTATGCGGCGGACGCGGGCAGCATCCCCGATCGCTATGTGGTGCTCTACGTCGACACCAACACCCTGGCGGCACTCGTCGTGCTCGCCGGCACCCTGTGCGCCGTGGGCGCAGCGGTGGCGCTGCTGCGCGTCGCGAAGGGCGCGACCAGGTCGTCGAAGTACACGACGCCGGCCGCCCGGCGCGAGGAGATCGAGACCGAGATCTTCGCCGACTACGAGCGCCGCAAGGCCATCCAGACCGACGCCGGGACGACGGCGGCGGACACGGCACCGACCGAGCCCGGTACCGACCCCGGAAAGCCGGGGGCCGCCGACGCCGACCCGACGCCGCCCGGTGCCAACGAGCGCATGATGTGGGACGCGCTCGACACCGGCATCGATCCGACCGATCCCACCGATCCCGACCGCCGCTGACCCACGCCCGGACGTCGGATCCGTGAACTCGCCGTCCGGCCCAGGAGCGCGCCGGGCACCCACCGGCGGTCCGAGGTCACAGATCGGCCAACCCGGCCGCACCCGGCCCGAACCGCCCGTCTACCCTGAGATCACACGTCGAGGGAGAAGGGAGCAAGTCGCTGTGAGCGTGCCCAACGTTCTCGAATCGATCATCGAGGGAGTGAAAGCCGACGTCGCGGCTCGCGAGGCCGTGGTCGACTTCGCGTCGGTCAAGGCGGCCTCGGCCAAGGCTCCCGCACCCAAGGATGCGCTGGCGGCACTGCGCCAGCCCGGAATCGGCGTCATCGCCGAGGTCAAGCGCGCGAGCCCGTCGAAGGGCGAACTCGCCAGCATCGGCGACCCGGCCGAACTCGCCCGCGCGTATGAAGAGGGTGGTGCACGCATCATCAGCGTGCTCACCGAGGAACGCCGGTTCCGCGGTTCGCTCGCCGACCTCGACGCCGTTCGCGCGGCCGTGGACATCCCGGTCCTGCGCAAGGACTTCATCGTCGGCACGTACCAGATCCACGAGGCCCGCGCCCATGGAGCCGATGTCATCCTGCTGATCGTCGCGGCCCTCGAACAGAACGTGCTCGCCTCGCTTCTCGACCGCACCGAGAGCCTCGGCATGACCGCGCTCGTCGAGGTGCACACCGAGGAAGAAGCCAGCCGTGCCCTGGAAGCCGGCGCCTCGGTCGTCGGCGTCAACGCACGCAACCTCAAGACCCTCCAGGTCGAGCGCGACACCTTCTCGCGTATCGCGCCCGGTCTGCCGACCGAGACCATCCGCATCGCCGAGTCGGGTGTGCGCGGCACCGCCGATCTGCTGGCCTACGCCGGTGCCGGCGCAGACGCGGTACTCGTCGGCGAAGGCCTCGTCACCAGCGGTGACCCGCGTGCCGCGGTCCGTGAGCTCGTCACCGCGGGCACACACCCGTCGTGCCCGAAACCTGTTCGCTGACAATGCGTCCGGGCCGGTATCGGTCCGCGTGATCCTGTCGGCCCGATCGTCTGTGAGTTGAAGTGACCGCTCATCCTGATTCCGCCCGTACCGATTCCCCCGGGGCCGCTCCGCTCCCGACCGCGAGCGTCGGACTGACCACCCGCACCTCGGTCGAACCCGACGAGCAGGGCCACTTCGGGGTGTACGGCGGGCGTCATGTCCCCGAGGCGCTGATGGCCGTCATCGACGAGGTCACCACGACCTTCCAGAAGGTCCGCGCCGACGACGATTTCCTCGCCGAACTCGACCGTCTGCAGCGCGATTACGCCGGACGTCCGTCGCCGCTGTACGAGGCGAAGCGGTTGTCCGAGTTCGCCGGCGGGGCACGCATCTTCCTCAAGCGCGAGGACCTGAACCACACGGGTTCACACAAGATCAACAACGTTCTCGGACAAGCACTCCTGGCCCAGCGGATGGGCAAGCACCGCATCATCGCCGAGACCGGCGCCGGCCAGCACGGGGTCGCCACCGCCACCGCGTGCGCGCTCCTCGGCCTCGAGTGCGTGATCTACATGGGCCGGGTCGACACGGACCGGCAGGCGCTCAACGTCGCCCGCATGCGTCTCCTCGGCGCCGAGGTGATCGCCGTCGACAACGGCTCGGCGACCCTCAAGGACGCCATCAACGAAGCCATGCGGGACTGGGTCACCAACGCGCACAACACGTATTACTGTTTCGGCACCGCTGCCGGGCCGCATCCGTTCCCGGTCATGGTCCGCGATCTGCAGCGCATCGTCGGGCTCGAAACCCGTGTCCAGATCCTGGAGAAGGCCGGACGCCTGCCCGACGCGGTGACCGCTTGTGTCGGTGGCGGTTCCAACGCCATCGGCATCTTCCATCCGTTCATCGACGACGAGGGTGTCCGGCTCGTCGGGTTCGAGGCGGCCGGCGACGGCGTCGAGACCGGCCGGCACGCCGCGACATTCACCGGCGGGACACCCGGCGCGTTCCAGGGCGCCTACTCGTACCTGCTGCAGGACGACGACGGACAGACCATCGAATCCCATTCGATCTCTGCGGGTCTGGACTATCCGGGCGTCGGCCCGGAGCACGCCTACCTCAAGGACACCGGGCGTGCGGAGTACCGGCCGATCACCGACACCGAGGCGATGGACGCCCTCGCGCTGCTCAGCCGCCGCGAGGGGATCATCCCCGCGGTGGAGTCGGCACACGCGGTCGCCGGCGCACTGAAGCTCGGGCAGGAGCTGGGGGAGGGCTCGATCATCGTCGTCAGCCTGTCCGGCCGCGGCGACAAGGACGTGGACACCGCCGCACGCTGGTTCGGATTGTTCGACGCACCGCCGTCGCAGGACGAGGCCACCCTCTCGGCATCGGCCGACGTCCAGAAACCCGGAGAGCAGGCATGAGCGCACAGTCGATCCCGTCGAAGCTCGGCCCCGTGTTCGCCCGCTGCCGGGACGAGGGCCGCAGTGCGCTGATCGGTTACCTCCCGGTCGGTTTCCCGACCGTCGAGGAGTCGCTGACCTCGTTCCGGACGATGGTCGACGCCGGTTGCGACATCATCGAGGTCGGCGTGCCCTACTCCGACCCGGTGATGGACGGCCCGACGATCCAGGACGCCGCCGACCAGGCACTGACCAACGGTGTGCGTGTCCGTGACGTGTTCACCGCGGTCGAGGCCATCACGTCCGCCGGTGGCAACGCGGTGGTGATGAGCTACTGGAACCCGGTCCTGAAGTACGGCGTCGAGAACTTCGCCCGCGATCTGGCAGCGGCCGGCGGCGCGGGTCTGATCACCCCGAACCTGATCCCCGAAGAGGGGGCGCAGTGGCACGAGGCCGCCGATCGGCACGGTCTCGATCGCATCTATCTGGTCGCGCCGTCCTCGACGAACGAGCGCATCGCCCTCACTGTCGACGCGTCCCGCGGTTTCGTCTACGCGGCGTCCACGATGGGCGTGACCGGCGCGCGGGATGCCGTGTCGGACATGGCACCCGAGCTGTGCGCGCGGGTCCGCGAGTACTCCGACATCCCGATCGGCGTCGGGCTCGGCGTGCGGAACCGGGAACAGGCAGCGCAGATCGCGTCGTACGCCGACGGGGTCATCGTCGGATCGGCCCTGGTGACCGCGGCGAACGCCGGCCAGGAACGGCTGGCCTCCCTGGTGTCCGAACTGGCCGAGGGCGTCCGCTCGCGTCGGGCATCGGTCTGATCCGAACGCTCACCCCCGATCGGCGCGGCGGGTCCGGTCGACGAGGGGAGCGGAGCGGCCGGTCGGTTAGGGTGGCAGCGTGATCGCGCCGACCTCGACGATGCTGGCCTACCTCCCCAGTCCGCCCCAGGGTGTGTGGGACATCGGACCCTTTCCGCTGCGCGCATACGCGCTGTGCATCATCGTCGGCATCATCGTCGCCGTCTGGTGGGGCAACCGCCGGTGGATGGCGCGCGGCGGCCAGGACGGCGAGGTTCTCGACGTCGCGATCTGGGCGGTGCCGTTCGGTCTGATCGGTGGCCGGCTCTATCACGTCATCACCGACTGGAAGACATATTTCGGTGCCGACGCCCTGAAGGAACCGATCGACACCCTGAAGATCTGGGACGGTGGTCTCGGTATCTGGGGAGCGGTGGCACTCGGTGCGGTCGGCGCGTGGATCGGCGCCCGTCGCCGCGGGATTCGCCTGCCCGCCTTCGGTGACGCCATCGCACCCCCGATCCTGTTGGCACAGGCCATCGGTCGAGTCGGCAACTACTTCAACCAGGAGCTCTACGGTCGCGAGACCACGCTGCCGTGGGGCCTGGAGATCTACGAACGGCAGAATGCCGCGGGGTACTCCGATCCCGGGTTGATCGACGGCGTCTCCAACGGAGTTGTGGTCGCGGTGGTCCACCCGACCTTCCTGTACGAGCTGCTGTGGAACGTCCTCATCGTCGTCCTCCTGGTGGTCGTCGACCGGTACTTCCGCATCGGGCACGGCCGACTCTTCGCGCTGTACGTCGCGGGCTACTGCCTCGGCCGGTTCTTCGTGGAACTGCTCCGCGACGACCGCGCCGCCGTCGCCAACGACATCGCGGGCATCCGGCCCAACCTGTTCACCGCGGCGCTGGTGTTCCTCGCCGCCATCATCTACTTCGTGGTCGCGCCCAAGGGACGCGAGCAGGGACTGGAGATGTACCACGACGACCGTGCCGCGGAGCTCGCCGAACAGGGCGTCGCCGGGTACGTCGACGACTGGTACGACGAAGATGCCGAACCGGAGACCAGTTCGGTTGCTGCGGGCGGGGTCGCGACGGGCGCGACGGGCACGGCGGGCTCGTCGCTGTTCGACACCGACGACCCGGGTCGGACGTCGGGTGAGGCGGGGGAGCCGTCCACGGACGACACCGCCGGCACCGATGACTCGGTCACTGCCGCAACGACCGTGGCCGCGGGCAGCGATGCGGAGGTGGGCGTCGAACCGGAGACGGAGTCGGCGACCGAATCGGAGCCGGTTGCCGACGGTCCGGTCGAACCGGGCGAGGGCGCCGTCGAGACCGGTGTCGAGGATCCGGTCGAAGAGCCAGCTGATCAAGCAGTCGACGAGGCCGAGTCGGACACCACCTCGGATCCCGGGACTCCCACAGAAGAAGGGGTCGCGCCCGCCGACAACCGCGGAGCCGACGAGGAGACGACCTCGGCGTCCGAGACCGGTACCGAGACCGGAGCACCGGCTCAGACGGAGACGGCGACGTCGCCGGCGGACGAACCGGGTGCCGACGAGACTGTGGACTCCGCGGTCTCCGAGGCCGACCACGATACGGACGCAGACGTTACGGACGCAGTCGACACAGACGTTACGGACGCAGTCGAGAAGTCGGCCGACGACTCGACCACCGATTCGGTTCCCGACGCAGCACCGGACACCGACGCAGTCACCGACGATGCCGATCCCACCGAGGAGTCGGACACCGACACCGACACCGACACTGACACCGACACCGACACCGACACCGACACCGACACCGACACCGACACCGACACCGACACCACACCGGGCGCCGGTGCCGGTTCGTCCGACGGAGACAAGTCCTGACGCTCGGCCCTGCCACGAGCTGATCCGCGACTCGGGCTCGGTCGATATCGTGCCGAGCGTCGATGAGTCGCCGCATACCCCGGTCAGTGAGCAAACCCGTCCACCTCAGCATGCGCGAAGGGCAGATTGCCCTTCGCGCACGCTGAGATGGACGAACTCTTCGTTCACGCCGCCCAGGGCCCCGGTAGTTCGTCGGCAGGGTCACAGGTCGCAGGTGACGACGCCTGCGTCGGTGTTCGGATAGGATCGGATCTCACGGTGCGCGATCCCTCCGCCCGGTACCGACCGTTCCAGAGCCCATCAGGCGCTCAACGGTTCTGACTCAGCCCGGTACCGATCTCGGCACGGTCATTCGCGCGCCGCGCAATGCTCCACGGGCCAGTGCTGTCCCATTGGACACTCAGCAGCGAACCGTTCTCCGGTTCGAGTGGAGGTAGTGATGCTGTTTTCTGCGCTCCCGGTCAAGCAGGGTCTGTACGACCCGGAGACCGAGGTCGACTCCTGCGGCGTGGCCATGGTCACCGACATCCACGGCCGCCGTTCGCATTCGATCGTCGCCGATGGTCTGCTCGCCCTGGAGAACCTCGAGCACCGCGGTGCGGCCGGCGCGGAGACCAACAGCGGCGACGGTGCGGGAATCCTGATCCAGCTGCCCGACGAGTTGTTGCGCGACTCCGTCGACTTCGACCTCCCCGACCCCGCCGCGGACGGGTCGAACAGCTATGCCGCGGGCACCTGCTTCCTGCCCATGGACCCCGACCTCCGCCGGGCCGCGATCGAGCGGGTCGAGGCTCTGGCCGCCGACGAGGGCATCACCGTCCTGGGCTGGCGCGATCTCCCCGTGGACCACGAACACGCCGACGTCGGCGGAACCGCCGTCGCGTGCATGCCGTACATGATGCAGCTGTTCGTCACCGTCGACCCGGCCCCCGGCACCGAACGCATCGCCGGCCTGGCGCTCGATCGCTTCATCTATCCGTTCCGCAAGCAGGCCGAACGGGTGACCCCGGAGATCGACGCGGCGGGCACCGGCCTGTACTTTCCGTCGCTGTCGAGCCGCACGATGGTCTACAAGGGCATGCTCACCACGATGCAGCTGCCGCTGTACTACGAGGATCTGCGAGATGACCGCTGCCTCAGCGCCATCGCCATCGTCCACTCGCGTTTCTCCACCAACACGTTCCCGTCGTGGCCGCTCGCGCACCCCTTCCGGTTCGTGGCGCACAACGGCGAGATCAACACCGTCCGGGGCAACCGGAACCGGATGCGTGCCCGCGAGGCCCTCCTCGAGACCGACCTGATCCCGGGAGATCTCAAGCGCGCGTTCCCGATCTGCACGCCCGAGGCCTCCGATTCGGCATCGCTGGACGAGGTTCTGGAACTGCTGCACCTGGGTGGTCGCGACGTCCACCACGCGGTGATGATGATGGTGCCCGAAGCGTGGGAGAACGTGCCCGACATGGACCCCCGCCGCCGGGCGTTCCTGCAGTTCAACGCCTCGCTGATGGAGGCGTGGGACGGACCGGCCTGCGTCACGTTCACCGACGGCACGGTCGTCGGCGCGGTCCTGGACCGCAACGGCCTGCGCCCCGGCCGGTGGTGGCAGACGCGCGACGGTCGGGTCATCCTCGCGTCCGAGTCGGGTGTTCTCGACGTCCCGGTGGACGAGGTCATCAGCAAGGGTCGTCTCGAGCCCGGTCGCATGTTCCTCGTCGACACCGCGCAGGGGCGGATCATCCCGGACGAGGAGCTCAAGAGTGAGCTGATGAACGCCGAGGCCTACGACGAGTGGCTGCACGCCGGGCTCCTCGACATCGCGACCCTGCCCGACCGGCCCGTCTTCCAGCCCAACCACGACACCGTCGTGCGTCGTCAGATCTCGTTCGGCTACACCGAAGAAGACCTGCGTGTGCTCCTGACCCCGATGGCGGCGTCGGGCTACGAACCGCTCGGGTCGATGGGCACCGACACCCCGGTCGCGGTCCTGTCGCAGCGTTCGCGACTGCTCTACGACTACTTCGTCGAGCTGTTCGCCCAGGTCACCAATCCGCCGCTGGACGCGATCCGCGAGGAGATCGTCACGTCGATGAGTCGCGTGATGGGTCCGGAGCAGAACCTGCTCCGGCCGACCGCGGCGTCGTGCCGGCAGATCATGGTCCACTGGCCGGTACTGGACAACGCCGAACTGGCCAAGCTCGTGCACATCAACGACGACGGCGACAATCCCGGACTGTCGGCGAAGGTGCTGCGCGCCCTGTACGAGGTGTCCGAGGGCGGCGCGGGTCTCGCGGCGGCACTCGAGGACCTGCGGATGCGGGCCAGTCAGGCGATCGCCGAGGGACACACGACCCTGGTGATCTCCGACCGGCTGACCGACTCCGAGCACGCGCCCATCCCGTCGCTGCTGGCCACCTCGGCCGTGCACCATCACCTGGTGCGCACCAAGGAGCGGACCCGGGTCGCGCTGGTCGTGGAGTCGGGCGATGCCCGCGAGGTCCACCACATCGCCACCCTCATCGGATTCGGTGCGGCCGCGGTCAACCCCTACCTGGCGCTGGAGACCATCGAGGACCTGATCGCCCAGGGTGAGCTGACCGGGGTGACACGCGCCAAGGCGATCGGCAACTATCTCGAGGCGCTCGGCAAGGGAGTGCTGAAGGTGATGAGCAAGATGGGGATCTCGACCATCAGCTCCTACACCGCCGCGCAGGCGTTCGAGGCCGTCGGGTTGTCGTCGGAGGTGGTGCGTGAGTACTTCACCCGAACGGTGTCGCGCATCGAGGGCGTCGGACTCGACGAACTGGCCGAGGAGGTGCGGATCCGCCACCACCGGGCCTTTCCGGAGAATCCCACCGAGCAGGTCTATCGTCGGCTGGAGGTCGGCGGCGAATACCAGTATCGCCGTGAGGGCGAGCTCCATCTCTTCTCGCCCGAGACCATCTTCCTGTTGCAGCACGCCACCAAGACCGGCCGGGCCGAGATCTTCCGGAAGTACTCCGACGAGGTGGACCGGCTCTCGCGCGAGGGGGGCACCCTTCGCGGACTGTTCGAGTTCGATCTCGATGCGCGCGAACCGGTCCCACTCGACGAGGTGGAGCCGGTCGAGGAGATCATGAAGCGTTTCAACACCGGCGCGATGAGCTACGGTTCGATCTCCGCGGAGGCGCACGAGACCATCGCGATGGCGATGAACAGGATCGGCGGCCGCTCGAACTCGGGGGAGGGCGGCGAGGACGTGGATCGTCTCTACGATCCCGAACGACGCAGTGCGGTCAAGCAGGTCGCGTCCGGTCGGTTCGGCGTGACGAGCGACTACCTGATCAACGCCACCGACATCCAGATCAAGATGGCGCAGGGGGCCAAACCGGGTGAGGGCGGCCAACTCCCGGCCTACAAGGTGTATCCGTGGATCGCCAAGACGCGGCATTCGACGCCGGGTGTCGCGTTGATCTCGCCGCCGCCGCACCACGACATCTACTCGATCGAGGATCTCGCACAACTGATCCACGACCTGAAGAACGCGAACTCGCAGGCGCGCATCCATGTGAAGCTCGTCAGCGCGGTCGGTGTGGGCACGGTCGCGACCGGGGTCTCGAAGGCGCACGCCGACGTGGTGCTGATCTCCGGGCACGACGGCGGGACCGGCGCGTCGCCCCTCACCTCCCTCAAGCATGCCGGCACGCCGTGGGAGATCGGCCTCGCCGACGCCCAACAGACGTTGATGCTCAACGGCCTGCGCGACCGCATCACGGTGCAGTGCGACGGCGCGCTGCGCACCGGCCGCGATGTGATCACCGCGGCCCTGCTCGGCGCCGAGGAGTACGGCTTCTCCACCGCGCCGCTGATCGTCGCCGGATGCATCATGATGCGGGTCTGCCACCTGGACACCTGCCCCGTCGGCGTCGCGACGCAGAACCCCCAACTGCGGTCGCGCTTCACCGGGCAGGTGGACCACCTGGCCAACTTCTTCCGGTTCATCGCCGAAGACGTCCGGGAGTACCTGGCGCGGTTGGGTTATCGAACGCTCGACGACGCGATCGGACAGTCGCAGCGCCTGCACACCGACACCGCGGTCGCGCACTGGAAGTCCACGGGGCTCGACCTCAGCCCGATCTTCCGCAAGGTCGAGGACAAGGGTCCGAGTCGTCGGGTGCGTGGCCAGGAACACGGCCTCGACCGTGCGCTCGACCAGACCCTCATCCAGCTCGCCGAAGGCGCGCTCGAGGACGCCCACCCGGTGACCCTGGAATTGCCGGTGCGCAACGTGAACCGAACGGTCGGTACCCTTCTCGGTTCGGAGGTGACGCGCCGGTACGGGGCCGACGGCCTCGCCGAGGACACGATCACGGTGCGGCTCGAGGGCTCGGCCGGGCAGTCGCTGGGTGCGTTCCTGCCGCCCGGCGTCACGATCCGGCTGACCGGCGACTCCAACGACTACGTCGGAAAGGGGCTGTGCGGCGGGAAGATCGTCGTCACGCCGAACCCCGACGCGCTGTTCGTCGCCGAGGACCAGGTGATCGCCGGCAACACGATCCTGTACGGCGCGACATCGGGTGAGGTGTACCTCAGAGGTCGTGTGGGTGAACGTTTCTCGGTGCGCAACTCCGGCGCGACCGCCGTCGTGGAAGGGGTGGGCGATCACGCCTGCGAGTACATGACCGGTGGTCGGGTGGTCGTCCTCGGGCCGACCGGACGGAACCTCGCGGCGGGCATGTCCGGCGGCATCGCGTTCGTGCACGATCTCGATCAGGCGAAGGTGAACATGGCCATGGTCGAACTCCTGCGTCCCGACCCGGAGGACCTGGCCTGGCTCAAGCGCACCATCGCCACGCACACGGAACTGACCGGTTCCGCGATCGGCGCGTCGATCCTGGCCGACTGGCCGCGGCGCTGCCTGGCGTTCACCAAGGTGATGCCGACCGATTACAAGCGTGTCCTCGACGCGGCCCGGATGGCCGAAGCCGAAGGGCGCGATGTCGATTCAGCGATCATGGAGGCGGCACGTGGCTGACCCGCGCGGATTCCTGGAAGTCCCGAAGAAGGAAGCGAAGTACCGGCCCGTCGCCGAGCGCGTCCACGACTGGGACGACGTGTACGAGCACGCCGACAACCCGATCAAGGTCCTCGACGAGGTCAGCGGGCAGGCCCGTCGGTGTATGGACTGCGGCATCCCGTTCTGCCACTCCGGCACCGCGGGCTGCCCGCTGGGCAATCTCATCCCGGAGTGGAACGACCTGGTCCGGCGTGGCCGGTGGGATGCGGCGAGCAGCAGGCTCCACGCGACCAACAACTTCCCGGAGTTCACCGGGATGGTGTGTCCGGCGCCGTGCGAGGCCGCCTGCGTGCTGTCGATCTCGGAGCAGGCCACCGGCGGCAGCGTGACCATCAAGCGGATCGAGAAGACGATCGCCTACGAATCATGGGCCGAGGGCATCATCGGGCCCGAGCCGCCCGAGTCCACCACCGGCAGGTCGGTCGGGGTCGTCGGGTCCGGTCCGGCGGGTCTGGCTGCGGCACAACAGCTCACCCGGGCCGGCCACGATGTCACCGTCTACGAGCGCGACGACCGTCTCGGCGGGTTGCTGCGTTACGGCATCCCGGAATACAAGCTGCAGAAGTCCGACATCGACCGGCGTATCGCCCAGATGCGCGCGGAGGGAACGACGTTCGTGACCAGCTGCGATGTGGGGACCGATCTCTCGGTCGCCGACCTGCGCGCGACCCACGACGCGGTGGTCCTGGCGATCGGTGCGATGGAGGCGCGTGACAACCCGGTGCCGGGCCGGGAGCTGAACGGCATCCACCTCGCCATGGAGCATCTCGTGCCCGCCAACAAGGAGTGCGAGGGCGACGGCCCGGCGTCCATCACCGCGGCGGGCAAGCACGTGGTGATCATCGGCGGCGGCGACACCGGTGCCGACTGCCTGGGCACGGCGCACCGTCAGGGCGCCGCCTCCGTGGTCCAACTCGACTACAACCCCGAACTACCCGGGGAGCGCGATGACGAACGGTCCCCGTGGCCGACCTGGCCGCTGATCATGCGGACCTCGAGCGCGCACGACGAGGGCGGCGATCGGCTGCACCAGGTCGCGGTGCAGCGATTCGAGGGTGACGACGCGGGCAACGTCAGGACCATGGTGCTCGCCGAGGTCGAGGTGACCCGGGACGCCGACGGTCGCCGGGAGATCACGCCGGTGAGCGAGGAGTTCGAGATCCCTTGCGAGCTGGCGTTGTTCGCGATCGGTTTCGCCGGCGTGCGCGGTGGCCGCCTGCTGGACGATCTGGAGATCGAACCGAACCGCCGCGGCGTCATCTCCTGCGGGAGTGACTGGCAGACCGACGCCCCGGGCGTGTTCGTCTGCGGGGATGCCCACCGTGGCGCATCGCTGGTGGTGTGGGCGATCGCCGAAGGCCGGTCGACCGCGCGCGCGGTGGACGAGTTCCTCGTCGGCGAATCGGATCTGCCCTCACCGGTACGGCCCGCGTCCCTGCCGCTGTCGGTGCGCTGACGGCGGTGAGACCCGGCGGCCCTCGCCGAACACGCGCGGCCGCAACAAGTTAAGTAAAGTTCATACTCGGCGGTAGCGGGCTGCCACCAGCGGTAACAGTCGGTGGCGTCCCGGTGACGAGTCGTCGGCGACATGGAGATGCACGGTCGATGAGGACTAAGGTGTTCTTGTGACACGCCGAACCAAGATCGTCTGCACCCTGGGCCCGGCCACCGCGAGCGACGAGCGTCTGAAAGAGCTCGTCGAAAGCGGCATGGACGTGGCCCGGATGAACTTCAGCCACGGCACGCATGAGGACCATGCGGCCGTCTATGCGCGCGTCCGCAAGGCGTCGGACACGACCGAGAAAGCCGTCGGCGTCCTCGCCGATCTCCAGGGACCCAAGATCCGACTCGGCCGTTTCGACGGTTGCGACGGTTCGACCGTCTGGGAGACCGGTGAGCAGGTGCGCATCACCGTCGAGGACGTCGTGGGCGACCACGATCGCGTCTCGACCACCTACAAGCAGCTCGCCGAGGACGCGAGTCCCGGAGATCGGCTGCTCGTCGACGACGGCAAGGTCGGTCTCGCGGTGTCCGCGGTCGAGGGTAACGACGTCGTGTGCACCGTGACCGAGGGCGGACCGGTCAGCAACAACAAGGGACTGTCCCTTCCCGGGATGAGTGTCTCGGTGCCCGCGATGTCGGAGAAGGACATCGCCGACCTCGAATTCGCGCTGGGTCTGGGCGTGGACATGGTCGCGCTGTCCTTCGTGCGCAGCCCGTCCGACATCGAGCTGGTCCATGAGGTCATGGACCGTGTCGGCCGCCGGGTCCCGGTGATCGCGAAACTCGAGAAGCCGGAGGCCATCGAGAACCTCGAGGCCATCGTCCTCGCCTTCGACGCGATCATGGTCGCCCGCGGCGACCTGGGTGTCGAGCTGCCGCTCGAGCAGGTGCCGCTGGTGCAGAAGCGGGCCATCCAGATGGCGCGCGAGAACGCCAAGCCGGTGATCGTCGCGACGCAGATGCTCGACTCGATGATCGAGAACTCGCGTCCGACCCGCGCCGAGGCATCCGACGTCGCCAACGCGGTGCTCGACGGCGCCGACGCGGTCATGCTGTCGGGGGAGACCTCGGTCGGCAAGCATCCGCTGGAGACGGTCCGGACGATGGATCGCATCTGCCGCGCGGTCGAGACCGGCCCCCGCGACGTGCCGCCACTGTCCCATGTGCCGCGCACCAAGCGAGGCGTCATCTCCTACGCGGCGCGCGACATCGGCGAACGCCTCGAGGTCAAGGCACTCGTGGCGTTCACCCAGTCCGGCGACACCGTGCGTCGGCTGGCACGTCTGCACTCGCGTCTCCCGTTGCTGGCCTTCACCCCGACGCAGGCGGTGCGCAGTCAGCTCGCGCTGAGCTGGGGGACCGAGACGTTCATCGTCGACCACGTCGACACGACCGACCACATGATCGACCAGGTCGACCATCAGCTGCTCCGCATCGGCCGACTCAGCGAGGGCGATGTCGTGGTGATCGTCGCCGGCGCCCCGCCCGGCACGGTGGGTTCGACCAACCTCATCCACGTGCACCGGATCGGCGAGCAGGACCACTGACCTCGTTCGCTCGGAGTTCGGGGCGGTGTACCAGCCGCGACGGTCGGGTTCTCGGGACACACCACTAGGGTGTGAGGCATGACCGTGGACCAGGCCGGAGATCTCGGGAAACTACTCGCGCTGCTCGACGTCGAACGTCAGGGCGACGACCTGTTCATCGGGCACCACCCGGAGCAGGTCACCGCCCGGACGTTCGGCGGTCAGCTGCTCGGTCAGGGTGTTGTCGCGGCGGCGCGGAGCCTGAGCCGGGGCAACCCGCCCATCCACGCCCTGCACGCGCATTTCATCCGGGGCGGAGACGTCACCGAACCGATGGAGTATCACGTCGATCGGTTCCGCGACGGGAGGTCGTTCGCCAACCGTCAGGTGACGGCCAAGCAGAACGGCGAAGAGATCTTCACCATGTTGGTCGCCTTCCAGGACAACACCTCCGGGCTCGAGCATGCGGTGGAGATCCCGCAGGTGCCCTACCCGGAGGAGTTGCCACCTCTCGGTGAGCATTTCAAGGGTTACGAGGACCGCATCGCGACCTTCGTGAATGCGTTGCATCCCATCGACATCCGCTTCGCCAACGACCCGAGCTGGAAGGCGAAGGACGCGGGGGAGAAGCTGACCGACAACCGGGTGTGGATGAAGGCCGACGGCACGATGCCCGACGACCCCGTGATGCACGTCGCCGCAATGTGTTACGCCTCGGACACCACGGTGCTGGACTCGATCATCACCACCCATGGCCTGTCCTGGGGCATGGATCGGTTGTTCGCCGCGACCGTCAATCATTCGATGTGGTTCCACCGTGAGTTCCGGTTCGACGACTGGTTGCTCTACGCGACGCGCTCGCCGGTCGCGACCGGGTCGCGCGGAATGGGTTCGGGCCGGTTCTGGATGCGCGACGGCACGCTCGCGACATCGGTCGTGCAGGAAGCGCTCATCAAGTACTTCCCGCCCAAGAAGTGACCCCGCCGATTTGTAGGCACGCCGATGGATCCTGAGCGGCGCGAATCCATGACACCGGGGTACGGCCCCGCGCACGAGATGTGGCTCGACCCCGGCCCGGCCCTCCCGCGGCGGACGTGGCAGCGGCGCACGCGGGTCCCGGTCATCGTCACGACCTCGATCGCGATGGTCGTCTTCGCGGTCATCGTGGGCGTCGCGGTCATCGCCGGCCTCCTGACGACGCCGGAGTTCACCGCCAAGGGCGGGGTGGTCGCGGACTGTTCGACAGAGGTCGCCGCGCTGCCGGGTGGCGGCGCCCTGGCCCGCGGCGCGCCGGTCGTCCTCTACGACGCCGCCGGCGGGGAGGTGGCGACCACCACGCTGTCGGTGTTCCTCCGCGGCGACGACGGTTGCCGACTCACTTTCGAGGTGAGCGGTGTCGAATACACCGACGCCGGTTATCTGGTGACCGTCGGCGACGCCGACAGTCGTTTCTCGGAGTCGATCTCGACCGCGGCCCTCCAGCAGGGTGTGGTCCTCCGGCCGCTGGGCTGAGACACCCGATCCCGGACGAAATCCGACAATCGGCGCGTCCCCCGACATCGCTCCACGAGACGCCGACGCGGTTGTCCGGACACCGGGTGAACGGCGGGTTAAACTGCGCCGGATCATCATCGGAGTCACCGAACCCGTTGCGGCGGCCGGTACCTCGATGACACCGGTCCGAGATGGCGAACCCGGGATGTCCGTCGTGGCGTCCGTAGCGAGGAGTGTGCGTGGAGTACAGCATCGACTGGGGCAACGAGGTGTGGGCCAGTCTGAAGTGGTTGGCCATCGCGTTCGCGATCTCCGCCGCCGCCATCCTCGTGATCGGATACCTGCTGTCGCGGTTCAGCCGGTGGGGCACGCCGCTGTGGCGTGTGATCGGCGGATTCTTCACCGGTCGTGACACCCGGGTCAAGGCATGGGGACTCGTCGTCGCCCTCACGCTCCTGTCGCTGCTGGGGGTGCGTCTCAGCGTCCTGTTCAGCTATTGGAGCAACGACCTGTACACGTCCCTGCAGACCGCGGCGGAAGGCATCGCCGCGGGCGGGCCACAGGGAGCGGAGATGCTCCAGATCGGCGAGGACGCGTTCTGGCATTCGATGGCGATCTTCGGCATCCTCGCCGCGGTTCACGTCGTCCGGACGATGGTCGAGATCTACGTGGGCGCGGCGTTCGACATCCGCCTGCGCTACTGGCTGACCGAGGGCGCCACCGCCGATTGGATGGCCGGCCGCGCCTTCTACCGCAACCGTTTTGTCGATCTGAGCGCAGGGCTGTTACGGCGCAGACGATTCGGGCGCAGCAAAGCTGAACCGTCGCGGCGGGCCGCCGACATCCACCCCGGCGTCGACAACCCTGATCAACGTATCGAAGCGGACATCACGAACCTGGCATCCGTTGGCTCGTCGCTGTTCTGGGGCGGCGGCGGTGTCTCGACGAACGGTGTGCTGCCCGCCTGCGCCTCGATCGTGTCGTTCTCGATCGTCCTGTGGGACCTGTCCGGTCCCGTCACCCTCTTCGGTGTCGAGATCCCGCGGATGATGATGTGGCTGGTGCTGGTCTACGTCCTCGTCGCCAGCGTGGTCGCGTTCGCCATCGGACGTCCGCTGATCCGGTTGAACTTCTGGCGGGAACGCCTCACCGCGAACTTCCGCTACGCACTCGTCCGCGTCCGCGACGGCGCCGAGAACGTCGCCTTCTACAGCGGCGAGCGCGTCGAGCACAACAATCTCATGACCAGGTTCCGCGCGGTCGTGAAGAACTTCTGGCAGATCATCCACGTCCAGCTGGCTTTCGTCGGCTGGAACTTCGGCGCCTCGCAGCTGGCGGCGGTGTTTCCCTACCTGGTCCAAGCGCCGCGCTTCTTCGACGGGCAGATCAAGCTCGGTGACATGACCCAAACGGCATCCGCATTCGGCGAGATGCACGACGCGCTGTCGTTCTTCCGGAACGCCTACGACGATTTCACTGCGTTGCGCGCGTCGATCATCCGTCTCGACGGTCTCGCCGACGCCGATTCGCGCTCGCGTGAGATGCCCGAGGTGACGACCGTGGATCGTGAACGCGCCGTGGCGTTGTCGGACATCGACGTCAAGACACCGAGCGGCGACGACCTCATCAGTGCGCTCAACCTGTCGCTTGCCCCCGGCGCCGCCCTTGTCATCAAGGGTCGGTCGGGCTCGGGCAAGACCACCCTGCTCCGTGGGCTGGCGGGGTTGTGGCCGTTCATCGACGGGGAATTCGCCCGGCCGCCGGGGGAGCACACCCTGTTCCTGTCGCAGATGCCCTACATCCCGCTGGGGGATCTGCGGACCGCGGTCGCCTACCCGGCCCTGCCCGACGACGTCGGTGACGAGGCGATCAAGGCGGCGCTGGAGAAGGTGTTCCTCCCGCATCTCGTCGGCCGACTCCACGACGAGGAGGACTGGGTCAAGGTGCTCTCGCCGGGCGAGCAGCAGCGTGTCGCGTTTGCTCGTATCCTCCTCACTCGTCCACAGGCCGTGTTCATGGACGAAGCGACCTCAGCTGTCGACGAGGGCCTCGAGTTCTCGCTGTACTCGCTGATCCGCACCGAGTTGCCGGAGACGATTCTGGTGTCGGTCAGCCACCGGAGCACCACCGATCAGCATCACACCGACCTTCTCGAACTGACCGGAGGCGGAGGCTGGACTCTCGAATCGCTGACGGGCGGTCCTTCGCTCGACAAACAGTCCTGATCTGGGATTTTTGCCAACCGGTTACCATTCGGCGGAACCGGTCGTGACCCCGGCCCTCACTCGCTACTGTGACGTGAAACACATCACTTCGGCAAGTCGAGGACTCTCATGACCGCTGCAGAGACCATCACGTTTCCCCACCAGACCGGCGTCGCCGTGGCGACGCTTCCCGCCGCGTTCCAGCAGACGATCACGGTGCGGCCGGAAGCCGTCGCACTCCGTACCGTCGGCGGCCTGCAGGAGATCACCTGGGCCGAATACGCACGCCGGGTGGAGACCATCGCCGGCGGTCTGGCGGCATTGGGGGTCAAACGCGGAGACACCGTCGGGATCATGCTGACGAACCGCCCGGAGTTCCACCTGGTCGACGCCGCCGCACTCCATCTCGGGGCGGTTCCGTTCTCGATCTACAACACGAGTTCGCCCGAACAGGTCGAGTACCTCTTCGGCAATGCGGAGAACTCCGTCGTCGTCACCGAGCAGGTGTTCCTCCCGGTGCTCACCGCGGCGAACACCGGCGTGTCCACGACGGTCCTCGTCGACGGAGTGGCCACGGGCGCCATCTCACTCGCCGACGTCGAACAGACGCCGGCGCCGGAGGGTTTCGACTTCGCCGCGTCGTGGCAGGCGGTCCGACCCGACGATCTGGCGACCCTGATCTACACGTCGGGCACCACCGGCCCACCCAAGGGGGTCGAGATCACCCACCGCAACATCGTGGCGGAGATGACGGCGCTCGCCGAGATCGTGCAGGCGGGTTTCGACGACCGGGCGATCTCCTACCTGCCCGCGGCGCACATCGCCGACCGCGTGTCCTCGCATGCGGCGAACATGATGCGCGGCATCCAGATCACGACGGTGCCCGATCCCCGCGAGATCGCCGCCGCCCTCCCCGACGTGCACCCCACCTTCTTCTTCGGGGTGCCCAGGGTGTGGCAGAAGATCCGTGCGGGCATCGAGGCCAAACTGGCCGAGGAGTCCAGTCCGGTCAAGAAGGCGCTGGCGGGCTGGGCGTTCGGGGTCGGGGCGTCGACGGCGCAGGCGCGGGTCGACGGCAAGGGGTCGGGCGGCCTCGCGTACGGCCTCGCGGACCGTCTGGTTCTGCACAAGGTCCGCACCGCGCTGGGGTTGGATCAGGTCTCGTTCGCCGGCTCGGGCGCGGCCGCGATCCCGCCGGAGGTCTTGAAATTCTTCCTGGGTCTCGGAATCCCGGTGCTCGAGGTGTGGGGGATGTCGGAGACCACCGGCGTCTCGACGATGACGACCAGCGACAACCTCCGGATCGGTACCGTCGGCACCCCGGTACGCGGCATGGAGGTGAAACTCGCCGACGACGGTGAACTCCTCGTGCGGGGTCCGGTGGTGATGCGGGGCTATCGCAAACAGCCCGACAAGACCGCCGAGACCATCGATGCCGACGGATGGTTGTCGACGGGTGACATCGCGACGATCGACGACGACGGGAATGTCACCATCGTCGACCGCAAGAAAGAACTCATGATCAACGAGTCCGGAAAGAACATGTCGCCCACCAACATCGAAAACGCGATGAAGGCGGCGTCGTCGCTCATCGGTCAGGTGGCCGCGATCGGCGACGCCCGGCCCTATGTGTCGGCGCTCGTGGTGCTCGATCCGGATGCCGCCGCCGCGCGTGCCAAGAAACTCGATCTGTCCGGCGCCGACCTGACCGAGTTGTCCGCACATCCTGAGGTGGTGGACGAGGTGGCGGTGGCAATTCGTGCCGGAAATCAGTCACTGTCCCGCGTGGAGCAGGTCAAGCGTTTTACGATCGTGCCGACCGCCTGGGACCCCGGCGGCGACGAGCTCACCCCGACGATGAAGTTGCGCCGCAAGCCGATTGCGACAAAGTACGCAAATGAGATCGGTGAGCTCTATCAGGCGCAACCAGGACGGTCGGTGGTCGACCTGCGGTCGTGATCGGGCCCGACGGGGTCACGTCGCCGGCATGAGACAGGGAGAAGGAATTGGACGACCAAGCAGGTGTCGACCAGACGGCCGATCGCGAACTCGGGCCCATCGACTACATCGTGGTCGAGTGGACGGGCAAGCAGCCGACCGGTGAGGCACTTCCACATCTGATCGATCTGATCGACCGTGGGATCGTGCGGCTGATCGACATCGTCTTCATCACCAAGGACACCGACGGCACCGTCGCCCGGCTCGAGATCAACTCGCTCGGGGCGGATTTCGCGATCTTCGACGGCGCGGCGACCTCGTTGCTCGACGACTCCGACCTCGCGGAGGCGGCCGCGGTCATCGAGCCGGGTTCCAGCGCGGCCGTCGTCGTCTGGGAGAACGCATGGGCGGCGCCGTTCGCCACGGCGGTCCGCAACGGCGGCGGACAACTCGTCGCCTCGGGACGCATTCCGGTGGACGCCCTGCTCGCGCAACTCGACGCCGCCGACGCGGCGACACCGGCCACGTAGCGCCACCTGGACAACAGACCTGAATCTCGAGAGGACAGAACAGAACATGCCAGGACTTCTTCGCGGTGTCGCTCGTACCGCCGTCATCTCCGGCACCGCCACAGCGGTGAGCAATCGGGTGTCCCGACGCCAGGCGAGCCGGTGGGCGCAGCAAGGGGGCGCCACCCAGGACCCGCGGGCGCAGCAGCAGTACGCTCAGCCCCAGTACTCTCAGCCGCCGCAACAACCACCCCAGCAAGCGCCCGCGCCGAGCCCGACGGACACCATCTCGGCGCTGAAGGAACTCGGTGCGCTCTACCAGCAGGGCATCCTCACCGAGGCTGAGTTCGCCGCGCAGAAGGCGAAGATCCTCGGGACCTGAGGTGCGTCCGGAGCTTGCGGAGGGCGCGTCACTCCCCGCTCCCTGAGGAGCGTCCGGAGGGCGCGTCACGCCTCCGCTCCCTGAGGAGCGTCCGGAGCTTGCGGAGGGCGCGTCACTCCCCGCTCCCTGAGGAGCGTCCGGAGCTTGCGGAGGGCGCGTCACGAAGGGTCTGGCGACCGAGGTTGCGAAACCCTTCGTGACGCTCGCAAGCTCGCTCCTCAGGGAGCAGTGGGTGGCTCCCCTCGCTCCTCAGGGAGCAGTGGGTGGCTCCCCTCGCTCCTCAGGGAGCAGTGGGTGGCTTCCCTCGCTCCTCAAAGAGCAGCGGTATTGCGGGACTTTCGGATCAGGGAGCAGTGGCTTGGCGCCGCTCGCTCCTCAGGGAGCGACCCGCACATCACGACTCCTGCGCGAGTGCCTCCGCGTCGTCGATCTGCTCGAGTGCGTCCGTGCGCGACATGTCTTTCAGTGCGACCCCGGACCGTCCGAGTTTCCGGGCGCCGTCGATGAGCGAGGCCGTCGTCCGTGCGGCGACGTCGTAGTGCAGCCCGTCGGGCGGGTGGATGTTGGAGATGCAGTTCCGGTCGGAGTCGGCGCGTCCCGGTCGTGGGAGATGGGTGAGGTAGATCCCCAGACTGTCGGCGACCGAGAGGCCGGGGCGCTCGCCGATGATCACGATGAGGGTGGTGACGCCGAGCGCCTCGCCTATGTGATCGCCGAGGGCGACGCGAGCCTCGGTCGCGATGACCGGCGGTGCGATCGAGTATCGGCCGTCGAATCGGCGGAGAAGGGCCGCGACGAGTCCGTGGCCGTGATCGGTGAGAGCCCGGGGTGACAGCCCGTCGGCCAGCACCATCCCGATCTCGGCGTCGGCCCGCGGGATCTGCGACAGATCGTCGGGCATCCGACCGAGGTCGGGCCGGCGGAGGTACTCGCTGCGGGTCGCTGCGCGGCTGGTGACGACGATCGGGGGTTCGAGGTCGAGTTCGCCGATCGATCGTACGAACCCTGCGACGTCGAGCGGGTCGTGGACGGCGTCGCGGGCGGCGGCATGGGCGGCCTGGAACTCGAGCACCCGTCGCGACGGCAGCGACTTACCCGCGCGACCGAGGCCGATCCGGGCTTGAGTGCTCCGGCGCAGTTCGGCCCAGGGGTCGGGTTGCGGAGTCTGATCGCCCGCCGCTGCGGGCTCGGCCGGTGTCATCGGCCGGCTGCCAGGGGCAAGAGGGGAGACTCGCCCGGATCCACCGGTAGGATGCGCCCGCCACCGTCCGCCATGCCGAGACGCGCCAGCCAGGACTCGAACTCGGGGGCCGGTCGCAGTCCGAGCGCCTCCCGCACGTAGAGCGCGTCGTGGAACGACAGGCTCTGATAGCCGAGCATGACGTCGTCGGCTCCGGGGACGGCGATGACGAACGCGGCGCCGGCGACGCCGAGCAGTGTCAGGAGCGTGTCCATGTCGTCCTGGTCGGCCTCGGCGTGGTTCGTGTAGCACACGTCGACACCCATCGGCAGTCCGAGAAGCTTGCCGCAGAAATGATCTTCGAGTCCGGCACGGATGATCTGTTTGCCGTCGTAGAGATACTCGGGTCCGATGAAGCCCACCACGGTGTTGATCAGTAGTGGTCTCAACAACCGTGCCACCGCGTACGCGCGCGTTTCCAGGGTCTGCTGATCGACCGGTTTGCCACCGGTCCCGAGGTGCGCGCCGGCCGACAGTGCCGATCCCTGACCGGTTTCCAGGTACATCACGTTGTCGCCGACGGTCCCGCGACCCAGCGAACGTCCCGCCTCGTCGGCCTCGCGCAGGATATCCAGCGTCACCCCGAACCCCTTGTTCGCGCCCTCGGTGCCCGCGATCGACTGGAACACGAGATCGACAGGCACCCCCCGCTCGATGAGGTCGACGGTGGTCGTGACGTGCGACAGCACGCACGACTGCATCGGGATCTCGAAACGCTGTCGGATGTCGTCGAGCATGTGCAGGAGATCTGCCGTCGCGCGCGGCGAGTCCGACGCCGGGTTGATTCCGATGACGGCGTCGCCACACCCCATCAGAAGACCGTCGAGGGTTGCCGCGGCGATGCCGCGCGGATCATCGGTCGGGTGGTTGGGTTGCAGGCGTGTGGCGATCCGGCCGGGCAGTCCGATGGTCGTGCGAAAGGCCGACGTCACCCGGGCTGCCGCCGCGACCAGGATCAGGTCCTGGTTCCGCATGATCTTCGACGCCGCGGCCACCATCTCCGGGGTCAGTCCGGCGCCGACGCGGGCGAGCCGTTCGCCGGCGTCGGAACGGGACGCGATCTCCAGCAGCCAGTCGCGGAACCCGCCGACGGTCAGGTGGGCGATCTCGGTGAACGCGGTCCGGTCATGGGTGTCGACGATGAGCCGGGTCACCTCGTCGGATTCGTACGGCACCAGGGGCTCGTCGAGAAAGCGACTGAGCGGTACATCTGCGAGTTGCCATGCGGCAGCTGCGCGTTCGGCATCGGAGTCCGCGGCGCAACCGGCGAGCTCGTCGCCGGACCGGCGTGGGGTGGCCTTCGCCATGAGTTCGACGAGGCCGTCGAACTCATGGGTGGTGCCGGCGATGGTCTGGCTGTACCTCATCGGATGCCCCGGCCGGCAGGGGATTGATCGCGCGTCATGGTCCCCCGAAGTCTAGGTTCGGTTCCGTGGCGGCGCATGCCGAACGCGCACCGTGCCAGGCATCGCGCGGGCCGTCCGATATCGGCGGATCAGGCGGGCGCGCCGACGGTGGACCCCATGTTCTCCGGGCCGATCGTCAGCGACCTCGCGTAGGCGCCCATCGCCCGACCGGCAGCGAGGATCGGCGCCGTCGACCGCTGCGTGCGAGCGAGGATGAAGGCGCCCTCGAGCGCTGCCACCACAGCGAGGATCAGAGCGTGGGCATCCGCTTCGGGCAATCCGCGATCTCGATACAACGCCGTACCCAGCGCCACCCATCCGTCGATCATCTCCGCGGCGACCGCCCGGAGCGCCGGCTCGGTGTCGGCGACCTCGCCGGCGACGGTCGTGACGGGACACATGTTGAGCCAATCACTCTCGGCGATGGTGTCCGCCGCCGAGGAGAAAGCCGCCTCGATCCCTGCGGCGATGTCGTCGTAGGGGGCCAGCAACATCCCGACGAGCTCGCCGTATGCCGCGCCGGACTGTCGCAACGCCGCCGCCGCGACGTCGCGCTTGCCGCCGCTGAAGTGGTGATAGATCGATCCGATCGGTGCCTCGGCCGCGTCGACGACCTGTTTGATCCCGGTCGCGGCATACCCCTGCCTGCGAAGTAGCTCGGTCATCGCCACCACGATGCGTTCATCCGTCTTCACCCTGGCCATCCTAGAGCATCTGTTCTAGAGTGATCGTTCTAGACACCTCGGGCACCTGCACGCCCGGGTATCCCACGCTCGGCATCCCACTGAAGGAGATCGGCATGAGACACGACGACCACACGACGAGAGCGGATCGGTTGACGACGATGAAACGCGTCGACACGCCGACCGGGGTCATCGAATACGCGGACGACGGCGCCGGACCGGCGGTCGTGATGTTGCATGGCCTGCTCATGGACCACGAAGTGTGGGATGCGGTGATCCCGTTGCTGCCCAATGGGTTCCGGTACATCCGACCGGTCCTGCCACTGGGGTCGCATCGGGTCCCCCTCGACGCCGACGCCGACCTGACGCTCGACGGCATGGTGCGGCTCGTCGCCGAAGTCCTCGAGGCGCTCGATGTCGATGACGTGACGCTCGTCCATTCGGACTGGGGCGGGGCGCTTTTCCTCACCGCGCTCGGCCTCGATCAGCGAGTCGGTCGGCTGATCATCCTGCCGTGTGAGGCATTCGACAACTTCCCGCCTGGACTGCCCGGGAAGATGGCAACACTCGCCACGCGTCTGCCCGGCGGGATATCTCTGGCCGCATGGCAGTTGCGCATCGGGTGGTTGCGGCGGCTGCCCCTGTTGTGGGGCTGGATGGTCAACGGCCCGGTCGACGCGGACCAGATGCGGCGTTGGACGGCTCCGGTGCTGACCGACCCCCGGATCCGCCGCGACGTCACGAAGTACACCACGACCGATTTCGATGCTGCGGAACTCATCCGCCGGACCGAGGCATTGTCCGGCTTCGACGGTGAGGCCCTCGTACTGTGGTCGCCCGACAATCGCGTGATGCCGCCCGCCCACGGGCCGCGGCTCGCCGAACTCCTACCCCGCGGTCGGTACGTCCCGATGCCGGGCGCCGCGGTCCTGCCCATGCTCGACGACCCGCGGACCGTTGCCGCCGAGATCGGCGCGTTCCTCACTGCGGCGAGATCCGGGCCGTGAGGAACGCGCCGTGACGATCACGGTGTCGCGTCGCCGGACCCCTCGATCTTGAAGCCGACCTTCAGCGTCACCTGGAAGTGGGCGATCTGGCCGTCTTCGATGTGGCCGCGGGTCTCGGTGACCTCGAACCAGTCGAGATGATTGACGGTCGCCGAGGCCCGGGCGATCGCGTTCCGGATGGCGTCGTCGGTGCCGGAGGCCGAGGAACCGACCACTTCGATGACTCGATACACGTTGTCCGACAAGGGAACCGCTCCAATCGTGAGAACCTTCGGGCGTGGGGTGCGGGGGTCCGCAGCGCGGACGGCCGCTCCTCCTGTCTACCCCTATGATCGGGAGGTGACCAGTGAATCGGCAAACCGAGACGTCTCCGCGAGGTGCCCGTGTCTGTCGGGTCTCGTCCTCGGCGACTGCTGCGGACCCGTTCTCGCCGGTGAGCGTGCCGCACCCACGGCCGAGGCGTTGATGCGTTCGCGTTTCACCGCTTTCGCGCTCGGCGATCGGAACCACCTTCTCGTCAGCTGGCATCCTGACACCCGTCCCGACGCACTGGATCTGGACGAGTCGGTGCGCTGGTATCGCCTCGACATCGAGTCGACTGCCGCCGGGTCGCCCTTCGACGCCGAGGGAGAGGTGACCTTCACCGCGTTGTACCGACGAGGCCCGGAGCGGGGTTCCCTGCACGAGCGCAGTCGTTTCACCCGATTCGAGGGCCGATGGGTCTATGTGGACGGAATCATCGGATGACTCAGCACTCAGGCGTCGGCATAGTCCCAGAACTGCAGCCATGTGACGTTGGCGAACACCGTCAGGCACACCAGGTAGAGGAGCAGGACCGCGCCCGCCCCCACGATGTTGCTGCGCCAGTTGTTTCCGTCGACCGGGTCGAGGAATCGCCGGAAGGGGCGTGACGCCCACGGCATCAGCCACCACTGCATGAGGGAGACGCTGACCACCTGACTCAGCCACAACGCCAGCCACGGCTCCGCGCCGAAGCGGTCGAGTGTCGGGCCGAGAAACCTCGAGAGTGTCATCACCGTCGGGTACAGCACGAGCAGCACCATCATCGCCGACTTCCAGTTCGGCGTCTGCAGTATCCGGCCGCGGTCGGTGCGCACGGTGGTGCCGAAGGCGGTCGTGCTGGCCATCGTCTCGAAATCGTGCGTGAGGCTCGACCGCAGCCCGGCCAGCGCTTCACTGCGTCGGCTCGACGACACCCAGGCCGCCAGCTGCCGGTCTGTGCGGAACCGCAACACCGACAGCGACGTCTCGTGTTGGTCGTCGACGAACAACGCGGTGCCCTCGTAGCCGCCGAAGTCGCTTGCCGCATCGGTCAACACGTGCTGGGCGGCGACGAAGTCGCCGACTGCGCCGGCGACGATGTCGTGCCGGAACGCGCCGACACCGGGCGGGGGCGACTGACCGTCGACGAGCTCGAGAACGGGCGTCGCCGGTAGCCAGCCAAGCGCTCGTCCGGCCTCGAGCGCCGCACGGTGGCGCGGACCGGCGAGCCACCGGTCCAGGGCGTCCTCGTCGACGAATGTGGTCGCGACCGCCGGATCGAAATGCCCGTCGGTCACCACCGAGATCGCGACACCCAGACAGCCGTCGGAGTCGCTGGCCGAGGCGGCGAGAGTCGCGGCCCACTCCGCGAAATCGCCGGTGGCGGCGTGGAACACCGACACCGCGATGATCGCGGTGGTGCCTGCGGTGTCGGTGGCGTCGTGTGCGGTGACGATCGTCGTGTCCTGCCGGGATGGGTTCTGGCGGCCGGTCAGACGGTGACCCGACGTCCCTGGACATAGACCTCGGCGATGGATGATTCGCGGAGGCCCATCAGCAGGCCGAACAGGGTCTGGTCGCGGGCGAGATCGGCATCGTCGGAGCGGACGGCGTTGTCCAGGGTCGACTTCAGGGCGTCGACGGGTTCGATGACGAGGAAATCGGCTTCCTTGCCCTCATCGAAGTTGCCGAAGCGGTCCTCCATGTCGAGCGCGCGGGCGCCGCCGACGGTCCCGATGAACAGCATCTCGGCCGGGTGCATCGACACTCCGGCGTCTCCGGGTTCGGTGATGTGCTGTTTGAACGCGTCCCCGAGCACGCGCGGGATCAGCCATTCGTCGCCACCGCCGAAATCGGTTCCGGCGGAGATGTTCACACCCGCCGCGACGGTCCGCTTCCACGGCATCGTGCCCGAGCCGAGGAACAACTGGGACACGGGGCAGTGCGAGATCGAGGTGCCGGTCTCGGCCATGCGCGCCAGCTCCGCATCCTGGCAGTGCACGCAATGCGCGAGGATGGTCCGCGGACCGAGCAGACTCTTGCCGCCGACCTGGGACCCGGGCAGGAACTTGCCGTCGTAGGTGTCGAGGTAGGAGTCGACCTGGTAGACCTCCTTGGTGGTGTCCACCTCTCCGGTGCCGGGACGGTTGTTCTCGTTGAGGTGGCTGTGGACGTAGACACCCTGGTCGCGGTACTCGTCGTACAGGTCGCCGAGGTTCTTCAGCGTCTCGGTGGTCACCGACAGCGAGAACCGCGGCACGATCGCGACGTGCAGCAACGCGGTCCGGTAGTCGCCGGTGTCGGCGGCGTGCCACTTGTCGATCTCGGCCCGGGTGAGGCGGATCGCCTCTTCCTCCGAGGTCAGCAGGGGTTTGGCGGTGTCCCCACCGACGGTCTGGATGCCGCGGCCGGCCACGATACGCAGCCCGGCCTTCTGGGTCTCGGTGAACAGGGAATCCTGGGCGTGGGGAAACGCGGAACCGAAGACCATCATGGCCGTCGTCCCCGCGGCGACCCGTCGTCTGGTGAACTCGACCGCAGCTGCCTGGGCGAATTCGGGGTCGGCGAACTTGGATTCGGACGGGAAGATGCAGAGATTGAGCCATTCGAGTAGTTGCCCGCCGCCGTAGGAATCGCCGGCGTAGGTCTGCGGGAAGTGGATGTGGGTGTCGACGAAGCCCGGGATGAGATACCCGTTCGGATGCTCGTGCGATTCCGCGGACGCGAACTCGGCCGGGAGGTCGGCTTTCTCGCCGGCGAACTTGATCGTGCCGTCGTCGCCGACGACCAGTGCCCCGTCGGGTATCGAGACGAGTGCGTCGACCGCCTCGGTGACAGCCGGACTACCGGCCAGATGGAAGATGTGTCCGTAGTGGACGGTGTCGGTCATCGGTGCTCCTCGGTTGGTGTGCTGCGGTTGTCGTTATCGAGAGGTCAGAGGCGTTGTGGGTCAGTTGTTCTCGGCGCCGTCGGGACGGTCTGATCGTCGGTCCGTCGCCGGGTGGAGGTCGCCCACCCGAGCAGGAGGACCCCGGCCAGCCCGCACCCGGCGTACAACCAGCCCAGCGGCGCCGGGGACGTCTCGGGGAGCACGCCCACGAGGGTGAGTGCCGCCGAGACGATCAGATAGGAGGCGGCGGTGGCGATTCCACCGACCAACCCGAGATTCTTGGTGAACAGTCCCAACGCGAGGCCGTACATCTGTGGGCACAGTATGCCGCATCCGGCCAGGGCGAGTGCGGCGCCGATGGTGAGCGCCCACGCGTTGGATCCTACGGTGAGTGCCGACGTCAGGATCACCGCCGTTCCCGCGCCGAACACGGCGAAGGCGCTGTACGCCAGCCGGCGCGTCGACGTCCGGGTGGCGAACCAGCTGCACGCCAGTTCGCCGACGAGGTTCGCGCCACCCACGCACAGCGCGATCAGACCGTATGCAGCCGGCGCGAATCCGAGCGTCGACTGATAGAGGAACGGGCCGGCGACCCCGAATGCGAGCTGAGCTGCCGCCATCAGGCCGAAGACGGCGACGAAGCAGACGAAGACGGGGTGGGTCGCGATCGACGCGGAGTTCCGCCACGTGGCGCGCACGGCGACGGGGACACGATCGGCCGGGGCGAGCGTCTCGGGCAGAGCTGCGACGACCAGCACGCCGACCGCGGCCGTCATCGTGGCGATGAGGACGAAGATGAGTCGCCACGACAGGAACTGCGCCAGGACACCGCCGACGGCCGGCGCGATGACCGGGGCGAGACCCCATGCGGCGCCGAGTAATCCGGCGACCGAGGTGAGCTTCTTGCCGCGGAAGCAGTCGGCGGCGATGGCGTAGCCGAGGACCATGCACGCGCACGCGCCCAATCCCTGGACGAAGCGGGCGCCGAGCAGCAGCGGCACCGTCGTCGCAACCGCACAGGCGAGGCTCGCGACGATCACCACGCCGATGCAGACCGTCAGAACCCGCTTCCGTCCCCAGGCGTCGGCCAGCACCCCGACGGGGATGAAACCCACGGCGAGACCCACCATGTAGGCAGCGACGGTGGCCTGCACCGCCGTCGAGGTGGACGCGAGGTCCGCCACCATGTCGGGCATCGCCGGCGTGTAGATGTCGAGGGGGATCTGGCTGAGCGGGACCACGCACAGCAGGATGCCCACGACCCGACCGGAGCGAGGTCCGGCGATACCGGTTGTCACGGCGACGCACTCACGGCAGCGTCCAGACCTGCACCGTGATCAGGTAGAAGATCGCGACCCAGGCCGCGTTGAGCGCGATGATGAACACTGCGCCCCGGAGATTGGTCCGGGGTTGGGGCGCTGTCGACTTCGGTTGCAGCCACCAGCCCAGCACGCGATTCACGTAGTAGGGCATCGTGATGTAGCTCATCGCGAAGCTGGACAACAGGTTCCCGACCAGCATGCCCAGCCACAGCGGCATTCCCAGCGGCGCGGTCATCAGCGTGAGGAACACCACCGTGGGGTAGAGGCCGACCCAGACCGCCACGGAGGTCTTGAGGTTCGACGGCGGTGGCGCGTCGTCGTCGCCGTGGGAGAACCAGTTGCCGAACGAGTGGTCGATCCGGCGCAGGGTGAAGTCGCCGAAGTCGTCGGCCTCGGCCAGGAGCTGGGCTCGCTCACCGGACGTCAGCCAGGCGTCGAGGTGCTCGGCGGTGTCGAAGCGGTAGGAGATCGTCCACTCCTCCTGGACGCCGGGGATCGGCCGGAACAGTTCGGTGCCACGAAATCCGGGGAAGCGGTGCTCGGCGGCGTCGACCTGTCGCTGCCACACCAGGAAGTCGTCGACCTTGGACTCGGCGACCCGGTGCGAGACCACGACGGTGACCAGGGTCTCGGGCTCGGCGGTGCCCGGCGCCAGGACCTGGGCGGTGGCCGGGCCGTCGAAGAGGGGCTTGCCCTCGTCGACGAGGTCGAGCCGGACGGCGCTGTTGAGCCAGTCCTGGAGGTGGCTGACCGAGTCGAACCCGTAGATCGCCGTCCAGTCCGGTTGACTGGGATCGGGCGCCCGCAGCTTCGATCCGACGAAGCCGGGGAACCGAGCGGCCGCAGTCTCGATCTTCCCGAACCACTCGCGGTAGCGATCGTCCATACCCGCGTGGACGCGTTGCCCGATGATGAGGGTCGCAGCGCCCTCGGGCGCTCCGGACTTCCGCCCCGTCACGGGGCGAGAGATCTCGTTGGTCATGGATCCTCCGACGTGGTCTCGGGCGGGTGGGCGATCAGAGCGGCAGAACCCCCAGTACCCGGCCGGGGTCGATGCGGTCCCGGAGGTCGCGGAGACGCTCGAGGTTGCCGCCGAACGCCGCCTCGATCTCCCGCTCGGTCTCTGCCAATCCGGGGCGGAGCTCGACGCTGTAGACGCCGAGGGTGTCCGCGGCCAGCACATCGAGGGCGGCGCGGGCCCAGGTCTCGCACCGCTCGGTGGCGTCGTCGTCGGACCAGATGGCGTTCAGCGGGACGTTCCACTCACCGCCCCGACCCCAGAAGGCCGTACTCGCGTCGTCGACGTCGGCGAGGGCACCGCCGGTGTGCTGGAAATCGATCCGGCACGCACGGGTCGGGGCGGCGGCGATCGCGTCACGCAATCCGTCGGCGATGTCCGGCCCGAGCGTCGGGCCGACGAACACCGACTTTCCGAAGAAGTGCCCGCGCTCCGACGACGTGGCGGGGCCGGGTGCCCGGATCGGCGGCGGATCGGTGCCGCCCGGGCCGGGGAGGGCGAATTCGGGCAGCCCGCTCAGATAGCGGCCCGCGGTCTGCGACCGGAAGCGAGGCGGACGGGAGCAACCGGCCACCACGGAGTCGGTCGCTTCGCGCGCCTCGGCGAGATCGGTCGCCCGGGAACCGCGGCACGCGGTGTAGACCAGGAGCGCGGGTTCGCCGTCCTCGTCGGCGAACCCGAGGACCGCGCCCATCGTCGAATGCCGGGGGAGCGTGGGCGCGACCGCGAAGTAGTCGGCCAGCGCATCGAGCTCGACCACCGCACGGTCGATGTGCACCGGGCCCTGCGCCACCGTGCGCAGTTCCGCCGCGGTGACCACGCCGAAGCTCGGGGCACATCCGCGCACCGCCCACCACAGGTCTGCCTCGGTGCCGGTGCTGTCCGCATCGAGCCGGACCACCTCGCCGTCGGGGCGGACGAGTTCGACCTCGACGAGATGGTCGATGGTGAGTCCGGCGCTCCGCGTGAGGTATCCGACGCCCCCGCGCGTGGCGAGGCCGAACCCGGCCAGACCGACGATGCCCACCGGGATGACCCGCCCGGTCCCGTTCAGTGCCTCGAGCACCGCGCCGACGGTGGCGCCGCCCTGGACCCGGACGTGTCCGTCGCGGGCGTCGATCCCGGTGAGGTGAACCGACAGGTCCATCAGCACGGCGGAATCGTCGACGCAGGTGGAGCTGAGCCCGCCCCCGCGGACGGTGACGCGACCGCCGCCGGCCGAGACGATCCGCATCGCCGTGGCCACCTCCGCGGTGTCCCGGGGGTGCACCACACACGGCGGGTTGCGGCGAGACGCATCGGGAAAGAAGATGCGCGCCAGAGATTCTCGATAACCCACGGACCCGGGTCGATGCACGCGCCCCGCAAGCGCGGCCTCGAGCTCGGCGGTGATGCCGTCGAAAAGGGTCGTCATCGGCCGTCCGCCCCGGTGCTCGTGATCGTCCAAGCTGCTGGATGTGCAATCGGACGCGGTCAGCGCAAGTATCACCCCGCCGCATCCGCATGCGCGCGCCAAACCGGAGAACTCGTCGTGAATTGGTCCGCGCGGACCGGTACGGACGGTCTCCGCGGTTCGGGCTCAGCTGTTCGTGCGGACCGCGATCCACTCGACGAGGGGCACTGCCGCCCGCCAGTCACGGCGGATGCGATCCACGAGTTCCGGCGAATGGATGATCTCGTCGAATCCGTAGTCCCGGCCGACCGACAACGATCGGTGGCGGAGCAGTTCGATCCGCGGGTGGGCGACGTCGTATCCCCGCGGCGCGGTCTTGAGGCGGTCCCCGGCGATCTCCCAGCCGTCCGCGGTGAGACGACGGAGGAGCCGTTCGAGTTCGGGACCACTCCGGCCGTGATCGATCGACCTGCGCAACTCGGCGAGCCGGGCCGGAGAGGCCTCATAGAACCCGGCGCCGACGTGGACGCCGGGTGCACCGATCTGGACGTAGTACCCGGTGGCCGGGGCCACGGCGACGAACGCGCCCTGATGGGTCTTGTACGGTGCTTTGTCCTTCGAGAATCGGACATCGCGATGCGGCCGGAAGATCTTGGCCGGACCGAATTCGTCGGCCAGCGCATCGGTCAGGGCCCTCATGGGCTCGGCGACCGCGGAGCGGTAGACGTCCTTGTGGTCCTCCCAGAACACCTTGGAGTTGTCGATCTCCAGATCGTCGTAGAAGTCGAGTGCGGCCTCGGGAAAACCGGTGAAGTCCATCGACGTCACCCGGGGAGGCCGCGACCGAAACCGACGACACCGCCGTCGGATCGCCAGTCCAGCGAGTGGATCCGGATGCGCCCCATCTCGTTGCCACCCACCGTGACGGCGGTCTCACCATCGACCGCGACGACGATGTTGGTGTGCTGCCCGAACCCCGACGACCGGTCGTAGAGGACGACGTCCCCCACCCGGGGTGTGTAGTCGCCGACGGGTTCGAACCGGTCGGCGGACTCGTAGTACTCCTGCAGCGTGTACACACCGGGGATGCGCCAGTGACCGGAATGGGGGTTGACCAGCGGACTGCCCGCCGCCCGCATGATCCAGCTGACGAAGTTCGCGCACCACGGCTCGTCGGTGCCCTCGGAGAAGAACGTCCCCGGGCGCTGGGCGGCGTGTTCGTGTCGGACCGCTTCGACGATCCGGACCTGCCCCGGCGTGAGTTCGGATTCGTCGATCCGGGGAAACTCGGCGGTGTCCCACGGCAACCACCGTTCGGGCACGGCCCGCCAGGCGACGAGGCCGACGCCGGCGAGGACGACCACGACCAACGCCGCGGCGATCGCCGTCCGGCGCCCGCGACGGCGGGTCGGGCGCGTGCGCGCGGCAGCGTCCTCGGGTCGGTCGGCGGTGGTGTCGGCGCTCACCTCGACGAGTGTAGGCATCGCGCGCGCCGCCCGGCGGCGACCCGGCCTCGCCCGGGGCGATACGGTGCCTTGGCACAATGGGACGCCGGTCGGGGGGCCCAAGGCGATTCGAGGAGTGAACGCGGTGGACGAGTCAGCGCACGAGCCGATCCTGCGTGCCGGGGACACGTGCCGGGAGATCGCGACCGCGGACCGCGTCGCCTGCATCGTCGACGCGGCGGACTACTTTCTGCATGCGAAGTCGGCGTTGTTGCAGGCACGCCGGCGAATCGTCCTCATCGGGTGGGATGTCGACACCCGCATCAGGCTCGACCCCACGACCCACGACGACGAGGTCCCCGACGTACTCGGTGACTTTCTGCGGTGGCTGATCGACACCCGTCCCGAACTGGAGATCCACGTCCTGCGCTGGAGCACCGGCGCGTTCACCGGAATCCTGCGCGGGGTCGCGCCACCGTTCGTCCAGGATCTGCTCACCGGTCGCCGTCTGCACTACCGCATCGACGCCGCGCACCCTGTCTCCGCCGCCCATCACCAGAAGATCGCGGTGATCGACGACCAGTTCGCCTTCTGCGGCGGCATCGACATGACGGTGGACCGATGGGACACCTCGGAACATCTGTCGCACAACGAGTTCCGTCGAGACCCCGACGGGCGGCCGCACGGCCCGTGGCACGATGTCACCGTCGCCCTCGACGGCGACGCCGCGCGCGTGGTCGCTTCGGTCGCACTCGACCGTTGGGAAGCCGCCACCGGCGAATGCCTCAAGCCCCTCGTCGACACCGACGGCCCCGACATCTGGCCGACGGACCTCGACGTGACGTTCACCGACTGTGACGTCGCGGTGGCGCGGACGATCCCGCAGTACGACCACCGGCCCCAGGTCGAGGAGATCCGGCTCCTGTACCGCGCGGCTTTTGCCGCGGCCCGCCGGACCATCTACGTCGAGAGTCAGTACCTGGCGGCCCGGGAGGTCGCGGAAGCCCTGGCCGAACGACTTGCCGAGCCCGGCGGCCCCGAGATCGTCGTGGTGCTGCCGCGGCACGCGGACAGCCCGGTCGAGCGACTCGCCATGGACGGTGCGCGGCACAAACTCCTGCAACTGCTGTGGCGCGCGGACAAGTACGACCGATTCCGTGCCTACTACCCGGTGACTGCCGACGGCGACCCGATCTACGTGCATGCCAAGGTGCTGATCGTCGACGACGTGCTCCTGCGCATCGGGTCCTCGAACCTCAACAACCGGTCGCTGGGATTCGACAGTGAATGTGACGTCGCGATCGAAGCCGATCCGCGGGATCCGGCGGACCGGACCCTGCGGTCGACCATCCTGTCCATGCGTACGCGGTTGCTGTCCGAGCATCTGGGCGTCGGCCACGAGGTGTTCGACGACGCTGTGGCACAGGGGGATTCTCTTGTCGGGGCCATAGACCGACTGACCGGACCGGGCCGGACACTTGCGGCCTTCGATCGCGAGACGATCGACGGCGAGGAATCTCTCATCGCGGAGAACGAACTCGTGGACCCCGAGGACGCGCGAGTCGGCACGATCGATCGGATCTATCGCGCGGTCATCCGGCGGGGCACGCGGAGTCTGCTGCGCCGCTGACCGTCACACGCGTTCTCGGGCCGCCTCGATGGCCGGGGCGATGATGGCGGCGAGGTCCGACGCGACATCCCGATCGCCTTCCGGCGGCATGGCGATGTAGCTCAGTGCCATCCGGGTGATCGCACGTGAGATCCGGACGACGTCGGACTCGGGCATGGACAGCCACGTGGACTGGCGGAAGGCCTCCGCCAGCCGGTCGGCCGCGGTGGTGATGATCGGTGCGGCGTCGGTGGTGATCAGCTTCATCAGATCGGGTTTGGCCTCGCCGGACAGCAGCGAGGCGATCAGCGGATCGGTGGCGACCCCGGCGAAGAACTCACCGAAGCCCTTGTGCAGGGCTTCGGTGACGTCGTCGACAGAACGTGCCAGCGAGTCCGCGACATGGCCGGCGAAACGACCCGCCAGCCGGACCGCGTACCCCTGCGCGAGGCCGTAACGGGACCCGAACTCGTTGTAGACGGTCTGGCGACTGACCCCGGTGGCGGCGGCGACGTCGGACATGCGCACCGCTGCCCAGTCCCGGTCCAGCAGCAGGTCGTGCAATCCGTCGAGCAACGAGTTGCGCAACAGGGCCTTGCTGTCCTCGGCGTAGTTGCGCGTCGTCATCCGCCGACGCCGGCAGGCTGGAGCGCGGATTCGATCTCGGCGCGGAGGGCGCGCCCGGAAGCTCCTCGTCCGATGCAGACAGCGCCGATGAGTCGATCACCCGCGAAGGTCCGGACGACCGAACTGGAGTCGTCGAGCTCGACGTCCACGCGATCGCCAGAGGTCGGCCACCCGACGATCTGGAAGTTCGTGGAGTACTGCATGGTCCAGGCCAGTGGTACACGCGGCACGGGAGCCGAGGTGTCGGCGTCCGATCCGAGGTCGGCGGCGATCGTCATGGCGACCAGTCTGCCGTGCTCGGTCGCCGTGAGCCACTGCTCCGCACGCATCGGCGCTCCCGTGAGCGGATGCGGACGCGCCGCGACGTCGCCCGCCGCGTAGACGCCGGGCACGCCCGTTCGGAGCGAATCGTCGACGACGACTCCGGCCGGATCCACGGGAAGACCTGCACTACGGGCCAATTCGAGCTCGGGCTCCATCCCGGTCGCGCTGATCACCGTCCCCGTCAAGGTGCGCCCGTCGGCGAGTGTCACCGAGTGCGCCTCGATTGCAGTGGGCTCCGCGCCGGTGAGGATTCGCACACCGCGTTCACGATGCAGGGCCGCCACCGCCTCGGCCACCGACGCCGGGACGACGCGTGAGAGCAACGACGACCCGCGTTCGACCACCGTGACACGCGATCCCTCACCGGCCGTCGCCACAGCGGCGGCGATCTCCAGACCGATCAGTCCACCGCCGACGATGACCACCGGTCCGTCCGCGATCGCCTCCCGAAGTCCCTCCGCATCGCGACGGGTGCGCAACGACGAGGGTGACGACGACCCGCCGGGCACTCGCCGGGCCCGTCCGCCGGTGGCCAGCACCAGCGCGTCGTAGTGGACCTCGGTGGCATCGGCGAGGCGGACCAGACGTGACGAGGTGTCGACGTCGACGACCCGCGTCGAGGTCACGATGTCGATGCCCCGCTCCGACCAGTATCCGGGCGGACGCAGCGTGATCTTGGCGTCCGACAGGTCGCCCACGACGAGGTTCTTGCTCAGCGCCGTTCGGCGGTAGGGGAGCTGTGGCTCCTCCCCGAACAGGGTGATCGTTCCGTCGAAGCCGTTGCCACGCAGCGTCTCTGCAGCGGTGATGCCGGCGACACCGGTGCCGACGATCACCACCGACACGTTTCCGGAGGCGCCGGCGCGAACGGCGCTCATGGGCGAGCCACCTCGACCATCTCGAAGTCGGCCTTCGCCGCACCACAGTCCGGGCAGCTCCAGTCATCGGGGATGTCGGCCCAGCGCGTGCCCGGTTCGATGCCGTCTTCCGGCCAGCCGAGCTCCTCGTCGTACTCGAAACCACATACCTCGCAACGGAAAAGCTTGAAATTCATCGCACGGTGCTCCCTTCGCTGGAATCATTCGGCCCGCTCGCTTCGCTCCCGGCGCCGAGGTGATTCGGCCCGCTCCCTTCGCTCCCGGCGCCGAGGTGATTCGGCCCGCTCGCTTCGCTCCCGGCGCCGAGGAAGTCGATCTTCTCGCGCACGCCACAGTCGGGACACGGCCAGTCGTCGGGGATGGTGGCCCAGGCGGTGCCGGGCGGGAATCCCTCACGGGGTGCACCCGCCGTCTCGTCGTAGACGTAATCGCATACCGGACAACGGAATGTGCTCATCGCGGGGACACCCCGTGCTCGGCGAGGACGCGTTCGCGGCGGTGCGGTGCGATGTTGATGCGTTCGACGTCTCCGTCGTAGTGGTCGAGCACCCGCTTGTCCATCACGCCCCGCCACACCGGCGGGAAGTAGGCGAGCGTGATCATGCTCGCGTACCCACTCGGCAGGTTCGGGGCGCCGTCGAAGCTGCGTAGGGTCTGGTACCGCCGGGTGGGATTCGCGTGGTGATCGCTGTGCCGCTGGAGGTGGTACAGGAAGATGTTCGTGCAGATGTGATCGGAATTCCAGCTGTGCTCGGGTGTGCATCGTTCATAGCGCCCGGTTGTGGTCTTCTGGCGCAGCAGACCGTAGTGCTCGAGATAGTTCACGGTCTCCAGCAGCGAGAAGCCGTACACGGCCTGGATCACCAGGAACGGCAGGATCTCCCAGCCGAAGATCGCCGTGAGCGCACCCCACAGCACGACCGACATCGCCCAGGCATTGAGGACGTCGTTGCTCGGGTGCCAGAAGGATTTGTCCGCACGCTCGAGTCGCTTGCGTTCGAGTTCGACCGAGGACTTCAGGCTTCCCCAGACGCTGCGGGGGAGGAAGCGCCAGAACGACTCTCCGAACCGCGAGCTGGCCGGGTCCTCGGGCGTCGCGACCCGCACGTGGTGACCGCGGTTGTGCTCGATGAAGAAATGACCGTAAAAGGTCTGGGCGAGAGTGATCTTCGACAACCAGCGCTCGAGGTCGTCCTTCTTGTGACCCAGTTCGTGGGCGGTGTTGATCCCGATTCCGCCCATTGCGCCGATCGACAGTGCCAGTCCGATCTTCGATGCCAGACCCAGCCCGCCGTCGATGCCGAGCCAGCTGAGGTCGTCGGCCGTCCACAGATGGCAGGCCATCACGAGGCTCGCGATCTGGAACGGGATGTAGATGTAGGTGCAGTAGCGGTAGTACTTGTCGTTCTCCAACTGCTCCATCAGCTCCTCGGGCGGATTCGATCCGTCGGGCCCGAAGAACACATCGAGGATGGGGAGGAGGACGTAGACCAGGATCGGCCCGATCCACCACCACACCGGCGACACGACGTCGAGGCCGTGGCCGATGGCGTTGAACCCGGCGACGAGAACCATCGCGAGAAAGACCGACGTCGGTGGAATCAGGCCGAGCAACCACAGATGGCGCTTGCGGTCCTTCCATTCGACGTGCGGGTCGTCCGCGGTGGATGGGGTCGGTGCGGTACTCATGCGCACTCCTGTCTGGACGGGGCTGTGATGTACAGCACTGGACATTAACCGAGTCAATGTCTGTTGTCTAGACACTAGAGCTGATTTGTAAAGCGAGCGACGAGTGAGCGGGAGTCTTCGTCGACTGTGCGTCGATTTTCGTTGACTGTGCGTCGTTTCCCGTTGGCTGTGCGCAGTGCTCGACGCCGGTGAACTCCATCCCATCGGAGGCCGGCGGGCTCGCCGGGGGGCTCTGGGCTGGACAAAGAATCCCCGACCCTGGAAACAAGGATCGGGGATTCGGGTCGATGCCCGGCGGGCATCGGGCAGGACGGTGCCGCTACGGGGTGTTGATCCAGTCCAGGATCGACTGGCCGGCACGGGGATCGCCGTTGTTGATGCCGATGACCGCGCCGATGGCAGCGCCGACGCCCGCGCCCCAGACACAGCCGACGATGATGATGCAGCCGATGACGAGGCCGGCGAGCGCGCCGATCGCGGTCGTGACGTTTCCGCCGCGGTTCCAGCCGTTGGTGATGTGCCAGATCATCTGCTGGTAGGCCCGGTCCTTCTTCGCCGATGCCGGGCGGACGCCGGCCGCGATCGCAGCGCGCGCCTCGGGGGAGAGGATCGGCGTGAACGTCGCCTGGGTGCGATCGGCGGAGACCTGTGCCCGCACCGGGACCGCGGCCCCGTCGAACGGCAGCACGAGCCCGATCCGTTCGATGGTCCGTCCGCGCGCGTCGAGGACCTGGAGCTCCCGGTCGCCCGCGACGAATGTCGCGTTGCGCAACTGGGAGACGATGGAGGTCCCGTCGGCGGAGGCGATCGAGTGGTGGGACGGCACCGCAGGTGCGGGGGTGCCGTTGGCGGTGCCGAAGGAGATGGTCAGTGCCGAGATGGCCAGGGCCATGACGGCGAGGAGGCGAATGCGCTTCATCGGTTCTGGATTCCGCTTTCGTCGAGTGGGGGGTGGGTGCCCGGTCCGACGATCGGCACAGAAACCGTGGCTCGGCGAATGTGCGTTATGTCGGGTTCGGCGCTGCGATTGTCTCACTACGGGTCGTCGACGGTGAAGCATGAGCCCCGGCGTGGATCGTCCGGATGACACGTGGAAGCGGGCGCCGGCCCATCCTCGGACGTGTCACCCATCTGCATCGATTCAGCACGTGTATTGATGGCGTCAGTAATTGACTTGGACATGAATGGATGGCCGGACCTACGGTCGTGACAAGGCCGAACTCAGGGCGAGGCCGGCGCCGACAGTGGCAGTCATCGCGGACAGACAACACCGTGCTCGGGGCGCCACCTCGGTACGGCCACCTCGGCAGACGCCAACTCACAAGGGATGGGACCACGATGACCATTGCGCACCGACCCGCACCGCTGAGCACGCAAGACCTCACCGGTCAGCTCATCATCGCCGGCGAACGGGTGACCGGCTCCGGGAGTGCCATCCATGGCATCGACCCGACCATCGGCGGGCGGTTGTTGCCGGCCTACGCACACGGAAACGAGACCGACGTCGTCCGTGCCACTGCGGCCGCGGCGACTGCTTTCGGGCCGTACCGGGCCACCTCGTCCGAGGACCGGGCGCACTTCCTCTCGACGATCGCCGACAATCTCGACGCCGCAACCGAGGTCCTGGTGGAGCGCGCCGTCGCCGAGACCGGGCTCCCGGCCGCGCGGATCACCGGCGAGGTCGGACGGACGTCGGGTCAGCTGCGTCTGTTCGCCTCGGTGCTGCGGGAGGGCAGCTGGCACGGCGCGCGGATCGACCCCGCGCGACCGGACCGCACGCCACTGCCGCGTGCCGACATCCGGCAGCGCAAGATTCCGCTCGGTCCCGTGGCGGTGTTCGGCGCCAGCAACTTCCCGCTGGCGTTCTCGGTCGCCGGCGGCGACACCGCGTCGGCGCTCGCGGCCGGGTGCCCGGTCGTGGTGAAGGCGCACGACGCCCACCCCGGGACCTCAGAACTGGTCGGACGGTTGATCACCGATGCGATCGCCGCCACCGGTATGCCTGCGGGCACGTTCTCGCTGCTGTACGGCACGGGTCGCGAGCTCGGCATCGCGCTCGTCACCGACCCGCGCATCAAGGCGGTGGGTTTCACCGGATCACGTTCGGGTGGCACAGCTCTCGTCGCCGCCGCCGCGTCGCGACCCGAACCCATCCCGGTGTATGCGGAGATGAGTTCGATCAACCCCGTCTTCCCGCTCGACGGTGCACTCCGCGACGACGCGGCGGGCCTCGGCCGTGCGTTCGTGGCCTCCCTGACGATGGGGTCGGGACAGTTCTGCACCAACCCCGGTCTCGTCATCGCCGTCGACGGCCCCGGCCTCGACACCTTCGTCGCCGCGGCCGCCGAAGCGATCTCCTCCTCGACGCCGACGCCGATGCTGACCCCGGGAATCGCTGCGAGCTATGCGTCGGGGGTGGACGAATTCGTCTCCGCCGCGGACGTTCTGGCTCGGTCCGAGGAGTCGACCGGGCCGAATACATGCCGGCCCGCGCTCTTCGGCACCGACGCCGAGACCTTCCTCGCGTCGGAGACGTTGCAGCAGGAGATCTTCGGGTCGTCGAGCCTCGTCGTGCGGTGCCGGGACCTGCAGCAGGTGCGCGAGGTGACCGCCGAGCTCGAAGGCCAGCTCACCGCGACCGTCCATGCCGCGGACTCCGACCACGAGAATGCCCGCGGCCTCCTCGAGGCGCTGGAACTCAAGGCCGGCCGAATCCTCTTCAATGGTTGGCCGACGGGTGTCGAGGTCGGACACGCCATGGTCCACGGCGGACCGTATCCGTCGACCTCCGACAGCCGAACCACCAGCGTCGGGTCGCTTGCCATCGAACGATTCCTGCGCCCGGTCGCCTACCAGGACGTTCCGGCGGCTCTGCTGCCGCAACCGATCGCCGACGGCAACCCCGAACACATCTGGCGCCGTGTCGACGGCGAACTCATCCGCGACTGAACCACATCCCATTCAAGGAGTCCCAATGCTCAACGGCGTCCTGTTCTTTCCCGTCACACCTTTCGACAGCAGCGGTGAGGTGGACTACCGGCGCCTCGCCGAACACATTGATCGTGGGGTGGCGGCCGGCCCCGGCGGCGTGTTCGTCGCCTGCGGCACCGGCGAGTTCCACGCGCTCGGACTCGAGGAATTCGGCCGGATCGTCCGATGCGCGGTCGAGACCGTCGCGGGCCGCGTCCCGGTGTTCGCCGGTGCCGGCGGCTCGCTCGTGCAGGCCAAAGAGTTCGCGGTGAGTGCGAAAGCCAATGGCGCCGACGGCATCTTGCTGCTGCCGCCGTACCTGGTGACGATGCCGCCCGCCGGCCTCGCCGAGTACACGCGAGCTGTCGCCGCGGCCACCGATCTGCCGCTGATCGTCTACAACCGTGGCAACGCGGTCTTCGACGAGGAGTCGGCGATCGAGGTCGCCGAGCTGCCGACCGTCATCGGGTTCAAGGACGGCACGGGTGACCTCGACAACGTGTCGCGCATCGTGATCGCGGTGAAGGAGGCGCTGGGCGACAGGAAGGAATTCCTGTTCTTCAACGGACTCCCCACCGCCGAGATCACGCAACAGGCCTACCGCGCCCTCGGTGTCACCCTCTACTCGTCGGCGACGTTCGCGTTCGCCCCGGAACTGGCCCTGGCCTTCTACAACTCGCTGGAGACCGGTGACGTCGAGCTGACCGAGGCGCTGCTCCGAGAGTTCTTCCATCCCTTGGTCCGTCTGCGCAACACCGTCCCCGGATACGCCGTCGCACTCGTGAAGCACGGTGTGACGATGGAGGGGATCGAGGCGGGCCCGGTGCGTGCGCCGCTGGTCCAGCCGACGCCCGAGCATCAGGCCGAGCTCGAGCGGATCACCGCCGCGGGCCGGGCGGTCCTGGCAACCGCGCTCGCCGCTCCGGCCGCGGTCTGAGTAGCCATGCCGACGAAGACGATCGACGCCGCGCCGGTTGCGCGTACCGCTGTCGCCGGTCCGCGGCGGACCGACACCACGATCACGAAGGTGACCGTCACCCCGGTCGCGTTCGTCGATCCGCCGCTGCTCAACACGGTGGGTGTCCACCAGCCCTACGCACTCCGGGCGATCATCGTGATCGAGACGTCGGGTGGCGTGCGCGGACTCGGCGAGACCTACGCCGACACCGCGCATCTCACCCGGATGGAGGCCGCCGCCGAGGCGATCATCGGCCTCGACGTCTTTGCGCTCCACCGTCTCCGGGACGCGATCGACGCCCGGATCTCGACGCTGGCGGTGACCGGTGGCGACGGGGTGGCCGGGATGATCACCACGGCCAGCACCACCGACCGGGTCTTCTCGCCGTTCGAGGTCGCCTGTCTGGACATCCAGGGCAAGACCCTTGGTCGTCCGGTGAGTGACCTGCTGGGTGGCCGCGTGCGGGACCAGGTGCCGTTCAGTGCGTATCTGTTCTACAAATGGGCGGCCCACCCCGGCGCAGCCGGTACCAACGGCCTCCCGGACGGATGGGGCGAGGCGATCGACCCGGGCGGTTTGATCCGGCAGGCACACCGGATGATCGACCGGTACGGGTTCACCGCGATCAAGCTCAAGGGCGGCGTGTTCGACCCCGACGAGGAGATCGCCGCGATCAAGGCGCTGCACGCCGAGTTCCCCGGCGTGCCGCTGCGCCTGGACCCCAATGCGGCGTGGACCGTGGAGACCTCGTTGCGCGTCGCAGCCGAGTTGGACGGCATCGTCGAGTATCTGGAGGACCCGACCCCCGGACTCGAGGGGATGGCCCGGGTCGCCGAGCGGGCGACCATGCCGCTCGCGACCAACATGTGTGTCGTCGCCTTCGACCATCTCGAACCCGCGGTGCGGAAGAGATCGGTGTCCGTCGTGCTGTCCGACCACCACTACTGGGGTGGTCTGCAGAGATCGCGCCTACTCGGTGGCATCTGTGAGACCTTCGGACTCGGTCTGTCGATGCATTCGAACTCGCACCTGGGCATCAGCCTGGCCGCGATGGTGCATCTCGCCTCAGCGACGCCCAATCTCACCTACGCCTGTGACACCCACTGGCCGTGGAAGACCGAGGATGTGGTCAAGCCGGGCGCCCTTCGCATCGTCGACGGTGCGGTGCCCGTCCCGACCGGTCCGGGGCTGGGGGTCGAACTCGACGAGGAGTCGCTGGCGGCGCTGCACCAGCAGTACCTCGACTGCGGCATCCGAGATCGGGACGACACCGGTTACATGCAGTCCATCGATCCGGGCTTCGTGAACTCCAGCCCGCGGTGGTGAACGTACCCACGAGCACCGCCGCGGTGGTGAAGATACCGACGAGCACCGCCGCCGTGGGTTAGCGTCATCCACACCACCCCGCAAATCGCGGGGCGACGATGCCGAAAGTGGATCGATGTTCTCTCTGTCGCGCCTGTCCTGCTTCATCGCGGTCGCCGAGGAGTTGCATTTCGGCCGGGCGGCCGAGCGACTGCACATGACGCAACCCCCGCTCAGTCGGCAGATCCAACAGCTGGAGCACGAACTCGGGGTCCAGCTGATCGAGCGCAGCAGCCGGGCCGTGTCGCTCACCGCGGCCGGCGCGGCCTTTCTGCCCGACGCGCGGCGGATCGTCGCGCTCGCCGAGGGTGCGGCTCTGACCGTCCGACGGGTGCCGGCGGGCGATCTGGGGACCGTGAACATCGGTTTCACCGGGGCCTCGGCGCGGGCGGTGTTGCCCCGGCTCATGCAGACCGCCCGCGAGAAGCTGCCGGACGTGCGGCTGGTGCTGCGGGAGATGGTCACCGTCTCGCAGGTGGAGGCCCTGGTCCGCGGGGACCTCGATCTCGGCATCGTCCGTCCGCCGATCTCTCGGCCGGGCGTGAATTCTCGTCCGCTGCATCATGAACGGTTGGTCGCCGCGCTGCCCGCCGACCACGAGTTCGCCGATGTCGAGCACCTGGCGATCGAGGACTTCGACGGTCAGGCGGTCATCATGTATTCGCCCACGGACGCGCGGTACTTCAACGAGTTGTTGATCAGCACCTTCACGGCGGTCGGGGCCTCACCGCGCTATGTCCAGTACGTCACCCAGGTGCACACCATGCTCGTTCTGGTGCATTCCGGTCTGGGGATGGCACTGGTGCCGGAGTCGGCGATGACCATGCACCCCGACGGAGTGGTGTTCAAAGAGGTGACCGCGATCCGCGACCGGCCCGTACAGATGAACATCGCCTGGCGCGCCGACAACGCCAACCCGGCGCTCGCCCGGTTGATGACTGATGTTCTCCCCGAACGGGAGTGGATCTGACGGCGCCCTCCACCGATCCCGTCGACTGTGCGTCGGATCCCGTCGACCGTGCGTCCGATTTCGTCGACCGTGCGTCGGATCCCGTCGACTGTGCGTCGGAGATCCGCGACGGAGGGGCCCGGTCAGACTGCGGCGCGTACGGGTGGTTTGACCGCGACGACCGGACACTGGGCGTCGAGCAGCACACGCTGGACCACGCTGCCGGTCAACAGTTTACCGACCGGTGAACGCCGTCGCTGGCCGATCACCAGGAGCTCTGCCGCGTCGTCGTACGACGCGTCGATGAGCTGATCGGCATGCGACAGACCCGGATCGTTCTCGGCGACGCGGTAGTCCACCTCGCCGGCCTGGGCCACGTCGCGCGCGTTCTCGAGGTCGACCAGGAATTCGGGCGACGAGGCGTTGTCACCATCCGCCACGACCACGACGTCCGTGCCACGCATGCGGGCCTCGGCGAAGCCGAACGGAAGTGCGCCGCGACCTTCGGGCGTCGGGAGGTAGCTGAGCACGACGGACATCAGACGGCCTTTCGCAGTGCGGGATTCGGGGCGACAACCGGGGTCGACAGGTCGCCGGTCCGCAGGAACGACTCGAGGTTGGCGAGGGTGAGTTCTTCCATGGCGGCTCGGGTCTCGACAGTGCCGCTCGCCAGGTGGGGGAGCAGCACGACGTTGTCCATGGACAGCAGCGCTTCGGGTACCTCCGGCTCGTGTGCGAACACGTCCAGGCCGGCGCCGGCCAGCCGGCCGTGCTGCAGCAGGTCGACGAGCGCGCTCTCGTCGACGACGCTGCCGCGGGCCACGTTGATCAGGAAGCCGTCGGGGCCCAGCGCCTCGAGGACGTTCCGGTCGACGAGATGATGTGTGTTCGCTCCGCCTGCGGCGGCCACGATCAGCACATCTGCCTGCGCGGCGAGCTCGGCCGGCGACGCCGCATAGCGGTACGGGGCCTCTGCCACCGGGCTGCGGTTGTGATAGGCGATGAGGCAGCCGAAGGCGTCGAGGCGGTGAGCGATGGCGGAGCCGATCCGGCCGAGCCCGAGGATGCCGACGTCGGTGCCGGATACCTTCCGGGTGAGCGGAACGTTGCCTTCGAGGGGCCAGCGCCCGGCGCGGACGAACCGATCGGCCGCGGAGAATCCGCGCATCGTGTCGAGCAGCAGTCCGACGGCGGTGTCGGCGACGCAGTCGGTGAGGACGTCCGGGGTGTTGCTGACACCGATGCCGAGTTCACGTGCCCGGGCGATGTCCGTGGTGTCGTATCCGACGCCGAAGTGGACGATGGCCCCGAGGTTGGGCAGCGCGGCCATCAGGTCGGCGTCGACCCCGGTCCGCCCGGAGGTCACGACCGCGGTCACCGCATCGGCGGAGCGGTCGAGGAAGGAGGCCCGCGTCTCGTCGTCGGGTAGCCGCTCGGCGCCATAGGTGTCGGCGAGGCGCTCCTCGAGCGAGGGTTTGAGGGGGCCCACGCGCAGCACGGAGCCGCGCTCTAGCGACAAAGTCTCTGGTGCAACGGTTTCCGGTGCGGTCGTGGTTCCGGCCGAACTGCTCGTCATGATTGACCTCCAGGAGTGCAGGACACAGCCGGTCCTTCGGTGGATGCGTTCCACGCTAGAAGCGCCCACGGATACCTGTCCAACACGCAAATAACATGGATCGATACTCAAACAGTATGGATCTGGCGCCGTCGATTCGGAAGGCGGAACGTCGGAGCGGAGAACGGTCAGGTCAGCGGCCCTTTCTGGCGATCCGGGGGCCGACTCGGGTGCATTCCGGGTGGGGCAAAAACCCGCCGAAACCGCCGTTTCCTGGGCTTTTGCGCTGTTGACGCCGTCATTCCGACGCTCATAGCGTGTGTCTACCGTCACAAACGCGGTCGAGCCCACCGCGAGATCACTCGCAGTCTTTCTCTCAACGGAGGTCCCCATGCTGATCGCAGTCCTGCGATCCCGGAAGCGCCCCGCCGGGTGCCTGCTGGCCCTGTCCGCGGTGGCCGTTCTCGCGGCCGGCGGTTGCAGCGTCGCCAACACGACCGCCAGTGAGAGCGCTTCCCCGGACACCCTGCGCATCGTCCTGCCCCAAGAGCCGCCCACCCTGGAACCCTGCGACGCCTCGCTCACGGCGACCGGCGTCGTCGTGCGGTCCAACATCACCGAGCCGCTGATCGAACGAAATCCGAGCAGCGGCGCACTCGAGCCGAGTCTGGCGACCGAGTGGACCCAGGTGCAACCGGATGTCTGGCGCCTCACCACGGCCACGGGTATCCGATTCAGCAACGGGCAACCGTTCGACGCCGAGGATGCCGCGTTCTCCATCCGACGCACGTTCAACGGGGCGATCGGCTGCGACGTCAACGGCTATGTCTTCGACGACAGCACCCGCGAGGTGACCGTGGTCGACCCGAACACCATCGAGGTCCGCACGGAGACCCCCGACCCGATCCTTCCGCTGCGCCTGTCCTTCATCGAGATCGTCCCGCGCACCACCGTCGACGATGACAAGGTGCGGGTCCCGATCGGGACCGGACCCTACATGGTCGACTTCTGGGACTCCGGACAGCGGGTCGCGCTCACGGCGAATCCCAACTATCACGGCGATGCCCCCGAGTTCACCCGCGCGGTGTATCAGTGGCGCAGCGAAGGCAGCGTCCGGGCCGCGATGGTCACCAACGACGAGGCGGATGTCGCCACATCGCTCGGCCCCGAAGACGGGGCCGGCGACCTCGGGATCGCCTACACCAACAACGAGACGACGGCGCTGCGTATGCAGGCCACCGACGCGCCTCTGAACGACTACCGGGTGCGCGAGGCCATCGACCTCTCCGTCAACCGGGACGGCATCGTCGACGCGCTGTTCCAGGGCCTCGGCATCCCCGCGGCACAGCTGGTCGGCAAGGGCATCGTCGGGTACAACGATCGGCTCACCCCGACGCCCTACGACCTCGACCGTGCGAGAGAGCTGGTCGACGAAGCACGGGCAGACGGGGTGCCTGTCGACCGGACCATCCGGCTCATCGGCCGCACCGGTCAGTTCCCCAAGATCAACGAGACCATCGAGAACCTCCAGTTCACGCTCAGCAAGATCGGTCTGGACGTCAAGATCGAGATGATGGACACGTCCGGCCAGATGCAATATCAGACAAGGCCTTTCGTGCCCGGTTCAGGTCCGGTGCTGCTGATGATCATGCACGGCAACCAGGCTGGTGACACCCAGTTCACCCTGGACCAGTACATGCTGTCCGACGGTTACCAGAGCACGTACGGCACTCCGGCCTACGACGAGCAGATCCGCTCGGCCGAGGCGCTGACCGGAGCCGCACGCCAGAACGCGCTTGCCGCCGTCCTGGCCGCCGAGCCGCGCGAGATCCGGCAGTACGCCTACATCGCACATATGCAAGCCGTCCTCGCGAAAGCGAGCCGTGTTGCCTACCAGCCCAATTCGGCCACCGGCGACGAAATGCGTCTCGCCGAGATGACCCACGCGCCAGCCCAGAACGACTGAAACAGAGGCGATGACCGATGCTCACCTTCCTCCGGCGCCGGATGTTCACCAGCCTGATCCCGCTGATCATCGTCTTGTTCGGCGTGTTCTTCATGGCTCGGCTGACCGGCGACCCCACCAATCTCTACCTGCCCGTCTCCGCGACCCCGGACCAGCGTGCCGAGTTCGCGGCGGCGAACGGTCTCGACAAGCCGATCTGGCAACAGATGACCGATTACCTCGCCGGCGTCTTCCATCTCGACTTCGGTGAGTCCCTCAAGACGGGTCAGGAGGCGGCAGGCATGGCCTTGCGGGCATTTCCGGCCACCCTGCAGCTCGCCTTCGTCACGCTGGTGTTGTCGATCCTCGGTTCGATCATCATCGGCTGCTGGGCGGCCTACCGGCCGAACTCGCTCGCCGACCGGTTCTCGAGCCTGCTGTCGATGACCGCGGCCAGCGTCCCCGACTTCTGGTTCGCGATCACCGGGATCTGGATCTTCGCAGTCGTATTCGGCTGGCTGCCGACGTCGGGTACCGGTGGGATGCTGGCCTGGGTCCTCCCCATTGCAACCCTCATGATCCGGCCACTCGGCGTGCTCACCCAGGTCGTGCGCGGTGCCATGGTCTCTGCGCTGTCGGCTCCCTACGTCAAGGTGGCGCGGAGCAAGGGGGCGGGGGATCTGCGGATCGTCACCCATCACGCCCTGCGCAATGCGGCCGCCCCTGCCCTCACCGTCGCAGGCGACCTCGCGGTCGGCCTCATCAACGGTGCGGTCATCGTCGAGGCCATCTTCGGATGGCCCGGCATCGGCAAGCTGATGATCGACTCGATTCTGCAGCGCGACTTCGCGGTTCTGCAGGCAGCGGTGCTCCTCACCGCCATCAGCATCTTCATCCTGAACATCGTCATCGACGCGGGCCTGGCACTGCTGGACCCACGCGTTCGTGACAAGGCCACGGTCTAGGCGCCGGCGACCATCGAGGAGTACTGACACCATGTCCATCGTCACCGATCCCGTCGACACGACGAGTCCCGTCGCCTCGACCGACATCACCGGCGACTCCGTCGCCACCAAGAAGGTTCCCGCCGGCCAGCTGCCCTTGTGGCGGTTGCTGTTCCGCGACAAGTTCGCGACCGTCGCGGCGGGCATCCTGACCCTGGTCCTGCTCACCGCGATATTCGGTCCGTGGCTCGTCGGCGACGCCGCCACCGACCAGAACCTCGACGAGTCGAATCTGCCGCCGTTCAACCTGGACACGGGCTGGATGAACATCCTGGGCACCGACCCGCTCGGCCGCAGCATGCTCGCCCGACTCATCGTCGCGTGTCAGACAACGTTGATGGTCTCCCTGCCTGCGGTGATCATCTCGTGCGTCGTCGGCTCGGCGATCGGCATGTGGGCCGGCTACCACCGCGGCTGGCGGGAGACCACGGCGATGCGCATCGCCGACGTCATCATGAGCTTCCCGTCCCTGCTGCTCGCCGTCGTGATCCTGTATGTGTTCTCGCCGAGCGCCGCCAACATCATCGCGGTGCTGGCGATCACCCGCATCCCGATCTACCTGCGCACTGCACGCGCCGAATCCGCCGAACTGCAGAGCCGTGTGTTCGTCGACGCGGCACGGACATTCGGCGCGAGCAGTGGTGCGATCCTCCGCGGGCACGTGTTGCCGATCCTGCTGCCCACGCTGCTCACCGTCGCCACGCTCGACTTCTGCTACGTGATGCTCGCCGAGTCGTCGCTGTCGTTCCTCGGCATCGGCATCCAGCCGCCCGACATCAGCTGGGGACTGATGGTGTCGCAGGGCCGCACCTACCTGCAGACAGCGTGGTGGCTGTCCTTCTTCCCCGGCCTGGCCATCGTCATCACGACCGTGTCGGCCACGATGCTGGCCGCGTGGGCGCGCATCGCGACCGATCCCGGACAGCGGTGGCGACTGACCACCCCGAACGCGCGCAAGCGGTTCTTCTCCTCACGAAAGGCGCTGCGATGAGTGCTCCTGCCCTCGACCGGCCCGCCGCCGGCACCGACGATCGGATCGCACTCGACGTCGTCGACCTGACCGTCGATCTGCGGACCCCCACCGGCACCGTCCGCGCCGTCGATCACGTCTCCTTCCGCGCCCGTCGCGGCGAGACCCTCGCGCTCCTGGGCGAATCGGGGTGCGGTAAGTCGATGACCGCACAGGCGCTCGTCGGCCTGCTCGACCCGATCGCCTCGGTGTCCGACGGGTCGATCACCCTCGACTCCGTCGACCTGGTCTCCGCGTCACCGTCGAAGCGGCGAGACGTCGCCGGCACCGAACTCGCGATCGTGTTCCAGGACGCGCTGACCGCACTCAACCCGGTGTATCCGGTCGGCACCCAGCTCGCCGAACCGTTCCGCATCCACCGCCGGATGTCGAGGAAGAAGGCCCGTCTCGAGGCGATCGAGCTCATGCGTCACGTCGGCATCCCGGAACCGGAGTCCCGGGTCGACTCCTATCCCCACCAGTTCTCGGGCGGCATGCGGCAGCGTCTGCTGATCGCGATGGCGGTCGCGCTGAGTCCCAAGGTGCTGCTCGCCGACGAGCCCACCACCGCGCTCGACGTGACGGTGCAGGCTCAGATCATGGCCTTGCTGGGTCGACTCCGCACCGAGCACGACATGGCGGTCGTCCTGATCACCCACGATCTCGCGCTCGTCGCCGAGCAGGCCGACCGCGTCGCGATCATGTACGCCGGCAACGTCGTCGAGACCGGACCGGTGGCCGAGGTCTTCGGCAGTCCGAAACACCCGTACACCAAGGGACTCCTCGATTCGGTGCCCGTCAGTGCCGAGCGCGGCGCCGACCTCAAGTCGATCGGCGGAACCCCGCCCGACCTGCACTCCATCCCGAGGGGGTGCGTCTACCAGGCGCGGTGCCCGCTGGCTCGGGCACAGTGCGTCCAGGAACGCCCGACGCTGACGGCCACCGGCGCCGGCCGTGCCGCCGCGTGCCACTTCTCGGAGGAGATCGACAATGCCTGAGACCACGACGAGGTTCGCCACGACCTCGACCACGGACAGCGCCGGACAAGGCGAGGCGTCACTCGGCGCCAGCCGGGTCCTCGAGGTGCGCGACGTCGGCAAGACGTTCGCGGTGTCCGGGAAGGGCGGCCGCAAGCAACTGCGGGCACTCGACGGGATCGATCTCGAACTCCGTCGTGGCGAGACGCTCGGTCTGGTCGGCGAATCCGGTTGCGGGAAGTCCACTCTCGCTCGGACACTGATGATGCTCGAGCGCCCCGACACCGGTACCGTCCGCTGGGACGGCACCGACCCCTACCGACTCAAGGGCAAGGACCTGCTCGCCCTGCGTCGCAAGGTGCAGATGGTGTTCCAGGATCCGTATGCCTCGCTGAACAACCGGATGACGGCGGCCGAGATCATCGGCGAGCCCTGGCGCACCCACCGGGATCTGTACCCGCGCAAGCGAGACCGGGCCGCTCGGGTGCGTGAACTGCTGCACCTCGTCGGGCTGCGGCCGAGCGACGAACACCGCAGTCCGCAGGAGTTCTCCGGCGGTCAGCGCCAACGACTGGGGATCGCCCGCGCGCTCGCTCTCGATCCCGAGGTGATCATCTGCGACGAGCCGGTCTCGGCCCTGGATCTCTCGGTACAGGCACAGGTGCTGAACCTGCTCAACGAACTCCAGCAGGAACTCGACATCTCCTACATCTTCATCTCGCACGACCTGTCCGTGGTCCGTCATGTGGCCGATCGGGTCGCGGTGATGTACCTGGGCCGGATCGTCGAGACGGGCAGCACCGAGGCCGTCTTCGACCATCCCGCGCATCCGTACACCGAGGCACTGATGTCTGCGGCTCCCACGCTCGACGCCGAGAACCGCCGTGAGCGGATCCTTCTCAGCGGTGAGGTGCCCTCGCCGCTCAACCCGCCGTCGGGCTGCCGGTTCCGAACGCGCTGTGCCCATGCCACCGACGTCTGCGCGACCGCTCTGCCGCCGGCGGTCACGGATCAGCACGAGCCCGGGCACGTCGCCGAGTGCTACCACCCACGCGGGCGGGTCGGACTGGGTATGCCCGCCCCGGCGGCATGAGCGCGCCGGACAGCATGGATACCCTGCTCGCGTGAGCGTCGTGGCATGCGTGATCATCGCCGTCGCCGTGTTCCTGGCGTCCTGCATGCAGGCGTCGATCGGCTTCGGGATGGGCATGCTCGCCGCGCCGGTTGTCGCGCTGGTGGCGCCGACGCTGCTTCCCGGCATGCTGATCGCCTCCGCGACGACCGTGACCTTGCTGGTCGTGATCCGCGAGCGGGGGAGCCTGGACCTGCGCGGTACCGGGTGGGCCCTGATCGGCCGAGTGCCCGGAACCATCGCCGGCGCCCTGCTACTGGTGTGGCTACCGACCCGCGGGCTGTCGCTGCTGCTGGCCGCCGTCGTGCTCGGCGGGGTGGCGGTCGCGTCGGTCGGATGGCGGCCGGCGCCCGTGCGCCGCAACCTGGCGACTGCGGGAGCCGCGTCCGGATTACTCGGCACGGCAACGTCCATCGGCGGCCCACCCATGGCACTGGTGTACTCCGGCGAGGAGAGCGCACATGTTCGCAGCAACATGAGTGCGTTCTTCCTCGTCGGGAGTCTGATGTCGCTGGCCGCCCTGGCGGCGACCGGCAGTCTCCGCGCGGAGATCCTCTGGGCCTTCGTCGCACTGACACCGATCGTCGTCCTCGGCTTCGTCGCGTCTCGTTTCGTCAACCGGCTGCTCGATCGGAACCGGTTGCGCATCGTGTCGATCACCGTGTCGGCCATCGGCGCGGCCCTGCTCATCGGCCAGCAGCTCTTCTTCTGACACTCTCGAAAGGACCAACCATGACGACAGCGACTCCGACGCCGTCCGCCACGACGACCCCGGTCGTCACCGAGATGCGGGTGATCCCCGTCGCCGGCCGGGACAGCATGTTGCTCAACCTCTCCGGCGCGCACGCGCCCTTCTTCACGCGCAACCTGGTGGTCCTCACCGACTCCGACGGCAATCAGGGTGTCGGCGAGGTCCCGGGCGGCGAACCGATCCGCACCACCCTCGACGATGCCCGGCCGATCGTCGAGGGACGCGGAATCGGTGAGTACAACGCCGTCCTGCAGGACATCCGGCGCACCTTCGCCGACCGCGACCGGGGCGGGCGCGGAGATCAGACCTTCGACCAGCGCGTCACGATCCACGCGGTCACCGCCGTCGAATCAGCGCTGTTGGATCTCCTCGGCCAGCACCTCCGTGTGCCGGTGGCGGCGCTGCTCGGCGAGGGACAGCAACGAGACCGGGTGGCCGCGCTCGGCTACCTGTTCTTCGTAGGGGACCGCACCAGGACAACGCTGGACTATGTCGACGGTGCCGACGAGACCGACGACTGGATGCGCCTGCGCCACCAAGAGGCTCTCGACGCCGACGGTGTGGTCGCCCTCGCCGAGGCCGCCCAGAAGCGCTACGGCTTCGCTGATTTGAAGCTGAAGGGCGGCGTGCTGTCGCCCGACGAGGAGGCCGACGTGGTCACGGCGCTCGCCGAGCGCTTCCCCACGGCGCGGGTGACGCTCGACCCCAATGGCGGCTGGCTGCTCGACGAAGCGATCCGCATCGGTGGACGGCTGCGCGATGTGGTCGCCTATGCTGAGGACCCGGTGGGGCCGGAGGGACGGTTCTCCGGTCGTGAGGTGATGGCCGAGTTCAAACGCGCGACCGGGCTGCCGACGGCGACCAACATGATCGCCACCGACTGGCGCGAACTGGGACACACGATCCGGACGAACGCGGTCGACATCCCGCTGGCCGACCCGCACTTCTGGACCATGGCCGGCTCGGTGCGCGTCGCGCAACTGTGTGATGCCTGGGGGCTCACGTGGGGTTCGCACTCCAACAACCACTTCGACGTGTCGCTGGCCATGTTCACGCATGTGGCCGCTGCCGCGCCGGGCGAGATCACCGCGATCGACACCCACTGGATCTGGCAGGACGGACAGCGCCTCACGACCGAGCCGTACGAGATCGTCGACGGTCACCTCACGATTCCCGACCGGCCAGGACTCGGCGTCGAACTCGACATGGAGCAGGTGGACGCCGCCCACCAGCTGTACCGCACCGAAGGGCTCGGCGCCCGGGACGACGCGATCGGAATGCAGTTCCTGATCCCGGACTGGACCTTCGACAGCAAACGGCCCGCACTCGTGCGGAGCTGAGACGTCGTGGCGGAATCGCGCAATCATGGTCTGAAGGTCGTGGTGGGCGAACGCAACTTCGCACCTCACCGCGAGTTGTTGGAGAGCCTCTTGCCGGTCGGCGTGGACACCTCCTGGCACGCGGTCTTCGACGAGGCCGCGCTCGTGGCGGATCTGTCCGACGCCGATGTCTACATCGGCGGTCGGGTGACCCCGTCGATGGCTCGCGCGGGTTCGCGGCTGCGGCTGGTGCTCACCGGCGGTGCCGGTACCGACAAGGTGAGTTTCGACGATCTCCCCAAGCACACCCTGGTGGCCAACACATTTCACCACGAGGACTCGATCGCCGAGTACATTGCCGCCGCGGTGGTGGCGGTGCGCCGAGACCTGCTCGTCCAGCACGCGGCTCTGCGGCAGGGGGTGTGGGCGTCGGCGGTCTATCGCGACGGCGTGCCGCAACCCCAGACCCTCCGCGGGGCCATGGTCGGTTACGTCGGTTTCGGCCACATCGGCCGGCGGACCGCGGACCTGCTGGGCGCATTCGGCGCGCGGGCCTGTGCGGTGACTGGGTCCGGCCGGGTGGCCGACGATTCCGGACTCGAATGGCACGGTGACACCGCCGATCTCGGCCGCCTGATGACGGAGTCCGACGTCGTGGTCGTCTCCGCGCCGCTGACGCCGAGCACCACCGGCATGATCGATGCCGCACACCTGCGCAGGCTCGGGCCGTCGGGTGTGCTGGTGAACGTGGGCCGCGGCCCGCTCGTGGTCGAACAGGATCTGTTCGAGGCATTGCGCGACGGAGTGATCGGCGGGGCCGCGATCGACGTCTGGTACCGCTATCCGACCGCGGGTGACGAGGCGGCACCGTCGGACCTGCCGTTCGCCGAGCTGCCGAATGTCCTGATGACCCCGCACATCTCGGGGGTCACACGCGACACCTTCGTCGGCCGGGTGCGCGACGTCACCGACAACATCTCCCGGCTGCTGGCCGGGCGAGACATCCTGCGCGTGGTCACACCACCCTGATCGCGACGAGGGCAGATTTCCTCTGCTCGTGAAATCAGGAGTGCAAGCGGTGGCCCGGTTGGTCCCTGAGGAGCGTCCGGAGCTTGCGGAGGCGCCGCGTCACCGACCGTTCCCTGAGGAGCGTCCGGAGCTTGCGGAGGGCCGCGGTCCCACTGCTCCCTGAGGAGCGTCCGGAGCTTGCGGAGGGCGCGTCACGAAGGGTCTGCCACGCCTCTCACCAAGACCCTTCGTGACGCTCGCAAGCTCGCTCCTCAGGGGGCGGGGTGACGTCGCAAGCTCGCTC
>NZ_NGFO01000079.1 GCF_002149015.1 Gordonia lacunae | reverse complement strand
TGCTGATCCGATGCACCATGCCGTCGCCGTCGAGGGGATAGACGAACGACCCGATCGGGTCGTTCGTCTATCCCCTCGACGGCGACGGCATGGTGCATCGGATCAGCATCTCCGACGGCCGCGTCGGGTACACCAACCGGTTCGTCCGCACCCCGATGGTGATCGCGGAAGAGGCTGCCGGACAAGCCCTGTGGTCAGGTCTCACCGACGGATACACGCCGCCGGCAAGTGTGGTGGGCGCCGAACTGGCCGGCACCTACCGCGAACTGCCCGACATCAACATCGTCCGGCACGGTGGCCGACTGATGGCGATGGCCGAGTCCGACCAGCCCTACCTGCTCGAGCCATCGTCGCTGGCCACCCTGGCCAAGACCGACTGCTCCGGCGCCATGCGGGTGGGCAGCACCGCCCATCCGAAGATCGATCCGGCGACCGGAGAGATGGTGTTGTTCAACTACGGGCTCGAGGCGCCGTACCTGACATGGTCGGTGGTCTCCGCGGACGGGACCACGACCACCGGCCCCACCCCGGTCGGGGGACTCGACAAGCCGGTGATGATCCACGACATGGCTCTGACGTCGCGATATCTTGTTCTTTTCGTGTGCCCGTTGATCTTCGACCTCGAGGGCGTCATGGCCGGTGGGTCGCTGCTGTCCTGGCAACCCGACGACGGCACGCGCGTCGCGCTCATCCCGCGCGACGGCGGTCCGGTGCGCTGGGTGCACACCGATCCGTTCTGGGTGTGGCACTTCGCCAACGCCTTCGACGGCCCGGAGCCCGAGCACGGTGTCACCGTCGACTATGTCGAATGGAGCTACCCGGGAGGCTTCGCCGACGAACCGCGGCCGGCGACGTCGGCGCTCACCCGTGCGGTCATCCGCCCGGACGGCACCATCACGCGGAACACGATCAGCGACAACGCCTTCAACATGGAGTTCCCGCGCGTCGACGATCGGCTGCTCACCCGGGATCACCATCGGGTCGCGTCGGTGGCGAAGGGGCCGAGGGACGACGGTGCCACCGACAGCCTCTGGTTCCACGACCTCTCTGCCGGGACCGAGACCTACTGGAGTCCCGGAGCCGCCATCGGCGAGCCGATCTACATCCCGGGTGCCGAACGCGACCACTGGGGTGCGATCGGCACCGACCCCGCCGACATGCGTTCGTACTTCTATCTTCTCGCCGCCGATGAACCGACGGCGGGACCGGTCGCCACCGTTCAACTCCCGATTCGCGTCCCGGCCGGCCTGCACGGGGCGTGGTTGCCAGACCCGGAGTGAAGCCGGGATCGTCGACTCGTCACTACTCCCTGAGGAGCGGGCTTGCGAGCGTCACGAAGGGTTTCGCAACCTCGGTCGCCCGGACCCTTCGTGACGCGGCCTCCGCAAGCTCCGGACGCTCCTCAGGGAGCAGAGGGGTAGGGCGGATTCAACCGGTCGCTGCAACAGCGGGATCGGTTGGTCCTGATCGTAGTAGTTCGTCGAGTTTGTAGGCGGGGCTGCGCCAACCGTGTCGTTTGCGGGGCCGGCCATTGAGTTCGGCGGCCACGTTGGCCAGGATCCCCGGCCCGTGAAACGACAGGTCGGTTCCCTTGGGGAAGTACTGGCGCAGCAGGCCGTTGGTGTTCTCGTTGCTGCCTCGCTGCCAGGGGCTGTGCGGGTCGGCAAAGTAGATCGGC
>NZ_NGFO01000078.1 GCF_002149015.1 Gordonia lacunae | reverse complement strand
ATTGGGCGCGTTCAATCGGTCGATGCAACACTGGGTTGTTGTAGCGAGTGTAGTTGTTCGCCAAAGACTTCGGCGGGAGTTTTCCATCCAAGGACTTTTCTAGGACGGTTGTTGAGGGTGTAGGCGATGGCCTCGAGGTCCTCAGCTGACCACCGCGACAGATCAGTTCCCTTAGGAAAATATTGGCGCAGAACACCATTGGTGTTCTCGTTGGATGGTCGCTGCCACGGTGAGTGCGGATCGGCGAAGAACACCTGCGTTCCGGTGTCCATCGCGAACTGGGCGTGAGCGGACAGTTCCTTGCCGCGATCCCACGTCAACGTTTTGCGCAACTGCTGCGGCAGCGCGGCGATCGACGCTGTCAGTCCTGCATTCATCGCGATGGCACCGTAGCCACCGAGTGCGGGCCCGTTCTTCACAGGCGGCTGCTCACCCCAGCCCTGCTGGCGTGGCAGATGCACCAGAAGTGTTGCACGACTACGACGTTCAACGATCGTGCCGATCGCCGATCTCCCAGTTCCGATAATCAGATCACCCTCCCAGTGCCCGGGGACGGCACGGTCCTCGGCCTCGGCAGGGCGCTGACTGAACACGACATCGGAGGTGACGTGACCCTGCGGCTTGTTGCGCGAGCGGGCCCGCGGCTCCCTCAGTGCACGTCCGGTGCGCAGGCACGCGACCAGCTCACGTTTGAGCGCGCCGCGGCCCTCGATGAACAGGGACTGGTAGATCGCCTCGTGACTGATACGCATGGATTCATCATCGGGGAAGTCGACCTTCAAACGCTGGGAGATCTGCTCTGGACTCCACGCCAGCGACCACCGCCGGTTGGCCCGGTGCGGTTTGTTAAGCCCCTTCCATGGCGGTGGCGTGGGGCCCGCAGCGATCGTGCCATCGGGACGGCGGACAACGCCGGCCAGGCGGTCCTGTACGTACTCCCGCAACTCGACGTGGGCCACGAGCTTCGCTGTTTTCGGGCGCTTGGCGGCCTGCTGGGCTTTCCACTGCGCCACCAACGCCCGATACTCGAGCTTCCCGCTCCTGGTTGCGGCGTTGCGCCGTAGCTCACGCGAGATCGTGGCCGGACTCCGCCCGATCCACCGTGCGATCTCACGCACCCCACGATCCTGGGCGCGTAGCAGCGCGATCTCTTCCCGTTCGGCGAAGGATAGATAGCGGCCCGAAGGCTCATCCAGACTCAGCGGCCTCATGCCGCCAGCGTGGCGGAACCAGCGTGTACCCACCGGCACCGACACACCGACAGCGATCGATGCCTGTGCCGTGCTCACCCCCGTCGCGACCACCCGCCAAAACTCACGTTGCACCTGCCGCGACGGCTCCGGCCGCCCCGGCGATCGCATCGCCGGCCGAAGTGCACGATCAGCACGCCACTGCCGACGAACACCTACCGCCACATCGCTGGTCCTCCGACTCCAGTCCGCCGTAGCCACCGCAAACACCTCCATGATCATGGTGTTGCGACGACCAGTTGAATCCGCCTTGCACTCCGCGGTCGGAGTGGTGGATCAGCCCGGCCACGTCGTGGCCGGCACGCGACCGTGCCCACAATCCCATGTTCAGGGCGTCGAGGGCGAGGTCGGTGTGCATGGTGGTCGAGACCTGCCAGCCGACGACCATCCGCGAGAACACGTCCAGGACGAACGCCGCGTACACCCAGCCCGAGTGGGTGCGGATGTAGGTCAGGTCCGCCACCCACAACGCGTTCGGTGCCGCCGCGGTGAACTGACGGTTGACCCGGTCAGCCGGCCGGGGTGTTTCAGCTCCCTCGCTGCGCGTGG
>NZ_NGFO01000076.1 GCF_002149015.1 Gordonia lacunae | reverse complement strand
CCCCAACCCCACACCCACACCACGCGACCAACCCTCGATGGCGGCGCGCTCACCCTCGTCCACGAGATCGATGTCGCCGACGATCACCTCGGGATCGGCGAGGCCCGCATCGAGAACGTCGACGATGCGGGCAGCGATGCGGTGCGCCGTGCGCGCATCGAAGAGGTCGGTCGCGTAGACGATCCGGCCGGCCAGCGACACGAGGGCACCATCGGAGTCCCGGTCGGCGGTCATCCCGATCATCAGGTCGAACCGGGCAGCTGGCGGACCGGCATCCACGGGCGTGATCGTCAGACCGGGTGCCGTCAACTCCCCCACCGACGTCTGCTCGAGAGTCAGCAGCACCTGGGCCAGCGGCGCGAACGCCTCGCTGCGCGTGGGTGCGAGCGCATCGACCAGATACTCGAAGGGCACGTCCGCCGCCGCGAACGCGTCGAGATCGGTGTCCCGCACCAGCCGAACCATCTCACCGAACGTCGCGGCGGCGTCGACGGTCGTGCGCAACACCAAGGTGTTGACGAACATCCCGATCAGATCGTCTAGCTCGGCCCGCCCACGGCCGGCGACCGGCGAACCCACCGCGATGTCCGAGGTTCCCGACAGACGCGCGAGCACGACGGCGACCGACGCGTGCAGCACCATGAAGACAGTCGCACCGTGGGTCCGGGCGAACGCCTCGATCCGCGGCGCCAGGTCGTCCGGGAGATCGAACTCCACCACCGCACCGCGGTGAGATGCCACCGGAGGCCGAGGACGGTCGGTGGGCAGGTCGAGGACCTCGGGCAGGTCGGCAAGCCGGACCCGCCACCAGTGGGCCTGTCTGCCGAGTTCGGAGGCCGGGTCGTCCACCGAGCCCAGTGCCCGCTGCTGCCACAGGGCGACGTCCGCGTATTGCACCGCCAGCGGAGGACGGGCCGGTGCCACTCCGGCGACTCGCGAGCGGTAGGCGTGCAGGAGGTCGTCGACGAGCGGCACCATGGACTCGCCGTCGGCTGCGATGTGGTGCACGACGATGACCAGCACCTGGTCGTCGGGATGGCCTCGAGTCGGGTCGAGAGCGGCGATCCCCGCGCGGATCGGCAGGTCGCGGGTGACGTCGAACGGTTCCGTGGCCAACGTGTCCACGCCGGTGTTCCGCCACCACTGATCGACGGTGATGTCCGATGCCGGGGTGACGTCCTGCCACGGCCGGCCGTCGGCACCCTGCGGGTATCGCGTCCGCAGGACCTCGTGCCGCTCCATCACATCGGCCAGCGCCGCGCGGAGAGCGACCACGTCGAGGCGTCCCTGCACGCGCAGCGCGAACGGGATGTTGTAGGCGGATGACGTCGGGTCGAACTGGTTGATGAACCACATCCGCTGCTGCGCCGTCGACAGCGGCGGACGTGCGGGACGTGGGACGGCCCCCAGTTCCGGTGTCTCGGTGGACGAGACGATGCCGGTCCGATGACCCCCACGATCTTCAGACGCGGCATCGACGTACGCGGCCATCGACCGCACCGTCGGTGCGTCGAACAGTTCGCGCACACCGAACCGGACACCGAAGACGTGCGCGATGCGCGCGGCAACCCGGGTCGCCGACAGCGAGTGCCCGCCGATCTCGAAGAAGCTGTCCACCACCGAGATGGCCGGCGCGTCCTGAGCACGTCCGAGTACCTCGGCGACGATGGACACGATGGCCCGTTCGGTGTCGGTGTCGGGTTCCACCCGTGCAGCGGAGACGAAGTCCGGTGCGGGCAGCGCCTTACGGTCGACCTTCCCCGCCGTGTTCAGCGGCAACGCATCCAGCACCACGACCGTGTCGGGCACCATGTACGACGCGAGCCGGCGCGCCGCGTGCTCTCGAATCCGCGGGACCGCGGCCTCGTCCGGGCCGGCGACATAGGCGATCAACCGGTCATCGCGCACCACCACCGCCGCGGCGACCACGTCATCGGCACCGGCGAGGACGGTTTCGATCTCCCCCAACTCAACCCGCTGTCCCCGCAACTTCACCTGAAAATCAACACGACCCACATACTCCAACTCACCCACACCACTCCACCGCACCCGATCACCCGTCCGATACAACCGCACACCCACCCCACCAAACGGATCCGCCACAAACCGCTCCGCAGTCAACCCCGCCCGCGACGCATACCCCCGCGCCACCTGCACGCCACCCAAATACAACTCACCCACCACACCCACCGGCACCGGACGCAACCGCGAATCCAACAC
>NZ_NGFO01000075.1 GCF_002149015.1 Gordonia lacunae | reverse complement strand
GACGCGTTCCGCCGCAGCCTCGACGTGTGGGGTCGCCAGGGGCTTTACGAGTTCATCAAGCAACTCGACGAACTCCAAAACGACCTCGACATGGACGACAGCCCATTCCTCGACCCGGCACAGCGTCAAGCCATCCAGGACATGATCGACGACCTCTACGGCGCGTTCATGAACGACTGGCAACACCGCTACGGACCCGGAACCGTCCCCACCCCAGGAGACGACCCCGAATCACCCGGCCAGCCTCGCCAACCCGGCGATACCCCAGACTCCCCCCGCCAACCCGGCGATACCCCAGACTCGCCCCGCCAGCCCGGCGACACCCCCGATCAACCGCCCACCGAAGCGCCCGACCAACCCACACCACCCGGTGACCTTCCCGACCCTGACACCAGTCCCGACTCCCGCCCCGGCGAGCCGACCTCACCTGGTGACTCCCCTCAGCCGGGCGGACCTATTGCACCCGGCGACAACCCCTCATCACCGCCTGGATCAGAGACCCCCTCCGAGGTGCCCGAGCGCACCCCACCGAACTGGTGGCAACCCCCCACACCCCCCGACCTCGACACACCCGACTTCCGCAACCCACCCGACCCCGATTACACCCAACCACCCACCGACCAGCCTGATCTCGCCGACTGGCTCGCCGCGGTCATCGCCTCCATCACCCCACCCACACCGGTCGAACCCGAAGGCGAGGATGGCGCTCCGTCAGATGAGCAGCTGCGTGACCAATTCGAAGAGGTCATCCAAGAGATTGCTGACGCCGCCACCGCCGCAGTCGGACTACAAGCCCTCTCCGATGGTCCGCTCAACGCACAGCGGTTCGGTACCGAAGTCCACACCCTGTTCAAAGAGCTCATGCAGCTATACCTCGAAACCAACCTCGACCAGTGGTTCGGTCCCGACTTCATCCTCAACCTCGAAGAATCGTTCATTAAGGCCTCCGGCCTAAAGCGGGACAACGACACGGGCCGGTATGAGTGGGACCCATATGGTTCTGCTGGTTCAGCACGTCCGGACGTGGTGATCACCCGCCTCGTCACCGACACGGCGGGCAACGCGATCGAGACCGTGTTCCTGATACTCGATGTCAAGACGGGGAACGCCGACATCAGTAACACATGGCGTGACGCCGTGTCGAGAGCGACCGACAGTGCCGCTGACATCATCCGGTCGATCAAACCCGGAGTTCCACGAGTGCTGAGCAGGCCACCGAGCACAACGACACCACCACCCTGACCCGACCAACCGATAGGCTTGATCATCATGGGAGCCACCACCCCGCAGTGGAAACAACTCGCCGCCGACACCCGCGACATCCTCGGCGACCCCTGGGAAGTCGCCGGCAGCGGCCGCAAAACCATCCTCGTCCGCCGCGGTATCGGATGGTGGCAACAACACATCAGCTACGAACCCACCACCCTCGGCCGCTTCATCGCCTACAGCGGCTTCCTTGGGAAGCCTCTGGCCTACACCCAGATCGGCGACTCCGGCGGCACGACGAGCGATCGATTCCCCTCCGACCCCCGCCAACGCCGCTCGCGCGACCTGCACGACCCCCAAGCCCTCGCTGACTGGATCCTTGCTGTCGCAAGCGAACAGTTCGATACCGTCCCAGACCTCAACGACCACCTCACGCGCCTCGAAGAAGTTCACCACAGACGCGCCGAGACACCCGTAGCGCAGCAAATGTTCAGCAGCCGTAGCCTGCAGTTATTGGTCATGCTGCGGGTGATATGTGGCACCCGCAGCCGGGAAGGACTCCTCGCCGACATTGACGACGTCCTGGCCGACCCTGATACGGCACTGCGGAACCCCGCGACTTTCCGGCGCGCGGATGGCGGGCCCACCTATCCGCAGTTCTTCACTTCCCTGCGCGGCATCATTGCCGCCGCCGACCGACCCGCCATGCAACAACTCATCCTAGACACCCGCCGAGACAACCTGCGCCACTACAAGATCCCAGAATCCTGGGTCAGCGGCGTCACCTTCCCCGCACCTGAGCATCCGTGGTGAGACCCAACGATGGGCGCGAGCGCCCGAGACCAGAGCAGCCCGATCACCAAAGCCGCTGCCGTGCGTCGGGCACCCATCGGCGACACCCGCACCGAGCCGAAGACCTCAACACCGCACGCACCGAACACTGACCAGCAGAGCGCCCCGCCGTTCTTACCCCTACCGGTCACCTAACCCTAGGAGATTTCTCTTCGCCATGAGTACCTACGGACTGGCCATCATCGCCGACCTCCCCGACGAACCCACCGCCCACCAACTACTCACCCAACTCACCACCACCCTCACACCCGACGACGACCCCGACCACGCCATCACCCCCCACCCCGACTACGGGACCCGGCTCATCATCAACGCCCCCGGACTCGTCGCCAACCACCAGGAACACGACATCTTCACCGGCCTAGCCGCCGGCCGCGCCATCGTCTGCGAAGACGGCGACGAATACGGAGTCACCTTCTCCGCCTGGCAGTTCCACAACGGCACACCCACCTGCATCTACAACGCCTACGTCGACGCCGGCGACCGCGACCCCGACACCGCCGCACGCACCCTCACCGGCACCACCGCAGCCACCACACTCGCCACGCTCTACAACACCAACCCCCAACCCCTCCTCGA
>NZ_NGFO01000074.1 GCF_002149015.1 Gordonia lacunae | reverse complement strand
CCCCGATCCAGCCGCCGACAAGCCCCACCCCCGACTGGCGGTGGCCGTGCTCTGCCTCGCCGGCATCGTCGTGGCACTGATGCAGACGATCATCGTCCCGCTCATCCCTCAGCTCCCCGCCCTGTTGCACGCCGATGCCTCCGACACCACGTGGGCGATCACCATCACGCTGCTGCTCGGCGCGGTCGCCACCCCCATCGGCGGGCGGATCGGCGACATGTACGGCAAACGCCTCGCCATCCTGGTCAGCCTCGGCTTCGTCGCGGTGGGTTCCGTGGCCTGCGCGGTCGCCACGTCGCTCCCGGTGTTCATCATCGGCCGCGGTCTCCAGGGGCTGGGTTTCGGCATCGTCGCGCTCGGCATCAGCGTGATGCGCGACATCGTCCCGCCCCGCCACCTCGGCTCGTCGGTGGGAACCATGAGCGCCTCGCTCGGCATCGGCGGTGCACTCGGCCTCCCGGTCGCCGCACTCATCGCCCAGCACGTGAGCTGGCACGCCCTGTTCTGGTCGTGTGCGGGCGCGGCGACCCTGGCCGGCGTCGGCGTGGCCCTCACGGTGCGCTCCACGGCCAAGCCCTCCGGCGGCCGGTTCGACGCCCTCGGCGCACTCGGCCTGACCGTGCTCCTCGTCTGTCTGCTGCTCCCGTTGTCCAAGGGCGCCGAGTGGGGATGGTCGGCTCCGCTCACGCTCGGCCTGTTCGCCGGCTTCCTCGCATCGCTGGGCATCTGGGTCCTCGTCGAACTCCGTCGCGACAGTCCGCTGATCGATCTCCGCATCCTGGGCAAGCGCCCGCTGCTGCTGACGAACCTGGCCTCGATCGCGACCGGTTTCGCCTTCTACGCGATGCAACTCATCCCGATCCAGTTGCTGATGGCACCGACGAACAGCCCGGACGGCTTCGGGTACGACATGGTGCACGCGAGTCTGATCCTCGCGCCCAGCGGTCTGGTCATGTTCGTGTTCTCGCACATCAGTGGCCGCATCAACGCCGTCTTCGGCGCCCGCATCTCCCTCGCCCTGGGCGCGGTGATCATCGGCATCGGCTACGTGATCTTCATCGTCGGCATCGCCGGCCCGTGGGACCTGACCTGGATCCACATGCTCGTCATCGCCTGCTGCATCGGTGCGGGCCTCGGCATCGCCTACTCCGCGATGCCGGCCTTGATCATGCAGTCGGTCAGCGTGGAGCAGACCGGCGAGTCCAACGGCGTCAACGCACTCATGCGGATCATCGGGACCTCGACGGCGGCCGCCGCGGTCGGCATGTTGCTCACGTGGTCGATGATCTCCGTGCCCACCTCCGGCGGGACCTCGATCTCGGTACCGACCGCCGACGGGTATCTGTGGGCCTCCGGCATCGCCCTCGTCATGAGTGTGATCGCCGCGGTGGTCGCCTTCGCCATCCCGGCGCACGGGCGCATCACCGAGACCCCCGTCTGATCCGACGACGACGCCCCCAGGTGCCGGCCCGCCGGCCACGAGATGCGGACCGCACCGGATGCACGTAGCGTGACGCCGTGCTTCTCTCGACGTCGATCTCCGCGATCCGCTCCGGCGGGCGCATCGGCCTCGTACGGTGGGAGCCACTCACCGCTGCATCCCGCCTCCTCGACAAGGCACGCTGATGGATCTCACCGCCGTCTCCCGGTACCGGTTCGCCCGCACCCGAGAGGAGGCGTTCCCCGGTCCCGGCGAACAGATCGTCGCCGGTGGTACCTGGGTGTTCTCCGAGCCGCAGCCGGCGACCACCGGGCTCGTCGACCTGAGCGAGATGGGTTGGGCACCTGTCGAAGAGCTCCCCGGAGGCGGCCTGCGGATCGCGGCCACCTGCACGATCGCCGAGCTCGTCGCGATCCCGCCACGTCCGGGTTTCGTGGCCCAGCCCCTGTTCGCGCAGTGCGCGAACGCGCTGCTGGCGTCGTTCAAGATCTGGAACATGGCCACGGTCGGCGGCAACGTCTGCCGATCGTTCGCCGCCGCGTCCATGGTCTCCCTCGCGGTCGGACTCGACGCGACCGCACACGTGTGGTCGCCCGACGGCACCGACCGCGATCTGCCCGTCGCCGACTTGGTCATCGGGAACGGGATCAATCTCCTGGGACCGGGAGAAGTGTTGCGCGCCATCGACTTCCCGGGCCAGGCGTTACGTGCACGGACAGCGATGCGCAAGATCGCCCTCGCCGAGCTCGGCCGCTCGGGGGCAGTGGTGACCGGCCGGGTCGACGACGACGGCGCCACCACCTTCGGGATCACCGCGGCCACTGAGTGGCCGACGGTCCTGCGCTACCCCGTGCTTCCGACCCGCGACGCACTCCGCGATGACATCGTCGCGGCCAGCGGTTATTACACCGACCCGCTGGGCTCGGCCGACTGGCGCCGGGGCGTCTCGGCGGTCCTGGCCGAGGAGATCCGAGCCGAATTGGCCGGACGGACACCGGTGACCGACGAGGGATTCGGAGCCGAGGAATGAAGTTCGAGGTCAACGGCGAGCAACTCGACGCCGAACCCGCTGCGGGACAATGCCTGCGGATGTTGTTACGCGAACACGCCCACTACGAGGTCAAGAAGGGGTGCGACGCCGGGGACTGCGGGGCGTGCTCGGTACTCGTCGACGGAGAACCCGTGCACTCCTGCATCTTTCCCGCTCATCGCGCCGCCGGGAAATCGGTCACGACGGTCGCCGGCCTCGGCACCCCGGACGACCTGCATCCCGTTCAGCAGTCCTTCGTCGACAACTTCGGGTTCCAGTGCGGGTTCTGCACGGCCGGGATGATCGTGACGGCCTCCACCGTCACCGCCGAACATCTCCCCGACCTGCCGCGCCGGATGAAGGGAAACCTCTGCCGCTGCACCGGCTATCGCTCCATCCGGGATGCGATCACCGCGGCCGTCGCGCCCCCCGACGCCCCCGCCGCGACGCCGCCCGACGCCGAACCGCGC
>NZ_NGFO01000073.1 GCF_002149015.1 Gordonia lacunae | reverse complement strand
GTGTGTGTGTGATGTCTACATTCGGTCCTCGCGGTGCGGCCCTGTTGTGGGGTTGTGGTGTGGGGGTTGTTTGTAGGTGTTGTTGTAAGTGTGTAAGGGCGTTCGGTGGATGCCTTGGTACCAGGAGCCGATGAAGGACGTGGTAGGCCGCGATAGTCCTCGGGGAGTTGTCAAACGAGCTGTGATCCGAGGGTGTCCGAATGGGGAAACCCAGCACGAGTGATGTCGTGTTACCACCAGCTGAATGTATAGGCTGTGTGGGGGGAACGTGGGGAAGTGAAACATCTCAGTACCCATAGGAAGAGAAAACAATTGTGATTCCGTGAGTAGTGGCGAGCGAAAGCGGAGGAGGCTAAACCATGCGCATGTGATACCGGGTAGGGGTTGTGTGTGTGGGGTTGTGGGGTTCGTCTTCTTCCATCTGCCTGTGGAAGCGTGAGTCAGAAAATCGTGTGTTAGGTGAAGTGGCCTGGAATGGTCTGCCGTAGTCGGTGAGAGTCCGGTAGCTGAAAACACATGGTCTTGCGTGACGGTGTCCCCAAGTAGCAGCGGGCTCGTGGAATCTGCTGTGAATCTGCCGGGACCACCCGGTAAGCCTGAATACTTCCTGGTGACCGATAGCGGACAAGTACCGTGAGGGAAAGGTGAAAAGTACCCCGGGAGGGGAGTGAAATAGTACCTGAAACCGGACGCTTACAATCCGTCAAAGCCTGTGGGCTCTTTGGTGAGTCGTGGGTGATGGCGTGCCTTTTGAAGAATGAGCCTGCGAGTTAGTGCTCGGTGGCGAGGTTAACCCGTGTGGGGTAGCCGTAGCGAAAGCGAGTCTGAATAGGGCGTTAGAGTCGCCGGGTCTAGACCCGAAGCGGAGTGATCTACCCATGGCCAGGGTGAAGCGTCGGTAAGACGTCGTGGAGGCCCGAACCCACTTCAGTTGAAAATGGAGGGGATGAGTTGTGGGTAGGGGTGAAAGGCCAATCAAACTCCGTGATAGCTGGTTCTCCCCGAAATGCATTTAGGTGCAGCGTCACATGTTTCTTACTGGAGGTAGAGCTACTGGATGGCCGATGGGCCCCACAGGGTTACTGACGTCAGCCAAACTCCGAATGCCGGTAAGTGAGAGTGTGGCAGTGAGACTGCGGGCGATAAGGTTCGTAGTCGAGAGGGAAACAGCCCAGATCGCCGGCTAAGGCCCCTAAGCGTGTACTAAGTGGAAAAGGATGTGGGGTCGCGAAGACAACCAGGAGGTTGGCTTAGAAGCAGCCACCCTTGAAAGAGTGCGTAATAGCTCACTGGTCAAGTGATCCTGCGCCGACAATGTAGCGGGGCTCAAGTACACCGCCGAAGCCGCGGCACTCACATATAGCCCGTCGATCGTTTATGGATGGTCGGCCAGGTGTGTGGGTGGGTAGGGGAGCGTCCTGCATCCGTGGAAGCGCCGGAGTGATCCAGGTGTGGAGGGTGTGGGAGTGAGAATGCAGGCATGAGTAGCGAAAGCAGAGTGAGAAACTCTGCCGCCGAATGACCAAGGGTTCCTGGGCCAGGCTAATCCGCCCAGGGTGAGTCGGGACCTAAGGCGAGGCCGACAGGCGTAGTCGATGGACAACGGGTTGATATTCCCGTACCCGTGTATCCGCGCCCATGCTGAATCAGTTGTACTAACCATCCTGATCCCCCAGGAGCACCTTCGGGTGCCGGGTGGGGTGATGCATGGGACCTTGGCTGGTAGTAGGCAAGCGATGGGGTGACGCAGGAAGGTAGTGGGGCCAGTCAGTGGTTGTACTGGTGTAAGCCTGTAGGGCGAGTGATAGGCAAATCCGTCACTCATGATGCCTGAGAGGTGATGCGTAGCCGTTGAGGTGAATTCCATGATCCTATGCTGCCGAGAAAAGCCTCTAGTGAGTTGGTACACGGCCCGTACCCCAAACCAACACAGGTGGTCAGGTAGAGAATACTAAGGCGATCGAGAGAACTGTGGTTAAGGAACTCGGCAAAATGCCCCCGTAACTTCGGGAGAAGGGGGACCCATCCTGGTGATGATCCTTGCGGTCTGAGCTGGTGTGGGTCGCAGAGACCAGAGAGAAGCGACTGTTTACTAAAAACACAGGTCCGTGCGAAGTCGTAAGACGATGTATACGGACTGACGCCTGCCCGGTGCTGGAAGGTTAAGAGGWCCGGTTAATCACTTCGGTGGTGAAGCTGAGAATTTAAGCCCCAGTAAACGGCGGTGGTAACTATAACCATCCTAAGGTAGCGAAATTCCTTGTCGGGTAAGTTCCGACCTGCACGAATGGCGTAACGACTTCTCTGCTGTCTCAACCACAGACTCGGCGAAATTGCAGTACGAGTAAAGATGCTCGTTACGCGCGGCAGGACGAAAAGACCCCGGGACCTTCACTATAGCTTGGTATTGGTGTTCGGTTCGGTTTGTGTAGGATAGGTGGGAGACTGTGAAGTGGGCACGCCAGTGTTCATGGAGTCGTTGTTGAAATACCACTCTGATCGTATTGGACTTCTAACCTCGGACCCTGATCGGGTTCAGGGACAGTGCCTGGTGGGTAGTTTAACTGGGGCGGTTGCCTCCTAAAAGGTAACGGAGGCGCCCAAAGGTTCCCTCAGCCTGGTTGGCAATCAGGTGTTGAGTGTAAGTGCACAAGGGAGCTTGACTGTGAGACGTACATGTCGAGCAGGGACGAAAGTCGGGACTAGTGATCCGGCACCGGCAAGTGGAAGCGGTGTCGCTCAACGGATAAAAGGTACCCCGGGGATAACAGGCTGATCTTCCCCAAGAGTCCATATCGACGGGATGGTTTGGCACCTCGATGTCGGCTCGTCGCATCCTGGGGCTGGAGTAGGTCCCAAGGGTTGGGCTGTTCGCCCATTAAAGCGGCACGCGAGCTGGGTTTAGAACGTCGTGAGACAGTTCGGTCTCTATCCGCCGCGCGCGTAAGAAACTTGAGGAAACCTGTCCCTAGTACGAGAGGACCGGGACGGACGAACCTCTGGTGTGCCAGTTGTCCCGCCAGGGGCACTGCTGGTTAGCTACGTTCGGAAGGGATAACCGCTGAAAGCATCTAAGCGGGAAGCCTGTTCCAAGATGAGGTTTCTCACCCCCTTTGCGGGGTTAAGGCCCCCTACAGACCATGGGGTTGATAGGCCAGAACTGTACGCACAGCAATGTGTTCAGGTGACTGGTACTAATCGGCCGAGGACTTACCAACAACACCCACAACATCACCACAACTCGTCAGAGATTGTCGGTTGGTGTTCGCATCCACTATGTACTTCTGAAACAACACACAATAAACAGACAACCTGTTGTGTGTGGTGGTTGTTTCATAAAGTTACGGCGGCTATAGCGGAGGGGAAACGCCCGGCCCCATTCCGAACCCGGAAGCTAAGCCCTCCAGCGCCAATGGTACTGCACCCTAATCAGTGTGGGAGAGTAGGACACCGCCGAACACAATTTCAGAAATGCCCCGCAACCCCAGGTTGCGGGGCATTTCTCATACCCCCATCAACTC
>NZ_NGFO01000072.1 GCF_002149015.1 Gordonia lacunae | reverse complement strand
GCCCCCTACCGCCCAGCCCCTAGGAGTACCCATGGACCTGCAGCTCGCCGGTCGACGGCTGCTGATCACCGGCGCGAGCTCCGGGATCGGTCTCGCCACCGCCCGGCTCCTCGCCGAGGAGGGCGCGCGGCTGGCGCTGTGCGCCCGGGACGAGGACCGCCTTCGCACCGCCACAGCCGATCTCGGCGCGAGAACCGACGTGGTCACCGCCTCGTGCGACGTCACCAGCCGCGCGTCGGTCGACGCCTTCGTGGCCACCGCCGTCGACCGCCTCGGTGGTCTCGACGGCGTGGTGTGCAACGCCGGCCGGTCGCTCATGCGGTCCCTGGACGAGACCACCGACGAGGAGATCCGCGACGAGTTCGACCTCAAGATCTTCGGCGCCCTGCACGTCATCCGCGCCACTCGTACCGCGCTCGCGGCGTCGGACCGCGGTGCGGTCGTGATCGTCAACGCCATCCTGTCGCGGCAGCCGGAAACCCGCCTCGCGGTGACCTCTGCGGCCCGGGCGGGCCTGCTGAACCTGTCGAGCTCGCTCGCCGAAGAGCTCGCGGCCGACGGGACACGGGTCAATTCGGTCCTGCTCGGCCTCATCGACACCGGGCAGTGGCAGCGCCGGTTCGCCGAGAGCGGCGCCGACGACTTCGCGGCCTGGAGCGCGGAGATCGCCGATGACCGCGGAATCGCGCTGGGGCGCTTCGGTTCTGCTGACGAGCTCGCGTTCCCCATCGCCACCCTGCTCTCGCCGCGCAACAGCTACACGACCGGCGCCACGCTCGAGGTCGGCGGCGGGGTGCACCGCTATGTCTGACCCCCGGTCGATCCCGGCCGATCCAGCCCAGCAAGAGGAGAACCAGCCGATGACCGAACACACCGGAAACCGCCGATCCACCGGCGGCGACGTCCTCGTCGAGGTGCTGCGCCGGCACGGCGTCACCACCGTCTTCGGGGTCATCAGCATCCACAACCTCCCGCTCGTCGAAGCCGTAGACCGCGAGCTCGAGTTCGTCGAGATGCGACACGAGGCGGCCGCGGTCAATGCCGCCGACGGGTTCGCCCGCGCCTCTGGCGGTCTCGGCGTCGCCCTGACCAGTACCGGTACGGGAGCGGGCAATGCCGCGGGTTCGATGGTGGAGGCACTGACCGCGGGCAGCCGCGTCCTGCACATCACCGGACAGATCGAGAGCGAGTTCCTCGCTCCCGACCGGCCGGCCGCGAGTCGCGGTGTGATCCACGAGTTCCCGGCTCAGCCACGGATGCTCGACGCCATTTCGGCATACTCCACGACCATCACCGAGGCCAAGGACGTCGAGGCCGAACTCGAGACGGCCATCGCGCGGATCCTGGCCGCACCGTCGGGCCCCGCCAGCGTCGAATGGCCCACGGACCTCCAGTATCTCGCCTCACCCGACGCCCAGCGGCCGGTTCCTTCGGCCCCGGCCCCGGCCGCGCCACCGGTGCCCGACGCGGACGCCGTCGCCCGCGCCGCCGATCTGCTGCGCAACGCGCGACGGCCACTGCTGTGGCTGGGTGGCGGCGCCGCCGGAGCGGGAGGCGAGGTCGCCGAGCTCGCTCGACAGCTCGGGGCGGGCATCATCACCAGCAACTCCGGACGCGGAGTCGTCGCCGAGGACACCCCGCTGGTCATCGGCAACTTCGCGACCACACCCGCGGTGCGGGCACTACTCGGCGACGCCGACGTGCTCCTCGCCGTCGGTACCCATTTCCGATCGAACGAGACCGCGTCCTACTCACTCTCGCTACCGGAGAACATCATCCAGATCGATGTCGAGCCGACGACGGTCGGACGGGTCTACCCCGCCGCGGTCGGTCTCGTCGGCGACGCCGCACAGACGATCGCGTCTCTGCTGGCCCAGCTGGACGTGGCCGCGACTGCCGACGAGTGGCCGCGTCGCGTGACCGCCGTGCGCGAGGAGGTCCGGGCCGATCTCACGACCTACATCGGTGGCTACGCCGAGATCTGCACGGCGATCCGCGACGCGCTGCCGCGCGGATCGGTGATCGCCCGCGACGTGACGATCCCGTCGAGCCAGTGGGGCAACCGCCTGCTCCCGATCTACGAGCGCGGCACCAACATCTTCCCGCTCGGCGGCGGGATCGGACAGGGACTCGCGATGGGAATCGGTGCGGCGCACGCCCGACCCGACATCCCGACACTGGTACTGGCCGGCGACGGCGGACTCGCCGTCCACCTGGGCGAGCTCGCCTCCCTGGCCGGCTCCGGCGCACCGGTGATCGTGCTGGTCGTCAACGACGGCGGGTACGGAGTGCTACGGAACATGCAGCAGAAGAACGGTTTCCGTCGATCCGGCGTCGACCTCCACACGCCGCGATTCGACCTGCTGGCCGCGTCGATGGACATCCCCTACCGGCTCGTCCGGGGTCCGGGCGTCATCGCCGAGGCCCTCGAGGCCGCGGTCGCGCACGGCGGACCGTCGTTCATCGAGGTGGACGTCGAGGCGATCGATCCTGCTCCCGGCCCGTTCGTCCCGCCCGTGCACGTACCCGTCGAGGCCCACTGATGTCCGCTCAGAGCAGCGCGGGGCGGGTCCAGAACGGCACGGACACAGGCGGAACGGCACCGACGCTGTGGTGGGACGCCGACACCGAGGCGCGGGTGCGCTCGAGCGATCAGGTCCACGTGATCGCCTGCGGCATCGATGTCGTCGACGCGGTCGCCCTCGCCATCGAGTGTCCGGAGACCGTGCTCAGCCTGATCCTCGCCGAACCCGCACCGCTGCCCACCGCGACGATCGATGCGCTTCCCGCCGTGGCGGTGCCGACCCTGGTGCTCGCGTCGGCGCCGCACGCCGACACCGATCTCGCTGCGGCACAGACGCTTGCCGGTGACATCGACAACGGCGTCTTCGTCGTCCTCGACGGTGCGCCCGCCCCCGCCCACACCGAACGTCGGAAGTCTTTCGAGGAGTGGGCCGTCTCATTCGTCGCGATCGCCGAGGGCCTCGCCGCCCGCGACGGCCGCCTCCTCGCCCAGCCCACCCCACTCATCGACGAAGGAGTTCTCCGATGATGACTCGCCCAGCCCGCGAGCCCTACCTCGAGACGCACCAGACACATCCGGAACCGCTGACCCCGTACGAACTCAAGCTCGCCGGCTCCGTCACCGAGATCTTCACCTCGGGGGCAACGACTCTCGACGAGGTCACCGACGGTTTGAACGCCCTCGGTCTCCACGGGCCCGACGGTGGTCCGTGGACCGCCGAGACCTTCCGCGCCGAGATGCGCAGATTGGGCTGGCGGAGAGGCAATATTCGCCGGTGCGATATTGGTCATTGGCCTCACCATCATTACTCGATGATACATCGTATTTCATTGTTAGGCAACTGTTTTCACACATCGTGTGTCGATTTATGTTCAGTCGCAACGTCGTTCGCTCGACATCAGATCCACACTTCTTTGGCGTCCGGTCGGGTTTGGCCTTTCCTGATATTTGGCCGCTTGTGCGCGCTGGCCGGATGTGGCAGGAGCGGAGAGCGGCCCGGTGCCGCGATGGGAGCGCAGCGCGTGGCGGCGGGTCGGTCGGAGTCTC
>NZ_NGFO01000071.1 GCF_002149015.1 Gordonia lacunae | reverse complement strand
GGCCAGTACTGGGTGATGCCGATGGGTCGGTTGGGCTGGGTGCGGTCGAGGTAGACCCCGATGCGTCCGCCGGGGCGGGCGGCGGCTTCGGCGACGAGTTGTTGTTTGCTGCCGTGGAAGTAGCGGCGACCGCCCTCATTGGTGCGTAGGTACTGGAACTGTGAGTCCGCTCGCACGATGACCGAGGTGTGCTCGATGATTCCGGGTTGGTCGAGGAACCGCACCAGTCCCATGTCGGCGGCTTGGCGGGTTTCGGCGTGGGTGAGCCATAGCACGGTGTAGCGGTTGTCTTGTTGGACCTCGACGGCGTGTGCGGAGCCTGCACCGCTGGTGATACCGGCGCTGGCGGCGGCGATTGCTGCTGCGGCGCACACGCCGGCACCGATTCGCTTGATGCTGACACTTCTCATGAGGGTCTCCTTGCGATGTCGTGTATGTCGTTGAGGCCGCGGGGTTTAGAGGTAGTGGGGTTGGCCGTAGACGTTGATGGTGTTGTCGTTGGTGGGGGTGGAGATGGCGAGGGTGACGTAGGCGCGTACGGCGACGGGGCCGAGGCAGCCGTCGACTTTGACGTGGACGCCGTCGACGGTGAGTCCGGCAGAAGGTCCGGCGAGTTTTTTGGTGCCGAAGGGGATGTTGGCGATGGTGCCGGGTTTCAGGGTGGTGGAGATGTTGCCGTTGGCTTGGGCGCCGACGATCAGTGCTGGTGGCCAGGAGATCGACATTTGGGCGGTGGGGCCGGCGGTGATGCCGAGGGTTATCCCGGAGGTGACGTCGGTGTTGCAGCCGATCTGGAAACCAGAGCTGATGGTGCCGGCCGAGACTGCGGTGCGACCGGCGCCGGTGATGCGTCCTTCTCCGCGTAGGGACAGGAATCCTTCACGGGTCCAGGGTGATTGGTTGAGGGGTGCGACGCTGCGGACTTTCTCGTCGGCTTTGATGGCGGTGACCCGCCATCCGTCGGCGGTGGTTTTCGACACCTGGTGATCGGGAGAGGTGGCCGCGGCCGCTGTGCCGGGCCCGGCGGCCACACCGACCGCGACTGCTGCCGCCGCAACACCCGTGACCACGCGTCGACGCGCGCTGCCCCGCAGACCGTCCCCGATCATCAACATCAACACACCGACCCTTCGCTATCGTGAATACGGAGAGTCCACCACACGAGTCCGACATTCACTATCGGAAACTGACGGTTGTGACAGAAGCAACATTGTGGGTTTGCTGGTCGTGGCGCAACGTTGCTCCCGTCCGTGGGGCGGCATAGCGCGGTCGCCCCGGATGGCGGAGGAGGTGTGATGGTGGGCGAATCGCCGGATGGCCTGCCCGGCAATGACATCGCAGGAGGCGATCTGTCGTGGGCGGAGTTGGTGTCTGCGTTGTTCGAGCACACGCCGGGCGCGGTGCCGGGTGTGCCGTTGACTGGGCGTGAGGTGTGTCGCCGCGCCAATCAGACCCGGGCGGGGCGGTTGCGAGAACCGATGCTCTCGTCGTTGCGCCGCGGACGGGCAGTCGAACCAGGCTTCGGCATCATCGTGGCGGTCGCCGACGGCTTCGGCGTCGACATCGCGTTCTTCACCCGAGAGTTCCACCACCAACACCAAGATCAGTCGATGGCGCAGCGGGTGTTGGCGGCCAACACCACCTGGCCGCAGCTGTATCGACTGGCCACCGACATCTACGAGCTACCCGAGCACCACCGCACCGGCATCCTGTCCCTCATCACCATCCTCGCCTCCACGGAGGGGTGAAGGGGTGGTCGACCCCACGAGCTGTCACGGATACTGGCTCGGTGACGACCAAGACACCTTTCCATCGCTGGTTGTTCGCGCCGGCGCGTTTTCGACTGCTGGTCGGGCTCTATCCGCCATTGTTGGGCGCCGGAGTACGAGTCGCTTACATGGCTGATGATTGGACTGACGGCGCGATTTCGATGCGGGTGTATCCGTGGACGTCGAATCTGCACGGTGCGGCCTTCGGTGGGGCGCTGTTCTCGGCGACCGACGTGCTGTACGGCATGATGCTCGCCGCTCAACTCGGGCGCGACTACGAGGTGTGGACCAAGGCCGCCACTATCGAGTTCCACAGCCCGGGGCGGGGCACGTTGCGACTGCGAGTGCAGCTTCCGCCCGAGGAGGCCGAGCGCATCCGCACGGTAGCAGCACGTGATGGAATCGCCGAGGTCGTTCACCGCGTCGAAATCGTCGACTCGGGAGCGGCCGTGGTAGCCAGTGCTCAGCACACGATGCGGGTTCGGAGCCGCTCAGCCGGCTGAGCGCCGATCAGTCGGTGTTCGTAAGCGCATGTCTGCGACGTCGTCGAAACCGCTTTGGTCCCAGCGGTTGTCGAATGGGCACAGGTGACGTGGACGAGGTCGCTCACACCGGCCTTCGGCCCATCGAGGTAGTCGTACGTCTCGTCCGGGGGGAAGGTCACGCTTCTCCGTCCTCAGTGCGCCGACCACGTGGGCTCGATGACCAGGGCGACGGGTAGTAGAAGGAAGAACGTCGAGATCGCGAGGATGAAGACTCGTTCGGTGATGCCGAAGAGGTGGGGGCGTAGCGGGGGGAGTAGCGAGATGATCAGTGCGATGAGGGAGAGCATCGCGATCATGTTGAGCGCGTGGAGGACTCCGGCGAACGAGTTGTTGCTGGCGGCGAGGAGCTCGCTGAAGCGTCCGGTGAGGGTGTAACTCAACGCGAACCACGTGATGGCCGCGAGGAGGTGGATGCGTCCTGTCAGGGTGGCTTGCTCGCCTTCGAGGTCGGTGGGGAGCGCCGGGAGGATGAGAAAGATCGTCGACAGGGCGACCAGGTATGCGGTGGTGGTGGCGTGCAAGGCCCAGTGCGGGTAGCCCCACCACACCACTGCTGCCAGGGCGGCGAATAGTACTGCTGTGACGACGTTCATCGCAGTGGCGAGTGTGTGAGTGGGTCCGACGGCGTAGTCGCTGACCGCGTGCTTGATCGGTGAATAGTGGGCTCGGCCCACGATGTGCAGGGTGGCCAGTAGTGCGAGCCGGCCGACGGCCGCGAGGATGCTGACGGCCAGAAGGAGTGAGACCATGCGGGTGCTCCCTGTGGGTGATCTGGGGTGGTTGTCGCCTCACTCCTGGCGGGAGATGTTGCGACGGTGTGGGTTCACGCCCCGGTGGCTGGGCGGTGATGCCGGTCCGTGTCAGCCCGGGTTGCTGCTGCGGAGATGGGTGTGGAGGGTTCGAATGGTGTGTGCCAAGTGGTGTGGGTCTATTCCTGCGGCCGCGGCGCTGTTGTCGAGGGAGTTGCCCAGCGACGTCGTGGCGGCTTCCTTCACCGCGAGCCCGGCGGGTGTGGTCGCGAGTTGACGCACGTGGCCGGAGCCGGCGGGGGAGATGTCGGAGACGAGGTCGTGGCCGAGCAGGTGTTTGATGATCGCGCTCGTCGACGGTTCGCTGATGCGTAAACCTGCGGCGAGTTGGCGCCCGGTGAGTCCGGGGTGCTCGCTGATGATCACGAGCGCGACATATCGGTTGTAGTTCAAGCCGAAGTCCGCCAGGATCTTGTCGGCTTGGCGGTCGAGGGTGCGTACCAGATCGTGAAGTTCGTAGGCCAGGTCCACGCCCACTAACTTAGCTGCCTAATTTAATGCGCGCAAGACAGTTGTCTGCTCGATGCCCGGTCCGGCCGATCCGCAACGCGTGGGCCGTTCGATGAGCCCGATGGACAGCTCCGATCCATCTCCGCACGTTTGGCGGTGATTTCTCCGTCATGACGCAGATGTACGCGTCATCGGCACGGCAGACAGTGGACTCACCAGACGGGGGCACCGGCAGGGCCCACGACCGCCGTACCGAAGGAGACCGCACCGTGAACGCCAAGTCGATGATCCTGGGACTCGCCCCGTGGTTCGTATTCGCCTGGTCGGCCGAACGACTGGGCGCCGACCACGTCACGCTCGCCGCGATCGCCGCGTGCGTACTGGCCCTGGCCGTCACCGTCTACGAGGCGGTCCGCACCGGCGGCGGATGGAAGATCATCGATGTCGCCGGGGTCGTCCTGTTCGGCGTCATCGCGCTCATCGGCATCGTCGGCGACGCCCAGGTCGACGAGGCGCTCGTCTTCTTCGGGCGCGGTGGTTCGGCGTTCGTGCTCGCCGCGGTGATGGCGGTGTCCGCGTTCACCGTCCCCTTCACCGAGCAGTACGCCAGGGAAACCGTCGACCCAGCACTGTGGCACTCGCCGGTGTTCCGCGCCAAGAATCGCCAGATCAGCCTTCTGTGGGCGGGCGCGATCGCACTGATGGGCTGCTCGCACATCGTCGCCGGTCTGCTGGCCTCGACCTCGACGGCATCGGGTGGCCACCCCGGCAACATCCTGCTCAATTGGGTGGTCCCGATCGCGCTGATCGTGTTCGCGGTCAAGCGGACCCGGGTCATCGCCGACGCCGCGCCCAGTGCGCCGGCCGGCACCACCGCCCCGACCGCCGGTTGAACAGCTGTGGCACAACTCCTTTCACCGACCGAACCTGTCGCCGACACCCCGAAGGTAACCCGATGACCATCGCCACGCCCCCGASCCCCGCCCCCATCGACATGGCGCACCACGCCCACCTCACCGGCGTGTACGCC
>NZ_NGFO01000070.1 GCF_002149015.1 Gordonia lacunae | reverse complement strand
GTCGTTGCCCACAAAGATCATGACACTCGTTCACCTCGTCTTCGGTCGTCTCGACGATCTCGATGTGAACCTTCGGGAGATCACCCTGACGCGGCCTAATGGATCAGTGCTCACCCACACCTTCAGGGGGCACGACATCCCAGAAGCGTTCTAGCGGGTGATCCTCACCCGGCCGGGCCACGGTCTTCGTCTAGAAATCCAACACACCGTTTCAGGGTCCGGCAGTGGTCACCGACCGGGAAGGCTCACACGACCAGCATCCCCCAAAAGAGAGCCGATCCACCCCCATTAGGGTCCCGCAACCCGTCTCACCAGGACCCTTCGTGACGCAGCCTCCGCAAGCTCCGGCCGCTCCTCAGGGAGCGGGGGGACGCTGGCACGCTCCGGCCGCTCCTCAGGGATACCGGGGGGAGGCTCGCACGCTCCGACCGCTCCTCAGGGAGCAGGGGGACGCTCGTACCCCACGGCGCAGGGGCAGGACGTCGCTCGCGTTTCAGCGACCAAGCGGGTCAGCGGAACTCACGGAATCCACCCGTTGTGTCGGGGATAGCGTGCGCGGAGGTGACCGTAGACGTAGGTGCTGACGAGGAGCGCGACGCCGGCGCCGATCGACGGCCACAAGAACACGTTGTCGAGTGAATCGCGGATCGCCGCGACAGCCCAGCCGATCACGAACAGCACGAGCGCGATGGTCGCCACGATGCGGATGACTAGCACGACGGTGGCGAGCACCGCCCACAACGCCTCTCGCGCACGTCCCGGCCGTCCACCCACGACGTCATCGTAGTGTCGGGCCGGCCGGCAGGCAGTCCTCCCACGTCTCGCATTTGTGCCCGTCGGCCCGCACCGCATGGACAATGGAGGAATGAAGACCATCCTCAACGTCATCTGGCTCGTCCTGTGCGGACTGTGGATGGCGATCGGTTACGTCGTCGCGGGCATCATCTGCTGCATCCTGATCATCACGATCCCCTTCGGCATCGCGTCGTTCCGGATGGCGAGCTATGCACTCTGGCCCTTCGGACGGACCGTCGTCCGCAAGCCGACCGCGGGCGTGGCATCGACGATCGGCAACATCATCTGGATCATCGTGGCCGGCCTCTGGCTGGCGATCGGCCACATCACGACCGGCCTGGCGATGTGTCTGACCATCATCGGCATCCCCCTCGGCATCGCGAGTTTCAAGATGGTGCCGGTATCGCTGCTGCCGCTGGGTGCCGAGATCGTCCCGACCGATCAGCAGATGCCCGGTGGTACGCCGGTGCGGATGTGATCCACCGGACGTCGCGCTGACCTCCTCCGACCCATCCACCTGGCCGACGGATCCGAACAGGTGGCATGACACTCGGGTCCCACACTGACGTCGCGAGCGCGTGGCGCGGCACGGATGCGCCGCCGGTGGCGATGGCGTGCCTCTCGGTGCATGCCAACGGCGCCCGAGTCCACCGCGCGTCGTTCGGCCGACGGCCCGGATACCCCGAACGCCGGCAGCGCACGTCATACTTCTTGCCGCAGCCCCGTTGCCTCCGGGCCCACGCGGAGACGTGACCCCCGCCCGCCGGATGCGGCGTCCGGGGGGACAGCGACATATCGTTCGACGACGGCAGGAGGCACGTGATGGCTGATCATCTCGATTCCGACGCTGCCGAATTGTTGGAGATGGCACCGCTCGTCGCGCTCGACGCACTCTCCGACGACGAACTGCGTGATGTCCAGGCGCGGGTCGCGGCGGCGCCGCACGATCTCCGGACCCTGTTCGACAAGCAGGTCCGCGCGACCCGCGAGGCGCTGGCCGCGATGAGCAAGACGACCGCCACGCCACCCCCGCCGACGCTCCGCGACCGCATCCTCTCCGCCGCTCGAGCCGACGCGGGTCTCGACGCGTCGGACACCACCGCCGGGCCGGGCAACACGTCCGCATCCGGACCGGTTGTGCCGGACGCGCCGAATCCGCTTCCCCAGCAGGACCCGGCCTCAGCCGACATCGCCTCCGGACAACCGGGTTCCCCCGCCGTCGTCCCGCCGACCGGATCCGATGACCGGCGCCTGCCTCGCCGCTGGACGTATCTCGCCGCCGCGGCGGTGGCGGCCGTCGCCATCGGCGCCGCCGGGTGGGTCAGCGGACAGTCGAGCTCACCGGAGCCGGAGGTGCGCCCGCTCGCCTCGCCGGCCGAGCAGGTCTTCTCCGCCGACGATCTGCGGTCGACGGGCGGCCCGGTCGCGACCGGAAAGGTCACCGTCTATCTCGCCAAATCCGCGAACACCGGTGTGTTGGTCATGGATTCGGTCCCACCGCCCCAGCCGGGGACCGTCTACCAGATGTGGCTCATCGGGCCGGACGGTGCCCGCTCGGCCGGCACCATGACGGACAAGGATGTCGAACCGGTCACCACCGCCGTCCTGTCCGGGATCAACTCCGCCTCGACCCTCGCGTTCACCGTCGAACCACCCGGCGGTTCGGACCACCCCACCACCACCCCGGTGGCACAGCTGTCGCTGGTCTGACCGGCGCACGAAAGACCCCGCTCCCCGATCCGAAAGAACGTCAAAACCACTGGTTCTGAGGTGCGAGGAGCGTAAGCGACGAGCCTCGAAGGGTTCGGCGACGCATCTCGCCACGACCCTTCGTGACGGCCTCCGCAGGCTCCGGCCTCCTCAGGGAGCGGAGTCCTTTCGTGGTCCACGACGGCCGCCAGGCCGCAGATACCGAGGAGCGAGCGCCTCCCCCCGCTCCTCCCTGAGGTGCGAGGAGCGCTAGCGACGCCCCTCCGCCCCCTGAGGTGCGAGGAGCGCTAGCGACGAGCCTCGAAGGGCAGACCTCACTTCAACAGAGCGCGGATCGCCTCGATGCTGTCGGCCTGCTCGGGAGTCTTGTCCGGGCGATAGCGCACCACGCGCGCGAAGCGCAGCGCGACCCCGCCCGGGTACCTCGAACTCCGTTGCGCGCCATCGAGTTCGATCTCCACCACGATCTCCGGCCGGAGGTACACGGTGTATGAGTCCCGGTGTGTCTCGTGCTTCGGGAACTCCTCGGTCTGCCAGCGCAGCAGCTCGTCGGTCAGACCCTTGAAGGTCTTGCCGACCATCACGAGTTCGCCTGTCTCGGGGTCGCGGGCGCCGAGATGCAGATTCGACAGCCATCCCGAGCGCCGCCCCGAGCCCCATTCGGCGCCGAGCACCACCAGATCGAACGTGTGCGTCGGTTTGACCTTCTGCCACGCCTTTCCACGCCGGCCGGCGACATACAGGCCGTCGAGCGATTTGACCATCACACCCTCGTGGCCATCGGCCATCGCTGCGTCGAAGTGCTTGCGTGCCTCGTCGAGGCTCGGTCGCGTCACCGCGGGGATGCGCAACTGCGGGGCGATGGAGTCGATCGCTGCGAGCCGCTCGGACAGCGGGCGGTCGATGAGGTCGGTGCCGTCGAGATGCAGGCAGTCGAAGAAGAACGGCTTGAGCAGGCGTTCGGGTTCGCCTGCGGCGGTCGGACCGGAACCGAAGCGGCTCATGGTGTCCTGGAAGGACCGTGGTCGGCCGTCGTCGGAGAGCATCAGCGTTTCCCCGTCGAGGATGACCGAGTCGCACGGTAGCGCGGCGATCACCGCGACGAGGTCGGGCACGTTGGCCGTCACGTCACGCAACGTGCGGGTGAACACCGCGATCTCGGTCCCCTTGCGATGCACCTGGATCCGCGCTCCGTCGAGTTTGTAGTCGACGATGAGGTCGGGCCCGAGTAGGGCCAGGGCGGAGTCGAGATCTTCGGCAGGCGTCGCCAGCATCGGTTCGACGGCGCGCCCGATCTGGAGTCCGACCCCGGCGAGCGCGTCGGCGCCGAATCGGGCCAATGCCGCGGTCTCCGGGAGCGAACCGGTCAGCATGTTCGCCCGCCGCACCAGCGTCAGATCCTGGCCGGTGACCTTGGCGATGGCGTCGGTCATGACACCGGCCAGTGCCCCCTGCCGCAGCTCGCCGGTGAGCAAGGCGACGAGGAACTTCTGCTCGGCCTCGGTCGACGCCGCGAACAGGGACGCGATGATCTCGCCGCGGCGCTTCGTCGAACCGGGGCCCGACGCCGACGCGAGCTCACCGAGCGCGGCGTCGACGGCAGCGACCTCCAGACTCGGCGAATCGGCCGGTGACGGCATCAGTTTCGAGAGCGACCGCCACCCGACGCCGAGCCGGCCCTGCGGGATCTCACCCGACAACCAGGCGACGACGACCGGCAGTTCCGTGTCGGTCGCCGCGGACAGCGCGCCGGCGAGCACCGCCGTCTTGCGGGTCCGCGACCGGTCGCGCGCCACGTCCGCGGAGGTCTCGACGACGTCGATCAGCCTCATGTCGCCTCACCTGATGTCGGACGCGAATTCACCTGTCCGACGGTACGCCGAGCCCCCGACAGGCCGTCGGCTCTCAGACCTCGGTGAGGTCGACGGCCTTGGTCTCGCGGACGCTGAGCAGGGCGATCATCGTGGCGCAGGCGGCGACCGCGAGGTACACGCCCACCCAGCCGACGCCGTAGTCGGCGACGATCCACGTCGCGATGAACGGGGCCACGGCGGCGCCGAGGATCGACGCCACGTTGTAGGCCACACCCGATCCGGTGTAACGCACGTTGGTGGGGAACAGCTCCGGCAGGATCGCGCTCATCGGCCCGAAGGTCAGACCCATCAGAGTCATACCGAGGATCAGGAAGAACAGCATCATTCCGTCGGTCATCGATGCCGGGTCGAGCAACCACTGGAAGCACAGGCCGAAGACGATGATCGCCGCGGTGATCACGATGAGGAAGGCGCGGCGCCCGTACCGGTCGGCGAGACGCCCCGAGATCGGCACGCATGCGGCGAAGAAGAGGACCGCGACGAGCTGCAGCTGCAGGAAGTCGACGTAGCTGATGGAGAGCTTGACACCCGATTCGTCGGTCACCTTGCCGGTGCCGTAGGAGATCACCCAGGTGGTCACGATGTAGAACAGCGTGTACGTCGCGACCATGATGAACGTGCCGGCGATGAGCGGACGCCAGCTGGTCTTGACGACCTCGGCCAGCGGGGCCTTGACCTTCTTGCCGTCCGCGACGGCTTTCGCGAACACCGGTGTCTCGGTGAGCTTCAGCCGGACGTACAGCCCGACCGCCACCATGATGGCGCTGGCCAGGAACGGGATTCGCCACCCCCAGGTCATGAAGGGATGGTCGGGGTCGGCGGACGCGGCGTCGAAGTCGAGGCCGAGCATCAGCAGCAGGAAGGTGCCGTTGGCGAAGAAGAACCCGATCGGTGCGCCGAGCTGGGGCCACATGGCCGCCCACGCCCGCTTGCCCTTCTCGGCTGTCTCCGTCGCGAGAAGCGCTGCGCCCGACCACTCTCCGCCGAGCCCGAGGCCCTGGCAGAACCGCATCAGCGCGAGCAGCGCGGGCGCGAGGTAACCGACGGAGTCGTAGGTGGGCAGCAGCCCGATCACGAACGTCGCGATGCCCATGGTGAGCAGCGACCCGACCAAGGTGGCTTTTCGTCCAACGCGATCGCCGAAGTGGCCGAACAGGATCGAGCCGATGGGCCGCGCCACGAAGGCGAGACCGAAGGTCGCGAAGGACGACAGCAGCGCCGCGGTGTCGTCCCCCTTGGGGAAGAACAGCACCGGGAACACCAGGACCGCGGCCGTCGCATAGATATAGAAATCGAAGAACTCGATGCTGGTCCCGACCATCGACGCGATCACGATGCGGCTGCGGGGCACCGGCGCCTGATCGGGATGGTCGACGTTGCGGACCGCGGAATCGCTCATTCGCGCGACGTTACGCCTGCGGGCCCGGCCCTCGACCTCGACCCCTGAGAAGAGCCTGAGCGCCGGCCCGGTGGAGGGCGGATTCAACCGGTCGCTGCAACAGCGGGATCGGTTGGTCCTGATCGTAGTAGTTCGTCGAGTTTGTAGGCGGGGCTGCGCCAACCGTGTCGTTTGCGGGGCCGGCCATTGAGTTCGGCGGCCACGTTGGCCAGGATCCCCGGCCCGTGAAACGACAGGTCGGTTCCCTTGGGGAAGTACTGGCGCAGCAGGCCGTTGGTGTTCTCGTTGCTGCCTCGCTGCCAGGGGCTGTGCGGGTCGGCAAAGTAGATCGGCAGCCCGGTCGCCTCGGTGATCGCGGTGTGCAACGCCATCT
>NZ_NGFO01000007.1 GCF_002149015.1 Gordonia lacunae | reverse complement strand
CCACCACCCCCACCGAATTCGCCGGCTTCGACGACCTGCCCACCGTCGCGAACCGCGCGGCGTCGCACACGCCGAACGCTCCGCGCTTCGACGGCGACGTCAGCGAGCTACCCGACCGCGCGTGCTGGGCGCTGCAGAACCTGTTGACCCGCCGCTACATCAGCGGTGACCGGCAGCCGCAGCTGTGGTCGTGGGTGGCCGAATACCAGGACGTGCTGCGCGGTCGTCTCTCCGAACTCGACCTCCGGCTGCGCATCGTCGACGAGCTGCAGGTCGCGTTCGTCGAGCAGGCCGGTTACGACTCCCGGTGGGGCCGAAAGATTCTCAAGCGTGAGACGATTCACACCTACGACGCCATCCTGGCGTTGCACCTGGCCAAGTACGTGCGGGCCGCTCGCGACGAGCCGGTCCTGATCACCCGCGAAGAGATCCACGAACTCTTCGCCGGCGTCACCAACACCATCGACCGCGACCTCGCACTCTTCGACAAGCGCATCGAACGCGCCCTCGACAAGATGGAGGAACTCGAGTTCCTCCGCAAGCAGCGCGACGACGCCGACACCTTCATCGTCAGCCCGGTGATCTCCGCGGTGATGACGGCATCGGTGATCACCGATCTGCAAAGGCAATTCGAGCAGTTCATCGGATCCGGTGACACCGGGGAAGTGCCTCCGGAGGACCTCGCCGACGAGCCGGCCGAGCGCGACGACGACGCAGCCGACCTCGACGGGGCCTACGGCGAGAACGACGAAGGAGACGACTGGTGAGCGGGCAGGTCGACCAGTACCACCTGTCCCGGTTGCAGCTGATCAACTGGGGCGTGTTCGACGGGTATCACTCGATCCCGTTCAGTCCCAACGGTTCTCTGATCACCGGGTCGTCGGGTAGCGGTAAATCGTCGCTGCTCGACGCCATCTCGCTGGCGTTCCTGCCGGATCATCGACGCAACTTCAACGCCTCGGGCGATGCGACGGCGGCCGGATCCTCCAGCGGCAAGCGCACTGTCGGTAAGTACGTGCGCGGCGCGTGGGGTGAGCGGCGCGACGGCACCAACGCCCACCGCGAGATCATGTACCTGCGTGGCACCGGCCCGGCGTGGGCGGCCATTGCGGTCACGTACACCTCCAGCTCCGGCGAGGCCATCACCGGCCTGGTGTTGAAATGGCTTGCCGCGGGCAAGATGACGGACGCGCACAGTTCGTACTTCATCTACGACGGTGACGCCGACATCGTCGAGGCCTGCAACGAGTGGGCGGCCAACAACTACAACTCGGCCAAGTTCCGCGACCGCGGCTGGCGTGGCGGCCCCGGCGAGGGCAAGTACCTCTCGACGCTGTACTCGCTCATCGGCATCCGCGGCTCCGACGCCGCGCAGCAGCTCCTCGGAAAGGCCAAGTCGCTCAAAAGCGTCGGCGGGCTCGCGCAGTTCGTGCGGGAGTTCATGCTCGACGCCCCGACCAGCATCGTCGGGATCGCCGACGCCCTCGACCAGATCGACCCGCTCGTCGAAGCCCGCGAACTGCTCGACGTCGCGCGCCGCAAGCGCACCATCCTCGGCAACATCGAGGAGGTGCACGAGCGGTACGCGGGGGAGGCGGCCACCTTCTCCGTCCTCGACACCATCGACAACACCACCATCCGCAGCTACGTCAACAACCTGCGGATCCACAACGCGCAGCCCGAGGTCGCCGACCTCGACGACCAGATCACCCGCCTCGACGGCGATCTCGCCGCGCTGACCACCCAGCACGACCAGCTCCGCCAGGACCACAGCCTGCTGCTGTCACGGATCGCCACCTCCACCGGCGACCTCGCCCCGCTGCGCGAACAGCTCGGCGGCGCACAGAAACTCAGCACCGAGGTCACCGCGCGGCGCAACGCGTACGAGGACAAGGTCTCCGCACTCGGCTTCACCCCGCCCACCCGGGCCGAGGGATTCTGGTTGCTCCGCGAGGAACTCACCGAGGAGGCCGCCAAGATCGACGGCCAGCTCGACGCCGGTCGCGCCCACTACGCCGAGGCGCTGGCCAGCGAGGTCGCTGCGCGTACCCGCCGCGACGCCGCGATGGAGGAGCTCGGCCGCGTCGAGAACGCCGGCTCTGCGCTCCCGCGCACCGAGCACGAGATGCGCCGCGCCATCGCCCATGGACTGCAGATCGACGAGTCGGAGCTGAAGTACGTCGCCGAGCTCGTCGAACTCGATCCCGACGAGGAGCGGTGGCGTCTGGCCGTAGAGAAGGTGCTGCGCAACGTCGGCTTGCGCCTGCTGGTGCCCGACAAGCACTTCCGCGCCGCCCTGCGCTTCGTGAACTCACACGACATGCGCGGCCGAATCCAGCTGCACCAGGCCGACTCCCGACCCATGCCAGTTCTGGAGCCCGGCACCCTGGCGTCGAAGCTCCGTCCAGTCGACGCCTCGCACCCGTGCGCCGCCGAGGCGATGACCGTGCTGTCGAAGCTGGGCAACCACATGTGCGTCGACAGTCCCGGCGAGTTCTCTCAGCACGCCAAGGCCGTCACCGACCAAGGCCTGCGCAAGGATTCGGCGAAGCTCGCGGTGAAGGACGACCGTCAGCAGCTCCGCCGGTCGCAGTACATCTTCGTCGGCGACGTCGCGTCGAAGATCGCCGCGCTGCGCGACGAACTCGAGTACGAGGAGCGGGCGTTCGAGGATGCCCGCCAGGATTGCGCCGAGCTCGACCGCGAGCGCAGCGCCAAGGAACGACGCCGCGACGCGTATCGCCGTGTGTGCGAACAGTTCACGCAGTGGAACGAGATCGACGTCGACTCCGTCGATGACCGCGTCGACCAGCTCACCGATCAGTACGACCTGCTGATCGAGGAGAACCCCGACGTCGAAGCCCTGCAGCGCAAGGCCGAAGACCTGTGGGAGCAGGTGCGCAACGCGATTTCGCAGGCCGCGCTGGTCAAGGACAAGATCGCCCGCCAGGACTCCCGCCGTACCCAGCTCCTCGACCTGATCGACCGGTTGAAGCCCGAAGACGTTCCCACCCAGGCGGAGAAGACTCTCGACGGCTTCCGCGAGGACCTTTCGGCGACCCTCGACGTCCTCAACCCGGAGCCGTACCGCCAGGAGATCGTCAAGGCCGCTAGTCGTGAGCGCGATCGCATGCGTTCGGATGCTCGACGTTCGCGCGACGAGCTGGCCCGCATCCTCGACACCTACGACGAGGAGTTCCCGGACGCCATTCCGAACGACAGCGACGACTTCGACGAACGTCTACATGACTACGTCGCCGTCTGCCGCCGCATCGACGAGCGCGAGCTGCCCGCCGCCTACGAGCGGATGCGCCGTCTGATCACCGAACAGGCGCCGGGTGCGATCCTGGGTCTGCACATGGCCGCGGACGCCGAGGAACGCCGCATCGTCGAGCAGATCGAGCGCGTCAACACCGGCCTCGGTGCGGTGGCGTTCAACCGCGGCACCCGCCTCCGGCTGCGGCCGGGGCGCAAGAAGCTCGCCGCGGTCGAGGAGCTGACCGAGAAGGCCCGCCAGATCTCCAACCGCACGACCGCGGTCAGCTTCGGCGACGAGCAGGCCATCCTCGAGCAGTACTCCGACATCCTGCTGCTGCGCGAACGCCTCGCCGGCAACACCCCGGAGGACCGCCAGTGGACGCGCGACGCCCTCGACGTGCGCAACCGCTTCGACTTCTACTGCGAGGAGCACGACGCCGAGTCGGGGGAGACCATCCGCACCTACTCCAACGCCGGCGACAACTCCGGCGGCGAGCAGGAGAAGCTGATGGCGTTCTGTCTCGCGGGTGCACTGAGCTTCAACTTGGCCAGCCCGCACGGCAACGACAACCGGCCCATCTTCGCCCAGCTGATGCTCGACGAGGCGTTCTCCAAGTCCGACCCGCAGTTCGCCCAGCAGGCGCTCTCCGCGTTCCGGAAGTTCGGGTTCCAGCTGATCATCGTCGCGACGGTTCAGAACACCAGCACGATCCAGCCTTACGTGGACAACGTGGTGATGGTGTCGAAGACCGAGGCCGGGCCGGAGCTCCGGCCGGTTGCCACGGCGACGTCGACGGGGATCAAGGCGTTCTCGGAACTGAGGCGATCGGGGAGTCAGTTACCGGTCTAGGGGTGGTCGGTGACGAAGGAACTCGCCAATACCCCTTAGGCGACGAACTTGCGGTAGTGGATTCCCCCCGCGCCGACAAGCTTCTTAGAAGTTCGCGCAACTCGCTTTCCTTCGCGGTTCTAGAAAGGTGATTCACTGCCTTTGCCAGCCTTGCTACGATCTGCCAAGGTGACCTGCGTAGGTTGCCGCACAGGCACCAGGCCGCTTGAAGCAAGTGCGCGCTACTTCGGGGCGCAACTTTCAGCGAGAACTCTGATGGTCCTGGGTCAAAATGTCCACATTTCTGATAAGTTCCTTGCAGGCAGTGGCAGCGTCATGCAGGTTAGTTTTGGTTAGTCTGACAGAGTTTCCCGACACTGCTACTCCTCCATTATTGAGACGCGTTTTGATCGAGGAAGGGTTCTTTCCTAGTTGCTTTCTTGTTAACTCTCCGAGTCCATGTGCGATCGCATTACGTGCGTCCACGTAGTGTTTTATTGCGGTCCAGTTCAGAGTTATCTCGAGCCACTCCTTGTAATACTTCGCTTGCAACTCCCACGTCATAGTGGCGGAGGCTGATGCTTCGCGCCAAATTGACTCAAAAGTTCTTGACTCTCTGGAGTCACTCATCGACTCCTCAGCATGCTTGATTAGTGTGTCGCCACAGAACCATTCGGCGATCGAGACAAGTCGCAAGAGCGTAGTTTGCAGCTGAATCTGCTCAAGATCATTGGATCGGCCTGGTAGACGCCGTTGAGGCTCTTCTTGGTCATCATTCACATTGTTTGCCTGATGAAGGGCAAGTGTCTGGCTGATTAGACGGCAGGCCGCCTCAGCACGCTCGGATAAAACTGGCTCGAGAGTACTCACTCGTTCGAATCTTCTTTAGTGGCGCCTGCCGAGTTTTCCTGTTTGAGCGGCGCCGTGGATCTACCCGCGTCCTGCGTACTGACTTCCTCAAAACGTGTCAGAAGTCTGCTTAAGCCATCGTCCTCGCAGTACTCCCTTGCGGAATTCGCATCAATTTGGGAAAGGCCCCATATCGCGAGTCGTCGCCACTGCGGGCCAAGTCGATCAACCGATGCTGCGATTTCACTGGGATCACCGATGCTGAGACGTCCGAGCGCGGCAGACGCGGTCGCGGAAAGGGGGTCTGGGCCGAAGGCTACGCATTCTTCGAGCCATTCAATATGCTTTCGATTCGATCGAGTACCTCGGAACATGCCTGCTACATACGCAATCCACACTCCCTGCCAGTTGTTTAGTACTTGCTCGCCGACTATCGTGTCCAAGGCTCGGCGAGCCTGCGAGGCCCGTACACGTCGAGGCGGATCCGCTAAGCTTGTAATTGGCGCTCTCACATATTGAATCAGATACTCGGCTACCTGCGGTGTAAGAGATGGTTCGAGGCTAAGTATGCGGGAGAGCTCCTCCATTGGAGCGTCGTTGTGTGATTTTCCTAGGATCGGTAGAGCGCGGCCTAGCAGCGATTGTTTAACCGCACGCTCTAACTCGCGTCCTTCGTGGGCACCACGCCACAGGTCCCATGCTCGCTCCGCCGCGGCGGCTAGGTCGTGCGAGACCTCCTTCGCGTCAGTTTCGAGCTTTTGCGATTGTTCGGAAGCGGTCGCATCGTCCACGTCGTCCGAATCAGCGATAGCCTCTAAGTCTTGGTCGTCATCGCCATCTTCGACTCCAATTCCGTACTCCTCGTTGAGCGGCAGGAGACTCTCCGGACCATCGGGCATATCGGTGAATAGTCTGTGTTCAGCTTTATCGAAAGCGCTTAAAGAACGTTGGTAGGTCGCCGCCCGATACGTGTACGTCTTACGCTCGTTCAAGACGAGCCCCAATGCGCGCGCCTCTCGCGAGCAGGATTCGATTGCAATACGCGCTGTACGCAGGTCGGGTGCCGCGATCAAGAAATCGTCGGAATATGTCCACACTGCGTAACCCTTACGACGTAGCCGGCGGCGTGCAGGATCGATGTACAAATCGCCGAGGATATCGCTCGCACTGTGCACCTGCGGGAGACCCACATTCCTATTCATAATGTGCTGAAGGAGCGCAATGAGGGCTTCAACTGCGAACTGATCGCCAGTCTGACCGATTAATTCGTCTGCAAGAAGAGTGTGATCGACAAACTCGTAATACGCTGTGACATCGGTCTTCACCACGTACGCGGAATCGAACATTTCGGTGTCAACCAGATGATCGATAGGAGCCTTACGAAAAGATGCAATCGGTGGGCGCGCACACGCGCCGTCAGGCAACTGCCCTTGCAGTAGGTGCACGATTGCACGGTAAAGAACTGCATCTTCGAGTCTGAGCTCGGTAAGCGGCCGCGATCCGCGGCCGTCTTTGTCTGCGAGTAAGACTTGTTCAGCCTGCCCCTCGCCGCGTCGCCGCAGCTGAGGGCGAATCCACGACACAACCTTGTCGTGGACGTTGAGCAGGTCCATGTAGTCCCATCTACTCGGCATGAGCCGTGTGCGGCTCATTAGCTCGGCTTCGACAGCCGATGGAAGATCCAGCCTGTTGAGCAGTGCGTCGTCGATCACAGGTTGATACTCTGCACCATCTGCCCAGAGCCCGTGCACTTGGTGCACGGTCCCTCGTACGTCCCGGCGCGGCGATCAACCAAGTTGCCGGGACGAGTCGTCCAGTGCCGTCCGCGTGCTTGCCCGATAGTGGCCAGGTCTTCCGGGCTTTGCGACTTGGTGCCGTCCGACCCCGTCGCTCCGCAGCAACGCGAATTCGTGTCCGCTTGTCCCTGCCACCGGCCACCGACAGTCCCTGCAGGCGGCCGGGTCCAGGGCCCGATCTGTAGCCAATTGATGCTCCGGTCTTTCGTCATGGCGATACGGAACTGACGACCCAGGCGACGACGTTAGGGTGTAAACCTATTGCATCTCCGAAGGACTTCCTTTTAGTTCTCTGCTGGACCGTCTGGCAATCACTTTCCCCCTGCGGGACACCCGGCGGTTTGTGACTAGCGAAACCCGCGGGGGACAGAAGAGGTCGTCGCCAACCCTGCCTTCGTCGCGCCGGATGACGTTGTGCGCGATGTCAGGCGTCGCGGCGGGCGGCGGAAGCCGCCGAGTCGCGCTCCAAACTGAAACCGCACCGAACACTAGTTCTTCGTCCTGGGTCGAAGACTGGCAGTTCCTACAAGCAGCAGGACGATCTCTACGCGGCGTGGGCGTCGAGGGCCAATCGCGAGCGACTCGTTAAGACGAAGGACGCCCAGCACGGAATCCAGCCAGAGGAGTGATGGCCGAGGTCCGCGCGGCGCGAAGATCGAAAAACTCGAGCCAAGTGGCGAGACCATCCGTACCTACTCCAACGCGGGCGACAACTCCCGCAGTAAGCAGGAAACGTGGTGGCTCTCTGTCTCGCCCGCGAGCTGACCCACAGCCTCCACAGCGACAACGAACGGTCCGATTTCGGCAGCTCGTGCTCGACGAGGCATTCTCGAAGTAGATTGCGGGTGCTCAAGCCGGAGTTGATTCCTCGCGATGAGGGGCGGATTTTCAGACGGCAGTACGGGCTGGCGGTCGATCAACATCCGCCCGCCGTAGGGTCACTGTGTACGGCTGGTTCAGCGTAAGTTCTGTCGTGCTGCTGGCTCTACTCCGCGTCGACACTGACGCTAGGACGGAAAACGAGTCGATTCGTGGCCAACGCGACGTCGCGCGCGTGCTCCAACAGCTTGTCAACGGCGCGCAGTACTGTTTCTCGATGATGCGGACAAGCCCGGTGGAAGACCGTTCGGGGGTGAGTCCGGGAACCACTGATGAGGATCGGAAGAGATGCCCGAACAAACCCTTGATCTAACACCTTCACCCAGAATCCTGGACGTGATCGCCGACGTCGACATGACCGTCGAGGAGTGCCTCGCCGAATTGATTGACAACGCGCTCGATGAGATCGACGCGGCAAGGCGCGAAGACCCGGGCTTTGAGGGACGGGTTGAGATAGACCTCCCCTACGGCCAAAAGGTGACTGCGGAGTCGGTAGTCACCATCACCGACTCGGGCCGAGGCATGTCGGTGGAGCAGATACGACAGGCGTTGCGAGCCGGCTCCTCGGGAAACTCGCGCTACGGCTCGCTCGGCCTGTTCGGGATGGGCTTCAACGTGGCGACCGGGCGGTTGGGCTACGTGACGACGGTGAAGTCCGGTCGGGCCGGCGACGATCACTGGACGATCGTGTCTATCGACATCCAGAAGATGGGCTCACACGATTCTTTTCAGGTGCCGATGACCACCGAGCCGAAAGGCCCGAACGAGCACGGCACCTCGATCACGATCTCCCGACTTCGCAGTGACACGTTGAAGCGCCTGCGCTGGCGGCGCACCGCCAAGCGGGTAGGGACGCGCCTTGGTCAGACGTACTCGTACATGCTGCGAAACGTTGCAGGCACCGACATCGCCGGCGCCGAGGTGATCGGCGGACTGGGAGTCGATCTCATCCTCAACGGCAGCTCGGTGCAGCCGTACATCCCGTGCATCTGGTCGCCGGAGAGATCAGTGGTCTACAAGGGACAGGACGTGCCGGCGGTAACCGAGATCGACTACGAACTCAAGCCGGCGTTTGCTTGCCTCGAATGCGGGCACTGGCACAACGAGACCATCGAGAGCCTCGATTGCTGCGTGGAGTGCCGCTCGCAGCGGGTCGCGCTGCGTGATCGATCGATCCGTGGCTGGCTCGGGATCCAGCGATATGACGACACGAGCGACTTCGGGATCTCGCTTCTACGCCAAGGGCGAACTATCGTCCACCTCGACAAGTCGTTGTTTGAGTGGACGAACCCCGACTCCGGCGACAGGCTCGTCGAGTACCCGGTGGAACTCGGTCGTGGGCGCATCGTGGGCGAGTTGCACCTCGACCATCTCCCGGTGAATTACCGGAAGAATGACTTCGGCCGCGACAGCGTCGCGTGGAGCACGGTCCGCGAGAAGGTGCGAGGCGACGGGCCACTCTTAGAACAGCTCGCGAAGCAGCTGGACTACAGCCCAAACACATCCAAGCTCGGCATGTTGTTTCACGCCTATCGGCGCTATGTCGCCGGCTATCGATACCTCGTGCCGGGGGACGGCGAGAAGGGTATGGCCGAGCAGGCCCGCAAGTGGGGCGAGAAGTTCCGCGAGGGGCTATCTGCATATCAAAGCGACGAAATGTGGTGGAAGCACGTCGTCAACCACGAGAACATCCAGGCTGGCACCATTGACGGCGATGAAGATCGTGACGACGGCGTCGAGGACCTGTTGCCACCCAGCGGTAAGGACCAGGGCGTCTCGGCCGGAGAGGACGGTGCGGGCGACGAGAACGGCGAAAGTACTATGAAAGCCGCGACGCCGGAACTCGAGACTCGGGACGAACGCCTCGCCCGTTATCGCGACAACGGCCGAGTGATCCCGCAGCTCGACGGAACGGATGTGGTTATCCCGGGCAGCAGCCGCACCGTCAACGTGACCGCTTACAAAACGTCGGGTGTGGACCTGCTCGAGGGCGCCGAAAGGTACTCGTCGGCGAACCTCGAAGCTGGTGTAGTTGAGCTTTTCATCGACGAGCGACACCCTCTCCTGGCTAGTTATGGGTGGAACCCAATCGACGTCGCGGCCACGGTCCTACATGACGCCGCCGCGCAATTCCTCCGTTACGAGGGCAGGGCGGGCGAGTTCATTGAGGCAGTCCTCGAACAGATCGGTGACCGCCGGATAGACGCGGCGACGGTACGGTCGTCGGCCGAGGCTTTGCTCAACGGGATCAGGGCGGCCAGCGCACCCCTGGTCAAGGACGACCCGGCCGGGGTGTGGACGAAGCTGTCGTCCACCGCAAAGATTCAGACGCAGAAGTTCGCCGCGGAGGATGCTAACGCGGACTGGGATGTGCTGGAAACATCCGGCAGCTACGCCGAGTTCCTGAGCCCTCGAGCGTTCGAGGACCTTATCGTCGAGATTCCGGAGAGGATGCTAGACGGCGGGGTGTTCACCTCCAGTTACGGGTCATGGCAGGACGACTCGATACGTGACGAGCGTTTGTCCCACCTGACAAGCCTGGTGCGTGATTTGGAGCGCACGCTGACCGCGACAGACCGCCTACGGGCGAGGGAACTGCTCCGGTTGTCAATCGGGCTTGAGGCGTTGAACGGGTTGGTCGTCGACGAGGCGCAGTCGTGAGCGGCGAGTCCTTCATGTCGGCCGCCAGATTGGTTGATGGCGGCCCGGCTGGTTTCACTCGTGCGCTCGAGCGCTTACTGCCTTTGCTCGGCTTCACTGACGTGGTGAACATCGACGGACCGGGAGACCAAGGCGGAGATCTGCTCGCCCGACTGGGAGGCAGCCCCGTGGCGCTTCAGGCGAAGTGGCGTCTGGACCCGATCAGGGGTTCAGTCAGCGAAGGCGCGGTGGACGAGGTCTCAAACGCGATCGACGCCTACGGAGCGGACTCGGGCGTCGTCGCAACAAATGGACGCTTCACGAAGTCTGCCAGGAATCGAATTGGCGCTTTTGACAAGGTCGGCCGTGTGGTCAGGTCTTGGGATGGCGCGGCGCTGACGAAGCTGTACCGCAAGGCCAAGGATCTGCCACCACAGATGGAACTGCGACCATACCAACTGGAGGCGGTCAGTTCGTCATTGCTCGCGCTTGATGATCCCGACCGGCACAAGGCCTTAGTATATCTCGCCACCGGATTAGGCAAGACAGTGGTTGCCGGCTCGATCGTCGGCGACAGGCTCGAACGCGATCCTAAGGCGAAGATTCTGGTGGTCGCACACGGCGGTGCGCTCGTTGACCAGCTTGAGAAGTCCATGTGGCCCTTCATCCCGAAGGATGTCCCGACACAGATGATCGGCCAGGGGGTGCACCGAGACGATCTCGCGGGCGTGACGTTCGCGGTGCTGCCGACGGCGCACGCCTACGTCGAAAGAGGATACCGACCGGACTTGATCGTGATCGACGAGGTTCATCACGTCGGCGAGAACGGGTACTACGCGCACATCCTCGAAATGCTAGAAGACGTGCCCCGGCTGGGGGTCACCGCGACGCCTTGGCGCGGTGACAAGTTCGACATCGAGACCACCTTCGGGCCTCCGGTCGTGCAGATGTCGATCGCCGACGGGATCAGGCGGGGGTACCTCGCTCAGGTGGACTACCAGCTACTCGCCGACAACATCGACTGGGAGTTTGTCGAAGCCGCCTCCGAGCACTCCTATACGATCAAGGACCTCAACCGACGGCTGTTCATTCCCGAGCGGGACGAGGCGATCATCGAGCGTATGACGGGGGTATGGAACGCCACCCGCTCGCCGCGAGGGATGGTGTTCTGCCAGACGATCGAGCACGCCGAGCGGTTCGCCGAGCTCTTGCGGGAGCACTCATGTTGGCGTGGAGTAGAGACGATCCATAACGACATGACCAAGCGGGAGCGCCAGCAGCGGCTGCTGCGCTTCCGCGCTGGCCAGATCGAATTGCTCGTGAGTGTAGACCTCCTCAACGAGGGCATCGACGTGCCGGACGTGAACATCATCGTCTTCGCCCGCGTGACACACTCACGCCGTATCTTCATCCAGCAGCTCGGACGGGGGCTGCGCCTACGCGTGGGCAAGGAACGAGTGACGGTCCTGGACTGCGTGTCGGACCTGAGGCGCATCGCGGAGGTCTCGGCGTTCCGGGCGCAGATCGAGGCCGATCAGGCTGAGGTGTTAAGCGTAAGTCGGTCGAACTTCGAATTTGAGGACCAGGGCGTGAAGGCACTAATCGACCAGTGGGTGGCGGACGTAGGGGATCTCGCAACGGCCAACGACAGGGTCCAACTCGAGTTCCCTCCGACGATCACGGACGGGTCCGGCGTCGATACAAAGGGGTGGGCGTGATCAGGCTTCCCGATGACGTCAGGGAAGAGGCCCTAGCCCACGTCTACGCCGAGTTCGACCGCCTCAAGTGGGAGCAGGTGCCTCCAGGCGAGCGCGGAGCGGTCTACGTCGAGCTAATCGCTGACGAGTCGTTCTCCAGGTTGCTGGCGCCATACTTCGACACCGCGCAGATGCGTGTGTGGCTCAAAGACAGCGCGGCCAAAGAGTACCCGAGGGCGCTGGAGGGCATTGGCCCGGCGGCCAGCCACACAAAACGTGGGTACCCGGGGCCGAGCGTCATCGTCAGCGCGACGCTGGGCCTGGATTGGTCAGTCGTGACGGACTCGATCGAGCAGAAGCCGATGAGGTGCCAGGTGATGAGTGCCGCGGGGGAGGCGGCCGTGCTGATCTGGGGTCCGCAGCGAATGCTGAGCAACCTGCACTGGGCCGCGTCGGTTGCCCGCGTGGCCGGAGAGCAGCGCGTCGTCGTGGCCGTCACACGCCACACGATGGCGAAGCCAGCCGCGAGCGAATGGGTCCGGGTGCAAGCACTCTGCGATCTGATAGGAGTGGAAGCGCACAGCGTGATGTACATGCCTAGAACGATCGACGCCGTTGGGAACTAGGCCAAACATGCCCTTCAGCAGGAGTTGGCGCATAAACGGCGTCGAGGGGCGCAACTACCGACTCGGCTGCGATCTCACGTTCCCCGGCCGGGCACTCAGCGCCCTCCATATGGCGCGTACACTGCAGTCATCCGAAAGGCGAGCGTACTGTCGCTAACAGTGAAGGTTCAGATCGACCCTCAAACGGGTTTGGAGATGGCGGAAATCCAGTTCCCGGAGCGGCGGCCCGGACTTGAGAGAGAAGCAGAATCAGCGAGATCGGACGGTCTCGACAAACCATCCGATATCGCTGAGATCGTAACTGCCCTCGGTGCCGGGCGACGTGACTGCAGCGTTTCTGCCATCATCCGCAGCGGTAATCGACTTGACGACCAGGCGGCTGACGAGGGTGCCCTGCCCCTTCGGGCCCGGCCGTGCGCCGCGGGATCGGGTAACTGGGCGCGGGCGGTTGCCCACCCGTAGAGCCGGATCAATCGACGGTCAGCTCAGCCGAGTGTCGAGATACTGACGCGCGTCTTGCGCGATAAGCAGATCAGCGCCCGATGGTCGGGCTGGGAACTTGTGCGCCCACGATCGTCCAGGGTGGATCGTGTCCCACTGGGACCGCAGACCCTCTACGCGCTTGCTTCCGGGATTGTGGTTGCCGAAGCCGTCGACGACTGCGTTCCACACCGGTCGGTAACGGCGGATCATCGCCGATTCGCCGAGAGTAATCCAGATGTCCTCGACGATCAGCCAACGCATCTGGAAGTGAGCGATGTCCAAATTCTCGGCCTGGATGATGCTGGTGCGGTGCTCCCGTAGTCGCTTGCTGAGAGCCTTGGTCTCCACTCCGCCATCGTTGAGGCCCATGCGCCCGCCCTCTGGGATCGCTTGGCCGACGTAGATCGGATACTTGGGGCCGTCGGCGTTGGCAGCCGCGAGCCTGCTGTAGGGCTCGAAGTCGCCGTCGTAGTAGATCGCGTAAACCCCGGCGCCGGGAAAGGTGTTGCTTCGGACATAAGTCGCGGCGACATCGAGCGGCAAGAGCTCGCTCTCCTCGATCTGGCTGGCGACTGCCCGCGCCAGGTTGTAGTGATCGAGCGGGTTAAACGGCGTGCTCAAGCTGTCGCCGAATCACGCTTGACGCGTCGGCGCGCGGTTGCCTGGGCCTTGCAGGCGTTGAACGCGGCGACATCGAGGTGCTCGCGTACCGACAGGGCGACCGTCTCGGCGAGCATCACGGGCACGGCGTTGCCGAGCTGGCGCATGGCCTCGCCCCAAGGGCCGTGTAATTGATAAGCGTCGGGAAAGGTCTGGAGCCGTGCCGCCTCGCGGACGGTGAAGTAGCGCACCGTACCGTCGACGTCGCGAAGCATGTTCTCGCCACCGGGCACTCCGTGTACACCCGCCTTGAGTGCTTTTGCCGGCGCGTCGATGTAAGAGCCGGTGTGTCCTGGGTACGACCTCGCGCCTGGCTGCAGGACGTGATTCAAATATTTCGTGCTGCCATACACCGTCGGGTTCGGTAGTCCGCGGAGCCCGTCGCGCACGGTGCGCCACGGTTTGAGCGAGACGTCGGAGTCGGCGGATGCGCGCACGCGGAAGTCACGATACTTCTGGGCCACCTTGTGGCGTTCCCAGTATTCACCGTTTGCCTGTGTGTCTCGCAGGGCGCCCGCAGAATGCGTCGGGGTCGGGAAGCTCCACTCGGCATCGACGTCGGAACGGAATCCGATGAAAAACACTCGCCACCGCTGCTGCGGGACACCGTAGTCGGCGGCGTTCACCAACTTGGGGATCACCTTGTATTGGAGGTCCGAGCGAACCGACGTGTGCTCGGACTGAAGCCGCGCGTAGTGGTCTCCCCACGATTCCCCGTCGTTGGCGGTGATCTCGGGATGGCCAAGCCGGAGCTGTATGTAGGTGTAGTAATCGGAGAAGGCCGCGCGCGCCAGACCTCGCACGTTCTCGATGATGAACGCGCGAGGCTTGAGCTGGCGGATCACCTCTGCGGTGGCCGGGAACATGTCGCGGTTGTCATCAGCGGCGTTGCCCTTGCCGCCGGCGGAGAACGGCTGGCACGGCGGTCCACCACTGACTAGGTCGACGCCCTCTGGAATAACGGACCAGTCGACGTCGCGGACGTCGCCCTCGTGGACGTCCACCCCCTGGACGAGGCTGTAACCGCGGTCTCGGTTCTCGCGCACGGTGTCGCATGACCATCGATCCCATTCGGCGACGACCTCGGTGGTGAAACCCGCCAGGTGTGTGCCAAGCGTTAGGCCGCCCCCGCCGGCGAAGAGTTCGACGCTGCGCATTCGTTCAGCCTATCCAGTTCGGTGCCCGGCGACGCTGAGCGGCCCGGCATGTTTGGCGAGATGTTGTCACACTTGGGGTATGGCGGACAGTTGGGCGTCGAGTCAGGCCACGCGGGCGTCGATGCGTAGCAATCGCCGGCGCGACACAAGGCCGGAGTTGTTGGTTCGCAAAAGCCTGCACTCCATGGGCTATGGCTACCGTGTCGACTTTGCGCCGTTGGCTGATCAGCGGCGATTGAAGGCCGACATCGTGTTCCCCGGGGCGCGGGTAGCCGTCTTTATCGACGGCTGCTTCTGGCACGGCTGCCCCAAGCACTACAGACCGTCACGGACCAACGCCGAGTTCTGGCGTTCCAAGGTCGAGGGCAACAAGGTGCGTGACGCGCGGAGCGACGATACACTCAGGGCCGCGCGCTGGACGGTGCTCCGATTCTGGGAGCACGATGACCCAGACGGGGTTGCGAGATACATCGCACGAACCGTAGACGATCATCGCCTTTACCGACGCTAGACCCAAGGTCGAGCTGCCGTCATTCGGGTAAGCGAACCACTGCCGTCGGTACCAGCCGCCTAGGCCGGGTGCCGGCTCGACCATCCCGGGTCTCGACAAATCCAGCAGCCGAACGGACGCCCCGACTGTGCACCAACTTTCGGCAGGTCAGGCCTCCGAGCACAACCCGCTGTGGGCGGCCGAGTGCATCGTGCAGTTCGACCTCCTTACGCGCGGTGCACCGTCTTCGATATCGGACTGGCTTAGCTGCCCACCGAGTTGGCCATGATCAGACGCAACCCGAATCGACACCCCGAACTCTTTCCGAAGATCATCGACATCGTCGTGCGTCTGCTCGCCATACGTTCGTGTGGAGATTCGCCGAAGCGTGACTCGGGGCTGGATCGGCCACAGCACTTCACAGGCGGCTCCAGTCCGCTGGCCAGTCAAAGGAATCAAGCTGTTCCAGCGGAACGCCCAGCGAAAAACTCGCTCACTGTCACAGTTCAGGACGATTCTGCGTTCCACGCGGCTATAAGCACCGTACCCATCTGGCTAATCGTAGTTATCGCGGTAACAAGCTGGGCAAGTGCATAAAAGAAGAACAGGGCCGCCACTGCCACCCAGAGCGAATTCAGATCTCCACCATTCGGAGGCGCGGCCTGCATGTCGCCGCCGAAGATGAACCCCATTACGGACGCGACTACGACCGACAGCTGCGCCAGCCCCGACCAAGTGAAGATGAAGATCAGATCACTATAATCGGAGTGCCGTCCACCGCCCGTAGAGGACGTCGCCCAAGTCTCGATCTCAGGGGAGGGAAGGGTGAGCGCGAGGACAGCGCCCATAACGCACGCACCAAACGAGAGCGCCGCGAATGATATGCCGGCTGTAGCTAGAGTTGAGACGGATAGTCGACCAAGTGGCAGGTGGCTACACGCGAGACCCGTGATGACAGAAACTAGTACAACAAGCAGCACTCGCCAGGTGAAGATAATGCGTCGTCGACGTGGCCATACCTGCCCGCGAAAGTACCGGACATCGTCTTTACTTAGCGGCTTCGTCATCGGTGGTGCTCTCGCTAGACAATTCAATGCTTTCGACGAAATTCAGTGCCCTATTAACGATCATTTCTTCACGCGCACCCTCATCGAGCGATTGGGGGATGCTGACCTCCTGTCGAAGTTGGTGTCGTTCCAAAGACAAGGTAGTCTCGGACGCGCCCCCGGATTTGCGACCGAGGATTTTTACGTTCTTTAGCCCATTGATAGGCCGTGCCATGAAGTTCTTGATGTCCTGGACGATGCCTTCTTCTTTCCTCAACGACTGACCACGCGATGCGCTAGCGGCGACTTCAATGACGTCAGCGTCTGACGCGGCGCCCAGATCGCCGACTAGTGCCCTAGCGTTGGTGGTCCAGTCGAAGTTTGGCCGGGTGAGAAGAACTTCCGCGCGTCGAATCCTTTCGAACTCAGTGAGTTCGCTGAGGAAAGACTCGCCTGCAAGCGGTGTGAGGGCTATAGTCAATTGCTCGTAACCGAACTCACGGCCGACATGCGACAACAACCTCTCTATTGAAGAGATCGGAACGCCCGGACGTCGGCGCTCCACCACCACTGCTCTGGTTCTAGGATTGACAGCAACGATGGTTGACGCCGCTACGATCTCTGTCTTGTTGAGTGGGCCGACCCGTTCTTTTCCGGTTTCGATGTCAAATAAGACAGGCGCGCTGCCCTGGGCTCCGGTCACAATGCGGAGTACGAGAGACCCCCTATCTGTTTTCTCGAGACTCGCAATAGCAGTGACTTGGTCCTGACGCTGCACACGGCGCGTGTTTAATGGAAGCGCGTTTAGCATTGTGAAGAACTCGATGTAGTCCAGGACTCCGTGCCGTGTGTGCCCATGCATCACGTATGCCAGGAGACTTCGATTGACGTTTCGGGGCGACAAGGTTCCTCCGTAGTGGTTGTGCTGGCGTGCGGCGATCATAGACCCACGACCCGACATTTATTCGGAGGGCCTCCTGCACGGATAGGTGACATCCAATCTGGCTTGCCTGCGGGTGCGGTCAGGAAGGATGTAGCTGTGCCAAGCCCTATCCGCAGGTGTTCCGCAACGATGTAGTCCGGGTTGCCTGTGATCGTGGCGCGGGGGTCACGATCGAGAAGTCGCGCCGCGCTGACATCGACGAAGGCCTTCGACTTGCAAAGCTCGACCGATTCCGCTGAATTGCGCGAAGCCGCACCGGATCCGGTTGCTCGAGCAGGAGAATGAAATCTTGCGTCGCGCTGCGGCGAATCTGCAGGGAAAGGCTCCATCCGCTCGTGGAGGAGCTCGCCGCCGGACGGGATCCCCGTCGGCAGTGTCATGTCGGATGCTCAAGCTCTCGCGCCAACCCTCTACCGGTGGCTGGCCAATCCCGTCGCTGATGCCGAGTTGACCTGGGCCTGCGGGGCGAACGCTCTCTTCAATGCCCACCGTGGGGCCCGGAGTTCGGTTATCGGTCCCTTGTGGGGAGCCACCACTGGGGGTGAATCGGTCGCTGAGCGGACCTCATGGTGGATCTGCCGCGACACCCGTTGGTGGTCTTGTCTCGGAAGAATCGAGGCCTCAACGGCCGGCGATCGGGTGCCTCCGTTCGTGACGATCTTGTCCCGCACAACTTCACCGCTGATGCTCCAACCGCCTGTGCTCACAGATGTCACCGAGCACCATACCGGCGAGGGAAACCTCTACCTGTGGCTATCAAGGACGTCTACTCGGGGGACAGATCGTCGGCTACAGTATCAATTCGCGGATGAAGCTGCGGTTGGCCGTGGCGACCTCAATCATGCTGTTGCTCGCTGCGGAGATGTCGCCGGGTGCATCGTTCACAGCGATCGCAGATCGGAGTTGCGGTCACGAAAGTTCCTGCTCGCCTAGGATATGCAACGACTGGCCGGATCTATGGGCAAAGTCGGGGCCTGCGGAGACAATGCCGCGATGGAGAGCTTCTTCGCGCTGCTGCAACACAACGTTCTCGATCGCCAACGGTGGGACACTGGGAACAGCTTCAGATCGCGATCGTCGCCCGGATCGAACGGACCTACACCGCCGCCGTCGGCAGGGGGGACGGTCGGGCCGCCCATGATGTCCGACTGACCACCACGGTAGGACTGCGCTTTGCCGGTCGACGGCCTGGTGCAGGCCTAAGTGTTCGACGGACGGGTAGAGATCATTGTCGTCGTGGCTACGACTTTCGAGCATAGGGGAACTACACGACTAGACGCAGCAGTATCGCTTAATCTCGTGAGATGAAGTTAGGATGGCGGCCAAGGATTTCGGGTTGTACCCGATGACATTGCACAAGTAAATGACCAAGATATCTAGATGCTAGTGATTACGATGAAGTACTGGCAGAATTTTCGTCACTTCACGAACCGTTCAGCCCAGTCGATTGCCACTGTCATGCTTGTGACGAGCATCAGCGAGAGAGTCGCGTGAACTTGGCTGAAGTGGTCGGTGCTTGCGAAGTGGATACTCACGTGGCGCGACAACTTGGTGAGCGGCTCGTCACCTGGATGCCACTCGGTCAGGAATGAAGCAACCGGAGCTAACGCGTACAAGAAGTTGAACGCAAAGGCTGCTGGCGCTTCATCGTCTTCCTTGAGCTTTACCTCCTTTGCCATCTTTTTGTAGCCAGTTTTGGTGAACAGATAGCTTTTGAGGTATGTGTCGCACACTGCGATCGAAAGAGCTTGTGCGCTTTCGTAATGTCCGTCCCTGAATGCTTCCACCGCCCGTTTCGCGAGCGGTGCCTGGCCTGCCAGGGACGCGAAGTCTTTATCTGCCAAAGCTAGTGCGCAATCCTCAGCGATGTCACTCTGTCGTGTTTCGATGATTTTAAGACGATCGTCGAACGATGTAGCATAGAGAATCTCTCGGACTATCTCGGCGCGAGGAACATGGATGATGGGTATGCCATCAGTCTCAAGTACTTCCTCGAGTGCTTCGAGAGCGGGGCTGGGATTACGTGGCATGTTGGAAGGTAGCGCTCGGTCTAGCATTTCCCCGATTTTGGCGAAGGCCGGTAGTAACTCGTGAGTCGCGGCTTGCCACTGTTCCACCCATTGCGCGCTAGCTTTCGCAAAGGTAGCTATCGTCGATTCTAGACCGCTGCTAATCCTCAACGCGTTCTGAGCGAACACTTGAAGGCTCTCGTGCAGACGCTCTCGCTCAGACGGGTTCTCATCGAGGTACCTTGAGAACTCGGTTGCGAACTCGCTGGAGGCAGAGTCATCATCAGCCATGGTGGCCACCCTACAGGTGTACGGCAGCAGTGTGCTCTTCACAGAGTCGCGCCAACGTCCATAGATGGTGGCATCTATGTTAAATACGCGGCTTTACAGATGCGGGACGAGACTACACCGTTCCGTCTCCCGCAAGGCCAACGTGCCCCAACTCGTAGTAGCGTCCCGAAAGCTCGGCCGAGCGCCGCCTTCCGCAGACCATCCTCTCGGGTGTCGGCGGATCCGCTCAGGCTCCGAGCGAGCGGGCCAGTGCAACGAAGAACGGATGACGATGACGACTGATTCGGAGCATGATCACGTCGCTGCGATCGGGCGACTCAAGTACCGCTACTGGCGAGCGTCAGATGCCAAAGACGCGGACGCATTTCGCGGCTGCTTCGTCCGCGCCGGCGCGCGGATCGACTACGGGCCGATGGGAACCTTCGACGATGCCGACGCTCTGACGGACATCTTCCGGCGGGTCGCGCTGCACAAGGTCGATGGCCGGTTCGCCGTCATGGACATGCACCACGGCATGCATCCGGACATCGCCCTCACCAGCGAGACGACTGCGACGGGGCGATGGTCGTTGCGCTTCCGTCAGGTGAACCTGCTCGACCGGACCGAGACGGTCATGCTGGGGGAGTACGACGACGAGTACGTCGTCGAAGACGGCGAGTGGAAGATCGCCGCGTCGAAGCTGACTGAACGCTGGCGGATGCGACAGCCGCTGTCGCCTGACGTCGAGATCACTGAGGGGACGTTCGGGACCGCCGACGGCTGATTCGGGTGTCGCTCATAGCTCTTCACGGTTGGCATTCCAGATGCCAAGCAGGTGACCTCTATGCGGGCCGCAAGACCGCCACGAGGAATTCTGACTTGTCGGTGAACGGCCGGACGTCCCAGGATTCCAGGAGCAGGTCCTGAGCGAAGCCGGCGGTGGCTGCGTTCTCGAGGAACTCGTCGAATGCGTAGTCCCGGCCGGCGCCGAAGCCGATCACTGCGCGGCCGTCGTCGCGGAGATGTGCGCGCAGCCGCTCGAGGACGGTGACACGGGTGCTCGGCGCGAGGAACGCCATCACGTTGCCGGCCGAGACGATCAGGTCGAACGGTTCGTCGATGCCGCGGGCGGGGAGATCGAGTTCGGCGAGGTCGTTCACCAGCCATCGCGGGCCTGGATGGTCTTCTTCAGCGGCTTGGATGAGGACCGGGTCGACGTCGACGCCAACGACCTGGTGTCCGACCTCGGCGAGGTACCCGCCCACGCGCCCCGGGCCACACCCGGCGTCGAGGATGCGAGACCCGCGCGGAGCCATCGCGTCGATGAGCCGAGCCTCGCCGACCAGGTCGTTACCCTCGCGCGCCAGGGTGCGGAAGCGTTCGACGTACCAGCTGGAGTGGTTGGGATCCGCGGCGGACTTCAGCATCCAGATGCTCTGTTCGACCATGCCCGCATTCTGCCAAACGTTCCCGGACCATCGACCGTGGCAGCGGGCAGCGGAGGGCCAACTGGCTGTTACTTCACCCCGACGCCGAAACCTGCCGGAAGTAGGCGGTCGAGCGCGGAAGCCATAGGAGACTCAGTACGGCTACTTCGATCACCAGCAGCAGCACGTCGAGCGTGCCGGTTACCGACTTGTCATAGGTTGCGACGGACACAAACCCGGAGACGATGCCTACCGCGCCGATGACGGTAGCCGCCACGCGTGCCCAGCGGAAACCGCGCAGGTTGGCGTACGCAAGTAGTAGCCAGAGCCCGGCAAGAGCGAGGCAGGACGCGACGATCAACCCGGTCGCGACGTTGGTCCCGGTCTCGCTCGCGACATCTAGTGCGTCAGAGGTCCGATAGGTCGATCCGTCACCGAGGCGAACTGACTGCCGCAGACGCGCTTCTTCCCTAACTGCGTCGACCAACGAGAGCGCGTGGAACATGCCGATGAGCTGGATGCTCGCTCCGGTGATCATCAGTCCGGTGGCTAGCCACACCGTGGACGGTGTGGACGCGGAGCGTGTTCGCAACACTCCTTGCGCACCATGCGTGTCAGTCGTCATGCGATGACAATAGGGCGGTTCGACGGCAGCGAGAGATTCTGCTGCACAGCGCACTGGTCCATGCTAGTCGGAACCGTGTGGGCGTCCCGAAGCTACGACTGCACGCCGATGGCGGAACGTCACCGCAGTCCTCATCCGTTCCAGGTGGGTACTCAGGCCAGCATGAGTCTCGTCGATACGTCGGCTATCGCGGCTTCGGACCGCTCGCGCCCGCCCGCGGTGTTCAAGCCGCGCATCGAACAGTGCGGAATCTTGCCTGCCGGCACGTAGATGCTGGCGCGCGTGATGGACGCACGACGCCAACCGCGCGAGCTGAACCACCGATAAGCAGGACGATCTCGAGATTCGGGAGCAGACTTACCACTTCCCGGGTCCAACGGGGCCCCGCGCGCCCGCTCCGCCGGTGTCGATCCACCGTTCTTTACCGCTCAGCACGGCGGGGATGACCGCCTCTTCCGTTGCCAGAGTCCACACCTGCACCTGGACGAGCTCGTTGGACATCGGACCTCCATCTGCGGGGGAACGAACCGAATGTATCGGACAGGTCCGACACCGTCGCGGTTGGTCGGAACGGACTACAACGCCTTGCGTGCTTAATGGACACCCGTCACCGGGTCGCGGAAGCAGCAGGCGCGCAGACAGATCGAGTTCTGTGCCGAACTTGTGGTTCGAATCCACGGTTTGCCTCCCGTCGGTTGGCCAACCGCTACAGTGACCGAGTTGTCCGGATGCGCCTTGCGCCCAGGGCCCGTCCGCTGGCCGAGGATCCGCCTGCCGGATGCACCAGTCGAGCTGTCGAATGCGGGGTTGCTGTGTCATCTGTAGGGCGAGGTTGGACGCTGGTCGACGTCGAGACGTCCGGATTGAGTTCGCGTCAGCACCGTGTACTCAGTTTGGCCGCGATTGCGTTGGACGTAAACGGACACGTTGTCGGCGAGTACTCGTCGTTCTTCGACCCCGGGTGCGATCCGGGTCCCGTTCACATCCATCGCCTTACGCGCGAGCGTCTCAACGGTTCGCCGACCTTTGACTCTGCAGTGGAGGACCTACGTGAACTGCTCGAAGGTCGGACGCTGGTTGCGCACAACGCGGCCTTCGACCACGGCTTCCTCGTCGAGGAGGCGCGACGAGCAGGGGTTACTCTCCCGATCACTCATCGTTTGTGCACCATCACCTTGACGCGGCGGCTCCAATTGGACGTCCCCAACGCCAAACTCTCGACACTTGCTCAGCACTGGTCGGTCCCACAACGAGCCGCCCACGACGCCGGCGATGACGTGCGAACCTTGCTGGAGGTGTTTCGACGGAGTACCGGTCTTGCAAGCACATTGGGATTGCCACTGCCCGTCGTCGCGTGCGGTGCTGCGACTCGCGCGCATCCAGACAAGGTCACCAGAGTGCCATGCCCGTGGACCGACCCCGGCCGTTATGACTCGGCTGTGGGACTGATCCAGGGCACCAAAGTCGTGATCACAGGACCGACGCATGCGCCTCGCCTCGAGCTGGCTCGCCGTCTGGCAGATGCAGGATTGGATGTGATGAACGCGGTGAGCGGCAAGACGGGGTTGCTTGTCGCCAATCCCGGGGCACCGGACAGCCGCAAGTTGCAGCGCGCCCAAGAACTGGGAATCCCATTGGTTGATGAAGCGACTGCGCTCTCGTTGGCCGAGCGCGTCGTGCCCGGCACACTGAAATCGGTTCCGGTGATAGAGGTCATTCCTTCGCCGGCCCGGACTCGCGGGACACCCCCGCGACGGGCGTCGAGTTCACTGCCATGGTCCGGTCGACGGGTTCTCGTGCTGGGAGGACTCCACAGCGACGCGACGGCGGTGCGGGCACGCCTTGTCCAGCTTGGTGCGGTGCCTGCCATCAACTTGACTACTGCAGTCACACACATTCTTGTGCTGAGCGGGGGAGAAGCCGATGGGCGCTTTGCGAAAGCCCGGGACCGGGGGCTTCCGGTCCTTGAGGCCCATCATGTCTTGAGTGTCGCGGACGCCAGCGAACCAGCTGTACCTGAACCGAAGCGCGTCGATGACGGCAGCGCGGAAACGAGGCCCGCGCCAACGTCGTTGCCCGCTGGCGCCGTCGTCGACATTCCGAAGGGGATGGATAGATTCACGGTCAACCTTGCGTGGACATCTGCGAAGGGTGACCCGTCCGAAGACCCCGACGTCGATGTCGTCGCATTCGAGTTGGCGGGTGACGGGAGAGTCCCGTCAGACGACGAGTTCATCTTCTACAACCAACCGGCCAGTCCAGATGGTTTCGCACGACTTTCGATCGACGGTGACCGCGAGCAAGGCGTCAGCATCGACCTCGCCGCGGTTCCAGACGAGATCGAGCGAATCACGATTGGAGCCGCAATCGACGGCGAAGCAACCTTCGGGGATGTCGGCGCTATCTCAGTAACGGTTGACGCAGCCGAATTCACATTCGCAACAGCAGTTTTAGACGCCGCGACGACTGAACGGTCGATGATCATCGCGGAGATCTATCGACGTAACGGCCTGTGGCGCCTTCGTGCAATCGGCCAGGGTTACGACGATGGCCTCGCTGAGTTCGCTGCCAGGCATGGGGTGGAGGTCGAGGAGTAGCTGATTCGGTCCGTGGCCCTCGAGTTAAGCGGTCGAGTCCAGCGAGATTGGCGAGCATGTGACTCTGCTTAATGTTTAGTGCCTGTGACGCAAGAATTTACGAAGGGATCTCATCTAGTGTCGCACGAAGAAAGTCACTCGCGGTGGCGCATATTTCAGCGACCGGAGGCGGTTCCAAGTCGAATCTGGTCACCGACGTGACTACAACTGCATCACCAGACCGGACGTGAACCGAGCAGTCCCCAGTGCCGATAGAGCTTGCGAGCACTCGTCGCCCGTTTATCGATCTGTCTGGCAACCAGGACTTCCCGGGAGAAGTGAGCGCTTTGTGTCCCGTAAGTCCCTCTTCTGGGCGAAGTATGTTTCCAACGAACTGCGAGATGTAGGAGCTGTTGTCGTCGTGGTACTTCCAACGACAACCGCGCGCAGTCTGGAAATCTGACCCCGCGACATCAGACACAGACGCGGCGATCAGTCCGAACCGATTCAACACGTCGTCCGAAACTTGCGTGCACGGCTCGTACGAAGAACCGTTATTGTTCACGTTCCACCGATTTGGGAACTCAGTCCTGAACGGCAAGCCCCTTCCTGCATCGTCAGTTTGACGTACGGCGGGCGTTGTACTTGTGTGCTTGCTTGCTGCTTCTGGCTCAGGAATCGGAGTTCCGGTTGTACTGCACCCCACGAGCGCCGAACCGATCATTACCGCCGCTAGCAGGCAGGACATCCTCCCGCTCATGCCGTTACGCGTCAAGATCTTTGGCGCCTTGGACGTCAGTCTCGTCGATCGCCGCACCGGCGATGCGACACTGCTCAGCGAGGACACGAGCGCGTATTGCCTGACTTCTACATTCGTCAGCGAGAGTCGCGACAGATGACTGGAACATGCCGAAGAGCTGCTCGCCCTCGACGCACTTGCCGAGGTAGTTGGCGTCGATGACACCCTTGAGAAGAGCCTGTGCCTCCTCCATTGCCTCCTGCGTGTCCCGAGCCACAGCGGCGCGACGCTCCCAGTCAGCACGCTCTGATCGCAGTACAGTTTCTCGACCGTGCGGGCTGACCGGCATTTCCGGGACGGCCTGGGGCAGCAGAGAGTCGTCGGCGAATGGCGTGCTCATGGGTCCCCCTCCCGGTCACGGACCCGTGCTGGGGCCGACTCGTCGAACAGACTAGTACGACGCCGGGTCATTGTGATGATGGCTCCCGAGTTGTGGACGAACTCGCGACACACGCGCGCGGTGGCAAATTCTGGATCCACCCCACATCACGTGGCCTCGAGCGGAAACGAGATTGGCGAGTCCTTCACAGACGACAGTCGGACGGTACTCAGTCTGGCGTCACCGCGAATGCAGGGTCAACCGACCTGTGGACACCACCACGAAAGCACCTCGTTCATGATCTAGCATCAACCGGCACGGTGATGACTGCGGGGGAGTCCGGTGATGACGACATATGTCGATGAGGTGCGGGCGTATTTGTCCGGTTTCGGCGATCCACCTCGGCTCTACGATGCCCTCCGTGATGTCACACTGGTCATACCTCTCGACCTCCACGGACGCCTGTTCACGCTGGTGGAGGCCGGTATCCCGTGGATGCTGGCGTTCACGACCTCGGAGCGATTGCGCGAGTTTGCCGAACTCACCGACCGCGACCTGAACGAGGTCCGTTACCTCGACGTTCCCGGTCACTCGCTGATCGACCGAGTCCTCGACCAGGCGCGCGAACCCACTGGCCTCGTCGTCGACCCCGCGTCGCCGTCGACGATGACGTTCCCGCCGTCCCGCGAGTTGACGCCACACTGCTACTACGACGACGAGGGCGAGGTAGTCCGATGATTGAGAACCTGCATGTCGACCCTGTGGTTCTCGAAATGGCTCGCGACGGCATCAACGGTGTCATCGAGGGGCTTGCCGACACTGGCGTCGGATCGGACTACAGCGCCGCGATCGGTCGTGGTTATGGTGACCTCGACCTTGACGGCCGCACGATTGGCCATGCCGATCCGAAGACCGGACTCGAGGAGTACTGCGACCGTTGGGAATGGGGCGTTCGGGCGTTGGTCACCGGCGCAGCCCAAATCTCTATTGGCCTCGAACTTGGCGCAAGCTACTACGAGCGCGAAGAGAAGTGGGCGGGTGACCTACTCAAGAACTATGCGACCGACCTCTTCGGAGATCCTGGCCTCTCCCCGGAGGAGGTCAAGGAGATGTCGTGGGGTGAGTTGTGGAATCACCACCGAGACGCCATCACGGACCCCAAATGGGCGCTTACCCCGGAGGAGATGGAGCGGCATCGAAAGTTCGCCGAGGAAAACAGGTCGGTGGTCGACGATCTCGAGACGATTGTCCGTCACCAGCTCAACCCATCGACGTTGATCACCGACACGATCGACGGATTCAAGACCGATGGGTTCACCGCGGATTCTCCGCCCGACGCGGGCACCGAAGGCGAGCGGAGTCCGACGGGGGCGACCAACTGAATGGGTCTCTTCGATGCCCTCGAAGACGGCAAGGAGTTCGTTGGGGGACTGGTCAACGACGCCACCGATGTCATCGGTGGCGGCCTGCGCGCGATCGGGCTCGACAGCATCGCTACCGGCGTCGAGGACTTGGGCGACGACATCGCGAACTCGCTGGGCGCTATGCCCGGCGAAAAGAACCTCGAGCAGACCAAGGATCCGAAGGAACTGATACTCGGCGACCCTGCGGGAATCACCGCTCTCGCGGATAAGTTCACCGGGTTCGCCGGCGACTTCATCAAGGCCGGGCAAGGCTTGCGAGGGATCTCGGTCGGCGAATGGACCGGGTCCGGTGAATCAGGGTTCCAAGACGCGACCGCCCACCAGGTCCCGCTGTGGTTCGAAGCCGGCGACGCAGCCACCAAAGCGGCTGCTGCACTAGCCGGTTGGTCCGGGGTCATCACCTTCGCACAGCAAAAGGCCGCGGAGGCCGTCCGCATCTGGGAAGAGGGCGAGCGTAAGCGGGATGAGTGGGTCACGAAAGCCGACACCTACAACGACGAACTCGACGACTACAAGCACGATCGCCGCGACACGCCGCCCACTCACCCCGGACCAAACCCGTGGCCCGGGTACAAGGCCGAGGCAGAGCGAGTCTTGCAAGTCGGCCGCGACCACCGAAACGCCTCAGCTTCGGGGGTCAAGGCCGAACTGAGCGGCGCAGCGAACATGGCTCCGCCGATGCCGTCGGCGTTCGATCAGGCGCGAATGACTGCCACCGACGTCGGCACTGCCGGCTCTATGGCTATCGCGCACTTCGGGGCCGGGGGACTCGGCGCGGTCACCGAAGTGTTCAAAGGGCTCAACATGCTGAGCCCCCAGAACCCATACAACATCGCGAATCCTCATGAGTACATGCGCAACTCAGCGTCCATGGTCACGGGGATCGTTCATCAGGTCGCGCACCCTGACCAATTCGTGCGGAACTTCGCCGGGTCCGGCTGGTCCACCGATCCAGCATCGTCGCTGGGCAATGTTGTCGCCAACACGGCAATGGCGGCGCTTCCTGGGCCCAAGGGCGTCAACCTGCTGCCGAAGGCAGTTCGCGACGCGGCGACCCCGTCACCTAACCCCCATCCACGTCCCTCACCACATCGCCCCGACACCCCACCCGCATCGGCACCTACGTCACGCGCGCCGCACGGGTCGACGCCAGACACACCTGGAGCCAGTCCCAGTGCCGAGCTGCCAGGCCGCCATGGCGCCGACATCGCCGTCGATCACGACGCGCCTCCGGCCCCTCGAGCTGACGGTCCCGCGCCGGAAGCCCCTCCGGGCGAGCCCCCGACGCCCGCTGGCACGTCGAATCCAGCTTCCACGCCCGACGCTGCTGCACCGCCGGGCGTCGTCGACCCTCCGCCCAGCGGAGGAGCACTGGAACCGCCCGCACCGCGCCCCGACGCTGCGTCGCCGGATCAGCCCGTCGCCGGCGGACCTGCCGACGGCCCCGGCCCACACGCACCCAGTCCCGAGACCCCGGCGCCCGCTCCGAAACCTGAGCCCGGTCCCGCCCCCGTCTCGGACGGGCCGGGCTCCCCGACGCCGGCACCCGCGGACAATCCGTCAGCTCCACGAAACCTGGGCGACGACGACCCGCCGGGACCCAACCGTGGCGACACCACCACTCCCGCAGCCGCACCCGGTGGCGACCATTCACCCGGCCAGTCCACTCCCGGACACAACGCCGACGACCGCGATGGCGCACCGAACCCGACGCACCATGAACCGTCGGCGCCCAAGCCCGACGAACCCGTCGTCGACCGGACCCCAACCCGACACGACGAGCCGACGAGCGGACACCCGCCTAAAGCCGACGAACCAGCAAGTCCGACAACACCTCACACGCGACCCGACTCAGACGCGCCTGGTCCACGCCCCACGCCGGCCTCGATCCATCCCGATGCGCCGACAACTCGACCCGACGCAGTCGACTCCCCGACACGCACGCCAGAACAGGCCGACGCTCCCGCCACTGGGCCCGTCACACCGGTCGGCGGTCATCATCCGATCTCGACGCCTCATGCCACACCCGATGCCCCGCAACCGAAGCCGGGTGCGGCGCCGACGCCCGGCACTCCGAGCCGCGCGGATGCCCCCTCGGCCCCTCCGCGCGCACCCGACCACACCCCGGACCGCACGCCGCCTGCACGAACCACACCCGAGTCCACGCCGCCACGCGACGTCGATCGCAGTCGTCCAGTCCCGTCCAACGCTCATCACGTGCCTGAACCCAGCGCACGGAACGTGCCGGACCCAACGCCTCACCCGCCACGCAGCGGTCCCGACGACCGGCCGATCCCACCGACTGTGATTCCGGACCGCCCGTTCACTCCGGAACGCCAATCGGCCGCCCCACGCCCAGTGAGTCCCGACGCGCCGTCGTCGCCGCGAGACCCCGCACCCGGCAATCGACCGGACGGCGACAACCCAGACGGAACCAACTCCACCCCGGACAACGACACCGGCGAACCCAACGACGCCGGCCACCCCGAACGCACTGACGCGGACTCGACGGAACGTGCCGACACCAGCGAGGGCAACGAGTCCCCGGAGCAGTGTCGCAGCAACGGCGAGCCTGTCAACGTCGCCACCGGCGAGTACTTCCTCCCGCTGACCGACGTCGACCTACCCGGAGTTCTGCCCCTGCGGCTCACGCACCGACATCGATCGCGATACCGGTGGGGTCGATGGCTCGGACCGACGACACCGTCCACCTTCGACGCCCGCGCCATCGTCTCCGACGACCTGGTGACCATCGTCGACGCCGACGGCACCATGACCAATTTCCCTAAGCCGCAGGACGACTCCGTGTCGCGGAGTGTGAACGACACCGACTGGGAACTGCGAGCGACGGCGACAGACGGCTACCAGCTGACCCATGTCCGCACGCTCGTCAGCTGGTTCTTCATCCCGATCCCGGAGCTGAACGGCGTCGACGTCGCGGCTGGCAGCATCGCTGTCTCTGCCATGACCGACCGTCATCACAACCGGATCCGTTTCGTCTTCGACGAGCACGGAAGACCCTCTGCGGTCGAGCATTCCGCCGGTTACCGCATCGACGTGCAGTGCGATGGGTCCCGGATCCTCAGCTACCGTCTGGTTGCCGGAGTGGGCGGCGTGCCTGTCGACCAGCAGTTGTGCACCTTCACATACCATCGCGGCGATCTCGCAGCGTCGACCAATGCCGTCGGTGCGACAACCTGTTTCGGCTACGACGCCGTCGGGCGGATGACCTGGTGGCGCGACTCGATCGGGATGGAGTACTGGAACCGGTACGACGACCTCGGCCGTGTGACCATCCAATCGGGCATGAACGGAGTGTGGTCCGGGCGGTTCGACTACCAACTCCGAACGGCGGGTCCAGGATCGATCACGACCTACACGGACGCAGTCGGCGCAACGACGCTGTACGGCATTGATGCAGACAATCGGGTGCGGCAGGAGATCGACGCGCTGGGTCGGATCACTCGGACCGACTACAACGACAGTCGACAACCGATGGTGCTCAGCGGTGCAGATGGACTCTCGACGCGTCTGCACTACAACGCTTTCGGTGATGTCGAGCGGATCGTCGGACCCGACGGCGCAGCAACGGAAGTGAATTACGCGGGTCCGGGACGGCCGGGCCGGATCGTCGAACCGGGGCCGGTCATTACGCGTATCGCCTACACCGACGATGGAAGTCCGCTGACGGTGACCGACAATGCCGGCGCGGTCACGTCGTACGCCTACGACGACCACGGTGCGCTGACGTCGCACACGGATCCCGACGGCGTGATGGTTCGCTACCGCAACAACGCGGCCGGACTACCCACCGAGATCATCGACATGCTCGGCAACACGACGCGGATCAGATACGACGCGTTCGGGCGGCCGGTCGAGGTCGTCGACGCCGAGGGCGCCAGAACCACCGTCGGGTACGACACTATGGGCAACCGGACCAGTCTCGTCGCTCCCGATGGTGGACAGTCGCGGTGGGAGTACGACGGCGAGGGCAACTGCGTCGCCTACGTCGATCCCGTCGGCGCGACCACTCGATGGGAGTACGGCCACTACGACCTGCCGGTCGCACGGATCGATGCTGATGGTTCGCGAACCGCGTTCACCTACGACACCGCACGCCGGCTCGTCGCGGTCACCAACCCGGACGGTTTGGTGTGGAGTTACTCGTACAACGCGGACGGGTCGTTGCAGTCCGAGACCGACTTCAACGGCGCGACAACGACGTACGCCTACGACGCCGGCGGACGACTCGCCACGCGGACGAACGCTGCCGGGCAGGCGGTGGCATTCGAGTACGACGCCGCCGGTCGTGTTGTCGCCGAACGTTGTTCTGACCCGTTGCACCCCGACTACGATGGGGAGGTCACCGAGTACAGCTACGACTCCGCCTGGCGGCCGGAGAGTGTCGTCGGTGCGTTCGGACGGTGGCACTCGACCTACACCGCTGCGGGAATGCCGCAACTGACCGGCGTGAACGACGGGTCTACCGACTGGGTGATCGAGTCGGGGTGGACCGGCGCGGGAAGGCTGGCGTCGGTGACGACGCCGACGGCGGTCCACACCCGCTACGGCTACGACCCTCGCGGCGTGCTCGACTTCGTCTCGTCCGCGGGTCGTACCTGCGACATAACCACCAGCGCAACTGGACGCGAGCAGCGTCGGCGCTTCGAGGGCACGGCGATCGACTCGTCGTGGGATCCGGTCGGACGGCTCGTTGGTCGATCAGTTGCGACAGTCTCTGCGAATCCGGCGACGCTGAACCTCGGTTCGAGCGGACCGCCCGGCGGGGGACCGGAACGCACCGTCGCACGAGCAGAATATGCCTACCGCGCCGACGGCATCCTCACCGCTTCGACGACGACGCTCGCCAATCGCGGCCGGACCGACTACCAGGTCGATGTACTTGGGCGGATCACTGCAGCGGTCAGTCCCGCCGGCACCGAACGACTGACCTACGACGCCAGCGGCAACATCACCGGATACGGGATTGCTGACTCGCGGGCGGGGACCACGCCGGCTGACCCGCAAGACAGCGGCCAGCCCCCGCTCCCTGAGGTGCGAGGCGCTAGCCGAGCCTCGAAGGGTCCCCGCTGGCGATACGCCGGCACCCTGCTCATCGACGACGGCCGGACGTCGTACCGCTACGACCCCGCCTCTCGCCTCACCTCGATGAGTCGTCGGCGACTGTCGCGCAAACCCGATGTGTGGCAGTACGTCTGGGACGTTCACGATCGACTGCGCAGCGTGACCACTCCCGACGGGACAGTGTGGACCTACACCTACGACCACCTCGGCCGCCGCCTCAGCAAGACCAACACGGCAACCGGCGCGGTCACGCGGTTCCATTGGCACGGCGAGCAGCTGATCGAACAGACGGAGTCGGCGCCTGACGTGCTGGACGCCGAGTCCGACCTTGGCCTGAAGGCGATCACCTGGACGTTCGCGCCGAATGCGTACACACCTCTCGCACAGACGCGCAGTACAGAATTGATCACGGCGACGGACGATGCTGACTCAAGGAACAGCGCACCCGACGCGGACGTGAGCCTCAACCTCGGCTCACCTACGGTCGGCCCGTCCAGGCCCATCGCGTGGACCCAGACCGAAGTCGATCGAGAGTTCTTCGCGATCGTCACAGATCAGATCGCGACACCAACAGCACTCGTCGACCCGCACACCGGCGAAGTCGCCGGGCACTCAGCACGAACTCTTTACGGCGAGAGCACGTGGGTTGGCTTGTCAACGCCGTGGGCGTTCCCTGGTCAGTACGCCGACTCCGAAAGCGGCCTTCACTACAACCGCCATAGGTATTACCACGCGGGGACTGGGCGTTACATGAGTCCTGATCCGCTGGGACTGGCGCCCGCGCCGAATCCGCACGCCTACCCAGGGAACCCCACAGTGTGGGCCGATCCGCTCGGCCTCTCACCGACCGCAGGCTGCGGGGATAGTGAAGGCGTCGAGAGCCGCGGAACAACCGGACGAACGGAACCCCATAATCTCACCGAGAAGCTGGCCATGGAGGAGGCGATGTCGAACCCGGCGGCCGGCTTCGAGCTCCCGATCAGGATGAGCGATCCTCGGTGGCCCGACAGCGACGGATGGCGAAAGTACTCGCAGAACGTGGCCAAGATAGAAATTCACTACGTGTACAATCCGACGACGGGTATCGCCGACGATTTCAAATTCAAGAGCGCTCCTTGGCCGGGCTCACCTTACTACAAACGGCCTGACTACTGGCCAGGAAAGGGCGGCCGATGATCCTATTCTGCAACTCAACTTACTCTGACGATTCACAGTCGAAGCGGCTCGACTTTAGCCTGTCGGTGAACAGTGCATATACGGGCGTCGCAATGGTGATTTCTGAGAGCGTGTCGTATTTCCTCGTACGTAATGACTCGTTCGTTTGCACTTGGGTGCCCGCCAAGTACTTCGATGCATCAGAATTCGACACTGCGTGGCGGTTTTCCGCCGCGTGGGGAATACGTACCGACCGAACCGACGACGGATGGTGGCGAATCGCGGTGGCCCGTCGTGAGTTATTGCCGCATATCGATACGCTGGCAGACTCGCTGACACTCGACGATCCCCACCGCGCTGAATTGGTGGACGTTGCCATCCGATCGGAGACTGCACGCGACTCCATCATCAAGACCGTAAATAGTCTGGCATCCGGATCGAGTTCTTGGCTGGAAGTGTCCAATTGGGCCTTGGAGCAGCTGGATACCGATCGCGAGTCTGGTGTTTTGTACAGCGATATAGAAATCGAAATACTGGCCGAGCTGAGCACCCTGGACGAATCGCAGGCTGACTCGGACGAGCTCTCGAGACGAATTATTGACCGCATATAGTAAGCACGTGCGCATGTCGCGAGCGTGTTGTCGACTGTGCTCACCCATGACACGCTCCGATTGACACGGCGACACCGCCCGTCGACGGAGGGTGCTTGATTGTCTCCAGTTGGTAGCCGTACGAATGTCCACTCGGCGCAGACGACATGAGGCAACACCAACCGGCGAGGCAGGTTCAAACGAACCCGCCTCGCCAACTGAATCTTCCGACAAGAACCGCGCTTACACAGGAAGTGCAGTCCTGTTGGTCTCACGAATGGCAAGCAGCGTGACGGTACCGATCAAGCAGACGCCGACGACCCAGTAGGCGGGTGCCATGGCGTTTCCTGTCGACTCGACGAGCTGGGCCGCGACATACGGCGCGGTCCCGCCCGCGGCGATGGTGCCGATGTTGAACCCGAGCGAGACACCGGTGTAACGGGTGGCTCGGGGGAACAGCTCGGTGAAGAGCGGGAACGCAGGAACCTGCACGACTCCGTTGAGCGTCATGTAGACGAAGTAGACGAGCCCGACGACCACGATGCTGCCGGTGGCGCCGAGAATCATGAACGCGGGGAACGCGATCACGATGTAGGCGATGTATCCGAATAGCAGCACGGGTCGACGTCCGAAGCGGTCGGTCATCATGCCGCTGATCGGGAACGTCGCGCACGCCAACGCGATGGCGATCGCCGATGTCCAGTAGACGGAGTCCTTGCTGAAGCCGAGGTCGTTGATCAGGTAGACGTTGAAGTACGTCAATCCGATGTATCCCGAACCGTTCATGGCGATCGCGATGCCGACCACCTTGAGTACCGACCTCGGGTTGTTCCGCACGACGTCGAGCAACGGGCTCTTGGCGACCTCCTGCTTCTCGGCCATTTCCTCGAATTCCGGTGTGTCCTCGAGCTTCATGCGCACCCGGAGGCAGATCAGGGCGAGTGGAAGTGCGAGTAGGAACGGGATCCGCCAGCCCCATGACTCCATCTGTTCGTCGGTGGTCAGGAGGGTGACGAGGCCGACAACGGCTGCTGCGACGGCGAATCCGAGCGTCGAACCGATCGGGGTGAACGAGCCGAAGAAGCCGCGGCGGTGTGCCGGGGCCGACTCGGCGATGTAGGTGGCGGCGCCACCGACCTCACCACCGGCGGAGAATCCCTGGGCCAGGCGCACCAGCACCAGCAGGATGGGCGCCAGGACACCGATCGACGAGTGTGTCGGCAGCAGACCGAGGATGCCGCATGCGATACCCATACAGACGACGGTCGCGACCAGTGCCGAACGCCGTCCGCGACGGTCGCCGAGACGGCCGAAGAAGATGCCGCCCAGTGGCCGCGCCACGTATGCGACACCGAACACCGCAAGCGTAGCGAGAATCGATGTAACAGGGCTGTCCGACGGGAAGAACAGCGGTGCGATCACCACGGCGAGGAAGCCGTAGACGGCGAAGTCGTAGTACTCGATCAGGGTGCCGACGCCACCGGCGATCGCGGCCCGCCGCGCCATGGCCGGCGACTTCTGCGGTTCGCCGGCTCGATGCGGGTCCGGCGGCATTGCACCAGGAGATCGGTCGTCGGCGCGAGCGGGCTTCTCCACGTTGGTCATCAGGGCTGTCCTTGTCGTGCGGGCGAGTGTTCGGCGAGCAGGAGCTGATACGAGCCGCCTGCTTCGATGATCTGGATGGTGCGGGGGTTGGGCGGGGCGCCCACGAGTTCGTCACCGGCGGAGGTCCGCAGCGTTGCGGTGCGCCAGTCGAGGGTGACCGGTTCGTCGACCGACACGGCCGACGACACACCTGGGATGGTGATCAGCGGCATGCCGTTGAACGTCTCACCCCGCCAGAAGCCGGGGGAGAAGGACTCGGCGACGATGGCGGAGATTCCGGCATCGCGCAGCGCCACCATCGGTGGGTAGTGCGGATGGCCGTAACCGAAATTGCGTCCGCCGACGATGATGTCGCCGGGACATACGCGATCGGCGAATCCGGGGTCGTAGGCGCTCATGCACACGGTGCGCAGGTGGTCGGGATCGTAGGACTTGATGTTGGAGACGCCGACCACCAGATCGATGTCGAAGTCGTCGCCGAAGATCCACGCCACCTTGCCTTCGATTGAATCGGGTGGCGGCGGGTAGGCGCTCATCGGACCGACTCCGCGATGGAACCGCTGACGGCGCTGGCGGCGACGGTGTAGGGCGACCCCATGTAGATGTTCGCCTCCGGGCTGCCCATGCGCCCGTTGATGTTGAGCACACCTGTCGAGATGCAGTTCTCGCCGGGCTGTAACGGCTGCTGATAACCGAAGCAAAAGTCGCAGCTCGACATGGCGATCGTCGCGCCCGCCGCGCGAAGGACGTCCAGCAGACCCTCCTTCTCGGCCTGGTCCAAGACCTCGCGGGACGTGGGTACCACGTTGAGTTCGACGGTCGGCGCGACCTTCCGGCCATCGAGGACCAGTGCGGCCGCGCGGAGATCCTCTATCCGGCCGCTGGCACACGAACCGATGAACGCGCGGGTGATCGGCGTGCCTTCCAGTTCACGGGCGGTGGCGGTGTTGGCGACTCGTGCCGATCCCGGCCGAACCACCTTGGGCACGAGTGCATTCAGATCGATGGTGTACCGCGCGGCATAAACGGCATCGGGATCGGGGTGGACGGGTTCGAAATCCGTTCGCGCGACCTTCCGCGCGTAGTCGAGCGATAGCTCGTCGAGTTCGAACACCGCCGAGACAGCACCCGTGAACATCGCCATCCCGCACAGGCCTTGCCGATGATCGATCTTCATGGCCCGGGCCCCTGGCCCGCCGAACTCCATGACTTGGTGGGCGCAACCGTCGGCCCCGACCATCTCGATGATGGTGTGGACGAGATCGCGGCTGTCGACGCCCTCGGGGAACTCTCCGACGAGGTCGAACCGTGTGGTGGCCGGGATGTCGAGGTAAATTTGCCCCGTCACCCACGCCTCGATCAGGTCCCGCCGGATACCCCAGCCGAGGGCGTTGAATGCGCCCACGCCGCTGATGTGACCGTCGAAGTGCACGAGGAAGTCACCGGGGATCGCGAGCCCCAGTTCTGCCGTGAGCTGGTGGCCGATGCCCTGCGCCTCATGCAGTTCGATGCCGTAGAACGCACACCAGTCGCGCGTTACCTGGTGAACCTCCGCCTCGCGCTCGTTGCCCTTCGTCAGCATGTGATCGATGAACACGACATACCTGCTCGGGTCCTTGAGCTCGGTGATCCCGAAGTCGTCGCGCATCTGCTTGAACATGACATCGGTGTACCCGGGGAAGTCGTAGGCGATCATGCGTGACGGGCGAACCGCATGATTCTCCCCGGCGCGCACGGACTCGAGGCCGGTGGCGCGGGCGAGGATCTTCTCGGTGATGGTGTGGCCGATCGTCATCACCGCGCCGCCGGAAGGTACTTGCGCTGCATGGCCTCGACCTCGCCGAAACCGATCAGATCGACGAATTCGTGGTGCGGAAGCGCATCGGCGCTGACCTGAGCCGGGGCTTCGCCGGCAGCAAGGCGTCGAAGAGTGTTCTGGGCTGCTCCGGTGACCGCCATCAACACCTGGGTGGGTAGCAGTGCGAGCCGAACCCCGATCTGGTCGAGCACTTCCGGGGTGAACTCACGTTCGGTCCAGGTCGACGCGGTGAGGGTCGCCATCAGGGGTACCCCGACCGCTGAATGACAGCGCTCCCATTCCTCGACGGTCTCGAATGACTTGGTGACCGGCATGATCATGTCGGCTCCGGCCTCGACATACGCGTGAGCACGACGAAGGGCCTCGTCACCGCGAGCGTCGGTGCGCGCGATGAGCAGGACATCATCGGGACTCGCGTCGCGCACGGCACGGATCTTTCCGGTTGCCTCCTCGACGCTGACGAGGTCGACGGGATCCCCGACGCAGATCGGGCACGACTTGGGCGAGACCTGGTCCTCCATGAACATCCCGCCGACCCCGGCGTCGACGAACTTCGACGCCGTGCGGGCCGCGTTGACCGCGTTGCCATACCCGGTGTCGATGTCGGCGACCAACGGAAGCGACGACGCCGAGCGGATCGTTCGCACGGCCTGCAGATTCTCGGACATCGTGTATAGCTCGGCGTCGGGTAGTCCCAGCGCAGCTGAAACGGCGAAGCCCGACGCGCACAGCGCGCTGAACCCGGCCTGGTCGGCGAGGCGTGCGGTCAACCCGTCCCAGACGCCCGGGGCATAGACGAGGCCTCGCGTCGTGAGTTCCTTGAGCGAGGGTGCGCTCATGTGATCATCTCCGTTCCGTACTGCGGAATGCATTTCGCATCTCGATACGAGACGGTAGGGTGGGCTGGATCACATGTCAAGGCGCCTGAGGCGATGCCCCTTCGTAAGATGTCCGAGACGGTCGCCCAACTACCCGGAAGCGAGACACGCTCGTGGCCACGCCCGCCGATTCCGAGACCCCTACGAGCCGGGAAGTCGTCGGTGCCGTACTGAAGGCCTGCACGCTGCTCGAGCACTTCAGCGCCGACCGGCCGACGTGGACACTGAATGAGCTCACCTCGGCCAGCGGGATGAACAAGACCACCGTGCATCGGCTCATGGCCACCCTCATTCACGCCGGGTGGATCGAGCGCTCCGACGGCGGCGCCTATCGCGTCGGCCTGCGGGTGTTCGAAGTCGGCTCGGCTGCGTTGAGCGAGCTCGACATCCGGTCCGCGGCGAGACCTTTCATGACCGACCTGGCGAGCGACTTCGGGGACACCGCCTACCTCATGGTTCCCGCCGAACAGGGGGCGGTCTGCATCGACCTCGTGGAGGGGAACAGCTCGCTCGTCGTCGCCGGTATCTCGGTGGGCACCGTCCTGCCGTATCACGCGGCAGCCGGGCCGACGGTGATGCTCGCAATGTCGGATGAGTTGCGTGCGAGGTGGATTCGCGATCAATTGCCTGCGTTCACCGATCGGACCCTGACAGATCCGGCAGATCTGACTCGCCATCTCGACCGGATTCGCGAGATCGGTTACTCGGTGAGCGACTCGGACTATCTCGACGGAGTGGCGGCAGTGGCCGCGCCGATCACCGACCGGTCGGCCGGCCTGATCGCCTCGATCAGCATCGGCGGCCGCATCGAGGGATTCGGCGGAGAGGCGTTGTCGGAGAAGATCGATCGCGTCCGCGACGCCGCGGCTCGGATATCCACGGTTCTGCAATCGGTACCACGCTGACGGTCCGTGGGAGCGCATCCGATCGCAACGCCGACAAGTGATAGACGCAAACGATCCCACCGACTGAGCCGGTGGGATCGTGGGTCAGAACAGGCGAGCACCCGTCACGGGTGAACCCCACGCTTGTTGAGCCATGCTTGGGGGTCGATCTTGGTGCCACTCGCGTTCCAGACCTCGTAATGCAGGTGGGGGCCGGTGGACTGGCCGCGGTTGCCGACGGTTGCGATCTTCTGTCCGGCGCGTACGTGCTGGCCGGGGCGGACGAAGCTCTCGTTGACGTGTCCGAAGACGCCGACGGTGCCGTCGTCCTGCTTCACGCGGACCCACTGGCCGAAGCCGGAGGCCGGGCCGGACTCGAGGACGACGCCGTCGGTCACGGCGTAGATGGGCGTTCCGACTTTGTTGGCGATGTCGACTCCGTTGTGGTGGGTGCCCCAGCGCGGGCCGTACCCCGAGGTCACGGTGCCGCTGACCGGCTTCACGGCCTTCTTGATACCGGGGAGGTCGGAGCTGCCCGGGCCGAACGCCGACGGCGGCAGGACGTCGCGAGCGAGATCGTCGATCTGGGGCGGCAGGACCAGACCGGCCGGGAGCTTCACGTTGTCGGGCAGCGCGATCTTCGGCGCGGGCGGGGGAGCGGGCTGCGCCGACGCCTGTGCTGCGGTCCCGGCAGTCAGGCCGACCGCACCGACGAACGCGGCGAGAGCACCTGTATGAAGGGCGGTGCGGGTGGCGGAGCGCGACGTGGCGCGATGGCGTCCGGGGCGCCGAGTACGCGACGTGGAGTCGAGCAGGGCGCGGGTGGCGGGACGCGTCGTGGTGTCGGTGGTCAGTCGGTGTTGAGGCACAGCGTTGTCCATCTCAGATTGGGTAACAGTTCGGTATCGGCAAGGACACGGCGAAGTTACCTCGTGAGACTTAAGCAGACCCTGAGAGGCCGGTCCGGACCCCCGCGACACCGCAGGTGAGCCGCCCAACGAGATCCCGGTCACACGGGGCGCCCAAACGGCATGGCACCGTGGAAACCATGCCGGAGCCCGAGCACACCCCCGACGGCCACCACATCGTCGTCAACGGCCGGAAGTGGCGGGCGACGGATCCGCTGATCCCGGACGAGCGCCGGTCCGAACTGCAGTCGATCCTCATGGCGTGGCGTCGGGCCGTGAAACGGTCGAAGGGCGCACCCGAGTCACGTCAGGGCGTCCAGGCGGCGAAGATCGCCCTGGGAGAACGCGGCACCCCGTGGTGGGAGCAGACCGACGACGAACGCCGCGAACGGTGGGAGGCCGACGTCGCCCGCCCCGACGATTGACCGGCGCCTACCGCGGCAGCAGCGACTCCGCGGCGTACCGGCCGGCGCGCTCGAAGCTCTCGCTCACCTCGAAGCCGGGGTCGATCTGCCAGTACCGCATGCTCGACACATAGATGGCCGCCACCATCTGGGCGAGAAACTCCGGCGGATGATCGGTCCGCACGTCCTGCTGTTCGACGCCGCGCTCGATGAGCCGCAGTACCTCCGAGGTGAACACATGGCTGCGTTCGCCGAGTGTCCCGGACATCGACGAGATCCGTTCGATCTCGCTCGTCACCGTCCGCATGTAGTCCGGGTCGGCGACCGACGACCGCGCGAAATCGACGAACACACCCACCACGCGCTCATACGTACTGAGTGGCTTGCCGAGCATGGCATCGACGACATGCGAGAACGTACCCATCAGCTGCCCGTACAGCTCGGTGAGCAGATCGTCCTTGCTCGGGAAGTAGTTGAAGAACGTCGCCCGTGACACCTCGGCACGCTCGGCGATCATCTCCACCGTTGCAGCGCTTCCCTCGGAGGCGAGGAGTTCGCGCGCAGCGATCAGCAGGCGCTCACGCGTCTGCTGCTTGTTGCGTTCCCGGCGGCCGAGGGCCGGAGCTTCGGTCAATGTGGTGCCTTCCGTGCGGGCGGGGCGACCCCGACCGACCAATTCTTGCATTCCGCCACCAAAGTTTGGATGGTCGTCTAACTTTTGCCTCTGAGTCCAGTGTGAGTTCGTCGGCAGCACGTCGACGAGGCCACGCGAGTCGACCGCGGGGGGTCTTCCGGCGCCGGACCGACGGTTGATGCTGCCGTGGGCGTCGATCGCCTGGAGTGCCGAGACTCATTGCAGGACAAATTATTTCGAAACCATTCAGTGGCGACGAGCCGCCGGTTACAGTCGCCACCGAGTCATCAAATCCGACATTTCGTCCGTCTCCACAGCGGGGCGGCGGTTTGTCGAATCACGATCGAAGGGGATCGCATGAAATCACCCAGTGCACTCAGGCGTGTGCTTCGGACCGCGACGGTGATCGGCTGTTCCGGGGTGCTCGCGCTCGGAGCGCTGACGGCCTGCGCCGACGACAGTTCGGAGAGCTCGACCGCCGGCGAGACCAGCCAGCTCCCCAGCAATCCGGCCACGGGCGACCCGGTCAAGGTCGGCCTGATCGTCCCCGAGGGCGGCGCGGTGACGACGCCGATGGTGCGGGAGGGCAGCGAAGCCGCGGTCGAATACCTGAACAACAACGGTGGCGGCATCGGCGGTCACCAGATCGAACTGGTGGTGTGCAAGCAGCAAGAAGAGCCTGCGTCGGCCACCAAGTGCGCGAATCAGATGGTGGAGCAGCAGGTTTCGGTCGTTGTCTCGCCGCTGGGCGCGCAGGGTGCGGTCATGCTGCCGATCATCGCCGGCGCCAAGATCCCGTTCGTCGCCCAAGCTCCGGTGTCACAGGCCGAGATGGCGACCCCTGGCTCGTTCATGCTGTCCGGCGGGATCGTCGCCGTCCTCGCGGGACAGGCCGCGACCGCGGCCAAGGACGGACTCAAGAAGGTCACCCTGATCATCGGTGATTCCGGTGACGCGGCCGCGTCGGTGAAAGCACTCGGCGATCCGATGTTCCAGCGTGCCGGCGTGGCTCTCAACGTCGTCACCGTGCCGGTCGGCGCCGCGGACCTGACGCCGCAGATCACCGCCGGTCTCGCCGACAACCCGGATGCGGTCAGCATCCTCGGCGACACCCGCCAGTGCATCTCGGTCCTCAAGACGCTGCAGACCGTCGCACCGGACGCCTCGAAGTACCTGATCGCCAGCTGCCTCGATAAGCCCGTCCTGGACGCCGTCGGCAACGAGGCGGTCTCCGGCGCCAAGGCGTTCACCACCGTCAACCTCAGCTCCGACGACCCGAGCGTCACCCAATACCGCAGCGTGATGGCGCAATACGCGCCTGACACCGACCCGGCGGGCCTCGCCTACATCGGGTACCAGGTCATGACCGCTCTCGGCGAACTGACCGGGCTCGAGGGCACCGTCAGCGCCCAGACGTTCACCACCGCACTGTCGCAGGCGAAGAACGTCCCGCTTCCGGCCGCACCCGGCATCACCTTCACCTGCGACGGCAAGGCCTTCCCGCCGCTGACGTCGCTGTGCAGCAAGGCGATCCTGGTCAGTGACGTGACCGCCGACGCCAAGCTCGAGAACACCGTCGTCACCAACAACTAGTTCCTCTGCAGATCGGGGGTCGCGTCCGCGCGACCCCCGATCCCCGCACTTCTCAGTGGGAGTTCCATGACCGACCATCTCGCGTTCCTGGTCCTCGGCCTCGGCAACGGTGCCGTGTTCGCCGCCCTCGGCCTGGCCCTGGTGATGACGTTCAAGAGTTCCGGTGTCGTCAACTTCGCCACCGGAGCGGTGGCGCTGTACGCGGCCTACACGTACGCCTTCCTGCGCCAGGGGGAACTCCTCAACCCGATACCCGGCTTCCCGTCGACCATCCCGCTCGGTTCTGACCTCGGAGTCGCTGCCGCACTGCTCATCTCCGTGGTCGTCGCTGCCATCCTCGGTGTCATCCTGTACTTGCTCGTGTTCCGCCCGATGCGGGCAGCGCCGTCCCTGGCCAAGGCTGTCGCCGCGATCGGTCTCATGCTCGTCATCCAGGCGCTCATCGCGCTCCGGGTCGGCGAGAACGCACCCAGCGTCGGACCCATCTTCGAGGTCGACACGTTCACGATCGGCTCCAGCGCCGTCCCGACGGACCGTCTGATGCTCGCCGTGGTCATCGTCGGCCTCGCCATCTGTGCGGGACTCGTGCTGCGCTACACCCGCTTCGGTGTGGCGACGGAGGCCGCCGCCGAATCCGAGAAGGGCGCGCTCGTCACCGGGCTCTCGCCGGACCGCATCGCGGTCGCCAACTGGGCGCTCTCGTCGGCCACCGCAGGACTTGGCGGCGTCCTCATCGCGCCGATCGTCCCGCTGAACCCGGTGGCCTACACCATGTTCATCGTGCCCGCGCTCGCGGCGGCCCTGGTCGGCAATTTCACCGCCATCTCCATCACGGTGGGCGCCGGACTAGTCATCGGCATGCTGCAGTCCGAGGCCACCAAACTCCAGACCTCCTGGGACTGGATGCCCGATGCCGGCGTGGCCGAGGCGGTCCCGCTCATCCTCATCATCGGTTTCCTGCTCATCCGTGGGCGTCCACTTCCAGGACGTGGCGCGGTCACCCGCAACGACCTCGGCCGGTCGCCCCGACCGAATCACCTGGTACTTCCCGGGGTCGTCGGTGTCGTCGTCGCTGTCCTCGCACTCGTCGCCACGTCCGGCAGTCTCCGCCTGGCGGTGATCGCGACGATGATCTACGCCATCATCGCGCTGTCTCAGGTGGTCGTGACCGGGTACGCGGGCCAGGTGTCACTCGCCCAACTGACCCTCGCCGGTGTCGGCGCCTATGCCCTCAGTCGACTCACCGAGGACCTGAACGTCCCGTTCCCGATCGGCCCGCTGCTCGCGGCCTGCGTGGCGATGGTCATCGGCGTGATCGTCGGTCTGCCCGCGCTTCGGGTCCGTGGACTGCCGCTCATGGTCGCGACCCTTGCGCTCGCCGTGTTCTGCGAGGCGTTCTGGTTCCGCAACCCGTCACTCAACGGCGGATTGCAGGGTGCGCCTGTCGAATCCCCGTCGCTGTTCGGCATCGATCTGGGAATCGGTGCAGGCGAGGGGTATCCGCGCATCGCGTTCGGCGTCCTGTGCCTCGTCGTGTTGACTGCGGTGGCGTACGGGGTCGCAGTTCTACGACGCAGCGGGCTCGGCGCGTCGATGCTGGCCGTCCGCGCCAACGAGCGGTCGGCCGCCGCGGCCGGGATCAACGTCGGCGCAACCAAACTCATCGCCTTCGCGATCGCGTCGTTCCTCGCCGGGCTGGGCGGATCGCTGCTGGCGTACCAGCAGACGCTCGCCACGGCAGGCAGTTACACCGTCTTCGCCGGCATCGGGCTCTTCGCGGTGTTCTACATCGCCGGCGTGACCTCGATCTCGGGAGCGATCCTCGCCGGCATCATCGCGCCCGGCGGGGTGATGTACTTCGCCGCCGACAAGTACGGTTCCTTCGGCGACTATTACATGTTGATCAGCGGAATCCTGCTGGTACTCACCGTGGTCACCAGTCCCGATGGCGTGATCGGCTATCTGCACAGAATTCCGCTGCCGGGCCGACACCGAGCGCCGGTACCGCCGCAGGTCGCCGACCAGACCGCACCGACGACTCCCGCACCGTCGTCGACCAGCGGCAAGATCCTCCTCTCGGTTCGCGATGTCACCGTGCGCTACGGCGCGGTGACGGCGGTCGATCGCGTCGGCTTCGACCTGCGCTCCGGCGAGATCGTCGGCCTGATCGGACCCAACGGCGCCGGTAAGACGACGCTCATCGACGCCATCAGTGGTTTCGCGAGCGCCGACGGAACGGTCACTCTCGGCGGCACAACCCTCAACGGCCTTGCACCGCATCGACGCAGCCGCGCTGGGCTCGGCCGAACTTTCCAGGACATCGAGCTCTATGGCGAGTTGTCGGTTGCCGAGAACCTGGCGATCGCCGCGCGTCGCGCACCGGGCGACACGGCCGAGAACGTGCGCGACGTCCTGCGAATGCTGGAGATCAGTCAACTCGGCGACGTTGTCGCCGCTGATCTCTCGCAGGGGCAGCGGCAGCTCGTCGCGGTGGCACGCGTGCTCGCCGGTCAACCGGAGGTCGCACTGCTCGACGAGCCGGCCGCCGGACTCGACAGCACCGAGAGTCGCTGGCTGGGGGAGAGACTGCGCGCCGCGCGGTCGCACGGTGTCTCGATGGTCCTTGTCGATCACGACATGGATCTGGTTCTGAGCCTGTGTGATCGGGTCATCGTCTTGGACCTCGGCTCCGTCATCGCCGAGGGCACCCCGGACGAGATCCGACGCTCACCGGCCGTCGTCAATGCCTACCTCGGTACGCCGTCGTCAGCCGTTGCCGGCACCGACGAGGCCGAGGACTCCTCCACGCTGAACGGTGCTGTCTCCGAATCCCATTCGCCGACCAAGGAGATGACACCGTGACTGTGCTCGAATGCCGCGGCCTGGACGCCGGCTACTCGCGCGGCAAAGCCTGCGTCCACGGTCTCGATCTGTCCGTCGACGCGGGAGAGATCGTCGCACTGCTCGGACCGAACGGGGCCGGAAAGACAACACTGCTCACGACGCTCGCCGGTCTGCTGCCGAGCCTGGGCGGTGAGGTCAGCGTCGGCGGCCAGGCGGTTCGCGCAGGTGATGCACGCGCAGCGGTTCGCGCCGGACTCGTCCTGGTGCCCGACGACCGGTCGCTGTTCAAGCAGCTGACCACGCGGCAAAACCTCCAACTGGCCATTCGACGACGCGGGGCGGCTCGGACCGAAGCCGTCGACCGGGTGCTCGACCACTTCCCTTCTCTCCGTGCGCGGCTCAAGGTCGCCGCGGGTGAGCTGTCCGGGGGAGAGCAGCAGATGCTCGCCATCGGACGCGCGCTGTTGCAGCAGCCGAAGGTGCTGCTGATCGACGAACTGAGCATGGGACTCGCGCCGATCGTCGTCGAATCGATCCTTCCCGTTCTCCGCGAGGTCGCCGACAACGATCGCACCGCGGTGGTTCTCGTCGAACAGCATGTCCGGCTGGCGCTCGACACCGCCGACCGCGCGGTCGTCCTCGTCCATGGCGAGATCGAGCTCACCGACTCCGCGGCCACCCTCGCGGGTGACATCGGACGGGTCGAAGAGGCGTATCTCGGGAGTGCTGCTCACTAGCGTCGGGGAGCTGCCGTCCCCTGCCCCGCACCCCCTCTGCTCCCTAATCCGAAAGAACCACAAACCCACTGGTCCCTGAGGTGCGAGGAGCGTAAGCGACGAGCCACGAAGGGCCTGGTGAGACGCGTTTCGGAGCCCTTCGAGGCTCGCTTCGCTCGCACCTCAGGGAGCAGGAGTGGGGCCGCAGCGATGCAGTTCTTTCGTGGTCCATGACGGCCGTCAGGCCGCAGATACTGAGGTGTGAGGAGCGATAGCGACGAACCTCGAAGGGCATCGCGAGGCGCCTCACCAGCCCTTCGAGGCTCGTCGCTCGCGCTCCTCGCACCTCAGGGAGCAAGGGGTGGACACCGCAGGGAGCGGTGGGGGTCACTCTTCCGGCTCGGGGAGCAATGGCGAGCGCGGCGGCAGCCGTTGACATGCAAGTGGTCACTTGCCTATTGTCAGGTGTGGCCGATGTGTTCCATGCGCTCGATGACTCGACGAGGCGGGCAATCCTCGACGAGCTGGTCGAGCGGGACGGTCAGACGTTGTTCGAGATCTGCGGTCGTCTCACGTCTCGGCGTGGGTTGAACCTGAGCCGACAGGCGATCTCGCAGCATCTGGGTGTCCTGGAGTCGGCCGGCCTCGTCCACACCGACAAGCGTGGACGCTCCAAATTCCACTACTTCGACCCCGCACCGCTCGGCGAGATCACCGAACGGTGGCTTCATCCACGGAAGGGCCCGCCATGAAGCTCAACATGATGTCCGTCTTCGTCGACGACCAGCGCAAGGCGCATCAGTTCTACACGGAGACACTCGGTTTCGTCACGGGACACGACATCCCGCTGGGGGAGAACACGTGGTGGCTCACCGTCGTCTCGCCGGAGGAGCCGGAGGGAACCGAGTTGCTCCTCGAACCGGCCGGGCATCCCGCGGTCAAGCCCTACCGGGACGCGCTCATCGAAGACGGGATCCCGTTGGCGCAGTTCGGTGTCGACGACGTCCAGGCGGAGTACGAGCGGTTGCGCGGACTCGGCGTTGAGTTCACGCAAGAGCCCACCGACGTCGGCACCGCCGTGGTCGCGGTGTTCGACGACACGTGTGGCAACCTGATCCAGATCGCAGCGGTGAAAGACGCTGCGTCGCAGTGATCACTGCCGGGTCGTGAGCGGCGACGGAGCGGTGACCGGCGCTTCGAGCGGAGGGATTTCGATCACGCGGTTCGGCAGTTTCACCGTCGACCGGTCGACGAGTGTTGTCCACTCGCCGATGTTCTTCGCCCTCGCCTTTCGAGACCCGACGTCGTCGCTCCACCGGCTCAGAGCGGGCGCGGCGATGAGTAACGGGGTCGCCTTGTCGTTCTCCACCTCGAGCCGTCGCGACTGCCCGCGGTGACGAACGGTCGTGCCGCGCACACGGAGCGATCCGAACGCGATCTTGAAGGCATTGACGATGCCGTACGCGGCGTTCATCGACTTGTTCGTGGCGTACTTCCGGTCCGACAGGTCGATGGGGTAGCGGATCGGGGTGAAGCGGTCGTACGAGAACTGCAAGCCGGCGAGCGCCGCCTCGCGCACCATCCAGGAGAGACTCAGCTCCGAGGGTTCGGCGATCGCCAGACCACCGCCGATGTCGGAGTGAACGCCCTCGAACCACACCTGCTTGACATCGATCTTGCCTTCGTCCTCTTTCTTGACCTCCCACACGCAGGGGTCGAACGTGAGGCGCCGTTCGTCGATGGCAAGAGCCTGCCGAGCGATCGAGACGTTCTTGCCGAGCGTCACATCGTGGAACTTGTGCTTGACGCGGGTGATGCCGGGGACTCCCAGCGCACCGACGGTGTCGAAGACCCCGATGAACTTGACCGGAACCTGGGTACCCGGAGTGTGCGCCGGCCGGTCCGTCGGCTTCATCCGGTAACACCGCAGGACCGTCTCGAACAGGTTCTCCATCGGATGGCGGGCCAGCTCGAGCGGCGTGACCAGGCCGATGTGCCAGATCATTCCGGCGAGACTCCGCGCGGTGTATGCGCCGCGGCTGAATCCGAAGACGAAGATCTCATCACCGGGCTCATGGTTCAGGGCGAGGAAACGGTATGCGTCGATCAGGTTGGCGTCGAGTCCTCGCCCGAACGCCCCGCCGATGAGGCGGTCCGACCAGCCGGAGCCGGTCCCCACGCCGTTCACGTAGTGGACCAGTTGCACCGCGCCGTCGTCGGCGTCGGTGGTGACGGCTCGGGCGATCTTCTCGACATTCGAAATTCGCGGATCCTTCGACGACTTCCATGTGCCGTCGCAACAGACCACCAGACGCTTTTTCATTGTTCCGACCCTCCACAGGCTCGCACGCGGCCCACCCACATAAAACGGTAGTGGCTCCGACGGTCCGATGCGAGAGGCGTCGGTCGTACGGTTTACTGCGGTCATGAGGTTCATGGACGTCATTGCGCACCGAGTCGTCGGCATCTGCATCGCTGTCTTCGGCGCACTGCTGATCTCAGGACTCGGTGCCCCGCCGGCTGATGCCGCACCGCCGACCGCCGGCCTCGATCCTGTTCTGGCGACGGCGTACCAGCAGGCGTCGAACACCGCTCGCGCGCAGGGGGTTCCGTTGTGGATCACATCCGGAAAGCGAACAGACGCCGAGCAGCGCCGGCTATGGCGAGACGCGATCGCGACCTACGGCAGCCCGCAAGCCGCCCGGCGCTGGGTCCTGCCGGCAGAGCAATCGCCGCATGTACGCGGCCAGGCCATCGACGTCGGCCCCCGAGAAGGTGCCGCCTGGCTCGAACGCACCGGGAACCGCTGGGGCCTGTGCCGGACGTTCGCCAACGAGTGGTGGCACTTCGAAGTCGCCACCGCACCCGGCCTGCCGTGTCCGGCGATGTGGCCCGACGCGGCGGTCCGCGCCGACCGCCTCGGCGGCCGATCGTGACGACCCTTCGTGACGGCCCTCCGCAAGCTCCGGGCCTCCTCAGGGACCCGGGGGCACACGACCCTCCGCACGCTCCGGGCCTCCTCAGTATCTGCGGCCTGGCCGTCGTGGACGAATGAAGAAAACCCTCGTGAACGTCCCAAAAGAATGCTCCCTGAGGTGCGAGCGAAGCGAGCCACGAAGGGTGTGGCAACGTGTCTCGCCGGGCCCTTCGTGGCTCGTCGCTTGCGCTCCTCGCACCTCGGGGAGCAGGGGTTATGCGCTTGTTTCGGATATGGGGCAGCGGTAATCGAAAAACGATGTGCCGAATGTGTCGAACGGCGCTCGGCATGCTCGTCATCACTGCACACGGACCGACGAGCGGCCCGCTGGACGAGAGGCCAGATCATGCATTACTCGCTGCTGCTGCACTACCCGGAGATGGACGCGTCGACCCTCGGTGACGAGGCCATCGCACAGGGGCAAGCGGCGTTCGCCGCCTACACCACCGCGCTCCAGGACGCCGGCGTGCTCGTGAGCGCAGAGGTCCTGCAGCACTCGGATGTGACGACGACGCTGCGCAAGGTCGACGGTCGGCTGGTGGTCCAAGACGGTCCGTTCGCCGACACCAAGGAACAGCTCGGCGGGACCGTCGTCATCGACGTCGACGACCTCGACGCCGCCATCGAGTGGGTCGTCAGGCACCGCCGATCGAGTGGGGAGTGGTCGAGATCAGGCCCGGCGCGACCTACACCGTCGACGGCGCCTGGACGCCCAACGCATGACCCGACGAGACGCGCACACCACCGCCGAACACGCAGCCCGCGAGTCGTATTGGCGGTTGGTGGCGCTTCTCGCCGCAGCGTCGGGGGATCTGACTCTCGCCGAGGACGCACTGGCCACCGCCTTGGAACGGGCACTGGTCACGTGGTCGTCCGAGGGGGTGCCGGCGAACCCGGAGGGATGGTTGCTCACCGTTGCGCGTAACCAGCAGCGCGACGTCTGGAAGTCGGCGGCACACCGCACGTCGACGCCCCTCGACAGCACGCCGTCTCCTGGAGCACACGCTGTGACCACCTTCGACGATGTGGACCCCGATGCCATCCCCGACAAGCGGCTGGAGTTGCTGTTCACCTGTGCTCACCCCGCCATCGACGCAGCCGCCCGCACCCCGCTGATGATGCAGGCGGTACTCGGCTTCGAGGCGGCGGAGATCGCAGCGGCATTCGTGGTCGCGCCCGCGACGATGTCGCAGCGTCTGGTACGAGCGAAGCGTCGTATCCGCGCGGCGCGGATACCGTTCGTCGTTCCCGATCGTGCCGCCATGCCGGAACGCCTGCCCGCCGTCCTGGAGGCCGTCTACGGCTGCTTCGCCATCGCGTGGAGCGACGCGGATGGCGCCGACCCCGACCTCGTCGAGTCGATGGCGGGGGAGTCGCTCCACCTGGCCGTCACGCTCGCCTCGCTGCTCGACGAGCCGGAGGCCTGGGGTCTGGCCGCGCTGATCGCCCTGTCGTTGTCGCGGGCGTCCGGCCGCGACGGCCCCTTTGTTCCGCTGGCGGAGCAGGATCCCGCCACCTGGGATGCGGCGCTCATCCGGGACGGGGAGGCGATGCTTCGGCGAGCCTCATCGTTCGGTCGACCACACGGCCGCTTCCAGCTCGAAGCGGCGATGCAGTCCGTCCACGCGGACCGGGCTCGAACCGGTGTCGTGGACTGGGCCGCACTGTCAGCACTGTCGTCTGCGCTCGTCGCGGTTGCACCGACGCTCGGTGCGCGGGTTGCTCACGCTGCGATCCTGGGGCGGGCGAGTTCTCCCGGCGACGGACTCGCACTTCTCGACGGGTTGGGCAGTGATGCCGTGGATTTCGCGCCGTTCCATGCGGCGAAGGCGGATCTGCTCGTGCGAGCCGGCCAGAGCGACGCGGCGCGTGAGCACTTCGCGCGGGCCGCTGCGCTCACGAGTGACGAGCGCGCGCGGGAGTATCTGCGACGTCGCGCGGGTGAGTTCGCGTAGCGACCGTCGCGAGCCCGGGGCCGTTGTCATCGGAAGGATGGAAGGTCGCGGAATCACGACGGACCGGCGGACGCTTCTCCCTTCGCTGATACGACGGAGATCGACGCACAGTCGACACAGATCGGTGCACAGTCAACGAGAATCGGCGCACGGTCGACGAGAATCGGCGCCCAGTCGACGGAAAGAGACGCCCAGTCGACGGGTTTTCGTCCGGACCGCACACGTCCGGCCACGGCTCGCGGAGACAACGAGTCCGCATGCTGCCCCTGAAATGCCCGAGGTACCCAGCAAACGGCGGGAATGCCTGAATCTGGCAACGCGGACGACCTAATGTGTGACACGGGACACAACAGTGCCGAACCCTCGACGAGGGCGATCACAACGGGTCGAGTCCGCTCGACGAATGGGAGGCAGTCATGACTGCAAGTGCCGAGGTCACCAGCAACCTGACCACCGAGCCGTACCGCTCGCGACGCAATCACTGGAACAACCAGGTTCGTCGGCACGCGATGATGACCCCGGACAAGACCGCGATCACCTACCTCGACCGACACACGACCTGGAAGGACCTCGACGACCGCTCGCGCGCCTTCGGCGCCGCACTCCACCGTCGGGGTGTTCAGTTCGGTGATCGAGTTCTGATGGCCTTGCTCAATCGAACGGAGTACGTCGAGGCGATCCTCGGGGCGACGCTCATCGGCGCCATCCCGGTTCCGGTGAACATCCGGATGAGTCCCGCCGAGGTCGCCTACCTGGTCACCGACAGCGGGGCCAAGGTCGTCGTCACCGAGACCCTGCTTGCCCCGATCGCCGACGCGGTCAGTGCGTCGACCGGCCAGATCGACACCGTCATCGTCGTCGACGGCAGCGACAACGATGCTCACCTCGACTTCGAATCCCTCCTCGCCGAGGACGCGTCGGACCTGCCGGAGGTCGACGTTCCCGAGGACACCGTGGCCGCCATCATGTACACATCGGGCACGACCGGGAAACCCAAGGGCGCCATGCTCACCCACCAGAACTTCCAGGCGCAGGCGGTGACGACGATCGCCACGACCGCGGGCCAGTCCGACGATGTCGCCTCGATCGTCCCGCCGCTGTTCCACATCGCCGGGATCGGCGGCTTCGCACCGATCTTCTACCGCGGTGTACGCGCCGTCCTGCATCCGCTCGGCGCATTCGACCCCGACACCATGCTCGACACCCTCGAACGAGAGGGCGTCACCTCGGTGTTCATGGTGCCGGCCCAGTGGCAGGCGGTGTGCGCGGCGCAAAAGGCCAAGCCCCGGAAGCTCAAGCTGCGGACCATGAGCTGGGGTGCGGCGCCCGCGTCGGACACCGTGCTGAACGCGATGAACGAGTCCTTCCCCGACGCCGCGAACATGACCGCGTTCGGTCAGACCGAGATGTCACCGGTGACCACGATCCTGGAGGGCAAGGACGCGCTGCGCAAACTCGGCTCCATCGGCAAGGTCGTCCCGGCGGTCACCGCGCGCATCGTCGACCCGCTGATGAACGACGTCAAACCCGGTGAGGTCGGCGAGATCGTCTACCGCGGTCCCAACATGATGAAGGGCTACTGGAACAAGCCGGAAGCAACCGCGGAAGCCTTCCGCGGCGGCTGGTTCCACTCGGGCGACCTGGTGCGCCAGGACGAGGAGGGGTTTCTCTTCGTCGTCGACCGCGCCAAGGACATGATCATCTCGGGCGGCGAGAACATCTACTGCGCGGAGGTCGAGAACGTCCTGTACGGACACCCGAGTGTCAGCGAGGCGGCGATCATCGGTCGCGCACACGAGAAGTGGGGCGAGGTGCCGGTTGCGGTGGTGGTGCTGGCCGAGGGCGTCGAGGATCTCACCCTGGCCGAGCTCGAACCGTACCTGAACGAGAACCTCGCGCGCTTCAAGCACCCGAAGGACCTCGTGATCATCGACGAACTGCCGCGCAATGCCGGTGGCAAGGTCGTCAAGCCGCGGTTGCGGGAGGCCTACGGCAGCAAGGACGCCGGCCTGTCGAACTGACCGGCGTCCGGGAGGCAGGTCACTCCGGGTCGGCGAAGCGCGCGTCGCGTCGCGCCATCCCGGCGTGGACCGCCTCCATCTGATTCGGGGATCCCATCAGCGCAACCTGGAGCTCGCTCTCCAGCATCAGCGCCGCAGCGGGGTCGGTGCCCGCCCACGACTCGTCGTAGAGACGTTTGGCGGCACGGACCGCGTGCGGTGACTTCGACGCGATCTCGTGCGCGAGATCGAGTGCGGCGGCGAGCGGGTCGTCCACGACACGAGTGACCAGACCGAGCCGATGGGCCTCGCTGCCGTCGACGATCCGACCGGTGAACGTCAGTTCCTTTGCGACATCGGCGGACACGAGTCGCGGCAACGTCTGGGTGATGCCCATGTCCGGCACCAGACCCCACTTGACCTCCATGATGGACAGGCGCGCGTCGGGGGTCGAATAGCGGATGTCGGCGCCCAGCGCGATCTGCAGGCCACCACCGAAGCAGTTGCCGGTGATGGCGGCGATCACCGGCGCCGGGATCCGGCCCCAGTCCAGTGACACCCGCTGCGCGTGGTTGCCGAGCACGCCGGGCTCGCGTTCCAGCAGCGAGTCCACGCCGCCGCCCTTCCCCAGACTCGACACGTCGAGCCCGGAGCAGAAGCTCTTGCCCGCACCGTGCACCACCACGGCCCGGACGCGTTTGTCCTGGGCCAGGGTGCCGGTCACGTCGATGAGGGCGTCGAACATCGCGGGGTCGAGTGCGTTGTGCTTGTCGGCCCGGTTGAGCGTCGCGGTGGCGACACCCGCATCGTCGATCTCCACGACGATCCGCTGGTCGGTCATCTACTCATCGCCCTTCGGTGTCGGGATGCTTGATCTCTCGGAGCTGCCGGCCGCGGCGTCGGTATCGCCAGATGAAGTAGCCGACACCGACCGCCAGGACGATGCCGATGACGACTCCCCAGGCCGTGGCGGCCCGGAATCCCGGGGCATCGACGTCGAAGATGCGTTCACCGGCGTGAGCGCCGTTCCCACCGCCGGCGACCACGGTGAGCGTGAGCAGATTGGGGATCGCGACGATCACGCCCAGAACGGCGAACATGATCGTCGGGACATTCTTCATCCGACTGCGATTGACGAACGCCAGGGTGAAGAACAGCACGGGTAGGAAGGTGCAGACGATCCCGAGGACGAGGCCGGTGCCGATGCCGCGGCTGAACGATCCCTCGACCCGTCGTCCGATCTGACCGGCCCACCAGCGCGGCAGGAACGCCTCGAGGATGAAGTACGTGACCACGAGCAGCGCGGCGATGACGAGCCCGATCACCACCTTCTTGACGACGGCGTTCGCCCGTTCGCCCGCAGTCGGCCTGACCGGTGTCCCGTCCGTCGTCGTCGATCCATCCGGCGGTACCGCACCCGGGGTCTCGACGGGATACGAGGTGGCCGGCGGTGTGCTTTCCGGCGGGTACGCGCCCGACGGCGTCTGTCCCGGCGCGCCCGGCGTCGGGGTGTGTCCGGATGGATTCGCCGAGAACGGTTCGTTGCTCATGCGCCGAGTCTATGCGCGGCCGGCACGGTGCCCGCCGGGAAAAGCCGCACGGTCACCCCGGCTTCCGGATGCCGCCGTAGATACCGCGCCGGACAATCCACGGCTGCAGGATTGTGTCGACCGACCACGCCGGGAACCGGAACGGGCGGCCGTTCGGCGCGAACACCTGCAAACCGTCGGCCTGCACGCCGAGCACCGAACCCCATCGCCGACGCGGCGGAGCGTAGTGCCGCGCCCGGTCGGGCCGCCCGCCGAGGTCGGCGCGGATGTTGTGTGCCAGCAGGCGATCGGCACGATTGCGAGCCGAACTGCGGAGATCGTCGGTCGCCGCGACGTCGCCGATGGCGTACACGGAATCGACGCCGGGTACCCGTAGTTCGGCCGACACACGGACGAAGCCCGACGCGTCGAGGACGTCCGGAGGAAGCCAGTCCGTGTTCGGCGCGACCCGGCCGATGGCCCACAGCACGGCATCGGCCTCCACCGCCTGCTGGCCGGTCGAGAAGCTGACCGGGCCCGGGGTGATCTCGTCGCAGCTGAATCCGTCGGGCACGACCGCGCGGTGGCCGCCGTGGACACGGACCCCGAGCCGTTGCAGCCGGGCACGCACCGTGGCCCAGGTCCGCGGATGATGCTGCGGCAGCGCACGATCGCCGGGGTGGTAGAGGTCGATCCGCTTGTCCGGCCACGTGGCGGCCAGATTGGCGGCGGCGCTCACCGCCGCCGCACCGCCACCGATCACGGCGACGGCGCCGGCGTCGGCGAATCGCTGGTGCGCAGAACGCAAGTCGGCGTCGATGTCGGCCGCGGACTGGAACCCGGGTTGTCGCCAGAAGCCGTTCCGCACCCCGGTGGAGATGACCAGCGCGTCGTAGCCCTCGATGGTCTCGGAGCTGGCGGCGTCGACGACGGTGACGGTGCGGTTGTCCAGATCGGCGGTTGTCAGCGTGCCGTGGACGGTCCGGATGTCGTCGAGTTTGCGGAAGCGCCCGAACGGGATCCGATAGTCCCGCGCCCATGCGTCGGGCCGGCTGATCCGAAGACCGAGTTCCTGTCCGCTGACCAGTCCCGGCTTCGACGAGATGCCCACGACATCGGCATGCTCAGCGAGGTGGATCGCGGTCAGCAATCCGGAGTCACCGAGACCGGCGATGACGACACGTCGTCGGCTCACGCAGTGACCTGATCCGGCGGGTGTGACGCCGAACGCGGCGGTCGGGGCACGAAGCGCGGCACCCGGTCGATGACGTCCTGATAGCCGGGTCGCCGCTCGAGGCTGCGCTTCTCCATCATGGGGATGCTCGCGCCGAGGAACATCGCCAGCATGAGGACCGCGCCCACGAACAGCCACCACCAGTCACCGGGTGAGGCGGCGAGACCGAACAGGGCCATCGACCCCCAGAACATGACCTCCCCGAAGTAGTTCGGGTGGCGCGACCACGCCCACACCCCGGTGTCGAGCACAGCGCCCGGTGTCCGGTGCGCGGCGAATCGGCGCAACTGCCCGTCCGCCACGTATTCGAGCGTCGTGGCGGCCAGTCCCACGACAGCGGCGACCGCGGTCAGCCAGGCGACCGCACCGGTCTGGGTGACGGCGACGTAGATCGGGATCATGCCGAGGAACACCTGGATGGTGGGGAAGACGTGGATGGCCATCAGATCGACCGGCAGTTCGGCGCGCCCGGCACCGGACTTCAGCATCGGGTAGCGCCAGTCTTCGTGCTGGAGCCCAGGCCAGCCGATGGCCCAGTTCGCGGTGAGTCGGATCGCCCAGGCGCCGATGACGACGGCGATCACCCAGCAGTGCACCGCGTCGATTCCGACGTCCCCGGCCGCCCACCAGTAGACGAAGAGTGCGGGCGGTACAACGCTCCAATAGGCGTCGTAGAAGCTGGAGTTCCCGTAGTACCGGCTGAACGCGAAGATGACCAGCGTGGCCAGCAGGTCGGCGACGAGGGTGTCGAGCCACAGGTATGCGGTGGCCGGGCCCCAGATCAGCCAGGCGGCAGCGACTGCGAAGGCCAGCAGGTAGGCGATCATGATCCGGACGAACGAACCGGTCCGGCTGACGGTGCTGTCGGTGTTCACAGAGATACCCATCTCGTCACAACTGTTCTTCGATGGACCCGGCGAGCTTCTCCGGCTTCGTGGTCGGCGCATACCGCGCGACGACCGAACCGTCCCGCCCGATCAGGAACTTGGTGAAGTTCCACTTGATGCGCCCACCCAGCACGCCGGACTTCTGGTCTCGCAACCAGGCGAACAGCGGGTGCGCATCGGGTCCGTTCACGTCGACTTTCGCGAACATCGGGAACGTCACGTCGTAGGTGAGTGAACAGAAGTTCTTGATCTCCTCCTCGTCACCCGGCTCCTGGTGTCCGAACTGATCGCAGGGAAAGCCGAGCACGCGCAACCCCTTGTCGGCGTAGTCCCGGTGCAGAGCTTCCAGACCGCGGTACTGGGGAGTGAATCCACACTGCGACGCGGTGTTCACGATGAGCAGAGGACTGCCCTGATAGTCCGAGAGTTCGACAGGAGTGCCGTCGATGCCGGTGGCGGTGAAGTCGTACGCGGAGGTCATACCGTTACGCTACGTGTCGATCAAGCACTTGCTTGGGAGAATCGGTGAAGCGTCGGGGATCACTCGCCGAAGCGTTCGGTTCGGATGCGGGTGCGGGCGTGTCCGGCCTCGACCATCCACTGGGCACAGTTCTCGACGAACCTGTTCGGCCCACAGATGAACACGGTGGGGGAGGTGGCGGGATCCATGGTCAGCGCCGCGAGTTCGTCGGCGGTGAGACGTCCGGCGGGCCGCATCGCGCCCTCGGGCGCGACCCGGGTGTGGATCAGATGAACATCCATCCGGCGATGCTCGATCAACTGCCGGAACTCGTCGCGGTAGTAGACGCGTTCGGGGCTGCGAACCGAGTACACGAGGGAGAACGGTGTCTGCGGTGCCTCGACCTCCCGGCTGCGGATCATCGACATGAGCGGCGCGATTCCGGAGCCACCACCGATGAGTTGGACGGGTCGGTCGTCGCCGGAGGGCCAGGTGAAGAAGTACCCGTGCGGGTCGCTGATCTCCAACGGATCGCCGGGTTCGACGACGTCGACGAGGTACGGCGACACCTCACCGTCGTGGAGTCGTTCGACGGTGACCTCGGCCGACCGCGTCTCGCGGACATCGGACAGCGAGTAGGCGCGTGCGGTGGAGTAGCCGTCCTCCGCGGTCAGCCGGATGTCGACGTGCTGACCGGGCAGCGCATGGATCTCTTCGGGGAGGGCGAGGCGCAGCGTGCGTGCGGTCGGGGTGATGTCGACGACCGAGGTGACCGTCGTCAGATGCCAGGTCGTCACGAGTAGCGCTGCTCGCGCCAGGGGTCACCGTACATGTGGTATCCGCGCTCCTCCCAGAAACCGGGTGCGTCCTCGGTCATGAAGCGAAGGCGCCGAACCCATTTGGCGCTTTTCCAGAAGTACAGGTGCGGCACGAGGAGCCGAGCCGGACCGCCGTGCTCGGTAGCGAGCGGTTCGCCGTCGTAGGTGTCCGCGATCCAGCCGCGGCCGCCGACGAGATCGGCAAGCGGCACATTGGCGGTGTACCCGCCGTGGCAGTGCGCCATCACGAACGGCGCCGGTTCCCATGGCAGCACGTGCAGGAGCGTGTCGAACGAGACGCCGCGCCACCGAGTGTCGAACTTCGACCACCGTGTGACGCAATGGATGTCGGTGGTGATGTCGTCGTGGGGCAGATCCTGGAACTGCTCCCAGGTGAAGGTGGCCGCACGATGGTCGGCCGACTGCACGGCCAGCATCCATCCCTCCGCGTCGACCGCGGGTGTCGGCTCCGAGGAAAGCACGGGGAAATCGAGGGTCGTGTACTGCCCGGGCGGGAGCCGCCGCGCGTCGCGGTCGCGGCGTCCCACGAACCCTCGGTTGACGATCGCCATGGTCGCGGAGTCTACGCGGCAGCGGTCAATTCGGCCCGCTCGCTTCGCTCCCGGCGCCGGCATCCATTCGGCCCGCTCGCTCCGCTCCCGGCGCCGGCATCCATTCGGCCCGCTCGCTCCGCTCCCGGCGCCGGCCGGTCAGGCGAAGTCGAACAGCGGCGGCACCGCGATGACGACGGCGAGCGCCCAGAGCCCGAACGCCGGCAGGTAGTCCGTCTGCCACCGCTCCGTCGCGTCGAACCCGCGCCGGCGACGAACGAAGCCGAAGAGCAGGTACGCGGCCCACGACAAGTTGACCAGCAGAACGAGGTTGAGGCCCAGGGCCACGGTCTTGTTGGCGGTGAACCCGAATTCGGCGATCCGCGAGGCCATGATCGTCAGCATGACCGCGTCGACCGCGAGCGCGGTGACCACCAGCACCAGCTGCAGCCGATCGAAGAGTTCCGGCCGCTGATGCGGATCGCGCGCCGAGATCGCGTACAGCAGCAGGCCGAGAACGACGACGAGGATCAGGTCGATCAGGATCAACAGCTCACGGTCGACATCCACGACGTCGCCACTGGTCACCATCGCGACCAGCAACACGATGAGCATCACCGCGGTGACCGGCGTGAACACCTTGGTCAGCACCGGCGCGATGTTCTCGACCACGCTCTGCTTCGCCTCGACCAGCCAGGCGGCGAGCAGCACGATGCCGGTTGCGGCGATCGGCGCCAGCCACTGGCTGATCACGGTGTCCACAGTGATGCCGAGCGCACTGAAGGCGCCGGCGGTCAACCCCGTGAGCACCGCCGCGCCGAGTCCGAGAAGCGTTGCGTACACGACCCACTCGCCGGTGAAGCGAATGAAGTCCATGCGTCTGGGTCCCGACCGCCACCGGCCGCCGACATACGTCACGCCCACCAGGAACCACAGCACGATCGGCGCGTGGATCGCCACGATGGCCTGTGTGGGCCCGTCGTCGACGAAGGGGTAGATGTTGACGATCAGCCCGGTCGCGACGAACGCGGCGGCCACCGTGATCGCGGTTCGAGGCGAGATCCGACGCTTCCAGCCGAAATAGACCGCCAGGAACGGCAACACGAGCAGCGTCGCGTTGCGGACGAGAACCAACTCGGGCATGACCTCCAGCGCGATGCGGACAGTCGCCGCCGCTGCGACGACGAGACCGATCACGACGCTGAGTTCGTGACGCCGCCGGCCCAGGCCGTCGGGCGGTTCTGCGGTCAGGACCAGCTGTTTCCACAACCTGTCGGAATGCTCCCGGGCGAACTCGCGCGACAGCGCATCGACCCGTCCCATTCGCTTGACGGCCACCAGGAACGCTTCGTCGTCGTCGAGGCCGCCGGCGGCGAGATCGGCGATCTGACCGCGCAGGTGATCTTCCATCTCGTCGGCATCGGTGGTGGCGATGGCCTGGTGGCGCAGGACATATCCGCGCCACCGATCGATCTGGTTCTCGAGTTCGGTGTCCGCGTTCACGCCAGACCCTCCGCGGCCGGCGGCATTGCGACCGACCGCCATACCTGATCGAGCGCGTCCGCCACGACCTCCCACTGCGACCTCCGCTCGGCGAGTGCGGCCAACCCGGCGGTGGTGATCGTGTAGTGCTTGCGACGCCGTCCGGTGTCGGCCTGACCCCACGAGGCCTCGACGTGACCGGCGCGTTCGAGCCGGTGCAGCAAGGGATAGAGCATCCCGTCGGTCCACTCCATCCGGCCGTCGGACATCTCCCGCACGCGCTTCAGGATCGCGTAGCCGTAGGACTCACCCTCGGCGAGAATCCCGAGCACAAGCGGGGTCGCGGACGCCGCAACCAGGTCTTTCTCGATATACATAGAACCCCTATACCTAGAACTGCTAGGAGCATAGCAGCTCTAGGCATAGGGATCGGCTGATCAATGGTTCGCCGACTACTTCTTCGACAGGGACGACTCCTTGTGGGCGGCCTTCGAGCCCGTCTTCGACGACGTGACGATCCAGTACGGCTCATCCTCGCTGGCCTTGAACTTCTGTCCCTCGAAGGTGAATTCCTTGGTTCGCTTCTCCTCCGCAGTCCCCTCGGTCTCGCCTTGAGAGGTGTTCCAGCGCACTGTGTCGTTCTTCTTGATGGCCATGCCGGCAGTGTGCCCCGCCGATGTCGACCGTCAAACCTCCTCCGCGCCATCGGCCCCCGGGACCGGCCCGAACCACACCCGCCGTCCCGCTCGCTGTGGAACGATCGTCACGTCGTGTCGAACCGGAGGTACGTCATGAGCATCGACCGTTCCGAGAATCAGCGCTCCGACCCGGCCATCGATGTCCGGGGCCTGCGAAAGTCGTTCGGCAGGTTCGAAGCACTCCGCGGGCTCGACCTCGAGGTCGCCCGCGGCGAAGTCCACGGCTTCCTCGGACCCAACGGCGCCGGCAAGTCGACGACGATCCGGGTCCTGCTGGGTTTGTTGCGGGCGGACGGGGGAGAGGTACGGCTCCTGGGCGGCGATCCCTGGCGTGATGTCGTGGAACTGCACCGTCGGCTGGCGTACGTACCCGGCGACGTCGCGCTGTGGCCGACGATGACCGGCGGCGAGATGATCGACCTGCTCGGCTCGATGCGAGGCGGACTCGATGACGCGCGGCGCGCCGATCTGGTGGCCAGGTTCGAGCTCGACACCACCAAACGCGGACGGCAGTACTCCAAGGGCAACCGGCAGAAGGTCGCGATCGTGGCGGCCCTGGCATCGGACGTCGAGTTGCTCATCCTCGACGAGCCGACTTCTGGCTTGGACCCGTTGATGGAGAACGTCTTCCAGGAAGTCGTGGGTGAGGCGACCGCCCGCGGGACCACGGTGCTGCTCTCGAGTCACATCCTCGCCGAGGCCGAGACCCTCGCGAACCGGCTCAGCATCATCCGCGACGGAGCCGTCGTCGCGACCGGGACGTTGGCGGAACTGCGCGGTCACACCCGCACTTCTGTTCGCGCCGAGCTGGACTCACTTCCGGGTCCGGATCTGCTCGCGCAGCTGCACGACGTCGACGTACAGGGCCTCGACGTACACGACACCGGTTCCGGCGGACATCGCCTGAGCGCAACCGTGGACTCGGCTCGGATCGGTCCGGTGATGTCGGTGCTGTCCTCCTGTGGCCTGCGCTCGCTCACGGTCGAACCACCATCGCTGGAGAGTCTCTTCCTGTCGTTGTACGAGAAATCCGACCAGCCGGCAGGGGAGCGGTGAGGCCATGACGGCGTCGACGATCGGCACCGCCCCGCTGGTGCGGGCCTCCCTGCGTCACGAGGGCCGCAGCTTCGCGCCGTGGATCGTGCTGCCGACCGCCCTCACCGTGTCGTCGGTCATCGCCTACCCACTGCTGTTTCCTGACGCAGCGGAGCGCGCCGCCTTCGCCGCGACCATCGGCTCGAACCCAGCACTGGGACTGATCTTCGGACCCGCCTACGACCTGTCCACCGTCGACGGATTCGTCGTGTGGCGCAGCCTCGCGCTGGGCGGGTTCATCGCCGCCCTCGGCGCGATCTTCATCGTGGTGAAAGCGGCTCGTGGGCAGGAGGATTCCGGACAAGCGGAACTCCTCGCCGCAGGCGTGCTCGGCCGTGCCGCGCGGCTGGCCACCGCGCTCGTCATGGCCGCCGTGTGCTCGGTCGCCGTCGGAGTCGTGGCGGGTCTGACGACGTCGCTGTGCGGTGGGGCCTGGGAATCGTCGTTTCTTCTGGGAGCCGGGTTCACGGTCACGGGCTGGATGTTCGGCGCCGTCGCGGCGGTGAGTGCCCAGGTGGGTTCGGACGCACGGGCCGCCACGACGATCGCCGTGTCGCTCCTCGGTGTCCTGTTCGTGCTGAGGGGATTCCTGTTCTCGGTCGATGCGCCGGCGTGGACCACGTGGATCAATCCACTGGGGTGGGTGCAGGAGACCAGACCGGCAACCGGAGATCACTGGTGGCCGTTGCTACTCGGGGTCACCTTCGTGATCGTCGTCGGCGCAGCCGCCTTCGCGCTGCAGCGCGCGCGGGACTTCGGTCAGGGGCTCGTGCCGGCACGGCCGGGTCCGGCGCGGGGTGACATCGGCTCGCCACTGGCCTTGGCCATCCGCCTCAACCGGGCTCCGATCGGCTCATGGGCGCTCGCGTTCGTCGGACTCGGCATCATTTTCGGCTACTTCACCAGGTCGGTTCGTGGCCTGCTGACCGCGAATCCGGCGATGGCTCAGATCTTCGCCTCCGGGGCCGCGTCCCCGGCGGACCTGGTGTCGGCCTTCGTCACGACGATCCTCGGTCTGGTGGGGATCATCGCGTCCGTCGCCGGGGTGCAGATCGTCAACCGCATCCGCACTGAGGAACTCGAGGACCGCGCGGAGGCGGTCCTCGCGACCGCCGTCAACCGTCCGGGCTACTTCGGCGCCGCGACCTGCGTCGCCCTCCTCGTCCCCGCCGTACTCGTGACCATTGCCGGGCTGGTCGTCGGCATCTTCGCCGCCACGGCTGATCTCGGCCTCGGCTTCGGCGACGTCTTCCTCCAGTCGATCGCCACGATCCCCGCGGTCTGGGCAGTCGTCGGCATCGCGGTTGCCGTCATCGGGGCCCGACCCCGGGTCCGGCCGGCGATCTGGCTCGGCGTCATCGTCTCGTTCGTACTGACGATCCTCGGTCCGAGCTTCAAACTCCCGGAGTGGGCGCTCGGGTTCAGTCCGTTCCACCACGTGCCGGATGTGTCTGCGGCCCAGCTCGATTGGTGGGGACTAGCCGGAGTGGGGGTGGTCGTGGTGGTGCTCGTCGCACTCGGATTCGCCGGCTTCCGCCGGCGGGACATCCCGTGACCCCGCCGTGCCCGCGCCCTGAGAAGCCAATCCCTGGTCCCTGACGGGCTGGCAAGCCCGCCCCCCGCTCCCTGAGGAGCGAGCTTGCGAGCGCCACCACCCGCTCCCTGAGGAACGAGCTTGCGAGCGCCACCACCCGCTCCCTGAGGAACGAGCTTGCGAGCGCCACCACCCGCTCCCTGAGGAGCGAGCTTGCGAGCGTCACGAAGGGTCCTGGTGAGATGACGTCGCCAGACCCTTCGTGACGCGCCCTCCGCACGCTCCGGGCGCTCCTCAGAGAGCGGTGATCGACCACGCCCTCCGCACGCTCCGGGCGCTCCGGGCGCTCCTCAGGGAGCGGTGGACCAGCAGATCTCTCGGGCTCGGGACCAGGGGCTTTGCGGTTCTTTCGGATCAGGGAGCAGGGGGAGCGGAACTCTCGCTCCTCGCCCCTCAGGGCGCGACGATCAGCCCAGGGCCGCCGCGAGGCGACGCCACTGCTCGCGTGGGAAGCCCCGGTGATCGGCCTGCAGAACCTGCACGCACACATGATCGGCGCCGGCCGCGCGATGCTCGTCGATGCGCTTTCGGATCGCGGTCTCGTCGCCCCAGACGATCAGGGCGTCGAACAACCGGTCGCTCACCGACGACAGATCGTCCTCGGAGAACCCGAGGCGGCGGAGGTTGTTGGCGTAATTGGGCATTGCGAGGTAGCCCTTGAGCCACTTCGTTCCGATCGCCCGCGCCTCGTCGCGGTCGGCGGCGATGATCGCGGTCTGCTCCGGCGCGAGGAGCGGTCCGTCACCGAGGGTTTCGCGGGCGATCCTGGTGTGGTCCGGGGTCACCAGATAGGGATGGGCGCCGGCGGTCCGGTCGGCCGACAGCTGGAGCATCTTCGGTCCGAGTGCGGCCAGCACCCGAGCATCGGTCGGCACCGGTTGCGGAGCGTCGTCCAGGCCGTCGAGGAACGCCTTGGTGGTGGCGAGCGGCTTCTTGTAGCGGCCGGCTTCCTGGGCATCGATGAGCGGTGCGTGGCTGATGCCCAGACCCAGGAGGAACCGGGCACCGAACTGCTCGCTGAGGCGCGCATGCGCGGCCGCGACGTCGTGCGGCTCGTGCATCCACATGTTGAGGATCCCGGTGGCGACCACGGCATTGCGAGTGGCGCCGAGCAGGTTCTCGACCGAGTCGAGGACCGGACCACCCACATCGGGGATCCACAGGGCTGTGTAACCCAATTCATCAAGCTCGGCCGCGGCTTCGGCGGCCTCCCCGGTGTCTCCGTACCGTAGCGGTGAACTCCAGATTCCTACGCCGTCGAGTTTCATGTCGTCGACACTACCGATCGAGCGATCGGGCCGTGTCGACTGTCGGGTCCCGCTCAGCCGTGTGCCGGCCGGCGCGGCGTCGCCTCCAGCCGTGCGTCCATGACGGCCGTCATCCGCTTGAACAGATTGATCGCGACCACACCCGCGACGATGAGGACGACTCCGGCCACCGTGCCGAGTGAATCGGTGACCAATCCGGAGATGCCGATCGCGAGAACGTAGATCGGCACCCACCCGAACAGATGCAGGATGCTCTCCGGCTTCTCGTCGGTGGACCATCCCTCCCGGACCGCGGCCCGGTAGGTCGCGTAGTCGGGATAGAACTCGGTGAACGCGATCGCAAAGATCGTGCCGCCGATCTGGATGATCCACCCGGTCCAGAAGTTGTTCGGGTCGTCGAGCACCAGATCGCCGAACGCGCCGGAGATCGCGGCGACGCCGAATCCGGCGACCCACGCCCACGTGATGACGTAGTTGATGTGGACGAACAGCGGGCTGTCCCAGAACTGCTTCTCCGTGGTCTCCCGCGCGTACTGGAGGGTGAACGGCTGACGCACGAGGATCGACCCGAGCGCGAAGGCGACCAGCGCGATGTTGGTCATCTCCCCGCCCCAGCGCTCCAGCCAGTCGATGACGCCGTCGGAGGCGAACAGCGCGATGATCGCCATCGTGCCGAAATAGGTGACGTCGAAGACTTCGAGGAGTTTGACGCTCGTACCCCGCTTGTGACCGCCGATCACCAGCAGGAGTGACAGCGCAAACGCCGACGCCGCGGCCTCTTCGAATCTGCCGGGTCCGGCGAGCAACGCCATCAGGATCCACGGGGACATGCCCGCGAACGGAGAGTTGAGGAACAACGTCAGTGCGTGCCGCCCGCCCGACGTCGGTGGTGGGTCGGTCCGCGTCGAGTCGGCCACCGGGGGGTTCGGGTCATTGCTCATGGCTGAATTGTGCGGCGCGCCGAGGCATTCCGCAGCGGACTGCGACAATCCGGACGATTTCGGGGAACCGTTCGGCACGAGCCAGAGGTGGCCGGCGAGTGTGTGGACGGTGCGATGCGGCCCCGGCGGATCGGCCGACGCCGCATCGCCTCACCAAGTCGTCAAGGCCCTCACGCATGGGGCGCGAGAACGACCGCCGCGTTGTGTCCTCCCATTCCGAGTGAGGTCTTCATGGTCAACCCGTCCTCGAGATGGGTACGCCCGTCAAGCAATTGCGGGATGAGCGCATCGGCGACCCGGGGTGTCGCGGGGACCTCGCCGCGTTCGTAGCCGAGCAACGACGCCGCGAGTTCGACGGCCCCGGCAGCGCCCTGGCAGTGCCCGGCGAGCGGCTTCACCGAGAACACCTCGGCATTGGGCAGCATGGTGTCGGCGATCGCCGCCTCGGCGCGGTCGCACTGTCGGGTTCCCGGGCCGTGCGCGTTGAGATACCGGATGCGCGCGCCGTCGACGCCGGACATCGTGAGCGCCTGCTCCACACACGACCGCACGCTCGTCAGCTCCGGATCGATAGACGTGACGTGGAACGCGTCGTGAGACATCGCGCCGCCCAGCACATCCGCGTACCCATCGGCGCGACGGTTGGTCATCGTGAACGCAATCGCCGCCTCGCCGAAGGTGAACCCGCGGCTGCCCTCCTGAAAGGGTCTGCATGCGTTCAGCGCGTCGGTGTCGGTGATGGCCACTCCGAGTTGGACGAACATCGTGACCACCTCCGGTTTCGCCGACAGATCTGTCGCCACCACGACGACGTCGTCGACGAGGTCGGAGTCGAGCCACGATTTCGCGGTGACGATGGCCGCCGATCCCGACGTGCACATCGCCGACACGTTGATCGCGGGTCCATGGAATTTGTATTCCTGCATGAGCAGCGACACCGGAGTCGACGGGGTCACCGAGAGGTACTGGCGTCCGGTGTACCGTCCGACCCCCGAGGTCACCATCGGGTACATGTCGAGGTCACCGAGGACGCAGGCGTGCACGAGGCCCACCCGTGGGCCCGGCGACCAGCCCCGTGCCATCGCATCGTCGATGGCCTCACGCGCCGCGGCACGCATCGCTCGCGAGAATCGAGTCCGCCCGTCAGATGGGTGACCGCCCTCGGGTACCCGCACGATCCATCCGGGCCCGTCCGATGGGGTGGGCTGTCCGGCCTCGCCGGACTCTTGGGCGACGGACGGCTGTCCGCCGCCGAAGCCGAAGCCGTGGTGCAGCGCGGCGGCCGACTTACCGGACGCAAGACCGTTCCACAGAGCCTCGCGGCCCCAGCCATAACCGGTGACGGCTCCCAGGCCGGAGATGGTCGAACGCTGAATCGTCATGATCGTGAACTTTCTGTGGGATATGCGATGCCGGAGGGGGTCATCGCGGCCACCCAAGCGGGTAGCCCGCGTTCAGGATCCCGCGCAAACCCGACATTCGGCCAGTTCACGCGGGTATTCGTCAGGGCGGATATCCGTTCTGGCGCACTCTTGCATCTCGCAGCGCGCCCTTTTCGAAGCCTCGTAGGGAAGGATGATCGGTGGGGGATGACGGTTAGAGGGGGTGACGCAGTGGGACGACCTGAGGACGACGGCGACGACCGCCCCGGACTCGTGGCACCGGACGCCGAGCCGATGGCTCGTCCCAGCGACGCCGCGGTCGCCGAACGCTACCGCCTTCTCCTCGAGCTGAGCCCGGACGCCATCGCGGTCCACCAGGACGGTCTGATCGTCTACGTGAACTCCGCCGCCCTCGCGTTCGCGCGCGTTGACGACCGCAACGCGATGCTGGGTCGTTCGATCGCGGACTTCGTCCATCCCGACGAACTTCCGCAGATGATCGAGCGGATCATCGGGATGGGCGACGAGGCCGGCGCATCGACCACACCCGAAGAAGTGGTGATGGTCGACGCGCAGGGGGTCTCCCGCCCGATGGAGGTGACCTCGGTCCGCACGGTATGGCACGACCTGCCCGCCTATCAGGTGATCCTGCGGGATATCACCGCGCAGAAGGCCGTCGAGTCCGCACTGCGCCGGCAGGCGGCACTGTTGGACCACGTGAGCAACGCGGTGATCGCAGTTGACGACCACATGATGGTGCGCTCGTGGAACCCGGCCGCCGAACAGATGTACGGCAGGGGAGCGGCCGACGCGATCGGACGGGACCTCGACGAGGCGGTCGGAGCGCATGTCGACCCCCACGCGGCGGTCTCGCTGGGCGGCACCGTCGATCAGCTCCACCGTCGCGCCGACAACGGACGATCATTTCTCGCGCACACGTCGGTGACGACCATGGACGACGGCTTCCTCATCGTCGCCGAACCCACCCGTCGCCCCCTCATCGAACGGCTGGGAACGATCCTCGCCGCGCTCCATCAGGCGGTGATCGTCGTCCGGGAGGACGGCGACATCGAACTCGCCAACCCAGCAGCCGGGACCATGCTCGGTCCCGAAGCGATTCCCGGCGCCAGCGTCCACGAGCTGCCGCTCGACTTCGTGGGCGACGAATCACCGATCGCCCGCTGCCTGCGCACCCGTGAAGCGGTCTCCGACACGACCGCGACGATCACAACCCCCGCCGGGGAACGCTGGTTGTCGTGCAGTTGCCGTCCGATCGACGATGACGGCACCGACGTGGTCGTCCTGGTGTCGTTCGTCGACATCACCGACCGCTACCGAGAGCGCACCCAGCTGGCGTGGGAGGCGGTGCACGACCCGTTGACCGGTCTCTACAACCGGTCCGGGATCATCCGTGAACTCGAGTCGCACATGGCGGGACTCGACGCCGAACCTGACGCCTGCTGCGTCGCGATCTTCTACATCGACCTCGACAACTTCAAGCTCGTCAACGACTCGCTCGGACACATCGTGGGCGATGAAGTGCTTCACACCGTCGCACAACGGTTGGCGGCGGCGACTCCCGAGGAGGCGGCGGTGGGCCGGATCGGTGGCGACGAATTCGTCCTCGTCGCCACCCTCGGTATCGCCTGTTCGGCCGAGGAGATCGAGCAGCAGATCGACAAGATCCGCGGCACGGTCTACGAGCCGATCGCGGTGAGCACCCGCAGCGAGCCGCTCAAGGTGGAGGCGAGTATCGGCGTGGCCACGGTGAAGGCCGGCGACGAGTACACCGCCACCGACCTGCTGCGCGACGCCGACATCGCCCTGTACCAGGCCCGCAAGGCTTCTCGCGCACGCTACGTCCGGTTCCAGACCCAGCACCGCGAAGAGCTGCAGCGTCGGCAGCGGATCGAAGAGGAACTCCGACGTGTCCTCGACACCGACACCGATCAGCTCGAGATCCACTACCAGCCCATCGTCTCGACCGCCGACGGCACACTCGTGGGGCTGGAGAGCCTGTTGCGCTGGCACCATCCGGAGTTGGGCTCCATCTCGCCGACCGAGTTCATCCCGCTCGCAGAAGGATCCAATCTCATCGACCGGGTGGGGAACTACGTGCTGGAGACCGCTGCCGCCGAGGTGGCCGCCGTCCCCGAGCTGCGTCGGGTGATGTTGTGCATCAACGTCTCCCGGCGGGAACTCACCAACGGACAGTTCCCCGAGCGGCTCCGGGAGACGATGACCCGATCCGGCATGGACCCCGCCGCCTTCTGCCTCGAGATCACCGAGAGCGCGCTCGACCCGCTCGACGGGGACCTGCTGACACTGCTGGGGAACGTGCGCGAGCTCGGAACACAGGTGTCGCTCGACGATTTCGGCACCGGAGCGTCGTCGCTGAGCGAGTTCTACCGTCTGCCGGTGAGCGTGCTCAAAACCGCGAAGTCCTTCGTCGACGCCCTCGACGAGCACCCCAGCGCGAAGTCGATCCTCGCCGGCATCGTGACGATGGCGCACGCCGCCGGGATGCGGGTGGTCGCCGAGGGAGTGGAGACGGAGTCCCAGGCCGCGATCGTCGCCGAGGTGGGGTGCGACCTCGCCCAGGGATATCACTTCGGCCGCCCCGCCCCGCTGGCGGAGGTGATCGCGTCCGGAGTCCGGATCCGGGCGAATCCCGGTGTCTGGGAGACCGCCTGAACCCTCCCCGGCGCACGTCGGCCGCCGCATCCATCCGACACGGCGTCCCCGGCGCGTGCCTGCGATCGCCGCTCGGCTGTGTCCGATAGCGTCAGGATCGGCGGCTCACGCGAGTAGATTGAGCGCCACGTCGATTACCCGGCGTCCATGCAACCGGACAGCGAGGTCACGGACATGACACACATTCTGCGGTGGACTTCTCCGACGGTCAGGACGACGCCATGACCGACGCACAGCGCGAAGTCGCCGAACAGCACACGGCAAAGGTCATCGGGGTCACGGTCGCCGCCGCGGTCGGCGGATTCCTGTTCGGTTTCGACAGTTCGGTCGTCAACGGCGCGGTGGACTCGATCGAAGCCGATTTCGGACTCGGCAAGCTCATGACCGGCTTCGCGGTCGCGATCGCGTTGCTCGGCTGCGCGCTGGGTGCGTGGTTCGCCGGCCGGTTGGCCGACGTCTGGGGCCGCAAGCGCGTGATGCTGCTCGGCTCCGCGCTTTTCATCATCTCCGCGATCGGGACCGGCTTCACCCAGACGATCCCCGACCTGCTGCTGTGGCGTGTCCTCGGCGGTATCGGCATCGGCATCGCCTCGGTCATCGCGCCGGCCTACATCTCCGAGATCGCGCCCGCCCGGTACCGCGGGGCACTCGCATCGATGCAGCAGCTCGCGATCACGCTGGGTATCTTCGCGGCGTTGCTCTCCGACGCCCTGCTCGCCGACAGCGCCGGAAGCGCGTCGAGCGAATTCTGGTGGGGCCTCGAGGCGTGGCGATGGATGTTCCTCGTCGGCGTCATACCCGCCGTCGTCTACGGGGTGCTCGCGCTGCTGATCCCGGAGTCACCGCGATACCTGGTGGGCCGCAACCGCGACGCCGAGGCAGCGCGGATCCTGCAGGAGGTGACCGGCGAGGAGAACCCGCTCGAGCGGGTCAAAGAGATCAAGCTGACGGTCAAGCGCGAGGCGAAGTCGTCGATCAAGGACATCTCGGGACCGTCGTTCGGGCTCCACCCACTCGTGTGGGTGGGCATCTGGCTGGCCATCTTCCAGCAGTTCGTCGGCATCAACGCGATCTTCTACTACTCGACGACGCTGTGGCAGTCCGTCGGGTTCTCCGAGGCCGACTCGTTCAAGACGTCGGTGATCACCGCCGTCATCAACGTCGTGATGACCTTCGTGGCCATCCTGTTCGTCGACCGCATCGGCCGCCGAAAGCTGTTGCTGGCCGGATCGGTGGGCATGTTCATCGGTCTGCTCATGGCGTGTGTCGCGTTCACCCAGCAGATCGGCGAGGGCGAGAACATCTCCCTTCCGGATCCCTGGGGTGTGGTCGCGCTGATCGGCGCCAATCTGTTCGTGGTCGCGTTCGCGGCGACCTGGGGTCCGGTGATGTGGGTGATGCTGGGGGAGATGTTCCCGAACCGGATCCGCGGCGTCGCCCTGGGCGTCTGCACGGCCGTGAACTGGGTCGCGAACTTCACCATCTCGATGCTGTTCCCGCCGATGACCGAGGCGGTCGGACTCGGAATCATCTACGGCTTCTTCGCCTTCTGCGCCGCGGCGTCGTTCTTTTACGTCTGGAAGAAGGTCGAGGAGACGAAGGGGCTCGAACTCGAGCAGATGGACTCGATGGCCGACTCGCGGCTGTCACAGTTCACCGCGGTCCGTGCGGCGAAGGACAAGGCCTGAATGTTCGATCTGCGTGAACTCTCCAGCCGCGTCGTCGCCGCCCCCATGGCGGGTGGTCCGACCACTCCGGAACTGGTGGTGGCGGCGGCGTCGGCCGGCGGTGTCGGCCAGCTCGCCGCCGGCTACCTCACACCCGACAAGGTGCGCGCCGACATCGCGGCCGTCCGGGCGGCGGGCACCGAGGTCTTCGGCGTCAACATCTTCGTTCCGGAGCCGGAGCCGGTGAACTCCGAGAACCTCGCTCGCTACCGTGCCGAACTCGTCCCGTATGCGCGCAGTCTGGGCGTGACGCTCCCCGACGTCGACGACCTGGGCGATGACGACGACCACTTCGAAGCCAAGATCCGGTTGGTGTGCGATGAGCGAGTCCCGCTCGTCTCCTTCGCTTTCGGGTGCCCGCGACCAGAGGTCGTCGACGAGCTGCGCCGGCACGGGTGCAGCGTCGGGGTCACGGTGACGACGGCGGCGGACGCCGAGACAGCCGGTCAGGCCGGGGCCGACTGGCTCTGCGTGCAGGGACCGGACGCCGGCGGTCATCGCTCCGTCTTCGATCGCCGGACCAACCCTCCCACGCAGCCACTCGACGAGTTGATCGGCGAAGTCGTCGGCCGGGTGCCGCTGCCGGTCGTCGCGGCGGGCGGTATCTCGACCCCGGCCCGTGCCGAGAAGGTCCGCTCGCTGGGACCCGTTGCAGTGCAGGTGGGTACCGTCCTCCTGCGGACCGGCGAGGCCGGCACCAAACCCGCGCACGCGGCGGCCCTCGTCGATCCGGACCGAACCGAGACCGTGGTCACGTGGGCATTCAGCGGCCGGCCGGCGCGCGCGCTGCGCAATCTGTTCACCGACCGGTTCTCCGACGCCGCGGTGGCCGAGTACCCGGCCGTCAACACGTTGACCGGTGGCATCCGCCGCGCCGCCAGCAACGATCCCGACGGCATCAACCTCTGGGCCGGAAGCGGGTTCGGCGACGCCGCGGAGGAGTCGGCCGTCGACACGATCAGCCGGCTCGGCTGAGCGGCCCGTCGAGGCTCGTCGCCTGCGCTCCTCGCACCTCAGGGAGCAGTGATGGGTCGAGGATCTCCAGGAGCAGATTCTCAGAAGGCGTGCGGGTCATGCGCGTTCAGCGTTGCCACGACGCCGGCGTAGTCGCCGCGCGCCTCGCCCCACCGCAAGAACTCCACCCTCTTGACGAGTAGCTCGGTGGCGTCGGGCTGTGTGTCGATGAGGTCGATCACCTCGTCGGCGAATTCGTCGAGCGGCATGGCGAAGTCGCTGTCGCGCTGTCCCGGCATCAGATCGGTGCGGACCGCCGGCGGCACGAGTTCGACGACGTCGACCGAGGTGCCGTGGAACTGCAGTCGCAGTGACTCACTCAGCATGTGAATGGCGGCCTTGGTGGCGTTGTAGGTCGGTGTCACCCGCAACGGGGCGAACGCAAGGCCCGAGGACACGGTCATGATCGTGGCGGCCGGTCGCGTCTGCAGATGGTCGATGAACGCGGCGATGAGACGGATGGGTCCGAGAAGGTTGGTGGTGACGGTCGCCTCGGCGGAGTCGAGAAAGCCTGCCGGGGACGACCAGTCCTCGACGCGCATGATCCCGGCCATCGCGATGAGGACATCGAGGTCCGGATGCTCGGCGATGACCCGTCGTGCCGCCGCATCGACACCGGCCGGGTCGGCGATGTCGATCGCGACGGTATGCAGACCAGGATGGTCCGCACGGATGCGGTCGAGGAGTTCGGTGCGCCGTCCACCGACGATGACGGTGTTGCCCTTGTCGTGCAGGCGCGTGGCCAGGGCGAGGCCGATCCCGCTGGTCGCGCCGGGGATGAAAATGGTGTTTCCGGTGAGGTTCATGTCCTCGAGTCTCCGATCCGGTGGGTAGGCCGTTCCAGAGTGCGGTCATCGGGGGATCGCCGATCCCTGGCAGCGCGGTATCCGCGCCGCGATACTGGCCAGATGGATCGTGATGCGCTGGCCGGGTTCCTCGTGAGCCGACGCAACGGACTGCAGCCGTCCGATGTGGGTATCCCGACAGGCGCCCGCCGACGCACGACCGGTCTTCGTCGTGAAGAGGTCGCGCAGCTCGCAACCATGTCCACCGACTACTACACGCGACTCGAGCAGCGGCGCGGCCCACAACCCAGTACCCAGATGCTGGCCGCACTCGCCCGTGCCCTGCGGCTCACCGCCGATGAGCGGGACTACCTGTTCCGGGTAGCCGGGCACAGCGCACCGGACCGGATGGTGGCCTCGGACCACATCGCGCCCGGACTTCTGCGCGTGCTTGACCGCCTCACGGGCACCCCCGCGCTCATCCTCTCCGCACTCGGCGAGACATTGACCCAGAACGACTGCGCGCGAGCTCTGTTCGGCGACACCGGCCACCTCACCGGAATGGAACGCAGCGCCATCTACCGGTGGTTCGTGCACCCCGACGACGAGCGCAGCCGCTACCCGGCCGACGACCACGAGCGGCAGAGCCGGGCACAGGTCGCCTCACTGCGGGCCGCCTACGGTGTGATGGGCGCACATTCGCGTGCCGGGGCGATGGTCACCGAACTCCTTCGCCGGAGCAGCGAGTTCGCCGCGCTCTGGGATACCCATATGGTGAGTCGACGCTTCGAGGATCACAAGATCCTGCTCCACCCCGAGCTCGGCGCGATCGAGGTCGACTGCCAGGCGTTGTTCACCGAAGACGAGACCCAGGTCCTGCTCGTCCTGACGGCAGCACCACGGACCGACGCGGCCGGAAAGATCGAGTTGCTCAACGTTCTCGGCACACAGCAGCTCAGACTCGACCCGCGCTGACGGTCCGGCGACGCGGGACTATGCCGAACCGGTGGGGCGGGTGTTGATCCGCCGCCCGATCGCGGACACCTGCCGGAGCTGCGCACGCGTCAGCCGATCGACGACGAGTTCGCGCACGTTGGCCAGGTAGCCGGGCGCGGTGGCCACCACCTTCTCCCAACCCGCCTCGGTGAGAACGGCGTTTGTGAATCTGCCGTTCTCCGGGCATGGGTGGCGCCGAACCCAACCCCGCTTCTCGAGCCTGGAAACCACATGCGACAGCCGGGACAGCGAGCCGTAGGACAGTTCGGCGAGCTGGCTCATCCGCAAGGTGCGGTCGGGAGCCTCGGACAGCGCAGACATCACCTCGTACTCGAAGTGAGTGATCTGGGCGTCGCGGAGGAGCTGGGCGTCGAGCGCGTGGGGAAGGTGGGCGAGCGCTGTTGCCACCTGGATCCAGGCGTCCATCTCCTCGTCGTCGAGCCAGTTCGGCTCGGGGGCAGTGGACATCTGCGCAGTGTATACGAAGTGAACACGTCCGTGATCAGGTTGACGCATCAAGTGTCAGCGCCTAGCCTTCACTTGATACTTCAAGTCAAACCCCACCTAGTAAGGCGGCTCAGTCATGACCAACCCCATCGTCCGCAGCGCGGGCATCCTCATCGGACGCGTCGCTCTCGGCGTGATCTTCCTGGCTCACGGCCTGCAGAAGTTCCAGCAGAACGGCTGGACGGGACCGCAGACCGGGTTCGACATGATGGGTGTTCCGGCCGCATCCTTCTCCGCCTTCGTGGTCACGTGGCTCGAGATCCTCGGTGGCATCGCCCTGATCGCCGGACTGCTGACCCCGATCGTCGCCGCGCTGCTCACGCTGGACATGATCGGCGCTCTGTTCATCGCACACGTCGACAACGGCATCTGGGTCTCCGACGGTGGCTACGAGTTCGTCCTCGCACTCGGCGCCGGCGCACTGATCCTGGCAGTCATCGGCGCCGGCCGCTTCAGCGTCGACGCGGCCCTGGGCTCGAAGGTGAGCTGGCTGGCCGCCGACGACTCCCGCTCGCGCGAGCTCGCCAGCACCTCCCGCTGACACCCTGGCCCCGGTACTCGCGCTCCGCTCCCGGCGCCGGAACACTCGGCCCGCTCGCTCCGCTCCCGGCGCCGGAACACTCGGCCCGCTCGCTCCGCTCCCGGCGCCGGCGCCCTGGCTCGCAACACACTGCGGGCCAGGGCGTTCGCCGTCCGCCGATCCTGGCCTACAGTCCCAGTAGGGCACCGAGCGGAATGAGAGACATGACCTGGCTGATGCTGATCGCGGCGATCGCCTCGGAGGTGGCAGCGACGTTGTCGCTCAAGGGTTCACAAACCGAACCGGCGCTGTATGCGGTGGTCGCCCTCGGGTTCACGCTCGCGTTCGCGCTCCTCGCCGGAGTCCTCAAGCGCGGCATGGGGATCGGAGTCGCCTACGGGATCTGGTCGGCATCGGGTGTGGCCCTCACCGCGGTCCTGGCGACCTGGATTTTCGACGAACCCTTCGGGATCGTGATGGGGATCGGCATCGTGTGCATCATGGTCGGCGTGGTACTCGTCGAAACCGGCCACCGGCCATCCGTCGACGCCGACGCCCCGGAGGCTTGACCGTGGGGTATCTCTTCATCGTCGCGGCCATCGTCGCCGAGGTCACCGGCACTCTCGCATTGCGCGCCGCAGCCACCGGCCACCGGCGCTTCTACGCACTCGTCGTGGCCGGATACCTGACCGCGTTCGTCGCGTTGACCCTCGGGCTGAGACACGGCGTGCCGCTCGGCGTCGCCTACGGCATCTGGGCGGCCGCCGGTGTCGCGGCCACCGCCGTGGCCGCGCACTTCCTGTTCCGCGAACGACTCAACCGCCGGATGATCACCGGAATCGGCGTGATCATCGTCGGAGTGCTCCTCGTCGAGCTGGGTGCGCTGCACTGACTTCCAGCTCAGCGGACGCCCTTGCTTGAGTGCTCGCGGTCACCCGCGTTCGGGATCGGGATCGGGGGAGCGCGAGTCCGACCCGACGTCGCGTGGGTTGTCGAAGGAGACGTCGATCTCCTGGAAGCCCTTGTTGCGCTGCGCCAGAACCTGTGCCGCGTAAGCTGCCTCATCACCCTTCGTCAAGCTGACGTTGTCGGTGAACGGGGTCAGCAGCGACCGCGGGTAGAGGTGATCGACACGGACCGCATTGGTCTCGAGACAGAAGACGATCACGATCGACGCCACGTACAGGAATGCCAGCAGGCCCAGCACGATCGCGAAAACCCCGTTGGTCGAACTCGCGTTACCGATGACGTGCTGAACGTAAACCGCGCCGAAGGTCTGGATGATCTGCCAGCAGACCGCTGCTCCGAAAGCTCCTGGCAGCACGTCCCGTACCGACACGTCACGGGCGGTGCCGATCCGGAACGCGACCGTGAACACCAGCGTACTCAGAGCCACGGACCCCAGGATGGCGAGCCAACGCCCCAGGATGCCGAGCTCGAATGCGGCCGAGACGCCGTTGACGACGGTCAGGCCGATCACCGCGACGCCGATCGTGGACAGCAACAACAGCCCACGCAGGCGGGCGAAGATCGGATCGGGACGCTCGTTGCGCGGGACCGCCCAGATCGTGTTCATCGCGTTCTGGGCGGCGACGGCGACACCGAGGCCGCCATACAGGGACACGACCACCCCGATGACGATCGCGGTGACACCACCACTGAGTTTCTCGGGCTCCTCGAGCTGTCCTCCGATTACCGGGATCTGGCTCATCGCCGAGTCCAGGATCCGTTCCTGGAGGTCGGGGTTGTCGGCCAGGACGATACCCAACACGGTCGCGAACAGGAGCAACAGCGGGAACAGCGAGATGAAGGCGTAGTAGGCGCACAGGGCCGCGAGATAGGCGCCCTGGTCGTCGACGAACTTGTAGATGACGGCGAGCGGGAAGCCCGTCGCCGGATGGCGCCGCTGGAACCGGTCGACCCGCTCGGTCAACGACACCCGATCATCCTTCTCCTCGACGGATCGTTCTCGTCCCTCGCTCGGCCGAACGAGTCGCGCACCGGGGATTACCACGGTGCTGCCGACTCTAACCCGAGCGTCAGCGAATCCCTCGGTACGTCATCGGATCGGCGGTTCACCGAAATGGATCGGCCCCCGGGACTCCGAGTGCGCGGAAAGGCCGGCCGAGACGCCAGTACGCGAGGCCGGCCAGGCCACGCGGGAAGAACCGATTCGTGGTCGTGACCTCCACGACCTCGCCTGAGCCGCCGACTCCACGAAGCCGATACTCCCGATACGAGCGACCGAACCTGTTGTCGCGCAGACGCACTCGCAGAGTCTCGGGCGATCGCGCGAATGCGATCTCACCACGGGCTCGCCCCTCCCGCTCGAGCCGGTCCCAGACCGTTGCGACGCTCGCGTGCTCGCGACGCGCTTCGACGTTCTCGAAGATCTCCTCGCCTGCCCAGTCCGGGTCCGTGGGAAGGGGTTCCGCGGGGGACACCTCGGCGGAGGCGTTGGCCCAGGAGGCCCGCCCGTCACCACGCGCGGACCGCTCGAGAGTGAGGGCCACGGCCTCCGAGTAGGGGGTCAAGCCGCCCGCCGGCCGATCGATGATCGCGTCGACCGCCCGGTCGCGACAGACCGCATCGCATTCGAGAGACTCGATCAACGGCCGTGCGATCTTGCCCCGGATGGGCGTGACGAACCGGACCCATCGGCTGGCCAGTGCCGGCGTGAGGTACGGCAACACCACCATGATGCGGGGACGGAGGCCGGCGACGTCTGCATACACCTGCATCATGTCGCCGTACTCCAGGACGTCCGGCCCGCCGATGTCCCACGTCCTCGACGACGGGACCCTGGCGGTGGCCGCCTCGACGAGGTAATGCAGCGCATCGTCGACCGCGATCGGCTGGATCCTGTTGTGGACCCATCGGGGTGTGGTCATCGCGGGCAGGCGTTCGGTGAGGTGCCGGATGAGTTCGAAGGACGCCGAACCCGAGCCGATCAGCGTGCCCGCCTGCAGTGCGACGGTCTCGACCGGCGATTCGATCATGATGTCGCCGACCTCGGCTCGGGACGCGAGATGCTCGGAGAGATCGGTACCGGTCGGGTGGAGGCCACCCAGATAGACGATCCGGGAGACCCCGTTCTGCTGTGCAGCCGCGACCACGTTCTCGGCGGCGCGGCGCTCCTCGGCGGCGAAATCGGCGTCGGTACTCATCGAATGAACCAGGTGGTAGACGACATCCACCCCGGCGAACGCTTTCACCAGCGAATCGCGGTCGGAGAGATCGCCTTCGACGACCTCGGCGCCCGGCTCGGACAACCACGGCGCGCCGGACAACTTCTTCGGTGTCCGCGCCAGAGCGCGCACGCTGTGTCCGCGTGACAGCAACCGGGGCGCAAGCCGGCCGCCGACATAGCCGGTTGCTCCGGTGACCAGACAGGTTCGCGACTCGTCCACCTGACTCCTCTGCTCTGGGGTTTCCCCAAGACTAGGAAGCCTGACCGCGTCGTGCGCTTCTCCGGCCGGGTCGGTGCCGGATCGTTCTCTGCGCCACGGTTCGATAACGACGTCGTGGACCCGCTCGCACCGGTCAGTCGACGGCGGGCACCGCACCAGGGCGAGCTGTGTCGAGACCACCGGACGGCCGGTGCGCCCTCATGACCAGCGCCTCAGCTCCCGCTTGCTCCCGCGGGGGAGTTCTCGAACCACAGGCACTCCTCCAGGAGTCCGGCGCTCTTCCACCCATCGTCCGTTCGGACCATCGAATGGTGGTAGTTGCCGCCGCACATGCTGAGTTCGGGCATGCCCGCGAAACGCATCGGGTTGTAGAACATCGCGCGCACGTCGGCACGATCACCCGTGCTGTCGTGAGTGAACGTGTACTCGATGTTGGTGATGAAGTGCTGGCTCACCGACACGAACGCGAAGCTCTCCTCGAGCCAGGCCGCGATCTCGTCGCGAGGGCCCGCCTGGCCGAAGGGCGTCGACGAATAGTCGACCACGGCCTCAGGGGTGAACACCGAGCGCCACAGCTCCCAGTCCTTGGTGTCGACGGCGCGTGAGTACCTGTACAGCGTGTCCGCGATGTCGAACCGGTCGCTGATCTCCTGTAGGTCCATCGTTCTCCAGTCCGTCGATCTGCGGTCCCGGTCCGGCCGCGACGCGGTGTTTCTCACGGCCGAGAGCCACCTCGACGCCGACTATAGACACCGGTCCAGACGCATGTCAGCGGATTCGGTGCTGTGCGATGTCAGGTCGCTCTCGCGAGATCCCGAACGACGCGGAGGTCGGCGACAAAGGCGTCGAAGGCCTGTTCGCGCCGTTCTGCGGGTCCACGCAGGATCGACGAGGGATGAACGGTGGCCACCACGGTCTCGGCGTGGTCGGGACCGACCTCCCCGTCGGCGCCGAGATCGAAGCGTTCACCACGGTGTTTGGTGAGCCGAAAACCTGTGCCCAACAGTGCCTGCGCGGCTGTCGCACCCAGACACACGACGATGCTGGGTGAGACCGCGTCGAGCTCGGCCAGGAGCCACGGCCGGCACGCGACGACCTCGCCGCGGTTCGGCTTCTCGTGAATCCGCCGCTTCCGACCCGCCGCTCGGGTGAATTTGAAGTGCTTCACCGCGTTGGTGACATAGGTGGTCTCGCGGTCGATGCCGGCGGCCTCGAGAGCGCGGTCGAAGAGCCGGCCGGCCGGACCGACGAACGGTTCACCGGCGCGATCCTCCTGGTCACCGGGCTGCTCGCCGACAAACATGATCGTCGATCCGGGCCTACCCGCGCCGAAGACGGTCTGGTCGGCGTCGCGGTAGAGGTCACATCCCCGGCAGACCCGCGCCGCCGAGGAGAGATCGTCGAGGTCGTGCGAGTCGGGAACGAACTCCGCAGCTCCCGCATGCGCCGCGTCAGATCCGGAATCACGGTGTCCTACAGCCGTCCTCATCGGCTTGATCGTCGAGCCACTCGCAGTAGCCGCCGTACCGCGACGCCGGCAAGGGCCGCGCTGATCACCCACGGACCGCCCACGATCAACGGATCGATCCACGTGTGGTTGGTGTCGACTCGTGTGCTGCCACGACGTGACGACCACCCGTTGTAGCTGAACTCGGAGGCGATGCCGGTCTCGGTGATCGGGTTGTCGGGGCGCGCGCTGGCAAAGGATGCGAGGTGTGCCTCGACGGACGCCACCCGGTCGGCGTAGAGAAGGATCAACCAGTGTGCCGCGCGTCCCTCGCTGTAGCGGTAGGCGAGGCGTCGGATCGCACCGGACAGTCCTCGCGGTGGCGTCGAAGTACCGAAAACCGGTGGCAGGAAGGCATGTTCGTTCGACCGTTCGCGGGGCGAATGCTCGGGCTGGTCGTCCGGGACGGTCCAGTGGACACCCGGCGCCGGTTGGACGGGGAGTTCACGGGGTACCGAGGGCCTGTTCGCAGTGTCCAGATCGACGCCCCAACCGGGTATCCGGTCGACAAGAGCGGAGGTGTCGGGGTAGTTGGGTCGGTCTGCGGGATAAGCGGGCATGACGTCCTCCTCAGGCGGCGTCGGCGACGACGATGGGCTTGATGCAGTCATCGAGCTTCGCGGAGAAGATGTGATAACCCTCAGCGATGTGCTCGAGCGGTATACGGTGCGTCACAATGTCATTCGGCTTGAAGTACCCGTCTCGCACATGTTCGAACAATCTCGGCCACTGACGTTTGACCGGGCATTGGTTCATGTTGAGGGTGAGCCCCTTGTTCATTGCATCGCCGAACTTGACCGCGCTGAACATTGGTCCGTACGCGCCGACGACCGACACGGTCCCGCCTTTGCGGACCGAGTCGATTGCCCAGTTGAGGGCGATCGGCGATCCGCCCTGGAGCTTGAACTTGGCCGCGGTCACGTGTTGGAGAAAGTTGCCGTCGGCCTCCGCACCCACGGCATCGATCACCCGATCGGCACCGATGTTGTCGGTGATGTTCTTGAGGTGGACCACGACGTCGTCGTACTCGGCGAAGTTGTAGGTCTCCGCATGTGCGAACGTCGCCGCCTTGTCCAGGCGATACTGCAGATGGTCGATGACGATGACCCGACCCGCGCCCATGAACCACGCCGACCGTGCAGCGTACAAACCGACGGGCCCGGCGCCGAACACGACGACGGTCTCACCCTGACGGATGTCGGCCAGCTGGGCTCCGAAGTACCCGGTCGGAAGGGCGTCGGTCAGCAGTAATGCGTCTTCTGAATCCATCCAGTCAGGGATGACGCTGGGGCCGACGTCGGCGAAGGGAACGCGCACGAACTCGGCCTGGCCGCCGTCGTAGCCGCCACACGTATGCGAGTATCCGTAGATCCCGCCGACCGCGGTCGCGTTCGGATTCACGTTGTGACAGTTGGAGTACAGACCCCGTGCGCAGAAGTAGCACGTCCCGCAGTACACGTTGAACGGCACCATGACCCGGTCGCCGACACTCAGGTTCTGGACCGAGCCACCGACCGCCTCCACGATCCCGATGAACTCGTGCCCGAACGTCATCCCGGGCCGGGTGTCGGGCATCATGCCGTGGTACAGGTGCAGGTCCGAGCCACAGATGGCGGCGTGCGTCACCCGGACTATGGCATCGTTGGGATGTTCGATGGCAGGGATGGGTTTGGACTCGACCCTCACCTTGTAGGGGCCCCGGTAGACCATTGCGCGCATTGTGTTCGTTTCTTGGCTCATACGCTTTCGGGTACCCCGCTTGTTCCGAAGTAATCGCAACTACGACGCTGAATGCACGCCGTCCAGAATTAGCGGTGTAGAAAAGGAATCCAGTCCGCGACAGTGCAGGAGAGGATCGTCGATGTCAGTGGTGTCTTATGTGATCGCCGGCTCGGAGGCCAGCGGGGGAGCAGGCATCCAAGCCGACCTGCGGACCTTCGCGCAGCTCGGTACCTACGGTGTCGGGACCATCACCTGCATCGTGTCCTTCGACCCGAACAACGGCTGGTCGCATCGGTTCGTACCCGTCGAGCCCGCGGTGATCGCCGATCAGATCGAGGTGGCCACCGTCGCGCACGAGCCCGACGTCGTGAAAATCGGCATGCTGGGCACGCCGGCAACGATCTCGACCGTCGCGGCGGCCCTGGCCGCGCGCAAGTGGCGCGACGTCGTGGTCGACCCGGTGCTGATCTGCAAAGGTCAGGAGCCCGGGGCGGCCCTCGACACCGACAACGCGCTGCGGTCGGAGATCCTGCCGCTGGCCACCGTGGTGACCCCCAATCTGTTCGAGGCAGCAACCCTGGCCGGCATGGACGAGCTGGCGTCGATCGATGACCTCGCCGAAGCAGCGCGGCGAATCCACGACCTCGGACCGAGGGTCGTCGTCGTGAAGGGCGGGGTCGGGCTGCCTGGCGATGAAGCCATCGATATCGTCTTCGACGGAACAGAGGTCACCGTCCTGCGCGCCCCGAAGGTGGGCGACGAGCGTGTCTCCGGGGCCGGGTGCGTGTTCGCCGCCGCCACGACGGCCGAACTCACCAAGGGCGTCGCGGTTCTCGACGCGATCCGGACCGCCAAGCAGTTCACCCACGACGGCATCGTCGGTCGTCTCGCCTCCCGCGCACCGTTCGATGCCGTGTGGCACGGCTCGCGGTGATCCATCCCGACGTGACCACGACACCGCAGCCTCCGGGATCGGACTCATCGGGATCGGTGTCGACGACTCCAACCAGCTCGGCGATGCGTGGGCTCCACCCCGGTCGGTGGTCGGACGAGCGCAGAAACGGTCAGGGCTTGCCGCGCTTGGGTGTCTGATCAGCGACGCCATGACGCAGTGGCGAGGTCGCCTCGGCGGCGGTTGCGGCGCCGACCGCGGAACCGGTCGAGGTGTCCCGAGACGGCGGTGCATGGGTGGGGTCCCCACCCGAGGGCTCGGCACCCGACTCGAGCTGACCGATCCGGGCAGACAGGATCTCCTGAACCTGGGTGCGTCGCGCTGTCTGCCGCTCATGGTCCAGCAGCAGTTTCACCTGGTCGAGTTCCAGGGCACGAATCCGATGGGTGATGTCACCCGTGGAGAGTTGGTCGAAATCTGGCAGAGGGAGGTCATGGGTTGCACTCATGACGGGCGAGTACCCGACCGGGTTCGTATCTAACGCGGGTCCCGTAATCTGACGCGCATGAGCGGCGAGGACGTGTTCACGACGGTCGCGGTCGGGTTCGAGGCTGTCGGCGCATTCGCGATGATCGTCGGAGCGATCATCGCCTGCGTGCTGGGGTTTCGTTCACTCCGCCGCGGAGAGGGCGGTGGCACCGCCTTCTCCGTGCTCCGCAACACACTCGGGGCGGCCATCCTCCTCGGACTGGAGGTACTGGTCGCGGCCGACCTCATCCGGACGATCACCTCCAAGCCCTCGATCGAGGATGCCCTCATCCTCGGGCTCATCGTCCTCATCCGGACCGTGTTGTCCATGTCCATCCAGATCGAGATCGAGGGCGTGGCACCATGGCGGCGTGCACTCCTGACCAGCGGTGGACAACTGCTGGGCGCGGCGGTCGCCCAGGACTCGGCCGCAGCACGCCCGGGCGCCGGGACACCAGCCGACCGAGGTGACAGCTGACTTCGGCACGCCGGCACAGGGAACGACGACTGTGCGGCATCCTGGATGCCAACGCACACGGAGAATGACCGAAGGAGAATCGGGTGACCACAGCGCCACACGACGTCGACGTCCTCATCGTGGGTGCCGGCATCTCGGGCATCGGCGCGGCGCGCTGGGTGCGCACCGAGCACCCCGGCAAGTCGATCGTCATCCTGGAGGCCCGGGAGACCGCCGGCGGAACCTGGGATCTGTTCCGCTATCCGGGCATTCGGTCCGATTCGGACTTGCACACCTTCGGGTACGACTTCAAGCCCTGGACTGATCGACAGGCCATCGCCGACGCCCCGCGGATCCTCGACTACCTTCACGAGACGATCGACGAGAACGATCTGGCGTCTCTCGTCCGGTATGGACATCGAGTCGTGTCAGCCGCGTGGTCGTCCGACGCGGCACGATGGCTCGTCGACATCGAACGCACCGACACCGCCGAACGGGTGCAGGTCAGCGCCAGATGGATCTTCTGCGGTTCAGGCTATTACGACTACGACGAGGGCTTCTCGCCGGAGTTCGCCGGGACCGATCGGTTTCGTGGTGAGATCGTGCACCCGCAGCACTGGCCCGAGGACCTCGACTACACGGACAAGCGAATCGTCGTCATCGGCAGCGGCGCGACGGCAGTCACGTTGCTGCCCGCCATGGCCGATCAAGCGGCACACGTCACCATGCTGCAGCGAACGCCGACCTACATCATCCCGCTGCCTCGCGAAGATGCGATCGCCAACGGCCTGAAGAAGGTCTTCGGCACCGAACGTGGTTATGCGCTGACCCGTCACAAGAACGTTGCTCAGCAACGAGTGTTGTTCGAGCTGTGCCAGCGATTCCCGTCGGTCGCCCGCCGGATGATCCGCAAGATCAACGAATCACAACTGCCCGAGGGTTATCCGGTGGACACCCATTTCAATCCGCCCTACAACCCGTGGGACCAGCGGCTGTGCGTGGTACCCGACGCCGACCTCTTCCGGACCATCCGTTCGGGGAAGGCCTCGATCGTCACCGACAGTGTCGACACCTTCACCGAGAACGGCATCCGGACCGCGGGCGGCGAGGAGCTGGAGGCCGACATCGTCATCACCGCAACAGGATTGAACATCAAGATCATCGGCGGCATCGAGCTGACGGTCGACGGTCGACCGGTATCCCTGCCCGACACCGTCGTCTATCGCGGAATGATGCTGTCCGGGGTCCCGAACTTCGCGCTGGCGATCGGTTACACGAACGCGTCGTGGACCCTCAAGATCGGCTTGCTCTGCGAGTACTTCTGCAAGCTGCTCGCACACATGGATTCCCGGGGATACGACAGCGTGTGGGCGGTTGCCGACCCGGACATGCCGACGCGGCCGCTGCTCGACTTCGGCGCCGGGTATGTGCAACGGGCGTTGGACACCCTGCCCAAGCAGGGCCCGAAGGAGCCGTGGGTCATGTCGATGAGCTACTACGCAGACCGTCGGCTGTTCCGGGGCAAGGTCACCGACGACAGGCTGCGTTTTGCGCGGGCCGGGGATCGGGCGGCGCCGAGAGTCGGGGAGCCGGCCCAGGGCTGAGCCGGTTCGGCCCGCCAGGTCATCTACCGCGGAACTGCCGTCGATAGTTCGCCGGTGACGTCGCGAACGCGGCGGCAAAGTTCTGACGCATCGTGACGGCGCTGCCGAAACCACATCGCCGGGCGACCGTGTCGATGCTGAGATCCGTCGTCTCCAGGAGGGCACGGGCCGCATCGAGGCGTTGAGAGAGCACCCAGTGCGCGGGGGTCGTTCCGGTCGCGACCTTGAAGTTGCGGACGAATCCGCGCGTGCTCATACACGCCTGCGCCGCGAGTCGGTCAACGGTCAGCGTTTCGTCGAGGTGTTCCAGAGCCCAACCGATCACGTCGCCGATCGGGTTGTCGGCGGCGGTCGCCGGTACGGGACGGCGTGTGTACTGCGCCTGGCCGCCGTCGCGGTGCGGCGCGACGACCAGTCGCCGTGCGACGTCATTGGCGATGTCGGCGCCCAGTCGGTTCCGCACGAGATGCAAGCACGCGTCGACCGCGGAGACCGTTCCGGCCGACGTCATCACGTCACCGTGGTCGACATAGAGCACCAGCGAGTCGAGCTCGATGTCGGCGTGCCGGGAACCGAGGGCGTCCATGGCTGCCCAGTGCGTCACCGCGGAGCGGCCGGCGAGCAGACCCGAATCCGCGACGGCGATCGCGCCCAGGCACAACCCGACGATGGTCGCACCACGGTCGTGCGCACCGAGGAGGACGTCCCGCAGCGAATCGTCGAGCGTGGGAAGGTGTTCGGGCCATGACGGCACCACGACGATGTCCGCCGTCGACACCGAGTCGGGTCCGGAGACACCGGAGAGGCGGTAACCCTCGGCAACCGTCACGTCGCCACCGTCGACGCTCCACAGCACGGTGTCCCACGACTCGGACGGCAGGACACGCGTCACCTCCCCGAAGACCAGCTGGGGTGCAGCCAGGTGAAAGGTCGACACACCGTCGAAAGCGTAGATCGCGATTCTCATCGTGGCTCATTCTCATCGATAGAGGGCATCTGTGCCACTGTCCGATCTAGTGCTCGCGCTCGCACAATCGAGGAACGCGCGTTTCGCAGCACCGAGGACGCGCACCCGACCGAAGGAGGCCCCGTGACCGCACCCAGACGCGCACTCGTCCTCGTCGACGTCCAGAACACGTATTTCGACGGGCCGCTCGCCATCCAGTACCCCCCGAGGGACACGAGTCTGTCGAACATCACCCGGATCATCGACCACGCCGAAGCCAACGGCATTCCGGTGGCCGTCGTTCAACACACGCTGCCGGCGGGCGCCCCGGTGTTCGCCGAGGGCAGTCCGGCGTGGGATCTGCATCCTCACGTCGCCGAACGGGTCACTCGGCGGTGGAAGTCGGTGCGCAAGAGCGTCGGCAGCGTGTTCGGCGGAACCGACCTGGCGGAATGGTTGCGATCCCAGGACGTGGACACCGTCACGCTCGTCGGCTATATGACCAACAACTGCGATCTGGCATCGGCGGCGGGCGCGGAGGAACTCGGCTTCGACGTGGAGATCATCTCCGACGCCACCGGTGCCATCCACCTCGCGAACGCTGCCGGGAAGGCATCTGCCGAAGACGTCCACAACACCCTCATGGCGTTGTTCAATTCGAATTTCGCCGCAGTCGCCACGACTGACGCCTGGATCGAGGCCACCGCTGCCGGCGCTGGGCTGGACAAGGACAACCTCGTGAACTCCGCGATCGAGGGCCGAAACGCCTTCGGCGCGTGAGTGTCGGCTGCCACGGTTCGCGCGGTGTCACATCCGCGCGAACCGCAGCAGCCAATAGCAGTACACGCCGTAAGCGGCAATGCCCACCGCGGCCAACACCATCAACACCTGACCGGCCGGCAGTCCGGCGAGCGATTTGACCGCGCCGTCGATTCCCGTGGCCTTGGACGGATCCGCGGTCGCGACCGCGACGATGACCAGGATGCCCGTACCGGCGAGGACGACGCCCTTGCCGCAGTAGCCGATCACGCCGGCAACGGTCGCCGCCTTGTCGTCGGAGATCGTGAGATCGTCGAGGAACGATCGACTCGCGCCCTTGTACACGTGGTAGACCCCGACGCCGATGATGATCAGACCGGCTGCGACGAGAACGAACTTGCCGCCACCGGACTGCAGGAGCCGCGCTGTCAGACCGGCATTCTCCTGACCGCTCGATTTCCCCTGGCCGGTGGCGAAACGGATTGCCGACCAGGCGAAACCGACATAGACGACGGCCAACGACAGAGCTTTCCCGCGGTCGAACCACTGCTCGGCGCCGTCACTGTCCTCTCCCGGTTCGGTGGCGTGTGGCCCCACGATGGCCTCGGCGAGTCGCCACAGCGCGAGAGCGGCGAACGCGACCGCGGCGACCCACAGCACGATGCGGCCACCCGCGGAGTCGGCGAAGATGCCCAGCGCACCCGATTGATCGGCGTTTCCGCCCCCGCCGAATGCGAGGCGCAGGATGATGTAGGCGATCAGCAGGTGCAGCAGTCCGCTGACACCGTGACCGGCACGTGCGAGCCGCTCGAACCACGGGCTGTCGGTGGCGCGGTCCACCGCGCCGGTCACTTGATTGCGGCTCATCGTGCCACGTCCCTTCCGCCGATCGACCGAGCTCGTGCCCAGTCGGTTCCACTGACGTTACGGGGCGCCGCCCCGCGGCTCAGTTCCCTTGCGATTCGCGGAGCGCGCGCGCCTGTTCGATGAACTTCTGATCCTTCTCGTCGTTCTTGTCCGACGCCGTGGTGTCCCGCGGCGGCAGCTGCAGGTGCTCCTCGGCCGGCATTCCCGCCTGGAGCTGCCGGCCACGTTCGAGTTCCGAATCGAATTCGGCACCGAAGAGCAGCGCGAGGTTGGTCAACCACAGCCACAGCAGGAAGACGATGACCCCGGCGAGTGCCCCGTACGTCTTGTTGTAGCTACCGAAGTTCGAGACATACAACGCAAACGCCGCGGACGCGACGATCCAGGTGGCGATGGCGAGAACCGCACCGGCGCTGATCCATCGGAACTTCGGCTGCTGCACGTTCGGCGTCGCCCAGTACAGGATGGCGACGATCAGGATGACGAAGAGCAGCAGGATCGGCCACCGGACGATGTTCCACACCGTGAGCGCGGTGTCGCCGAAGCCGACGGCATCACCGATGGATTGGGCGATCGGCCCGCTGATCGCCAACATCAGTGCCACCGCCGCCGCGAGCACAAGAGCCACGAGTGTCACCAGCAGCATGATGGGTCGGAGCTTCCAGATCGGTCGGCCTTCGTCGATCTCGTACATGCGGTTCATGGCACGGCCGAATGCTCCGACGTACCCGGACGCCGACCACAGGGCGCCGAGCAGACCGAGGACGAGTGCAAAACCGGCACTGGGGGCGGCCACCAGTTGTTCGACGGGACCTCGCAGGGTGTCCACGGCCGAGGACGGTCCCAGGTCGTCGACCATCTGCAGGACGGCGTCGGTCGTCTTCTCGCCCTGACCGAACACACCGAGCAGCGACACCAGCGCGAGGAGAGCCGGAAACAGCGACAGCACCGAGTAGTACGTCAGCGCCGCAGCGAGGTCCGTGCACTGGTCACGGGAGAATTCGCGAGCCGTCTTCTTCAAGACGAAAAGCATCGACGGCTTGGTCAGATCCGTCGGCGAGTCCGGCTTGCGCGGGTCGTCGGGGTCGGCTGAATCGGGGTCGTCGCGAATGTCCCGGCCAGCTGCGGCCGTGTCTCGTTCAGCTGGATCAGCGGCGTCATCTCGTTGCATCTCCTGCGCTTAACCCCCGGGCACGCTAGCCAAACCCGATCGACGTCGTCACCCCCTGGCGCGGGTCCGGCGTCAGCGCGCGTGAGTGCACGCGTCGTCGACCACGCTTTGCAGATCGCGCTGGATCCAGCGCGTCACCGCCGCCGGCGTGTCGTCGCGCCGCGCACGGAGATCCACTGGATCGCCCATCGCGACGACGGGACGTCCGCCACCGTCCGGGTAGGCGATTCCCGCCGAGACCAACCACACCCCGACGTCGTTGCGCAGCGCTCGGTGGGCGATGTGGCCGATCCCGGTACCGAGTCGTTGCACCTGCGTGGGGTCGCCCTCGTTGCAGGTCCCCTCCGGGAACACGGCGATGCTGTCACCGCGCGCCATCCGTTCGACGCAGACGCCGATCATCTGACGCCCTGCCTCCGCGGCCGCTCGCACCCCGTGGTCCTTACTGCGGAAGACCGGAATCCCGCCCAGGGTGTCGATCTTCTTCCGTTGCTCGGCGTCAGCGAACAACTCGTCCTTCGCGAGGACCCGCAGGCTCCCGATCCTCCTCCGGAGCGGGGAACGGAACCCGGCTGCGGCGAGCACCAGCGGGTCCCGTTCGGACACGTGGTTGGCCGCGATCAGCAACGGTGCCCCGCTGCGGACTGTGCGGCCGAGCCGGTCCCGGGAGCGAAAACGCACGACCGGTCGAATCCGGGCGGCAAGCACTCCGTACATCAGCCGCGCGCGGGTTCGATCCTGCTGATGGGTGAGGTAGTGCTCGTACACAGCCTGGGACTCGGACAGATCAACCTTCACCTAAGTTACGGTACCGTAGGTTGCGTCGTCGCGGCGTGAATGGCGAACTCTCACCCACCGGTGCGGCTCCGATCGACGTCAGTCGGGCACCACGACCGCCCGTCCGCGCAACTCGTTCGCAGCGAGCCGCCGATACGCCTCGAGCCCGTCGTCGAGCGAGAACTGCTCGGTGGCGACCTCCAGGACACCGTCGCGGGCGAGGTCGAGGACCTCGATCAACTCGTCGCGAGCACCCCAGTACGGTGCGCGCACCGACACCTCGTACGGCTGCGTGAAGAACCCGACCTTCGCCGCGGCCACGCCGTCACCGATGCCGACGATCACGACATCACCCATGGTGCCGACGACTCCCATCGCGGTGTCGATCGTCGGCTGCAGTCCAACAAAGTCGAATACGGCTGTGGCCCCGTCATTTCCGGTGATCTTCCGGACATTCGCCACGGCGTCGGCATCACTGAGGACTGTTTCGTGCGCGCCCACCTCACGCGCGAAAGCGAGCTTGTCCGCACTGACATCGAGGGCGATGATCCTCGCCGGGGTCAGGTGCCTCAGCAGCTGAATCCCGATGTGTCCCAAACCACCTGCGCCGATCACGACCGCGGTTGTGCCGCCGACGAGTTTCGGCAGCGATGGTTTGATCGCGTGGTAGGGAGTGAGTCCGGCATCGGTGAGCGGTACCGCCGCAACCGGGTCGAGATCACCGAGCGGAACAAGATGGCGAGCGTCGTCGACGATCATGTACTCGGCCATCGCGCCCTCGTTGCCCAGTCCGGGAGGGGCGATGCCCAGCTCGGCGGCGCGAGTGCAGTAGTTCTCGAGGCCACGCGAGCAGAAATGACAGACGCCGCAGCCCCACGGACCGTAGACCGCGACCGCGGCCCCCTCGGTGAGTGACGTGACGCCACTGCCGATTTCAGCGACGACGCCTGCTCCCTCGTGCCCGAGGGTCATCGGCAACGGATAGGGGAAGCCCTCGGCGGGCATGTTGAGCACGAAATCGTCGGAGTGGCACGCACCGGCCGCGGTCACCTTCAGCAGCACCTGCCCCGGTCCGGGTGTCGGCTTGTCGACCTCACGCAGCTCGGGCGGATTTCCTGGCTTGACGATCTGGATGGCTTTCATGCCGGACACCTCTCGGTTCGAGTCGTTTGCGTGCTCTCCCGCCCTCCGGTCTACCCGCGTATGGCCATCCGCGCATACGTCGGTGGTGAACCAGACACCAATTCCTGGTCGCTCCTCACCATCGTCTCGCCGGGCTACGAGCCGCGCATCGCACGCACTGCCGGGCGGCCGGCAGCACCTCGAGTCGCTCCGCTCCGATTGGTGCGCCGCAGGTCTCACACCGGCCGTACGAGCCCGAGCCGACCCGATCCAATGCCGCACCGATCTCGTCGAGCCGGACCCGCGAACGTTCCAACTGGGCGACCAGATGCCCGCGTTCCACCGCCAGAGTCGATCCCTCCGGGTCGTGCTCGTCGTCGGCCGCGGCATCGCTCGTCGCCTCGACGACGGCGGCCAGGCGGGCCGACAAGGATTCGATCAGTGCGGCGGTGCGTTCCCTCTCGGCGAGCAGCGCATCGCGGGAATCGACATCCTCACCCGGGTTCACGACGTGCTCATTCGACAGGTCTCGCTAGGTGCCGCAGAAGGTCTGGAAGGTGTCGCTGAAGGCCTGCGGGGCCGGCGCCGCGTAGTGCGCCCACTCCGTGCGACGTTCGAACGGATGAGTGACCGCCGTCAGCAGCCGGCCGAACGGTTCCAGATCTCCCTCGGTCGCGGCGCGCAAGGCAGCGTCGACCTGGTGGTTACGGGGGATGTACACGGGATTGACACGATCCATCGTCGAGGCGACCGCCTCGGGGTCGCGACCGGCGGCGGCCAGCGCGGATCGCCAGCGGTCGAGCCACGGACCGATGTGCTCCCGCGGTAGGAGACTGGTGATCGGGACCTGGTCCCCGCGGAGCTCATCGGCCAGCGCGCGGAAGGTACCCGTCCAGTCGGCGCGATGCTCGCGCATCAGGGTCAGGAGGTCGGCGATCAGGTCGGGGTCGGCGGACACATCGTCCAGACCGATCTTCGACGCCATCCCCGTCGCGAAATGACGCTCGTACCGTGCCTCGAACGAGTCCAGCACCCCGGTCGCCGCGGTGATGGCCTCGTCGGGCGTCTCAGCCATGAACCTGAGCAGGGTTTCGGCGAACCGGGCGAGGTTCCACTTGAGGACGGCCGGCTGATTTCCGTAGGCGTACCGCCCCGCGTGGTCTATCGAGCTGAACACCGCCGAGGGGTCGAACGCGTCGAGGAAGGCGCACGGCCCGTAGTCGATGGTCTCACCCGAGATCGTCGTGTTGTCGGTGTTCATCACCCCGTGCACGAAGCCGACCAGCATCCACTGGGCCACCAGAGCGGCCTGACGTTCGAGGACGGCTTCGAAGAACTCGAGGTAGCGGTTGCCTCCGGACTCCGGGTCCGCGGCGAGCTCCGGGTAGTGACGATCGATCGCATAGTCGGCGAGCTGCCGGGTCAGGTCGGTGTTCCGCACCGCGTACTCGAAGGTGCCGACACGGAGATGGCTCGCCGCGATCCGGGCGAGCACCGCACCCGGTTCGGCACCGGTCCGCTGGATATCGCGCCCGGTGGCCACGACCGACAGCGAACGCGTCGTCGGAATCCCGAGCGCGTGCATCGCCTCGCTGACCAGATACTCACGCAGCATGGGCCCGACCACCGCGAACCCGTCGCCGCCCCGGGAGAACGGCGTGCGCCCGGATCCCTTGAGTTGCAGATCTACTCGCCGGCCGTCGCGGTCGATCAGTTCGCCCAGAAGCAACGCCCGGCCATCACCGAGAAGTGGGGAGTAGCCACCGAACTGGTGACCGGAGTAGGCGGTGGCGACGGGAACGGCGTCGGCCGGGGCGGCAGCTCCCGACAGGAGCGCGACCCCGTCGTCGGTGCGCAGCGCCTCGACGTCGAGCTGCAGGTCGGCGGCGAGCGACTCGTTGACGACGAGCAGCCGCGGGGCGGGCGCGTCGGCACCCTGCCACGGCACCGAGAGGGGCGTCAGCGCATCGACGAAGGTGCGCTCGAAGCCGGTGATCGCGGCACTGGTGCGTGCGGGGGAATCGGGGGAGGCGGACACCCTTCCGAGGGTAACCAGTTTCGCCATCGGCAAACCGGGTGCGCGGCCGGCCCGGAGTGATTCGTGGAGTCACCCCGGATGGCTCTCAGACCGCCACTGCCGCGCCGCAGATCCCGCAGGCCTCGAAGTTGCGCCGGTTCCACCGGGCGATCGGGATGAAGAAGACGGAGAACTGCGAGTACTCGCGCATCCGCGCCCACTGGGTGGTGTTGTGACAGCGGGGGCACGCACGGGTCTGACCCGCGCCGAGATGCTTCTGCCTACGGCCATATCCGAACAAGAAGAACACGCCGCCATGGTAGAGATCGCCGCAGCGCCGACCGCGCGTCCACGTGTCGCTGTCACCGCTGTCGGATCATGAGGTCGTTGTCCCTACTGAAACCGCATCGCTCGTAGAGGCCGATCGACGGTTCGGTTGGCGACAGGACCGTCTTGGCGTATCCGCGATCGTCGGCAGTCCCGGTGGCGTGCCGGATCAGGTCCCGTCCGAGCCCGGACCCGCGGAATGCGGGGCGGACGTAGAGATGGCCGAGATAGCCCCACCGGCCACCGGCGGCGCGGCGGGGACTGGGCATCCGGGCGTGTTCGGTCAAGCACACCATTCCGATGGTGAGAGCACCGGCACCGGCTGTCCAGACCGTTCGGCGATCGTCGTCTAGCCAGTCCGTGACCGCTGCGATGAATGCGCCGTCGGCCCGCCACGGCCCGACCGCTGGATCGGCCTCACGTGCCCATTCCCAGCGGAGCTCGGCCACGCGTGTCCCGCTGTGACAGCGCTGTACCCGGATTCCGTTGCGATCGGCCACCTCACAAGGGTGGCCGATCTCCGCGTCGGTTGTGCAGGACGGCGTCGTTCTCGATGGTCACTGCATCGCCAGCCGACGATGGTGCAGCGCCGATACAGATTCTCGACGAGAATGGTCTGCGCCTCGTCGCCGCTCGCCGACGCGGCATCGGACCGACCGCCGTCGGTACGCTCGGTGGTGTCCGAATTGTCGGTTGGTGAACGACCGGCCCGCCGCGGACACGCGAAAACCGGAGGGAAGCATGGAAGCACTGATCTTGATCGCCGTCATCGTCGTGGTCGTCGTCGGGGTGGTGGTCTTTGCCCAACAGCGCTCCGGCGCCAACGCGACCCGCACACTCGACGACGCGAAGGCCGACGCCCGACAAGCCATCGAACGTCTCGGGGGACAGGTGTTCATGCTGGTCGGCGACGGACCTGCGTCCAAACAGGCGCTGGCCGACGCGGGGGAGCGGTACACCGCGGCCGGCTCTCAGATCGAACAGGCCAACTCTCCGACCCAGGCCCGACTCGCGAAGCAGACCGCCATCGAGGGTCTGTACTACATCCGGGCAGCCCGCGCGGCGATGAACCTCGACCCCGGGCCGGCGATTCCCGAACTCGACGGTCAGAAGAGTGCCGGCGCGGTCACCGAAGATCGCACCGTGGAGTTCGAAGGACGTCAGGTCGCGGCCTCGCCGAACCCGTCCGAGCAGACCCCGAACTACTACCCCGGCGGTCGTGTCGCAGGTCGGCCCGTGCCCGCGGGCTGGTACTCGGAGCCGTGGTGGAAGCCGGCATTGGTCGCCGGCGCCTGGGGACTCGGTTCGATGTTCCTGTTCTCGGCGATGTTCTCGGGCATGGCAGGCGTGCCCTACGACGCGCAGGGATTCGAGAGCGGCGCCGGCGACGGCTCCGACGCGGGTGCACTCGACGGCGGGGACTCCGGCGACTTCGGCGGTGGCGATTCGGGCGATTTCGGCGGCGGGGGCGACTTCGGCGGTGGAGGCGACTTCGGCGGCGGGTTCGACTTCTGACCGTCCCGCCGAAGTCACCCCGTGCGGCCCACGGACTCGATCAGAACGCCGACGGTGCCGCGACGACAGAAAGCAGTCGGAGTTTCTCGGAGCTCGCGCTGCCCGGGGTCGCGGTGTAGACGAGCAGCGAGTGCGAACACCGCGGGTCGACGAGGATCTGGCAATTCAGCTCCAGGAACCCGACTTCGGGATGCACGTACCTCTTGACGTCTCGCGGGGCGATGCCCACCTCGTGCCGGGCCCAGATGTCGCGGAATTCTCGGCTCTCCCCGCGGAGTCGTTCCGCCAGTGAGGCCGCGTGGGATTCCGGGCCACGGAGCGCCAGCACTCCTCTCAGGCCCGAAACGTACATGCGCGAATAGAACTCGTGGTCCTCGACAGGATGCAACCGCCGAGAACCGGAATCGGTGAACCACCGATATCCGATACTTCGCGCGGGACCGTCGAAACGCATGAGGTCGCCGACGAGTGCGACTCCGAGTCTGTTCTGGCGCAACGTCTCACCGAGTTCGGTGACGATCTCGGCCGGAGTGTCGGTGAGACGGTCGAAGATGCGCATCATGCCCGGGGAGACGTGCTCGCCCTCGGATCCCCGCATAGGCGGCTGGTGGCCGGCGAGAAGGAAGAGGTGATTTCGCTCCTCGCGCGAGAGGTGCAGTCCTTGAGCGATGGCCGCGATCATCTGCGGCGACGGCTGCGGGCCGCGCTCGCGTTCCAACCGGGAGTAGTAGTCGGTGGACATGTGACTCAGCGCGGCGACCTCCTCGCGCCGGAGTCCACCCGTGCGGCGGCGTTGCCCGCGCGGCAGCCCCACATCCTCCGGCTGCAGGGCGGCACGCCGCACCCGAAGGAAGTCGGCGAGGCCGGCACGATCGATCATGCGGGTGATTCTTCCGTGGACGGGTGGCGCGCAGCCACGGATCGACAGGTCGTGGTTAACGGTGCGACACCACGCGACACTCGGAACACGTGGGAATGAACCCGACCCGACGAGGAGCTCCGATGTCACGAGGTAGCAGATATGACCTGACCATCCCAGATCTCACCGGTCGACGAACGGTGGTGACCGGCGCGAGCGACGGTGTCGGATGGGAGATCGCGGCGGCTCTGGCCGGCGCCGGCGCGGAAGTGGTCATGCCGGTGCGCAATCCGAGCAAAGGTGCGGCGGCTGCCGAGCGCATCCGCGGACGTCATCCCGCGGCCACGCTCATCGTCGAAGAAGTCGACCTGGCTGTCTTGTCTTCGGTCGAGGCATTGGGCGCGCGGCTCCGGGCCGACGGCACACCGATCACCATCCTCGTCAACAACGCCGGTGTCATGACCCCGCCGGAGCGCATGACCACTGCCGACGGATTCGAGCTCCAGTTCGGCACCAATCACCTCGGGCATTTCGCTCTCACCATCACCATCCTCCCGCTGCTCCGAGCCGGGAAGGCGCGGGTCACCTCGCAGACGAGCATCGCGGCGAGACGCGGCGCGATGCAGTGGAACGACCTGAACTGGGAGCGCGGTTACGACGGGATGAGCGCATACCGCCAGTCGAAGATCGCGTGCGCCCTGTTCGGGCTCGAACTGGGACGCCGAAGTCGCGCTGCCGGCTGGGAGGTGACGAGTACGATCTCGCACCCCGGCGTCGCTCCGACGAGCCTCCTTGCGGCGCGGCCGGAGGTCGGCAGGACGGTACCGACCGGTGGCCGCCGGGTGATCGAGTGGTTGTCGAGACATGGTGTCGCCGTCGGCACCGTCCACACGGCGTCTCTCCCAGCACTGATGGCTGCCACTGCGCCGGATGCGGTCGACGGCGCGTTCTACGGGCCTCAGTGGCCGGGGAACGCGGGCGGACCGCCCGGCGCGCAGACACCGTGGACACCGTTCCGTGACCACGAAGCGGCAGAACGTCTTTGGGATGTGTCCGAGCAGCTGACCGGGGTGCGAGCGGGCTGAGCGTCAGACTCCGGCTGTCGAGCCCGTCGAACCAGTGGTGTGTGCCACCTGCGGACCGAAGTCGACGCAGGTGACACACCGGCAAAGAGCACTTGTGGTGCTTTCCACTCGAAGTCTGGCGGGGCCCGGGGTCAGGGGAAGAGGGTGAGGAAGGTGGCGGCCGAGGTCACGCACAGCAGCGCGGCGATCGTCATCCCTGCGTAGGCGTGATCGGCGATCGGGACTTCGCGCGTGGTGGATGCCGCGGGTGCCGGGGCGATTGCCTGAGTCACAAGTTTTCCCTCCGAAGACCCATTACCGTCCCTGAGAACATTAGGGGCGCGAACGTTCCGGAGTGATCTCGTGGTGACCATCGAGGCCAGTCCGATGCATAAGGTCACGAGAACATCACGGTCACCGGCTGTAGGTTTGAGTCGCGCCGCGGCCGCCGACGCCACACCGGAGCGCCGCGATCCTGGAGAACCAGTTCGCACGCATGTGCGATAATGGCGCGGTGAGTGCACAGACGAAGGCCGGACTGACCACCGGCGACCTCGAGTCGCTGTCCGCTGCATTGGCGTCCGGCAAGCGAGTCACCGTGTATCTGCGAGATGCGATGCCATCGTTGGATCTGGAGGCGGGCACCTCGGCGCGGGTCGTGTCGATCGACGGTTCGACAGTGACGGTGAGCCCCAGGGGTGTCGACGATCAGTTGCCGTTCGAGGCCGATGAGTTACGACGACACCGAACGGCCTCGACCACGGCGACAGCCACCGGGGGGCGGACGGTGAAGCGGTCGCCCGCACGAGAAGACCCGGCCCCGGTGGCCACAACCGTTGTCACCGAGAACGTTTCTCGCCAGACGCCCCCGAGGACTCGACCCGGTACCGTCGCGGGGCCCTCAGCTGCGGAGTCGGCGCCCGCGCCCGCGGCGAGCAAACCACCGCGTAAGACGAAGGCGCCGACCGCGCCGACGACCGTGACCATCACCGCGGCGGGGGAGAGCACCTGGACGGTGTCGGTCTCCCACGGCAGCAGGAAACAGGGCAAACCGGCAGAGGTCACCGCCGACCGGGTGGCCCGGGCCATGCGAGAACTGGACGACGAGACCGCGATCACCGCTGTCGACGCCGTCATCGAGTCGGCACGCTCCGCCGCTCAGCGCCGCATCGAGGAACTCAGTCAGGAGCTCGAAGCCGCACGGGCCGCCCTTGCGCACCTGGACGGTCCCGTCGGCGACGACTGACGAGCTGAGTGCGTCCTTTCAGCCCTGTCGGTCCCGAAAGCGATACATCGCACGTATGTCTCGCGTGATGGCCTTGTCCCGCTTGCTTCGCTTACTCGCCTCGCGGGCATCGCCGCGGGCGGCCGACCATTCGCTTTCCCGAAGCAGTTTGCGGTAGCGCTCCAATCGACCCGAATCGAGCCGACCTCCTCGAATCGCCTCCTGCACGGCGCATCTGGGCTCGCTACGGTGCTCGCAATCGCGAAATCCGCAGTCGAGCGCCAGCTCCTCGATCTCGGAGAAGGTCCGACCGGCCGCGTCCGCGACATCCTGGACCCCGATCCCACGCAGGCCGGGGGTGTCGATGAGGATCTTGCATCCCGGGAGAACCAACAGCTCACGGTGCGCGGTGGTGTGCCGTCCCTTACCGTCGGCCGAACGGATGTCGTTGACCGCCATGCGATCGCGTCTCAGCAACGCGTTGGCCAGACTCGACTTGCCGGCTCCGGAGGAACCCAGCAGGACGGCGGTGCCGATGATGGTGGACGCGAGGAGATCGATACCGACGCCGCTGACCGTGCTGGTCGCCACCATCTCAGCGCCCGGGGCCACCGCGCCGACCGCGGCTTCACCGGCGAGGATGTCGTCGACGAGGTCTGATTTGGTCAACGCGATGACCGGTCGCGTGCCGGCGTCGTAGGCCAACGTCAGGAAGCGTTCGATCCGACCGAGGTTCACCCGGTCGGCCACCGACACCGCGATGATCACCGTGTCCACGTTGGCCGCGAGCACCTGCCGTTCCGACGTCCGATCCGAACTGGCACGCGCGATCGCCGTCCGGCGCGGCAACACGTCCACGATCTGGGCGGGCTCGCCATCGCGACGAAGCACGACCCAATCGCCGGTGCAGACTGTCCGCTCGCGGTCGGTGACGAGTCCGGAGCCGCGGACCGCGCGAACCGGACCTGTTGCGGTCAGGGTGTCACACCCGCCGCGATCCACCCGCACGACGCGCGCGGGTACGTCACCGGCACAGGCATGCTCGGTGAACAGTGCCGAAAAGTAGTCCTCCCAGCCGAGAGCGACGAGTTCGATACGGGAGGAGGAATGATCTGGAGAATTCACTGTGGAGACCTTCGGGATGAGCCCGCGACCCCATGAGTTCAACCGAGCGGCGATCAGGTCGCGTGCGCGGGAACAACGTTCGAGGGTCAGAGACGGGCTGGAGAAAGGGGGATGGTTCGGATGCTGTCGACGACAGCGATCTCGACGGCAACCATCGACTCACCTCCAGGTCTCGTGCGGTCCGTCAGCGAACAGCGCGGCTCACGCTAGCGCCAGCCGCCACGGCCCGCCACTTCTTTTTCACCTGATCTCGATCCGGATGACGTCGAGCCCGGATTCCGGGTTCTGTGTCATACGGGTCGTCGAGGCAGTCAACCGCGATCCGCGGAGTCGAGGTCGGTGTCGATACGCATGGCGGCCACCAGTTCTCGATAGAGCTCGTCGGTCGCGAGCAGGCTCCGGTGGTCGCCGACCGCACGCACCCGGCCGGCCTCGAGGACGACGATCTGGTCGGCGTCCATGATGGTCGAGAGCCGGTGCGCGATGGTGACGACGGCCCCGCGAGTCGCCTGTCGTCGGATCCCCTCGGCCACCGAGGCCTCGGTGAGTCCGTCGAGCTGGGCGGTCACCTCGTCGAGCAGGAGGAGTTCAGGGTCGACGACCAGCGCTCGGGCGAGTGCGATCCGCTGCCGTTCCCCGCCGGACAGCGTGGATGTGGTGACATCGCCGAGGAGACCGCCGGGCATGGAACGGACCCGGTCATCCATCCGAACCGCCGCGAGGGCGCGCCAGACCTCGTCGTCCGAGGCTTGGGGTGCCGCGTAGACCAGGTTGTCGCGCACCGTTCCGGGAACGAGTGGAGTGTCCTGTTCGACGTAGGCGATGCGGGCCCGCAGGTCGTGGAGTGTCCACTGGTCCAACGGTCGGCCGTCGAGCACGATCTCCCCGCGATCCGGCCGTAGGAACTTCAGGAAGAGGGAGAAGATCGTCGTCTTCCCGGCACCCGACGGTCCGACGATGGCGGTATGCCCGCGACGTGGAATGGTCAGGTCGATGCCGTCGAGCGCAGCGGGAGCATCGGGCGCGTAGCGGTACACCACATCGCGGAGTTCGAGCGCGGCCGCCGCCCGGTCGACACGGGCCGGAACGGACTGGGTCACCGTGTCGTCCGATTCTGTTCTGAGATCGGAGATCTCGGAGATCCGAGCGGCAGCGGCAAGTCCCGATTGCAGTGCGGTGACACTCATCGTGAGTAGCGAGACCGGCATCATCAACTGGAATCCGTAGAGCAGGAAGGCGATCAGGGTACTGACGGTCATCGAACCGTCCGCGACGCGCCAGGCACCGAACGCCAGGACGACCATGACCGCGAGGTTGATCCCGGCCCCGGTGATCGTCCACGCCCAGGCCTCGATACGGACGGCCCGGATACCCTTGCTCGCCGATCGATGCGCGAATTCTCCGATCCGGTCGGACTCACGCGCCTCGGCTCGACTCGCCTTGACGGTGCGTATCGATCGGAGGATTCCTTCCAATCGTCCACCCAGGAAACCGATCTCGGCTTGCGCGTCTTGCTGCGCCTTGGCGAGCCCGGGCATCAAAACTGCAGCGGCGACACCGACCATGATGATGACGACCATCGTCGTCGCGAAGAGCTGGAGATCCAGAACCGCCATGAGTACCAGCGCGCCGGCCATTCCCACAAAGCCGTTGACACCGTTGACGATGCTCGATGTCGTCGCTTCTCTGATAAGCAACGTGTCGGAGGTGACGCGGGCGACCATCTCGCCGCTCGGCCTACGAGCGAGCTCAGGGACCTCGACGCGGAGCAGGTGGCCGATCAGCCCGGTTCGGGTGGCCAGGATGATGCGCTCGGCCAGCGTGCCCAACATGATCGTCTGGATCAGACCGATCACGGAGCCGGCGACGAGCAGCACGGCCAGAACCGTGATCGGTGCCGCGAGGGACTCCGAGACCGCGAGACCGTCGAGTACCCACTTCGTGACCAGAGGAGTGGCGAGTTCGGCGGCGGTACCGAGGAGACCGAGGAGGACGCCCAGGGCGAGTAGTCCCCGGTACGGGCGCATGTAGCCCCAGAGAATCGCCAGTTTGGCGCGCATCGGCATGTCCGGGGTCTGCCCGGGGTCGGCCGTGGATACCGAAGTCGTCATCGAGTGAGCCCTCCCGAGCGGAACATTCAAGATCTAGAATGACATATTCCCCCGCCCGGCAGTCACCAGCCGATGCCGCCCTGGGGAGGCGAGCACCATTCTCGACCGACAGTCGAAGGAAGCGGTGGGCGGCTGCGAATCGCCTCGCGCAGAACCGGAGCCGGTTGATGTCGATCGCATCCGACGTGATCATCCTACGGCGCCGCGCCGCCGATCAGTTTCGTCAGATGGTGTGGTCAGACTTCACACACACACGATCGGATGAGGCATGAGCAACGTCAGCATATGGGCTTGTGTAGTCGCGGTTGTCGCCGCATTCGTGGCGAGCGCCCTGTACTACAGCGTTCTGGGCGCACCTGCCGCGGCGGAGGTTCACCGGCCGACCTGGGCGACGCCGGTCGTCGAACTGATCCGAAACGGTGTGCTCGTGGTGCTTGTCGCCGGCCTGGTTGCGCGCCTCGACCCGGGCCTCAGCGGCGCACTCTCGCTCGCGGCGGGACTGTTCCTCATTCCGCTCGTGCTGCTCGCCGGCGCGGTGTTCCACGAGGGAACTGCGATGTCCGCGGCAGCCGAACACCTGGGCGACTGGGCCATCAAGCTACTCATTCTCGTCCTCATCGTGTCGCTGTGGCGGTGACGGCGGGAATCACAACGGGTCCCGGCACGTGGGTCTTCAGGCCGGCTCCAGGGCCCGCTTGGCCTTTTCCAGTGCGGCCAGCGTACGGAGCACCGAGTCGCGCTTGGCGGTCAAGTCGGACACCTTCGCCCTGCCGCTCAGGCCGGGGTCCGCCTGCGCGACTGCCAGCCGTTCCTCGATCTCGGACAGCTGCCCCAACAGAGACTGGGCGCGGCTCATGAGCTCCTCACGGTCGGGTCGGGAGACGTCCGCCGGCCGGGCGCTTCCGGATCCGACGTTCTTGGCCTTGGGGGCCGTCGTGTGTCCGGCTGTCCTGGTGGTGGATGTGGATGGTGCGGTACCGCGCTTCCCGGACCGGGCGCGCAGTGGGGGCTGTGTGCGGGTCTGATTCAGGACTGCCCAGGCATCACGAGCCGCGACCCGGTGTTCGCGTTCTTCTTCGTCGTCGGAGGTCAGTGACGCACCCAAGGGTCGTAGACCATAGAAGCCGACGAACTCGCGGGCCGCCGCGATGACCTGTTCTGCCTCGCGGCAGCGCCCGCACCGCGGTTCGCCGCGGAGTTCTGCGATGTCGTCGCTGGATGAGCACCACACGCAGGAGCGAGTAGTGGAGTCGGTCACGATGGCATCGGTAGAAGCGAGATTCACGGGTGAAAACACTACGGCACAATGCCTTTCATACGGCGACCGGGTCAGGTTCCGCAGCGTTCGGCCAGGACGTGCACTGATTTTCCCGCGCTGGACGACATCCCGCTCCGGCCGGATGTCGGACGCATCCGGTCGCGCATCACGATCGTCACGGTGTGACGCATGGCAGATCTCTCACTGCTGTTGGAATCATTCCGTCGATCCACCCGTTGGTGCCACCATGCGAGCAATCACGTACACCCGCTTCGGCGGCCCCGATGTCCTCGAACTGACCGATCTCCCCGCGCCCAAGGTCGGTCCCGATTCCGTGCTGGTACGCGTTCGGGCGTCGAGTGTGAATCCGGTGGACTGGAAGGTCCGCGAGGGCTACCTCGCAGAGATCATGGACACCGTGTTCCCGGTCGTCCCGGGCTGGGATGTCGCCGGCGTGGTCGAGCGGGTCGGGTTGGACACGCCCGAGTTCGAGGTCGGCGACGAGGTGTTCGGTTACGTCCGTAAAGACGTTGTCGGTGGGGAAGTGGCAGGCGGTACGTTCGCGGAGCTCGTCGCCGCCCCGGTACGGACGCTCGCGCACAAGCCGTCCGGCTGGTCGTTCGAGGCGGCAGCGGCGGCTCCGCTCGCCGGTCTCACGGCCTACCAGACGATCCGCCGCGCAGGCGTGCAGTCAGGTCACACGGTCTTGGTTCATGCCGCCGCGGGCGGCGTCGGGTCGTTCGCGGTCCAGATCGCACGATCGCTCGGCGCACGCGTGATCGGCACCGCCTCGGAGTCCAATCACGATTTCCTCCGAACCCTCGGGGCCGAGCCCACCACATATGGGGAGGGTCTGGCCGACCGGGTACGCGCACTCGCGCCCGAGGGCGTCGACGTGGTGCTCGACTATGTCGGCGGTGACGCGCTCGACTCGGTCAGGGACGTGCTGCGCGACGGCGGCACCGTCGCCTCGATCACCGATGCGCGGGCCCGCGACGAATTCGGCGGCCACTACGTGTGGGTTCGGCCCGATTGTGCTGATCTCGCCGAGCTGGCTCGACTCGGCGAGGCGGGCGACCTCACGCCGGAGATTGCCGAGGTGTTCGATCTGGCCGATGCCGCCGGCGCCCACGAACGCAGCGAATCCGGTCATGTGCGCGGCAAGATCGTCGTACGCGTTGCGACCGAGTAACAGCACGAGCGATCTAGTCAGGCCCGTCCCCGCCCACGGCGCAATGGCTCAGTCCACGAGGACTGGCGGCTCGCGGCCGCCAGGTGACCGCTGATCAAGGCATCTCCATCGTCTGGGCACGACGGATCTCCTCCACAGCTCGGTTCACGTACGCTGTCGGGTCGACCTCGGCACGTGCGGCGAGGTGGGTGATGACCACCAGTGCAGCAGCGGTGGTCTCGGTGCCCACCAGGCCGGCGGACGACACCGCATGGGGGTCGGCGGTGTCGCTCACTCCCAACGCACCGGTCAGCACCAGCGCCACAGCCGCGGGATTGACGGCAGGATTCCATGTTGCGACAGCCCGGCTCGTATCGGTCAACACCTCGGACACATCATCGCCGGTAAGCCCATCGGGAAAGACGGTCTCGAGCAGTTCGCGCAGCATGAGCGCGTGCACCTCACGTGACTCATGGTGCAACGCAAGCAGGTCGGCCGCGGCATCGAACGCCTCGGAGTCGTGGGCGCGCGCAGCACGAATGGCGTGCCCGGTGGTCTGCGCGACCTTGTTCGCCATCGGCGACCGGTCGGAGCGTGACTCGTTGTGAGACATAGGAACTACTCTCCTCGTGTGTCCGGCAGCCAACAACCCAGAAATCCGCGCCGACGCTCGACCCAGGTGACACTCCACAAGGCGTCGGCCACAACCGGAGTTCTCCACACCGGGGTCCGACCTCCGGTCACGAGCTGGTTCCCCTGTCAGTATTCCGCACATGGGAATTCGCTACTACGCCTACCCGTTGCAGCCGAGTGATGTGGACGCGGCTCGACGCAATCCGTATCCGTTCCTCTCGGCTGACCCGCTCATGGACGCATGGGGACCAGAAGAAGACCGCCCCCGGATGCTGTATCTCGACAAGGCTTGGCGAGAGCTCCAGCACGTCTTCGCTGTGAGTGACGGCCGATTACAACCGCGCATCTCCTTGGAGCTTGTCAAAGGAAACGTGACGCCGGTGGGGAAGTACGGTGGCCATGTCGGGTTCGTCCATGTGTTGCCTCCCGACGTTGTTCAACAAATTGCCGAAGACATTGTCATGGTCGAGCCGATCGTGGAGACCGACATCATCGAGGCCGTGCCGTACTCGAGCGCCGACTACGCCAATGAGTTTCTCCGCCAGGCGCAGGACTTCATGGTCACCCTCGCTGCCGACGGCCTGGGACTCGTCTACACGATTCGATGAGGCGACGAACCGTGTAGCCCAATCGCATTCGAGCCTGTGCGGCTCCCAGTCATTTCGTCACGGGTGACGAAATGACTGGGAGCCGCACATCCGCGGCGGGGCCGCTCCGAGGCGGGATGAGTCCCACAGGAAGCCACCCGAGGAGAAAGCCAGGCTGCAAGGGAGCCGATGGTTTCATGTTCGGCGCCGTGGCCGCCACCACGCGGCCATACCGGAACTGCACCGGAAGCAAAGCTCGAACTGCCACTGGAACTGTCACAGCGACGGACCCACTGACGATGAGTCGTCCCGGTTACCCGCGATACAGAGGCAGGCCTTTGTGCTTGCCACAGTCATCTTCCGCTGTGCCGATAAGATACATTATGTCAGGTACAGCACCGCAGTTTGCAACCAGACCCCGGTATCGTCGTCGGGACTGTAGTGAATTGAACCTGAACAGTGGCCAAGCCCGCACCACTCGGACAACGATTCGGCCCCGGCTCGACCTCATACCGTTCAGGCTTGATGGCGTGGGGCCCGGGTGCGCTGAGTTGGGAGCCGGCCAGCGACGTGCAGGCCGACGCGGATCGCGGCGCGCACGAGGAGGATCACCCCGCACACGGTGACCACCACATCCCATACAGACCGGGGACCGATGAGCGCCGAGATCGTGATCGGCAGCGCCACAAACACATAGAACGCATCATTGATATCCAGGCGGTCGCGGCCGATACCAACCCACCCCCACCGCCCACCCAGGACGTCAACACCCGGCGGTTCGGGTGAGTGCATCACGAGGTGCGGCGTTCGGTGATGCCCAGGCGGAAGCAGTCGTCATAGATGGTGCGCCTGCTCACACCGAGCCGTTCAGCAATGGTGCTGTGATCGACTCCCGCCGCGCGCATCTGGGCAACCAATTCACGACGACGAGTCGCGCGCGGACGATGCTTCGGCGCGGTGCCGGTACGGGCGAACTGACTCGCCCACTTGCGCACCGTGGTCCAGTCGATACCCAACCGGCACGCGATACGCCGATCTTCCCAACCGAACCCGCGGAAGTGTTCCCACTCGTGCCGCACCTCCGGATCGGGGATCGCGGCTGCCGGGATCGCGACCTGCCGCTCACCAACTACCACCGTCATGGTATTCACGATAGTGCATCATGCGCGTCGGATGGTGCATTGATGTGGCCATCGCCAACACAAGCAGAGGGCGCGGCCCTGTCAGACGTCGAGAGTGAGAAAGACGCACACTCATGGGTAGACACGCTTCGGGGCGAATCGCCCCCCCCCGCCCCGGGGGTTCAGACTTCCGGGACCTTCGTTTCTTGCTGTCCGTACCGATATGCCTGTGTCTGGGCGTCTACGCCCTTTTCTGGGGTATCTCCATGGTCGCCAACCCTCAGACCTGCGATCTCAAGGTCATGACCTCAGCAGATCTCTGCCAGCCCGAAACCAGGGGTCGGAGAGCTTGATCAAAGGTTCGGAGCTCGACTACCCGGTGAGTTACCACACCGGGTCTACATCGGCGCTGGCTTGTTCCTGGTCGCCAGCTCCATCGGGCTCGGCGTCCACCAACTCACCATCCTGTGGGAGCGGCGCGGCGGCAAAGAGCGCCACCACGACAGCGACTACCACTGACAAAGCCATCAGGGTTTCGCTGGCCACTCAGTTGCCGACATCAACATCAGGTGAGGGTGCTCAGGGCGCCGATCGCGTCGAATCACCCCGCGCGTGTGCTCGAACAACGCGTTGATCAACTCAGCCCACGCCAACCCCTCCTCTACAACGCCGTCGGCATCGCCGCTGGGGTCGGCGTCCACCGCCTCCCCCACCTATTTCACCCCCTCTCTCGCTGCTTGTCGGCGCAACGCTGCGCCCCCAGCGGTTAGCACCGAGTGTTGCGTCTGTCACAACCGGCAGTTTTCGATAGTGAATATCAGAGTCGTGTGGTGGACTCTCCGTATTCACGATAGCGAATGGTTGGTACGTTGATGTTGATACTGGGTGTGGCCTGCGGGGCAGCGCGCGTCGACGCGTGGTCACGGGAGTGGCAGCGGTCGCTGTCGCGGTCGGTCTGGTGGTCGGCGCCGGGCCCGGCACTGCGGCGCCGGCCACCTTTCCCGATCACCAGGTGTCGAAAACCACCGCCGACGGATGGCGGGTCACCGCCATCAAAGCCGACGAGAAAGTCCGCAGCGTCGCACCCCTCAACCAATCACCCTGGACCCGTGAAGGATTCCTGTCACTACGCGGCGAAGGACGCATCACCGGCGCCGGCCGTACCGCAGTCTCGGCCGGCACCATCACCGCCGGCTTCCAGATCGGCTGCAACACCGACGTCACCTCCGGGATAACCCTCGGCATCACCGCCGGCCCCACCGCCCAAATGTCGATCTCCTGGCCACCAGCACTGATCGTCGGCGCCCAAGCCAACGGCAACATCTCCACCACCTTGAAACCCGGCACCATCGCCAACATCCCCTTCGGCACCAAAAAACTCGCCGGACCTTCTGCCGGACTCACCGTCGACGGCGTCCACGTCAAAGTCGACGGCTGCCTCGGCCCCGTCGCCGTACGCGCCTACACCACCCTCGCCATCTCCACCCCCACCAACGACAACACCATCAACGTCTACGGCCAACCCCACTACCTCTGATTCCCTCTTATAGCCGCACTCTCGAAGGAGCTTGTGCCATGAGCACGGCCACTTTCCATGCCCGCGATGTGGACGCCAGGCATTCGGCGACCACACCCCTTCGTCCGGTGGCTCTGGCCGAGCAGGAAACGTCTGCTCCTGCACCGGTCGGGCCCACGCCGGCGAACACAGTCCCGCTAATGAAGGCTGGCTTGTTTGTTGCCGGGTGCGTGTTACTGGTCTTGGCCGCAGCGAATCTGTCGAACTTGGGGCAGTGGTCAGATCGGTGGGGTCAGATTCCGGTGGTTTTGGTGTTCTTTCTGGTGATGTCGATCGCCGGACGCTGGTTCTGGACCGGCGCCGACGCGATCCTCGCCAGGGTGATCGGGAACCGATGAACCGCTTACGATTGGGGGGGCTTGCCGACGGTGCCGCCCAGCGGGGTCGCGGCCACCACCGATCATTGACCGCGTCGACGTTGTTGATCCTGCTCGGTACCCTCAGTGGCGCCGGGGTGCTGGCACTGATCGCAGCGGCCGGTTCAGCGCCATCGGCACGAGCAGATGCGTTATGCGATCAGATGCGCGCACAGTACGGCGCTAACTGGCCCTGCATCAGCGTGCCCACCTACACTCCGCCGCCCACACAGAACACCCGGCCACCCACCATCGGACCCGGGGCTGACAACGCAGGCAGTGGCCCCGGAATTGCGGGCAACCCCGGGCCGGGCCCCGGGGACGGTAACAGCATCCCGATCGTCCCGGTCCCCGGACAGTCCTCGACGCCACAGAGTGGACCCCCGCCGAGCGCTTCCGTGGCCGAGAGCACCGCACCGACCCCGGACCGCGGGGCGCCGGCCGTTGGCGACAATCGCACCGCGGCGCGACCAACGGCACCGGCGACATCGGATGCGTCGTCGCACGCATCCCGCACCGCCCAGCCACTCACGAGTCCGTCCACCGCTGCCCGCCTATCGGAGGACTCTCGTGCACAGGTACTACTCGATCCGAACTCTTCGGACCGGGACTCGACGGTCCCGCTGGGAGCGTGGGTGCTGGCCGGGGCTGCCGCACTTGCCATCTCTCATCCACGAGCCCGGACCCTGCACGAACGCACCGGAACTGGCCGCCACGACGGCGGGGCTGGCAGCATGAGGTCATGGAGTCTGTTGCAGCGGGGTGGTTCTCACCGCGCTCAGATCGGCCCCACCCGCTTGGTACTGATCAACGACTCCACCAGTCCCCGTGATTATCGGTTCGCGATGAACGTTCCCCCGGGCGGCACCACACGCATCAACCCCGACGGATCTGCCACCGTGTACGACCGCAACGGCAATCCGATTCGGTCTGTCGCACGGCCGTGGGCCTATGACAGTGCAGGGCGTCCACAAAAGACCTGGTACACCGTCGCCGACAACGGTGACCTCATCCAGCACGTCGCCCCCGCCGACAACGCCTTGTACCCGATCCTGGCCGACCCCACCGACAATCTATGCACACCGCAAGATCCTGACGGTAACGGCATCGACGGGTTCCAACAGCCACAACAATCTCAGACCTCCACCGCGACAACCGCTCCTGACGGTTCGGTAGTCACCACCACTCAAGACGGCCACGGTGGGACGATCACGTCGACATCAACCCCAGTCCCCGCCTCCGGCGGCAGTGTCGACACAAGCATCGCCAACGCCGATGGGACCACAACCCAGACCCGCTCAGTGCCCGACGGCAACGGCGGCGTCACGACTTGGACGGCTAATCCGGACGGTTCGAACTCGATCGCCTACCCCGACGGCACCGTCTACACCGAGCCGGGGACGTCGGGCAATGGATACAGCCAGTCCACACCGACCGGCGATGGAGGAGTCGACACCGAATACACATCCCCGGATGGCGGTCAATACACCTCGCACTCCACCACCAACTACGACGGCTCCATACACACCGAGACTGACACGCCCGAAGGCCACGTCAGCAGCGATTCGGCCGTGACCGGAGATCAAGGCAACATCATCACTCAAGCGACCACTCCGCAAGGCGACACAGTGATGACTCGTTCAGACCCTGACCCAGACGGAACCATCAACACTCACAGAATCGTTGCCGTCACCACCGACGAGCAGGGGCGGACGATATACGTCCACGACGACGGGACTGCCTACATTCCCAACGTGGGTGATGGCACCTCGGCCGAAGTCACTGCCGGCGCAGACGGAAGCAAAGTCATCTGGTTCTCAGACGGTACCCGCAGTGTCATCGACAAAGACGGCAACCAGACGCTCTTCGACAAGTACGGCACACCAATGATGACCGCAGCCGCTAACGCCGCACCCAAGCTACTCACCGGCCAGGCAGTATCGCAGGGGTCGAAGTTGGCGTCGAACATCGCGGTCAGCATGGCGATCGCTGGATGGCTAGACAACAACCCCCAAGTCGCCAACGCCAGCATGAAGACCTTCGACTACGCCGTCCGCTTCGGCAAACTTGCTCCGGCCGTCGCCGCGCCCGTCGGCATGTACATGGACATCAAGAACGGCATCGAGCCCGGTAAGGCGGTCACCGTAGGAGCCCTCAGCGCAGGCGCCACCATTGCCACTGCCGCGCTCCTGGGCCCTGGCCTCGTGCCCGTCGTCATAGCAGCCGGCGTCGGCGCAGGTGTCTACTACGGCGGCAAATGGGCCTACGACAAACTTCCCGACGGTGTCACCAACGGCATCAACTCCGGAGTCAAAGCCGTCGGCAGCGGTATCACCTCAGTATGGAAGTCGATCTTCTGATGCGCAGGTACCTCAGATGGGCAGGACACATGTTGTGGTGGCTGGCACGCACCGTCACCTACTTCACAGTCCAGACGCTCGCCGCTGGCGCGGGCGATTTAGGCCGATGGCCGGAGCGCCCGCGGCTACCACCACGCCGACCAACCCACGACACCCCACGCCCCGTCGCTGAACCCGAGAACGCCCAAACAGCATCCGAACACGCCACGAAAGCCCTCGCGCGCAACCGCGCAAAACGATTCCCCAGAAAGAACCCGTGACCACCCGGCGTGCCGGAAGGGCCGCGAGTGTGCCGCCGGTGCGGCGATCGACAACTTGCATACACGGGTTATTTCCGTCGCCGGTGAGGTCTTTGGTGCCCGCCACTATGAGTCGGCGGTGAGCGACGCCTTCAAATCTCTGGAGGTCCGCGCGGCGAGTGCTACCGCCGCGCTGACACGCGGAACCTCGACAACTGGTGTTCAAGCCCTGTAGGTGGGGACTGTGCCGTAGAAGAGCCGGCCGGGCCGCTGCTGACCAATGAGTGTCGTGGCGTTGTAGATTTCTCACCGTCTGATCGGTAAGCGCCTGTCGCCCAGCTCGCGTCGGTCGATTCCAACGGCAGGATGCACACCCGGCTAGTCGGTTGGTGAGGGTCATTACGACACAGCCATTCTCGCGCTCTCCCGAACAATTGCACCCGGAGCGCGAGAGTCGTGATCAATGCTTCGCTGGGCAGTGCAGTCTCAGGGATGACCTCATGTAGACCGTGCGCGATTGCCCAGGACAACTCGGGCGCGATCGGCACCAGCTCACAACGCCGGCGGCACATACGACTCTGACCAGCCCGCCCAAATGATTTCAGTGATCAAATTCGAGCCCCAACGAGATGGCCGAGGCGAAACTCGTCGCCTCTCCCCTCAAGCGTCGACGTCCCTTACCGGAACTAGCAGGGCCTTGTTGCGCCGCTGTCCGCTGAGATCGATCGGGTCGACATCCGGAATAGCGACACGGTCAGAGTCGTAACGGTCGCACAATACATCCAGCGATGTCTGGAGTTGGGCTGCTGTACGACGCGGCCCCCACTCGTCGACCAACGAGTCAGTGGTGGTGACAATTCGCAAAACTCCTACGCGTTCGACGACACCATCTCGCATCGGACGGATTGGAATTTTGATCCCAGATCATGGGTACTGCTCTCGTCGGGCTAATTGTCGGATCAGGTCGGCGCCGTCGGGGTTGATGATGTCCCCGTACTGGGCGAGGTTGCTGGCGTGTCCCAGCATGTGCTGGACAAATCCCGCACTGACAGCGGATTCGTAACCTTGAGCGTCGAGAGAGGCGTTGACGCTGGCTTTGGCGAGCCGTAGACCATACGCAGGCATCGCGGCGATCCTCCGCGCCAGGTCGACGGTGAATTCGTCGAGGTCATCGTCTGCAACCACGTGGTTGACCATTCCCAGGGCCAGCGCTTCACCCGCTGTCAGTGGCGCCCCAGTGAAGAGCATTTCTTTGGCCTTGCGGTGCCCGACCTCCCATACGTGGGAGAAGTACTCCACCCCGTTGAGCCCGAATGCGACAACGGGGTCGGCGAACGTCGCCGTTTCGGATGCAATGATGAGGTCCATCGGCCACAACAGCATGAGGCCACCCGCGATGCTGCGTCCGTGCGCTTGCCCGATGGTCGGTTTGGGCAGATCTCGCCAACGGCGACACAAACCCCGGTAGGCCTCACACTCAAAGGCATGCCTGCCCTCCACCCCCGGTGCGCCCAATCCCGCACCGAAGGTCGCCACCGGATCGGCGGGGATCGTCGACTCGCGTTCATCAACATCGTGCCCCGAGGAGAAGTCCGGGCCCGCACCTGACAGGACTATGACCTTGATGCTGTCGTCACGGGCGCAGTCGCCGAAGGCAGCGTCGAGGTCGTAGAGCATCTGCGGGTTCTGGGCGTTGCGTCGTTCCGGGCGGTTGAGGACCAGCCGTGCAACCGCTGGCGCCGGCTGTTCCCTGCGGACCAGGGATGTCATGACGACTCCCCCGGCGCCAGCGACCTTTCGTCGCGCCAGTATGGTTCGCGCAGTAGGCGTTTGAACAACTTGCCGGTGTCCTCCCGGGGCAGGGAGTCGGTGATCACGACTTCTCGGGGCATCTTGTATCTCGCCAAGCGTGACGCGACGTGCGCCCGAACCGCACCGGGATCGATTTCCTTGCCTTGACTCGGTTCGATGTACGCAGCGAGCACTTCGCCGAGGTCGGCGTCGGGGATCCCGAAGACGGCGACATCGGCGACACCGTCGAGTTCGAGCAGGCATCCTTCGATCTCGGCTGGGTAGATGTTCACTCCGCCGGAAACCACCATGTCGGTCAGACGGTCGCTGAGGTAGAGATATCCGTCGCGAACATGACCGATGTCACCGAGGCTCAGGTAGCCGTCGCGTTCCATGTTCTCGCGCTTGCCTGGGTCGCCGATGTAGGTGAAGTCGGGCCATCCGGTGAAGCACCGACCGTAGATCTGGCCGTCAATCCCCTCAGGCACCTCAATACCGTTGGCGTCAAGAATCCGAATGTCGGCGTCCTTGATTGGCCGGCCGACTGTGCCTGGATGTGCGAGAAACTCCGCTGAGCTACACGCTGTGAAGGCCCCGATCTCGGCACCTCCGTAGTACTCGGACACGATGGGCCCGAACCAGTCGATGATCTGTGTCTTGACGTGGGGTGGGCAGGGCGCTGCGGCGTGAACGATGGCCTTGAGAGACGAGACATCGTAGGCGTTGCGTTTTTCCTTCGGGAGTTGCAGAAGTCTGGTGAGCATCGTGGGAACCACCTGGATGCTGTCCACCCGATGTTCTTCGATCAAGCGGAGTAGCTCTTCGGCATCGAACTTGGGCATGAGGTGGACGTTCATCCCCATTGCCACTGCGAACATGGCATGCACGTTGGGGGCGGAGTGATAAAGCGGCGCCGGCACCACTGTGGTGCCATCTGGCTCGAGGTGCCACAGCTCGGCGATGGTGGAGACGACGTGCGGACGGTCTTCATCGCGGATCGGTTCCCTCAGAACACCTTTCGCCCGACCTGTGGTGCCGGAGGTGTAGATCACGCTCATGGGCGCGGGGGGTGTCGGTCCAGACCACGGTTCGGGCCGCGTGCTCCAGTCCTGCAGCAGCGGGAAATCGCCGGACGTCGACGGGGCCTTGGAGCCGTAGGCGTCAGAAATCTCTGACGGGACGGCCGCCTCGACGATGGCGACATCTGGTTTCGCTCGTTTGCGAACGGCAGCAAGGAGATCCGTGTGCACGACGACCACGTTCGCGCCGCTGTCGCTGAGCGCGTGCGCCAGATCGTCTCCTGTCCAGTGCCAGTTGATCGGGACGGGTGCTGCACCGATGAGCCCGGCAGCGAGGGTCACCTCGAGAAAGGCGACATCGTTGCGCATGACGATCGCGACTCTGTCACCCGGGCCGACACCGACGCCGGCCAGTGCCGTGGCGAGCCGTGCGGCACGGTCCTGCACTTCGGGCAGCGTGCGCCCGAATCGACCGCACGTAATGAGGGCGGGGTTGCTCATATCCGCTGCCCCCCTTCAGTGGAAATCGGAGGGCATCGGCGTGAACGGGATCCGTTTGGCCCACTCGGCCGTGGCACCACCGAGCACTTCGTTCCAGCTCTGGCCGTCGATCTTGGCAACTTCCTCAACCTCGGCAAGGATCGCCGGCGGTACATCATCGAGTGCAACGCCGGCGAACTCGGCCCACTTTTGTGAGGAGTTGCGAAACTGTCGGGTCGTCCGCGGCGAGCCGACGGCATTGGCAGGATCACGCATCGCCTCCTCGGAGGTGATGTACTCAACGCCGAGACGAGCCAGCTCCGCCAAGATGCGGTCGAGAGTGGCGCCGGCCACGGTGGTGCCGTGAACGAGGAGGATGTGGTCTGGTGAACGGCCGATGGCGCGCGCGGCGGCCGCCGCCTGCCGGCGGGTCTGATCGACCGCGGTCTGCACGAGTGCGTCTTCCAGCCACTGTTGCGCCTCGCGGTCGCCGAGGGCTAGAGCGCGCTGATAGGCGACCGCGAACTGCGCATCGTAGAACCACAAGGTGACCGGAGACGACAGGTACCCGGTGCGTGTGAGGTGGGTCTGGACCCCCCGAGTCTTCTCCCGGGTGTCGCCATCCATTGCGAAGGCGTAGCGGAAGTAGCGAGAGGGAGCCCGCTCGATCCACGGACGGAGTATTTCTTCGCTCTTGTCGACGTCGCTCAGGTATGTGTCGACGTCGAGCCAGTTGAGACTGATGTGCTGGTGCGTGTGATTGCCGACGTGGTGCCCGGCCGCACACCAGTCGTCCAGGATGCTCAGAGCGCCGGGGTCGTCCTCGGTGGGTGCGGTGCTGTTGAAGGCGTACACCTCGGGAACTCTGTGGTTCGCGAACGCCTCGATCATGGCACGCGAGACAGACTTCGGCCCGTGTCCCTCGGGAAACGGGATACCCGTCCACTGAAATTGGTCATCGACGGTGACGGCAACACGCAATCCGTTGAGAGGGTCGGGTGTCTGATTCATGAACGGCTCCTTCATCGGTGGGATGCACCCAGCGTCGTAGAGGAGGGCAGCGCCAACAATGTCGCCACGTCACACTCATTTGTGGTGTGTGACCACGACCACATCCGGGCCGGACCGTCCTTATGCTGGTGGTATGGCGGGCGACTCAGGACCGGCGGCATCGTTCGTCGCATGGCTTGACGAAGTCGGGGTGGACGGCTTCATCCACCTCGCCGACGACTTGTGGGCAGAAGTGCCAGCGCTCCATGAAGGCCCTCCGGGAACCAGAGATGCGTTGCGTTCCTCGGTCGTCTCCCACCTGCCGGTCTTGCGCGCGAGCTTTTCATCCGACGACCACGGCACGTCCGCGCTGCCGACTGCTGCGCGCGACTTCGGGGAACTCATGGCGCTTGCCGACGCGCCACTATCGGCAATCCTTCGCTCCTATGAAGTAGGTCACGCCAAGATGTGGAGCGGCTACACCCGCTTTCTGCGCGCGTCACCGCTCCCTGACCCTCATCGGGCAGATGAGCTCGAAGCGAGTTCGATACTCATGTTCCAGTACATGCAGGCCATGACCAGCGAGACCGTCGTTTCGTTCAACCAAGTCCGCATGTCGATGATGCAGGAACGCGAGTCGCGACGCGGTGAGATCGTCAAAGGCGTACTGGCCGGAACTCTCGATCCGTCTGCGCTCTACGAACGAGTCGGATATCGAGTCGACGAGACCCACATCGGCTACGTGGCATGGACCGACGACGACAGCGTCTCCGGACAGGTCGGCGAATCCGCACGACGACACATCGCAGCGCTCGCCCGCCAGCAACTCGCCGTTCCCTCGGGGACATCCAGCGTGTACGGATGGTTCACCCCGATATCCCATTCGACCTACCGGCGCCTGCGTAACCTCAAGCTCTCGCCCGGAGTGCAGGTAGCGTTCGGCGCGCCTCGAGCGGGAATCGAGGGCTTTCGGCACACCCATGAGGAGGCGCTGCTCAGTAGCCGCGTGCCATCCCGCCCAGGACAGAACGCCTGCTTCCCAGATGACTCGGTCGCAATCCTGATCTCCCAACGGCACGATCTCGCCACACGCTTCGTAGATGACCATCTCGGGCCACTGCTACAACACGAAGGCCGCAACCGACTCCTCCCGACGCTGCAGCAGTTCCTCGAGACCTCGGGCAGTCCCTCGCGATGCGGCCGAAGGCTAGGCGTTCACCCCAACACCGTGAGTCAACGAATCCGGCGGATCGAAGACATCCTCGGATATCCAATCGATCCCGAAGACCTGTCACTGCGCGTCGCGCTCGTCGTGCAGCCAGCGCTGACCACTGAGACCTCCTGAACCGAGTAGACCCCGCGGTGCGTTCCCCGGCCGGGGCAATTCCAGCCATGAGCCTTGGCGGCTGACTTCCCCGTATGAGATTGCGTCCCAACGTTTTCAGAATTAGAGACGAGGATTGCCGCGGCCGTCGGCCGAGACTTTCGGCTGATCCCCACAACCCAGCCAGCCACCATCTTCAGACGCGCTGTCACCCGACCCGGGGCGTGTAGGCCGCTGGGCCGTCGGCCGCGTCCGTACGGATGCCCGCGATGATGGCACGAATCGAGAACTCGCGGCGCGCACGCTCGTCGGGACCGGTGAGCAATGCGGCCGACCGTGCCACCCGAGGGAAGAGAGCCGGGTCCGCGTTCTCGTAAGCGGCGCGGACATGCCGGCGCTCGACGTCGCCGCGTGGATGCTCTTTCCGCGTCCTGTGCTCGATCGCGGTCGCCGCAGCGAACTGGGCGATCAGGTCAACTGCCAGAGCGGCACGGTCTTCCGGAATCGCCCCCGCCTCCATGAGCGCGAGCTCGTGCTCGGCGAGGCGAAGCGCGCCGGGGAGCGTGGGGATCGTACCCAGAGCGAAGGCACCGAGACCGGGATAGGACTCAAGGGCATCGATGGTGTTGCTGATCGTCGCGACAAGCGCTTCCCGCCAACCACCGGCGCCGACTTCGACAAGTTCCACTTCCCCGTACGCGGCATCTAGCACGTGTTCAAGGAGGACATCGCGGTTGGCGAAGTACGCGTACAGCGATGCCGGACCAGTCTCGACCTGCTGGGCGACCTGCCTCAACGACACCGCCTCAACACCTCGTTCGCGCATCAAAGCCCTCGCTGCGCCCAGAATCGCGCGGCGCGACAACGGAGGCTTCGCGGGACGCGCCCGCCGTGAGACAGGCTCGCTCTGGTCGGTCATGCGCCGATCATAGCGCTTGACACGATCATTATTCGTCACGAATGATGTTCGCGCACACTGTTCGTTTGGATGGGAGAAGATCATGCCGGTGCTTGTTGTGGGTGCCAGCGGAGCTGTCGGCGGTGCGGTCGTCGACGGGTTGCTGAAGCGGGGGGTGGAGGTACGGGCAACAAGCAGAGCTCCGGAGAACCTGTCGCTACCGACACAGGTAGAAGCGTTCGCTGCCGATCTCAACGATCCGGCCTCGTTTACCGAGGCGCTGCATTCTGTCGACCGAGTGTTCCTGTACGCGGACATTGCGGAGCCGGAGGCGCTACTCAACGCGGTCGCCGCAGCGAGGGTGGGACAGGTGGTGCTGCTGTCGTCGTCGGCGGTGACGTACCCCAGCGCTGCAGAGGACTTCAATGGGGCTCGCTTCCTGCGGGTCGAGCGGGCCGTTGAGGAGTCGGGGCTGGAGTACACGTTCCTTCGTCCCGGCGGTTTCGCCAGCAACGCGGCACGCTGGAGTTGGGAGATCAAGGCGCACAGCGCGGTTCCGCTGCCGTATCCGGAGGCCGTGCAGGCGCCGATTCACGAGCGGGACATCGCCGATGTCGCCATCGTCGCACTCACCGACGACACGTTGATCGGCGCGAGGCCGGTCCTCACCGGACCCGCGCGCATGACATTGCGGGAGCAGGTGGACACGATCGGCCAAGTGATCGGCCGGCACATCTCAGTGGTCGAGCAGACCGAGGCGGAATCATCCGCGATGCTCGCGCAGCACGTGCCCCCAGTGTGGGTTCGTCAGATCATCAAGGACTGGCGTAACGCCGTCGGGGCGACCCCACCCCTCTCCGACGCCTACACCCGTATCACTGGTCGGCCATCGCGCGCATTCCGCGACTGGGTCGCCGACAACGCCGACATGTTCCGCTGACACCACCCGAAATGTCAGCCCCCGAGCACCCTGCGCGGAACAAACGTTTCTGTCAGACCTGTTCTGCAGAGCTTGTCCCCCGGGTGTGTTCACCCCTGCGTGCGCTCATCATTCACGTACAGACCGAGCAGTCCGCGACACCGGGTCGATCCTCTCGAAGAACCTTTGTCCGCCATCACCACCCAAGTCATCGACGAGGACGGGTGCCCGGCGACAAGGCTCACCGTATGGCCACCGAGAACGCCGGGTCACGGCCATCCCAATCGGACCCCGGATTCATGGCGAAAGGGCCCGATCGACGAGGCGGACAACAACCTGCACTGAGGGGCGCAGAGGGCGTCGGCTCCCCCACGAATGTCGGCGATACGACCGTTGGGCTGTTGCGGCTCGGCTTGATATGAAACGTCAGGTAAGGCGGGACAGGCCGTGGTCTTGCTCGGCAGTAATTCTGATGTGTTGCAGGGTGTGTCGCATTCCGTCCCGCAGGACCCGGGTGAATTCCTGCTGTCCGCCGAGATAGTTGTCGGTGAGTTCAAGGGAGTAGGGCGAGATGCCGTCGGGGGCGTGACGGTGCTGAGTGATGTGGGTGCCTCCGGTGGGTAGCGGTGTGATCCGCAACGACCACACGACCCAGTTTTCTGTGACGCGGAAGGCGATCTCCTGCTCGGGTTCGAACCGCACGATCCTGCCATGCGTTGTCCATGTCAGCTCGCCCAGCCGGTTGAGACTCGTGAACTCGGTTCCCACACCCACGGTCTCGTGTCCGTCCCGAAGCCGCACCGACTCGACCTGGGGGCTCCACTCCGACATGCGGCGCGGGTCGCTGATCAATTCCCACACCCGACCGACAGCGGCATTGACGTCGACCCGTTCTTCTATCAGCTTCTCGTAGCTCACAGACACAGCACCTCCAAAGTATGCGATCAATCGGACGCTTAGTGAGGCTAGGTGAGATTTCAAATCACGTCCAGTCGGTCGTATACCATCCGTGTGTGGCAGCTGAACAGACACCTGATGGGCGCCGCGCCCGTGGAGACCGAACCCGCCGGACCGCCGCGCGGGCGGCAGCCGCGATCGCAACAACCCATGGACTGGACTCGATTACCGTAGGTTCCCTCGCTCAGGCGACCGGGCTGAGCAAGAGTGGCATCCTCACCGTCTTCGGCACTCGCGAGGCGATCCAGATCGCGGCAGTCGCCGAGGCCCGCCAGATCTATATCGACACGGTCATCACCCCGGCCTGGGACCGACAGCCCGGACAACCGCGGCTGCGGGCACTGCTGGACTGCTGGGTCGCGTACCAGCGGGCACATGTCTTCCCCGGCGGCTGCTTCATCGTTGCCAGCACTGCCGAATACGGGCGCCGTGCTGGCCCGGTCGCCGATGCCGTGCGCGCACTCAAACGTGAGTGGCTCGACCTGTTGGAGTCGGAACTCACCGCCGCCGGCGCCACCGACCCACCCCGCGACGCCTTCTGCATCGACGCCTACCTATGTGCGGCCAATACCCGGCGCGAGCTCTTCGGCGCCGACGCCGAGTTGGATCGAGCACACACGCTGGCACTGGACATCATCGGCTGAGCAGGGTGTGCGAGGCATCGAAAGTGAGTGCACATGTGATGTATCGCCTGGGTCGTCGTTGGTTCGTAAATCTACTGTTAGACAACACAATCGAACGGCGGGCGCGCTTGTTCAACGTGGACACCCTTGAACGATCCGCGAGGCAGACGAGCCGCCCTTTCGCCCGGCACGGTACTCGGCTGCGTCGACCGCACCGGCGTGCTGAGTGGACGTCGACGAGCGTGGACTACTGATCCTCGCCGCCTTGTGCGCCGCAGTGACGGTGAGGTTCGCAAGTGCCCTGGCACTGGGTATCGCACTGGTCACTCTGGTGACTGCGACGCTACAACCTACCGTCACGAGAGTAGGGAACTCGCTGTCACCCACTCGGATCAACACAATCCGCCGTCCCTGAGGGCTTATGAAATCAAAGGCGCATCGACCTTGCCAGTATCGGCAGGAGCAGTCGCTTGGGCGCGAGTCTGGCGCCCGCGGCGGCGAGGGTGTTCCGCCGTCCGGAGATGACATAGAGCGGCGGACGGCGCCGGTCGAGTGCCGACAGTGCCGTCCGGGCCACCTGGTCGGCGGTCTGTAGCGACCCGATGACGGCGGCGTTCTCGCCGATCACGTCGAAGAACTCGGTCTTCGTCGGCCCGGGCGCCAAGGCCATCACCCGCACGCCGTGTGTGATGGCCTCGCACCAAAGGGCCTGGGAGAAGCTCAGCACGAAGGCTTTCGCCGCCGCGTACACAGCAGGGTGGGCACCGGCTGGAAGGCCGTGGTGCTTGACACGTTGAGGATTGTCCCGGAGCGGCGTGCGGCCATGTTTGGCAGGAACGCGTGGCATACGTCGACCAGCGCGGCCATGTCGACCGCGATGACGCGGTCGAGATCGGCCGCGTCGGCGTCGATGAACGACCCCTGGGCGGCGATGCCGGCGTTGTTGACCACCAGATCGACATCGCCCTCGACCCGGGCCCGCAACGTCGCGCCGGGACGGTCGCCGGACAGATCGAGCGCGACGACCTCGCAGGTGACCGCATAGGCAGATTGGAGCTCGGACGCCAAGTCGCGCAACCGGTCCTCCCGCCGCGCGACGAGCACGAGGTCCGACCCGCGTTCCGCGAGCCGGCGCGCCAGTGCTGTGCCGATCCCGGCACTCGCACCGGTGATAAGTGATCGCGACGGGGTGAAGACCATGTGTCCCTCCGGTGATAGAGCGGCTTCAAGTGGCGATGCGCCCGGAACAGCCCCGCGGCGGTCATCACAGCGAGAAATGACGGCATTTCCGGGACCCGCGACGGATTCAGCCCACCGTCACCACTCCTCGTCGTTGGGCCTCGCGTCGGGCGAACTCCCGGTAGCTTGTCGCAGGTCGCCCCAACAGTCTGGGCAGGACTGTCATGTCGCCTGCGGGTAGGCCGTTCTTGTTGTAGTACTGCATCATCGTGACGTAACAGTCCCGCGACTCTTTCGGCCAGTCCCGAACACCCTTGGCGTTCGACGACTGTCGAATCCCCCGGGCGATCTGCGCTGGAGCCCGAAAATGAGTGGCTCGCAACGACTTTGTCGCCACCGAAGCCGTGGCACCGACCCCGCGCACGGGGTTTGTGACCACGTTCGCCGGAAGCCGCACAGCCGAGACATCGTGTCCGAGAACCCTGCTCCACTCGACGGCCATCTCATGTCGTGTGAGTTCCTGCGTCGACAGGTCGTAGGCGGCTCCGGCATGGCTCGTCACAGGTGCCGCCAGGATGCGGGCACCGACCTCCCCCACGTCCTCGGCGTCCACCACGCCCATCACCGACTCGGGTGATGTCGGGTACGGGAGTACACCGCCGCGGATGAACTCCCAGAAGTCGAGGTAGTTCTGCATGAAGTGCGATGCTCGAAGGAATGTCGTCGGCACGCCCGAGCTGCGGAAGACGTCCTCGACCCGCCCCTTCTCCTGATGGTGGAACATCTCGGCGATCTCGGGGTGGATCACGGAGTGGTACACGATGTGCTCCACCCCATGCTCTCTCGCGGCGCCGACGATGTTCTCCGCGATGGACACCTCGCGGATCACGCTCGTCGGGGTCGCGTGAAACACGCGCGTGACCCCGGCCACTGCATCGACGACATCGTCTCGCGAGCGGATGTCGCCGACGACGACCTCGGTCGCTCCATCGGAGACCGCCACACGGCCCTGCCGTGCGTTCTTGACGAACGCACGGCTGTCGACACCGCGCTCTCGCATGCCGCGCACCAGTGCACGACCCACGCTCCCGCCAGCTCCTGTCACCAGGATCATCTTCAACCTCCCTGAACTGTGATCGCCCGGACCGGTCGACCCGATCTGCTGCAGTCGGGCGACTTCTTGTGCGATTCATCGATCGATAGAACTCAGACTTCGTCTCGAAATCCGGTAACGCATCAGAACCGGAGTGGATCGTCCCCGGGTGACACGAAACGGTGCACTTCTTCGACGAACCGACGGGGCGTTCAATGTGCGGCCAGTGGCCGGTGTGGTCGAATCGCATCTCGTCCGCCGAAGGCACTCTTGACAGGAACGATGCGACATCGTCCGGCGGTGACAACGGATCCCCGTCGCCGCGCAAGATCCGCGTCGGGCACCTCACCTGCTCCAGGTCACGGCCGGGGTCACTCGTCACCGCCGAGGCCAGGACCGGGAAGGTCCCGGGCGCACCCAGGTCCTGCATGGTGGCGCGCACAACCTCGGGGTCGAGCAGGTCGGGTCGGGCGACGAATGCTCCCAGCGCGGCTTGTCGCAGGCTCGCCGACCCGGAGATGAGACCCGCCACAGGCTGCGGGAGTGGCAGTCCGACGACCGCCGACTCGGCGACCAGGGTCGCCACCGATCGCCGGTTGCGGCGAAACGTGCTGATCGGGTGTCGGACGAGGTGGACCAGGGACAGGATCGGCCCGCCGGTGATGATCAGACCGTCAAGCCGGCCCGGGTGTCGCACCGCGACCCGAGTAGCCACCATCGATCCCATCGAGTGGCCCAGAATCACGGGTGCATCGATGGCGAGCTCGTCGCACACGTCGACAACCGCGGCGGCGAGTCCGTCGAACGTGAGATGGTGGCGGGAGAATGCCGATCCTCCGAAGCCGGGAAGATCCAGCCCCACCACCCGATAGTGCTGAGACAGCACCGGAAAGAGATGGGCAAACCACTTCCAACTCGCCGAGATCCCGTGCAGCAGAACTATTGTCGGACCATCGTCATGCGGGATGTCGATACAGTTGATGCGGGCCGTCGATGTCTTCACACTACGCAGCCACTTCCGCCAACAATCCGAGGGCATCGCGCCGGGCAAGGCAGCGCCATAGTCGCTCCAGACCTCATGGACGCCACCCACGGCAGACCTCCCCCGAACTCGACGACATCGTCAACATCGTCACAACTCATTGACTAAAAGTCAACGGCGCGACGCTAGAGCGACCGCAACTCGCGACAGACCGGCACTCCCCCATCTTTTTCAGAGTTCGGTCGGCGCAGGGTTCAGAGTTCAGGCGGCGCAGGCGCGACCTGGCGGGAGGACACCCCCGACCCGCAACCAGTGACTAGCCGGAGACGTCACCCTGCGTTGTCGCCAGAATCTCTCAGGGCAGCACGGAGTCGATGTACCCGCCGTCAACCCGGAGGGCTCCACCGGTGGTCGCGGTGGCCAGTGGTGAGGCCAAGTAGGTGACCATGTTGGCGATCTCCTCGGGCTCGATGAGTCGCTGGATCAACGACTGTGGGCGGTGCCGTCGCATGAACTCACGTTGAGCCTCATCCCACGGAAGTTCCTTGTCGACCAGCTGGTAGACGAAATCCTCGACTCCCGCGGTATGGGTGGGCCCGGCGATGACGGAGTTGACCGTGACTCCAGAACCCGCGGCGTCCTTGGCAAATCCGCGCGACAGGGCCAGAAGCGCCGTTTTGGACACCCCGTAGTGGATCATCTCCTCCGGGATGACGACTGCCGAGTCGCTGGCGATCTGCAGTATGCGGCCCCACCCGCGCTCGACCATCGACGGCAAGTAGAGGCGGATGAGGCGGGCTGCGGCGAGGACATTGACCTCGAAATACGTTCGCCATTGCTCGTCGGTGATCTCGCGAGCCGGCACTGCACCGAACATGCCCAGGTTGTTGACCAGGATGTCGACGTGCGGTTGCTGGTCGTGGACGGTATGCGCACCCTCGGCCGTGGCGACGTCGGCGGCAACACCGGTGATGTCCCCGTCGAGCGTTGCCACGGCCTCGTCCACCTTGTCGCGGTTGCGGCCGTTGATCACCACCCGCGCGCCGCTGGCGGCCAGGCCCTGCGCGATGGCGAGCCCGATGCCCTGGGTTGATCCGGTGACGAGCGCGGTCTTTCCAGTCAGATCGATGTTCACAACTGAGTACTACCCAAGTCGGGGCCGAGATAATTCCCGCTCACCGCGATCTTCGCCCTCTCTTCACGGCCGCCGTCACGCGCCGCTCGCATCGACCATCCAGACGTTGACTTCAAGTCAACTGTTGTTATCATCGCCACGGGCCCTCTTCTCGATCCACTAACGACCGAAGACACGAAGGGTCCGTTGACGTCGGGAAGCATCGATGAGTTCGGGAGGCGATGAGTGCCTGGTTCAGATCAGCCTCTTCGCCGGCGCGCACACTGGATGGCGACGCACGGAATCGTGCGGGCGATGGCGCCCGTGGGTGTGATGCTGGGCGACCTGCAAGCGCGCATCGTCAGTGACCCGGCAGTGCGCGTCGACCCCGGTCCTATACACCGGGAAATCCGTTCCCACGGGCCCATAGCACACAGCAGGCTCGCGGCCGTCACCGTCGACCATGGCGTCGTTCACGATGTCTTGCGGTCGAACGACTTTCGAACCGTCGGCGCTAGCCCGCGGGGACCCAGGCCAATCGCCGCCGTCGAGCAGTGGACGCGGCCGAGGGGACTTCACCCCCTTCGTCCGCCGTCACTCCTCGCCACGGAACCCCCGTCGCACACCACCTATCGCAGACTCGTCTCCTCGGTGTTCACGGCACGAGCCGTCGCGTCGATGCGCGACAATGTCGAACACACGGCCACTCGACTCCTCGACGACCTCGACGGCGAGACCGGCACGGTCGATATCATCGAACGGTACTGTGCCCAGCTGCCGGTGGCGGTCATCGGAGATATCCTCGGTGTCCCGCAGAGCGAGCGTGATCTGATTCTCCGTTTCGGTGAAATCGCCGCCCCGAGTTTGGATCTGGGACTGTCATGGTCCGAGCACCGTCGTGTCGACGAGGGGCTCACCAGTTTCGTCGAGTGGCTCCGCGAACACCTGAGCAGTCTGCGGGACAATCCCGGCGACGATCTCATGAGCCAGCTCATCGCCGTGCGAGACGACGGCGTCGCCCTCACCGAAGACGAATTGCTGGCGACCGCTGGACTCGTTCTCGCCGCGGGGTTCGAAACCACTGTGAACATCCTCGGTAGTGGTATTGACCTCCTGACCGGACACCGCGACCAGCTCGAGCTCCTCTTCGAGCGACCTGACCTCTGGGCCAACGCGTCCGACGAAATGCTGCGCTTGCGGCCACCGGTCCAGCTGACCGCGCGAACCGCCCTGCGGCGAACCGAACTCGCCGGGACCACGATTCCCGCGGGGCGGATGGTCCTGCTCGTACTGGCCGGCGCGAATCGCGACCCGTCGGTGTTCCCGAATCCTGATCGCTTCGATGTGGACCGCGAGAACGCGAACAAGCACCACTCGTTTTCCGGTGGCCGGCACTTCTGCCTCGGGGCAGCGCTTGCTCGCGCCGAGACCGAGGTCGGTCTGCGCACCCTGTTCGAGCGCTACCCCACCCTCGTTCGAGACGGTTTGCCGGTTCGGCGGAGAACCCGTGTGTTGCACGGCTACTCGGCGTATCCGGTCCGCCTGCGCCGATGAGCCCGCCGTGGTCTCGTCGGCCGACCAGGCATCGAGCAATGCCACTGCCGAATCGCTTCCTGGAGCGTGCGTCCGCTCCGACCGTTCCGTCTATCAGGGGGGCCTCTGTGCGAACAGCCGTCGTCACCGGTGCGTCGTCCGGGATCGGTCGCGCGACAGCTGCAGCACTGGCTGCCCACGACTACCGGGTGATCGGGACGAGTCGGAACAGCAGGTCGGTGGTGAACCCCATTCCGGGGGTTGAGTATCGCGACCTGGACCTCGCGTCACCGGAGTCGGTCCGGTCGTTCGCGCACGGATTGTCCGAGATCGATGTGGACATTCTGGTGAACAACGCCGGAGAGAGCCAGTGCGGACCGCTGGAGGAACTCCCGATCGACGCGCTCGAGCGGCTCTTCCGACTGAACGTCCTCGGGCACATCGAGTTGACCCAGCTGATCCTTCCGGCGATGCGTGCCCGCAGGCAGGGCCGGGTGGTGTTCGTCGGTTCGATGCTCGCCAGCTTCCCGCTGGCCTTCCGGTCGTCCTACGTGGCGAGCAAGGCTGCATTGAAGGGGTTCGCGACAGCGGCCCGACTCGAGCTGGCGCCGTTCGGTATTCACCTCACCACCGTGGAGCCCGGCTCGATCGACACGGGGCTGTCTGATCGCCGGACGAAGTACATCTCTGACGACTCGCCCTATCGAGAGGCGTTCACCACCACCGTCGGGGCACTCGACGCGAAGGAATCACAGGGGATCTCGGCCGAGCGCGTCGCGCGGACGATTGTGCACTCCGCGACCACACCGCAACCGAAGCCTCTCTACGCCGTCGGCAGCCGAGCCCCACTGGTGTTCACCGCGCGACGTCTACTCCCTCGTCGGGTGATCGAGTCGGTCATGGCCCACTCCTACGGCCTCGGCTGATGCCCGGAGCGCCGATGGTGTCCATCGATGGATGAACGAGCCCGCCGGCTGGTGGATTTGACCGTCGCGGTTGGGCGGTTGTACCACCGGATCAGCGCCGAGCAGCGCGCGCCCATGCCCGCCGGTCCTGTCTTGTTCGTCGCCAACCACGGCTTCGGTGGGGTGTTCGATCTGAACGTACTGGCGTTCGCATCGGCCTACGACAGGATCGGCGACCGACGTCGGGTTGCGATCCTCACCCACCAGATCGCGTGGACACTCGGAGTGGGACCGATCCTGGAAAAGTTCGACGCGGTCCCTGCCAGCCATGGAGCCGGGCTCCGCGCGTTGCGGTCGGGCAATCACGCTTTGGTGTTCCCCGGAGGAGACATCGACGGGTTCAAGTCATGGACCGATCGCAACAAGGTCCTCTTCGCCGGACGAACGGGCTTCGCAAAGCTCGCGATGGTCGCCGACGTCCCGATCGTCCCGGTCGTCACCGCCGGCGCCGGCGAGTCGCTGGTGGTACTGGGCGCAGGACGACGTCTGGCCCGCCTCGCTGGACTGGGTCGTCTCCTTCGCCTGAAGTCCTTCCCTCTCACGGTGTCACTCCCGTGGGGCATCAATGCGGGTCTGGTGGGGCTCTTGCCGTACCTTCCATTCCCGACGAAGTTGACGACGACGATCCTGCCGCCGATGCGGCCGAACCACGGTGAGTCCGTCGACCATTACGCGAGCCGTGTCCACTCGGCGATGGAGGATGAGCTCACGGCGTTGACGGCGGGACGAGTGCCCGTCATCGGATGATCGTCGCGGCGATAGGATCGCAGCCGACAAACGATCAGTGAGGAGCACGCGCCGTGCCGACATCCCCGTCGCGAAAACCCACGAAGCGGGCAGCGCAAGCTGCCGAGACCAGGGCGCGGTTGATCGACGTCGCCATCGCCGTGTTCTCCGATACCGACTACGAGCAGGTTGCCGTCGCGGACATCGCCGCCCGCGCAAATGTGGCGCACGGACTGCTCTTCCACTACTTCGGCAGCAAGCGGGGCATCTACCTCGCCGCGGTCCAGGCGACTGCCGAACATCTCAACGCCGCCTTCACTTTCGCGCCGGGGGCAACACCACGCGAGGTGATCCACAGCGCACTCGAACAGCACCTCGCATATCTGCAGGAACACCGCGGCCTCGCCCTGCGGCTGGTGTTGGGGGGCCGCGGGGTGGACTCCGAGGCATGGGAGATCTTTGAGGCGGCCAGGTGGCAGGCCCTTGGGGCGTTCGCCGACCTGCTGGGATTGGACGCCACCAATCCCGCCCTACGTCTGTTGGGACGAGCGGTGGTCAGTGCCATCGACGAGGCCGTTGTGCAGTGGCTCGACGACACCGACGCTGTCGAGGCCGGACGTTTGCTGGCATGGATGGAGGCCTTGATCGTGGCGTGCCTGGCCACCGCGCCCGCTCTGGACGAGACGTTCGACGTCGACCGGGCGGTCCGGGCGCTCGACGACTGATTTCAGCCGGTCCGGCCCCCACCCTAGGCCAGCAGGTCGTTCAGTCTTTCCAGCGATTCGTCGAGATGCTTGCGAAAGGCCTTGCGGATTATCGATCCGAGCGGACCGAACAGGATCGAACTGGTGAACACGACGTGGAGTGTCGCGACGCAGGCTTCCGTACCCTCGGGGTCGATCGCGAAATCGAGTTGCACCGATGATCCGGTGCTCCCGTTGCCCTCGAGCTGGACGTATCGGGGTGCGTCGTAGGCGGTGGTGGTGAAGTCGATCCTGTCGACGACACCTTTGATGGTGACGACCTCGGTGACCCTTGTCCCCAACTCCAGCGAGGTGGGGGGTTCACTCTCCCACCGCGTGTGCAGCGTGTTCCATTCGGCGAACCGGGACGGATCGGAAACGAGCGCCCAGGCCTTCTGTGCGGCGACGTTCAGTGTCCTTCTCGTGGTGATCTCGGGCATCGCGCCTCGTTTCTCGTGATGTGGCAGACAGGTTGTGGCGCACGTGTCAGATGATCGCGGTGATGTGGTCGCGGCGGCCCAGGAGCGCCTTGCCATAGGACTCCATCGAGACTTGCGGCAGCATGACGGCGTGGCGGGACGCCACGTTGGAGTCGCGCCAGATCCGTTGCATGGCATTCACTTCCGCAAAGCTGCCGGCACCGGACGCATCGAGCAGCGTGTTGATCGCGCTGTTGACGCTGCGCAACGCAACCGCGGAGTCGGCGCGGATCCGAGCGCGCGCGGCGAAATCGGGGTAGACGCCCTGGTCGGCGTACCGCTGGACGTCATCGGCGGCGCGGTACGCGTGCAGGTGCGCGGTCTCGATCTTCGCGGCGGCCTCGGCCACGAGCAGTTGGAACGCCACTGAATCCTCTTGACGCTCGATATTGGTGTAGGCCAATGCCTTTGAACTGGCTTTGCGGATGGTGAGATCCAGGGCAGCACGGCCGAGTCCGAGCTGAGGGCCGACCAGGACCATGATGAGCATGGGGCCGAAGGCCGAACGGTAGAACGGGTTGTTCGGGAAGTCGTCCACATAGGTCCCCGAGATCATGGGCAGCATCGAGATGAGCCGATGTTCGGGTACGAAGACGTCGGTGGCGACGATCGTGTTGCTGCCCGAGGCTCGCATGCCGGCCACATGCCAGGTGTCCTTGATCGTGACGTCCCCGCGCGGGATGAGGACCATGGCCTGGTCTTCCTCATCGCCGTCCCCGTCGAGCAACCACACGCCCCCTCCACACCAGTCGGCGTGGTTGCTGGCCGACGCGTAGGGCCATTGGGCGGTGACGCGGTACCCGCCATCGACCTTGCGAGCGGTCCCACCCGGTGTCACGACGCCACAACAGATGGTGTCTGGCCCATGATCGGCGTAGACCTCGTCGACGGTGTGGCTCGGATACATGCACGTCGACCACGACTGGATGTTGGACAACGTTGTCACCCATGACGTCCCGCCGTCAGCCTCGGCGATCAACGCCGACAGGTCCAGCATCGACCGCAGGCCCGCCTCGAGACCACCGTGCCGTCGGGGCGCCGCGATGCGGAACGCTCCGGCCTCCCGCAGCGCCTCGATGACGTCGAGATCAACGCACCGCTGACGGTCGTTTTCCGCGGAGTGTTCGGCGATCGTCGGCAACAGAGCGCGCACACGCTCGAGAACCTCTCCGACGCTGCCGATCTCGGGTTGATGGACGGCGGTCATGACTGTCTCCTCATCTGCAGGGGGCGATGAATTGAGGCCCCGGTGTCATCGGGCGAGCGTGTGATAGCCCGATCGGTGGAACACCAGCGGGGCACCATCGGGTGAGAGCTCGAATTCGTCGATGCGCACCAGGACGATCGAGCGGTCGCCGGCGCGGATTTCGTCGTGGAGCGAGCAGACGAACACCGGTGTGGACCGCACGATGTCGCTCTCATCACGCCACCGTATGGTTTCGTTGATTCTATGTCAACGAAACCAGGAGGCGACGGCGCGCCGACTTCGGCGATGCGAGTACACGATCGCCACCGGCCTGCGATCAACCGCACCGTCAAGGCGCACAGTTCGGCGGTTGCCGGTTGATCTCGACTCGTTGACCTCTAGTCAAGTAAATGGGTAGCGTTCCGTCCGAGTCATCCGATCGAGGAGGGGCAGTCATGGCGATCCGCGTCATCAGGTACACCAACGACGGTGCGACGCACTGGGGGGTCGTGAACGGGGAGGGCATCACCGCGCTGACCGACCACTATCCGACGACCGGGGCGCTCCTCGAGAGCGGACGTGGCGACATCGACGACGCACGTCGCCGCGCCCCCAGCCACTTTCTGCCCGGTGTCGACGTGCAGTCGCCGATCACGATCCCGTGTCGGGTGATGTGCCAGGGCGCCAACTACCGGCAGCACGCCATCGAATCCGGGATGGATCCGGACAACCGCGCCTTCAACCTCTTCTTCGACAAGACCGATGCGTCGGTCACGGGTCCGTACGATCCCGTCGAGCGTCCTCAGCATGTGCGCCTGCTCGACCACGAGATCGAGCTCGCCCTGGTGATGGGTACCTCCATCGACGGGCCGGTGACCGTCACCGATTCTGACCTGCCCCGCTACGTCGCCGGGGTGACCGTCGCCAACGACCTGTCCGCCCGCGACGTGCAACTACCGCAGGGGCAGTACCTGAAGGGGAAGAGCTACCGGGGGTTCTGCCCACTCGGGCCGGAGCTGGTCCTGCTCGAGGCGGCCGACTACCCGCTACTGGACAACCTCGATCTCGAGCTGCGCGTCAACGGTGAACTGCGACAGACGGACAACACGTCGAACATGGTCTACCGACCGGCGGAGTCATTGACGGAGCTGAGCACGTTCTCCAACTTGTCGCCCGGAGACGTGGTCCTCACGGGCACCCCGCACGGCACCGCCGCGAAGTCACCGCCGGCCTTCGTGCGACGGCTCGCCACCGCGCTCCTGCCCGAGCATGTCATGTGGCAGATGTTCGTCCGCCGCAACGTGTCCGGACCGTTCCTGCGGCCCGGAGACACGGTCACCGCATCCATCCGGACGCGGGACGGCGCGCTCGATCTCGGCACCCAGAAGACGCCCATACTCGCACCCGCAGCAACGGAAGAGGTTCTCTTGAACACGCCGGCCCCCAGCACCGCGGCACTCGCACCCGACATCCTCGCGCACTACGTCGTCAAGACACCGCGAGCGGCCGAGATGATCGACTGGTACGGCACGGTGTTCGGCGCGCGGGTCGTCCACGAGGACTCCCGGATCGCATTCTTAACTTGGGATGACGAAAGCCACCGTCTCGCGCTGGTGAAGATCCCCGGACTGGTCAGACGACTGTTTCCGCTCGCGCGGTTGCGCCGGAAGATCCTCGGCGTCGATCACCTCGCGTTCACCTACAGCTCGCTGGAGCGGCTGTTGCTCAACCACGAACGCCTCACTGCACGCGGCATCGATCCGGTGTGGTCGATCAACCATGGACCCACCACATCCCTGTACTACGAGGACCCCGATGGGACCCGACTCGAGTTCCAGGTGGAGAACTTCGCCACGCCCGCGGAGACTGCGGCGTTCTTCGACAGCGATGAGTTCGCGGAGAACCCGATCGGGGTGACGATCGATCCGACCTACCTTCTCGAGCGTATGCGTGCCGGCGAACCACCGGAATCCCTCACCGCCCGCAACGCCGGTGTCCGTCCCGGCACACGCCCGCGTGTCAACAAGCGCGCCATCACCTTCCGAACCTTGTGATGATCACACCGCTGCACACCCCGGTGGTGATCTGCGGTGCGGGTGCCGCCGGCTCGACCCTGGCCCTGCTGCTCGCCTCCCGCGGCATCGCATCGACCATCCTCGATAGACGCCATGACCCGTTGAGTCACCCCGCGGCGCACGTCATCAACGCCCGCTCGCTGGAAATCTGGCGTGAGATCGACACGGAACTGGCTGCGCAGATCGCCGCGCTCTCCCCGCCGATCTCCGACATCAATCTGATTCGCTGGTGTTCGTCGGTCGGCGCCACCCCCCTCGGGGAGATCGACCTCCTCTCCGAACCCGAACAACTCGACAGGGTGCGCTCGCACAGCGACTACCTCATCTCGCACGTCGGCCAGCACCTGCTGATGCCGCTGCTGTGGACGCGCCTCGACGCCGAGCCGCTCATTTCGTTCCACCGCGACGTCACCGTCACCGACGTCGTCCCTGACCGATCGGGCGCGACCGTACACACCCACTCAGGTACGGCCGCAGCGCCGTTTGTAGTCGCGGCCGACGGCGCGAACAGTGTCGTCCGCGATCTGCTCGGCATCACCATGCAGGGCCCGGTCCTGGCACGGATGGCAAGCGCGTTCTTCCGCTCCCCGGACCTGCACCCGCGGGAGCGCCCGCTGTTGACGTGGATCTACCAGCCGGATTTCGCGGGTGTCCTCATCGCCCACGCAGACGACCACTACATCTTGATGGGTACATACGTCCACCCGGGTCAACCCATCGCGTCCGACGCCGAGCGCTACTGGCGCACCGCCCTGCCCCGGGTCCTCGGCGCGGACAAGGCGTATGAGATGAAGTCGACCGGTACGTGGACGATGACGTCGCAAACGGCGTCGTCGTTCCGAAGCGGACCCGTCCTCCTCGTCGGCGACGCCGCACACCGATTTCCCCACACCGGGGGATACGGCCTCAACAGCGGTGTGCAGGACGCGCACAACCTGGCCTGGAAACTCGGCGCGGTGCTGAATTGCCGCGCGGACGACACCCTGCTCGACACCTACGAGATCGAGCGTCGACCGGTCGTCGAACTCTTCGCCGAGCACAGCGTCCGCAATCACTTCACCCTCGACGCCGTCACCAAGCATTTCGGCGCCACGAATCGCGCGCTGCAGACCGTCACGACTCTCATGGGGAAGCCACCGTTGACGTGGATGCCCGACACTCTCGCTTCACGGGCGTCGGACCAGCTGATCCGCGCGGGCCTGGCGCGGACGGCGGTGCTGGGTCGCGACTCGGCCCGTGCCCGACGCGTGCGCGACCGCGCCGCCCAGGCCATCCCCGACCAGGTCCCCCATTTCGTCTCCACGGGACTGGAATTCGGATACCGCTACGCAGGGCCGTTGATCGCCGGCGACGAGACGCCACGAGGAGCGACGGTCCCAGGCGACGTCGTCGAGTACGTGCCGACCGTCGTAGCCGGAGGGCGCCTCCCGCACGTCGCCGTCGATGTCGGCGACGAGCGCCGGTCGATCCTCGAACTGGTCGATCGATCGCCGGTCCTCCTGACCGTGATGACGACCGACCCCGACGCCTGGCGCGAACGCCTCGACCCCGATCTCATCAATCCGCTCGAGGCCGACATCGTCGATGTCCGCGCGGCATGTGTGGCTCCCGATTCAGCCGAGCATCTCTACGGCCTCACCCGGGGAGGTGCCGTCGTCGTCCGCTGCGACGGGCACATCGTCTGGCACACCGCCGACCCCGCCGAACAATCGGCCGAAGACCTCCTCGAGTTCCTCGCACAGGGGTGGGCACGGCTCATCCCCGCCCGCCCGGCGACCGCCGAAGGACACGCCACCACAAGTTCCGAATGATGATCGATGATCCCGAGATGACCGCCCTACGTCCGCGGACACAGCGATCGCGAGCCGGGATACGGCTCGTCCGGCGGCCAGCCGATCGAATCCTGCGCGAAGACGTCACCCTGTCGACTCCCGCACGTTCCGGGGAACGGATATGGATCCTCGTCTGCGCGGCGGCCGTCTGCACCACTGTCAGCCGTCTCCTCTCGACGCGATCCGTTCGATGCGCGGCAACGCGATGGCCAGCACCGGTAGATACGCCACCGCCCAGACCGGGGCCCCGAAACTGAGGACACAGCCGCCCGCGACCGGTATGACCTCGTGTCGTGTCGCCCGCACCCCCGCCACCTTCCAGGCCCACGACCGCTGATCCACGAACTCGGTGATCTCGAAAGGCAGGGGCACCCCCGCGATGGTCGTGATCGTTCCCGTTGTGCCAGTGGCCAACTCGACACCTCCGTCCACTCGTGCTCCAGAGACCGTGGGACCCCATGACGGCCAGGCATTCACATCGGTGATGGTCGCCCACACCGCTTCGGGAGGCAGGTTCATCCGCAAGTCGGTCGTCGGCATGCCATGCCGAAACGTCGTGCGAACTCGCAGCGCCGACCTCAACGTGTTCCCGATCATCGAACCATCGTCGCAGAACGAAACCCGGCCCGGCATCCGTCGACGTGTTCCCGCGAGGAACCCGCCGTCCAAGCCGGGTCACACGGCCGTCCGTCGAGCGTGTCGACGTGAACGTCGACGATGTGCGGGCCTACGAGCGCGGCCGACCCGCGGCCGGATCTCAGCGCGCGATCGTTCGCGGCTCCGCCACCCCGGCGAGTTTGTCGGGATTGCGCATCGCGTAGATCTGCTCGATCACGCCGTCGACAATGTGGAACGTGAAGACGCCCTGCAGTTGTCCGTCGAAGTAGACGAGCATGCCCGGTTCGTGATTGAGCACGGCGACCTCGGCGCGGTAGTCGTCGATCGTCGTCCCGAGCCGCGCGAATCCGGCGAGGAGGCGCGCCACTGGCAGCGAACCGTGAATGGGCCGCTTGACCGCCGTCGCCTTGCCGTCGCTGTCGGCGGTGAACACGACGTCGGGTGACAGCAGGGCCATCAGCGGCTCGACGTCCCCCGACTGCGCGGCGACGAGGAACTCCTCGACGACCGCTGCTGCTCGTCGGGCGTCGACCGGGTCGAAACGCGGCCGCCGCGACTCGACGTGCGACCGGGCGCGGTGCCCGATCTGGCGCACCGCGGCCGGGGACTTCGCGACCATCGACCCGATCTCGGTGAAGGAGAACCCGAACACCTCGCGCAGGACGAACACCGCACGCTCGTCGGGACTCAGCGACTCCAGCACCACCAGCATCGCCGTGGACACCGACTCGGCGAGTACGACGTCGTCGGCGAGGTCACGCTCGTCGAGCAGGATCGGCTCCGGCAGCCACGGGCCGACGTACTCTTCCCGACGCCGCGAACGCGACCGCAGCGCGTTGAGTGCCTGACGTGTGACGATCTTCGCGAGGTAGGCCTTCGGATCGGTGACATCGGCGTCGTCGACTGCCGCCCACCTCAGGTAGCTCTCCTGCAGGACGTCGTCCGCGTCGGCCGCGGACCCGACGATCTCGTAGGCGACGGTGAACAGCAGTGGCCGAAGTTCGGCGAACCGTGCTGCACGACGGTCGGATTCGCCGTCTGCCATGGACACCCCGTTCCTCGTCGTGGTCATCGCCCTGCCGGCTCTGGCTCGATGATCGTTGTCTTCGGTCCGCTGAACCAGCTGAACTTACCGGGTCGCGCGGCCTCACGCCGGATGTTCTCCACGGTTTCGCGGCACACCAACTCCTTGGTCCAGGCAGCGAGCCGGCCGGTCACCACCGCACGCGTCGGCGAATCGTCGCGGCGCGTGAACTGCAGTGTGGCCGCACGTCGGCCGATGCTGGCGCACTGCGCGACGAAGCCCTGGTCAACGATGTTCGGCAGCTCACCGGCGATCTTCGCGAGCACCGCGTCCGCGGCCTGAGCACCCAACGGCTCGGCGGCCTGGCAGCTCATCCGCAGCGTGATTCCCTCGACCGCAACCGCGTCACCGGCGCCGACGACCCGATCGTCGTCGAGGCTGCTCAGCGTAGCGTCGGCGCGGAGACGGCCGATCTCGTCGGTCGCCAGGCCGCTGACGGCCGCGAGTTCCGGCGCCTCAAAGCCGGTGGCGAGAATCGTTGCTGCGCTCGGAAGTACGGTGTGCTCGCCATCGATGTCGACGGTGACGGTCCGCTCACCGACCTCGACCACCCGTCCCTGATCCACGACGTCGACGCCCAGCCGACTCAGCTGCCTCTCCGTGGCACGCCGAGCGCGGGCGCCCACCGAGGTCGCGATCCCCCGGCCGCCCACCAACCGGACGCCGTGTCCGGTCTCGGCGATTTCTGCGGCGACTTCGATGCCGGTGAGCCCACCACCGATGACGGTGACCGTCTCGTGCTCCCCCAGACCCTCGACGCGTTCGCGGATGCGTTGTGCACCCACCCAATCGGCGATGAACAGAGCATGCTCTGCTGCCCCATGGATTTCCGGGGTGCGGTGCCGGGTCCCGATCGCGTAGACCAGGTAGTCGTAATCGAGGTGTGCGCCCGACGCCAGATGAACGCGGCGCCCGCCGGTGTCGATCCGGGTGGCGATGTCGACGAGGACGCGAGTGTCGTCGGCCAACACGTCGTCGAAGCCGACCTGTGGATCACCGGTTCCCGACACGAACTGGTGAAGCCGGATGCGCTGCACGAAGAACGGCTGTGGGTTCACGACCGTGACGTCGACTGCGGGATTGCGCCGAAGCCTGTTGGCCGCCATCGCGCCGGCGTAGCCCGCGCCGAGGACCACAACCCGTGGCCGCCGCCCGTCGACCTTCTCGCCGTCGATTCGTGTGATGCCGGTGGTGTCCATGGTCGTACCTTTCGTCGATGCTCGAAGTGCTCGACCTCAAGACACCGACGGCTGCGCGAATGTGACAGCCGTCGACCACGAAGGCGGTCGCCCTGGATCCCCGCCACCACCCAGCCTTCTCCCAGGGACGGAGCAGCGTGCGTCGATACCGTTCACCGTATGAACTCGCGAACCTCTGCCGGAACCACATCTGTTGGTGCGGGCGGTCCCGGTGGCGGTCAGCCGCCCGCCGGCGCGCGTCCGGCCGGGAGTTGGCCGGGCGCCGGTGGCGCAATCAGATCGACATCGGCCCCGGTGCGCCGATCTGTTCATGCTTCACGGTGCCTGTTTCCACCACGCGATGACATAAAACACGAGCGACGCGACGAGGCCGCCGAGAACCCAGAGCACCACGGAGTAGTCGACCCACGACCCGAACGGGGGCGAACCGGGGAAGATGTTGCGCAGCGGTAGCACGGCGAACAGCATCACCGCGAACCAGGTGACCATAGGAGGCTGAAACGCTCTGCGGCGCCGAACGGTCTGAATCGAGACGAACAGAGTGCAGACGGGCAAGACGACCAACATCACGCACAACGCGAGATCGAACGTCAGGGATCCGGCTGTCCTCGACGAGGTGATCGTGAACGCCTGCCCACCGGTGTAAGCACTGTCTCCAGCTGTGACGTGCCAGCCGATCAATGAATCGGTGACCGCGACCTCGGTCGGCAACTCCGCGTCGCCCGGGCCGTACGCCTGGACGGTGACCGAATCCGACACGTAGCTGTCGAACGGCCACAGTCGGATGTCACCATCGCTGTACAACGTCACCGGGAGGGTGCCGGGCCGCGTACCCGCGGAGAACTTGAGTTCGGTGGACGACGTCATGGGTGAGACGTCGATCGTCACATCCTCTGTGAGGTCTCCTCGCGCGTCGACCAGATCACCGCCGGCATAGACCGTGACGTGACCGCCGATTTCGAAGGCTCCACCGTTCACTGCGTCGACGTCGACATACACCAGGACGCCGTTCGCCGCCGGTTTCCGGGTATCCGAATCGTCGCCGGAATCGCCGGCGGCGTACACCGCCAGCACCGCGACATAGACAAGCAATACCCCGGCCACAATCGCCAGAGCCTTCACCCACGTCCGTCGCCCACCGGTTTCCGCCATACGCCAGCCTCCACGATCATCGTCGTTCGGCGGCCGTGAATCAGGCGCCGGCTGGCGGTGAGTGTATCGGCTACACCTCTGAGTCGACGTGCGATCAGAAACGGACACGCCCCGGAAACCGAGACGGCGCGCGCCAGGCCCCTCGGCCGATCGGGAGCGGCGAGGCTGGATTCTGTGCCGATGTGGCCCATGCTCGACCGGATCGCGCGCGCGGTAGGTCTCGGCCATCGATACTGGTCCCCTGCAGATCACTCTCACCGAACGCGAGGAAACCCGATGTCGATCAGCGAACCCGCCGCCGGTCGCGGCACGTACTTCGGCGACCCGATCACGATCGATGAGCACACGACGATGATTCCGGTGTCACGCAGCGGTTTTCGTGGCCGGCCGGTGGCGATCGGCGCGTACACGGTGACTGACGGGACAACGACCTGGACCCCAGCCGTCGACAGTGGCCGGGTAGCCCTTCTCGGAGTGATCACCGGCCTCGTCGCGGCGGCGCTGGGATCAGCAGCGGTCTTGCGGCAACCACCTTGGCCGCGGATGACCATCGAGCACGATCACCTTCCCGGTCGCCGTTCACCCGGAGCAGCATCCAGCAGAAGAGGACGGAGCGGACTCCCCTCCTGATGTCGCGTTCACTCGCCGGGGAATTGCGATGCGAGAGCGAAGCGAAGTCGTTAGCGTGCGACAGGTGGACGTGTGGCGGAACGAGTGGTTCGAGGACTGGTTCGGACCCAGTGCGCGCTGGACTCGCTGGCCAGATGGCTCGGTGACCGGAGGCCCCGGCACACTGCCGCCCAATGGCGTCAAGCCATCGAGACGGTGCGACGAGACTTGCTGTTCATGCAGACCGGTGCGCGGTCCTACTCGTGGGACTGCGCGTCGTCGGTGTGGAATGTCTATCTCGACACCGTCGGCGCATTGATCTTCGACGTACGAGACTCGAACAACAGGATATGGGTGTGGACGACCGAACCCACCGACGCGGACTGCACCGTGGCGCAAGCAATCGTGTGGGCAGCGGGGCGCGTGCAAGTCGATTTGATTGCCGACCAGTGGGTCCTGTGGCCGGCTTTCGAAGGCGGGCCGCCCATGGATATGCGCTCGGTCGGAGGTCGTGCAGTGTGGACCCGCAGTCGCACATCCCATGTCGTCGCACCAGCTGGGTACCTCGCCGAAGTGCTACCACAGGACAACCCCGATATCGGAGAGTAACGGCTGGTTCGGCGCACCACGTCCAGCGTCTCACCCGACTCACCGGTTTGATTCTTGCACGGACGTACGGACAGGAACCCGCTGTGATGTGGATCGCTACATCGGTCGGAATCAGGCACGTCCGTGCAATAGTTAGGCAATGCTTGCCTTAACAGAGACTGCTTGCCCGTGGGTGATCGGCGTCTACCGCGTGGTCATCGGTTTTCTCTTCTTCTGCCATGGGACAACGACGTTGTGGGCGTGGCCGATCGAACCGTACGGTGGCGCGATGGCAGAGTTCGGCGCGTGGCCATCCTGGTGGGCCGCCGCGATCCAGGTGGTCGGCGGATTGCTGATCATGACCGGTACGGGAACCCGGGTTGCCGCCTTCGTCAGCGCGGGAAGCATGGCGGTGGCCTACTTCTGGAAGCACCAGGGTGATGGTCTGTTGCCGATTCAGAACGACGGCGAGTCCTCGGCGCTCTTCTGCTGGGCGCTCTTGATCCTGGTCGTCCTCGGGCCCGGAAAGCTGACTGTCCAGTCTGTTCTCGAACGTCGACGCGACCGGGCGGCACCCACGAATTCGACTGACTCTCGCCCCGTACCGGAGTCGCCCGAGCCCTCCCTGGCTCGACACTGAGAAAGGGCTCGACAGCGCTCTAAAGGCGCGACGGCTTGCGCACCCGCTGCCGATGAGTTCTGACCATCCTGAGGGTCTGCCTCGGTGCGGACGACAGTGTTCGCACCGAGGCATCGATGTCCCGGACGTCGACGACCAGAAGGCAGGTACCCATGACCGACAGCACCGGAGCGACCCTCACACACACCTTCGGCGCTTCTCCCGACGCCGTCTTCGACGCGTGGACGACACCAGCGCTCTTCGCGACCTGGTTCGGAGGCAGCGCGAACGAAGTGCCCACCGACTCGGTCACGCTCGATGCCCGTCCCGGAGGTACCTGGACCGCGACGATGATCGTCGGCGACGAAGTGCCCGAATTCCACTGGCGCGGCGAGTACATCGAGGTTCAGCGACCGAACCGGCTCGTCCTGACGATGACCGACGAACCCGGCGACGAGCGTGAACGCCTCACCGCTGACTTCCTCGCCGTCGACGCCGGCACCGAGGTTCGATTCAGCCAGACGGGTGGGAATCTCACGGACGAGCAGTACGAGTACGCCGCCGCCGGATGGCGTGCGGCGTTCGAGACGCTGGACTCGCTGCTGGGCGAGTAACCGGCCGTCGTCAGATCTCGGTCACGACGCTCGGATGCGAGCACGTGCCCGACCGTTCGCGCTCACTCCCAGCCGGCGGTCTCCGCGGCGGCCTGGTGGGTTTGGCGAAGGAACTTCAGTACCACGGCGTCCGGATCCGGCGCTTGGCGAACGAGGTGGTACGGCAGGACATACTCTCCCAGCGCGGCATCCCAGTGAGCCGGGGCCTCCACCGCAGGATGGGTGTCGTAACCCTCGGGATGCGGATACGCGTAGGCGTAGAAGGCACCTTCCTCGGCGCCTCCCGGCCAGTATCCTGCGCTCGACACCTCGTCGCTATAGGCCTCGTGCATGACCCAGTCGGGACAGTTCGGAACCCCGCCGGGATGCTGGGGTGCGCTCCGACCCGAGAACCGGGTGACCGCCAAATCGAAAGCGCCCCAGAAGAAATGGACAGGCGACGACTTACCCCTGAACTCGCCACGGAACCTCGACAGCACCCGCTGAGCGCTCACCAGCGACCACCAGAACCTCGTCATCGCTGATGCGTCGTACGACGAATGAGCGGTGTCCTCGGCGAACGGCGTGGCGTCAGGCAGCTCGACAGGGGTCCCGACGAGGTCGATGTGGAAGCCGAGGTCGGTGAGGTGGCCGGTGTATTCGGCGTAGAAGTCGGCCACTGTCCGCGGCTCGAGCGCCATCCGACGAGAGCTGCCGTCGGTCACCAGGAAGATCAACTCGTGGTTCAGAAAATCGAAGCGGATCTCCAGACCGCGAGTTCCGACGGCCATCAGCGACGTGGTGAGTCCACGCGCGTCGACGTAGAGCGGAACCCCCCACCAGTGATTGACCTCGGGACCGAGAGCGAGACGCGTCTTGCCGACGATCTGGGTCCACAACTGCACCGTGTCCCTGGTGTCGATCCACGATTCCACTGGTAGAGCGGGCCAGGCCTCGTATCGGTTTTCCATGACTCCATGATCCCGAACGCGTCAACTCGACGAGCGTTTCGCGGCATACGCGGCAAATCCCACGGCAGAACAGGTGGTCGCCTCCCCCTGGCCCGACAACCGCGCCGGTGCTCACCATGACTCCTACCCTGCGTCAGACTTCAGACCGGGTTCTGGATCGCCGTGACCAATTGGTGGCAGTGATGGGTGATCTCGGCGGCGGTCAGGTCGGGATGCTCCGTCCACCAGTCGATCACCGCGGAGACGACGCTGAACCAGCACGCGAGCAACAACGAATGGGACTCTGCCGACATCGGACCGGAACGTTCCGACAGGACCTCGGCCACCCCTTCCGAACCCAGTGCGTTGAGCGCTTGCTGGTAGTGGCGCGTTCTGTCATACGCGGCGCTCGGTTTGGGCGGGGTGAAATCGTAGAGCACCCGCCATTTCTCGGTGCCGCCGTCGAGTGCCTCGACAATCGCCGTCAACGTCGCCAACGCCCGCTGCGGGGTCCCCTGCACCTGTTGCGCTGCGGTCACTGCCGCGACGAGTTGCTCTCCCGCCCGCTGAACGCATGCCGCGTGCAGACCGTCGCGAGACCCGAAGTAGGTGTAGATCAACGGCTTCGAGATACCGGCCGCCGCGGCGATCTCGACCAACGAGGCGTTCGCGTAGCCACGTTCGGCGAATTCAGCCGTCGCGACATCGATGATCTGCTGTTCCCGCTCCGCGCGTGGCACGCCTTTGGTTCCCGCGAGCGTCATCCACCTCTCCTCCCGTGGCGTCACGGTGAGCTACCGCGCACCCGTTGACTCAAAGGTAATTTACCGTAGAGTCAACGCCGCTGTCACGTCCTCGGCACGGGTGCGCGACGGCGGTTCGGCCCCGTGATCAAAGGAGAAAACCCGATGAGCAAGCTCGGCACCGAGTTGCAAGCAGCCCTCGGCAGGGGCGTCGGCATGGCGCTGCAACGCCGCACCCTGCTACCCCGCGTGGTCTCGGAGGCGATCGCCGGTGAAGGACGCAGTGTCCAAGGGCTGACCGTGGTGGTGACCGGCGCATCAGCAGGGATCGGTCGGGAATCCGTGCGGCAGCTGACCGCCCGCGGCGCGCACGTGATAGCAGTCGCACGACGCCGGCAGGAACTGATCGAACTGTCCGACGAGACCGGTTGCGACCACAAACTCTGTGACCTCTCCGACGAGGCCGCGACCGATGCGTTGATCGACGAACTTCGCGGTGAATCGGTCGATGTGTTGGTCAACAACGCAGGCCATTCGATCCGTCGGACAATTCTCGACTCCACCGACCGACTCCACGACTACCAGCGCACCATGCGTCTCAACTACCTCGCCCCCGTTCAGCTGTCGCTCGGCTTGTTACCGGACATGGTCGACCGACGGTCGGGGCACATCGTCAACGTGTGTACATGGGGAATCATGGCGAACACTTTTCCCAGGTTCTCGGCCTACGCCGCGTCGAAGACTGCACTGGCCATCTTCGGCCGCAGCCTCAACGCGGAGAATCCCCACAGCCCGATTCGGGCCACGAACGTCTACTTCCCACTCGTTCGCACCGACATGATCGCGCCAACAGCGGCGTACGACAACACCCCGGCACTCACCGTCGAGGAGGCCGGCCGGTGGATCGTCCGTGCGATCACGCATCGTCCGACCTCGGTGGCGCCGGCCGCCGTACGTACGCTGCTGCCCGTCATCGACTATCTCGCACCGACGGCCGCCGACAGGGCGATCGCATCGATCACCTGACTGCTCGTCGTCGACCGTTCACGGTCATCCGCGTTGCGGCGATTCGCTCACATACGGACCGCCGTCCCTATTCCTGATCGTCCTGCCGCCATTTATCCCTGTGATAGACAGTGATGAGACCGTGAGGCGGCGAATCGATGACGAAGCGATATCTGCGGATCATTCTTGTTCTCATACTGGCGACCGCGATCGGACAGTGGTCACCGGTCGCCGGTGCAGCCCCGGATCCGGGCGGCGCAACCGTCCTGACACTCGACCCGGCGTTCCGTTCCCTGCCGACGAATTGGCTGCGCGGCGAATTGTTCGCAACACCGAATCGCGTCGTGAAGGTGCCCTACAACAACTTCCCCGGCGCGACGAACACCCACCGCGGGCGGGACAAGCTCAACGAGATGCTGCACGAGATCCCGGGGCGGAAGATCGTGGTGGGTCACAGTCAGGGTGCGCAGGTTCAAGACGATTGGCTGCGCACCTATGGGCCAACGAGCGACATCGATCCCGCAACAGTGATGTTCGTACTCACCGGTGATCTCGAATCCAAATACAACGGATGCGCCAATCAAGGCGGCTGCCGAGCAGACTATGGCGGAAACAATTTTCCCGACGACACCCGGTACACCGTCAAGATCGTTGCGCGGCAATACGACTACTGGGCCGACGCACCCAACCGCGATCTGATGACCGACGCCGCTCGTCGAAACCACAGCGCATCGAATTCTGTTGGTGGACAGGGCGAAGGACGTCCCGTGCACAATGACTACAGCATGATCGGACTCCACGACCCGGCCAACAAGACCTTCGTCGAGGGCAACGCCACGTACATCCTCGGGTCTCCGGCCACCTACTATCTGCCGATGGTCACGCAGATGTGGACCACTGCTGCCCGCAAGGCGACCGAGGACGCCCGACTTCGCCCGGAGGTCGAGAAGGCCTACGACCGGCCGATGGGGGCGCCGCCCGCACCTTCGGGTACCTGAACCGCTCTCCGTCTCGCGAGGATCAGGCGGAAACCGAGCTCGAAACGGACGTCGACATCTACCATCAGTGCACCAACCGGACGATGTGGTGAAAGAGGACCGGCATGAAGAAGACTCTGAATTCTCTGTCCGAGAGCGACTATCTTCTCGTTCGGGAGACCAAGAAGTCGCAGATGGCCGGGCTCGACGAGGACGACTTGCTCGACCTCCATTCCCGCATCCGGCGCGCTCGGAACAAACATGTCACCCTGTACCGACGAGCTGGAGCCGAGAAGGTCAAGGCCAAAGGCGGGCGCGGGAGCGCCAAGAAAGCGAATGTCCGGAACGCCGCCAAAGCGGAGGTGTTCGAGGACGCCCTGAGCCGGGTGAGTCGGCGATTGGTCCGGGTGTCCCGCGACGCCGCCCTGGAGCTGAAGGCCGAGCGACTGGCACGCGCACGCACCGAGAACCCGGCACCATCCGCGGACGGCGGCAAGGCACGCAAGGACAAGAGCAACGGCGAGGGCAAGGTCGCCTCGTCGGGACGAGATCGTGCCGACGACACCCGCGACTCGCCAGGCCGCAAGAAGTATGAGGCGTCGACCATCGCGGCCGGCGCGCGCCGCCAGACCAAGAAGGACCGACGGCACGACTCCTGACCCCGGCGGCCGACGCCGGCCCTGCCCGTCGCCGCGACCGGCAGACGGCCCCGCCGTGGGTAGCCTCGACACATGCTGATCTGGATCAACGGCGCCTTCGGCGTCGGCAAGACACAGACCGCTCACGAACTCCACCGCCGGCTGCCGGCCGCGCATGTCGCAGATCCCGAACTCCTGGGGTTCGCCATGCACAAGATGCTGCCGCCCGCTCGACGCGACGACTTCCAGGATCTACCGCAGTGGCGAACGGGTGTCACCCACACCCTCCTGGACGCTGAACGATCGAGCGGTTCCCCCGTGATCGTTCCCATGACGCTCGTCGTCGGCGACTACTTCGACGAGATCGTCGGCGGACTCGTCGAGTCCGGCGTCGACGTTCGGCACTACACCCTGTCCGCTCCCGTCGAGGTGATCCATCGCCGCCTCAGAGCTCGTCTTGCCCACCGCCTCGGCCCGATCCTCGGCGCCGACGAGACCTGGGCGATGCAGCAGACGGAGAGGTGCGTCGCTGCGCTCCGCGAGGACCGATTCGCAACCCATGTGCCCGCGGGCGGGCGCAGTGTCGACCAGGTGGTCGAACACATCGCCGATGATGCCGGACTCGTGCTCACCCGTCCCCGGCTGACCCCGGTGCGTCATCAGCTGCGTCGAGCATCTGTCGCAGTCCGTCACGTCCGGCTGTGAGCTGCTGAATTCTGAGGTCGCAGTGCGGAAACAGCGCGCATCGTCGCTACGGAACCGCGCGCCGGCGCAGGTGCAGAATCGGGAACGGCCGGCCGCCCGAATCCACGGCCGAGCGACCCACCTGTTCGAACCCTTTGCGCCGATAGAACTCCACGGCGCCCGGATTCTGTTCGTTGACGTCGAGCTCCTCGACGCCGGCGTGCTCGACCGCGTGATCGAGAAGCGCCGTGCCGATGCCCTGCCCGTGGGCGGCCGAGTCGACGAACAGCATCTCGAGCCGGTTGTCGGCCGTCCCGCTGAAGCCGACGACCACTCCGTCGACCTCCGCGACGACCAACTCCACCGCGGGGAAATAGTCGTGCGCGAGTCGATCGGCAAAGCCCTCGACGTCCGCGGGACTCAGAAAATGGTGCGTCGCTTCGACCGCCGAACGCCACACCTCCACCAAACGGTCCGTGTCGGCGCCGTCGGCCCGCCGGAGTCTCACCTCAGCCATCGGTCATCAAGTGGGGTATCGGTCCGCCGGTCGGTGAATGCACGATCGCACAGTAGTGCGCACGGGTCTCGATGGACAAGGGCGTTTCGATCTCCCGCAAACCCCGGCGTCGCCGTTCTCGGCGGATATCGTGATCACGACACATCCGCAGGGACGAGGGGTATCACGTGCTCGAGATCCATGGTCTGTCGAATGAAACGGTCGTGCTCGACGGGGAGTGGTTCGAGAAGCTCCGGGGCGGCGCCTCCAAGACACGGTTGCCGGCGGCGTCGTTCGTGTCTGCCCAGGTCACGGAGACCGATCGGCGCAAGAAGTTGTTCGGCGGCGAACGGGAACAACTCCTCCAGGTGACGCTCACCTTCTCGCGTCCGCCATTCGTCGGTGTGATGACGTCGGCCGAGAACCGGGCAAAGGTCGACGCCCTCGTCGCCGGACTCGAAGCCGCCCGCGACGCGGGCTGAGCCCAGCCGCGCCCATCATGGTGATCCCGAACTCCGATCCTGTTGCGCCCGAATCAATTCGAGCAGCAACCGGCGAAGCTCCGGTTCTGCTTCACCGATGGACGCGATCAGTGCCGGATCGGTTCGCTCGCGCTCGAGCAGGGCGTGATAGACCTCGGTCCCGGCCGGAGTCGAGCTCACGTGTTTGCGCCGCTCGTCGTCGGGGTCGACCTGCCGGCGCACATAGCCCATGCGTTCCAAGCGTTCGATGGTGCGACTCGCCGTCTGATCCGTCACCCTCGCCTTTTTGGCTATCTCACGCTGGGTGGCGGGCCCCGTGCTCACCACATGCAGGACGACGAGTCCGGCGCTGGAGATGTCGTACTCCCGCAGCACCGCCTCCCAGGCGTGCTCGACCATCCTTGCCGCCGCCGACAGCAGTCGACCCGTCGGCCACCCGTCCATCCCGTCGTTCCCGTTGTTCACCGCATCCTGCCGATTCTCGACGTCACACTCCACCGACTTGCAATTGTTCAGCCTGCTGAACATCATGGTGCTGTCGCACGTCAGCCGCAACCAACGAACGGAAGCCCCGTGAACCCACCCACCCCTGCTCGACGAGTCAGTCGCTTGCGATGGATTCTGCCAGCCTTGTTGGTCATCGGATGGCTGGCCCTGGGCTCGGTCGGCGGGCCGTTCGCCGGAAAACTCGGCGACGTGCAGGCGAACGACAACACCTCGTTCCTCCCCGCCTCCGCGGAGGCCACCGAGGTCTCCCGTCTCGAGGCCGACTTCGTCGACTCTTCCGAGATCCCCGCGGTGGTGGTCGCCGAACGCACCACCGGGATCTCCGACGCCGATCTCGCCTTCGTGTCCGACGCCGTGGGCACGGTGGCCGGCACCGACGGCATTGCTGAGCGAACGTCGCCGCCGATCCGCTCCCAGGACGGCCAAGCGATCCAGGTGATCGTTCCCGTCGACTCCTCGGGCGAGATATCGGAGAGTGTCGAGGCACTGCGTGCGGCCCTCGCGAACGGCCCACCCGAGGGGTTGTCGGTGTACGTGACCGGCCCCGCAGGCACAGCGGGTGACCTCACGACCGCATTCGGCGGGATCGACGGACTGCTGCTACTCGTTGCCGGCGCGGTCGTCATCCTCATCCTGATCGTGGTGTATCGCAGTCCGATACTGCCGTTCGTGGTCATCGTGTCCGCCGTCTTCGCACTCGGACTCGCGAGCCTCCTGGTCTACGTGCTCGCGTCGAACGACGTGCTCACGCTCAACGGCCAGAGCCAGGGCATCCTCTTCATCCTGGTGTTCGGTGCCGCAACCGACTACGCGCTGCTGCTGGTGTCCCGGTACCGAGAAGAACTACGGCTGACCGCCGACAAGTACGACGCGATGAGGGCCGCGTGGCGCGCGACCCTCGAACCGGTCGCGGCCTCCGCCGGCACGGTGATCGCCGGCGTGCTGTGTCTGCTGTTGTCGGACCTGAATTCAAACCGCGGGCTCGGCCCGGTCGCGGCGATCGGTATCGCGGCCTCCTTCCTGGCCTCGATGACCTTCCTCCCCGCGGCTCTGACACTGTTGGGACGCACCGCATTCTGGCCCAAACGGCCGGTCGTCGAACCCGAGGCCGCGCAGCGTGACGACAGCAGCAACCACCGGTTCTGGGGCGCACTGGCAAACCGCATCGGGCGACATCCCCGCCGCTTCTGGGTGGCCACGACCTTGCTCCTCGTTCTCTTCGCACTGTTCCTTCCCCAGTTCAAGGCGGACGGGGTCGCGCAGTCCGACACCTTCTTGCTGCCGGTCGAGTCGCAGAAGGGCCAAGAGGTGCTCTCCGCCCACTTCGACGCCGGAGACGGCTCACCCGCGGTCATCATCGCCAACGGTGCGTCACTGCAGCAGGTTCAGACTGCAGCCGCGAACGTCGACGGTGTCGCCGAGGTCGTCCCGGTCACGGACCCGGGCGGCACACCCAAGACCGTGGACGGACGTGTCGCCATGCAGGCGACGCTGACCGACCCGGCGGATTCGCTTGCCGCCGAGGAGACCATCGAGCGTCTTCGCGACGCCGTGGGGAACGTGGACGACGCCGACGCACTCGTCGGCGGACCGACGGCGGTCGACCTCGACACGAAGACAACCGCCATCCACGACCGGAACCTGATCATCCCGATCGTCAGCGTCGTGGTGCTGCTCATTCTGTGCGCGCTACTCCGGGCAATCGTCGCCCCCGTCCTCCTGATGGCCACGGTCATCCTGAGTTTCGCGGCGACACTGGGCATCTCGTCGATCGTGTTCAATCACATCCTCGGATTCCCCGGTGCTGATCCGGTCGTGCCCCTGTTCGCGTTCGTGTTCCTGGTGGCCCTGGGCATCGACTACAACATCTTCCTGATGACCCGGGTACGCGAGGAGGCACTCCAGATAGGAACGCGCCGAGGCGTTCTGCGCGGACTGACCGTGACCGGCGGGGTCATCACCTCCGCCGGAGTGGTCCTCGCCGCGACTTTCTCCGCGCTGGCGGTGATCCCGCTGATCTTCCTTGCGCAGATCGCTTTCATCGTCGCCTTCGGCGTTCTCCTCGACGCGTTGATCGTCCGGACTCTCCTGGTCCCGGCACTCGTCTACGACATCGGCCGTCCGGTGTGGTGGCCCAGTGCGCTGGCCAAGAAGGAGGACCTGCCGGGAGAGGCGCAACTGGTGGGTGCTTCGGAGGGTGACCGCGGAGCCTGAGTCAACAGTGGTCGGCAGTAGGTGCCGCGGGTCCGGTCATCGTCGCCGACCCGCGGCATTTCTACGCCGGTGCCACTGATCGCACGACCGGAGGACGCGGCGGCAACACCGCATCGACCAGGCGGCGGGTCACCGGATCTCGTTCCGGAGCGCGGAAATCCTGGGCATCGAAACGATCGACCACTCGACCTCGGTCCAGCACCACCACGTCGTCGGCGAACGCCTGCACCACCGCCAGGTCGTGGGCGATCAGCACAAAGGTCACCTCGGTCGTCGACCGCAGATTCGTGAGCAGGCGCAGAATCTCGTCCTGGGTCGTCACGTCCAACGCCGATGTCGGCTCATCCAGGATCACCAGCGCCGGTCCGACGCCCAGAGCGCGGGCGATTCCGACCCGCTGCCGCTGGCCACCGGACAGCTGGTGCGGGAACCGATCTCGGATCACGTCCGGTTCCAGGCCCACGAGCCCGAGCAGTTCATCCGCGCGACGCCGCAACGACCGTGCGCCGGTGAGCAGACCCAGACGCCGAATCGGACGGGAAATCTGTTCACCGACCGGAATCCGGGGGTTGAGTGCACTGCCGTGATCCTGGAAGACGAGCTGCACATGACGGGCGCGTTCAGCGCCGCGCAAGGACGACACCTCGACCTCACCGCCCTCGCGGTGAATCGTCACGCGTCCGCTCGTGACGGCATCGAGGCCCGCCAGAATCCTTGCGAGAGTCGACTTTCCCGAGCCTGATTCGCCGATCACCCCCAGCGCCCGACCTCGCCCGACACGGATCGACACATCGTCGAGAGCGGTGAAGTCCGCAGCACGCCGTCCCGTTGCGTCGAAGATCTTCGACACCCCGTCGATCACCGCGGAGGGAACCGCATCGTCCGACGGTGCGTCACGATCGTCGAGGTGGGCGTCCGCGGACAACTCCGGCACCGCGGTGATCAGGTTCCGGGTGTACTCCTGTTGCGGGTCCTCGAGCACTTGCCGTGTCGGGCCGTACTCCACCAGACGGCCGTGACGCAGGACCGCTACGGAATCGCTGAGACGCGCCACGACCCCGAAATCGTGCGTCACCAGCAGCACCGCCATCCCCAGCTCAGCGCGCAGATCCGCGATGAGATCCAGGATCCGTACGGACAGCGTCGGATCCAAGGCGGTGGTCGGCTCGTCGGCGATGAGGAGATCGGGCTCGGGGATACACGCCACCGCGATCATGACGCGCTGGCGCATGCCGCCGCTGAGCTGGTGCGGATAGCTGCCGAGGACCCGTGCTGTGTCGCGGATTCCCACCCGATCCAGCCATTCCCCGGCCACCTCGCGGGCTTCGGCCCTGCTGACCTCGCGATGTAACCGGATCAGCTCGACGAGTTGACCACCGATCGTGAACGACGGGTCGAACGATGTGGCCGGATTCTGGAAGATGGTGCCGACTGTCGTGCCGCGCAGCGCATTCAGGTCCTTCTCGGCGGCGCCGACGATCTGACTACCCGCCAACGAGATCGAACCATCGACCTCCGGGCGGGCACTGCCGGGCAAGAGCCCGGCGATTGCCGACGCGGTCACGCTCTTGCCCGAACCCGACTCCCCCACCAGAGCCAGAACGTGGTTCCGCGGCAGGTCGAATGTCAGGTCGGTGACCGCCTCCACCGCGCCACTCCGCTGCGGAAATCGGACGGACAGGCCGTCGACACTCAATATGGGCGTATCGGACGTCGCTGCGCGACGATCGATATCGCCCTCCGTCGTGCTCATCGGTGGGCGCTCCATCGCGGATCGAGAACATCTCGGAGGCCGTCACCGAGCCAGTTGAATGCCAGTCCCACGACGAGGATCGCGATACCGGGAACGATCGCCACGAACGGGCTACCCGAGATCAGCACCTTGGCTCCCTCCGCCACCATTCGCCCCCAGTCGGGCGCCGGCGGTTGCACACCTATGCCTAGCGCACTGAGGCTGGACGCCAGGACGATGAGGATGCCGATGAGGCTCGTCCAGTAGACGATGATGGTCGCGCCGACATTCGGCAGGATCTCGGTTCGAAGAATGGTCCGGGTGGATGCGCCGAGACCGATTGCGGCGTCGACGTACTCGTGTTCGCGCTGTCGCCGGGTCTCCGCGTAGACGATACGGGTGACGTAAGGAACCGCCGCGAACACGACCGACGCGGCGACCACCCATACCCCCATGCCGATGACCTCTGCCAGTGCGAAGGCGACGATGACGACCGGGAACGCGAAGAGGATGTCGACGATCCGCATGACCATCCCGGAAACCCATGACCGGGACCATCCGGCGAGCAGGCCGATCGCGGAGCCGATGACCACGGCGACCGACGTGGCGATCGCGGTCGGAACGATCGTGGCGCGGCCGCCCCAGATCAGTCGACTGAGGATGTCCCGGCCTTGCTCGTCGGTGCCGAAGACGTGACCGGCGGTTCCGGGCGGCAGATAGCGCGCCGCGGCGTCGCCCAGCGTCGGGTCATTCGGCGCCAGCCAGGGAGCGAGCAGGGAGATGAGCAGCACGATCGTCAGGACCGAGACGGCCACCACCAACTGCCGGTGGTGAGTCCAGGCCGGCCGTGTCCATCTTCGGCCGGGCGCTGTCGGTTGTCTCCGACCGCGTACTTCTTCGTCGTTGATGACCATGTCAATTCCTCAATCTCGGGTCCAACAGGTCCGCGACGATGTCGGTCGCGAGATTGACGATCACGAAGACCACGGTGACCAACATGACCCCACCCTGGATGACGGGGAAGTCGTGGGCGCTGATCGCGTTCATGAGATCGGTTCCCACACCGGGCCAACTGAACACGAACTCGACGAACACCGCCCCGCTCAACAGCGTGCCGATCTCCAGGCCCGTCGTGGTCACGATGAGTGGTGCGACGTTGCGTCCGACATGCTTGGTCAGGATCCGCCACCGCGGCAACCCCTGGCTGCGCAGCGTCCGGACGTAGTCGGACTCCAGGCTCTCGATCACACCGGCACGGGCGAACCGGGCCAGGATCAGCATCGAGATCAGCGCGGCCGAGAACGCGGGAAGGATGAGGTGGTGGAGCAGGTCGCCCACTCCCCCGTCACCACCGGCATCCCGCATCCCGGTGGCGGGCAGCACCTTCCACTCGAGCGCGAAGAGCCAGATCAGGACCAGACCGAACCAGTAGACCGACAGATTGGAGCCGATCTGAACCAACAGCATGATCGCGCGGTCGACGAAACGATTGTGGTTCAGCGCAGCGATGGTGCCGATGAGCACACCGAAGACCACCGACAGCACCACCGCCGCTGCTGTGAGGATCAGTGTGTTGCCGAAGGCGGTACCCAGGGTGTCGAAGACAACCGAACCGTTGATGATCGAGCGACCGCCGCCGTCGGTGAACAGGCTCGACACCCAGGTGAGGTACTGCACGACCACACCCTCATCGAGTCCGTAGGCCCGTTGCAGGTCGGCCACCGCATCGGGCGGCAGCACCCCGTGCAGGGCGGCCTTGATCGGGTCGCCCGGGCTGGCCTTCCCGAGTAGGAAGACCAGCACCGAGATGACGAACAACACGGGCACGAGCAGCAGCACGCGGCCCGCGATGCGCAGGGCCAGACGATGTCGTCGTGCGGTGCGTCGCAACGTGTTCCACCGTGTCGCCGGCCGCCCGGCGGCCTCGGGTGTCCGGGATCCGGGTACTCCTGGGTCCGTGCGCTTCTCGAGCAGCGTCGTCGTCATCAGCCCTCCTTCGACACCGGACCGAGGTCGTACCAGTTGGTGTTCGGCCACACGAATCCACGCACCTGCGGTGAGATCGCGTAGTACCGGGTGAAATTCACCGTCGGGATCACCGCGTGATCGGCTGCGAGGACCTTGTCGGCGTTCTGCCAGTTCGCAATCCGAGTACTCGGGTCGCTCGTGTAGCGCGCCGCGTCGAGCGCGCGCGTGATCGCCGGATAGTCGACGAAGCGTTGACCGCCGTTCGCCACGACCGTCGAGTTGAACCCCTCCAGCGCCCACTCCGGGTAGGTACCCCCGTATTCGCCGAGGTGGAACCCGTCATCGGGTTGCGGATTGGAGATCCGGGACGAATAGTTGCCTCGTTCGAGGGCGACGACCGGCGCATCGATACCGACCGCTTTCAGGTTCGCCGAGATGGCTTCCGCTTCGGGCTGTCCCGCGAGATCAGCGATGATGTTGAACGATACCTGACCGCCGTCGATGTCGTTGTCGGCCAGCACTTCCCGCGCACGATCGGGATCGTACGAGTAGGTGCGCAACTGCGGATCGTATGCCTCGTTGCCGGGGTTGAGAAACGACCACAGCGGTTGCGCGTGGCCGGAATAGATGTTGTCGGCCAGGCTCTGCCGATCAATGGCGAGCGAGACAGCCTCGCGCACAGTGGGGTTCTGGGCCCAGCGGTTGCCGAACAGGAACGACACATAGTCGAGCTGCGCCGCGGTACCGGCAGGCACCGAGGCGCCCTGCCTCTCGAGCAATTCGACGTCCGTCGGCTGAACTCGGGTGAGGATGTCGATCTCACCGCTCTGGAAGGCGGCCAGCCGGCTCTGATTGTTCGGAATGGTCCGGAACACCAACCGCCGAAGCGCCGGCGCCGCACCCCAATAAGCGTCGTTGCGGTCGAGAGTGATGTGGTCGTTGATCTTTCGTTCAACGAACCGGTAAGGCCCGGTACCGGTGGGGTGCTCGGACAAGCCGTCGTTCCCGTACTGACGCAGCGCCGCGGGGCTGAAGATCAACGGCGACCCGATGGACTGGGCGAGAAGCCGCGGGAAGCCCAGGTATGGCCGATTGAAGGTGAACTCGTAGGTATGGTCGTCGACGACACGGGTACCGGCGAGATCATTGAAACGCGCCTTGAGCATGGCCGCGCTCTTCTCGTCGAAGAACTCGAACCCCGGATCCGAGAACCGTCTGACGTTGAAATCAAGAGCGGCCGCGTCGAAGTCGGTCCCGTCGTGGAACTTGACCCCGTGTCGGAGATCGAAGGTCCAGGTGGTGGCGTCGGGACTGTGGCGCCATGCCGTCGCCAGACCGGGCGCCAGTTCGGTCACACCCTCGTTGGTCGACAGCACTTCCTGTACCAGCGGCTCGTAGATGTTGCGGGACGCACGGAACGTCTCCCAGAAGTACTCGCGCTGCGGGTCGATCGCCGTCGGCTCCGTGTAGAGCCCGACCACCAGGGTGTCGATCGGGTTCTTCGACGTGATCGAGTCACCCCCGCCACCGCCGCAGGCGGTCACCACGACGGCGACCGTGAGTGTCAGGGCGACAGCGATGGCGCCACGACGACGAATCCGCTTGATGAGCATGGGCGTGAAGACCGTTCCTCGTAGGGGTGCGCCGAGGAGTTCGCAGCGCACGTCGGGGCACGACGCTACGGGCCGGGCGATCGATCCGGCATCTCTTCGGCTCACCGTGATCCGATGGCTCACGTCCGGAATAGCGTTGGTCGGTTTCGTTGCCCGACAGTTTGATTCCCGAACGAAGGAATGAAATCCGGCCGCGCGAAACACTCGCTCTCCGGACGCGGGACGAAGATACTCGTGCGAGTGACCATCGAGTTCCGGCATCTGTCCGACCCTGACGAGGTGAGGTCGGGCTTCGGCACCTTCCTCCGGGCCATGGTCGGCCTGCCGACGATGGACATCGATGCCACGACCATCACCCAGCCCGGCCGATTCATCGGCGCGCTCGAGTCCGGAGTGGTCATCGGCGGAGTCGATTCCTACAGTGGGTGGCTTGCGGTTCCCGGGGGTGCGCGGGTCCCACACGCTGCTGTCACCCACGTCGGAGTGCTGCCGACCCACCGTCGGCAGGGTGTGCTCAGCAGACTCATGGCCGCGCAGTTCGACGACGCACACAACCGCGGGGAGATCGTTGCGACACTCCGGGCATCGGAGGCGGTCATCTACGAGCGGTTCGGCTACGGGATCGCCTCCTCCAGTCGGTCGGCTCGCCTGGATCGTCGGCGCACCCGATTACGGTCCACGGTGCCCGCCGAGGGCCGGGTACGACTGATCGACGACGCGGCGACGAACGATCAACTCGTGGCCGTGGCCGATCGGGTGAACTCACCGGGAACCGTGGGGCTGCCGGGCGCGTGGTGGGAGCTGCAACGAATCCGCCGCGCCGGCGAGCCCGGCCCCATTCATGTCGTCCTCCACAACACCGCGGGTGTCGACGACGGTTACGTCGTCTACCGGGCCGAGGATCCCGAGCAGTGGTTCGGCAGCCGCACACGGACCGTCACCGTCACCGAGTTCGTCGCCACGAACGACGCGGCGCACGCGGGCCTGTGGCATCACCTCCTCACACTCGATCTGGTGGACGCGGTGGCCATCACGGCCCTGGCGCTCGACGACCCGATCGTCGTTGCACTCGACGATCCTCGGGCACTCGAACTCGGGCCGGAGCACGACGAGACCTGGCTACGCCTCATCGACGTCGACGCCGCCCTCGACGCACGGACCTACCGCGACGAGGATCCGGTGACCGTCGCGGTCTCCGATCCCCTCCTGACGAGGAACTCGGGCGTGTTCCACATCGGACCGAAATCGGTGCATCGCGTCGAGACCGAACCGGACGTCAGTGTGGGTGTCTCGGCCCTTGCCACCACCTACCTGGGCGGCACCCGTTGGCGCCAGCTCGCGGCCGCCGGGCGGGTCGTCGAACACCGACCCGGATCCATCCGCCGTCTCGACGCGCTCTTCGGGACCGACCGATTGCCGTTCTCCGGTGTCGGGTTCTGAGCGAGACGACGTGCCGCATACGGCTCTCACCCCCACAGAAAGCAGTGAGCACATGACCGACACCGCGGCCCCGACTGCGCCGGTGTACCTCGAGCCGGCGACAGCCACCGACAGCGAACTCGACGAACGTTTCGCGCCGGTCTTCCGGCGCATCGCCGAAGGGAATCTCGAACGAGAACGAAAACGAGAGTTCGCGCACGACCAGGTGTCCTGGCTCAAGGCCGCCGGGTTGGGCCGGATTCGTATTCCGGTTGCCGACGGCGGACTAGGCGCGTCGCTGGAGCAGACCTTCGCCCTGCTGGCCGCACTCGCCGAGGCCGACGCCAACGTCGCGCATGTCTGGCGCAATCACCTGGCGTTCGTCGAGGACCGGCTCAACGCCCCCCGTTCGGCGGCCAACGACCGGTGGATCTCCCGGTTCCTGGCGGGCGAGTTCGTGGGCGGCGGGTGGACCGAGGCGAACAACGGGACCCTCGCCGCGATGGCCACCACCATCCGGCCGGATGGCAACGGCCACCGCGTCACCGGTGCCAAGTTCTATGCGACCGGCAGTCTGTTCGCCGACTGGCTCGACGTGATCGGTCGCACCGACGACGGCACTCTGCTGACCGCTCTCGTCCGACGCGACCACCCCGGCGTCGAGCTCGTGGATGACTGGACCGGGTTCGGCCAGCAGACGACGGCGAGCGGCACGGCCAACTACACCGATGTGCCCGCCGAGGACGGAGACGTCTTCCCGGTGACCGAGCGTTTCGCCTACCAGGGGCACTTCTACCAGGTGGCGATTCTCGCGGTCCTCACCGGGATAGTCCGGGCCACCCTGCGCGACGGGGTCACCGCACTGCGATCACGTGGCCGTAACTACCCCCAGGGACTCGATCCCGTGCCGGCCTCGGATCCACAACTGCTGCAGGTCATCGGCGGCGTGTCGGCGTATGGGTTCGGCGCGGAGTCGGCGCTGCGGCAGACCGCACGCGAACTGGACAGGTTGGCTGCCGCGCACGCTGCCGATGACTCGGTTGAGCGCGCACGTCTCATCCGGACCGCGCAGGTCGCCACAGATCAGGCACAGCTCGTGATCATCGACGCGGCACTCAACGCGACGACCGAGGTGTTCGACGCACTCGGCGCCTCGGGTGTGTCCACTTCGGCACTCCTGGACCGGCATTGGCGCAACGCGCGGACCCTGGCGTCACACAACCCGCGTGTCTACAAGGCACGCATCCTCGGCGACTGGGTGGTGAACGGGGCCGACCCGGTACCGGATCTCTTCGCGGCCGGGCGCGGCGGGCAGGGCAACTGACCCATGGCCGCGCCCTCCGTCGGACTCGGATTGTCCGGCAACCACATCGTGCAACTTCTGGGCGATGAGAAGCTCGTCACCGCCTGGGATCAACTGCCACTTGCATTCTCTGTCATCGGCATCGATCAGCTCGACGACCGCGCCGGCGAGGCCGCGCACGTCGCGTTCGACGGCAGCGCTGCAGCCGCAACCCTGATGGCACGCACGACGAGCGCACGCGTCCTCATCGCGGCTCCCCCACGGCGCGACCATCCGTACAACCTCGCGCGTCGCACCGCGTCTCTCGGCCACCTCTCGGCCGGCCGCACCGGGGTGGTGTTCGGACTGCCGAGGCACTCCCTCGGCGAGATCGACCCGTGGGTCCGTGGCCGCGATGATGCCGAGATCACGCGGCACCACTGTGTCGCCGCGGCGCGGGCAGTGCGAGACCTCGAACAGAGTTGGCCGCTCGACTCGGTGATCGGCGATCGTGAGACGGGAATCTTCGTGCGCTCCGACCGGATCCAGCATGTCGACATCGAGGGTGTGTATCCCATCGCGGGTCCCCTGACCATCCCGGAGCCACCGTTCGGCCCGTCCGCGCTCGCCTGGTGGGTTGGACGGGATGGACCGGCTCCCACCGCCGACGTGATCGACGCGGTCGATGTCGTACTCGGCGCCGGTACGACACCGTCGCTGGGCGTGGACGAGATTCCGGCGCACGGCGTCGATCGCGTGGTGCTCGATGCAGGTCCGGACACCGATGTCGCCGACGTGCTCAGCGTCGCACGACGCCTGTTGACCGACACCGCCGCGCACACCGACCGAGCCCTGTCCCTCCGTACGGTGCTCGGGACCTCGGTGCCGTCGCGCCGGCGCTCCCGACCGGCTTTCCCGGTGCCCCAACCGCATCCGTGGTTGTGACGACCATTCGGCGCGCGACCGACAGCAGGCCGTGCCTCCCCAACGCTCAGGAGTGTCAATGACCGATCGTCGCGAGGGACACGTCATCCTCGGTATCAATGTGCTGGTGCTCGGTTACCTCCCCGCGGCGTGGCAGTCGGCGGAGCTCGATGCCCGATCATTCGTCGATCCTGCGTACTGGCGACGGATCGGTGCCGCCGCCGAGCGGGACACACTCGATGCGCTGTTCCTCGCCGACGTCCCGGCTCTCGGCGACCCCGCGTACGACGCCAATCCCGCGCACCTCGAACCCACCGTCAACTGGGGATACGTGGCGGGAACCACCGAGAACGTCGGTCTGGTGGCCACCGCGTCGACGACCTTCAACGATCCGGTGGAATTCGCCGAGCGACTACTGTCCTTCGACCACGCCAGCGGCGGACGCAGCGCATGGAACATCGTGACGACCCGGGGAACGGCGCCCGCGCGCAACTTCGGCCTCCCCGACGTCCCGTTGCGCGACGATCGCTATGAACGCGCCGCGGAGTTCGTCGATGTCGTTCATGCGCTGTGGGATTCGGCTCAGTCAGGGCGCGAGGTGCGTCACCGTGGCGAGTTCTTCACGGTGGACGCCCGGCTGCGGGTGCCGTCCTCGCCACAGGGCCGCCCGGTTCTCTTCCAGGCCGGCGGTTCGGCACGAGGCCGTGCGCTGGCCGGCCGGGTGGCCGAGGGTGTCTTCGCCGCCGAACTCACGCGCGACAAGGCGATCGAACACTACCGGCTCGTGAAACGACTGGCCCGTTCGTCGGGACGTTCGCCGGACGATGTCAAGATCCTCCCGGGACTACTGCTCTCCTTGGCCAGCACCGAAGAGGAGGCGCGGAGGCGTAGCGACGAACTGCACGACCGCGGGCCCGCCGCCTACTCCATCGGCTGGCTGTCGCAGGCCATCGGCTACGACGCGTCGAAACTCGAACTCGACGAACCGTTTCCGGAGGAGGTGTTGCGTGCGCCCGCGGATCCGCAGACGTTCACCGGCAGTCTCGGCTTTCGTGAGTCGATCGTCGCCCAGATCCGGCGGACCACACCGACGGTCCGCGAGTATCTGAAGCAGACCCGATACACGGGTTCGGGGCACGCCGGCTTCGTCGGGACACCCGAGCAACTCGCCGATCACATCGAGGACTGGTTCCACTCCGGGGCAATCGACGGCTTCAACCTCCAACCGGACGTGCTGGCCGACGGCCTGGACGTCATCGTCGACGAGCTGGTGCCGATCCTCCGGCGACGAGGTCTGTTCCGCCACGAATACGAGACCCACACCTTGCGTGAGCATCTACGTGCCGGAGCGTCGACACCGTCGGCCGCACTCTGAACGAACCCGAATCGGACACATAGAACCTGTTCGAGCGCAACACATCTCCCGGTGCCACCACGCGCGCATACTCCTTCTCGACCGGCTCATCCCACCAACGATCTCCTGCAGGCGTTGCGCGGCAGCGCACCTCGTTGCGAGATCGGTTCACCAGAAGGACAGGGAGTCATGACTGCATCGGCAGAGACCCCACCCACGGCCGACCTCGCTCACGCAACCGCATCACCGGCGGCGAGTTCGCCACCGCCGACGGTGTCGCTCCGGGGGCGGACGCTCACCTCCGCCGACACCACCGGACTGCGGAGGAACGAACTGGGCGGCTGGGGCGTGTTCGCCCAGGGACTGGCCGCCGCCGCACCCAGTGTGGCGATCGCCGTGGTTCCCTTCGCGCTCTTCACGGCTGCGGGCAAAGGCGCGGCGTGGGCCGCGGTCATCGGCCTGGTGATCGTGCTGCTCATCGCGCTCACCATCGGATTCCAGGCGCGCCGGACGGTGTCCAGCGGATCGCTGGGTACCTATACCGGCAACGGCCTCGGCCCAGGTTTCGCATTCGTTGCCGGCACCAGTCTGCTGCTGGGTTACATCGGATTCGCCACCACCGGAGCACTCGGCGGCGTCCTCTATGTCGACGCGTTCCTGTTCGAGATCGGATGGGGCAGCGAGGCAACATGGTTCAAGCTTCTGCTCGTGCTGATCGTCGTCGGTGTCGGCGTCTACCTTCCGCTGCGCGGCGCAACTCTCGCGGCCAGATACGAGCTCGCATTCGAGGTCTTGGCGCTGATCGCGATCGCCGTGATCATCGGCGCGTCCTATGTGGCGTACGGCTTCCGCATCGACAGTGAGCAGTGGAGCCTGTCCAACCTCGGGAACAGCGCGACATTCGTGGCGGCGGTGACGGCCGTCGGCTCCTACGCAGGATTCGAGAGTGTCGCATCGCTCGGCGCCGAAGCCCGCGAAGCCCATCGCACGATCGCGCGTGCCCTGCTCCGGGTGGTGCTCATCATCGGTGTGCTGTACCTGCTCGCAACCTATCCGCAGGTCCTGCACTTCGACGGGATCGACACCGACAAGGCGGTCCTGCCCCAGCTTGCCGATGAGACCGGCGTTTCCTGGATCAACACCCTCGTCAGCGCCGCGGTCGCCATCGCATTCATCGTCTTCGTCACCGCCGTCACCACGTCGGCGGCACGCACCCTGTTCACGTTCGCCCACGAGGGCGCGCTACCCCGCGCTCTCGCGCGTGTGCACCCACGCCACGGGACTCCGTGGGTCGGCATTCTCGTCGTCGGTGCGGCCGCCCTTGCGTTTGCGGTGGTCGCGACGTTCAGCTCGGCCGGGCGTCTCGTCTTCGACGTGTACGGCGCCTACGTGGCCAACTGGGGCTTTCTCATCAGCTACCTGCTCGTGGTGATCGCCACCCCGATCTGGCTGTACCGGATCAAGGCTCTGACGCCGGCCAGCGCAACGGTCTCGGGTCTCGCCGCACTCGGTCTGGGCTACGTCATCGTCAACAACGTGTATCCGCAACCCGAGTGGCCGTTCAACGTGCTCCCCCTCGTGTTCGGCGCCTTCCTCGCGCTCGCCGTCGGGTGGTACGTCTACCTACGCCGCGCGCGCCCGGAGGTCGCACGCCGGATCGGCAGTATCCAGACCCTGTCGGTGAGCGAGCAGGAACGGCTCGCCGACCTCGGGATCGTCGCCGTCCTCGACGGCGGGCCGGCGCAGACGAGATCGGGCAGCGAGGAGCCGGAACAGGACCCGGCCATCTGACCCGGACGTGGTCAGATCCCGGGCAGCACCTCGTGAGATCAACGCGCTGTCGTCGGGCCCGCTCCGAACAGCGGATACGTCGGCAAACGGCATCGAAGGGGCGCGGCGTGTGCGGCCCGGTGGACCGGACCGGCGATCACGCCGCGCCCGTTCGGATCAGCGAGAGTCAGCCCAGACGTTCGTAGATGGTCGCGTTCGCGAGTCCGCCTGCCTCACACATCGTCTGCAGGAGGTAGCGCCCCCCGCGTTGCTCGAGTGCGTTGAGTCCGGTGGTCGCAAGGCGGGCACCGCTGGCACCCAGCGGATGACCGAGCGCGATCGCACCGCCGTTGACGTTGACCTTGTCGACGTTCACCCCGAACTCCCTGGACCACGCCAGCACCACCGGCGCGAAGGCCTCGTTCACCTCGAACAGGTCGATGTCTTCGATACTCAGACCACTGCGCGACAACGCCTTTCGGGTCGCCGGAAGGATTCCGGTGAGCATCAGCAATGGATCATCGCCCGCAATCGCGATGGTGTGCACCCGGGCACGCGGGCGCAGGCCGAGCTCGGCCGCCTTCTCGTCGCTCATGAGCAGCACCGCCGAGGATCCGTCGCTGATCTGACTCGCGCTCGCGGCGGTGATCTTCCAACCGATCTCGGGGAATCTGCGCGCGATCGACTCGTCGTGATAGGCGGGCCGCAGTCCCGCCAGATCGGCGAGGTTGCCCCCCAGACGAATACCCTCGTCTGCCGTCAGACCTGCGAGGGCGGCGAGTTCGTCGTCGAAGAGTCCGTTCTTGGTGGCGGTGGCGGCCCGATCGTGTGATCGCAGCGAGAATTCGTCGATCTCACGTCGCGAGATGTCCCACCGGGCAGCGATCAGTTCGGCCGAGATACCCTGACCGACCAGTCCGTGCGGGTAGCGCTCGTCGAATGCCCGCCCGTTCAGATCTGCGGTACCGGCCGCAGCCGAGCCCATCGGAATCCGGGACATCGACTCGACTCCCGCCGCGACCACGACGTCGTAGGTGCCCGCGATGATGCCCTGCGCAGCGAAAGCGATGGCTTGCTGACCACTGCCGCACTGACGGTCGACAGACACCCCCGCCACCGATTCGGGATATCCAGCGGCCAGCAGGGCGCGCCGAGCGATGTTGAAACTCTGCTCCCCCACCTGGCTGACGACCCCGGTGATCACGTCGTCGACCAGTGCGGGGTCCACACCCGAGCGGTCCACGATCGCGCGCAGGCTGTGCGCGAGGAGGTCGACGGGGTGGACGTCGTGCAGGGCGCCGGTGGGCTTGCCCTTCCCGATGGGCGTGCGAACGGCGTCGACGATGACCGCTGATCTCATGACTGATCCTCCATCAGTGCGCGGGCCGGACTCCAGCCGCCCCGATCTCGGCTGACTTTTGTCTGCCATAGTCAGGACTACGCCCTGGCTATGGTTCTGTCAAGTCAGGGTAGGGTGGGGTCATGATGCACCTGAAGGGACCGCTCGCCGACCGCGACAGCTGGGAGGCAAGCGGCTGCTCGATCGCGAAGGCGATCGACCTGGTGGGGACCCGATCCGCGATCCTCATCCTGCGCGAGGCCTTCTACGGCGCAACCCGGTTCGATCAGTTCAGTCGCCGCGTCGGGATCACCGACGCGGTCGCGTCGAGCCGGCTCAGAGAGCTCACCGAGGCCGGGATCTTCACCAAGGTGCCCTACCGCGAAGCCGGCCAGCGGGAACGGTTCGAGTATCAGCTCACCGACAAGGGCCGCGACCTCTTTCCGGTGGTGATGTCGTTGATGCAGTGGGGTAACGACCATCTCCAACCCGGCGGTGCGCCGCTCACCGTGACCGACACGGAGCAGGGTCCCGTTCGTGTCGGCGTCGTTCCCGAACACACTGCCCTGCTCGCCCCCGAGGACGTCGAGGTGCGAGTCGCCCGGCGCGCCCGCCCGACCCCGCGCCGATCGGAGCGGTCTCGATGATCCTCCCCAAGACCCTTGATCCGCGTCTGGTCACCATCCGTCGTGGCGGAACGCTGACCGACGCCGATCATCACTCGCTGGCACTCTGGGCCGCGACATGCGCCGAGCACGTCCTCCCCCTCTTCGAGTCGGCACGTCCCGAGGACGCGCGACCCCGCGAAGCCATTGCCGCCGTCCGCGCGTGGACCCGGGGCGAGCTGGCGATGATGGCGTCGCGGGCCGCCGGCGGACATGCCATGGGTGCCGCACGCGACCTGCGTGGTGCACCGCGCTTCGCCGCGTACGCCGCCGGGCAGGCGGCGGTGACCGCCCACGTCGCATCGCACGATCTGGGCGCCGCGGCGTACGCGATCAAGGCGGTGCGGGCCGAACACGGGACCGATGCGGGCAAGCGCGAATGCGCTTGGCAGCGTGAACAACTCCCGGATCGGCTGCGCGAGCTGGTACTCGACGACCAGCGCGCTCGGAATGACTTGTGCTGGTTGGCCTTCTCCGACGACTGACCCCGGCACCGATGTCCGCGATTGGCTTTCTGTGCGGCATCACTGATAGTGTCGCAATCACGCTCACGCGGTGCTGTAACCCGCATGTCGAGCCAGAGGCCGGGGTGATTACAGAAACCCCCGGTCTTGTCCAAACTTTTGAGGTCACGTCACGGTTTGCGGCCGCCACCTCCGGGTATGCGTCCGAGCATGACCTTCCATCGCGACGTCGTACCCGGCATCCACTGGCTGGAACACGCGCACACGAACCAGTACATCGTCGAGGACCGGGACCGGCTGGTCCTCGTCGACTGCGGACTCCCGCGGTCACACCAACCCCTCGTCAGAGCCATCCGCGAACTCGGCCGGGACACCGACGCCGTCTCTGACTTGATCATCACCCATGGCCACTTCGACCACGTGGGTACCGCGCGACGTCTGGCGCGGGAGTGGCGAATCCCGGTCCACGTTCATCGTGACGACGCATGGCTGACATCGCATCCCTACCGCTACGCGCACCAGAACGCCACCAGATTCGGAGTGCCCCTTCGTCATCCGCGCTCGCTGCCCCTGCTCGGACGGATGGCGGTTGCGGGCGCGTTCACGGTCCGCGGCGTCGACCACATGGACGTGACGAGTTTCGGCGACAACGCGGTACTTCCCGGCGGCGCGCAGGTGGTGCCCACCCCAGGGCACACCTACGGCCATGTGTCACTTCACTTCCCGTTACGTGATGCGGTGATCGCCGGCGATGCCCTGGTGACTCTCGATCCCTACACTGCGGCAACCGGCCCCCGCATGATCGCCGGATCCGCGACCGCCGACCTCGACCGCAACCGCGCATCGCTCGACGCGCTGGCGGCGACGGAGGCGAAGTCGCTCCTTCCCGGCCACGGGGTGCCGTGGCACCACGGGGTGGACGTCGCCGTCGCCCGGGCGCGAGAAACCAGCGGCTGACCCCCGCAGACAGACCCGAGGGCGGGCCGACGCGTGTCACGTCGCCCGCCCTCGTGCCCAGCGGCGTTCCGCCCCGATGATCGCCGGCGCCGTTCGGCCTATGCCGACGCTGTGCGCCGCAGTTTCGTGTTGACGAACTCGCCCATGCCCCAGCGCCCGAGCTCACGTCCGTAGCCGGATCGCTTCACCCCGCCGAACGGAAGTCCCGGCAACGTGGTGCCGTGCTCGTTGACGTAGGCCATGCCGACCTCGAGCCGGTCGGCGACCTTCTCCGCACTGTCGATGTCGCCGCTCCACACCGACCCGCTCAGGCCGAACTCGACGTCGTTGGCGAGCGCCACCGCGTCCTCGGCGGAGGCGACCTTGTAGATCATGGCGACCGGACCGAAGATCTCTTCGGAGTAGGCGTCCATCTCCGGGGTGATGTCCGTCAGCACGGTGGGTTCGAAGAACGCGCCGTCCCTCTGGACGGGCTTACCACCCGTCCGCAACGTGGCGCCCTGTGTCACCGCCGTGTCGACCTGCTCAGCCACGGTGTCGCGTGCCGAGAGCGACGACAGTGGTCCCATCTGAGTGGACTCGTCTGCCGGATCACCCACCGCGGTCGACTCGAACTGCTTCACCACCCCGTCGACGAAATCGTCGTACAAGTCATCGAGCACGATGAAGCGCTTCGGTGAGTTGCAGGCCTGCCCGGCGTTAGACAGTCGCGCCCGGGCCGCGATCTTCGTCGTGCGCTCCATGTCGTCGGAATCGAGGAGGATGAACGGGTCGGATCCCCCGAGCTCGAGCACGGACTTCTTGAGGTTCTCCGCCGCCACCTTCGCCACGGCTGCGCCCGCCTTCTCGCTGCCGGTGAGCGACACTCCGCGTATCGCCTTGTGCGCCAGCAGGTCTGCGATCTGATCACTGCTCGCATACACGTTGATGTACACGTCGGCGGGCACACCCGCGTCGTGCAGGATCTCTGCCATCAGGGCCGACGACGCTGCGCAGATCGACGCATGCTTGAGAATGACGGTGTTGCCCGCCAACAGGTTCGGCGCGACGAATCGAGCGACCTGATAGTACGGGTAATTCCACGGCATGACGCCGACGAGGGGGCCGATCGGGGCGACCTGCACGATCGACGCCTCGGCACCCTGCGGATCGAGGGCCTCGGTTTCGAGGAGATCGGGTCCGTGTTCGGCGTACCAGCGATAGATGTCGGCGGCAAGCTGGACCTCCCCGGCCGCCTCCTTGGCGGGTTTTCCCATCTCGGTCGTGATCACTGCCGCGAGTTCGTCGGCTCGCTTCTCGTAGAGGTCTGCAGTCCGCGCGAGCATCGCGGCACGTTCGGACGCCTCGGTCGTGCGCCAGTCCTGATATGCCGCCAGAGATCGCTCGGCAACCGTCGCCACGTCGTTGTCGTCGAGCCCGGGAAACTCCCGGTCGGTCACACCGGTGGTCGGATTCGCGGTGACATATGTGCTCACAGAGCACCTACCTTCCTTTGTCGTGTGAATCCCGACTGTCCACAGCCCGGATTCGTTCGGGTACCCGGGTTGCACGGGCCAAAACCCCACCGTCGGCACGCTCCGGGCACACGAGTGCCACGAACCTGTTCTAATAGGTCCGCGGTCCGTGTCCGGACCCGTGATCGACCGACACACGGCGAATGCCGGACGTCGACCTGGGGGTGGGTCGCCGGCTCGTGACGGACAGTGTCCGAGGGGGAACGAAGAGTGTCACGCTGGCAGCGAGCCGCAGGGCTCGGTTGTGCATTTCTGATCGCGATCGTCGCGAGCGTCTCGACGGGGCAGACGGCGGGCGCGACGCCATCGAGGCTCGGCGACTCGGCGCGAATCCTCGCGGTGTCCCCGGAGACGGCGACGCGCACGACGATGACGGTGTACTCCGCCGCCATGAAGCGGCCCGTTCGGGTGAGCGTGCTCGTCCCCCGGGGCCGGTCCGGCCCCCGGCCGACCGTGTACCTGCTCGACGGGATCGACGGTGGGGTCTACACCAATTACACGCAGAGCGGGTGGACGTTCCAGACCGACATCGCGCGCTTCGTCGCCGACAAGAACGTCACCGTGGTCCTGCCCATCGGGGGTACGGGTTCGTACTACACCGACTGGCGCCGACTCGACCCCGTCCTGGGCCGGAACATGTGGGAGACCTTCCTGACCGAGGAACTCCCTCCGCTGGTCGACCGACGCTTCCGGGGCAACGGGCGGAACGTGATCGGCGGGCTGTCGATGGGGGCGCTGGGTGCGATGTCCATCGCCGTGCGCAATCCAGATCTCTACCGGGGCGTCGTCGCCTTCAGCGGTTGTCTCGATCAGGGTTCACCGGAATTCCGGCAGGCGACCGCCACCTCGGTCACCACGAGAGGTGGTAACCCGGAGAACATGTGGGGGCCGCTCGATCACGGCACCTGGGATGCCCACAATCCCGCCGATCACGTGTCCGCACTGCGGGGCAAGCCCGTGTACGTCGCGGTCGGCAACGGCCTGCCCGACCCGGCACTCGGGCTGGCCGGGCTGGCGTCACCTGTCGGCGGCGTCCTCGAAGGCATCGTCGCCCGATGCACCGAGAGCTTCAAGCGCCGCGCGGACCGCGCCGGGGTCGACATCACCTACGACTTCCGTGCCGGTCTCCACTCGTGGGGTTACTGGAATCAGGATCTGCACCGGGCCTGGCCCACGATCGCCCGGGCGCTCAGCAGCGCGGGCTGACGCGAGAGTTGGCGTCAACGCGCGCTTTTCCTCTTCCGGATCAACGAGACATCCTCGAGGGCCCGTTTTCGCTCACGACGTTCCTTGAGTTCTTGCCGGCGCTTTTTTGAACTCGAATTCTTTTCCGCCACTTTTCCTCGAATCGGTTGTCTTCTACAACGGGTCGGTCCCGCTCTCCTTCGTGACCATAGTCCAGAAAACACAGAAGTCCAGTCGGTCCGAATTCGTGCGATCCAGCCGACTTTCTGCGTTGTTGCGCAGCGCTTTTCATTGCACACCGGCGTGCGCCCAAGGCCGGACTGGCTTTTATTTTTTTCTGGGCTAGAGTCCATGGCACCGGTCGCAGATGGCCGGTAACAGCGAAAGGAAGAGTGGCCGTGAAAGCGGTTGTGATGGAGTGCCGGATACGCGTGTGCGGCTCCCCCGGTCGAGTGAAGGAATTCGTGGATCGAGCGTCGACTCGCGCCCAGGGCGCCTTTCCCCACCCCGCCAGGTGTTCGGTTGTCGTCGAGGAGTCGGACTCGTTGCTCCTCCGACGGCAATGGCACCGCGAGAACGACGTGGACGTGTTCGGAGTACCGGAGGGGCGGGATGTGTGCTTCGGTTTCGCGGACTCGTCCGGACGACTGACCGTTGCGAGACTCGAGAGCCTGTCACGCGACATCCTGGCCCACCTCGAATTGGATCCGTGGGTGTCCGACGACACCGAGTCGGTCCCCTGGATTCTGACGCTCACCACCGGCGCAGATCCCACGTCCAGGCGCGAGATCGTGACCCGACATCCGTCGCTCGAGGTGCGACGACCTGTTCTCGCCCTCTCGTGACCCGAGCATCGAGGTGCGCGACCTGACTGCTCCGCAGGACGAGTGGGACCCGACCACATCACCGCGGGCACACCCGCGGTCGTCGTCCGATGGACCGGTCTGCGGTCGAATTCCTGTCACTCGATAGGGTGCGGGTGGCGACGTGCTCATCCGGGCACGTCGCCGTCCCACACGCATCGGAAAAGGAAGTGGTCGCCATCGTGGCCGTGCTCGACGAGAAGATCAGCGATCTGTACGCCCAGGTTGTTGCGCGAAACCCCGGGGAGGCCGAGTTCCACCAGGCCGTCCGGGAGGTCTTCGACAGTCTGGGTCCGGTCTTGGCCAAACACCCCCACTACGCCGATGCCGGGATCATCAAGAGACTGACCGAGCCCGAGCGCCAGATCATCTTCCGCGTGCCGTGGGTCGACGACCAGGGCCAGGTGCAGATCAACCGCGGATTCCGGGTCGAGTTCAACTCCGCACTCGGCCCCTACAAGGGCGGGCTGCGCTTTCACCCGAGCGTCTACCTGGGCGTGGTCAAGTTCCTCGGATTCGAACAGATCTTCAAGAACGCACTGACCGGGCTCCCGATCGGCGGGGGCAAAGGTGGCGCCGACTTCGATCCCAAGGGCCGCTCCGACGGCGAGGTCATGCGGTTCTGCCAGTCCTTCATGACCGAGCTCTACCGCCACATCGGCGAGTACACCGATGTACCCGCCGGCGACACCGGCGTCGGCGGTCGCGAAATCGGTTATCTGTTCGGCCAATACAAGCGCATCACCAACCGCTACGAGTCCGGCGTCCTCACCGGCAAAGGGCTTGCCTGGGGTGGGTCGCAGGTCCGTACCGAGGCGACCGGGTACGGCGTGGTGTTCTTCGTCCGCGACATGCTGGCCGCCGCCGGTGACGACCTCGACGGCAAGACCGTGGTCGTCTCCGGCTCAGGCAATGTCGCGATCTACGCCATCGACAAGGTGCAGCAACTCGGTGGCCGTGTGATCGCCTGCTCCGACTCCGGAGGGTACGTCGTCGACGAGGCCGGAATCGACCTGGACCTGCTCAAGGACATCAAAAACATTCGGCGCGGGCGTATCTCGGACTACGCCGCCGCCCGCCCCGATACTGCCCGCCACATCGCATCCGGCTCCTTGTGGAACGTGCCCACCGACATCGCCATCCCCTGCGCGACACAGAACGAGCTCAACGGTGTCGACGCCACCGAACTGGCGAAGAACGGATGCCGCATCGTGGCCGAGGGCGCGAACATGCCGAGCACCCCCGAGGCGGTGCGCATCTTCTCCGAGGCGGGCGTCAGCTTCGCGCCGGGTAAGGCTGCGAATGCGGGCGGGGTGGCCACGAGCGCACTCGAGATGCAGCAGAACGCCTCCCGGGATTCGTGGACGTTCAACCACACCGAGGAGCGGCTGTCGGAGATCATGACGTCCATCCATGATCACTGCCTCCACACGGCGGACGAGTACGGGGCACCCGGCAACTACGCGACCGGAGCCAACATCGCGGCCTTCACCCAGGTCGCCGATGCGATGCTCGCACTGGGTCTCATCTGACCCGACGGCGGCGTTCGGACACCAGCGGGCACTTGACCTTCAAGTAGGTCGAACCCGGATGATCTCCGACATGACTCCTCCCGACACCGCACACGGCGAGCTCGTCCCGATCGGCGCGTTCGCCCAACGCACCGGGCTTACCGCCTCCGCGTTGCGCTTCTACGCCGACTCGTCCTTGCTCACCCCAGCCACCATCGACGCATCGACCGGCTACCGCCTGTACAGCACGTCGCAGGAAACTCGGGCCATCACGCTCCGACGACTCCGCGAGATCGGGATGTCCCTCGCGGACATCCGCACGGTCCTCGATGCCGAGCCGACGGTCGCGCGTGATCTCATCGACGACCACGTGCGAACGGTCACGACCGAGGCCGCCCGGACCCGGCGCGAGGCCGCAGCCATCGCGACGGCGATCGCCGCTGAATCGACGACAGTGGTCTGCGCCCTGCGCGGGCCGATACTGGCGGCCGCGATCGGTCAGGTGCTCACCGCCACGGCGCGCGACGCCGCACATCCCGTTCTCGACGGAGTCGAGTTCCGCTTCGAGGACGGGGCGATGACCCTCACATCGACCGATCGCTACCGAATCTCTTCGCGGTCACTGCCGGCAGTCGAACCGAGCAACACCCGATGGTCGGGGACGGTGTGCGCCGGCGACCTCCGCGATGGCCTGTCCGACCTGGCCCGAGGTGGCGTCGTCGGAATCGAGGCCGGAACCGGCACGGTACGGTTTCGGCTCACCGGTCGGGACGATCTGTGGTGCCGTCTGCTCGACGACCCCTTTCCGTCTCATCGCGCCATGGTCGACGCATTGCCGCCGGTGACCACACGCGCGAGCGTCGCCACATCCGCTGTGCTGCAGTCGTTGGAAGGCTGTGTCGGCGAGCGAGTTCTCCTGGATGTCACGTCGACAGCACTGGTGCTGAGCGACGCAGCGTCGGCCGGGGTCAGCACCGTGCCCGCCGACATCTGTGGTCCGCCGGTCGAGATGTGCTTCGAGCTGTCGACCCTCTACCCCGCGGTCAGTGTGTCGATCGGCGCCGAGTTGTTGCTCGACGTGCGGGCCGCCGACCTGCCGATGACGGTCCGTTCCGCCGACTGCGGCGATCTCACGACGATGGTCATGCCTGTCTTCGTCGGGTGACCGGTCGTGCCGGTCCGGTCGGAGCCATTGACACCCCGCTGACCAGGGGTCTTCACTGGACAGTGCGTGTTCGTCACTCGATCGGCAGGGGCATGCGGATGGCTGGGAGCGCACCGGGATCACGGTGGCGACGATTCGAACCCCGGTGGTGGCCGGCGTACGTGGCGGTGGCACTGGGCTGCGTGATCGGACTCGTCTCGCCGCTGCTCCCCCGCGCTGACGCCCAACCGGGCACCAGCACAACCGGTTTCGCGACTCCCTTCGCCGGCGCTCCCGCCTTCGCCGGCCTGGCCCCGCCGAAATCGACAGCCGCAGAGCTGGTGAACGAGCCACTGGGCGCCGAACGAACTGAACGCATCGCCGCCGCGATCGGCTTGTCGTCCCGGGATACACTCTCGGAGCGCCAGTTCCGTGAACTGATCTCCGGTGGGGGCACCGGGGGCAAGCGCGATGCGGCCCAGATCATCGACGCGTGCCTGCAGATTCTCACCAACACCGCGGGTCGTCCGATGTTCGGCGGATCGGTCCTCGGCAGTTACGGCCTGTACGTGACCCGAGAAGGTCTCCTGCAGAGTCCGGCAAACGCGAGTGCCCCGACCCGACAGGTCAATTCGCTACTCGCGCCGGGCGGTTACGTGGGCACCTGGTTGCGGGCCAACGGCGCGACCGACACCCTGCTCGCACTCTACCGCTCGGCGTACACCGTCGAGGTGCCGTTCGGCTTCGTCGCGCAGCAGACCTCGGGGGCGGCGCAACTGGTTCGAAACACGAAGGACTCGGTGACGACGACGGTCGGTATGTCGATGGCACCGCCGCTGTGGATCGTCAACTTCGCCCTGCTCTACGTTGTGAAGCCGTCCCTGGCGGCCGCGATGCCTGCCTACTGGACGCCGATCCCACCGATGGTGGCCGCCGCGATCGAGGCCAGCCCCTCCGGCCAGGTCAGCTTTGCGGACTACGCGACCAACTTTCGGTGACGAGCGCGGGTCACACCGCTCGACGTCGAACCATCTCGGCGATCCACACCGGCGCATACGGTGAGGTACAGCCCGGCGAAGTCGGGTAGTCCTCGAGCACCCGCAACCGCTCGCCGATGTCGACCGCACGGGAACGAGATTCAGGACTCTCGATGCCGATGGTCGCCAGGCACGTGTTCATCGCCCACTGCAGTCGTGGCGGGGCCTGCACCATCTCGCGCTCGATGGAGTCCAGCAGGGCAGTGAGGTCGAGGTCGTCCGGACGCTTGGCCACTCGATCGGAGGTCAGGGCCCAACCCGCCGCCGCGACAACGGGATCAGGGTCGTTCATCCACGACGTCCGCAATTCCTCGGCATGAGGGCTCTTCTTGACGACGTAGTTGACGAACCACTCGTGCACCTTCGGCCGGTCGGACTCGCGGACCATCGTGTCGAGCTCCGCGGCGTCGAAGGCCTTCGGCCGGCAGATCAGGAGGGCGAGCAGTCGCGCCGCGGTGTCCTCGGTCGCCCAGAGCGCCGCCGAGAGCTCGGGGTACGTCCGAATCCGTTTCGCCGTCGCCCTCAGCTTCGTGAGATTGACGCCGTGATCATCGCCGTGCCGTTCGTTGACCGCCCGGATTCTCGGATCGTCGAGCGCTCGCAGCTCGCCGAGAACGTCGGTGAGAGTCTGCTCGATGTCGGTACTCCTGGTCATGATCTCTCCTTTTGGCGGCGCGCACACAGAGCCTACGACGACGCTCGACGACATAGCCGGTCGTCAGTCCGGCGCACCCGCCAGGACCCGGACGCCGGCGACGTCGTACTCGGCGACCGTCGCGGAGAGGATCGCCTGCGCCTGGTCGTCGCCGACCCCGTCACCCCGGAACGCTTCGACTGCCGACTCTGAGTCCCATCGCTCGAAGATGTTGATGCGGCCCGGGTCCGTCGAGTCCGCGCTGATGGCGAAGTCTCGACATCCCGGTGCCCGGCGGGCCGCGCTGACGACCTCCTCGCATCCGGCCAGGTAGTCGGCCCGCCCACCCGGGTCAACCCGAAGACTGCCGGCAACGATCACCATGGGTTCCTCCTCCGATTCGTCCTATGCCGGTCGTGCCGGCGTCACCCGCGTCACCCCTCCAGACAGCGACAACAGGAGTGGCGACAGGAGTACAGACCCGCTGTCCCGGACGAACTCATCGCGACGATCGACGGGGCCACACGGGCCGACCCGACGGCCTACTCTGATCGAATGGCTTTGGTTCTGGGTCCTATCCTCCGGCACGTCGACGAGACATGCGCCCTGATCTGGGTGCAGACCGATGAACCGGGCGAGGTAGAGGTCCTCGGGTGCAGTAACCGAACCTTCGAGGTGTCCGGTCACCATTACGCCGTGGTCGAGGTCACCGGCCTGGTGCCCGACACCACCACCGAGTACCAGGTCCACATCGACGGAGCCCTCGAATGGCCGCTCGCCGACACGGAGTTCCCGCCGAGCGTCATCCGGACCCGGGGCCCCGAGACCGCTGACCGGCACCGATTCGTGTTCGGATCCTGCCGATACCCACGAGCGGAGGATCCGAAGCTCGACCAGCAACTCGGACTCGACGCGTTGGACTGCTACGCCATCCGGATGCGCCATCTCCCCGTCGAAGAGTGGCCGGACACGCTCATCCTGCTCGGCGACCAGGTGTACGCGGACGAACTGACCCCGCAGGTGAAGCAGTCACTGGAATCGAGCCGGACGTCCACCGCCGGGCCGTCGGACGAGGTCGTCGATTTCGAAGAGTACGAAGGCCTGTACCGGCACACATGGGGAGACCCCGAGATCCGTTGGATCCTGTCCACCGTGGCGACGGCCATGATCTTCGACGATCACGACATCCGCGACGATTGGAACACCTCCGACACCTGGCGTCGGCAGATGAGCGAGAAGCCCTGGTGGCAGGACCGCATTCGCGCCGGCCTCGCGTCGTACTGGGTGTATCAGCATCTCGGCAACCTCTCCCCCGCCGAGCTCGCCGAGTCCGAGGACTACCGCCGCGTCCGCGAGATCGATGGCGACTGCTGGCCCCACCTGGTCGATGTCGCCGATCGCGCGGATCGCGAGACCGACGGAACCAAGGGCATCCGCTTCAGCTTCCGCTGGGACCTGGGCAACACCCGGCTTGTCATGATCGACTCCCGCAACGGCCGCATCCTCGCCGGAGGAACGCGAAAGATGTTGAGTGACGTCGAATTCGACTGGGTCGAAACCCAGGTGGACGACGATCTGGAGCGGCTCGACCACCTCGTACTCGGTTCGTCGCTGCCGTGGTTGCTGCCGCCGGTCATCGGCGACGCCGAGACCCTCAACGAGATCGGCGCGCGGCGCACGGGTCGTCGTGGGCAGGTGGCCGAGAAGATTCGCCAGGGCGCCGACCTCGAACACTGGCCGGCCTTCTTCGATTCGTTCGTCCGGCTCAGCGACATGATCCGCCGAGTGGCGGCTCGGGATTCCGGTCCGGCGACGGTCAGCGTGCTGTCCGGCGACGTCCACCACAGCTATGCCGCGCGCGCAGCCTTTCCGGATGCGACCAGCGCCGACGTACATCAACTGGTGTGCTCGCCGGTGCACAACGCGATCCCGCCGTACATCAAGGTGGTGTTCCGGCTGGGATGGTCGAACCGGCTCGCGTCGGTCGTCCGCCGGTGGGCACGCCGCGGTGGGTCGCCCGACCTACCGGTCGCCTGGCGCAACACTCTCGGGCCGCTGTTCGGCAACACCATCGCAACGCTCTCGGTGGACGGACGTACCGCCGAGGTCACCTTCGAACAACCCGACCTCGACGGGACGCTGGGCAGGGCCGGGAACATCTCCCTGACCCCGGATCCCGTAGCGACAGAGCGCACATAGGCGCAGCCTCGCCACGAGATCCCCTAGTCCAGGCAGAACTCGTTGCCCTCGGGGTCCTGCAGGACGATGTGCCCCTCACCGAGCGGTGGCGCGGGGTCGTGCCGTTCGACGCGGGTCGCGCCCAGCGCGACGAGCCGGTCGGCCTCGGCTTCCAGAGCGCTCATCCGATCGTCGCCGCGCAGTCCGGGCGCGGCTCGCACGTCGAGGTGGACGCGGTTCTTCGCCGCTTTGCCCTCGGGGACCCGCTGGAAGAACAGCCGGGGCCCGCGTCCGTCGGGATCGATCACACCCGATGCGTCGTTCCGTCGTTCCGGCGGGACACCGAAGGCCGCCAGCGCGGCATCCCAGCTCTCGAACCCGGGCGGTGGGTCCTGGAGCCGGTAGCCGAGCACCTCGGCCCAGAACTCCGACAGCGAAGCCGGATCACCGCAATCGAACGTCACCTGAAAGTCTGTCGCCATGGCAACCATGGTGCGCCACAATGAGGACAGCCCGCGTCCTGATTCGACACCGCAGTATCTGTGAAGTCGGCACAACCACCTCAGCGAAGACGTTCGCCGTACACCCGATCCACCGACATGACCATCAGTACTCGACGGTCGGCGACCATCACGCTGCGGTATTCGTCCCAGTCCGGGTGTTCGCCGGCGGCCTTGCGGTAATAGTCCACGAGCGCCTCGACCTCGGGGCCGTCCGGTTCGGTGCCCGGACCGATCAGGGTCACGGCGCCCTCCGCGGTCGCCCAGGTGTAGCGGTCGGCTCCGGTGATCTCCAGCGCCGCGCGCGGATCGCGACGAAGGTTCGCGGTCTTGGCCCGGCCCTCGGTCATCGAGACATAGATGGTCTCGGCCTCACGGTCGTAGAAGGGCGTCACCGGGGACAGCTGCGGAAGTCCCGATGACTTGATCGTGGCGAGGACACCGAGCCCGCCTTCGGCGAGGAGGTCACGAGGGTCATACGCGGAGTGGGTCATGCCTGCGGCAACCCGGTGAGCGGACCGGCTATTCCGAACACCGGCCGCTTCCGGTGGTACGCGGCCGAAAACTCTGTTGCGACAAACTTCTGATCCTGTGTCTTTGCACGTACGATCGTCGACATGCATGTCCGCGAGATCCTGCCTGCCACGCCGACCACGACCGCCGAGGCGCTCGACTTGTTCGACTCCTCCCCCGCCGTCGAACCCGACTTCATGATCGGCACCTGGCGCGGTGCCGAACTCCCCACCGATCACCCGCTGGACGGCTTCCTCGCCGCCAGCGGCTGGTGGGGCAAACAGTTCGTCGATGCCGAGAACGTGCACCCCCTGCTCTTCCCGACTCGCGACGGCTCGGCGCTGTGGGCGATGAACCCGGCGATCGCCTTCGGCGGACTCGGGATCGCCGAGAAGGCACCGGGGGTCACGTCACTGTCCTTCGCGACGCCGATCGCGGCGACCCGTCTGCTCAGCCAGACCCGCCGGTCACGGGCCCGGCTGCGCACCACCCGGTACCGCGGCACCGACACCGCGACCATGTCCTACGACCAGTTGCCGATCAACGACGTCTTCCGCCGGATCTCCGATGACGCCGTCCTGGGCGCCATGGATCTGAAGGGTTCGCCGACGCCGTACTTCTTCGTGCTCCGACGCGACGACTCGCTGCGCCTCCTCGGCCACTGACCCTCGATCTCCGGGTCCGAGCACGGACACGGCCGAACCCGGGTCAGCGGGCGGACGGAGGCGTTCAATGGACAGATGGGCACCGCACTCAACTCGCACCTCCGGCACTGCGCCGCACCCGCGGCTGCGGTTCTGATCGCCGGCGCGTCGGCGCTGGCGGCTCCCGGGACGGCACTGGCCGCCCCGCCGATGCCGAGCGGGTACTACCGCGGCGACGTCACCAGCGCGCCCATCGCCGACACGGTGTGGTTCGGCAAGAACTTCACGGGCTCACGAGTCGTCAACAACACCGCGATCGGCTGGGCCTTTCCCGGAGCGGTGTATCCGGGGCGCTCGGTGCAGGACGGTGCGCCCGTCATCGTCGTGGACTATTCGGGCACCCTCGTCGGGTTCGTGCGTGACGAGCTCCGCGCCGACGGCCGCGGTGGATATCGGGGTCGCGCCCTGAGCGGCACCACCGAACTGCTGCGCTTCCACCTGACGCGCTGATCCCCGGCCCCCATCCCGCGCGGCGGCTCCGTCAGAACTCGGCGAGCGCCGCGCGGATCTCGTTGGTGGCCGCAACGGCTTCGCGCAGAGCGATCCGCGCCTCGGCCCGCCCCTGTTCGGCAGTCGAGAGACGCTGCCGCGCGAAGCGCAGCGACTCCTCGCAGCGCGCCAGCTCCGCTCGTAGTTCCTGGGCCCGGGCGACGATCTCGTCGACTTCCGACGAGGCGCCGTCCACCGTGCCCGACGCATCGTCGAGGTGGGACCGCGCCGCCCGCTCACCCGCCTCCGCGTCGGCCAACCGGGCTTCGAGCTCCCTCCGTTCGCGATCGGATTCATCAGACGACGAGGCTTCCGAATCGTCGGCAGCACTTGCCGCGACGCGCGTCTCGGACTCGTTCCGATCGGGTTCCGGCGACGGCTCCGGAACCACGAACACCCCGGCGGGCCCGAATCCGCTGTACTCGGCGGATGCGGTGAGGTTTCCCCGCAACACCTGCTCGAGCACGTCGTGGTCGGCCACCGCGGCGCGCAGTGTTTGCGTGACCTCGCGAACTGCACTGTCCGCCAGCCTCACCCGGCGCTCGGCCGCCGTCCTCGTAACCGCTGTCACCGACGAATTGATCAGCTCCTGGCGGCGCCGGGACAACGCGCGCATCCTGTCCACCGCCGAGCGACGCTGGGCGGCGGTCAGTTCCGACGCCAACTCGTCGATGAGCGCACTGTCGTCGGGGTGCGCGCGAACCCATTGATTGATGGCCCAGGCCGCTTGCGTCGGTCGTCGGAGCTTGTCGATCCGGCCGGCGAGTTCGCGGTCACCGTCCGCCTTGACCTCCCGAGCCAGTTCGTTCCGGCGCTTCACGAATGCCTCGGGCGCGAGACCGTAGAGCTCGTCGACGATCTCGTCGAATCGGGTCACCGGATCACCCGCACACGAGTCGGCGTCGCTGTCGGCATGGCCCGATCCTACGACGGCACGCGTGATCGGCACCTCACTTCGCCCGATAAACTTGAATCATTCCAGAAACGTGGGCACGATGGGCGTCATGCTCACCGACGACGACTGCACCCGGCACCTCCGGGCGACCGGTTTGCGGGTGACCCGTCCGCGCATCGCGGTCATGCAGGCCGTACGTGCCCACCCCCATGCCGAGACCGACATGGTGCTCCGTGCCGCTCGCGAACGGTTGCCCGAGATCTCGCAGCAGACGGTGTACGACGTTCTGGGCGTGCTGACTTCGGCCGGTCTGATCCGGCGAATCCAACCATCGGGCCACGTGTCTCGATATGAGTCACGCGTCGGGGACAACCATCACCACGTGATATGCCGTACATGCGGATCCATCGGCGACGTCGACTGCGCAATCGGCGAAGCCCCGTGCCTGACCCCATCCGACGACCACGGTTTCGTCATCGACGAAGCCGAGGTCATCTACTGGGGCTACTGCCCCGACTGCATCCCCGGCTCCGGCCGATAGCCCGACAACACACTCCGCTCCCAGTCTGCGATCTCCGCCCCGGCGATCGCAGTTCTCAACGTGCCCGAAAGGAAACCCAGATGGCACCGCACGACCCCTCGTCCGTCTCCACGTCGCCCGCCCCGGAAGCCCGCGAGCATCCCCCGATCGCCGAGGCGAACACCGAGCCCGCCGGCGGCGGCACATGCCCGGTCGCGCACGGCCGGCTCAAACCGCCCACCCAGGGCGGTGGCAACCGGGACTGGTGGCCGAACCAGTTGAATCTCAAGGTCCTCCAGCACAATCCCGACGTCGCGAATCCGATGGACGCCGAGTTCGACTACGACACGGCTCTGGAAAACCTCGACGTCGAGGCCCTGCGTGCCGATCTGACCGCGCTCATGACCGATTCCCAGGACTGGTGGCCCGCCGACTTCGGCCACTACGGCGGTCTGTTCGTCCGCATGTCCTGGCACGCCGCGGGCACCTACCGGGTGGAGGACGGCCGCGGCGGCGCCGGTGCCGGCATGCAGCGATTCGCCCCGCTCAACAGCTGGCCCGACAACGCGAACCTGGACAAGGCGCGCCGCCTGCTGTGGCCGATCAAGAAGAAGTACGGCACGGCGTTGTCCTGGGCCGACCTGCTGGTCTTCGCCGGGAACGTCGCACTGGAATCGATGGGATTCACCACGGCCGGCTTCGCCTTCGGGCGCGTGGACGAGTGGGAGCCCGACGAGGTGTACTGGGGACCCGAACTCGAGTGGCTCGCCGACCAGCGGTACTCGGGCGACCGTGACCTCGAGAAGCCGCTTGCTGCAGTGCAGATGGGTCTCATCTACGTCAATCCGGAAGGGCCGAAAGGTAATCCGGACATTCTCGCGTCCGCGGTGGACATCCGGGAGACATTCGCGCGCATGGCGATGAACGATGTCGAGACCGCCGCCCTGATCGTCGGCGGCCACACCTTCGGCAAGACCCACGGCGCCGGCGACGCAGGACTGGTGGGTCCCGAGCCCGAGGCGGCTGACGTCGCGGACGCCGGCCTCGGCTGGACCAGCTCACACGGCACCGGTACGGGTGCGGACGCGATCACCAGCGGCCTCGAGGTGATCTGGAATCCCACCCCCACCAGCTGGGACAATGCTTTTCTCGAGACCCTCTACGGTTACGAGTGGGAGCTCTACAAGAGCCCGGCCGGTGCCAACCAGTGGCGTCCGAAGGACGGGGCCGGGGCGGGCACCGTCCCGAAGGCGTTCGGCGACGAGACGACCCACCCGTCGATGCTGACCACCGACCTCGCGATGCGGTACGACCCGGGTTTCGAGCAGATCACCCGACGCTGGCTGGACCATCCCGAGGAGTTGGCCGACGAGTTCGCCAAGGCATGGTTCAAACTCCTGCACCGCGACATGGGACCCGCCGTCCGCTATCGCGGACCGCTGGTACCGGCCGAGACCTACCTCTGGCAGGACAACGTCCCGGCACACGAGGGACCGGTCGTGTCCGAGGCCGACATCGCGAACCTGAAGGCGACGCTGCTGGACTCGGGATTGACCGTCGCGCAACTCGTCAAGACCGCTTGGGCGGCGGCGTCGAGTTTCCGCGGCAGTGACAAGCGTGGCGGTGCCAACGGCGGTCGCATCCGGTTGCAACCGCAGTCCTCGTGGGAGGTCAACGAACCCGCCGAGCTGGCCCCCGTGATCCGCACCCTCGAGGGCATCCGGGACTCGTTCACCGGGGAGTCCGGCGCGACGATCTCCTTCGCCGACCTGGTGGTCCTCGGGGGCACAGCGGCCGTGGAGCAGGCCGCGCGGGACGCGGGCATCGACATCACCGTGCCATTCACACCGGGACGCACCGACGCCTCCCAGGAGGAGACGGACGTGGATTCCCTGGCACACCTCGAGCCGAGGGCCGACGGGTTCCGCAACTACGTCGGCAAGGCCGCCGCCCTCCCGGCCGAGTTCTCCCTCGTCGACAAGGCGGCTCTGCTGACCCTGAGCGCTCCCGAGATGACAGTGCTGGTCGGCGGACTCCGAGTGCTGGGCAACAACTTCGGTAACTCGACGGCCGGTGTGCTGACCGATCGCCCCGGCGTCCTGACGAACGACTTCTTCGTCAATCTGCTGGACATGTCGACGGCCTGGTCGGCGTCGCACGAGGAGAACGTGTACATCGGTCGCGATCGCGCCACCGGTGAGCAGCTCTGGACCGGCACCCGCGCCGATCTGGTGTTCTCGTCGAATTCCCAGTTGCGCGCACTCGCCGAGGTCTACGCAGCCGACGACGCCGCCGGGAAGTTCGTGAACGACTTCGTCGCGGCGTGGGACAAGGTTATGAACCTGGACCGGTTCGAGGTCTGAGAGAGTGCCGCACATGTCGGCACGATGACGTCCAGGACGCGGCGGCGGCACCCTCGGTGGGTGTCGCCGCCGCGGCGTTCGGCATCACCCGGCGGACACGGGCATCCGGATCTATGCTGGCGCTTTCCCTGAAGTGGCGGGTGACCGTCTCGACAGAAGGTGAGGACGATGTCCGGCGAGCACAGGTCCCTGGGCCACATCCGACTGACCTCACACAGCGGCGGGATCGATGCGCCGCCCATCCACTGGGGCGCCGGCACCGCGGCCGAACGCGGCCCCGTCATCGGGACGACGGGCACACGAGCACATCGCAATGTCATCGGCACCCACAGCGGTTCCTACAGCGTCTATCGCGCACTGGCCGTCGCCGCCGGTGCCCTTGCACGAGAACACCGGGCCGACCTCACCAACACCTCGCCCACCGACCACATCGGACCGTATCCGCAATGGCGTGACCCGCGCGCCATCGTCTCGCTGGATCCCTGGGGAGCAACGGTGGCGGAGAATTTCCCCGACGAGATCCGGCGCGGTTACGACATCCGGCCGACCATCGCCGTCACCAAGGCCCACGTCATCCTGCCCGAGATCGCCGAGGCGATCGAGAAGGGTCGGCTCGTCCCCGACGGCGAGATCCTGCTGCCCAACGGCGCCGCCCTGGTCACCAAAGCGGCAGTGGAACCAGTGTGGCACCTCCCCGGGGTGGCCGATCGTTTCGGCTGCTCCGAGGCCGAGTTGCGTCGGGTGTTGTTCGAAGAGACCGGGGGCATGTACCCCGAACTCGTCACGCGGTCGGACCTCGAGGTGTTCCTGCCCCCGATCGGCGGACAGACGGTCTACATCTTCGGCGACGCCCGCGACCTCGCCGACCCCTCGGTGGAACTCACTGCACGCGTGCACGACGAATGCAACGGCTCCGACGTCTTCGGCTCCGACATCTGTACATGCCGTCCATATCTGACGCACGCGATCGAGGAGTGCATCCGCGGCACGCAGCGCGGTGGCGTCGGCCTGGTCGCGTACTCCCGCAAGGAGGGACGCGCGCTCGGCGAGGTCACCAAGTTCCTGGTGTACAACGCCCGCAAACGTCAACTCGGGGGTGATACCGCAGACCAGTACTTCGCACGCACGGAATGTGTTGCGGGCGTGCAGGACATGCGGTTCCAGGAACTCATGCCCGACGTACTGCACTGGTTCGGCATCACCAGAATCCATCACCTGGTGTCGATGTCGAACATGAAGTACGACGCCATCACCGGCTCGGGTATCGACGTCGGCGAACGCGTCAACATCCCCGACGAACTCGTCCCCGCCGACGCCCGGGTCGAGATCGACGCCAAGATGGCCGCCGGCTACTTCACGCCCGGACCGGTCCCCGACGCCGAGCAGTTGCGCCAGGTCAAGGGCCGGGGGTTGTGATGACCGGAGCGCCAGAGGTGGAGTTGTCGGCGTCGCAGGCGGCCCGCCTGCTGCGGTCGACCGCCACCGTCCGGAGCCGGTCGCGACAACTCCTCGAACGGGCACGGGCCGGGGACTCCTCGTGGTTCGTGGTCCACGACAAGGGACTGGACGCGGCGGCCGACCTCGTCGCGGAGACGACCAGGTCACGGTATCCGGATGGGGACATACCTTTTCACAGTCGATGGCGACACTTCGAGGCCGGCGGTGTCGACCGTCTCGGCGCGCTCGACGCCGCGTTGCCGACGGCCGGTTCGGCCGAGCGGACCCGGGCCCTCATCGACGTCGTGCTCGTCAGCGTTCTGCTGGATGCCGGAGCCGGGCCCGAATGGTCGTTCCGTGAAGGGTCGACCGGGCTCGTCCTGACGCGTTCGGAAGGACTCGGGGTGGCGAGCTGGGCAGCCTTCTGCGACGGACTCTTCTCGAGCGACCCGGATCATCCCCTCCGGGTCGACGCCGCGGCCCTGACCCGGATCAGCGCCGACACCCTCGGCGCCGCCTTCCAGGCGGGTCCCGACAATCCACTCACCGGACTTCCCGGACGGGTCGACCTCCTGCGCCGGCTGGGTGAGGTCCTGGGCCGGCGGCCCCAGATCTTCGGTCCGGACGCACGGCCCGGTGGCCTGTTCGATCACCTCACCCGCGGCGGGCGCGCAGAGGTGTCCGCCGTGGAAATCTTGAGCGCGGTCCTCGACCACCTCGGCCCGATCTGGCCGTCGGACAACGCGATCGACACCAATCCACTGGGTGATTGCTGGCATCACGACGCCGTCGTCGGCCCGGGCCTCACCGCCGGCTGGGTGCCGTTCCACAAGCTGTCGCAGTGGCTGACGTACTCGCTGCTCGAGCCGTTCCGATGGGCCGGGGTGCGGGTGACCGGACTCGATGAGCTGACCGGTCTGCCCGAGTACCGCAACGGCGGCCTGCTCCTCGACTCCGGAGTGCTCGAGCTCCGCGACGCGAGCTGGACAGACCAGGAGTGGGAGGTCGGCGACGAACTCGTCGTCGAATGGCGCGCGCTCACCGTCGCCCTGATCGACGAGCTCGCCGACCTCGTGCGCAAGCGGCTCGACGCGGATACGACCACCATGCCCCTCGCCTGCGTACTCGAGGGCGGAACCTGGTCGGCCGGCCGGATACTGGCGGGCCGGCTCCGGGATGGACTGCCGCCGTTGTCGATACGCAGCACCGGCACCGTGTTCTGAGCACGGCGCCGGAACCGGAACGAGGCCGGTCCGCACATTCCCACCCCCGACGACCGAGAGGTTCCCATGGGCAGCGTCGCCGTCATCGACCATCCGCTCGTGCAACACAAACTGACACTGATGCGTCGTAAGGAGACGTCGACCAACGACTTCCGTCGCCTCCTCGACGAGATCTCCATCCTCATGGCCTACGACGTCCTACGCGACATCCCGATGCACGAGGTCACCATCGACACACCCCTCGAGACCACCACCGCGCGGGTCATCGACGGCAAGAAGCTGGTGTTCGCCGCGGTCCTGCGTGCCGGTGCGGGCATCGCCGACGGAATGCTGACCGTGGTCCCGGGCGCGCGGGTCGGACACATCGGCCTGTACCGCGATCCGAAGACGATGGTGGTCGTCGAGTACTACTTCAAGATGCCGTCGGAGCTGTCCGAACGTGACGTCGTGATCGTCGATCCGCTTCTGGCGACCGGACATTCGGCGGTCGCCGCGATCGACCGCATCAAGGAGTACGGCCCCAAGTCCATCAAGTTCGTCTGTCTGCTCGCCTGCCCGGAGGGCATCGGGGTACTGCACCGCGCGCATCCGGACGTGCCCATCTACACGGCCGCGGTCGATCGGGAACTCGACGACAACGGCTTCATCCGTCCGGGACTCGGCGATGCCGGTGACCGCATCTTCGGAACCGCCTGACCCAGGGGTTGACTGCTCCCTAATCCGAGAGAACCGCAAAGCCCGTGGTACCGAGGCCGAGAGATTTGCTGATCCACCGGTCCCTGAGGAGCGCCCGGAGCTTGCGGAGGGCGCGTCACGAAGGGTTGGCGACGCATCTCGCCACGACCCTTCGTGACGGCCTCCGCAGGCTCCGGCCTCCTCAGGGAGCGGAGTTCTTCAGTGGTCCACGACGGCCGCCAGGCCGCAGATACTGAGGTGCGAGCGAAGCGAGCCGGATTCCCTGCTCCCTGAGGTGCGAGCGAAGCGAGCCACGAAGGGTCTCGCACGGTGTCTCACCAGGCCCTTCGAGGCTCGTCGACCTCGACGCGCTCTTTCGTCGCTTGCTCGGCCCGGCGGCTATCGCTCGTCGCACCTCAGAAGCCGGGGTTTTGCGGTTCTGTCGGACGACGGAGCCGAGGCTTGCCGGACTAAGACACCTGCCACGCCACAGCAGCACCGATCGCCCCGGTCGCATTCAGGGCCCAGTGCAGTGCGATCGGTGCGACGAGGCTCGTGGTGCGCTGGCGAAGCCAGCCGAGGACGAAACCCGCGGCCCCGGTCGCCACGACGGCACCTGCGATCCCGGCGATCTGCGCAGGCGTCCCGGAACCCAGGACCCCGCTCAGGCCCTCGTTGCCCGCGGTGAGGCCCGTCGAGGACAGGATGTGCCACAGGCCGAACGCGATCGCGCCGACGACCAGCGTCGTCAACGGGGTGAACAACCGACCCAGAACCCCTTGCAGGACACCGCGGAACAGGACTTCCTCGGGGAGCACGGTCTGCAGCGGAATGACGACGAACGCCGCGAGGAGTGCCTCGGAGGTGTCGTCGTATCGGTCGGACAGGAAGAACTCACGCGTCGCCGGAACGGCCACCGCCGTCGACACCACGGCGGCGACCACCACGACCGCGGCCACGGCCACCGGGATGCCGGCGCGTAGTTCCGCGCGGCTCAGGCCGAGGTCACGCCAGCCGAGGCCGCCCAGGCGCGCGATGACCACGGCCAGGACGGCGGCGACCGGGACGATCACCACCGACATCGCACCGTCGGCGAGATGCGCGCCGATGTTCACCGCGACGAGGAACGCCACCACGACGACCAGGAGCGCGACATCGGTGCGCCGGGGCGGGGTGATCACCCGTCGAGTCTGCCGTACCGCGCCACCGCGGTGTCGATGAACGAGTGCGCGGTGTCGCAGAATGATGCGGTGCCCGAAGCCGCGACCGTCGTCGACCGTCTCGAACGCCATCAGGTCGCGCTGTATCTCGCCGCCATCCTTGCCGGATTGGGTGTCGGACTGCTCGCGCCGGACCCCGCCGAACGTCTCGAAGCGGCGATCACCCCGCTGCTCGCCGCTCTGCTCTATGTCACCTTTCTGCAGATCCGCCTGTCCGACCTGCTGGCTTCGTGGCGCGATCGGCGGTTCATGGTCGCCGTGTTGTTGCTGAACTTCGTCCTCGCCCCGCTCGTGGTCGCCGTCCTGTCCCTCGCACTACCCGCCGACGATGCGATACGGCTCGGTGCCCTGCTGGTGCTCTTGTGCCCGTGTGTCGACTACGTCGTCGTGTTCGCCGGCCTCGGCGGCGGCGACGCCCGTCGGCTCCTCGCGGCCACGCCCCTGCTGCTCCTCACTCAGATGCTGCTGACGCCGCTATACCTGCTGGCGCTGCTCGGCGACGGGCGATCGGTGATCGAGCCCGAACCCTTCCTCTGGGCGTTCCTGATCCTCATCGTGTGCCCGTTGGCGGCGGCGTGGACGACGCAGGCGTGGGCGAGCCGGTCTGCCACCGGCCGCCGGATCTCGGACGGGGCCGGTGCCGCCATGGTTCCCCTGATGATGGCCGTGCTGTTCGTCGCGGTGAGTTCTCAGGTGCCCCTGGTCGGTTCACGCTTCACCGACATCGCCGGCGTCATCCCGGTCTACGTCGGATTCCTGGTCATCATGGTGGCGATCGGTGTCGCGGTGACGCGCATGTTCCGCCTGGCCCCGGAGCCCGCGACCGCAGTCGTCTTCTCCGGTGCCACCCGGAACTCGCTCGTCGTCCTCCCGCTGGCGCTGGCCGTGCCGGTCGGGGCGGAACTGGCCGCGGCGACGGTGATCACGCAGACCCTCGTCGAACTGGTCGGGATGGTCGTCCTGGTGTGGGCCTTCACTTGTGTGGCACGTCGGCGCTGAGGCCGCCGTCCATCACGAACTCGGCACCGGTCGCATACGACGACTCATCGCTGGCCAGGAAGACCACGAAGGTCGACACCTCGCGTGACTCCGCGGCCCGGCCCATCGGGACGGTCACCATGTCGTCGGGAATTCCTTCGGTCATCGGGGTCCGGATGAGACCCGGGTGGATCGAGTTCACCCGGACGTTGTGCGGAGCCAGTTCCAGCGCAACCGATTTGGCCAGACCGCGCACACCCCACTTACTCGCGACGTAACCGTGCGCCCAGGGACTGCCGCGCAGACCCTCCACCGACGACACGTTGATGATCGACCCCCCGCCCGCGTCGATCATCAGGTCGGCGACCGCCTGGATACCGAGGAACGTGCCCGTCAGGTTCACGTCCAGGATCTGCTTCCATTTGTCGAGGCGGAACTTCTGGATGGTCGACCCGTTCACGATGCCCGCGTTGTTGACCAGGACGTTGACCTTCCCGAACTCGTCGACCGCGGTCGAGACCGCCGTCTGCCAGTCCTCGGGTGAGGTGACGTCGAGGTGGACGTAGCGCGCCGCATCCCCCAGTTCGGCGGCCAGGGCCTTGCCCTCATCGTCGAGGATGTCGCCGATCACCACCTTCGCGCCCTCGGCCACGAGGGCCCGGGCATGCTCGGCACCCATGCCCCGCGAACCGCCGGTGATCACTGCAACCTTGTCGTCTACGCGTCCCATGGGCGGCAACGCTACCGCGACCGGATCGAAAATAGAACAGGTTCCACCGATAAATGGTCTACTGAACAGACAAACGTCCGGACAGTTGTACACCACGCCCTACCGGCGACGACCGAACACAAGGAGTCCCACGCCATGTCCATCCGGGTAGCTCTCGTCGGAACCGGCAACGTCGGCCGGTTGTGCCTCACCCAGCTGATCGAGGACCCCCGGTTCGAACTCACGGCGGTGTCCGTGTCCACGCCGGAAAAGGTCGGAGTCGACGCCGCGACGCTTGCCGGAGTCGAGAAGCCCACCGGTGTCCTGGCGGTCGGCGACCTCGACGAGGCGATCGCGACGAAGCCGGACTGCGTCGTGTACTGCGCGATGGGCGACACTCGCCCCGTCCAGGCCTTCGACGATGTGGTGCGCATCCTCGCCGCCGGTATCCACGTCGTCGGGTCCTCCCCCAACACGCTCCAGTACCCCTGGGGTGTGATGCCCGCGAAAGCCATCGCCAAGATCGAGGAGACCACCGCGGCCAGCGGGGCCGGCCTGTTCGTGACCGGCGTCGATCCCGGCTTCGCCAACGACCTCATCCCGTTCGTCTTCGCCGGCACCTGCCAGCGGATCGAGCAGGTGCGCTGCATGGAGATCGCCGACTACGCAACCTATGACGGAGCCACCGTCATGTTCGACGTCATGGGATTCGGCAAACCGCTCGACGAGATACCCATGCTGTTCCTTCCGGGGGTGCTCGGACTGGCGTGGGGAACGACGATCCGCCAACTGGCCGCCGGTCTCGGCGTTGTCGTCGACGACATCGAGGAGGTCTCCGAAAGCGAACCCGCGCCAGAGGGTTTCGACATCGCGGCCGGCCATATCGCCGCGGGCACCCGCGCTGCGGTGCGTTTCGAGATCATCGGCAAGGTGGCCGGCGAACCGGTGATCGTCATCGAGCACGTGACGCGGCTTCGGGGCGACCTCCGGCCGGACTGGGCCCAACCCGCCCAGCCCGGTGGGTGCTACCGGGTCGAGATCACCGGTGAACCGTCGTACACCGTCGACATCTGCCCGACGAGCCGCAAGGGTGACCACAACCACGCCGCCATCGTTGCCGCCGCAGGCCGGATCGTGAACGCCATCCCCGCGGTCATCGACGGACCCGCGGGTCTCCGCACGACGCTCGACCTCCCGCTGGTGACGGGCCCGGGGGTTTCGACAGGCTCAACCGGCAGATAGGCGGCTCAACCGGCAGGTAAAGGTCAACCGGCACCTATAGGCCCTAGTCCGCCCACGGGACCGCAAACCCACCCCGTTTCCGTAAACCCACCGCGCTCGGTGGTCTGCGCACGCCGACCGTCCCGGTCACCGTCGACTACGCGCTGACCGACCTCGGCATCTCACTCCACCGCACCACCCGTGCGCTCAGGGCCCCAGCAAGGCTGCACCCCTCGCCGCGGCGTATTCGGCAGCTCGTTCACGAACGTCCAAGTGTTCGCGTGGGGTTGGAGTTGCGCGACGTAGAGCGCGGTCAGGTAGCAGAGCCCGGCTCCCGGCCGCAGCGATGAGCCTGGTCAGCGGGGGCCGTGAAGCAATGTCACGCTCACGGTCCCATGTCGCATCACGAGCACCGACCGTTCGTACCCCCCCTGCCCAGATGGACAAACTCCGACGTGATGCGAACATCCGTCAGATCACCACTATCGAGGGCGCGGTACCTCTCCACCGCCCGCATGATGCCCGACTTGTTAGCGTCCAGGGCCGTCAGACGCGTACCTGCCGCTGCGCGCGCTGGCATCCGCGCGCTCACGCCATTCCGCCTGCCGTTTAAACTTCTCCTGCTTCTCCGGAGTGAACTTCGCGGCCAACACTCCAAGCCCGATCTACACAGGCAATTTGCACGCCGATAGCGGGGCCGCTGGTGGCGGAACTTAAATATAGAAGCGTACATAACTAGTATCGCCCGCCATCGATGGCTTTGGGTTCCGCCACCGATGGCCCGGAACGTGGGTGACGAGGCCGGGTCCGGCCAGCGACGATGCTGCGCATGAATCTTCCTTACATGATCACCGTCCTCGCCAAGACCGCCGCCGAACACGGATGGCCAGCCACCCTGCGACTCGTGCTACTCATCGCGGCCGTCCGACTGCCCCCCCGGCTCATCGCACCGGCCGCGATCACCTGGTGGTCGCAATTGGCTTAAGCCACCCATTTCTGGGGCGGAGACGAGAGCCGTTCGCCGTCTGGGCTTATGTCTCCCCCGCCGGAACGCGGATCATTCAGTCGGCGCGCTGGAGTAGTTGGGTATGCAGGCCAGCCATGTCGGTGCCGTAGACGAGGTTGGCGAAATGGATGGCGCCGATGGCTGCCTCCAGAGGGTCCTCGCTGCCGGCGATGACGATGGACAGGACCGCGTAGGCGGCTCGGTGGAGGTAGTGGGTGTTGGCATAGTGCCGGTTCTCGGTAAGGCCTCTGTCGAGGTTGTGGGGAGCTTCGGCGTAGTGGAACTGCGGATCGGGGTGGGTGGGATCGGCAGCAGCTTTCACCGATCGGTAATGCTCGTCAGCGTCGGGCGGTCTGATGCCCTGGGCAATCAGGGAAATGGCTGTCTTCACCCACGGTTGATCACCGATACCCGCTGCGACGCAGGCTTGTTGAGCTGTCCACGTCGCGAGTTCATGCTGACGGGCAGCGGGGAGGTTGACCACCCTCTCGGCCAGGTGCGGGTTGGCTGTGTAGACATAGAACGCGCCTGTGTACCAGTTGATCGCTTGCGCGGTAGGGTCCTGCATCTGCATGGGAGTGAAGACCGGCAGGTCCACGATCGGTTGGACGAACTCGGTGTCCGAGAGGTCCTCGACGACGATGCTGGTGCCCCGGGGCCCCTCGGTGGTTTCGGCTTCGGGGGGTTGTCCGTCGGAACCGGGCCAGAGCTTGGGAGGTTGAAGGTTCTCGCCGGTGTCGGGCCACAGTCGGATGCGCCAGGAGTCGCCTGGTGTGGTGGAACCCGGCCACCCCTGTACCACGAAGTCTTTGCCGCTGACCTCGGCGATGTAGTCACCGGGGTCAAGATCGTAGGTGAAGGGCTCGGTGGTGGGCGATTCCAGCGTCAGGGTGCGGTCCTCGTCGATGGTGAGGTGGTCCTCGCTGACCTGTTGCCAGTCGTCGCGGTCTTCCGGAGGCCGGCGTTCCCACCTCTGCACGTCGATAACCATGTCGAAGTTGTTCTGATGCGGCGACAGGACCACGATCAACCCGTCTGTGCCCGCATTCGCGCTTGGTTGCTCGCGTTGAGCGCGATCCAGGAGTGCCATCTCATCGACATCGAACCGGGCGTTGCCACGCAACAGGAATTGGCCGTAATCCATGGCCAGACGGAACTGTTCGGTGTGCAGGGGCTCCATCTTCCTACTCCTACCCTAGGTTCGCCGTCGATGTTCCGAAGACGGTGTTGATCGTGGCCCACCGCGTGATCGCGAGCCATTCAAAGTCGCGGTAGGTGTACGCCATGCGCTGATGCTGACACGCTCGACGGTCTCGATGCCGTCCCCTGCTCGACGCATAGAGTCGGGCGGTTCCCAGCAGCGGCTTCGGTACTCGTCGCGCGTACTTCTAACAGGGGAGAGAGATGACCCGCTCCGGTCGAGTTCGTTCGGGTGTAGTGACCCTGGCGGTGGCATTGTGTGCCGGGATGCTGGCCGCCGCATGCGGGTTTCAGGAACCGCCGTACCGCAAGAGCATCGACGCAAACGACGCTGCTCATCGCGTTGAACAACGAGGCATGCACGTCCCCGATGGTTTCGAGTTCGCTCAGGGCTTTGTGTGGCCAGTGGCTTCAGTCGGCTCCTCAGCGTTCGCCATCCGGTACGACGGGCCAGCCGATCAGTTCCGGACGTTGCGGGCAGCCGACGTCAGTGACGTGCTGTCCGAGTTCGAGGGCCTGCCGTGCGCGTCTATCCCCTCACCGTGGGCCGGTCAAGATCTCACCGAGCTTGGTTTGACCTGCCCCGACGGCGGTGGCGCGCGGATCAGCCGCTCCGAGAGTGCCCGCAGTCCCGATCAATCACTGAACCAGGCTGAACGGGCAGTCGTTCTGAACTCCGCCCCGTCGCACACCCAGCTGTTCGTGGTCTACAGCGGGACGTAGCCGAGCCGCCAGTGCGCAACCGCGGTGATGAATACGCATCTGCCGGTAGCAGATTCCGGCGAGGGGTCTCCACCCGCGGGGCATCGACAGGGACCCGCCTGTTGACCCGACCCCCAACGTCACGCGCCCGCGCGCCCAATACTCCCACATGCAACGAATAAGCCGACGGCGCAACAGCTCCCCTCCCCGCTGTCACCCACCGAAGGTCCCTCCCCGGGTCTGTCAGGATCATGCGGCACACTGCGTTCATGAACATTGCAGACGACAACGTCTTCACCCCTCCCGAGCCGCAAAAGCCTCCGCTCCAACCGTTCTTCCAACAATTCACCTCCCTCTGGTGGACCTGGATCGTTGTCGGTCTGATTGTGTTGATCAGTATGTACATCCTCGCCCGACGCGAGTACCTATCGGCTGTCTCCCCGATGGTGAAATTCTGGACGCGGGTAGGGGCGGGTGGGCTTGTCGGGGTGGGTCTTTTTGGTCTGTACATGTCTTACTGACCTGTACGTTCTCGACGAGGTGCAGCCACGTTGTCAGTCGATGTGCTCGATGAGGTCCGGGGACGTCATCGTCTTGCCTGCCCAGTCCCCGGGTGCGCTGATTGTCACCTGAACGTCGCCGGCGTCAAGTGCGGTCACTTTCCCGGCCAGCGCGCACCGTAGGCCCTCGGCGTCACGGAACGATGACAGCAGGTCGATGGTGCGTACGCGTTGTCCGACAGCGAATTTCACATTCGCCTCACGCGGTTGTGGTTTCGCCAAGGTCGTAGGCCATCCAGCGACCCTCATGCAGGCCGAGTTGGGAGTCGTCGACCTCGCCGGGCCCACTCCGGGAGCCGGTCGACGACGGTCGGAATGCGCACCCGCGCCATCGACAGCAACGGCAACCTCGAATGCTCCAGCAACCTCGGATCCGTGCGACTCACCTCCTGAGCGTCGTCCGGCGCACGAACGTCATCACGATCCCCGCACATTTGAGTCCGCGCGGCCGGCGACACCAGTCTGCCGTCCCGGCATGTGACGCCCAGCCGAGCGCGGGTGAGCACAGGCGAGAGTTCACCGTGTCTGAATCAGGGCCTTGCTCGCTTGCTCGCGGAGCGCCGCGATGAGCGACACCAGGTTTGCGGAGGACTGCGAGGTCCGGCGGGTCGCGATGGATATCGTCCGGCTTGCGTCTGGGTTACTGAGTGGCACAGGCACAACGGCGTTCGGGAGCGGCGCACGGCCGAGCCGGGGCAACACGGTGATGGCGAGGCCGTGCTCCACGAAGCTGACGAGAGAGGCGAATTCACTGGCTTCGTAGATCGCGTGCGGTCGAAGCGCGAGAACTTTCTGATGGCTGGTGAACCAGTCGCGGTACGTAGGGTCTTCGCGGGGCGTGAGCGCCCATGACTGCTCGGCCAGGTCCTGCAGCGTGAGCGACGTTGCACGTGCTAGCCGATGCTCTGCAGGCAGAAGGACATCGACAGGGTCTGTACCGAGTGCCTGCTCCTGCACGACCTCGTCCTCGTGCGACCGGATCGCCCCCCATTCCTTGACGATCGCGGCGTGAAGACGGCCCGCGCGGAGCAGGTCCAACGCCACATCCGGCTCCAACTCGCGAGGTTGGATTTTCAGGGCCGGGCTGCCCTCGGCGAGCTCGGCGATAGCCGGAATGAGCAGGCCACGCAGGCCTGTGGGGAACGCGCCGACGTCGATCGAGCCCGATGGGCCGGAGGTCGTGCCATCGGCGAGGTCGTCGAGCGCCAGAAGCAGGTTACGGCCACGATCCACCAGTGCCTGCGCGCGGTCTGTGAGGATGATGCGGCGCCCGGTCCGCTCGACCATGGGTGCGTTAAGGGCCCTCTCCAGGCGTCGAATGTGCTGGGTCACGTTCGAGGGGCTGTACCCGAGTTCTCGTGCTGCACCCGTCACGCTACCTACGTCAGCGACCGCGACGAGCACCCGTAGGCCGAGAACATCGATCATTCAGTCACAGTAAACGATCCGGAAGATGACTGCGGAATGGACATGAATGGTCGACTGGCCGCACCATGGTTCTGACCAACGCGGCCGTATTGACTGGAAATACTGTGCCGTCTGACAATTCGACCCGAAGGGAAGGCGAGATGGACACCTCCTCAGTATCGACCGCTGGCTGGGATATCAATCCCGATGGCACTGCGGACTGGGTGCCGTGGGGCGAGGGCGACCTGGCCAGGGCCAAGGTCCTGGCTTCAGGAGACGATTACATGCTCGTCCTTGTCGAGGCGCGGGCGGGCTACCGCGGTTCACCGCATGAGCACACCTCGACCGAGTTCTCGCATGTGCTGAGCGGGCGCTTACGAAACCAGGGCATCGAGATGACCAGCGGCGGGGCCTATGTCGCGGCCATCGGCTCACGCCACGACGACTTCGAGGCCCTGGAGGATGCGACGTATCTCTCGGTCTTTCGAATTTAGGACTGCTAGTGTCAGGGTCAGTTGCCAGGCAGAGTCGAGAGCTGCTGAGGCCTTCCCCGGCGTTCTAGGAGTCGTGGATGAAGCCTGCGCACTCGGGGCAGTCGTCAAGATATCGGTGTCGACACTCGACTGTGTGCTGCAGAAATATGATCGCCTGCCGTCGTCGGAAGATCTCGTCTTCGAGGGCCTCGATCTTTGCCCTCACAACTGCCTGAGCCGTCGACTTCTTCGGCGCCATTGCCGCCCGCACTTCGGGTAGCGAGAGCCCTACTCTCCGGAGTTTCAGCACCGTGCGCGCCCGCTCGATCGTTTCGTCATCGAAGATCCGGTACCCGTTGCCATCTCGGTCAACAGTGAGTGCCCCAACCTGTTCCCAATGCCGCAGGACATGTGCCCCGACACCGAGTTCGGCGGAAACCTCTCCGATGGTTCGCATCCCGACCCCTTGCCTTCATGTCAACATGAACCTTTAGGTTTCGATCATGCCTCAGAATGCTGACCCGGCGACGAGCCGCCGCCCACTGATCCTGGTCACCGGCGCGACCGGCAATGTCGGCCGGGAGATCACCGACCGTCTCGTCGGACGCGGTGCACGCGTACGCGGCTTCGGGCGCAGCCGACCCGAACCGCGCTCCGACGTCGAGTGGGCGATAGGTGACCTCGCAAACCCGGCCGATGTGCGGGCCGCGCTGACCGGGGTCACCGCGGTTTTCCTGATCTGGCCTCTGCTCGATCCCGGCCCGGCGCGTTTGGTCATCAACGAGTTCGCTTCGACCACGGCACGCGTCGTCTACCTGTCATCGACTGCTGTCGACGACAACAGTTCTCGGCAAAGCGACCCCATCGCACAGGTGCACGCCGACATGGAAGGGTTACTCCGCAACGCTGCGTTGGACTCAATCGTGCTGCGTAGCGACACGCTGGCCGCCAATGCGCGTGGCTGGGTGACACAGTTGCGCAGATCGGACGAGGTGTCCGGTCCAGACATCGCGCGGACAGCAGTCGTCGACGAGCGCGACGTCGCCGAGGCCGCGGTGACCGCGTTACTGGCCCCACGCGGTGAACTGGGCAAGAGCCCGTATTGCCTGACCGGACCCGAAATACTCAGTCGCAGCGATCAACTGGCTCGGCTCGGCGCCGCCCTTCACCGGCCACTGCGATTTCGCCCGCTCTCTGCAGAGGCGGCCCGATTGCGCATGCTCGCGGATGGGCAGCCAGAAGCCTTGGTTGCGGCACTGATCTGCGCCTCGGTGCACCGGCCGGCATCCGACGGAGTGACTGATCACGTCGAGCGTCTTACCGGCCGACCGGCGAGAACCTTCACCCAGTGGGCCACCGACCACGCAGACGAATTCGAGTGACGAGAACGGGCAGTACACCGACCCACCAACCATCGTTCGGACGATCGACCCGGTAACAAACGCCACACCTCAACGATCTCCTACACGTAGTCCACGAACGCACATCGAACATACAGACTGTTGCATCCGCAACGACCTCAGACAGGACGGTCCTCCATGTCTCTCCGAACCCGCATACTCACCGGCGGAGCCGCCTCGGTCGCGGCACTGTCGTTCGCCGCCACCCCGCTAGCCGCTGCAACACCGTCGGAGCCGGTAGCACACCCGGTTGCCGCGCAGGAACTGTCATTCGCGATCCCTGCGATCGGCGGGATCGAAGCCGGACCCGGCGGTGTGCCCGGTGGATCATTCCAGCAGACGCATGTGATCGCCCGGCCCGCAGCAGGATCCTCGGTGACGTTCACCGTCACCAACCCCGCACCGTGGCACTACCAATACGCCTACCGCTATCTGTCGGTCTCGTGGCGCAACCTGACCACCGGTGCCAGCGGCACTGTGGCACTGCGACACTGGCAGCGCCCCGCGTTTGCACCCGGCACCGTGCCCGTCACCGGTTACCCGGTCAGCCTGCCCACCTCGGCCGCCGCCCGCACCGGCGCCGGCCCGGTCGTGGCCACCGTGACCGTGCTGCGCGAGCAGTACAGCGGCACGGTGACCAGCAGCATCATCCCCGGTCTCAACGCACTCCTCGTGCCCTGACCGCCCACCTCGACACCGCAAAGGGCAACCACACCATGACCTTTCCCAGATCCGCGCACTTGGGCGTCGGCATCCTCGCATTCGCCGCCGCCATCGTGACCGGATGCAGCACCGACACCACCTCCGACGCACCGGTCTCGTCGATCGCAACATCCCCAGCCGCGACCAGCCATTCCGCTGCACCATCACATGATTCGGCCCGCCCGGCCACACCCTCACAGGCTGCACCCCCCGCCGCCGGCAGCGACACCGACGACGGTGGCAGCAGCGATGACATCGGCACCGACGGCCAGCCACCGGCCGGAACGCCCGCCGACAACGTCCCCGCCGCAGCACCTCCACCAGCCGCCACCGAACGCCCCGTCGACCCCAACGAACCACCCGCAGGCGGCACCTACTGCGGCGACGGCTACAACGGCCTGGCAGTGTGGGCGTTCGGGCCCGACTGCGCGACCGCCCAGTCAGTGTCATCGGCTCTAGGTGCCAAACGTGCTGGCGGCGCCCACTTCCCGATCACAGTCACCGTCGCCGGAAGCAACTGGATCTGCGGCGAAGGAACAAACCCTGTCCCCTACATGGAATGCTCCGGCCTCGGCGCCGTCCGACTCACCTCCTGACGTCTACCACCGGGTATTGCTAGACACACCGAGTCACAGGCGTGGCCATCCCCACTGACAGCTACGGCCCCCCGTGCCGTGACACACGAATATTGCTCACCCACAGCGGATTCAACATCGGTGACCCCAACCAGAGTCAGCATATGAGGGGATCGTCCCCAGTTCGCATGGGTGGAGGAAGATAGTTCGGTGCTCACCCAGACAACACCGGGTCGGCCTACAAACCTAACGCCGGGCAGCCATCGCTACCCGGAACCGGCGCCTTCACCGCGCCCTGACCACGAGGAGAATCTCATGCCACAAAACAGTCGCAGTCTTACCGTGGGTGTGCTCGCTGCGGCGGGTGTAGCAGCGGCGCTCGCTGCCGCACCCGCACCAGCCGTCGCTGCACCCGTTACACCATTGCAGATTGAGCAGACCGTGCTCACCGGCGCTCCCTGGCCGGTCAGCTCGCAAACGTTCAACGCCACCACCGCCCGTCCAGGCGTCGCGCGAATCAACCTCACTAGCTCCTGCAACACCTTCAACCGGCAGCTGTGCCTGCACTACACCCAGGGCGGGCGCATCGTCTGGCTCAACACCTCCACCGGCCGCGCCGGCACCGCCACCATCCCCGCCGGCGCACGCCCGGGGACATCGGTAGAGATACCCACCGGCCCGGGCCTCGTCAGCGCCCACATCTCGGCGGCCAGCACCGCGCCTACCATCGTTCCCGGGGCAGGCATTTTCCGCATCTCCTAATAGCTGGCCGGTAAGCCCTGTTGAATTGCGTGACGGTGGCGGGATCATTGCCCCGGGCCCACCCGTTTTTCGACGCTGCGAGCGGCCGTTCGGCGATAGGCGCACTGACCGGCACCGTCCATCGTCAACACGCTGAGGCCGTTCACCCCAAGAGCACGGGGTGGGCGGCCTCAGTCGTCGAACGGGCACACCGCCTGGGGCGCACTTCGGCCACTCTTGTCATAGGACCCGCTTACGCTGACGAGGTGGGCATCCGTATAGAGCACCGCGCGGGCTTCTCGAACGACCAGCTCGAAGCCATGAGTCAAGGGCTCGATCGAATGTCGTGTCCTGCGTCTGCGGAAGTAGTCATCTCGGACGACTTCGTGGCAGACGTTCGCAGTCTGTTGAGTTCGACGACGTCGTGAACTCGCGGGGCCCGCTGGTGATCGCCGACAGGTCCACCCCCGCGGCTGGGCTGGCACGCTCCACGTTCTTCTACCACCAGGCCCGAGTCGGCAATCCCGACCCGTGGGAACAGACCAAAGCTGCGATCAGCGGGATATTCCACGCCAACAAGGGGCGTTACGGCCACCGGCGAGTACACCGCGAGCTGGTCAAGACCGGCGAGCAGATCGCGAAGAAGACCGTGCTGGCGCTGATGCGTCAACTCGGTCTGGCCAGTCAGATCCGCCGGCGTCGGTACGTGTCGTACCAGGGCCAGACCGGCGTCATCGCCGAGAACCTACTCAAACCGCGACTTCACCGCCGAGGCACCCAACCAGAAGTGGCTCACCGATGTCACCGAGTTCCGCATCGGCGAGAACAGGCTGTACCTGTCACCGATCTTGGACCTGTGCAACCGCGAGATCCTCGCCTACTCGGTCGGTCGATCCCCGAATCTGGATCTGACCCACTCGTCGTTGCAGGCCGCATTCGCCACCCTCGAACCCGGGCCGCACCCATTGGTGCACTCCGATCAAGGCTTCCAATACCAGCACAAGACCTGAGGACGGCTACTCGCCGAAGTCGTTGGGCAGAAATCGATGTCACGCAAGGGGAACTGCTACGACAACGCCGTGAGGGAAGCGTTCTTCGGACACCTCAAGGAGGAATGCTTCCACCACGTCACCTACCTCGACACTGAAGCCCTCGAGGCCGCCCCGCACGACTACATCCATTGGTACAACCACAACCGCACCTCCGAACGACTCGAGGGTCTGAGCCCGGTGCAATACCCGACTCAGACCCTCGTGGCGTCACCTCCCGAATTACCAGTCCAACCTCCGGGGAGCAGTCCATCGGACCGGGTGGGTTTGTGGAAAAGGGGTGGCTTTGTCGGAAGTGACAACCTCACACCATCCCGGCGTCATGCATGAGGATCGCGACCTGGACCCGGTTGCTCGCATCGAGCTTGGTGAAGATGTGCGAGATGTGCGCCTTGACCGTCGCGAGGCTCATGTAGAGGCGTTGGGCGATCTCGGCGTTGGACGCGCCGCGGGCCAGTTCCACGGCCACGTCGCGCTCGCGTGCCGTGAGATGGTCGACACGCCCGGACGCGGACGACGCACGACTGCCACCGGTGCTGACCACCTGCTTGATCAGCGCGGCGGTCACCGAGGGACTCAGGGCCGGCCGACCGTCGAGCACCTCGTGGATGGCGGCGACGATGGCATCGGGCGGGGTGTCCTTGAGGAGGAACCCGTCCGCGCCCATCGCCAGTGCGCGGACCACGTAGTCGTCGGCGTCGAAGGTCGTCAGGACGATGATCGCCGGCGGCGAGGCCAGGGCCTTGAAATGCCCGGTTGCCGCGATCCCGTCGAGGACCGGCATCCGCAGATCCATGAGGACGAGATCCACCGGCGCGGCATCATGGGAGTCGAGGGCCTCCTGCCCGTTGCCCGCCTCGGCGACGATGTCGAGCCCCGCATCGCCGCCGAGCAGAAGGCGGAGTCCGGAACGGACGAGCGGGTCGTCGTCGACGATCATGATGCGGGCGGTCATGACTGCCACGGTAGCCAGACGTGCAACAGGAAACGTTTGTCCTCGCTGACCGTCGCCGACTGCCGGCCGCCGTGCAGACCGACCCGCTCGGCCAGACCCACGAGGCCGAATCCCGGTGTCGGGCCATTCGAACCCATCGACAGCGGTAGTGGGTTCTCGACGAGCAGATCGACCCCGTGCTCGGGTCCGCCGCGGATGTGCATGGTCACCGGCGCGCTCGGCGAATGGCGGCGCGCATTGGTCAGGGCCTCCTGCACACACCGGTACAACGTCCGCGCGATCCCCGGACTCAGCGAACCCACGTCGATGTCACAGCGGCTCTCCACGCGCATACCCAGCCGTCGGGCCTCCTCGATCAGCCCCGACAGGTCCGGCACCCCCTGCGGTTTCTCCGGAGTGGCATCGCCGGGACCCTCACGCAGAACCCCGAGCACCTCCCGGAGTTCGGTCAACGCGAGATGTGAGGTCTCCTGGATGGTCTGCGCCGTCTCGCGGATCTGCTCGGCGGACAGGTCCGATCGGTAGGCCAGCGCACCCGCCGACATACTCATCGCCGAGATGCGATGCGCGAGGATGTCGTGCATCTCCCGGGCGATCCGCGCCCGTTCCAGCGACCGCGCCTGCATGACCTTCGCCTGCTGCTCGGCTTCCGAGGCGAGCGCCCGCGCCCGCCAGCTCGCGAGAAGCTCACGGCGAGAGCCGATGTAGAGACCCCACGCGACCATCGCCCCCGTCGCGACCGCCGTCACCGCGTACTGGACGATGACCGGATCACTCGCCTCGGTGGGAGTGGCGAAGAACTCGAGGGCGATGATCCCCGCGACGACGGACAGCACGGCCTGCGGGATGATCTCGCGCCACCGCCGCCGGGTCGACAGCGACACCATGGCGAGGATCGCCGGCCCGAGTGACGACGACGACACGATGGTCACGATGTTGACGAACGTCGTGACCGGTACGGGATGACGTCGGCGCCACCAGATGACGATGAAGGACACCAGCCCGAGCGTGAGATCGGCGATGAACCACCACCGGGCCTCGTCCCAGAGGTACGACGCACGAGTCGCGAAGGCGCCGGCCGAGATGCAGAGCATCACCGCGAGCCGCCACAGTCGGCCGGTCCACGTCATCGGGGGTTGGTACTGCTCGGGACGCACACCGTCACCGTAGTCGTGCCCCGACGTGGACCGCGTCCGACCGATGGGTGCCGACCCCTACGACTTTCGGCCGATACGACGGTGTCCGGAAGCCCGATGTGCGCAGCATGCGGGAACGAGACGATGGACGACATGATCACAGTGAAGAATCTGACGAAGCGCTACGGCGACTACGTCGCGGTCGATGACGTGTCCTTCACCTGCCGCCCCGGACAGGTGACCGGATTCCTCGGCCCCAACGGCGCGGGGAAGTCGACGACGATGCGCATCATCGCCGGACTGACGCCGCCGACCTCCGGGGTGGCCCAACTCTACGGCGTCGACTATCGGACGATCCCGAATCCGGCGACGCAAGTCGGCATCCTCCTGGACGCCTCGGCGCAGCATGCAGGCCGAACCGGCGCAGAGGTGCTGCGCCTGTCGGCGATGACGATGGGCATCGGCCGCGACCGCGTCGACGAGATGCTCGAACTGGTCAGCCTCACCCCGGAGGAAGCCGGGCGACGAGTGCGCAACTACTCCCTCGGCATGCGGCAGCGGCTCGGTATCGCCGCGGCACTGCTCGGCGATCCGAAGATCCTCATCCTCGACGAACCGGCGAACGGACTCGATCCGGCCGGTATCCACTGGATGCGAACCCTCCTGCGTGGATATGCCGACCGTGGCGGGACGGTCCTGCTGTCGTCGCATCTCCTGCACGAGATCGAAATCGTCGCCGACGACATCGTCGTGATCGGCAACGGCCGGATCGTGGCGCAGGGCACCAAGGACGAGCTCCTCGCCGGGGCGGGCACGCGTGTCCGGTCACTCGACGACGCCGCGCTCGGCGAGGCGCTCGTGGCTGCCGGTATCACTGTGCAACGCAACACCTCCGGTGGACTCGATGTCGATGCCGACCCCGTCGACGTGGGCCGCGCCGCGGCCGCCGTCGGCGTCGTCCTCACCGAACTACGGCCCGCCGACGGTGCCCAGCTCGAAGCCATGTTCCTGCAGCTGACCGCCGAGACCCAGCGCGAACACACCACACTCGAAGGAGTAGCCCGATGACCCTCGCCGACTTCGGTACACCCGTGCCGCCGGCCGACGTGATCGACGTCGACCGCCCCGGAATCCCGTTCTCCCGGCTCGTGCGGGTCGAACTCCGCAAACTCGTGGACACCCGCGCCGGTTTCTGGCTGACCGCCTCGATCGGGGTGATCGCGGCCGTCGTCGTGATCGCGATGCTCATCGCGAACCGCAACAGCCCCGAGAACCTCAACCTCGGACAGTTCTTCGGGATGATGAACATCCCCACCGCCATCATCCTGCCGATCCTGGCAATCCTGCTCGTGACCGGCGAGTGGAGTCAGCGCACTGCCCTGACCACGTTCACGCTCGAGCCACGACGGCAGCGCGTCATCGGGGCGAAGCTGGTGGCGGCGCTCCTCACCGCCGTCGCGGCGGTCGCGGTGGCGCTCGTCCTCGGTGTCATCGGCAACGGGATCGCGGGCCTGGCATTCGCCGATCCCGCCGGCTCCTGGGACCTCACCCTCGCCGGATTCGTCAATTCGTTTGTGTCGCAGACCTTCGGCCTGCTGCTCGGATTCGGTTTCGCCGCCCTGATCCTGAACACCCCGGGCGCGATCGTCGCCTACTTCGCGCTGCCCACCGCCCTGACCGTGGTGAGCCAGCTGGTCCCGTGGTTCAAGGACAATCTCGGGCAGTGGGTCGACACCGGACTGACGAACGTGCCGTTCCAGGAGGCCGATTGGGCGACCGGGGGCGAATGGGCGAGGATGCTGGTCTCGGCGGTGATCTGGATCGGACTACCGCTCGGAGTGGGTGTACTGCGGATTCTGCGGTCCGAGGTCAAGTAACGGACGCCGACCGGTGGCACGACGGTCACGGTCACCGTAAGCGCCGCTGCCACACCGCGATCGGTGTTACGGTTTTCGGGTTCTCGAGAAAAGAGGAACCCACGTGTCGTCGAGTGCACCCACCTCGCAGCCGGCCGCAGCTCCGGAACCGGACGATTCGCCGGTCCCGGAGCGCGCTGCCGCGACCGGCCCGGCCGAGGAGAAGAAGCCGTCCTGGTGGAGACGCCGCCTCCACCGGTATTCGTGTGTCGGGCTGACGGTCGCGCTCGTCTTCTTCTGGCTGTCGGTGACACCGTCGCTCCTGCCGCGCGGTCCGCTGTTCCAGGGCATCGTGAGCGGGGCGTCGGCCGCCGTCGGGTACGGCCTGGGCGTAGGTGTCTCGTGGCTGATCCGCTACATGATCTCCCGGGACGATCCGTGGCCCGCGCCGATGCGCCGCCTCTGGGTCGCGCTCGGCCTGGCGGCCGTCGCGGGGACGGTGGTCATGCTCGTCGCGTTCCAGCGGTGGCAGGACCAGGTCCGCACCATGATGGGCGTCGATCTGCTGTCGTGGACCGCCTACCCGCAGATCCTGCTCATCGCCGTCGTGGTGTTCGCCCTGTTGATGACCATCGGACAGGCATGGGGCGACGGCGTCGAGTGGCTCGTCCGGAAGATCAATCGTGTTGCGCCTCCACGCATCTCGGCATTCGTCGCAGCGACCGTCGCCATCGTCGTCACGGTGCTGGTCCTCAACGGCGTCGTCGCGAACTACGGGATGCAGGCGTTGAACTCCTCGTTCGCCGCGGTCAACGACGAGACCACCGCGGACTCCAACCCGCCGACGACACCGCTGCGTTCGGGCGGACCGGGCTCGTTGGTGACCTGGGACTCACTCGGGCGTCAGGGTCGCATCTTCGTGTCGGTGTCACCGACGGTGGCCGAGCTGAGCGAGTTCAACGGCGCTCCGGCGATGGAACCGATCCGCGCCTACGTCGGACTCGGGTCGGGCAAAGACCTGCGGGCCAATGCCGAACTGGCCGCGGAGGAGCTCGTCCGCGCCGGCGGGTTGCAGCGCAAACTCATCGCGGTCGCGTCCACCACCGGGACCGGATGGATCAATCAGGCCACCGTGGACTCTCTCGAGTACATGTACAACGGCGACACCGCGACGGTCAGCATGCAGTACTCGTACCTACCGAGCTGGCTGTCCTTCCTCGTCGACAAGGAACGTGCCCGGCAGGCGGGACTGGCGCTCTTCGAAGCGGTCTCGGAACGCGTGCGCGAGGTGCCCGAGGCCCAACGCCCGAAGCTGGTCGTCTTCGGCGAGAGCCTCGGCTCCTTCGCGGCCGAGTCGGCGTTCGGGACCATTCCGGCGCTGAGCGCGCGCACCGACGGCGCCTTGTTCAGCGGGCCGACCTTCAACAACAAACTGTGGGTGGACACGACCGGGTCACGCGACGACGGGACCCCGGAGGTGTTGCCCACCTATGACGACGGCCGACAGGTCCGATTCATCGCCGACGCCCCGGACCTCGACGAGCCGACCACCGAATGGGTGTCGCCGTCCGGTCGCGCGGTGTACCTGCAGCACGCCTCCGACCCGATCTCGTGGTGGAATCCGCGACTGATACTCCGCGAACCCGACTGGCTCAAGGAAGACCCCGGCCGCGACGTGCTGTCGGCGATGCGCTGGATTCCGTTCGTGACGTTCCTACAGGTCAGCGCGGACATGGCGGTCTCCGTCGGCGTCCCCGACGGGCACGGACACAACTATCTGTCCGCGATCCCCGCCGCCTGGGCCAAGATCCTGCAGCCACCGGGCTGGACCGAGGCCAAGACCGAACAGCTGATCCCACTGCTCACCAGGGACTGATCCCGCCGCCCGAGCCGACGGAGCAATTTCGGTCGGGCGGACGGGGTCGCCGCGGTTCCATACTCGTAGGGTGGCTCCCTCCCCGACCGACCGCGACCGTCTCCGGCAACTGCTCGACGCGGTGCTCTCCGACGACAACACGTCGCTCGACGACATGGCCGCGGGTGCCTACGCATCGCCGTTCCACTTCACCCGGCAGGTGCGGCGGGGCGCAGGCGAGGCGCCGGTGGCCCTGCGCCGCCGCGTCCTCCTCGAACGTGCCGCGTGGTTGCTGCAGAGAGGGCAGTCGGTGACCGATGTGGCCTTCGAATCCGGATACGAGTCGGTAGACGGCTTCGCACGCGCATTCAGCCGCGCCTTCGGGCACAGCCCCGGCCGGATGGGCCCGGTGGGCGAGCACAGCCACTGGCTGCCGGCACCGAACGGCATCCACTTCCACTCGCCCACCGCGCTCTACGTCGACAGCGGCTCACCCACGACCGAGGATGCGGGCGACGTGGTGATGCTCATGGTGCGCCACGACCTCGACGACATCGACGCACTTCTGGACGCCGCGAAGGGTGTCGACGCCGCATCATGGATCGCGCCGCGCCTGGCCGGACACCAGCCGCTGTCGTGGAGCGGCCCGGAAGAGAATCTCGCTCAGGTGATCTCGCATCTGGTCGCCGACAAGCTCCCCTGGCTGTCGACCATCGAGGGAGCCGACCTGCCGCCGGCCGCGCCGACCGAGCTGACCGACCTCGTCGAGCTCCACCGCGACATCGCACCGCGCTGGCTGGCCCTGGTCCGCGACATCGATCGCCGCGGCGCATGGCAGGACCGGGTCATCGACGCGTTGTGCGATCCACCCGAGTCGTTCCTGCTCTCGCAGATCGTCGCGCATGTCCTGACGTTCTCCGCACACCGCAGGCTCGTCGCCCGGTGGATGTTGCGCGACGCCGGCCTCGATGTGACCGCCCCGGCGCTCGATCCCGACCCGATCATGTGGCACCGCAAACACTCCGGAGGATTCTGATGGCTTTCCGCTACTACACGGCAACCACCCTCGACGGCTTCCTCGCCGACGACCGCGACAGCCTCGACTGGCTGTTGAGTCAACCGCTGGAAGAGAGCGGCCCGATGAACTACGACGACTTCTTCCGGCAGGTGGGGGTCGCCGTCATGGGCGCGACCACCTACCGGTGGCTCCTCGACCACGAGGTCTCGGACGGGAAACCCTGGCCGTACGAGATCCCCACGTTCGTCTTCACCCATCGGTCGCTCACGCCGGTGTCGGACACGATCACGGTGGTGAACGGCAAGCCCGCGGACCTTCGCGATCGTCTCCTCGCGGCGGCCGATGGACGCGACATCTGGGTCGTGGGCGGTGGCGACCTGGCCGCGCAGTTCGCCGAGGCCGGCATGCTCGACGACATCGTCGTCTCGATCGCGCCGGTCACCCTCGGGTCGGGACGGCCGCTCTTCCCACGGCGCTACGACTTCGAGCTCCAGGAGTTCGCCCGCAACGGCGCCTTCCTGTGCGCGCGCTACTCGCCGGTCGGACCGAGATCCGCACCCGCCCAGGTCTGATCGTCCGAGGAGCGGGCCCGCGGTCACCGGTCGAGGGCGGTACACGGCCCCCGACCGGTCGGTTCAGCCCTCGCCGACGGACTTTCGCATGGCCTCGGGCACCTCACCACGGGCCCACCGGGGCAGGATGAAGATGCCCTCGGATTCGGCGGTGACCTCCCCGTCGACCGAGATCGTCCCGGTGACGAAGGTCTTCACACCCTCCACCCGATCGACTCGCGCCTCGCCCCGGATCGGGCCGAGCGGCGTGCCGCGCCGGTACCGCACGGTGAGCGTGCCGGTCATACCGGGCACACCCTGGAACTCCGCGGTCGAACCCAGCAACTGGTCGAAGACGAGCGCGAGGACACCACCGTGCACGAGTCCGGCCGGCCCCTCGTACTGAGGGCCGAGGTCCACCTCGAGCCAGCTGTGTTCGGTCTCGTGGCGGATGTCGACCGGCGGAGCGATCGGATTGCGCCGACCGAGGACGGCGTTGCCCCACGACCGCTTGGTCCCGTCCGCGTTGAACCGGATGCCGAACGGCCCCGGCAGCTGATCCTTCCGGAGGATCTCGGTGGCGGCGGCGATGAGGCGCCTCGCCTCCGCGATGTCGGTCTCGCCGACCTCGGTGCGCACCGTCGCATCGATCAGGTCCCGGACGCTGCCCGCGATCGCGGACGCGAGTTCGGTCCGGTGCGCGAGTTCCTCCGGGTCGATGTCCTCCTGGATGTATCCGCTCATGAGCCCATCTAACAGGGTCGACGAGGTGTGACCGGCGCAGCCCGGCGACGACCGGCCGGGGTCGGCGCACTGCGGTCGGGGGTAGGCGCGCTGCGGTCGGATCCGACCACGAGCGCTTCTGACCGCCGAGTAGGCTCCCTCGCATGACAGACCACGCCTGGAACGACCGCGCCTGGACCGCGTTCGACGTCACCGTCTCCGACCACATCGCCGAGGTCACCCTGATCGGCCCGGGTAAGGGCAATGCCATGGGGCCGGACTTCTGGCAAGAACTCCCCGAGCTTTTCGGACAGCTCGACACCGACCCCGGAGTGCGCGCGGTGGTGCTGACAGGGTCGGGCAAGAACTTCTCCTACGGCCTCGACCTCGTCGCGATGGGTGGGACGTTGTCGGGCATCCTCGCCGGGGACGCGAAAGCGGCGCCGCGCACCGAGTTCCTCGACTCGCTGCGGAAGCTACAGGCCGGGATCACCGCGGTTGCCGACTGTCGCAAGCCGGTCGTAGCGGCCGTGTCCGGCTGGTGCATCGGCGGTGGTGTCGACCTGATCTGCGCCGCGGACGTGCGCTACGCGAGCGCCGACGCCAAGTTCAGTGTGCGTGAGGTCAAGGTCGGCATGGTCGCCGATGTGGGCACGCTCGCGCGCCTGCCGTTCATCATCGGCGACGGCCACCTGCGCGAGCTGGCGCTGACCGGTAAGGACGTCGACGCCGCCCGGGCCGAGAAGATCGGTCTCGTCAACGACGTCGCCGACGATCAGGACGCGGTTCTCGAACTCGCCCGGTCGACCGCCCGCGAGATCGCCGACAATCCGCCGCTGGTCGTCCACGGCATCAAATCCGTCCTCGACCATTCGCGCAGCGCCGCCGTGCACGACAGCCTCCGCTACGTCGCCGCGTGGAACTCCGCGTTCCTGCCCAGCGAAGACCTGTCCGAGGCCATCACCGCCGTCTTCGAGAAGCGCAAACCCGAGTTCAAGGGACGCTGAGCCGGCGGGGCCGCTCTCCTGCTGGCAGGGGTGCGAGCGTCGTCACCCCGACCCCCTGAGGAGCGAGCTCGCAAGCTCACCCCGGCC
>NZ_NGFO01000069.1 GCF_002149015.1 Gordonia lacunae | reverse complement strand
TCGACGGCGACAAAAGTGTGGGAGCGCTTGTGGACATCAGCACCGATGACGATCATGGAGCTTGCCTTCCTGTCACAGGGTGGGCGGACAGTCGGGCCGGTCGGTGGACATACTTCAGTGGAGGGGCGCTGCCACGCTCCTATCAAGTCACGCCGGCCGGTCCGTCACACCAGATGCCGGCACGATGAGGCAACACCAACCCCGAAGGGGTGGCAGGGAGCAGGAGAGCCAAACACCCGGTGGACGAAACCCAATCACCACTGACGTGGCTCCACAACCCTGACACTGAAGGGAGCAGGATCAGATCGCTTCGCTCGCACCTCAGGGAGCAGGATCAGATCGCTTCGCTCGCACCTCAGGGAGCAGGATCAGATCGCTCGGCCACAACACGCTCGGGGTGCCCAGCGATCAGAATCGCTCGGCCACAACATGTTCGGCCTGCCTAGCGATCAGATCCGAAGAGGTCCACCAGCGGCGCGGGCCGGCCGAAGAGGTAACCCTGGGCGTAGTCGAATCCGAACTCCTCCAGTATCGGGAGCACCTTCTCGGATTCGATGCCCTCGGCCACCATCGTCACGCCGGTGGCCGCGGCCATCTCGCCGATCGCGCGGACGACGGCGCGGTCCGGGGAGCTGTCGGCGAGCTGCGTGATCAGCGTCCGGTCGACCTTGAGGACGTCGACCGGGAGATCGCGGACGTAGCGGAGTGCCGAGAACCCGGCGCCGAGATCGTCGATGCAGATCGTGCAGCCGAGATCGTGGAGCGCGTCGATCGCCCGGGAGGCCGACGTGTCGACCCGGATCGCCTGATCCTCCCGCACCTCGACCCACACCCTCGAGGGCTCCACCCCGTGCCCGTCGATCAGGCCGTGCACGTAGGAGACGAGTCCGTCGTCCCACAGCTGTTGCCCGGACAGGTTCAGCGAGACGAACGTGCCCGGCCCGACGTTCTCGGTGATCGGCCCGGACAGGTCCCGGATCGCCTCGCCGATGGCGTGCCGCCCGATGGGGGCCAGCAGCGAGATCCCCTCGGCCACCGAGAGAAACGCGTCGGGAGCCAGGACGCCGGACTCGGTGTGCCACCGGAGCAGCGACTCGTAGCCGACGACGCGCCGATCGGACACCGCGACGATCGGCTGGTAGAAGACGGAGAAGTCGCGCTCGACCGACCTGGTGAGCCAGCCGGCGAGATCGACCTCGGCCCGGATGTGACGCTGCATGGTGGGAGACGCGAACGCGACGGCCCGCCGGCTGCTGAGCGCGATGCACAGCGCGGCGTCCGCGTGGCGGACCAGGTCGTCCTCGGAACTCGCCGCGAGCTGCTCGTCGCCGACGGCGACGCCCATGCACACGTCGAGGAACCAGCTGCGATCACCGTCGCTCACGGTGTGGGCGCCGAGTTTGGTGCGGGCGGCCTCGATCAGCGCGTTGCGCCCGAGTTCGTCGTCCCCGGCGCCGGTCCACGGGAGGTAGATGAGCCAGTAGAAGTCCGACCGCCGATGGAATCGAGCCTGCGGGCTGATGGGCATCAGCACCTGCTCGATGAATCGCTCGGAGGCCGCGGCCGACGCCTCGTAGCCGTAGGCCACCACGGCCCGGTGGTACGGGTCGACCGACACCGCGATCACCGAGGTGCCGATCGTCAACACGACGTCATTCGCTGAGTCCGATCCCCCCGGGCGGCGCCTGGGCGCCGCAGTTCTCTACCGCGGAGATACTACTCAGCCGACCTGCCCCCGGGAAGAAGACGGCCCGGCACCGATCTGCGGACCGCCCGACCGATATGACCGTTCTCACATTCCTCGCCGACACGGGTCGTCGAATCCGACGACAAAAGTGGCCCGGCGGGGCCGACGAGACTTGACACATTGCTTTGTAATCAGAAGTTCAAGAAAGCCGAGACCGGCCCGAGCGCCGATTTGCGACTCATTTCGGCAACTCTGCTAACGATTCCGGGGGAAGGTCCAAAACTGCTGGTAAGGTACTTTCATTGCCTATGCATAGGACACCGCGGTGCGATTTCCGCCAAGGGATTCTCAGTTGCATTTAAGCGAAGTTCGGCGAACAAGCGGTTGACACCACAGCCGCCGACGGAAAGCGGTCGTGGTTGATGGCGTTGATCAGAAGGGTGCTCCGTCGCTACGACGCCCGATCGATGGCGACACTGATCAGCACCGGTGGTGTCATCCCGCTACCGGTCATCAGCGTGCTCGCGCCCGAGACCCTCTACCCGGGCGGGATGCCGATCCTGCTGACCATCTGGTCGTTCATCGCCGTGGTCTTCGCGGTCACGGCCATCCGTGCCCGGCTGACCGACCTCGAGTTCGCGTTCCTCGGCGGGCTGGGCATCGTCGGGATCTGCGGCACGTCGATGATCCTCGCCTCGCCACGGTCGTCGACGCTGGTCCTCGCCATCGTCGCGGTCATCCCGGCGATCGGCGCGATCTCCGCGACGACCCGGCTCATCCTGTCCCATCTGGCGCTGGCGATCGTCTGCGCGGCAGTCGTCCTCGCGGTCACCACCCCGTCACTGCCCGCGTATCTCATCAGCTTCGGCGCGATGCTCGGGCTGATCGTGGTGCCGGTGTTCCTCGTCGTCGCGCTGCGTAAGTCGATGGAAGCCGTGCTCGACCAGCAGACACGCCTGGTCGGGATCGATCCACTGACCGGACTGCTCAACCGGCGCGGCTTCCTGATCCGCGCCTCCCAGCTCCTCTCGGCCGCACGCTCGTCCACCGGGTGGATCGGCATCCTGTTGCTCGACGTCGACCACTTCAAGCGGATCAACGACCAGTACGGTCACCTCGCCGGCGACGGCGTACTGCTGGCGGCGTCGGCCGCGATCCGTGAGCACGCCCCGGTCGGTTCGGAGGTGTGCCGTTACGGCGGCGAGGAGTTCCTCATGTTCCACGTCGTCCACGACGCGGACGAGCTCTGGCTCAGTGCCGAACGCCTGCGGGCCGCGGTGGCGGCCGCCGCACCGGTCACGATCAGCGTCGGCGGTGTCTGCGCGCCGCTGCGCGTCGCGGGCGACAATCTGGTCTCCGGCCGGTTCGAGACCGCCTACTCCACCGATGACGTGATCGGCAACCTCCTGGGGCAGGCCGACGATTGCGTGTACCAGGCCAAGGAGAACGGCCGGGACACCACCGTCATCAAGTCCATCGACGCGGTGATCTGGAACGACGGCGCACCGAGCGCGCATGCCGCCGACGCCGAGCGGACGGTGTCACCGCCGTCGGCGAGCCTGTACGAGGTCTTCTATCGGCGGCCGGCCGACTTCGTGGACATCGACAGCCGCACCAGCGGACGTTGAGTCGTCACCGCCTGGAGCGCATCGGCCTCCCGCCGCATCCGACGCCAGGTCTCCGGACTGGTGAGGCCGCTCAGCCGGGCACGATCCCACCACATGAGCCGGGTGCGGTAGCGATCGTCCGGGAACGGGGTCGACGGCACCGACTCGTCGACGCGTCCGCCGCCGGACTGCCAGCGGCGCAGGACGTGGTCGGCCGCCGTGGCCATCATGGCGTCGACCCCGGACAGCTCCATGATCACCAGCCCCAGACGCGACAGCTGCCCGGCAACCGAACCCGCGATCGGCGAACGCTCGTCCACCCAGGCCGTCTTCACCTCGACGATGCCGCCGTGCAGACGCTCCTCGATGGCGTTCACGAGCTGCACCTGACCGGGCTGACCGGCCCATTCGACCAGCGCATGGGACTGAGCGGCCGCATCGAACCGGGGCTGGACCCGCAGTCCGCCGACGACCTTGCCCTCGACGTCGAGCACCGCGAAGAACATCGCCGTGCCCTCGCCGCCGGCGACCTCGTCGTACTCGAGCGCGGCCGCGCACCCGTGGCGGTGGTAGGACGCGTCCGCGCCGGACAGGTACTCGTGCCACAGTTCGGGTTCGGACCGCGGGCTGGCCACGACCACCGAGTACTCCGTCCCGGTTTCGGGCGCGACCGATCGCAGCATGCCGGTGCGAACCAGATCATTGGTGGCTGTCGTCTTATTCATCGCAGTATTGCCTTCCGGTAATTAGGAAATTTAGAGACGAGATCTCCCCCGACCCCGCGTGTAATGCTGCCACAGGGGCGCATTTATGCACTCCCACAAGCGCACTTCTTTTGCCCGAACCACTGCATTGACGGTTGGCGTCGTGCAATCCCGTGCGACACCATGGACGTATGCACACGCCGCCGGACGCCGCCGCCACCGTCTACTCACCGGAGGAACTACCCGCCGAGTTGACCGCGGAACCCTCCCTGATTGTGTCCGACATCACCGAGAGCACGAGCCGCGCACTCGACGAACTCCGCCCGCCCGCGGAGCCGGCGCTGCGGACCGAGAGCCCGCGTTTCGCGCACTTCCCCTGGCGTAACGCCCTCGTCAAGATCCCCGGTCCGCGCACGTTCCGACGGCTCCGGCTCGACCGCAACCGGCACAAGCTGACCCCGGCGCAGCAGGCCGCCGCCGGAGACCTGCGCATCGGCGTCGTCGGTCTGAGTGTGGGGCATGCGATATCGCTCACGCTCGCACTCGAAGGACTGGCCGGCGAATTGCGACTGGCCGATTTCGACGAACTCGAACTGACCAATATGAATCGAATTCCGGCAACGCTCATGGATATTCACGACAACAAGGCCGTGATCGCCGCGCGACGCATTTCCGAGATCGATCCGTATCTCACCACCGTCGTGTATTCGGAGGGAATAACAACCGAGAACATCGATCAATTCCTCCACGGACTCGATCTCGTCGTCGAGGAATGTGATTCCTTCGATGTGAAGGTTCTCGTCCGGCAGAAGTGTCGGTCACGCGGAATTCCGGTCCTGATGGAAACCAGTGACGGCGGAACCCTGGATGTCGAGCGGTTCGACCTCGAACCGGATCGGCCGCTTTTCCACGGTCTGGCGGGCGATCTACAGATCGAGGATCTCGTCGGCCTCGACCGCGCATCCCTGACCCCACTGGCCGTCCGGGTGCTCGAGCCGACCAAGGTGACCGCGCCGATGGCGGCGTCGGCCATCGAACTCGGCCACACGGTCACCGCCTGGCCGCAACTCGGCGGCGATGTGCTGCTGGGCGGCGCGACGGTGGCGGCGGCAGTCCGTCGCCTCGTCCAGGGCAAGTCCCTGCGTTCGGGACGCGTCCGCTTCGATCGTGACTCCTGGCTCGACGGCCTCGAGGACCCGATCGGCACGACCGTCGCCGACCGCGGCCCACACGGGTCGGCCGGCGCCGAACCGGTCCCGCCGCAGGAGGAGACGCCCGTGGAGGCGATGAGCGACCGCGAACTCGTCGTGCACGCGGCGAGGCGCGCGCCGTCCGCGGGCAACCAGCAGCCGTGGGAGATCACCTCCGACGACGACACCGTCACCATCACCCTCGACCCCACGCGTACCTCGACCCTCGATGTCGGGCACCGGGCGTCGGCGGTGGCGGTCGGGGCGGCCCTGTACAACGCCCGCGTCGCGGCGACGGCGCGCGGAGTGCTCGACGACATCGAGATCGTCGACGACGCCGGCACCCTAGCCGGGCGGGCCCGGCTGAAGGGCCTCGGGACCGGTTCCCCGTCGCCGGACGCGGAAGCGGAACTGACCGCGATACTCACCCGCGGGACCCGACGCGGGGTCGGAGACGGGTCACCGCCGTCGGCGGTCGACCTCGGCCGGCTGCACGACGCCGCCACGAGTGACCGGACGCGTCTGGTGGCCCTCACCGACCGCACGGACATCGATCGCTATGCCTCGATCATCTCCCGGTCGGACCGCGCCCGGTTCCTGACGCCCGAACTGCATCGCGAGATGTTCCAGGAGCTCACCACCGACCCGGCGGCCGCCGAAGGCATCGACGTCGCCTCCCTCGATCTGCCACCCGCGATGTCGGGCATGCTCGACGTGCTGCGCCGCGCGGATGTGATGGCACTGCTCGACGAGTGGGGCGGCGGCACCGCGCTCGGCGCCGACGCGGGTGCCCGGGTCGCGTCGTCGTCGGCCGTTCTGGTCGTGGTCCAGCGGGGCACGGCACCGGTGGACTATCTGCGCGGCGGGATCGTCGCGGAGCAGCTGTGGGTGGCCGCCGAGCGGCTCGGTTACGCGGTCCACCCCATGACGCCGACGTTTCTGTACGCCGGCGACGACGAGACCGCGCGCACGCTGTCGAGCAACCACGGCGACGAACTGGCCGCGCTGCGCCGCGAGATGCTCGACACGTGGCCGCTCGGCGCCGACGAGGCGCCGACCATCGTGATGAGGCTCTCGCGCGCGCACTCGCCGGTGGAGGTCAGCCGGCGGCTGCCGGTGCGCGGGACAGCTAGGTGTACTGACCACGGACGTTAGGTACGGCCTACGGCGTGGCGTGGTGACATGAAGAAGACCTCCGAGTGGAGTGCGAGCTGTCTAAGGAACGCTCCCCATCCTCGGAGGTCTTCGTGTCCCACCGTAATGCCCCATTGTCAGAAACCGGGCGTCTGCGTCTGGCCCGCTGCATCGTTGAGGACGGTTGGTCGCTGCGCCGTGCCGCTGAACGATTCCAAGTCGCGGTGACCACCGCCCAGCGATGGGCTCGGCGTTACCGCGAGCAGGGACCGACGGGCATGGCCGACCGCAGCTCACGA
>NZ_NGFO01000068.1 GCF_002149015.1 Gordonia lacunae | reverse complement strand
GGCATCCTCGGCGCCTGCGGGGTTGCGGGGGTGGGGGTCGGCGCGGTCATGGTGAGTCCTTCCGTGGTCGGTGAACGGTCGAACACCAGTGAATCCGCAATACATGACACCTCCTGTCATGTTTTCGGGAGAGAATCACAGTCGTGCGCGCCGAACGTCTGATAGCCCTGCTGATGGTGCTGAAGAAGCACGATCGGGTGACGGCTGCCGAGTTGGCCGCCGAACTCGGGGTCTCCGAGCGGACCGTGCTCCGCGACATCGACGCGCTGTCGCTGTCCGGCGTGCCGGTCTACGCCGAGCGCGGCCGGCACGGTGGCTTGGCGCTGGTGCCGGGATACCGAACCGATCTCACGGGTCTGACCGTCGACGAGGCGACATCCCTCCTCGCCGGCACCGGGCGGGTCGACTCCCCCGCCTTCACCAGTGCCATGCGGAAGGTGACCGCAGCTTTACCCGAAGCACATCGCAGCCACGCAGTGCGGGCCGCGCAGCGGATCCTGGTCCGTCCGGAGGGTTTCGTCAGAACCCCCGAGGTCCTCGACAGCCTCCAGGCCGTGCAGATCGCGGTGTTCGAGGGCCGACGGATCCGTGTGCGCTACCGGAGCCGGGGTGCAGACACCGCGCGCGAGCACCTCCTGGACCCGATCGGGCTGGTCGTGGCGGGTGAGACCTGGTATCTCGTCGCGGGATTCGGTCAACCCCACGCCCCCGCACCGAAGACCCGGCACGCGACGGCCGACGCGACACCGACCGAACGGATGTTCCGGCTGTCGCGGATGTCCGATGTGGACATCCTCGACGAACCGGCGCACCGCTCCGACGAGGTCGACCTCGCTGCGATCTGGGAGCGGCACCGTGAGGCGTTCCGGCGCTCCTTCGAACCGGTCGAGGTGGTGCTCGACTGCTCCGCCGAGGACGCCGAACGGATCGGATCGATCGCCGCCGCCGCAACACATGTCGACGAGTCGATGCCGGGCCGCTGCCTTCTCGAACTCCGGTTCGCCGACCGCCGGCACGCGGTCCGTGCCCTCTGGGCGACGATGTTCGATCACGACTTCGTGGTCCGCGAGCCCGATTGGCTACGCGACGCGATCACCACCCGTGCCATGCAGATACGGGGCGACTGACACCGGTGGGGCCGCCGGACGCGGCTGCACCGAACGAATGAATCTCCTGGCGACCGTTCCGGTCGTGTGATCTGATTCTCGGATGTTCGGGGTTCTCACTCCATGTCGACACGCACTCGACGACGACCTGATGGACCAGTGGCGCTCCCACCTGTGCGGGGTCTGTATCTCGCTGCGCGACAACCACGGCCAGTCGAGCAGGTTGACGGTCAACACCGACGCGGTGATGATCTCGATCCTCACCGCCGCCCAGTCGGCGTCGGAGTGCGCGTCCACCGAGGCCGGCCGGTGTCCCCTCCGTGGGATGCGCACGGCGACAGTCGTGTCCGCCGACGAACCGGGTGTGCGTCTGGCCACCACCGCGTCGCTCACCCTCGCCGCCGCGAAGGCGGCCGACGTCGGCGGTGAACAACGCCACGCACTCGCACCCCGACGACCGATCCGCGCGACACTCGCCGGATATGCCGGGGGTCATCTGCGCCGGCACGCAGCGGCCGACACCACGGTCGCCGACCGGCTCGACATCGACGCCATGATCACGACGCTGTCACGGCAGGCGGAGATCGAGTCGACCAGCCGGGCGCTCGACGACCTCACCGAACCATCGGCGGTCGCTGCGGCACAGGTCTTCTCCACGTCGGCAGCGCTTGCCGACGTGCCCGGGAATCTGGAGCCGCTGCGCGACATCGGCGCGGACTTCGGCCGGATCGCGCACCTCCTCGATGCAGTCGACGACTACGACTCCGACGCCGCCGAGGGGCGGTACAACCCACTCCGGGCCACCGGGACGTCACCCGAGGCCGCCCTCGACCGGTGCCGGCGACTGGCGGCTGCGATCCGGACGCGCTATGCCGACCTCTCCCTCGCCGACGACCGCTTGCTCCGCGTGGTCCTGCTCGACGGACTGCGCCACGCCATCCACAAGCGCATGCACCCGCACGCGGATGCCACCTCGGTGCTCGCCGACTCGCGCACCCAGTGGCCACCGCACCGGCCGTTCGGCTACCCGGAGGAATGGCCGTACCCGCCGCCGTTCAAGCCGAATCGGTCCTTCGCCGAACGCATTCTGCCCTTCATCGGGGTTTCCTGCTTCGGCAAGGCCTGCTGCACCGACCACTGGAATCACTTCACCGACAAGTACAAGGACGCGGCCTGCGACGACTGCGACTGCTGCGATTGTTGCGACTGCTGCGATCTCTGACCTGCGTCGGGTTCACGCCCCTGCGAACGACGACCTAGCCGACTCCACGGTCGGAGTCGGCCCAGTATTGAGACCGCAGCGCCTTCTTGTCGGGTTTGCCGAGTGCCGTCAACGGCAGCGCGTCGGCGAAGATGACCTGCTTCGGTGACTGCACCGCACCCTTGCGGTCCTTCACGGACTGCTGGATCTCCGTGGTGATGCGGTCTTTCGCCGCGTCATCGGCGTCGGCGCGGAGCACGACGATCGCGGTGACCGCCTCGCCCCACTTCTCGTCCGGGACACCGATGACACCGACCTGCCCCACGGCCGGATGCTCGGCGACGACATCCTCGACCTCGCGCGGGAACACATTGAACCCGCCGGTGACGATCATGTCCTTGGTGCGGTCGACGATGAACCAGAAGCCGTCCTCGTCCTCGCGGGCGACGTCGCCGGTGCGCAGCCAGCCGTCGCGGAAGGTGTCCGCGGTCTGCTCCGGGAGACCCAGGTACCCGCCGGCGAGAAGTGGTCCGGCGACACAGATCTCGCCGGGCTCGCCCTGCGGCACGGGCTTGTCGTCGGGTCCGAGCAGGGCGGTGCGCAGGAAGGCCGACGGTCGTCCACAACTGCTCAACCGACGCTGGTCCTCGCCGGGACCCGGATGGTCGTCCTTGGCCAGGTAGCTGATGACCATCGGCGCCTCGGACTGGCCGTAGTACTGCGCGAAGATCGGCCCGAAGCGCTCGATCGCCTCGGCGAGCCGGACCGGATTGATCGGCGACGCACCGTAATACACAGTCTCCAGCGAGGACAGGTCGCGCGTCTTCGAATCCGGGTGGTCCATCAGTGCGTACAGCATCGACGGCACCAGCATCGTCGCGGTGATCTTCTGCTCCTCGATCGTGCGCAGCACCTCGGCCGGGTCGAACTTGGACAGCACCACCATCGATCCGCCCTTCATGAGGGTCGGGACGAAGAAAGCGGCACCCGCGTGCGAGAGGGGCGTGCAGAGCAGGAAGCGCGGATGCTCGGGCCATTCCCATTCGGCGAGCTGGATCTGCGTCATCGTCGACATCGCCCGCGCCGTCCCGATGACCCCCTTCGGCTTGCCGGTGGTCCCGCCGGTGTAGGTGATGGAGACGACGTGGTCGGGCGAGAGGTGGGCCGCCACAAGGGGCTTCGGCTCGAAGCCGTCGGCCTCGGCGATGACGTCGCGCGCGTGGGCGGCCAGCTGCTCGGGTACCGGCCCGAGCGTCAGCACCTGCTTGAGGCCGGGCACCCGTTCGAGCAGCGCCGCTGCCCGCTCCACGAACATGGGCACCGGATCGATGATGAGGGTCGACACACCGGCGTCGGACAGCACGTAGGCGTGGTCGTCGAGCGAGCCCAGGGGATGCAGTGCGGTGCGGCGCCATCCCTGGGTCTGGCCGGCTCCGATCACGAACAGCACTTCCGGACGGTTCAGCGCGAGCAGCCCTACCGCGGTCCCGGTGCCGGCTCCGAGCCCCTCGAAGGCCTGGATGTACCGGCTGATCGATGCGGCCATCTCACCGCCGGTCATCTCCGTGTCGCCGAGGGACAGCACGGTGCGGTCGGCGTGCCGCCGCAACGCCGCGACCATCAGGTCGCCCATGTGCGTGCCCCCGCGCAGGTGATCGAAGTCGGCCGGTGCTGTCGTCGTACCCTCGTTCGTCATGACCAACAGACTAGGACGTGTTACAGCCTGAGGGAAGAATCTCCACCAAAACCGGCAGACTCAACGGTAGAACTTGTTCTAGATTCGCATTCCCGAGACGTCGTCCGACCCCCTGCGCACGCGCCGGATGTCCCCCGCATGGGAACCACCGGTGACCTAGGATCGAGTCATGACTGATCTCGACCTCGCCACCACCCGGCGCGACATCGCCGACGCCCTGCTGACCGCCCTCGAACGTCGCCATGAGGTCCTCGATGCCATCGTGGACGCCGAGAATCACGACGAGGCCGTCACCGCGATCGTCGATCTGCTCGGGAAATCCCGACTCGGCGCCGAGGCCATCCTGGACATGAAACTCGATCAGCTCACCAAAGACGACCGTCGCAAGAACCAGGCCGAACTCGACGACCTCAACAGCGCCCTCACCTTCACGCTGGCCGAGCGGCCCGCGAGCAGCGGGGACACGCTCGACCTCCGTCCGTTCGACCCGTCCGCCGACGCGGAGCTGTTCTCGGCGCGGACCAACGAGATCGGCACCGCCGGTGACGGTTCCGGCGCTCCGGCCGGAGATGTCGCGGCCGAGATCAGCGCCGCCACCGACCGGGTCGACGCCGAGGAGGCCGTCTGGCTGGTCGCCGTCGAGGGCGAGTCGAAGGTGGGCTTCGTGTTCGGTGAATTGAAGGACGGGGAGATCGACCTGCGCATCTGGATCCATCCGCAGTTCCGCAAGTCGGGGTACGGCACCGCCGCGCTGCGCAAGTCCCGTTCGGAGATGGCCGCCTACTTCCCGGGCGTGCCGATGGTCGTCCGCGCGCCGGGCGCCTGACGCACACCCACCAGAAGCCGAACACCCACCGCCACGCCAGGCGGTGGGTGTTCGTTCGGTGCGGATGTGCCCGGCGGTCAGACCCGTTGGGGCCGCGGGAGCCCGAAGTGGGCGACGATCGCACGGATCCGGTTGTCCTCGTCGACCACGAAGGTCTCCGACACCGTCGCCCCCAGTCGTAGCGCCTTCGGTCGGACGTGGACCACGTAGCGGGTGGTCACGCTGTGACCGTCGACGGTGGCGGTGAAGTCCGAGATCCGATGGATGAGGCGGAACTGCGGACCGCGCGCGAGGCTCCGGGCGATGTGGCCGCCGTTGCGTCCGGTCTTGACACCGAACTCCACTCGGGTGCAGTCCGGGTGCAGTGCGACCGCCGACGGATCGTGACTGACCAGGGCATCGACGTACGCCCTGGCCGCGGCGATCCGGTCAGCCGACGAATCGGCGGGTGGCGTCATCGCGCGCCGTACACCGGCATCGGCACCGGCGCCTTCGCCAGGATCTCCTCGATCACCGGGCCCAGCTCGCCGGCCTCCCACCGAGAACCCTTGTCCCGCTCGACGCTTCGCTGCCAGCCATCCGTGACCGAGATCTTGCCGCCCTCGACCTCGAACACGCGGCCGGTCACCGAGCCCGCGGCGGGCGAGCCCAGCCAGACCACGAGCGGCGAGACGTTCGCCGGGTCCATCGAGTCGAAGGAGCCGTCGGCGGGCGCCGCCATCTGAGCAGCCATCGCCTCACCGGCACCCATGGTCATCTGGGTACGGGCGGCCGGGGCGATCGCGTTCACGGTCACACCATACGACCCCAGTTCCGCCGCCGCCTGGATCGTCAGGGCCGCGATGCCGGCCTTCGCCGCGACGTAATTGCCCTGCCCCACCGAACCGTACAGTCCCGCACCCGAACTCGTGTTGATGATGCGCGCCTGCGGAAGTTCGCCGGCCTTGGCCTGGGCGCGCCAGTACGCGGCCGCGTGCCGCAGGCCGACGAAATGTCCCTTGAGGTGGACGCGGACGACCGCATCCCACTCGTCCTCCGACAGCGAGACCAGCATCCGATCGCGCACGAAACCCGCATTGTTGACCAGGACGTCGAGGCGACCGAACTCGGCGAGCGCGGTCTCGACCATGGCCGCACCCGCATCCCAGTCGGCGACGTCGCCCACCGACGCGACAGCCTGTCCGCCCGCGGCGACGATCTCGTCGACCACCTCACTCGCCGGGTCCTCGGCGTAGTCGTTGACGACGACCTTCGCGCCGTCGGCGGCGAACGCGAGGGCATGAGCGCGTCCGATGCCCTGGCCGGCGCCGGTCACGATGACGACACGACCCTCATTCATTCTGCTGCTCACACTGTTTCCTTTCCGAACTTCTCTCGACCCGATCAGCGCGCCGGGTCTCAGACTGCGTTGCCGGCGGTCGCGGCGTCGAGGAATGCCGGTTTCTCGCCACCCCCGTGCACGGTCAGCGTCGATCCGCTGATGTAACCGGCGAGCGGCGACAACAGGAATGCCACGGCATTGCCCACGTCGGCGGGGGTGGCCATGCGGCCCATCGGGATGGTCTCGCCGACCGCCGCGACACCTGCGTCGTCGCCGTAGTGCAGGTGCGACTGCTCGGTGACGACCGGACCGGCAACCACCGAATTGACCCGCACCCGCGGCGCCCATTCGACGGCGAGGGAACTCATCAGATTGTCGAGTCCGGCCTTCGCGGCCCCGTAGGCCGAGGTGCCGGGTGAGGGCCGGTGGCCACTCACACTCGAGATGTTGACGATCGCACCACCGTCGGGCTGCGTCTGCATCACGGCATTGGCCGCACGCGCCACGGCCAGCGGGGCCAGCAGGTTGAGGTCGACGATCTTGCTCGCGAACCGGACCGACGCGTCGGCCGCCAGCGCGAAGGGCGAGCCACCGGCGTTGTTCACGACACCGTCGATGCGACCGGCGCGCCCGGTGATCTCGTCCATCATCGCCTCGACCGCGTCCGCGTCGCGCACATCGCAGGACACGAAGTCGAGGTCGCGTAGATCGTCGGCGAGATTGTCCGCGTTGCGCCCGCAGATCACCGGTCGCGCACCGAGCGAGCCCAGGACGCGGGTGATCCCCGCCCCCACCC
>NZ_NGFO01000067.1 GCF_002149015.1 Gordonia lacunae | reverse complement strand
TACTGGGCGATGTACTTGTTGACGGTCCGGTTGAGGAAGTTCGGGATGAACTTGGCGGCGTTCTGCAGGACGAGGGTCTGCGTGCCGACGGAGTAGCTGGTGCGATGCAGCAGCTTGTCCTGGCGGGTCGGGTGCACCGACTCCCAGATCTTGTCGGCCACCTGGTCGGGGGTGATGCGGATGCCGAGGGTCTTGGTCGACTTCGCGCCGCCGGTCGCGAGGGCGGTCTTGGCCCAGAGCGGCCAGATGCTGACGACACGGATGTCGTCGTGCTCCCACTCCAACTCGAGCGCTTCGGTGAGGCCGGCGACGAAGAACTTGGTCGCCGAGTAGACCGCGATGCCGGGCTGGCCGTAGATTGCCGACGCCGATCCGATGTTCACCAGATGCGCGCCCGGTGTCTTCTTCAGGTACGGGTAGGCGGCCTGGGCGCCGAGCGCGACGCCGAGGGCGTCGATGTCGATCTGGCGCTTGATCTGGTCCGGCGAGATGTGGTCGATCTGGCCCTCGTGCAGGATGCCGGCGTTGTTGTCGAGGACGTCGAGGGTGCCGCCGGTGTGCGAGGTGAACTCGGCGAGCGCCTCGGCCCACTGCTCCGGCTCGCGGACGTCGATGGTGCCGGTGATGAAGTCGGGGTGGTCTGCCTTCACCTTCGCCAGTGCGTCGACGTCGACGTCATAGACCCCGACGGTCCACCCTTCGCGGCCGAAACGCTCCGCGGTGGCGAGGCCGATCCCGGCGGCGCCGCCGGTGATGAAGATGGAAGGCATGCGAACTCCTAGTCGGTGAACAGAACAGTTGGACGGCGATGACCTGCGACGATCGTGTTCGGTGTCAAACTTACCGGTGAGTATATTCGCCGATTCGTTTACTCGGTCACACGGCGGTGCTATCTTGACAACACGCATTGTCATTACATCGATCATTGTCACGATCGACGACCGGGAAGCGAGTGCTCCATGACCGCCGCGATGGAACGATCCGAGAACGTCATCAGTCTGCGTGACCAGGGGACCGAAGAGGTCTCGGCACGGTTGCTGGCGTCGGCCGCCCGGTTGTCACGCAACGCGATGACCGAGATCGACTGGTCCAAGCCGATGGACCCCACCAAGTACGGGTGCAGCCCGGAGTGGTCCTCGCTCTACGGAACCGCGTATTGGGACGAGCTCACCGAGGAGCAGCGCATCTCGGTGACCCGCCATGAGTTCGCGTCGATCATGAACATCGGTATCTGGTTCGAGATGATCCTGCAGGAGATGGTCATCCGCGATCAGTACCTCGGCGACTACCACGGGTCGGAGTTCCAGTTCGCGCTCACCGAGGTCGCCGACGAGTGCCGGCACTCGCTGATGTTCGCGAAGGCGTCGGAGAAGATGGTCGGCGCCTCCTACCACCCGTCGAAGAAGGTCTCGCGCCTCGGCAAGATCTTCATGCAGACCGCGAAGAACGAGGTCGCCTACGCCGGCATCCTGGTCGCCGAAGAGGTCCTGGACGTCTTCCAGCGCGGCTGCATGCGCGACGACCGCGTGCTCGACTTCATCCGTACCGTGAACGAGATCCATGTCCTCGAAGAGTCGCGCCACATGAAGTTCGCGCGCGAAGAGGTGCGGGACTCCCTGGAGGGCGTCAGCTGGGCGCGCCGCCAGTTCAGTGCGTTCGCGGTCGCCGTCGGCGCCTACTTCATCGTGACGAGTCTGGTGCAGCCCAAGGCCTTTGCCGACGCCGGGCTCGACGTCGACCGCGCGGTCCGGGAGATGCGCAGCAATTCGCACTTCCACTCGATGATCCGCAGCAGCTGCGCCCACCTCATGGAATTCCTCGACGAGGTCGGACTGCTGACCAAGCCGGCCATGCGGTTCTACCGGAAAGCGCACATGCTCTGATGTTCGTCATCACCCAATCGTGTTGTAGCGACGCGGCATGCGTCGCCGTGTGCCCGGTCAACTGCATCCATCCGACGCCGGAGGAGCGGGGCTTCGGCAGCTCGGACATCCTCCACATCGACCCGGAGGCGTGTATCGACTGCGGCGCCTGCGCCGACGCCTGCCCCGTCGATGCGATCTACCCCGCCGACAAGCTCGGCACCCGCGACAAGGTGTTCATCGACATCAATGCGGACTTCTACAAGAACAACCCGGATGTCCGGTCGGGCTGGGCGCCCATCGGCGAGGACTCCGAGTCGACGGTCACCTATCCGGACGTGCCGAAACTGCCTGCGGGACTTCGCGTCGCGCTGGTCGGTACCGGTCCCTCCGGTGGTTACGCCCTGCGCACCCTGCTCGATCGGACCGAGGCTCGGGTCACGGTGATCGACAAGCTGCCCACCCCCGGCGGGCTCGTGCGTGCCGGCGTCGCCCCGGACCATCCCGGCACCAAGGGCGTGCTCCGCGGATTCGACCTGCTCTACCGCGACCCCCGGGTCACGATGCTGACCAACGTGACCATCGGTGACGGTCCCGACCAGATCACGCCCGCGGAACTGGCCGAGCACTTCGACGCCGTGTTCTACGCCGTCGGCGCGAGCGAGTCACGCCGACTGGGCATCCCGGGTGAGGACCTGCCGGGTTCGACGTCGGCCACGGACCTCGTGGCCTGGTACAACGGGGTCCCCGGCGTCGATGCCGGGCCCCCGCTGCGTCGCGGGACCGCCGACGACCCGGCGATGGGCCGTGCGGTCGTCGTCGGAACGGGCAACGTGGCTCTCGACGTCGCGCGGATCCTGGTGTCGCCGCCGGAACTGTTGGCCACCACCGACATCGCCGACCGTGCGCTGGATCTGCTCGCCGAGCAGAACGTGCACGAAGTGGTGCTGCTGGGCCGTCGGGATCAGGCCTCGGCGGCCTATACCGCGGCCGAATACCGCGCGCTGTCGGAGATCCCGGGCGTCGAGGTGGAGGTCATCGACGACGCCGACGGCACCGCGACTGCCGGCCTCTCGAGGTTCCGTGCCCCGGCCGACCCGAATCGCCGCCGGATCGTGTTCCTCTTCCACAGCAGCCCCGAAGAGATCACCGGTGATTCGCAGGTCGAGTCCGTCACCGTCCGTACCGGCGAAGGACGTCACCACATCGCGACCGATCTCGTGGTGCGTTCGATCGGCTACCGCTCCACCCCGATCCCCGGACTCACCTTCGACGATGCGCGTGGAGTCTTCAGCAATGTCGACGGCCGCCTCGTCGACGAGACGGGCGCCATCATCCCGGGTGGCTACGTGCTCGGCTGGGCCAAACGCGGACCCAGCGGTGGGATCGGCGCCAACAAGATGTGTGCGACGCGAACCGTCGAGGACTTTCTCGCCGACGCCGCGGCGGGACGGATCCGACGCACCGAACGTGAACCCGGTGCCTTCGGAGCCCTGGTGCGCAAGCGCGTCGCGACGGTGATCGGCTATCGCGGGATGCGCGCCATCGACCGCCGCGAACGGCGTCGCGGACTCGAGCAGGGGCGGCCGCGGGTGAAGTTCACCCAGGTCGCCGAGATGGTCGGCGCCGCGGGGTGGCGCCGGACCTGAGGCCCATGGCCGCCGCGGAATCCGACCGCGGCGGCGCTGGACCGTGGCACGATCGGAGTTCCGGCATGTCGAGGGAGGCGCGATGACGACCACCGATACCGACCAGAAGTGGCGCGAGCGATCGTTGTTCGTGGTCTTCGTGACTGCGCTGGTGTCCCAGAACGCCATCGCGATTCCCTACGTCCGGCGCAATGGCCCCGAGTCGGTGAAGGACTTCTTCGTCGGCGACATCCTGACGACGACGCCGGGCCGGTTCGCGATGGTGGACCTCACCTTCGTCGTCATCGGGTTCCATGTGTGGGCCTTCGCCGAAGCCCGCCGGCTCCGCATCCTGCCGTGGTGGGCCGCTTCGGTGGTGCTGACCTTCGGGGTGGGTATCGCCACCGCGATCCCGTTCTTCTTCCTCGCCCGGGAGCGCGCGCTCGGCTCTCGGTAGTCCCGTCGCCGGCGCTCTCCTCGACGCGCGGGCCCGGTGAGAACCAGACAACGTCGCCGTAACACCGAGGCAAGTCGCATTTCATGCGCCTCGCGGATAGTGGCGACATGTCGAGCACTCCACATTTTCTGCAGGGTGTCCATGCCTTCACCGGCTCGGGTCTGTCCAAGCCGGGGCCGATCGACGCGTCGTTGACCTTCGTCGTACCGTCGGGAATGACGGCTCAGCCGTTGTACTTTCGCGGCGGAAACAGTTCCGGCGAACTCATCTGTGTGACCCTCGTGCGCGACGGCACCCCGATGCGGATGTTCCCCATGGGGGCCAAGTCGTCGGTCAACGTGCCGTTGCGGGTCGTCGAGGACGTGGAGCCCGACAGCACATTGGAACTCCTGCTCTCTGCCCCGGAGGGGGCCAGCGGCGAGGTCGTCGTCGACTTCGGGATGGTCGTCTTCTGATGGGGGACGAGAGCGCGACGCCCGGCCGGGAGTCGGTCCGCAGGCTGGTGGTGGTCGGCAACGGTATGGCCGGCGCGCGCACCGTGGAGGAGATCATCTCCCGGGGAGGCCGGGATCAGTTCGACATCACCATGATCGGCGATGAGCCATACGGCAACTACAACCGGATCATGCTGAGCCATGTACTGGCCGGCGAGGCCACGGTCGACGACGACGATCTGATGCTCAACCCGATGGCGTGGTACCGGGAGAACGACGTCACGCTCCACTCCGGTGATCGCGCCGAGTCGATCGACCGGTTCGCCAAGACGGTGACCTGCGCGAGCGGACGGATCATCGGATTCGACGTGCTGATCGTCGCGACCGGGTCGCACACGTTCTTCCCGAACATGGATGGACTGCGCGAGTCCGACGGCCGCCTCGCGCGCGGGGTGTTCGGATTCCGCACCATCGAGGACACCAACGGAATGCTCCAGATGGCTGCGTCGCGTGACGACGTGCGCGCGGTGGTGATCGGCGGTGGTCTGCTGGGACTCGAAGCCGCCTATGGTCTTCGGACGCAGGGGCTGGCCGTCGACGTCGTGCACTCGCCCGGGCATCTGATGAACCAGCAACTCGACGAGCGCGGCGGCAAGGTGTTGCGCAACCAGATCGAAGCGCTCGGGGTCGGTGTCCACACCGGAAAGCGGACGACGGCCGTGCTCCGCAACGACGACGGGACCGTCGCCGGCGTCGGTTTCACCGACGGGGATTCGCTGCCCGCCGACATGATCGTCGTGACCGCCGGCATCCGCCCCAACGTCGAGATCGCCCGCGGCGCGGGCCTGGTCGTCGAACGGGGAATCGTCGTCGACGACCAGATGCGCTGCGAGGACGAGGCGTTCATCTACGCGGTCGGCGAATGCGCGCAGCACCGCAGCGAGGTGTACGGTCTGGTCGCGCCGCTGTGGGAGCAGGCCGTGGTGCTCGCCGACGTGCTCACGGGCGCGAATCCCGCTGCGGAATACCATGGTTCGCGCTTGACCACCAAACTCAAGGTCGCCGGCGTCGACGTCGCGGCCATGGGCGTCAAGGGCCCCGAACGCGAGGACGACGAGTTCGTCCAGTTCTACGAACCGCGCAGCGGTGTCTACAAGAGTGTGGTGGTCCGCGACAACAAGCTCATCGGAGCGATGCTGCTGGGGGACATCTCGAAGGTCAACTTCCTCTCCCAGGCGTTCGATGACAAGGTCCCGCTGCCGGACGAGCGCATCTCGATGCTGTTCGACCTCGGCACTCCCAGCGCCGAGACCGGGGCGGCCGAACTCGCCGACGACGTGCAGGTGTGCAACTGCAACGGGGTCACCAAGGGTGACATCGTGGCCTGCGTCGCGTCGGGGTGCACGAGTGTGGGGGATGTGTGTGCGAAGACCCGCGCCGGCAAGGGGTGCGGGTCCTGTAAGGGGCTCGTCGCCGACATCGTCGAACTGGCCGCGGGCGACGCACTCACCGCCGACGCTTCGGCCGACTGGTACGTCCCGGCGATCCCGCTGACGAAACCCGAACTCATCGCCGCCATCCGACGGCAGAACCTACGGTCGGTCACCGAGGTGTTCGACAAACTCGCACCCGACGGTGAGGACGCGACCGCCAAGATGCCGCTCGCGTCGCTGTTGCGGATCATCTGGGGTTCGGACTGGAAGCGCGAACCCGGTGCGCTGTTCGTCAACGACCGGGTGCACGCCAACATCCAGCGCGACGGCACGTTCTCGGTGGTGCCCCAGATGAAGGGCGGGGTGACCTCGCCCGATCAGTTGCGCAAGATCGCCGACGTCGCCGAGAAGTACTCGATCCCCATGATCAAGGCGACCGGTGGACAACGACTGGACCTGCTCGGTGTGAAGAAGGAAGACCTCCCGAAGGTCTGGGAAGATCTCGGCATGCCGTCCGGGTACGCCTACGGCAAGAGCTTCCGGACCGTGAAAACCTGTGTCGGAACGGACTACTGCCGGTTCGGACTCGGCGATTCGACGCAACTCGGCATCGACATCGAGACCCGCTATCAGGGGCTGGAGTCGCCGGCGAAGCTCAAGCTCGCGGTGACCGGATGCCCGCGCAACTGTGCCGAGGCGTTGTGCAAGGACTTCGGCGTGGTCGCGATCGGTGACGGCAAGTGGGAGATCTATGTCGGTGGAGCGGCCGGCGCGCACATCCGCAAGGGCGACCTCCTGGCGACGGTGGAGTCCGCCGCGGAGGTGATCCGGTTGTGCGGCATCTTCATCCAGTACTACCGCGAACAGGGCAAGTGGCTGGAGCGGACCTACGCATTCGTCCCGCGCATCGGCATCGAGGAACTCCGCGCGATCATCGTCGACGACCGTGACGGACTGGTCGCCGGGTTGCAGGAGGGGATCGACGCCGCAGTCGAGGCCTATGTCGATCCCTGGCTCGATCGCGCCGAACCGAAATCGCCCGCACAGTTCACGTCGGCCCTGCCGTTGCTTCCGCTGCCTCAGGTGCCGGTCCGATGACCAGTGTGTCGGTGGGCGCAGGCGTCGTCGTCGGCCCCGTGGCGGGCCTGCAGATCGGTGAGAGTCGGGCCTATGCGGTGCACGACAGGCAGATCGCGGTGTTCCGGCTGACCGACGGGAGCCTCCGAGCCACGGATGCCGTCTGTCCTCACCGCGGGGGGCCGCTCGCCGACGGCCAGTTCGACCTCGCCAAGGTCGTCTGTCCGTTGCACCAGTTCGCCTTCGGCCTGGCCGACGGTCGATGCACCTCGGACGGCGTCGGTTCCGTCGGCGTTCACCGCGTCGAGGACCGAGACGGCGAGATCGTGCTCTGGGTGGATAGCGCTCCCTGAGGAGGCCCGGAGCGTGCGGAGGGCCGTCACGGAGGGTCGTGGTGAGTGTGTCGGCCCCTGACGAATCAGCTTTGCACGTTCCGATCCCTGAGGAGCGAGCTTGCGAGCGTCACGAAGGGTCGTGGTGAGTGTGCCGGCCCCTGACGAATGAGCTTCGCACGTTCAGATCCCTGAGGAGCGAGCTTGCGAGCGTCACGAAGGGTCGTGGCGACGGTGCACCGAGATGCTGCCCCGGGCGCGGCTCGAGAGCTGGCGCAGAAGTTCGACGTCGCCGTCGATCAGGGCGCGCTTCTTCGCACGCGACCACCCGTGTATTCGACGCTCGATGGCGTATGCGTCCTGCAATTCGAGTTCGGCCGCCCACATGAGCTTCACCGGACGTCGTCGGGATGTGAACCCGACTTGCGCGGAGCTGTGCTGTTGCATTCGGTTGTCGAGATCGCGCGTGCTACCGACGTAGAACAAGCTGTCGGCGCACTCGAGTAGATAGACCCATGCCATCCGCCCATATTCAGGGCTCAAGTGAACCGATGACGGCGTGTGTTCAGTGCTGTGCATGGACGAATCGTTGCGTTGACGCTTGTACACACCGCGGGGGTGTCGGTTCGAATCCAGCGGTTGCGAGGACCCTTCGTGACGGCCCTCCGCAAGCTCCGGGCCTCCTCAGGGGGCGGTGGGGGCTAGACCCTTCGTGACGGCCCTCCGCAAGCTCCGGGCCTCCTCAGGGGGCG
>NZ_NGFO01000066.1 GCF_002149015.1 Gordonia lacunae | reverse complement strand
GTCGGTGCCCCCGGGGATGTCGACCGGGGGGCGGGGCTCGTCGCGCCGCACGGATAGGGGTGTCGGGACTTTCCCCCTAATCTCCCGCAAGGGCTAACACCCGACCACCGGTGCGCGACACACTGTGTGAAGTGCACCGCCGGGGCCGGGGCACGTGACATCGACGGTGTGCTCGAGATGAGGGACCGTCACCGACCACCGTCTGCAGGTGCGAACAGGAGTGACCGTCATGGCCATCGGGATCGGTGTGAAGATCGGGACCGCGAACAGCGTCGCGGTAGCTGCCTCGGAACATTCCTGGGAGGGTGCGGTCTCGGTCGAGACCTCCGCTCTGGTGGATGCCGACGACTTTCTCGGACGGGTCGGCGACCCGGTACCGATGCTCGACGACCACGGACGCACGATCGCGGCCGCCGAAATCTACGCGCACGCGGTCGCGGCGCTGCTCGCCCAACTCGACCTCGGTATGAACCAGACGGACCCCACACGGTTCGACGACGCGCACCTGAGCGTCGTGTTCCCGGACACCTGGACCGATCAGGCCGTCGACGAGGCCCGGGCGGCCCTCGCAGCGCACCCCGACGCGGTGCCGGCGGAGTCGACCACCTGGGTTCCGGAATCACGCGCGACCCTGGCCGCGGCCGAGCATGCCGAGGGCGCCTTCGGCGACGGCACCGTCGTCGTCTGCGATCTCGGCGCGACCGGCGTCACCGTCTCCGTCCTGACCACCGGCGCCGACCCGGTCCCCGTCGGCCGCCCGGTACGTCTGGATACCGTGAGCGGCAACGAGTTCGATCGCCTGGTGCTGGCGCACACGCTCCGGGTGACCGGTGCCGACGCAGAGGTCGAGTCGGGCCTGGCCGATCCGCAGCGCAGCGGCGCGATCCTCGACGACGTGAACCGGTTGCGCGCCGACTGCCGGCGGGCCAAGGAGTCGCTGTCGGTCGACACCGACACCGTCGTCGACGTGCGGGTCGGAGACGTCCGCACCGAGGCACGGGTGGTCCGCGACGACATCGAGGATCTGCTCCGCGCACCGATCCTGGAATCGGTTGCGCTCGTTCGTGAAGCGCTTGCGGCCTCCGCGGCCGGCCTCGACACGTCCGGACCTGCCGCGGCCGGGATGAATCCGGCCGGGGCGACCGCGGTGCTCCTCGGCGGTGGCGGCGCGGCGATCCCGCTCGTCACCGAGATGCTGTCCTCGACTCTGCGTCTGCCGGTCGTCGGAGACCCCGACCCGGCGTCGGCCTCGGCGGCCGGTGGCGCGCTGATGGCCGGCGCCGCGCTCGCCGCGCACCGGTCGGCGATCGCACCCGTCGCCTCCACCGCGGCCATCGTCTCGGCCGCGCCGGACGAGCGCCCGCTCCGCGAGATCGTCCCGGCGCCGAGCACCCCGGTGACCGAACCGGCTCCGCGGTTGTCGCGGCGCAAGCGCGGGACGCTGATCACGCTCGGCGCGGCCGCTCTGGCGCTCGTGACAGCAACCGGGCTCTCCGTCGGCACCGGACTCGTCGGCTCGGTCGGTGAGTCCACGCCCCCGCCCGCGGGAGCGGCGACCACGACGGCGACCTCGTCCCAGAATCCCGGGGGCGGACCGGGTACCTCGGTGGCGGGTGCGCGTCCGGGCACCTCTGCCGCGCCGGTGACCGGTGCGGGCACCCGCGCTCCCGGCGCCGGAACCGGCACACCGGGACGCGCCGCCACCAATACCCCGACGGGCGGCGCGCCCGCCCCCGGAACCAGCCCTGGCCGGACAGCGCCGGCACCGGCACCGGCCCCGGCGGCGCCGTCGGTCCCGTCGGCGCCCGGCACCCCGTCGGCACCGAGCCAGCCGGAGCCGGAGGCCCCCGATCCGGGCACCGGTGGCGGCTCGGGCGGTGGCGGCGTCACCCCGGGCGGAGTTCTGGAAGGTCCCGGTCGGGTTCTCGACGGCACCGGTCAGATCGTGTGCGGTGTCACCGGCGTCATCGGCGTCGACTGCTGAGCCCGTTGACTCCCGGTCACCGCTGGACTGTGCGATGACGCCGACGACATCGGTCTCCGCCATCGGCGATCGGCCGGACCCATCACTCCCCGTGTCGCGCACTGCGTCGTGGGTCTCGGGCATCGTCGACCGTGCGCACCGGGGCCACCCACTGTGCGCCGTCGCCGTCGGCACTCCCGGCAGCGGCCGGTCGGCGCTGCTGACTGCGGTACACGAACAGCTCCGGCGCCGGGACGTGCCGGTGAGCATCGGACTGCCCGCGGCGACCGGTGCCGGAGCCGGCCCGGTGTTCGTCCTCGCCGACGACATGCACTTGTGGCCCGGACCCATGATCCAGACCGCCCTGGGCATGCTCGACGCCGGGACGATCGGGCTGATCGCCACGGCCGAACCGCGGGAACTGGACCCGGGTGTCCGCCTGCTTCGCGACCGCGCCCGCCCGTACGGTGCCGTCCTCGAACTCGAGGCGCTGGGCACCGCTGATGTCCTGACCCGAGCGACGCGCATGGGCCTGACTGTCGACCCGACCACGGCATCGCAGATCCGCCGACGCTGCGGTGGCGCCCCGGCGCTCGTCGATGCCGCCCTCCGGTCGGTCCGGGCCGCCGCAGGCGGCAACCCACAGGGCGTCGACGCGCCACCCGATGACCTGATCTCGATCGTGGAACGGCTTGCGCGCGAGTGGCATCACCGGTTGTTGCGCGGGCTCGACCCGCTGACGCTCGCCGTGCTGGCCCTCGCCTCGGTCCGGGCACCCCTCGACCCCGACAGTGTGGCCGACGCGGCCGGAGCCGACCGGGTTGCCGCGGCCGGAGCCCTCGACCGCGCACGGGGCTGCGGCCTGCTACGCGGCTCGGACGTGTTCGTGTCAGCCGCCGCTGGACCGTTGCGAGATGTGCTCGGCGACCGGCGGATTGGGGAACTCCGCCACAAGTCCGCCGTCACCGCACTACGCGCGGCCGAACTCACCCCCGACATCGCGCTGCTGGCCGCCGAGGCCGGTGTCGACGACGCACGTATCGTCGATGCGTTGGTGGCCGGCGCCACGGACGCCACCGCCGCGCGGGCGGTGGTCCTCCTCCGGGCCGCCGACCGGGTGGCACCGGGACGCGACGACGTCCGGCTGCTGATGGCGCAACGCGCGCTGGCGTCCGGTGACCTCGATGGCGCGGGCGGCGCGGCCGATCAACGGTTGGAGACGGCCGGGCCGGCCGACCCCGGGGTCGAGGAGTGGGTGGAGCTCGCCGCCACCGTCGCCGCGCAGCGCGGACTGGCCTCGCACGCCGCCGACCTATACCGCTGGGGTGCCGCGAATTCGTCGGCACCACAGTCCCTCCCGGCCGCGGTGGCGCTGCTCGCCGTCGGTGATAGCGCAGCGGTCACCGCGATCGCCGAGGCGGATCGCGGCCGTGCGCCGGTCGCGAGCAGGGCCGCTCGGTCCCTGGTGACCCGCGGGCTGCTGGCCACCCTCGACGACGCGGACGACACGCCCTCCGGCGACGCGGTCGACGCCGTGATCCGGGGCCTCTCGGCCGGAGGCGCGGCGTCCCGGGGTCCGTATGCGGGCCGGGTTCTGCACGCGGCCATCGCGGTGGCGCTGAACCACGGCGACACCGTCGGCGCGCAGACCATCCGGTCGGTTGCCCCCGAGTCAGGTCGCGCTCTGATCGACGCCGAGATCGCGCTGACAGTAGGCGATCTCGAGGCAGCGGCACGTCTGATCCCGTCGGACGACCCGGTCGGGATGCCCGAACGTCTTCGATGGCAGGCGATTCGACTCGGCCTCGCTCGACGCCGAGGCGATACCGCGGCACTGACCACGGCGTGGCAGCACGGGTTGTCGCTGCTCGCCGCCACGGAGGTGGATCTCTATCTGCTGCGGTCGTTCGGGGAGTTCTGGATCGCGGCCGCGAGTCTGGGCCAACTCTCGGCGGTGGACCGGTATGTGGGTGCCGCCGACCGTTTGCTCGCACGTCTGGACGATCCCCCGGCGTGGTCGCAGTTCTGGGACTTCGCCGGCGTGCAGGCCGCGGCCGTCGCGCGTGATGACGCCGCCGTGGCGCACCGGATGGCCCGCCTCGACCTCGCTGCGGCGCAGAACCGGACGGCCCGATCACTCGCCGTCGCTGCCCGCGCCTGGGTGTCGCTGACACGTGGTGGCTCCGACACCGTCGCCGATACCGCGGCCGAGGTCACGGCGGCGGTCGACGCGTTGCGGACTATCGGATTGCAGTGGGAGGCAGCCCGGCTGGCGGGCATGGCTGCGCTTCGCGCCGATGATCCAACGACCGCGGCCGGCCTCCTGGACACCGCCCGTTCGGCCGGGGAGGACCGGCGCCGGACCCCGCCGGTCGGTGGACCGCTCACTGACCGCGAGGCGGAGGTCGCCCACGAACTGCTCCAGGGTTTCACTTACCGGGAGATCGGTGAGCGACTGTACATCTCGGCGAAAACCGTCGAGCATCACGTCGCCCGGATCCGCCGCCGGCTCGATGCCGGGTCCCGGTCGGAACTGCTCGCCGCCCTCCGTGCGGCCGGGTATCGGTGACGGCGACGCTGTCGGCGCGGTGAGAACCGCCCGTGCGGAGGCCGCCACGAACGATATGGCGTCGGCCGGCTTCCCCGGGGTGGTTTTCGGGGGCGCATTCGACGACGGCTCGCGCGGAGATGCCACGGATCGGGCATCGGCGGTGGTACCAACAGGTCATGGACCACACGCTGTGCCCCGATGATCGGGAGCCGCTCTGATGCCGGCGGTCCTCGTCGAGCGCGATGGTGAGATCACGACGCTCACCCTCCATCGCCCGGACGCGCTGAACACCTTGAACGTCGACCTGGTTCGGGAACTGACCGACGCCCTCGATGCCGTCGACGAGGATCCCGGATGCCGGGTCGTGATCCTGACTGGGTCAGGCCGCGCGTTCTGCGCCGGCCTCGACCTGAACGGCTACGACGACGACGATCTCGACGCCGAACAGGGTGGGGTGATCCCGATGTTCGAGCGACAGCAGGACATCGCCGGGCTCGCACTGCGGTTGCACGGGCTGCGCCAGCCGGTGATAACCGCGGTCAACGGGCCCGCTGCCGGTGGTGGTCTGGCCCTGGTGTGCGCGAGTGACATCCGCATCGGGTCCACGTCGAGCGTGTATGCGGTGGGGTTCATCCGGGCCGGGTTCTCCGCCTGCGACATCGGCGTGTCCTGGTTGCTCCCGCGCCTCGTCGGGACAGGGCGGGCACACGAACTCATGCTGACGGGACGCAAGTTCACGGCGGTCGAAGCGGAACGGTACGGGTTGCTCGTCGATCTCGCCGAGCCGGAGGAACTGCTCGAGCGAGCGCGCTCGACGGCCCGTGCGATCCTGGCCAACCCGCCGCTGTCGGTGGAACTCACCAAGGTGGGGATGTGGGCCGCGGTGGAGTCCGACTCTTTCAGTGCCACCGTCGAATTCGAGAACCGGCAGCAAATGATCACGGCGATGACCGAAGATCGGGGCGAGGCGACCGCCGCCTTCCTGGAGAAACGAGCACCGAGGTACCGACGACGATGACTTCTGACCTGTTCGATGTGAGTGGTAAGACGGTGCTGGTCACCGGCGGCACGTCGGGGATCGGGGCGATGATCGCCCACGGACTGCACGACCGCGGGGCGCGGGTGCTGATCACGGGCCGCAACGACGACGCACTGGCCGAGGCGCGCGCGGCAGGACTGACTGCGCTACAGGCGAATCTGTCGACCGCAGAGGGCGCACGAGCGCTGGCAGAGCAGGTGGCGTCGGCGACCGACACCCTCGACGTCCTGGTGAACAACGCCGGCGCGACCTGGGGGGCGCCCCTCGAGGAGTTCCCCGACACTGCCTGGGACCGGGTGCTGAAGCTCAACGTCCAAACGCCGTTCGTGCTCACGCAGACGTTGCTGCCGTTGCTGACCGGTTCGGCCACTGCCGACAATCCGTCGCGGGTGATCATGATCGGAAGCGTCGACGGGATCCGGGTGCCGCGCACCGCGTCGTATTCCTACTCGTCGAGCAAGGCGGCCGTCCACCAGCTGACACGGCATCTCGCGCGGGATCTCGGACCGCGTCACGTCACCGTGAATGCCATCGCGCCAGGCCCTTTCGAGTCCAAGATGATGGCGCCGATCCTGGCCGAGCTGGGCGACGAGGTCGCCGCGGCCTCCCCGCTGGGGCGTATCGGTCGAGCCGACGACATGATCGGGACGGTGGTGTACCTCGCCAGCCGCGCCGGCTGCTACCTCACCGGGACCGTCATTCCCGTCGACGGTGGGATCGCGACGACCCTCTGATCTGTTCGACGGATCGGCGTCGAGGAACAGTCGTCGTGCGGGAACCCGCCGACGCAGCACGGATCGTGACTTGTGTGGGCCGGTGCCTCGCATACCACACGGCACCGACAACCGTCCCGACCGCGCTGCAGTGTCACACCGGCAGCAGCACAACATCTTTCGAGCATGGCCAGCGTTTCTCGTGTACACTCGAACATACATTCGCAGTCAGGTTCTCGGGGGGAGGTGACCGTCATGCCCGACAGCACACACGTCGATGGTGCTCTGCCCGCGTCTCGAGCGGCCGAGCTCGTCGCCGAGTTGCACCGGTTGATCGGTGAATTGCAGACCGTCGACCTCGGGGCGTGCTCGGATACCGAACTCGTCGATGTCGCCGCCGGGACCGAGACAGCGATCGCCCGCCTCACCTACGCCGGTGACCGACAGATGGTCACCATCGCCGACCGCGATCTACCCCATCGCACCGGGTACCGCAGCATCACTGCGTTCATGACCCACCGACTGAGGGTGTCTGATCCGATGCGCCGCAACAATCAGCGGGACGCGACCGCCACCCACCTCACCCACACCGGCCAAGCGCTGCCACCCGAACACCCCACCCTCGCCGCGGCGTTGGCCGACGGCCGGGTGGGCACCGCCCATGTGCGCGCCGCCCTCGATGTCCTCGATCAGATCCCGCATGGAACCGACCATGACGTGACGGTTGCCGCCGAACGGCAGATGGCCGAGATCGCCGAAGCCCACACGCCCGCCGACATCACCCAACTCGGTGCGCGGCTGCTTGCTCATCTCGACCCCGACGGCACTCTGGCCGACGACTCGGAACGCACACGACGCCGGAACCTCTGGGTCAACCGGCAGCGTGCCGACGGCACCGCGAAACTCACCGGCACCCTCACCCCGGAACTCGCTGCCCGGGTGACGATGCTGTTGGCGGTGTGGGCCAAGCCCGGGATGAACAACCCCAACGATCCTGATTCGCCGACCGGATCTGTTGAAGACGCCGACCCCGAACAACTGGCCGCCGCAGCAGAACGGGACGACCGCACACCGGCCCAGATCAACCACGACGCACTCAACGCCCTACTGAAAGCAGTCCTCGACGACGGGTTGCTCGGCAAGTCCCACCGAGGCCTGCCCGTCCAGTTGATCATCAAAGCCGACCTCGCCGACCTGATCCGTGAAGCCGGGCTCGCCACGACCGCCACCGGCACCCTGCTACCCATCCCCGACCTGATCGCGATGGCCGCCGACGTTCAGCCGTGGTTGGCGATCTTCAAAGACGCGACCGCCGTTCCGCTGCATTTCGGGCGGGGCAAGCGTCTCGCCACTCGCGAACAACGCCTCGTCTCCTTCGCCCGCCCCGACGGCGAAGTCTGTTCGGCGCCGGGCTGCGATCAGCCCGCCACCCACGTCGACATGCATCACGCACAACAGGATTGGGCCAAAGGCGGTTTCACCGACATCGACGACCTCGCCCCCGCGTGCCCGCGGCACAACCGGATGGTCGGCCCGAAACCGGGCCAGTACACCACCCGCATCGTCCGATCCGGCACCGACGAAGGCCGCTGCGTCTGGCGATTGAACGCCGAACCCGGTGCGCCACCCAACCCCGAACACCTCAACCGCCGCCCCGACATACCCCGGCGGTTCGCACACCATCTGAACACCGTGCGCGCCGAGATCCACGGACCACCAACCCGGTCCGGCGATCAAGCACGCCCGGAGGCGCCACATCCGACAGACGCGCGTCGCTCATGGCTGACGATCAGCCACGTCATCGACGTGCGGCCACCACGACCCGGCCCACCCCCACCC
>NZ_NGFO01000065.1 GCF_002149015.1 Gordonia lacunae | reverse complement strand
GTCCGGCCCTGTCGGAGGTCGAGGTGGCCGAGGCTGGGTGTGGGGCGTCGAGGCGGGAGGTGGTGAGTCGCCGGGTGCCCGGGCGGCCGGGGAAGCTGGCGTTGGTGGGTGTGGGGCGTCGGAAGCGGGTGCCGAACAAGGCGTTGGTGCGGGCGTTGTTGGTGCGGGATCGGTGTTGTCAGATGCCGGGGTGTGGTCGGACGCGGCATCTGCATGCCCATCATGTGCAGTTCTGGTCGGCGGGTGGTCGGACGGATCCGGACAATCTGATCTTGTTGTGCGGGTCGTGTCATCGGTCGTTGCATCGGGGCGAGTTCTCGATCACCGCTCACGGCAACCAGCGGTTCACGTTTCATCGGCCTGACGGTGCCGAGATCGAGGTGGCGCCGATGACTTCGAAGCCGCCGGAGTGGCAACCAAACCCTCGGATAAACACTGACGCGACGGTGCCGGTCGGTGGTGGCCGGATGGATCTGGGGTACACCACCGAGGTGCTCTACGCCGTGTGGGAATGGAAGGCGCACAGTGCAACTCGTCCAGAACCCGTCGCGGACAAGGCGGCGTGATCGCGCAGCTGTTAAACTGTCCACCGGTGTGCCGGGAAGTCTGGTCGGCTGCGCGTTGACGGTGAGCCCGCACGATGGGGTGGCCACGACGCGTACGTAGCCCACCCGACGAAAGACTCCGTACGCACCATGACTGATACCGAACCACGCCGGGCCACCCCGACGCTCTTCTCGCGCGGCTCCTGGCCCGAAGCTTCACGCATCGCCGACATCTTCCGGCGCGAAACCATCGGCGGGATGTTGCTGCTCGTCGCCGCGGTCGTGGCTCTCGTGTGGGCCAACTCGCCGTGGTCCGCCGCCTACTTCGGCCTCGGCGACGTCCACGTGGGGTCCGACGCGCTCGGGCTGCACCTCGATCTGTCCCTCGCGACCTGGGCGGCCGATGGCCTGCTCGCCATCTTCTTCTTCGTCGTCGGTCTCGAACTGAAGCGAGAGTTCGTCGCCGGCGACCTCCGTGACCCTGCCCGCGCGGCCCTGCCGATCGCCGCGGCGGTCGGTGGAATGGCCGTTCCCGCACTCATCTTCGTCACCATCACGATGTGGGCCGGAGACGGGGCGGTACAGGGCTGGGCCATTCCCACCGCCACCGATATCGCCTTTGCGGTCGCCGTGCTGGCCGTGATCTCCACGCACCTGCCCGTTGCGCTGCGCACCTTTCTGCTCACCCTGGCCGTGGTCGACGACCTGCTCGCCATCACGGTGATCGCGGTGTTCTACACCGAATCCATCAACGGCACCGCGCTGGCGGTGGCCCTCATTCCGCTGGCGGCCTTCGCCCTCTGCGTACAGCGACGGATCACCTCGTGGTGGCTGCTGCTGCCGTTGGCTGCACTCACGTGGGCATTCGTTCACGAGTCCGGGGTGCACGCCACGGTCGCCGGTGTCGTCCTGGGATTCACCGTCCCGGTGCTCCGGCGTGCCGAGGCGGGCGAAACGGACGCCCGGCATTGCCTGGCAGAGCATCTCGAACATCGGGTCCGGCCTCTCTCGGCCGGCTTCGCGATCCCGGTGTTCGCCTTCTTCGCCGCCGGCGTCACGATCGGCGGCCCCGGTGGGCTGCGCGAGGCACTCACGAATCCCGTTGCATTGGGCATCATCTGCGGTCTGGTGATCGGCAAGACGGTGGGCATCGTCGGCACCACCGCGCTCCTGGCCAGATTCACGCGAGCCACCCTCGATGCGAGCATCCGGTGGATCGACGTCACCGGTGTCGCGATGCTCGCCGGCATCGGCTTCACCGTTTCGCTGCTCATCGGCGACCTGGCGTACGACCCGGAATCCGAGCGCGCGGAATACGTCAAGATCGGCGTCCTGGTCGGGTCGCTGACAGCCGCCTCAGCCGCGGCAGCCATCCTGCGGATGCGCAACCGGCACTATCGCCGAGTGGCCGACGAAGAGTCCCGGGACGATGATCACGATGGCGTCCCGGACGTCTACCAGCGAGAAGGCCGGTGACCGTGCGCTGGGGGCTGAAACCGTACCGTCGTAGAAGCAGTCGAGCCGGGTGAGCGGAGCGCCGTGGAGTTGGTGTACCCGTCGCGGTCGAGGTAGACGATGAGCGCAGCCACAGATGACGTCGACCGCGCCATTGCGAAGCACGCACCGGCTGATCGTCGCGCACAGCTCGGCGCGATGATCAGTCGGTGATCACTCGGCCTGGTCGACGACTGGATCCACCGCGCCCGCCAGCGCCCTGCTGACCTCGAATTGCCGGACCAGGAACGCCTTCTCGTCCAGCTTCTTGCGCCGCATCCACGTCGTGACCTCGGAGTTGCACTTGCTCGCGTTGCACGACCCGCAGCACGGCACGACGTTGGCGACGGTGTACCGGCCGCCCCGGGAGATGGCGAGCATGCAGTCTCGCTGCAATGCGACACCGACCGCGCCGCAGTACGCGCACCCACCCCAGGCCTCCTGCAGTGCGAGCCACTGGGTGTCGGTGAGGTCGTTGTCGCGCGCGGCGACGCGTTTGCGGCGTCTCTTCGCGTAGCGATTGGCGCGGGTCGTGCTGCGGGTGGCCACGAGGGGAGCGTACCGCCCGGATCACATGAGTCACAGCAGTCACAGCCCGCGATGGTGTCGTGTCGTGCGCCCGGCAGCACGCCTACGGCTTTGCCTAGACTGGCACCCGTGAGCACGGCCATCCGCGACATGTCATCGACCGGGACCATCCCGACACCGTACGAGGACCTGCTGAGCCTCGTCATGGAGACGGGAACACCGAAGGCCGACCGCACCGGAACGGGGACACGCAGCCTGTTCGGCAGGCAATTGCGCTACGACCTCGCCGAAGGCTTCCCGCTGATCACCACCAAGAAGGTGCATCTGAAGTCGATCGTCTACGAGCTGCTGTGGTTCCTGCGCGGGGACTCCAACGTGCGATGGCTGCAGGAACGCGGGGTGAGCATCTGGGACGAGTGGGCCGACGAGAACGGTGAACTCGGACCCGTCTACGGGGTGCAATGGCGCAGCTGGCCGACCCCGTCCGGCGAGCACATCGATCAGATCTCGGCCGCGTTGGAGTTGCTCAAGACCAATCCCGATTCGCGCCGCAACATCGTGTCCGCATGGAATGTGGGGGAGATCCCGCAGATGGCGCTGCCGCCCTGCCACGCGTTCTTCCAGTTCTACGTCGCCGACGGCAAACTGTCGTGCCAGCTGTACCAGCGCAGCGCCGACCTCTTCCTCGGTGTGCCGTTCAACATCGCGTCGTACGCGCTGCTGACCCACATGATGGCCCAGCAGGCGGGGCTCGAGGTGGGCGAGTTCGTGTGGACCGGTGGCGACTGCCACATCTACGACAACCACGTCGATCAGGTGACCCTGCAGTTGTCGCGGGACCCGTACCCATATCCGAAACTCGAACTGCGCAAGCGGGATTCGATCTTCGACTACGAGTTCGACGACATCGCCATCGTCGACTATCAGTCCCATCCCGGGATCAAGGCCCCGGTGGCAGTGTGACGTCCGACCTCGCGGGGGAGGGGTCGCACCAGGTGCGGCTGGTCTGGGCGCAGGGCCGCGGTGGGGCGATCGGCCGGGACAACACGATTCCCTGGCGGGTTCCCGAAGACGTGGCGCGATTCAAGGAACTCACGGTCGGGCACCCGGTTGTCATGGGCCGCAAGACCTGGGATTCGCTGCCGCCGCGTTTTCGGCCGCTGCCCGGTCGCACCAATGTGGTCGTCACCCGTGACGCGGGGTGGTCAGCCGAGGGGGCGACCGTCGCGGGATCGGTGGCCGAGGCGCTCGAGCTCGCCGCCGGCGAACGGATCGGGGTCATCGGTGGCGGTGAGATCTACCGGCTCGCAATGAAGTTCGCGACCGAGCTGTGCGTCACCGAGATCGACGTCGAGGTCGACGGTGCCGACGCGTTCGCGCCGGAGATCACCGACGACTGGTCGGTGGCGGTCCGTGGCGAGTGGCAGATCTCGACGAGCGGGATCAAGTATCGCTTCGTCGACTACCGGCGCGTCCGGCAGGCCTGATGCCGCCGGATCGTCTCTCGCCCGCGCAGGCACGCCGAACCGCGCTCGCCGCACAGGGTTTCACCGACCGCCGGCCTGCCGCGGCGCCCACCATGACCCATCTCAAGCGAGTCGTCGGCCGGACGAGACTCCTGCAGATGGACTCGGTGAACATCGCCGCGCGAGCCCACTTCATGCCGCTGTACTCCCGCCTCGGCCCCTACGACCCCGACCTGCTCCACCGCGCCGCCTGGCAACCTGGTCGCGGTCGTCGGCTCCTCGTCGAGTACTGGGCCCACGAGGCCGCGCTGATCCCCGTGGCCGACTGGCCGCTCTTCCGCTGGCGGATGGACGACTTCGCCGATGGCCGGTACCGGCACACGCGTGACGTGATGCGCCGCAACCGTTCTCTGGTGAGCGACGTCCGGGCGGTGATCGAGGCGGTCGGCGCCACGACGCCCCGCGCCATCGAAGCGGAGCTGGGCATCGAGCGCGAACCCGGCGCCGCGGGCAGCTGGTGGCAGCGCGGCGAGGTCAAGCACCTGTGCGAGGCCATGTTCGCCGCCGGCGATCTGTCCGCGGTGCGCAACGGGAACTTCGTGCGCCACTACGACCTCACCGAGCGGATCGTCGGGGCCGACACGGTCGCGCTGCGACCCGGCCGCGCGGACGCCCACCGTGAGCTCGTCAACCGGGCCGCGCAGGCTCTCGGCGTCGCCACCGTCGCCGATCTCGCGGACTACTACCGGCTCCGGCCGGCCGACGCACGACCAGCGGTCGCCGAACTCGTCGAGAGTGGGGCGCTGCAGGAGATCTCTGTGGACGGCTGGCGCGATCCCGCCTACCTGGCCGCGGGTGCACCGATGCCGCGACGCGTCGACACCTCGGCCATCCTGTCGCCGTTCGACCCGCTGGTCTTCTTCCGTCCGCGGGCCGAGCGTCTGTTCGACTTCCACTACCGCATCGAGATCTATGTACCCGAACACAAACGCGTGCACGGCTATTACGTGCTGCCCTACCTGCTGGGTACCGACATCGCGGCGCGCGTGGACCTGAAGGCCGACCGCAAGAACCGCACCCTCCTGGTCCTCGGGGCGTACTGCGAACCCGGCCATTCCCGAGACCTCGTCGCCGAACGGCTGTCCGCGGACCTGCTGAGCTTCGCCGGTTGGCAGGACCTCGACGACGTCGTCGTGGCCGGGCGCGGGGACCTCGCACCCGACCTGCAGCGGAGGGCGCACGTCGGGTGAGGGTGCGCCGACCGGTGCGCGGGGTGATGCAATGGGCGGGGATCGAGAGTTCACGACTGTGATGGGAGACGAAGCGATGACCGTGTCGTATGAGGGCAACGACTACCGATTGGTGATGTTCGATCTCGACGACACCCTGGCGCCGTCGAAGAGCCCGCTCGACGACAAGATGGTCGAGCTCCTGCGGCGCATGCTCGACGTGAGCCTGGGCTGCATCATCTCCGGCGGCAACTTCACCCAGTTCGAGAAGCAGGTCCTCGCGCGGCTGGGCAGTTTCGACAGCGTCGGGAACCTCCATCTCATGCCGACCTGCGGAACCCAGTACGTGCGATGGTCCGGCGACGAGTGGGAGACCGTTTACGCGGAGTTCCTCACCGACGACGAGAAGCAGCGCACTCTCGAGGTGCTGGAGACCGGCGCGCGCGAACTCGGCCTGTGGGAGAGCGAGACGTGGGGTGACATCCTCGAGGACCGTGGCAGCCAGATCACCTTCAGCGCGCTGGGGCAGAAGGCCCCGGTCGACGAGAAGGCTGCCTGGGACCCCGACGGAGCGAAGAAGGAGTCGCTCCGTGCCTACGCCGCCGAGCGACTTCCCGACCTCGAAGTGCGCAGCGGTGGTTCGACGTCGGTGGACGTCACCAAGAAGGGCATCGACAAGGCCTATGGCGCACTCAAGTTGATGGACATCCTCGGACTCAGCACCAGCGACATCCTGTTCTTCGGCGACCGCCTCGACGAAGGCGGCAACGACTATCCGGTCAAGGCCCTCGGGATCACCTCGGTCGCCGTCCACGGCTGGCCCGACACCCATGCCAAGCTGTCGGCGCTGCTGGATCAGGTCGACACGCGCAGCTAACCCGCCGGCCCGCCCACCGGGACGACCCGCTGGGTGCCGTCGGCGACCCGGTAGGACTTCGCGTGGTACTGCCCGGACCGCGGGCTCGTCTTGTCGTGCACGAAGTACCAGTCCATCTGCGTTGCCGCCGGGGTCACGGTCAGGACCGAGTAGCCGTGCGCGTCGAACTCGCTCCAGCGCACGTGGTGGTTGGTGGCCCCGAAGGCCGAGGACACGGCGACTCCCGCGGTGTTGGCGGGCACGTTCAGCATGTCGTCGATGTTGGTCGACGTGATCGACGTGCCGACCAGTTCCGTTGCGACGCTCCCGCCGCCGGGATAGTTCGCCGGGTCGACCGGGATGTCACAGGCCCACGACGAGTGGATGTCGCCGGTGATGAACACGACGTTGTCGACGCGATCGCGCCGGAGCGCATCCAGCAGCCGTCGGCGATCGGCCGCGTAACCGTCCCACTGGTCGGCGTTGTACGGAATCCCCTCCCGCGGAATGCCCAGCAGCGCGGTGACCGCCCCGGTCGTCTGCGGATCCAGTGGGGGGATCAGCACGGGGGCGATCATCACCGGATTGCCGACGATCTTCCAGCGCGTCTCCGACGACGTGAGTCCGTTGGTCAGCCAGGACATCTGCGCCCGGCCGAGGATCGAGCGGGCGGGATCGTCGATGGCCGCCGATCGGGAGCTGACCTGCAGGTCGCGATAGGAGCGCAGATCCAGCATGGACAACTCGAGCAGACGGCCGAAGCGGAGCCTGCGGAACAGATGCCGGCCGGCGGTGTCGACCGCGGGGCGGATCGGCATCCACTCGGCGTAGGCGCGCAGCGCCGCGGTGCGCCGTGCGGCCCAGGAACCCTCGCTCGGCTGGTGGTTCTCCGCGCCGCCCGACCACGAGTCGTTCGACGACTCGTGGTCGTCCCAGATGCAGATGAACGGCAGCTCCCGATGCAATGCGGCCAGATCCGGGTCGGTCTTGTACTGCGCGTGGCGAGTTCGATAATCGCGCAGCGTGATGATCTCGTGCCGTGGCTCATGCGCCCGAACGGTTCCGGTCTTGCCGGTGTACCGGCCGGTCTCGTACTCGTAGAAGTAGTCGCCGAGATGGACCACCGCGTCGAGTGCGGGCTGCGCGGCGAGATGACGGTAGGCGGCGAAATACCCGGCCTCCCAGTTGGCGCACGAGACGACGCCGAACCGGATCTTCGCGACATGGGCACCGGTCGCGGGCGCGGTGCACGTACGTCCGGTCGGTGACACCGCGCCGGCGGCCGGGCCGGACACGACGGTGAAGCGGTAGTGGTAACGGGTCCGCGGACTCAGGCCGGTGACATCGATCTTCACCGTGTGGTCGGACTCGGCCGAGGTGCGGGTCTCGCCCGATGTCACAACAGACCCGAAGCCGGGGTCACGGGCGACCTCCCAACGAACCACGCTCTCCGGTCCGATCCCGGAACCGGGCGTCGCCGCCGGGGTCGGGGTGATGCGAGTCCAGAGGATGACGGCGTTCGGAAGTGGGTCGCCCGACGCGATGCCGTGACGGAACACCGCCGCCGACGGGGGTCGGGGCGACCGCGGGGCACCCTGGGCGACGACCGCGGGTGAGGCGAGCGCGGTCCCGGTCACGACCGCTCCCGTGCGCAGGAAATCGCGTCGTGTCGTCATCGCATCCCACCCCCGGTCTTCGAGCACGCCTGCAGGACTCTACCCGCGGGCACAGCCCGAAGGTGCGGTACGGAAGCGGTGGGGGAGAATCGGGTACCGCAGGGCACGCGGAGGTGTGGCCGTACGTGAGGGATGACAGGAGACATGCGTGTCCGAATTGGTGCCGCTGAAGGTGCAGATGGTGGCGATGACCCAGTTCACCCCTCCCGAGGACGTGCCGTGGAGCACCGACGCGGAGGGCGGTGAGGCGCTCGTCGAGTTCGCCGGTCGGGCGTGCTACCAGAGCTGGGACAAACCCAACCCGCGAACCGCGACGAATGCCGGCTATCTGCGGCACATCCTCGAGGTCGGTCACCTGTCGCTGCTCGAGCACGCGTCGGTGACCTTCTACATCAGCGGAATCTCGCGGTCGTGCACCCACGAACTGATCCGGCACCGGCACTTCTCGTACTCGCAACTGTCCCAGCGGTTCGTGCCCGAGCACGATTCGAACGTCGTGGCGCCGCCGGCGATCGTGGGGGACCCCGAACTCGAGGACCTGTTCACCGCGGCGACCGATGCCAGCCGGGCGGCCTACACCGAGCTCCTCGCGGCGCTCGAGGCGAAGTTCGCCGACGTCCCCAACGCCATCCTGCGTCGGAAACAGGCACGTCAGGCCGCTCGGTCCGTGCTGCCGAACGCCACCGAGACCAAGATCGTCGTGACCGGTAACCACCGGGCCTGGCGGCACTTCGTCGGCATGCGTGCCACTGAGCACGCCGACGTCGAGATCCGCCAGCTGGCGGTGGAATGCCTACGCCAGCTGATGCGTGTGGCGCCCACCGTGTTCGGTGATTTCGAGATCGGCACCCTGGCCGACGGGACCGAGGTCGCGACCTCACCGTTCGTGCTGGAAGGGTGAGGATCGTCACGGACAGGGAGGCGGTAGCCTTGAGCACCATGAACGCAGTCCAGGAACCGCTGCACGAGCATCCCTTCGGGACGAACGTGGTTGCGATGGTCACCCCCTTCCGCACGGACGGAAGCCTCGATCTGGACAAGGCGGCCGTTCTCGCCGACCACCTGGTCTCCAAGGGCTGTGACGGGCTGGTCGTGTCCGGTACCACCGGCGAGTCGCCGACCACCACCGTGCCGGAGAAGCTCGAACTGCTGCGGGTCGTCCTCGACGCGGTGGGCGACCGGGCCCGGATCACCCAGGGCGCAGGCAGTTACGACACCGCCGAGAGCGTCCGGTTCGCGATCGAGTCCGAGAAGATCGGCGCCCATGCGCTCCTCGTGGTGACCCCGTACTACTCGAAGCCGCCGCAGGCCGGCCTCCTCGCGCACTTCCGGACCGTCGCCGACGCCACCGCGTTGCCGGTCCTGCTGTACGACATCCCACCGCGCTCGGTGGTGCCGATCGCCAACGAGACGATGCTCGCCCTGGCCGAGCACCCGAACATCCGCGGGGTCAAGGACGCCAAGGGAGACCTGCACTCGGCGGCCGGCCTGATCGCGAGCACCAGCCTCGAGTACCTCTCCGGTGAGGACGCGCTCAACCTGCCCTGGCTGTCGATCGGTGCCACCGGGTACGTCAGCGTCATCGGTCACCTCGTCCCGGATCGATTGCGGGACATGCAGATCGCCGTCGAGAAGGGTGATCTCCACGCTGCTCGGGCGATCAACACCTCCATGCTCCCGCTCGTCAACGCCATGGGCCGGCTCGGCGGGGTCACCATGGTCAAGGCGGCGCTGCGCATCCTCGGGCTCGAGGTCGGCGACCCGCGCCTGCCGCAGGTGCCCGCGAACCCGGCGCAGATCGAGCAGCTGATCGTGGATCTGCGCGCGGCAGGAGTGCTGGTCTGATGACGGACAACGACACCACCGGCCCCGACGCCGGCAACGAGACCACCGGCACCGCCCGTCCCCGGACCCGACGCCGGACCGCCGCCCGCAAGGC
>NZ_NGFO01000064.1 GCF_002149015.1 Gordonia lacunae | reverse complement strand
ACGCGATGGCTGAGGCGTTCAACTCGCTGTTCAAAGCCGAATGCATCCGTAACCCCGTGATGCGCCCGCGAGGCGGCTGGGCAGGTGTGGGCGAGGTCGAGATCGCCGTCGCTGAGTACGTCGAATGGTTCAACCACCGCCGCCTGCACGGCGAGATCGGACACGTCCCACCCGTCGAGTACGAGAGCGCCTACTGGTCGACCCACACCGTCACCAGCTACCGTGAGAACCCGGTCCCCGCAAACGCTGGAACCAACTAACCGAGCCTCCAGCAAACCCGGGGCGATTCAGTCTTCGCAGTAATCCGCGAGATTGCCAAGGTCGACGGCTCGCTTGGCCACCTCTACGGATACCACCTCGTGTGTGCAGCCTTCATCGAACTCCTCGGCTCGCCGGAGCAGCGCGACGCCACTTACCGCCGCGTGGCGCAGGGTTCCTGGACGGGGAACGCGTTGAGCGAGAACAACAGTCACATTCTCGACTGGAAGGTGCGTGCAACCCCACGCGACGACGGTGGTTACGTGCTGAACGGGACCAAGCATTTCTGTAGCGGGGCGCTCGGATCCGATCTGCTTCTGGTGTTTGGCGTGGCGCAGGATGATGACTCACCCGAGCGGTCGGGAATTATCACAGCGGTCATACCCACCGACCGAGGGGGAGTGCGTCCCAACAATGACTGGAAAGCCCTGGGGATGCGGCGGACCGACAGCGGTACAACGGACTTCAAAGATGTTCAAGTGCTTCCGCACGAGGTGTTGGGGGCTCCGAACAGCGTGATCACCGACTTTTTCGGCTATAGGCGCGCCAGCCTATTCGGCCCGTTGGTGCAACTGATCTTCTCGCACGTCTACATAGGAATTGCCGCCGAAGCGCTGGACTCCGCTCGCGAATACACGCTGGAGCACGCACGGCCATGGACCCCTGCGGGGGTTTCTGAGGCCACGCAGGATCCATACGTAGTTCGGACCTTTGGAGAGCTTGCGATTAAACTACAAGGCGCTGACGCGGCGGCCCGCGATGCGTCGCACGCGGTGCAGCGGATCTGGGAGAAGGGTGATGCTTTGGCACCCGCCGATCGGGCCTCGCTGATGGTTCAGGTGTCGGGGGTGAAGGTCTTGGCCACCGAGGCGGGTCTGTCTATAGGCAGCCGGATCTTCGAGGTCATCGGGGCGCGTGGGACACACCCGCGTTTGGGGCTGGACCGGTTCTGGCGCAACATCCGGACGCACAGCCTGCATGACCCGGTGGCCTACAAGATTGCCGACGTCGGCCAGTACTTCTAGAACGACCGTGATCCCGTCCCAGGCTTTACATCCTGACAAGTTCGACAACACACATCGGCGATCCCCCCACCAGGTCGCGGGCGGAAGCGACATCGGCGGTGGTGCCACGAAGTTCCTGGACAAGCTCGTCGTAGCGTGCACGCACCGTCGGGGTGAGGCCGCCACGGTTCTCCATGGCGATAAACGCCGTTGTCTTGGCGCCTTTCTCCCCGAACGCCGTGCCCATCCGGTCGAATGACTGAAACGACGGCACTCCCGCAGGGATCGGGTCGACCGACTGCTGCCGCACGACTGTCTCCAGCTGCGGGAACGCTCGTGACCGCCTCGACGGTGACAGCCTCCACTCCCCCGCTGCGCAGCAACACCGCCGTGGCGTCGAGCAGACGGTTCCGGGAACGAACCCGCCGCGGATCGACGTCGTCGAGGCCATTGATGCTCACCGCCACCAGGTCTCCTCACGCTGTTGGTCCAGCGTGGATGTGGCATTCTACCAACGATACCGTTGGTAGTGGTCTGCTACCGGCACGAGCATCGATTCGAGGACTGTGATGTCAGCACCCACCAAACTGCCCGCACACTCCCCATCGTGCATGGGCTGCGGGCCGGAGAATGCCAGCGGCCTGCAGCTCGAGGTGTACCGCGACGGCGACCGCGTTTTTGCCGATCACTCTTTCACCACCAAGCATTCCGGTGGACCAGGTTTGGCGCACGGAGGCGCTATCTCGGCCGCGTGCGACGACATCATGGGATTCACGCTGTGGATCGCCGGCACCCCGGCCGTCACGCGCACGTTGACCGTCAAGTACCGCCGACCGGTACCCCTCCACGTACCAGTACGTCTTACGGCGTGCATCGACGAGGACGCCGATCACATCCTGCACATCGGGGCGAGCGGGACTGTGGACGGCGAGACCTACTTTTCCGCCACCGGCGAGTTCGTGAAAGTCGATCTCATGCACTTCGCGCGCTACGCCGACACCTCCACGGTAGACAGCTTTTTCGTCAATCTTCTTCGCGCGGACTGACCTGCTCAGATGCCCGGCGCTGCCTGCCGATTCGCCGGTGCGCGGCGAAACCGCGTCGGGGAGCATCCGACCCACCGTGTGAACGCATGAGAGAAGCTGGCGGCGTCGGAGTACCCCAGTTCTGCGGCTATCTCGCCGACACCGATGCCCGGATCCAGCAGTCGCGCGGTGGCCCGTTCTTGGACGAACTGCTGCCGCAGGCGACGCAGGGTGGTGCCCTCGGCGTTCAGGCGTCGCTTGAGTGTGCTCACCGATATCGACAGCTCCGCCGCGATACGAGCACCGTCAGCGCGGGCAGGGTCGGCATCGAACTGTGCGCGGACCAGCTGCGTGTAGGAACTGGGCCTACGCTGTTCGTAGACGCGTCGAAGCTCGGCAATACCGATCCGGTAGGCCACGGGGTCGGAGAAACGGCACACGTCGTAGAGCACGGCAGCCGGTATGTGCACGAACGCCGCGGGCGCGTTGAAAACGATCCGATGGCCGATCTCACCCACGGCGATCAGGTCTGCCGGCGCCTGGCATGTCAGATGAAGCTCCACGGAGGGGACGGCACCGGCGAGCATGTCCACCAACCGCAGGACAGCCAGACCACCGTAGGTGACGGCGAAACAATCGGTGCCGGCGCTGTCGGTGCGCCCGGCCAGAGCGATCGTCAGTCCAGAATCTCCGTGCTGGAACTCGGTGCTCAGCGCGGTCGATATCAGGGGCAAGAACTGAAGCAGTTGAACAACTTCGACGACGGAACCCGCACTGACCAGCGGCAAACTGATGGGGCCGAACGAGGTGAGCTGAGCGTGCTCGGCGAACGCTACGCCCAACCGGAATCCCTGCTGGGAATCCATCGCCGGATACACCTCGTGAAACCACCGGACAGGCACTTGGCCCTGTCGCGCAATGACGACCGCGAGATCGACGCCCTCGCGGGCCATGATGCGTTCGAACGCTCGGGTCTCCGCCGCGCCCAAGGCGCCGCTGTCGAGGAGCTGGGCGAACGCCAGCGGCGGCATCCCCGACTCGACAAGGCTCATATGAGCCAAGTTAACAAGACATCGCGACGTCCGAACCTGGATCGACCACATTCGCCGCGCGCACACTCATCTCTACGACCCAGGAACAAGGAGGTGGCCATGGCCACGATCACCTACGTGACCCACGACGGCGAGGACTACCCCGCGCCGGTGATGCCCGGCAGGTCACTGATGCAGACCGCGGTCGACCAGGCGATACCGGGCATTGATGGCGACTGTGGCGGTGAGGCGGCATGCGGAACCTGCCACGTCGTCGTCGACAGCGCGTGGATCGACACCGTCGGCCACAGCACAGACGTCGAAGAAGGCATGTTGAGCATGCACCCCGAGCGTGAGGCCAACTCGCGGCTGTCGTGTCAGATGACCGCGCGCGAAGAGTGGGACGGGTTGACCGTTCACCTCCCCGAGTTCCAGTTGTGAAGTGAGAGAATGAGAGCGACTTTCAGATGAGCATTACCACCGCGATCGCCGAGAAGGCGCAGTCCATGATCCCGATCGATCTGCAGATCCGTGGCGCTCACGTCTATGACAAGACCCGCCGGATCGTCACCCGAACCGACGGCAAGAAAATCTTCACCGAGACCCCCATCCCGCCGGTCGAGGACGTCGAACTCACTGACATCGATCTGAGCAACCCATTTCTCTACCGACAGGGCATGTGGCGGTCCTACTTCGAGCGTGTGCGCAATGAGGCGCCCGTTCACTTCCAGCCCCGCAGTCCCTTCGGGCCGTTCTGGTCGGTCACTCGACATGCCGACATCATCGCTGTCGACAAAAACCATGAAGCGTTCTCCGCCGAACCGTTCATCATCATCGGTCGGCCCCCGCGTTTCATGGATATCGCGATGTTCATCGCCATGGACCCGCCGCGGCACGACAAGCAGCGCGCCGCCGTCCAGGGAGTCGTCGCACCGAAGAACCTGCGCGAGATGGAGGGCCTCATCCGGTCTCGCGTCCGGGAAGTCGTCGAGGAGCTACCGCTCGACGAACCGTTCGACTGGGTCCAGACCGTGTCGGTCGAACTGACCGCGCGGATGCTCGCGACATTGCTCGACTACCCCTACGAGCAGCGCCACAAACTCGTCCAGTGGTCGGATTTGGCCACGTCGATGGAGCAGGCCAACGGCGGACCATCGGACAACGACAAAGTTTTCCGCGAGATGGTCGCGATGGCACAGGGCTTGAGTGCGCTGTGGCGAGACAAGGCCGCGCGGACCGCGGCAGGCGAGGAGACCGGATTCGACCTCATCACCATGCTGCAGAGCAACGAGGACACCAAGAACCTTCTCGACAATAGCCCGATGGAGTTCCTCGGGAACCTCGTGCTGCTGATCGTCGGCGGCAACGACACCACCCGCAACTCGATGAGCGGCGGAGTGCTGGCTCTCAACGAGTTTCCCGAGCAGTTCGAGAAACTCAAAGCCAATCCGGATCTGATTCCCAATGCGGTGTCGGAGATTATCCGGTGGCAAACCCCGCTGGCATACATGCGTCGGGTCGCCAAGAAGGACGTGATGCTCAACGGTCAGTTCATCCGCGCAGGTGACAAAGTCGTCATGTGGTATGCCTCCGGCAACCGCGACGAGCGAGTGTTCGACCGCCCGGACGAGCTCATCATCGATCGGTCCAACGCTCGCAACCACATCGCGTTCGGTTTCGGTGTGCACCGTTGCATGGGAAACCGTTTGGCCGAATTGCAGTTGCGCATTCTCTGGGAAGAACTTCTCGAGCGCTTCGACGACATCGAGGTGGTCGGTGATCCGGAGTACGTGCAGTCCAACTTCGTTCGTGGGATCAGCAAGATGATGGTCCGTCTGACTCCCAAGCCGGAGACGTGAGTACTGATCGGGTCGTGATCGTCGGCGCAAGCCACGCGGGCGCACAGCTGGCGGCCAATTTGCGCAAGGAGAAGTGGGCTGGGGCCATCCTGCTGATCGGCGACGAGGGCCGCCTGCCGTATCAGCGGCCGCCGCTGTCCAAGGCATACCTGGCTGGCGATTGCCATCTCGACGATGTCGCGATTCGGAGCCGCCAGTTCTACGACAAGCAACGGATCGAGCTCGTCGACGGGACCGTGACCTCGATCGACCGTGCCGAACGAACCGTCACTCTTGGCAACAACGACGCGGTGTCCTACTCGAAGTTGGCCCTGTGCACCGGCGCTCGAGCTCGCGCACTGCCGGTCCCCGGCGCCGACCTGCCGGGCGTGCACTATCTGCGCACCGCCACCGATGTCGAGGCCATCCGCGCCGCCGCGGTCCCGGGTTCGCGGGTCGTCATTGTCGGCGGCGGGTACATCGGCCTGGAGACAGCGGCCTCGCTTCGAACCCTGGGTGTCGAGGTCACCGTCCTGGAGGCGGCAGGACGCGTACTCGAACGTGTCACGGCGCCCGTCGTGTCGGAATTCTTCGATCGAATTCACCGCGAGAAGGGTGTCGAGGTACGGACCGACGCAATGGTCGAAGGGTTCCGCGGCGACGAACGAGTCGACGGCGTTGTCCTGTCCGGGGGGGAGACGCTGGCCGCTGACCTGGTCATCGTCGGCGTCGGCGTCATTCCGAACACGGAGCTCGCAGCAGCTGCGGGCATCGACGTCGAAAACGGCATCCTCGTCGACGACCGCGCTCGTACCAGCGATCCTGACATCGTCGCAGCCGGCGACTGCGCCAACCACCGAATCGAGCGGTACGGGCGACGTGTTCGTCTCGAGTGCGTGTCCGCAACAACCGAGCACGCCAAGATCGCGGCGGCCACAATCTGCGACAACACAACCGGTCGCGCCGCACTGCCATGGTTCTGGTCCGACCAATACGACCTCAAACTCCAGATCGCCGGGCTCAACACCGGATACGACGAGGTGCTGGTCAGCGGCAACCCCGCCCATGGCCGCGACTTCACCTGCTACTACTTAACCGCCGGAGAACTGATTGCAGCTGACTGCGTCAACAGACCCGCTGACTTCGTGACCGCCAAGCGCGCCATTGCACAACGAGCGCCGATCGTCAGGTCCGAATTGATCGGAGCGGCCCCATGACCACATCACCGACAAATGCGGTCAGCCCGGCGGCGCTGACGGGTTCACGCTTCCTCGACATCGAGCACGCCACCGTCGCAACCTTCACACGCGAAGCCGTCGGCAACGCGACCACCGACAAAGACAAAGCCGGCCGCCTGTTCACCGCGGTGCGCGACGCCATCCGCTACGACCCGTACACCGTCTCCAACGACCCAGAGCACTACCGGGCCAGCCATGTAATCGAATCCGGGCGTGGATACTGCGTCCCCAAGGCCGTCGTGCTTACCGCCGCATTCCGCGCCGCCGGGATCCCAGCGCGGCTAGGCTTCGCCGACGTCCGTAATCACCTCCAAACGGGCGCCCTACGTGAGCTGATGGGAACCGACGTCTTCGTCTATCACGGGTACAGCCACGTCTACATAGACGGACGGTGGCTCAAGGCGACACCCGCGTTCAACTCGGAACTGTGCGCGCGGTTCGGAGTCGCCCCGATCGACTTCACCGGCGACAGCGACGCGTTGCTCCACGCTCACTCCGCGGACGGCTCAACACACATGGAGTACGTCCGCGAAAGAGGTGTGTACAACGACCTGCCTCTCGACAACATCCTGGTGGCTCTCAAAGAGGCCTATGGCCCTCTTATACTCACGCAGCGTGCGACGTCACTAGATGCATTCCACGCCTAACCCGGTCTGCCTCAGTCGTCGGCCCGGCAATCGACAATTTTCGTACCGCCTCAACACAGGAGGATCGTGTCAGTGTCCGGCCCCTCGATGATCGACCCCTACCCGCACCGAATGGGTGGCCACTGTGGGTCCGGTGCGATGCGAGACCTCATGGAGTGGACCGGGCTCGGTTACGACGGCCCACCCGACGAGGGCCTCGTCTTTGCCCTCGGCGGAGCCCTCTCCCTCACCTACATTCGATCAAAAGCGCTGATGCCACCCGTGTACTTAGTCGGACGAGGACCTGATTTTGAGATCGACCTCCCCCGCCGTCTGGGCGGCACCGTCGAGGTGCTTGCCACAGACGACCCGGCCGAGGGTTGGGAGAACCTTCGTGGCGAGATCGATCAGGGACGCCCTGCACTGGTCTGGGCGGAGATCGCAGAACTCCCCTACCTGCGGGTCCAGTTGCGCATGAGCCGCCACGACATCGTTGTAGTCGGCTACGACGAGACGCAAGGCGTCGCGTACATCGCCGACAACGATCGCGAAGACCTTCAACGCGTCCCACTGGACGCACTCGCACGCGCGCGCCGCTCGACCTCCTTCCCGGAGCCAACCCGACACACGCTGTTTCGTATCAATTGGCCACAGACGCCACCTTCGATTCTCGAGGTGGCCGCACAGGCATTCGCACAATCCGCAGCGAGCCTGAGCACCCCAGGCGCATCGACGATCGCCGGGCCCGCAGAACACGGGTCACACGGCCTCGACGCTGCCAGCGCGCTCGCATCCGACGTCTGCAGCTGGGGAGCCCTGTCGACCGACGACCTCGAGATGCATTTATTCAGCCTCGGCGCCTTCATCGAGAAAGCGGGGACCGGCGGCGGCCTGTTCCGCCGACTGCTGGCACAGGGCTGCGACGAAATCGCGCGCCTCACCGGCGATCACGCCACCGCCATCCTTGCAGCCAACGCCCACCATGCGGCGACATCCTGGACTGCAGTCGCACGCGCAGCAGTACAGAAGGATCACGCCTCATCCGAGCGGCTCCGATCCGTCACAACCCTCGCGGCGGCTCTACCCGAGGCGGAAACGACCCTGGAGGCGTCACTACGAAAGGCCGCAGCATCCTTGTCAGGCTAACCGGCCTGTCGCGGCAAGTCCGCGAGGAGGACGCTAAGCAGGGCCGCCGCGTTCACACAAACGCACGCAGGAGCATTACCATCAGCAGGACGCCGGTTCCCGCTGACCCGGGTCCTGTGACATCGACAGGAGGCAACCGGGAAGCCTGCAGTTCTTCTCGCAGCGTCACGTATCCTGGCCTTCGACCACGCCACCGTGCAGGCGTCCACCCGTGATGCTACCGGCGACGCGGACAACGATCGAGACATGGCGCGGAGCCACTTTGCCGCGGTGCGAAACCAGATCCGCTACGACCCCTACACAGCAGCCCGCATCCTCCTCGAAGTCGGCGACGGTTCAGCATTCGCCACCGCAGGCCACCTGGCCGCCTACGCCGGCATCGCACCAGTCACCCACCGATCCGGCACCTCCATCCGTGGCGAGCACCCCGCCCGATTCGGAAACCGCAAACTCAAACGAGCCTTCTTCCTCTCCGCGTTCGCCGCACTGCACGACCCCACCAGCCGCGCCTACTACGACCGCAAACGCGCCGAAGGAAAGAAACACAACGCCGCCCTCATCTGCCTGGCACGCCGACGATGCGACGTCCTCTACGCGATGCTCAAGCACAGCGAGCCCTACCGAACCCCAATCGCTTCAGCTGCTTGACAAACCCATAGGGACACCCCCCGTTCTGGACGACCCCCACCCAGCGTCTCACGCACGCTCACCACGAGCTCGGCGGGAATCGGGCCCCGACGGGTCTGTCCGATATTCGGTGTAAGCGGCGGTTTTCCGATTGCTCGGCGGGTCAGCGTTCTTCGGCTGCGGGCATACGATCGGCGAACGTGATGGCCGGGGCGTTGAGCGCTGGCTTCCAGCGTACGGCCCACTTCGTCTGACCGGTACCCTTCGGGTCCAGCGACCGGGTGACCAGGTAGAGCGTTTTGAGTGCGGACTGCTCGTTCGGGAAGTGTCCTCGAGCGCGCACCGCACGCCGGTAGCGGGCGTTGAGACTTTCGATCGCGTTGGTGGAGCACAACACTCGCCGTATCTCGACGTCGTAGTCAAGGAACGGGATGAACTCCTCCCACGCGCTCTCCCACAGGGTCACGATCGCCGGGTACGGCGTGCCCCATTTCTCGGCGAATTCCTCCCACCGCGCCCGGGCGTCAGCGGCGGTCGGCGCGGTGTAGATCGGTTTGAGATCGGCGCTGATCGTGTCCCAATACTTGCGGGAGGCGTACTTGAAGGTGTTGCGGATCAGATGGATGATGCACGTCTGTACCGTGGCCAACGGGAACGCGGCAGATACACTGTCGGGCAACCCTTTCAATCCGTCACACACAACGAAGAAGATGTCGCGGACACCCCTGTTCTTGAGGTCGGTGAGCACCGCCAGCCAGAACCTGGCCGACTCGCCGTCGCCGTCGCCGGCCCACATGCCGAGGATGTCTTTGTGCCCGTCGAGATCCACCCCGATCGCGGCGTAGATGGGCCGGTTACGCACCTGCCCATCCCGGATCTTGACCATGATCGCGTCGATGAACACCGCCGCGTACACTTTCTCCAGCGGGCGTGCCCACCACGACACCATCTCTTCGATGACCCGATCCGTGATTCGGGAGACGGTGTGAATCGCCCCGGGTTTGCTGGAGGCTCGGTTAGTTGGTTCCAGCGTTTGCGGGGACCGGGTTCTCACGGTAGCTGGTGACGGTGTGGGTCGACCAGTAGGCGCTCTCGTACTCGACGGGTGGGACGTGTCCGATCTCGCCGTGCAGGCGGCGGTGGTTGAACCATTCGACGTACTCAGCGACGGCGATCTCGACCTCGCCCACACCTGCCCAGCCGCCTCGCGGGCGCATCACGGGGTTACGGATGCATTCGGCTTTGAACAGCGAGTTGAACGCCTCAGCCATCGCGTTGTCGTATGGTCGTATG
>NZ_NGFO01000063.1 GCF_002149015.1 Gordonia lacunae | reverse complement strand
GGTGCGAGGAGCGAAAGCGACGWACTGCCCCCGCCCGCCCCCTGAGGTGCGAGGAGCGAAAGCGACGAGCCTCGAAGGGCCTAGGACCGAACGCCGAACCGTCTGAGTTCGGCCGGTGTGATCAGACGTTCCGCTTCGGCGGGGAACATCATCGGGGAATCGCGGCGTCCTCCGAGTCGCCCACCGGTGAGCGAGTTCAGCAGGGAGCCGCGGCGGGGCGTATGAAAGGTGTCAGCCAACTTCATGACCAATCACTTCCTGATACTTCACTTCGTTACAACGGACTCAAACTTTGTTCTACTGTAGCGGCTGTTCCCGATCGTGTCGCCGGAGTTCGGCGTGGCCTCCGCCACGTCCCCCGCGACTGCCGACACGTGTGAATCCCGCACCTCAGGGTCCCGAAGTGGCGAGTGCCGCACACGACGGCTAGATCGATCATTCCACGCGAAGCGTTACGTCGCGGGTAGCGACGCGCCCCTCACCTGCATGAATGACTCGACGCGGTCCTTGTCGACCATTCGGAGCCAGCCGAGGGCTGCGCTCAGGAGGCGCTCTACCGGGCGTGAAAGACCGAAGCCGCCGACCCTGAGGGATCGGCGGCTTCGGCTCGTTGAAGGACGGTGCCGGCCAGTGCGCCTCTCGGCAAACGACCGCTCGTAGCGGCAAAAGGGTGGGACCCGGGGCATTGAGTCCGTCACCGTCGCGGGGTACAACTGCGCTTCGGCGCGCGGTATTCCCGGACCGGTTCCTACCCGGTGGCGTTGATGCGCCGGCGGCGAACCCGCTTCACGACGAACCACGCGATCATCAGGACCAGCACCAGGATCACGATGTTGGACAGCACGCCGCTCCAGCGTTCCAGTGCCGGGGCGATGGCCGGCCCGAAACCGAAGCCGATCCCGATCCACAGCGCGTTCCACACTCCCGAACCGAGCGTCGTGTAGGCGGTGAAGCGCCAGAACGGCATCTTCTCGATGCCGGCGGGGATCGAGACGAACGAACGCACCAGCGGCACACACCGCCCGAGCAGAACCGCCAGTCCACCCCAGCGGACGAAGTATTCCTCCGCCTTGTCGAAGTCGTCGTGGTCGAGCAGCGGGAGCCGCCCGACGAGACGCCGCGTGCGGTCGCGACCCAGAGCGGCACCGATCCAGTACCAGAGCCAGGCGCCGACGAGCGAACCGACGGTTGCGGCCGCCCAGGCAAGCCAGACGTTCATGCGGCCCTCGTAGGCGAGGAACCCGGCGCCGGGGAGGACCGCTTCGGACGGGATGGGCGGCAGGAAGGTCTCGAGCAGGATCGCCACGCCGACACCCAGTTCGCCGAGTGTGTCCATCAGGTCCAGGATCCAGCCGATGAAACCGCTGTGGCCCTGGGACGGGTCGGTCTGGGCGAGTACGGCGGCGAGCTGCGTTGGCAAGGAATGAGTCCGTCTGTCCGAGGGGCGGTCGGCTGGTCCCCGACATCGGTGACCGCCTCGGGCGCCACTCTAGTAGGGCATCCGATTCACCCGGTTGCCGCGCAGGTCAGCCGGCCGCATGCCTCAGGCGAGGCCGGCGAGGAACCGGTTGGCCCACTGCACCGCCGTCACCCCCGGGCTGACCTCGAAGTCGCGGTAGGTCCCGTGGGACCCGGACTGCAGGAAGCGGTTGAACGACCTGATCTGTTCGCGGGCCCGCTCATCGCCGAGTTCCTGCACGATCTCACCGGGGCCACCGAGGGTGAGCAGTTCGGCGAGGATCGCCCCCGCCTCCGCCTGGTACTGGCCGACCTGGCTCGGCGTCGGGTCACTGGTCTCGGCGAGGTAGCCGACGATCCGCGTCACGTAGTAGTCCCGGGGCACGTTGCAGTACACGTCGGTGGGTTCGCAGATCGTGAACGCCCTCGGCAGAACCCAGCCCATGCTGTCGAGGCGCGGTCCGCCACTGCCTTCGCCGCGCAGCGGCGGGCCGACCAGGTTGTCGCGCTTGGACCGTCGCGGATCGGCGATCAGCACGACGCCGGCCACCTGACCCGGCTTGATGGCTGCGCGTCCGGTACCTATCTCGGAGGCCAGGTCACCGGCGGCGTCGGCGCCCTGGCTGTAGCCGACCAGCGCGATCCGGGTGCCGGGGCATCGGCGCAGCATCTGCAGGGCCAGTCCCGTCGTGTTGGCCACGGCCTGCGCCTTCGACTTGCCGTAGATCGCCTTCTCCCAGGGGAACGCCGTGGCGTCGTATCCGACGTATTGCACCCGGGTCTCCGGTCCGAGCCCGGCGGTGACCTCGGCCAGCAGGCCCGGATTGGCACCGTTGGACCAGGTGCCGGGCACGGCGAGCACGTAGATCTCCGGGCAACCGCGCGGCGCGGCGTCGGCCTTCGGGAGGGCGACGCCGCCTCCGGCCAAGACGACACACAACAGCGCGCACACGGTCGCGGCGATCCGACGCATGGTCCGTTCCCTTCGTACTGGCCGGTGAGGCCCGACTGCGATGAGGCGAGTGTAGGGCGGGTGCCCCGCCGGTGTGGTGCAGCCCGCGGAACACCCGGAGAACGGTGATCAGCCGGCCGGCACGCCGGGACCGATCTACCCAGCACGGTGATGGGTTACACGCAGAACTCCCGCCCACCCTGACCGGGTGAGCGGGAGTTCGGTGCTGTTCGGTGCGGGACGCGCGATCAGCGCTGCGCGACCTGCGTGGGCACGATCGGCGCCGGCAGGTCCGATGCCCCGGTGAGGAACTTGTCAGCGGCCGCCGCAGCCGACCGGCCCTCGGCGATGGCCCACACGATGAGTGACTGTCCGCGACCGGCGTCGCCGGCGACGAAGACGCCCGGCTGTCCGACTGCGGCGAAGTTGTTGTCGCGCTTCACGTTCCCGCGGGGGTCGTAGTCGACACCCATCTTGTCGAGAAGATCCTCGCGCTCGGGACCGACGAAGCCCATGGCGAGCAGCACCAGGTCAGCCTCCAGCTCGAAGTCCGAGCCCTCGACCTTCTCGAAGCGACCGTCACGCATCGCGACCTCGTGCGCCTTGAGACCGGTGACCTTGCCGTCCTCACCGATGAACTGCTCGGTGTTGACCGAGAAGACGCGCTCGCCGCCCTCTTCGTGCGCCGACGACACGCGGTACATCAGCGGGTAGGTCGGCCACGGGGTCGACTCGGCGCGCTCGATCGGCGGCTTCGGCATGATCTCGAACTGGTGGACGATCTCGGCGCCCTGGCGCAGCGAGGTGCCCAGGCAGTCGGCGCCGGTGTCGCCGCCACCGATGATGATGACCTTCTTGCCCTTGGCCGAGATCTGGCCCTCGACCTCATCGCCGAGCTGCACCCGGTTGGCCTGCGGCAGGAACTCCATGGCCTGGTGGATGCCGTCGAGTTCGCGGCCGGGGATCGGCAGATCGCGACCGATGGTCGAGCCGTTGGCGAGGATCACCGCGTCGAAGTCGGCGCGGAGCTGCTCGACCGTGACGTCGACACCCACATTGACGCCGGTGCGGAAGACGGTGCCCTCGGCCTCCATCTGCGCCAGACGGCGGTCGATGTGGCGCTTTTCCATCTTGAACTCGGGGATGCCGTAGCGGAGCAGACCACCGATGCGATCGGCCCGCTCGAACAGGGTCACGTCGTGCCCGGCACGCGTGAGCTGCTGCGCCGCGGCCAGTCCCGCGGGGCCGGAGCCCACGACGGCCACCGACTTGCCGGTCTTCTCCGACGGCAGGACCGGGGTGACCCAGCCGTTGTCGAAGGCGTTGTCGATGATCTCGACCTCGACCTGCTTGATGGTGACCGGCGGCTGGTTGATCCCCAGCACGCACGACGCCTCGCACGGAGCCGGGCACAGGCGGCCGGTGAACTCTGGGAAGTTGTTCGTCGCGTGCAGACGCTCGATGCCGTCGCGCCACTGGTCCTTGTACACCAGGTCGTTCCACTCGGGAATCAGGTTCCCCAGCGGGCAACCGTTGTGGCAGAACGGGATACCGCAGTCCATGCAGCGGCTCGCCTGCGTCTTCAGGTGGCCCTTGTCGAAGTCGGTGTAGACCTCTTTCCAGTCCAGCAGACGCAGTTCCACCGGGCGGCGGTCGGGCAGCTCCCGCTCGGGGTGCTTGAGGAATCCTCTGGGGTCAGCCACGTGCGGCCTCCATGATCGCTTCGTTCACGTCTCGTCCGGACTTCTCCGCCTCGGAGATGGCCAGCAACACACGCTTGAAATCGCGCGGCATGACCTTGGCGAACTTGGTCTGGGCGGTGTCCCAGTCGCCGAGAAGTGCTGCGGCAACCGGGGAATCGGTCTCGGCACGGTGTTCGTCGATGATCGCGGCGAGGAACTCGATGTCCTCGTCGACGAGCGGCTCGAGGTCGACGAGCTCGGTGTTGAGATTGTCGGCCAGCTTGCCCTCGGGGTCGTAGACGAAGGCCATGCCGCCGGACATGCCCGCCGCGAAGTTGCGGCCGGTCTCACCGAGGACGACGACGCGCCCACCGGTCATGTACTCGCAACCGTGGTCACCCACGCCCTCGACGACCGCCGTGACACCCGAGTTGCGGACGCAGAAGCGTTCGCCCACGATGCCGCGCAGGAAGATCTTGCCCGCGGTGGCACCGAACCCGATCACGTTGCCGGCGATGATGTTGTGCTCGGCGACGAAGTCGTCCGGCGCGTTGCGTGCCGGACGGACCACCAGACGACCACCCGACAGTCCCTTGCCGACGAAGTCGTTGGCGTCGCCCTCGAGGCGCAGCGTGACACCCTTCGGCACGAAGGCGCCGAAGCTGTTGCCCGCCGAACCGGTGAAGTCGACGATGATCGTCCCGTCGGGAAGACCCTGTGCGCCATAGGCCTTGGTGACCTCGTGGCCCAGCATCGTGCCGACGGTGCGGTTCACGTTGGTGATCTTCGAGGTGAAGGACACCCGGGTTCCGTGGTCGATCGCCTCGCGGCTCTGTGCGATCAGCTGCTGGTCGAGCGCCTTGTCCAGTGCGTGGTCCTGCACGCCCGAGCAGTACAGATCCTGGTTCATGAACGGCGATTCCGGCATCGTCAGGATCGACGACAGGTCGAGCTTGCCCGCCTTCTCCGACTTCCAGTGCGCCAGCGCCTTGGTGGTGTCGAGCGCCTCGACGTGCCCGACGGCTTCCTGCAGGGTGCGGAAGCCCAGGCGCGCCAGGAGTTCCCGGACCTCTTCGGCGATGAACAGGAAGAAGTTCTCGACGAACTCCGGCTTGCCCGCGAAACGCTCACGCAGGAGCGGGTTCTGGGTCGCCACGCCCACGGGGCAGGTGTCCAGGTGACAGACGCGCATCATGATGCAGCCGGAGACCACCAGCGGTGCGGTCGCGAAGCCGAATTCCTCGCCACCGAGCAGGGCGGCGACGACGACATCCCGGCCGGTCTTGAGCTGGCCGTCGACCTGCACCACGATGCGGTCGCGCAATCCGTTGAGCAGGAGGGTCTGCTGGGTCTCGGCGAGGCCGATCTCCCAGGGTGCCCCGGCGTGCTTCATCGACGTCAGCGGGGTGGCACCGGTGCCACCATCGTGACCGGAGATGAGGACCACGTCCGCGTGTGCCTTCGACACGCCCGCCGCGACGGTGCCCACGCCCACCTCGCTGACGAGCTTCACGTGGATGCGCGCCTTGGGATTGGCGTTCTTCAGGTCGTGGATCAGCTGAGCGAGATCCTCGATCGAATAGATGTCGTGGTGCGGCGGCGGCGAGATCAGCCCGACGCCGGGCGTCGAACCACGGACCTCGGCGACCCACGGGTACACCTTGTGCGGTGGGAGCTGTCCGCCCTCACCGGGCTTGGCGCCCTGCGCCATCTTGATCTGGATGTCGGTGCAGTTCGACAGGTAGTGCGAGGTGACGCCGAAGCGTCCCGACGCGACCTGCTTGATCGCGCTGCGCCGCCAGTCGCCGTTCTCGTCGTGATGGAAGCGACGCGGATCCTCGCCGCCCTCACCGGAATTGGACCGGCCGCCGAGACGGTTCATGGCGATGGCCAGGGTCTCGTGGGCCTCGGCGGAGATGGAGCCGAAGCTCATCGCACCGGTCGAGAAGCGCTTGACGATCTCGCTCGCCGGCTCGACCTTCTCGATCGGGATCGGGTCGCGATCGCCGAAGTTGAAGTCGAACAGGCCACGCAGCGAGGCCATCTGGCGGGACTGGTCGTCGACCAGCTTGGTGTACTCCTTGAACACCTTGTACTGACCGGTGCGCGTGGAGTGCTGGAGCTTGAACACCGTGTCCGGGTTGAACAGGTGGTATTCGCCCTCACGACGCCACTGGTACTCGCCGCCCACCTCGAGTTCGCGGTGCGCGCGCTCGGAGGGACGGTCGGAGAACGCCAGCGCGTGACGCACCGCGACGTCGGCGGCGATCTCGTCGAGGCCGATGCCGTCGAGCTGGCTGTTGAGTCCGGTGAAGAACTCGTCGACCGTCTCCTGCGACAGACCGATGACCTGGAAGAGCTGCGCGCCGGTGTAGGAGGCGAGGGTCGAGATGCCCATCTTGCTCATCACCTTGAGCACACCCTTGCCGGCGGCCTTGATGTAGTTCTTCTGCGCCGTGGCCAGGTCGAGGTCGCCGAGCACACCGCGCTCGATCATGTCCTCGATCGACTCGAAGGCCATGTACGGGTTCACCGCTGCCGCACCGAAGCCGACGAGCGCGGCAACGTGGTGGACCTCGCGGCAGTCGCCGGACTCGACGATCAGGCCGGCCTGGGTCCGCTTGCGCTCACGCACCAGGTGGTGATGCACCGCGGCCGTGAGAAGCAGCGACGGGATCGGCGCGTAGGTCTCGTCGGACTCGCGGTCGGACAGGATCACCAGGTTCGCGCCATCGTCGATCGCGGCGCTGACCTTGGCGCGCACCTCGTCGAGCGCCTTGCGCAGTCCGGCGCCGCCCTCGGCCACCGGGTAGAGGCCGTGGATGTGCACGCTGCGGAAGCCGGGCAGCTCGTCGTTGGTGTTGATCTCCACCAACTTGGCAAGCGTGTCGTTGTCGAGGACCGGCGACGTCAGCTCGATCTGCCGGCACGACTCGGGGCCGGGATTCAGCAGGTCGGCCTCGGTGCCGATGGTGCCGCCGACGCTGGTGACGATCTCCTCGCGGATCGCGTCGAGCGGCGGGTTGGTCACCTGGGCGAACAGCTGCTGGAAGTAGTCGAACAGCATGCGCGGGCGCTTGGAGAGCACCGCGATCGGGGTGTCGGTGCCCATCGAACCGAGCGCCTCGGCACCGGTCTTCGCCATCGGCGCGACCAGGAGGTCGAGTTCCTCGCGGGTGTAGCCGAAGACCTGCTGGCGCAACGCGACCCGGTCGTGCGGCATGTGCTGGTGCGGCGGCGCCTCGATGTCGTCGACCGGGACGAGTCCCTGCTCGAGCCATTCCCCGTAGGGGTGCTCGGCGGCGAGCTCGTCCTTGATCTCCTCGTCGTCGACGATCCGGCCGGCCGCGGTGTCCACGAGGAACATGCGGCCCGGCTGCAGGCGCATCTTCTGCACGACGTCGGAGTGGTCGATGTCGAGCACGCCGACCTCGGAGGCCATCACCACGAGGCCGTCCTTGGTGACCCAGATACGGCTGGGGCGCAGCCCGTTCCGGTCGAGGACGGCGCCCACGACGGTGCCGTCGGTGAAGCACACCGACGCCGGTCCGTCCCAGGGCTCCATCAGCGCGGAGTGGTAGCGGTAGAAGTCCCGGTGCTGGGGCTTCATCGACTCGTGACGCTCCCAGGCCTCCGGGATCATCATGAGCACGGCGTGCGGGAGGGACCGTCCACCGAGGTGGAGCAGCTCGAGCACCTCGTCGAACCGGGCGGTGTCCGACGCACCGGGGGTGCAGATCGGGAAGATCTTCGACGCCGCGTCGGCGCCGAAAGCCTCGGTGTCGATGAGCGCCTCGCGCGCCCGCATCCAGTTCTCGTTGCCGGTGACGGTGTTGATCTCGCCGTTGTGGGCGACGCGGCGGAACGGATGCGCCAGCGGCCATGACGGGAAGGTGTTGGTGGAGAAGCGCGAATGCACCAGTCCGAGCGAGCTCTCGACGCGCGAGTCCTGCAGGTCGACGTAGAACTCCCGCAGCTGCGGGGTCGTCAGCATGCCCTTGTAGACGAAGGTGCGTCCGGACAGGCTGGGGAAGTACACGGTCTCGCGGCCCGGGCCGTCGGCACCGGCACCCTTGTTGCCGAGTTCGTACTGCACGCGCTTGCGCACCACGTAGGCGCGACGCTCGAGCTCCATACCCTCGGCGCCGCCGACGAACACCTGGCGGAAGGTCGGCATGGCGTCGCGGGCCAGCGCTCCGAGCGAGCTCTCGTTGGTGGGCACCTCGCGCCATCCGAGCAGGGTCAGACCCTCGGCCTCGATGACCTTCTCCACGCCCTCACAGGCGAGGCGTGCGTCCTCCGAGCCCTGGGGCAAGAAGGCGATACCGGTCGCGTAGCTGCCCTCCGCGGGCAGCTCGAAGTCCACGGTCTCCCGCAGGAAACGGTCGGGGACCTGGATCATGATGCCGGCACCGTCACCGGTGTTGGGCTCGGCGCCCGCGGCGCCGCGGTGCTCGAGATTCACCAGCGCCATGATCGCCTTGTCGACGATGTTGCGACTGCGCCGCCCGTGCATGTCCACGACAAACGCCACGCCACACGAGTCGTGCTCGTTGCGTGGGTCGTAGAGACCCACCGGTCCCGGAGCCTGCTTCATAGTTCGCCTCACTTTGCGCGCGAGGGGTGCACGCACTACCCGTCGTCAATGTCTGGGGCCACACCCGGCCGTGTCGGACCGCGGACCGCGATGTCCCCGGCGTCGTCGTCATCCACCCGCATCGGGGCTGACCTGGGCAGAGCCGACGATCACAGCGGCGGTGAGTCCCGGTCAGCGCCGTTGCTGACGGTCCCTTCGGGCCGCATCGTCGGGGCCCGAACCACCCTGCTCATCGCAGCTACCGCGCGCAGCACGCCAGAGCGCCCCCGGGCAGCCGTATGAGCATTGTGAGCCATTTTTCCACGCGAAGGGCCGAGTCAAGAAATCCGGCTACCACAATGGCACTGCAGGTGCACGTCAGACGGGGATCGGGCGTTTCGAGGACTCCCCCGCATGACTCCGACGAGGCCGTCGGTGAGGGATGCGACGCGGTCGTCGGTCGCGGTCGGATTGCGGCCCGATCTCGCCCGGGGCGATCACCCTCGCGGATGGCGTCGAGCATCTACCGTCAGGTGATGAGTGTCACTGTGCCGGCGGACGAACCCGTGGCCACATCGATCGTCGTCGAGCATCCATTCGGTCGCCTCGGCGTCGATCCGCACGGTTCGCGGCGCTCCCGCGCGGTCAATGCCTACCTGGCCCGGGTCACCTGGCCGATGATGGCGGCAGCCGGGGTCAGTCACCCGAGGGTGACGGCGCAGATGATCCAGCGGACGCGCCCGGCGCTGAACCGGACGATCGAGCGCCTCAACCCACCTCCGGCCAACACCCGGGTGGTCCTCGTGCGCGAGAACTTCCGGGGCGGCCAGGTCCGCGGCGAATGGGTTACCGGCCGGCACGCCGCCGCGCCGGTCGCCGGCTCGCGGATCCTCTACTACCTGCACGGAAGCGGCTACGTGGTGTGTTCCCCGCGGACGCACCGGGGCCTGGTGGGGCGGCTCGGCAACCGGACCGGTCTACCGGCGTTCAGCCTGGACTACCGGCTCGCCCCGGAACACGCCTGGCCGTGTGCGGGCAACGACACCATCCGCGGCTACCGCTGGCTGCTGTCTCAGGGGTACCGCGCCGAGGACATCGTGATCGCGGGCGACTCCGCCGGTGGGCACCTCGCGCTCGACCTGCTCGCCGTCAACCACGCGACCGGCACCCCGCAGCCGGGTTCGATGGTGCTGTTCTCACCGCTCTACGACCCCACTTTCGAACTGGCCGTGCGCAATCAGCGGACCGGAGTCCGCGATCCGATCATCGACGCGGTGGCCGCCCGAAAGATCCTGCGCCTCTACACCCGCACCGCGGACCCCGACCATCCCCGGATGCGTGTCCGGCTGACGCCGGACATGGACCTGCCCAAGACCCTGATCCAGTACGGAGCGCGCGAGGTGATGGGTGCCGACGCCCGGGCCACTCATGACGAGATCACCGGCGCCGGCGGGGTTTCGGTCCTCCAGGCATGGCCGGACCAGGGGCACGTCTTCCAACTGATCCCGCGCCTGTCGGCCGAAGCGCGTTCGGCCATCGACATCGCGGCGAAGTTCATCGAGGTGACAGCTCCGGTTGCTCCGTGATCAGGAGCGTCCGGATCTGCGGAGGGCGCGTCACTCCCCGCTCCCGGAGGAGCGTCCGGAGCTTGCAGAGGCGCCACCCCTCTGCTCCCTGAGGAGCGTCCGGAGCTTGCAGAGGCGCCAGGCAGGTTCAAGTGGTCGCCGCAACAGCCTGACTTGTGGAGGCTGTGGTGGCTGTTGCTGGGATACGCGTTGGGGAGGATTTGCGGGCTCGGTTTTGGAGTGAGATCGAGGCGGGGGCCTCGGTTGTAGCAGCGGCCCGATCGATCGGGGTGTCGTCGTTTACCGGCTACACGTGGATGCATTCTGCTGGGCGTTCGTTGCCCAGCGGTCGCGGTCAAGGCCGGGTCAAATCTGCTGAGGTCCACGAGCAGTTCTGGTCGGGATTACGTCGGGGACTGACTGTCGCGGGGGCAG
>NZ_NGFO01000062.1 GCF_002149015.1 Gordonia lacunae | reverse complement strand
GGCTGGCGGAGAGGCAATATTCGCCGGTGCGATATTGGTCATTGGCCTCACCATCATTACTCGATGATACATCGTATTTCATTGTTAGGCAACTGTTTTCACACATCGTGTGTCGATTTATGTTCAGTCGCAACGTCGTTCGCTCGACATCAGATCCACACTTCTTTGGCGTCCGGTCGGGTTTGGCCTTTCCTGATATTTGGCCGCTTGTGCGCGCTGGCCGGATGTGGCAGGAGCGGAGAGCGGCCCGGTGCCGCGATGGGAGCGCAGCGCGTGGCGGCGGGTCGGTCGGAGTCTCTTGCCGCGCAGGTCAGGGCGTAGAACAATCGGCGGGTCAGGAACGGCGTTCTTCGCGGCGGCCGCGGTCGTTGCCACGCCTCGGGCGGGAGGTGGGCGCCGCGCGAGGGGCGGCGTCGGCGCGGTTCGCGTTCAGCCGATGTTCATTTGTTCGGTGGTTTGAGGTCTGTCAATATAGACGTATGTCGAAACAGAAGGTGTTGCCTGTCGTGGCAGGCGAGGCGTGTTGCACGCCGTTGGTGCAGGAACCGCTCAGTGCCGATGCGACAGTGGAGCTCGCGCGCATGTTCAAGGCAATGGGTGATCCGGTGCGGCTGCGGTTGCTGAGCTTGGTGGCCAGCCATGCCGGCGGGGAGGCCTGCGTGTGTGACATCTCGGAATCGTTCGATCTGTCCCAACCCACCATTTCCCATCATCTGAAGGTGTTGCGGCAGGCGGGGTTGCTGGACTGCGAGCGCCGGGGAACGTGGGTGTATTACTGGGTCATTCCTGCTGCGTTGCAGCACCTTTCGTCGATTCTGAGTTCAGCGGATCCCACCGCAGACACGTTGGTGACCGCGTGAGTACCGCTACGAACACACCAGAGCATCCCGCGGTCGTCGGCAAGCTCTCCACCCTCGACCGGTTCTTGCCGGTGTGGATCGGGGTGGCCATGGTCGCCGGGTTACTCCTGGGCCGGCTGATTCCCGGCCTGAACGATGCGCTCTCGGCCATCTCGCTCGATGGTGTCTCACTGCCCATCGCGATCGGCCTGCTGATCATGATGTATCCCGTACTGGCGAAGGTTCGCTACGACCGCCTCGACACCGTGACCGGGGACAAGCGCCTGCTCATCGGGTCGCTGGTTCTCAACTGGGTTGTCGGCCCGGCGTTGATGTTCGCGCTGGCCTGGATCTTCCTGGCCGACCTGCCCGAGTACCGCACCGGGTTGATCATCGTCGGGTTGGCACGGTGCATCGCGATGGTCATCATCTGGAACGACCTGGCCTGCGGCGACCGTGAAGCAGCGGCCGTGTTGGTGGCGATCAACTCGGTGTTCCAGGTCGTGATGTTCGCGGTCCTGGGCTGGTTCTACCTCTCGGTGCTGCCGGGCTGGCTGGGACTGGAACAGACAACGATCGACGCCTCGCCGTGGCAGATCGCAAAATCGGTGCTGATCTTCCTGGGTATCCCACTGGTCGCCGGGTTCCTATCCCGGTATCTGGGGGAGCGGAGCAAGGGACGCGACTGGTATGAGTCGAAGTTCATTCCCAGAATCAGTCCGTGGGCGTTGTACGGGTTGCTGTTCACCATCGTGATTCTCTTTGCCCTGCAAGGTGATCAGATCACGTCGCAACCCCTCGACGTGGTCCGGATCGCAATTCCGTTGCTGGTGTACTTCGCCGTGATGTGGGGCGGCGGGTACGCGTTCGGCGCTGCCATGAAACTCGGGTATGAACGCACCACCACGCTGGCGTTCACCGCCGCGGGCAACAACTTCGAACTGGCCATAGCGGTCGCGATCGCAACGTATGGGGCCACCTCGGGCCAAGCCCTGGCCGGGGTGGTGGGGCCGCTGATCGAGGTGCCGGTCCTCGTGGGATTGGTGTACGTCTCGCTGGCGTTGCGTAAGCGCTTCACCGCCCCACAATCGACAGCTCAGCCGAGCTCGGTCACGGAGGCACGGTGATGGACGACTCGACCCTGGATCAGCGCCTGGCGGCAGGGGAGCATCGCGCACAGCCCGAACTGCTCATGCCCCACGTCGTGCTCAGTCGGATTGCCGCGGACTTGGCCGCAAAGTACGAGGGTGTGGTGTCGCGGCAAACGGTGGAGCGCTGCGTTTTCGAGTCGTATGCGGCACTGCGCCGCACCTCGCGGGTACAGGCGCATCTGACCTCGTTGGCGAGCCGGTTCGCTGCCGACCGGTTGCGTGCACTGGCGCAATCCGACGGGGCGATCGCCAAAGACGTGCCCGAGGTGTTGTTCGTGTGTGTGCACAATGCCGGCCGGTCGCAGATGGCCGCAGGTCTGTTGACCCACCGGGCCGGGCCGCGTCCATGTCCGATCGGCGGGTTCAGCGCCGGTCCATTCGATCAACCCCACCGTGGTCGAGGCGATGACCGAGATCGGGATCGACCTGGGCAACGACTTCCCCAAACCGCTGACCGACGATGTCGTCGCCGCCGCCGATGTCGTGGTGTCGATGGGTTGCGGTGATGCGTGCCCCATCTATCCGGGCAAGCGGTACCTCGACTGGACAGTCACCGATCCCGAAGGCCTGCCGTTGGATCGGGTGCGCGCAATTCGCGACGACCTCGACACCCGCGTTCAACGGTTGCTCGACGAGCTCGCCCCTCACCCCGCATAACCCCGTCACACCGAAAAGGAAGCTGCTCCCATGTCTGCACAGACACCGAGTGTGTTGTTTGTCTGCGTCCACAACGCCGGCCGCTCTCAGATGGCCGCCGGGTTCTTGACCGCCCTGGGCGGCGGTCGGGTCGAGGTTCGTTCCGCGGGGTCAGCCCCCGCCGACGCCATCAACTCCGCCGCTGTCGAGGCAATGGCCGAGGTCGGTATCGACATCTCCGACCAAGCACCGAAGATCCTCACCCCCGACACCGTCGAATCCTCCGACGTGGTCATCACCATGGGATGCGGCGACGCCTGCCCGGTCTTTCCCGGCGTCAGCTACCGCGACTGGGCCCTGGACGACCCTGCCGGCAAAGGCATCGATGCGGTGCGCCCGATTCGCGATCAGATTCGTTCGCTCGTGGTCGACCTGCTGGCCGAGATCGCGCCCGCCGACGACACCGCGAGTGTGCGATGAGCACACCACACTCGGTTCTGTTCGTGTGCGTGAGCAATCGGGGCAAGTCGGTGATGGCCCAAGGTTTGGCGAGCACGCTGGCCGACGGAACGATCAACGCCTCCTCGGCCGGCACCGACGCCGCGATCGGCAAGCGCGTCAACGAGCTGTCCGCTCAGGTACTCGCCGAGGCCGGCGTCGACGTCAGTGACCACACCCCTCGCCAGCTCACCGACGACCTGATGCGCGAGGCGGACCTGACCGTCGTACTGGGAACCTCCGCGCAGGTCGCCCCACCAGAAGGGGCCGTCGTCGAGGTCTGGGAAACCGATGAACCCTCCTTGCGCGGGATCGACGGCGTCGAGCGCATGCGCCTGATCCGCGACGACATCGCCGCTCGACTCACCGACCTCACCACCCGCCTGACCCACACCACCTGAACCGGTCGGCGGGCACCATCAGGGGTGCCCGCCGACCGGCGGGAATGGCCTCTCAGCAACAAGCGGTCGACGCACTCACCGTGGACTGGCCGGGCTGCGCAGCGCCGGCGGTACCGCAGCACACCGCAGAATCAGAGTCAGGGGTCTCGTTGTCCGCCAACAGCGTTGGGCTGGTCCCGAAGGTGTCAGAGTCGGCCAGCACCGTGTAGACCTCCCACTTTTCACCTGCCGGACCGGTCACCCACACCTTGTCCTGGGTCGCGAAACAACAGGTGGCGTTGATCTCCTCCTCGGTGAACAGGCCTTCGCCGCTGAGCCGGGCGATCTCGGCGTGCACCTGATCGCTGGACTCGACCTCCACACCGAGGTGGTTGATCGTGCCGCCCTTACCCGGATTCTCCAGCAGCACCAGCTTCAACGACGGCTCCGCGACCGCGAAGTTCGCATAACCCGGCTTGCGTTTGGCCGGTGCCACATTGAACAACTTCGAGTAGAACTCAACCGCCTGATCCAGATCATCGACGTTGAGCGCGAGCTGCATGCGCGACATGACTACCTCCACCTGTGAGACATACATCGAACTACTGACATGGTCCAGAGTGCCAACCTCTTCGACATATGTCAATGAGGTCGGTAGGATTGGGTACATGCCCAAGACGCTTCCGGTCATCGACATGACCGATCCCATCTGTTGCGCACCCGTCTCGGCCTCGCCGCTGGATGACGCCGCGGCGCTGGAGATCGCCCTGCGGCTCAAAGCTCTTGCCGATCCAGTGCGGATCAAGCTGATGTCGATCCTGCTCACCGATGCCGCGGGGGAGGTCTGCACCTGCGACCTGGCGACTGCTGTCGGATTGTCTGAGCCCACGGTCAGCCACCACCTCGGACAACTCAAGAAGGCCGGCATGGTCCTGCCCCAGCGCCGCGGCATGAATGTCTACTACCGGGCCCACGCCGACGCTCTGCAAGCTTTACGGCAGGTCCTCGACCCGACATGCTGCCGCTGAGCGACTTGTGTCTACCGGGACGTCGGTCGGCGGGGTTGGGTGCTCGGTGTCGTGGCTGTGCAGGTAGGCGGTGTAGTCGCGTTGGGCCAGTTGCGCCCACTGCGATGAGGTCGTAGAGCACAGTCCGAGCTGGGTTGCCAGGACTGCGGCGGGTAGGTCCGCGCCCAACGCGAGTAGGGCGTGGTTGCGGCTGATGCGGGTGGGAATACCTGCGGTGGTGAGCTTTCGGTTCAGTGTTCTGACGTGCATCGGGTGGTGGGCTGTTCTGCCCGGGAAGAGGTAATGTCCGCGGCCGTCCCGGGTGCGAGTGCGCGGGTCGGCGCAGACGGTGCCGGCAAGGGTGTCGATGAGCTCAGCGAGGCGCTCGGGTAGCTCGATAGGGTGACGTGCCAGCGTCACGTACCTCCGGTCGCGATCGTGGGTGAGCGACGAAGTGGTGAGGTTCTGCACCTGGGGGAGTCGTGCGCCGTAGAGCAGCACGAGTAAACCCGCGATGCGGGTGGGCAAGTCAGCGGAAGTGTCGCCGGAGAGCAGCGCGGCAATGGCGTGTTGGTGGGCGTGTTCGTCGCCGGTCTGCGACGGCGGTGGGGTGGGGTAACGGGTCACCGATAGGTCGGTGGCCAGTCCACGTTGCGTCAGCCACGTGATGAACCCGGCGATGTTGTTGGTGCGATGATGCTGTCCGTCGGTCCAGGCATCGAGCATCGGTTGGGTCAGGTCACTCACGGTGTGGCCGTGCTCGTCGAGGTGGGTCAGAAGCGAGATGGCGACGCGAATTTTGTTGCGGCCGGAGTCGGCGGCGGCGTGGGTGAACCGGCGACGGCGGGACCTGCGGCGAGCGCGCCGCAGGATGGCCCAATGCCCATAGGGGCGGATCAGCGCGCTGTGGTGGGCGGGCAACGCGGCGGCGGTCTCGTTGATCCACGTGTCGAGCCGTTCGAGGGCTTCATCGCGTTCGGGCAGTATGGCGGCCTCGATAAGCAGTTCGCGCAGATGGTGGCGCCCCCACCCCGGCGGGCACTGGTCGAGCACGGTGTGGCTCATGGGGTGCTCGCTGGAGGCCAGCGACCTCAGCAGCTGGCCGGTCGCGGGCTTGGTCAGCCACCTCAGCGTCGAGCGCGGCTGGCCACGGGCGGCAAGGAACGCCGGCAACTCCTCGAGGCTGTCGGGCATCGACCCCTGAGGTGTGGTGAGCAGGTCCCGGGCCTGCCGGATGATCGAGCAGCGGTGGCAGGTTCGGGCGAAATGATGTTGCCCCGTTCCGCCGCACGTTGCACACCGATAGTCCAGGTCAGAGCCCGCGCATGGACCGCAGATGCGTTGACTGGCAGCATTTCTGCCGATGAGTGCGGCGGTGGTGCCGCAGTCGGTACAGGACGCCGACTCGGACAGAGTCCGTCGATAGCAGCGCACGCATACTGGTCCCAAGGGCCACCGGGTGTGCACTTCACGGAGCAGTCCGCAACGTCTGCACGTCTCCTCGGGTGCTGTGGCGCAGCGCCGGCACAGGTCCACGGCGCCGGGGCGAGCTCTGATCGCGATCGGCGCGTGGTCGTTGCAGCGTCCGCAGAGGCGTGCCGGTGCGGTGTAGCAGCGCTGGCACAGCTCGCCGTCCTTACCGCTGGTCTTGATGTGGTCGATCTGTCCGCAGCCGGTGCAGCGGCGTTTGGGACGCGCACAGTGACCGCATAGCGGATCGCCTGCGGCCGTGCGTGTGCTGGGGGCGGTGCGCTTGCCGCAGTTGCTGCACGGTTCGCGGCGGCGGATGTTGTAGCAGGACCGGCAAATTCCCCCTTCGGGTGTGCGTTGGGATCTCGGGGCGATGGTGCCGCAGTCCGAACAGGGATACTTCGGCGGAGAGGCGACACTCACGACTCGGTGCCCGGTCGTCGAATGGTGGTGCGACGAGCGGTGATCGGTGTGACCCCTGCCGGTTTGCCGGCAGTCTTGCGGACTGTGGTGTCGACGATGTGGGGTTCGATCAGATCGTTGGGGGTGCACTCGAGGATGTCGCACAGGGCGACCAGGGTGTGCATGCTCAGCCGTTGCGGTTGTCCTGTCACCAGCCGGTACACCTGCTCGCGGGAGAGTGTGATGCCGCGGTCAGCGAGGTGCGGTTGCAGATCGGTGGTTGAGTACATGCCGTGGGCGGCCATCCTGGCTCGCAGATGCCACGTGTAGTCGATCTGCTTCATGTCGGGGTCCCGTCATTGAGGAGGTGGCCGTATCGGGCGTGGATGGACTGCATGAGCAGTCCGTTGCGGTACTCGTTGCTGACCCCGATGTAGACCGCCGTGGTCGAGGAGAATGCGTGGCCGACTTGTTCCTGGATGAATCGTTCGGTGTAGTCGAACTCCACCAGATGCGTGACGTAGGAGTGGCGCAGCGAGTGGAGGTCGAGTGTCGGGTCGATTCCTGCGGCGTCGCGGGCGGTGGCGAAGGCGGTGTTGAGTGCGCGCACTCCCAGTCGGCTGCCGCGTTCGGTGAGAAACAGTGCTGGGTGTCCGGTGTGGTCGAGCTCGCTGCGCACTTCGGTGAGGTAGTGGTCGAGGATGTCCACGATCCAGCTCATCTCCGGCACTGTGAGCACGGTGCGGCGTTTGGGCGGGCCGCCCCGGGACGCTTTGCCGTGCCGCACTGTCAGTGCCCCGAACCGACCGAAGGCTGGGAATTTCGAGTTCCTGCGGAGGTCAACGACGTCGCTGCGGGAAACCTCCTGCCGGCGTAGGCCGTAGGCGTAGCAGTATTTCAGTGCTACGGCGTCTCGCAGCGCCGGTATCGCTCCTTTCCGGCCGCGAGATCGGATCTGCGCGACCCGTGCGTCGGCGGCATCGAACAGTGCCTGGACCTCGTCGTAGGTCAGTGGCCGTCGACCGGGATCACCTTCGTACTCACCGATGTGGATGATGGAGTTGTCTTCGTGGAAGACCTGCACGGGCGCGCGACCGAACTGAGCAATGCACTCAGTAACCCAGTCGTAGCGGGCATCGAGCAGGTAGGCACAGAACAGGCCGATGTCCACCTCGTAGCCGCGGACGGTGGACAACCGAAGTGGGGTTGGGCCCGATCGAAGATGACTGATCCACGCTTCGCCCTCCTCGGGGGTCCACTGCCACGGATACAGTCCAGCGAACTCGGCGAGGCGGCGCACTAGCCGCGTTCGAGGACCGATTGTCGACTCGCGCAGGAACTTTGCCCGCTGCTGCTGAGCCCACCCGTCAACCATCGCATCGAACATCGCCCGTTCAGGATCGAGCTGCACAACATTCTGGGTCAGCGCTTGTCGCGCGCTGACAACGTCGTCACGTGTCACACCTATGTTGTATCAGATGCATCAATGATGCACGCAACTGTTCTGCTGCCTACGTGGGTGCGGTCTAGTGATCGCGACGCCTGAGGGTCGGCGCAGTCGATATGAGTTGGCTGACAGTCGGATTGGGCATGCACTCGACGGTCTACTTGGGCCGGTCCTCACGGTGGATTCCGCACCGACGTCGCAGACGGACTGGCCCTCGGCGTGCAGGGACCCCCACGTTCTTTCTCGACGACCAGCGGTGAGAACCCGCCTCAATCGACGACCTCACGCAGCCCCTTCACCAGGCTGCGACGGATCAAACCCCTTTAGGAAGTCCACACCGCCAGATGGCACTCTGTCGTATCGACAGAAGCGGTCTCCCACGTTTGCCGCGTTCCGCAAAGCTCCTACGAGGTACGAACTGCACCGACCCACGCTTTGATTGATCGTTGATAGCAGTTATCATCGGTATATGACGATGAATGAAGTTGGTGAGTGTTTCGTTTCGAACGGCACCGGATCGAATGTGGATGCGGCGGTGGCGTTGTTCCACAGCCTGTCTGATGGCACCCGCTTAGCGATCGTGCGTCGCCTAGCTACCGGGGAGGCCAGGGTCGCCGACCTCGTAACAGAGTTGGGACTGGCGCAGTCGACGGTGTCGGCGCATGTGGCATGCCTGCGCGACTGCCGACTGGTGGAGGGCCGCCCACAGGGCAGGCAGGTGTTTTACAGCCTCACCCGCCCTGAGCTGATGGATTTGCTGGCATCGGCGGAAACTCTGCTGGCTGCCACCGGCAGCGCGGTAGCGCTCTGCCCGAACTACGTCAGCGACGTCACCGATTCAGTCCAGGCCAGCAAGGAGAGTCTTCGATGAGCGATGCGTGCGGCTGCGGCCACGACGAACCCACCACCGACGAGACCGAGGAACACGCGCCGGAACACCTGTGGCAGGTCCGGGAACTCCAGTTTGCGGCAGTTTCCGGGGTGTTTCTGTTGGGCGCGTTGATTGTCGGCTGGGTCGGCGCACCCCGCGCGGTCGAGATCGGCCTCGAGGCGGTAGCACTGGCGCTGGGGGCCTGGACGTTCGTGCCTTCTACCCTGCGCCGGTTGGTGAAGGGACAGATCGGGGTCGGCACATTGATGACCATCGCCGCGGTTGGTGCGGTCATCCTCGGCGAGGTCGGAGAGGCGGCAATGTTGGCCGTCTTGTTCTCCATCAGCGAAGGCCTCGAGGAGTACTCGCTGGCCCGCACCCGCCGTGGTTTGCGGGCCCTGTTGTCGCTGGTGCCCGACCAAGCGACCGTGCGCCGCGGCGGCACTGACGTGATGGTGGCACCGAGTGAGCTACGCGTCGGCGACATCGTTTTGGTCAGGCCCGGCGAGCGGGTCGCCACGGACGGCGTAGTACTCAGTGGGCATACAGCACTGGACGTTTCGGCGATCACCGGCGAATCCGTCCCGGTCGAGGTCGGTCCGAAGGCAGAGGTGTTCGCCGGGTCGATCAATGGCACTGGGGTACTGGAAGTCGAGGTCACCACGACCTCCGAGGACAACTCGCTGGCCCGGATCGTCCGGATCGTCGAGGCTGAACAATCCCGCAAGGGCGCGAGCCAACGCCTGGCCGACCGGATCGCCAAGCCCTTAGTGCCCGGCGTGATGGTCGCCGCGGCCCTGGTCGCAGGGATCGGTAGTCTCGTTGGCGACCCGATGGTATGGATCGAACGCGCGTTGGTGGTGCTGGTCGCCGCGTCTCCGTGCGCGCTGGCGATTTCGGTGCCGGTCACCGTGGTCGCTGCGGTCGGAGCGGCAAGCAAGTTGGGTGTCCTGGTCAAGGGTGGCGCCGCGCTCGAGGCGCTGGGCAGGGTCCGCAATATCGCCCTCGACAAGACTGGCACACTTACCCGTAATCAGCCGGCCGTCATCGAAGTCGCTACCACAAACGGCACACGCGGAGAACAAGTCCTCGCCGTTGCCGCGGCGCTGGAAGCCCAAAGCGAACACCCTCTGGCGCGCGCGATTCTGGCCGCTACCGATCTGCGGATGGCGGCGGCCGAGGTCGAATCTGTCACCGGCGCCGGACTGACCGGCCTCGTCGGTGGCCGTCCCGCCCGGCTCGGCCGACCGGGCTGGCTAGACGCCGGTGAACTCTCGGACACAGTCACGGCGATGCAAGAAGCTGGTGCCACTGCCGTGCTGGTTGAATACGACGGCCAGCTCATCGGCGCCATCGCGGTGCGCGACGAGCTGCGGCCTGAAGCGGCCGAGGTGGTTAGCCACCTTCATCGGTCCGGTTATCAGGTAGCAATGCTCACCGGCGACAACACGGCCACCGCTACCGCCCTCGCCGCGCAAGCTGGCATCACAGACGTTCACGCCGAGCTACGACCGGAAGACAAAGCCCACCTGATCACGCAATTGCGCAAGTCGCGGCCGACAGCGATGGTCGGCGACGGCGTCAACGACGCACCCGCGCTGGCCACCGCAGACCTGGGCGTCGCCATGGGCGCGATGGGCACCGACGTCGCGATCGAAACCGCCGACGTAGCTCTCATGGGCGAAGACCTACGGCATCTGCCCCAAGCGTTCGACCACGCCCGCCGTGCCCGCCGCATCATGCTGCAAAACGTCGGGTTGTCGCTGGTGATCGTCGTCGGCCTGATGCCGCTGGCCCTGTTCGGCGTACTCGGCTTAGCAGCCGTGGTGCTTGTCCACGAACTCGCAGAGATCGTCGTCATTGCCAACGGTGTGCGTGCAGGCCGTGCGAAACCACTGACCGCCCCACCCGCAACCTCAGCCCCAATCACAGTGCCGGCGTAGGCAAAAGCAACTTCCATACCGGTGAGCACAACCCACACCCGGGTTGTGCTCACCGTGCTCGCCCTGCTTATTGCCGTCGGCGATCTGAGCCTATGACGCCCAATCTGGAACAGGCGCTTAAGCAAACTGTGAGGAACTCGATCGTTGGCGAGTCGACCTCGGTTCTCACCCAGCCAATGTTGCATCAGCTGGCAATAAATCCCGTTCG
>NZ_NGFO01000061.1 GCF_002149015.1 Gordonia lacunae | reverse complement strand
GTTCACGGTTCTCCCGCTCCAACGCCGCGATGCGGTCAGCGTCCTCACTCGTGGTGCCCGGGCGGACCCCGCCGTCGATCTCGGCCTGACGAACCCAATTGCGCAACGCCTCGGGATGGACTCCGAGCTGATCGGCGATCCGCTTGATCGCACCTCTCGACGAATCGGGATCTCGTCGCGCTTCACATGCCATCCGGGTGGCCCGGTCCTTGAGTTCCTCACTGTACTTGCGTGGTGCTGCCATGCTCTCCATCCTTCACAGGTTCGAGAGCCTCCGACAGACCCGGGGCGGTTCAACTGTAGCCAGGACGGAAGGAAGAGAGCTGCACATTCGAGGGAGCTCGCCGCCCTCCCCTCCAATCCTGTGAGAACAGTGCTGCCGGTGACCGTTATGGTTCAGCCGCTGTGTACGAGCCTGATGCTGCAGCGCCGCGACTGGTGGGCGGGCAATCCGCTCGGCCTGACCCTCGCGGTCAAGCCGGTCCTTGCGGTGTTGTTTTCCTGTCGCTACTGAACCGGCAGTGGAAGGCCGAGCGTTTGCAGTTCCAGCCCTGTTGACCGTCGCAGCCTGACCGCTGGCGGTGGATCGCCGAACGTGGTCGCGTACCTCGCAGAGTTGGCGGCGCGCAGAACGGAGACGCGTGCGGCGTCAGTCTGACCGCGTGAAGTTGGCGAAGAAGTCATCGATTGTTGATACGTCGGCATAACGTCGAAAGTGAGCAACGTCGACCTTGACGAAAACACCGCTAGAGGTGAAGTACGTTTGCTCATCGAACGATCCGGCGGCCGCGATGTGCAGTAGGCGATCCGACTCGTGGTCAATCCAGGCAGTGAGACGTATGGGAGTGTGCAGCGGGACCGGCCGGCGGTATTCGACGGTCAGGGTGCGGGTCACCGCGGGGGTCCGCGCGATCCACAGGGTGAAACCCATGATGTCGTCGCAGGCGGCCGAGATCGCGCCACCGTGCGCCAACCCGGGCGCGCCGAGGTGTTTCTCGTCGAAGGTGTGATCGGCGTACACCCGCTCGCCGCTCCGGTAGACCTCAAGTTGAAGTCCGTGGGGGTTGCTGCTTCCGCAGCCCATGCACTGGGACGAGTGTGCCGGCAGTCTTGCTTCGGGGGTCATCTCTGATCGTTGTCCTTAACTCAGCCCGCCACCTACGCAACAGGGTGCGGGGGGATCGATGAGGTGTGGGAACCGGTCCCGAACACGGTCTGTGCTCACCACTATAGGTAATACTGCCAGTACCTGATACTGTCCATTACGCACACGCGAATGGAGTGGCGCACACCACGCGCACTAGGGGGGGGAGATGGCCATCACCACCGGCACAGGCGTCAACCGTCTGCTAGACGGCGCTGCCACTTTTGGTAACACCGTCGGCTTGGCTGGTCAGGCCCTGCGGTGGGTAGCAGTAGACATTGCTACAGGACGATTTCCGTTTCGCGAAGCCGTATCGCAGACCTGGTTCGTCATCGTCGTGACAACTCTGCCGGCGATTCTCGTAGCTGTGCCATTCGGTGTCATCGTGTCAGTACAGGTGGGTAGCCTCACTCAGCAAGTTGGGGCCACGTCAATAGCTGGCGCCGCTGGTGGCCTCGGGATTATTCAACAGGGAGCGCCCATCGTTACCGCCCTCCTACTCGGGGGCGCGGCCGGATCAGCGATTGCCTCTGATTTGGGTGCTCGAACGATTCGCGAAGAAATTGCTGCCATGGAGACACTCGGACTCAATCCGATCAGGCGAGTCGTAGCGCCCCGGTTCGTATCTGTGTTGATCACCGCGCCGCTGCTCTGCATGCTAATCGTCTTCACCGGGCTGCTGGCGGGCTACGCCATCAGCGTCGACGTCCAAGGCATCACACCAGGCAGCTACGTCGCCTCGTTCGCTTCGTTCGCATCGATAACAGACATCGTTGTCGCTCTATGCAAATCGCTTGTGTTCGGACTTGTAGTGGTGACGATTGCTTGTCACCGCGGCCTGTCGACGAAAGGCGGCCCTAAAGGCGTCGCAACCTCAGTAAATGCCACCGTAGTACTGGGCGTCGTCGCATGCTTCGTGATCAATGTCTTTATCACGCAATTAACAACCATGTTCGTCCCCCAAACTATTGGATGAGAAACGCCTCGTGACCACCGTTCCCTCCCGGAGGTTCTCCGCCGCCACCCGCCCTGTCGAAGCCGTGATCGCGCCAGTTGTACACGTACCTGAACGCTTGGGGCACGTCGCGACCTTTGTGATCGCCGCGGTCCTCGGCATCCGCCATGTGATCACCACCTACCGACGCCAAACCCTGCTCTACATACAAGAATTCGCCTGGGGTAGAGGTGCAGTCTTGGTCGGTGGTGGAACGGCCATCGTCCTCGCCATCCTCGGCATCGCCGTCGGCGCCTCAATCGGTATCCAGGGTTACGCCTCTCTGGACCTCGTAGGGATGGGTTCACTGACGGGGTTCATCTCTTCCTATGCCAACACCCGAGAGCTTGCGCCAATGATCGCGGCGATCGGGTTCGCAGCACAAGCCGGCTGCCGGTTGACAGCTGAGATCGGCTCGATGCGCATTTCCGAGGAGATCGACGCTCTCGAGGCTATGGCGGTACGTCCTATTCCATTCGTCGTCAGCACTCGCGTAGTTGCGTCGATCACGACCGTGATTCCTTTGTACATCGTCGCGCTTATTCTCGGATTCGGGGCCGCCAAACTCGTCGTCACACAAGTTCACGGCCAATCCGGCGGCACTTACGATTTCTATTTCGACCAGTTCCTCAAACCTCAGGATCTTGCCTTCTCGCTTATCAAAGTTCTTGTATTTGTCATTTCTGTAGTGATTATCCATAGCTATCAGGGCTACTTCGCCACAGGCGGAGCTGAGGGGGTGGGTCGAGCGTCCGGTCGAGCGATCCGCACGAGCCTCATAGTCATCGTCGTGGAGGACATGATCTTGACCCTTCTGATGTGGGGATTCGATTCCGGCGTACGGATTTCAGGGTAGGGGGTTCAGTGGCTGTCTTTCATGATCCGTCCGGACGCGAGCCGTCGCACGGGAACCTGGCCCTTCGGGGGGTCGCCCTATTGATCCTCGGCGCGATAGCTGCCTACTTACTGATAAGTGACGCTAACGGCGACTTCAGCGATCACACGTCGTTGACCATCAACACCGACGCGATAGGCGACGGATTGAAGGGGGGATCGGATGTGAAGTACCTTGGGTTCACCGTGGGGGAGGTCTCGAGCATCGCGGTTCGAGACCGTGGCGCGGCGGTCAAAATCAACCTCACCGGTTCCGGTAACGACCTAGTTCTCCGGCAGGGCATGACGGTGAACTACACCTCGTCAAACGCATTGGGACCAACTGCACTGGAGATCGTAGATCCTGGACAAGGACCACCCATCGGTTCCGGCGGGAGTGTCTACGTGAGCAGGTTGCAATCTGAACAGACCTCGGTGTCAACGCTTGTTCGCAAGATCTCCACGCTGGTCGAGGCACTGGACCAGCCCTCATTTGAAGCGGTAGTGAGGTTCATCGTTGAGGACTCGCAGGCAATGGCTGATAGCGGAAGACTCGTTCTCCAGATTGCGCAACTCACGCGAGATGTCCAGAAACGGCCGGTCGGGGAGGACCTAGGAATTGCGGCTAACCTGTCCACCGGAGTCGCCGACTTCATGACGCCGTTTGTCCCTGGCGTCTTGAAGAACGTCGATATCGCTGACTTTTTCGCCACCCAACAAAACATCGACCGCACGAAGAGTAATCTCGGCGACACGGGAAAGGTTCTTTTCGGTGGGCTCGGCGGCCTGCTCGATAAGAATTACCCAGCCCTGAGTTCGCTGTTAGACGTCGGCCTTGACCTAGCGCGGCCCGTCGCCAGATCCGCCTCGGGGCTAGTTCGCACGGTGTACACGATCCCGCAGATCCTCGATGGCATCGACAAAGCCTTGCCGAAATTCAACGAACGGGTCCAGCTCCAGCTAGCACTGGTGGTCCAGACGTCGCCTGCCCTACAAGGCGCATTGAGAATGGGGGGTGCCACGCGATGACTCTGAGGTCGCTAACACCCACAATCATTAAAATCGTCGCTTTCATCGCTCTCATCGGAGTCCTTTCATATGTCATCATCGCGATTCTGCAGCCGACCAACGAAGGGTCACCCAGTTCGCAGCGTTCCGCGGTGTTTGCCGACGCTTCCGGACTCAAGCCCCGCGACGGGGTACGACTCGCTGGAGTGAAAGTGGGATATGTAACGGCTGTCGATCTCGAGGGCTCAACAGCGATCGTCCGTTTCCAACTGGATGACGGTGTCGCGATTACCCCCGCGACGACTGCCGCTGTGCGTTACCAAAATCTGCTGGGGCAGCGGTATGTGGAACTCATCAATGCCGGACAAGGCGCCGACCAGGACTCGATCACACAGGTGGCACTCGAGAAGACCGTCCCGTCCTTCGACGTATCGACACTATTCAACAGTTTCAAACCAGTATTCGATACATTGAATACTGCGGAAATCAACGAGCTTCAGTCGAACCTTCTACGGGTTGCCCAGGGAGACGGTCGAGGTATCGCACCAGTCATGAAGCAAGTCGCGAACATCACTGATTACGGGAACCAGCGTTCAGAGATCATCACCAATATTGTGACGAGCCTGGGGCAGGTGTCCGACCAGTTGATGGGGCGCTCCGCTGAACTGGTTGAGTTGATAGACAAATTGGGGTCAATCGTCGATGCGTTCAGCCGCGTGAGCGATCGACTGCGGGCCTCGCTGCGAGAGGTCAACCGTTCGATGGCAAAGACTGTACTCGCCGGTGAGCAGATCGAGTCGACCTACGACACCAGCTTCGCGGCTATCTTTCAGAGATTAGTGCGGGAGCCAGGGGATACAGAAGGCCTACTGAATGGTGCCGTTCTCCTGAAGCCGCTCCTGGACGCCCTGGCCGCAACATCCAACGCGACTCCCCCGCCCTCGGCGGCAGGGTGTGCCCGAGGGGTGCTCGACCTACCGAGAACAGTGCAGATCGCCCTGATGGGTCAACGACTGGTGGTGTGCCAGTGACCCGTTTCTTCGGCAAGCGTCCGCATCACCGCCCGCAGCGTCGGCGGGACCTCATCCTGGCGGGGGTCGTAACGATGGTCACGGTGGCCGGTCTCGTCGCCGCCGGAGCTGTGTATATCTCGCCGCCCGGACAAACTATCTACAGCGCGGAGTTAGTCAATACCGGCGGATTGGAAGCTGGCGACCAGGTACGTATCGCCGGGATCAGGAAAGGCAAGGTAGCGTCGGTCGACCTGACCGGAACGTTCATCACCGTGCGGTTCCGGCTGGATGACTCGATTGCCGTTCGGTCGGACGCGACGGCGAACGTCCGTCTCCTCACCCCTATCGGTGGACGTGTATTGGACCTCGACCCAGGTTCAGGCCCGTCGGCCATTGACGGCGCGATCCCACTGGTGCAGACAGGCAGCACCTATGATATTTCCAGCACCCTGGAGACATCTACACCGGTGTTCCGTGACGTGCGTGGTGTTGATCTACGGCGCACGGCGGCGTTGCTACAGGATGCCTTTTCCGACGGAAACACCAATATCCCTGATGCCCTGCAAAACGCGAGCAGCCTGATGGACTTGCTGGAGCGTCAGTACGCACAACTCGACAAGACGGTGGCTTTGTCCGACGAGTATGTCGCTGCCCTCGCAAACCGCAAGCAGGTACTCGTGGACTTCCTACGCCAGCTCAGCTTCCTTGCCCGCACCCTTGGACCAGACATCGCCAACGTCCAGAGCGGGTTCGATTATCTACGTCGTCTTTTTAAGTTGCTGACCCGGCCGCTTGTCGCGTACCGCGACGGTATAGAACCATCGGTACAGCAGTTTAAGATCCTTCTAAACAAGGTGTCGGCCCAGATGCCCGCCTACCAAGACGCGCTGGCCCAGGTCGATCAGATCACCAGAAGACTGAGCATTCTCCTCAATGCTCCGCAGGTCGGACCTGCGAGTCCTGAACCGACCGTCCGCGTCTGTATCCCGATTGGTGATAACAAATGTTGACGGAGCGGATGCGTCGGCATCTGATCCCGATCGCCACCATTGTCACACTGGCAGTAGTGATCGGCGGCGTCGGAATCGACTATGCGACAGCCGACGACGACACGCGATCACTATGTGCGGAGTTTTCTGACGCATCAGGTCTGTACGAAGGCAATTCCGTCGCGATGCTCGGCAAGAAGGTGGGCAGGGTCGTAGGCATTCACGAGGAGGGACAGAAAGGTGTGCGTGTCGATATGCGGATCGACAAGACCGTGCCGCTTCCCGCAGATGTGGGTGCGACCCTGGTGTCCACCTCGATTGTCACCGAAAGACAAATCGAGTTCACCCATCCCTATCGTGGCGGAGAATATTACAAGTCGGCTGAGTGTATCCCACTGGAAAAGACCAGGACTCCACTGGGGATTAGTCAAACGCTCGACGCGATCAGCACTCTTTCAGACGAACTCGTCAAGGACGACGGACGTAACACGGATGCGATTCTTCAGGCACTTACACTCGTCTCGAAAAACATGGAAGGGACCCAGGGTGATATATCCGGCATTCTCCAGGACTCGGCCACGCTAATCAACGATCCGACCCGGCGTGATAGCCAGATACGCAGGATTGTAGCCAATCTCGCCACCTTAACCGGTGTTGCCACCGAAAACAGTACTGAGGTGACCCAGCTATTCGACAACTTCGTAGGCGCAATTGAGGTGATTGTTGCTTTCGGTCAAACATTCGGCGCCGCAACAGAGTACGCAGGCACCTTCGTCCCTATCCTGTCGCGCCTATCGTCTGACTTCGGGCCACCTATTTTCTCACTTGGAGATGCTGCGGTTCCCCTCCTCTCGCAAGCGGGCAAGCAAGAAAACATACTTGCGTCCGTCGCCGCTCGAACAGCTGACCTCATCGTTGAGCATCCAGATGCGAAGTCGATCCTGCGGGCATTCGCAATATCTGTACCACTGCAGGCCCTCAAGAACGCGTGCGCTCCTCCTTCCGTCAAGGACGTTTGCGCGACGGGTAACGAAGCGGCGACGATCGCCAACTTGATCGGAGGGCAACCTCGATGATGATCTACGGCTACCTTCGTCGTGTCACGGCCGCGATCGTGACGCTGTTCGTAGCGACTATCGCCCTCGCCGCCTGCAGCATCAGTGCTGACAACCCGCCGACCATCGGTGGATCATCCGCCCGAGACGGCTACGACATCGAGATCGAGTTCACGAGTGCTCTGAACTTGCCTGCCCGTGCCAAAGTCCTCTCTCGAGGGATTGACGTCGGTGCCGTCACCAGCGTCGCTTACGACGGAGGCCACGCGCTGGTTGCTGCCCGAATTGATAAAGACGCCCAGCTGCCGGAAGATTCGCGCGCGGAACTCCGCCAAGACACTCTCCTGGGCGAGATTTATGTGGCCATCCTTCCCCCTGCACAGCAGTCCACCCAAGGCTTGCTGCGCGCGGGATCGGTAATACCTCTCTCACGCACCGAACCGGCTGCCAACGTCGAGGACGTGATGCGGGGTATGGCTAACGTATTGGGCGGGGGTGAACTCGATAAAATCCATACCGCGATATCGACGCTGAACTCGACTTTTCCGAGTGACCCCGCCCAGTTCGATGCGCTCTACCGCACGACCTTGCGCACCGTGTCTGAGGTGTCTGCCAACACCGACAAACTCGACGTAATCCTGCAGTCAGCCGATCGCACACTCAAAGTGATCCTGGCCGACCCGTCAGGTACAGACCGAATGTTGACCAAGGGGGGAGTGAACTTTTATGGTCTGGGCTACTCGCTAATTGACGTAGCGCTACTCATCGCTAATCTGCGCGACTTCGCGGTATCCGCAGGCCGTATCGTCGACCCTGAGTATTCCCGCATCAAGGAAACGGTGGGCGCGATCGCGCCAGTGGTCGCGTCCATCGCGTACTCGGACATCTACTCCAAGGATGTTTCCGACAAGGCGGCTCGTGTAATACGCGAAAGGCTCATCCCATTCGTCAGCTCGCCAGATATCAACGTCTCCGATGTGTCTATCGATGGCCGAGAACTGGCGCGGCGTGATGCCGAGTCGTTCATAACCGTCTTGCGAGCGATCGGAATGATGCCATGATCCGCAGCACCCTCGTATCGCTGGTTGCCCTTGTCCTCGTTCTCCTCGTCGGAGCGACATACTTGATCATCGACGTGGCACGGGTAAACCCGTTCCGCACCGACTACGCGATCTCGGCCATACTCGAGAGCTCGGGCGGCCTTCTAGACACATCACCGGTAATGTTAGAGGGGGTGCCGGTGGGAAAAGTGACATCTATTCGCGTCACAGGTAATCAGCTCGCCGTCGACATGTCCATCGACTCCGACTATAAGATTCCTCGCGGCAGTGTCATGACGATTCAGAACCTCTCGGTCGCGGGAGAACAATACATCAATTTCATCCCACCGGGCACAACCACCAGTGAGTACTTGCGTAGTGGGGACCTAGTGCCCGCCGGCGCCATCCGCGTGTCGCAATCCGTTCCCCAGGTGCTCCCGAAAATGTCGGCAGTGGCGGACGCGCTCGATCCAGCATCGATTCAGTCCATCAACGAAACGATCTCGGCGGCAGTCGACGGCCGGCAAAAGGACCTCGACACGATCGGAGACATGATGCACCGCCTCGTGGACTTCGTCGGTGACGACGGTGCCGTCCGTACCACTGCGGACAATGCCGAGTTCCTCCTGGGCCTTATGTCGAACGTGGGCGGTGTGCTCAGCACCGCGTCGGTCCGGACCCCGGATGCCGTCGACGGTTTGGCGAGGATCCAACGTGCGTTCATCGTTTTCACTTCTACGTCCTACGACAAATGGCCACCGATCCTGAAGCTAGTGGAAAAGCTCAGCGGCTACATCCAGATACTCCAGCCCGATATTGTCGCCATTACCCGCGCGGTGAAGCCGGCGACGGCGAAAGTCGCAGACACATACATCGACTTCGGATCGATCGGTGATCTTCTGGCTCGAACATTCCCAGCGTCACATCGGGGGCAGGCGCAGATTCCGATCGCCGTCACGCCATCACCTCGCTGACGCCCGATGGATACCTCCTACACCAGCATTCACAGAAGGCAGCAAATGACGGCACAAGACAACGGACCAGAATCCAAGGACAGCAGCGCTGAGGATAAGCTGACTGCGGCTTCCGACAAAGCAGATCGCAGCGACGCCACTGGTGCTACAGAATCTGCGACGTCCCAAGACGGTCCCGCCCCGGACGAGGCAAGCCCCCCGACGTCCGATGCCAGGCACCGATGGAGATCAGCACGCGTCCAGGCGGTGGCCGCCGGCGCTTTCGTGGTGGCACTCGCGGTGCTGGCCGGCCTCTTTGCTTACCTCTACATTGACATGAGGGAAGCAAAGACGTCCGCGGAGAACGCTGCCACACAACGAGCGCAGGCAGCGCAGGCAGCATCGGACTACACCACAAAGTCGCTCACCTACAGCTACCAAAACACCGGCGCATTCTTTACCGAAGTGAAAGAGAATGCCAGCGATGCGTTGGTCAAGCGATACGACGATGTCGAACCCACCCTGACCCAAATCATGGAACAGGCCAAGGTCCAAGCGTCGGGACGCGTACTGGCGACCAGTGTCACCGGCAGCGCCAGCGAGAACCGGGGGGAATACACGGTGCTGGTCTTCGCCACCCAGAAGACCCAGAATGTTCAGAACCCTCAGCCGAGCGAACTCCCCACACTGTTGAAAGTAGTCGTGCTGAAGACCGAGAACGGCTGGCAGATCCAGGATTACGGACCTGCCGAATGATCCAGCGTCCGCCGCGAAAGGAGAATTTGATGAAAAGCACCATGCAGGAGGTGCCGATGACAGTGTCATCGATACTGCGTCACGTCGCAACCAATCATACTGATAGGCAGGTGATTACTTATTCCGCGAGCGACTCTGCCCGGTACGCAACCTACGGCGATCTCGAAGAGCGATGCGCACGTCTGGCGAATGCTCTGCGCCGGGTCGGCGTGGTCGGCGACGACCGCGTGGCAACCATGCTGTGGAACAACCAGGAGCACCTCGAAGCGTACGCTGCGGTACCCGCGATGGGCGCGGTGCTGCATACGCTGAACATCCGGTTGTCACCGGCTCAGCTGCAGTTCATCGCGAACCACGCCGAAGACAAGGTCATCATTGTGGACGGGTCGCTGGTGCCGTTGTTGGCGGCGGTCTTACCGGGCTTGGCGACGGTTCGGGTTGTGTTCGTTACCGGCGACGGCGACACCTCCCCGCTCGACGGCCACGGCGTGACCGTGATGCGATACCATGACGCGCTCGCAGCAGAATCACCAATGTTCTCTTGGGTCGATCCCGACGAGCGGTCGGCTGCGGGTATGTGTTACACGAGCGGCACTACAGGCGATCCCAAGGGGGTCGTCTACAGTCATCGCTCGGTGTTTCTGCACTCCATTGCAGCGTGTACTGGTAACGCTCTGGCGATCGCAGAAGCCGATCGTGTACTTCCCGTCGTGCCGATGTTTCATGCCAGCGCCTGGGGTCTGCCCTACGCGTCGCTGATGGCCGGCGCGGACTTGCTCATGCCTGATCGATACCTTCAAGCGGCGCCGCTCGCCGACTTGATCCAACAGCATCGCCCCACGAAGGCAGGAGCAGTACCGACAATCTGGAACGATCTTCTTCAGTACGGTATCGCGAATCCGGGTGTCGACTTGTCATCAATCGACCTTGTCGCCTGTGGTGGAGCTCCTGTCCCGCAGTCGTTGATCGAAGGGTTTGCGGACCGCTTCGGCGTACAGATTATCCAGGCGTGGGGCATGACTGAGACGTCCCCGCTTGCAGCGGTAAGTCGGCCTCCCGCCGGGATCAGCCCCACAAAGGAAATGTCGTACCGCAAGCGACAGGGACGGGCAATTTGCGGGGTGGAGATGCGCCTCATCGACGAGGGCGGCCTGCCGGTTCCCCGTGACGACAAGTCCGTCGGCGAACTCGAAGTGCGGGGTCCGTGGGTCACAGGCAGCTACTACCGGCTCGAGGACGCCGAGAGGTTTCGGGATGGCTGGTTGCGGACCGGAGACGTGGGACACATCAGCCCGGACGGGTACCTGACGCTGACCGACAGGTCCAAGGACGTCATCAAGTCAGGGGGCGAATGGATCTCGTCAGTGGAGCTCGAGAACTGGATCATGTCGCACCCAGATGTCGCCGAGGCCGCGGTTGTCGCGATGCCCGACCCCCGGTGGCAGGAAACAGCTCTCGCCGTGGTGGTTCCGGTACCGGGTCGCAAGGTGTCGGCTGACACGCTTCACGAGTGGTGCCTAAGAAATTGCCCGGAGGAGATCCCACACTGGTGGATCCCGAAGAACTGGACGTTCGTGGAGCAGGTACCGCGTACGAGCGTGGGCAAGTTCGATAAGAAGGTGTTACGCGCGAAGCATGAGCAGGGCGAGCTGCCGGTTGTATCGAATTAGCGCCGCTATAGGGCGCAAGTGTGCCCACCGAACGTCGTCAGCGTTCGGTGGGCACACTTCTATAGAAGCAATGCATTTGCCGATGGGGACTGCTGCACGGATAGGTGACAGTTTGGGTGTCATGCCGCGGCAGCGGCGGTGTTGATCATTGCTTCGAACTCGACAGGCGTCAACCGACCGAGGCGGGCTTGCCGGCGCCGGCGGCGGTAGGTCCGTTCGATCCAGGTGACGATCGCGATCCGAAGCTGCTCGCGGGTGTCCCAGCGTTGGCGGTCGAGCACGTTGCGTTGCAGGAGTGCGAAGAAACTCTCCATCGCTGCGTTGTCCCCGCACGCTCCGACTTTGCCCATCGACCCCGTGAGTCCATGAGTGTTCAAGGCGTGTACGAATTTTCGCGATCGGAATTGGGCGCGTTCAATCGGTCGATGCAACACTGGGTTGTTGTAGCGAGTGTAGTTGTTCGCCAAAGACTTCGGCGGGAGTTTTCCATCCAAGGACTTTTCTAGGACGGTTGTTGAGGGTGTAGGCGATGGCCTCGAGGTCCTCAGCTGACCACCGCGACAGATCAGTTCCCTTAGGAAAATATTGGCGCAGAACACCATTGGTGTTCTCGTTGGATGGTCGCTGCCACGGTGAGTGCGGATCGGCGAAGAACACCTGCGTTCCGGTGTCCATCGCGAACTGGGCGTGAGCGGACCAGTTC
>NZ_NGFO01000060.1 GCF_002149015.1 Gordonia lacunae | reverse complement strand
AGCTGCGGTCGGCCATGCCCGTCGGTCCCTGCTCGCGGTAACGCCGAGCCCATCGCTGGGCGGTGGTCACCGCGACTTGGAATCGTTCAGCGGCACGGCGCAGCGACCAACCGTCCTCAACGATGCAGCGGGCCAGACGCAGACGCCCGGTTTCTGACAATGGGGCATTACGGTGGGACACGAAGACCTCCGAGGATGGGGAGCGTTCCTTAGACAGCTCGCACTCCACTCGGAGGTCTTCTTCATGTCACCACGCCACGCCGTAGGCCGTACCTAACGTCCGTGGTCAGTACAGCTAGTCACCGGCCGCGGCCGGCTTCGTGGTCTAACAGCGCTAACCAGGACACCGTCGGGCAGACCGGCGGGCGCGGCGGTCAGCACCTCCGGCACCATCAACGTGGAGCACTCACCTCGCATGCCCTGCCTGGTTGCATCACGTTTGGCGCTCCGTGGGCCCGATCCGCTGGTCCTGCCGGCCGCTTGCGCTACGTCGGTTAAGACGTTCGGTCATATAAGTGCCCGTGCCCCATGTGATTACACGCGCCGATATTCACTTTGTGCCAAGTAACCTTGACACAGAGTCGAGGCGGCGGCCCCCCGCTGCTCTCTTTCGTAGAGTCGGCGGCTCGCCCGCGCGGCCATGGACGGGCGAACACTACTGCTGCCAGTGACGGATGACACTGTGCTGCTACCGTGTTCGGCATGCATGCCTGGCGGATAGCTCTGGTTGTTGTCGTTGCTGGTGGCTTGGTGGCGGGATGCGCCGACGATGCGCCGCCAGAACGCTCTGCATCCGAGACATCCAAGCCCCCAGCACAGGCGCAGCCTGTCGTGGCTTTCGACGATGGTTTCGGCATCGTTTATGTAATGAACCTCAACGGGTCTGGTCTCGAGCCCATCTCGCCGACGGGCCCGAATCCGGCTGCCGACGGCGTCTATAGCGCAGACGCAACAGTCTCCCCGGATGGCCGCGAAGTGGTGTACTCCGGCAAAGACGGTCTCACCAAGTACACACTGTCAAGCGGTGCAACACATCTGATCCGGGCGGATGCACTCGCAGGCGGCCCCGCCTACTCCGCGGACGGCAAACGAATCGCGTTCCTTAGCGGCCGCACGATTTATGTAATGAACTCCGATGGATCAAACGCGCGGGCGGTGGTGTCTGGAGAGACGCCAGACGACATGGAGTTCACTCCCACAGGCGACGAGCTGATATACAGCAAAAACGGCTACCTCGTGCAGATCCCCATCGCAGGAGGAGAACCTAGGACTGTCCTGCGTGATCGGTTCTTCAATTCCGACCCGGAGTATTCCCCCGACGGCTCAACGCTCGTGTTCGCCAGCAACCGCGGGGGTAACAACGGGTCCGAACTCTACGCCATGCCGGCCAAAGGAGGCGAGATCACATCACTGACCAAAACCTATGCGGTGGACCCGACGTTCTTGCCAGATGGCTCCCGCATCCTCTATACCCGGGCGGTTGACAGCACAAAAGAGCCCGTCAACGATCTCGAGTCATCTCGCCAGTCCCAGGTGGCGTCGATGAACCCCGACGGCACCGATCAGCGGCCACTCACACCTCCGAACCAGGCAGCGCAGAAACCAAGCGCTGGTGGCTAAGGCGCTGGGGACACTCGCTGGACCCCTGACCACGGCGCTGTACAGAAACGTTCCTCGACGAACTCCGTCGTCGACTGCCACGCGGTCACAACATTCGTGTGCTGGGTGTGGATCTGCCGAACTCCCTCACGATCGAGCCGAGCTGCGCGGGTCTGCGCCGGGCAACATCTAGGCGTGAAACCCTCCGCGGGTGACTGCAGCAGGCGGCCACGCTGCGTTGGCCACCGGCACCCGTTGTGCCATCGACTGGCCACGGTGTTGGTGGCGACACCTCCATAGCCAGTCGCTACGATCGAGGGGTGATCGCAAGCATCCTTCTCTGATTCGGCACTGCGTTTGTCCTCGACCGGCACGTCCGGTCTATTTCGCATGCCGTTTTCAATTCAAGGAGTGCTTTTCTATGTCCAACCACTTTCATTGCGCCGCGCCAGCGGCGCCATCCTTCACCGCTGTCGTCTGGGACACGCAGCACCCACTCGCAGACACGAGGCTGCGCGAGCTCGTCTCGGACGCTCAGGTCGTGGGCGTCGGGGAGTCGGCGCACTTCGTCGCTGAGTTCAACGCTGCACGCGCAGGCCTTGTCGAGGCGCTCATCCGGGAGGTCGGCGCCGGCAGCGTCGCTCTCGAGATTGGCCACGACGAGGCGCCTTTGGTTGAGCAGTGGCTCGCGGGAGAGCGGCCTGAGGAGCTGGGGACGCTCGTCGGACCGCTGACCACGGCGCTGTACGGAACGTTCCTCGTCGACCTCCGTCGTCGACTGCCGCGCGGTCACAACATTCGTGTGCTGGGTGTGGATCTGCCGAACTCCCTCACGATCGAGCCGAGCGTCGCGCCGCTAGCCGACATACTCGCCGCTGTCGACCCAGCTGCCGCCGAGCTCGTCGGGTCAACGAGAGAGCTGGCAGGTCAGATCGTTGGGGGCTCTGCCGCGGCCAGCGCCATGTCGTGGCTCGCGCTCGAGCGGTCGGCCCAGGACTCGCTCACGGTGCACCTGGCTCAGCTGCGGGCCCGCGTCCACGCGCTCTGCGTGGTGCATGAGGCCGGCGACGATGCGCATCTGTGGCGACAGGCGAGCGCACTCGCCGACGCGGCCGCGACGACCGACGTCATGCTGCGCGCGATGGCCGATCTCTTCTCGGGCACAGTGCGCGTCGATGATACGACGATCCGCGAGGTGTATGTCGCTCGGCGCATCACCGATGCCGTCGACGCGCTCGATGACGGCGGGCGAATCGCTTACGTTGCGCACAACAACCACGTCCAAAAGACGCCGGTCGTGTTCGACGGTGTGCTGACGGCGCACCCGGCCGGCGGCCTACTCGCCAGCTCTCTCGGCTCCCGCTACAGGTCGATCGCACTGACGCACGCCGACGACCAGGTGCCCGAGATGGTCGTCCCCGCCGCGACCGATGTCGGATTCCGGGTAGAACGCGCGGGCGCCGCTACGATCGGCGAACGCAGCGTCGAAGCCGCGTGCGTCGACGTGCTGAGCACGGCCGATGCGGCCATCGTCTACTGGGAGACAACCGCGGGCACGGACGCCGGGGCTATCCGCATCCGATCGCAGAGCGCGACCACTGACGTCGACACAGAGTCCTTCGACACTGCTCTCGTCTTAGCCTCAGCGACAACTGATGCGGCAGCGACCGCCCTCGGCCTCAACTAACCCAGGCGCGTGCTGGCCGTCGTCGATTCGGCGGCGGCCAGCACTGCGGCGCGATACGTCAGTCGACAACCACCACCGAGGACATCGCACGTCCGCCAGCCATCAACCTGCTGTCATCGTTCCGTGAAGCCGGGCGCCGACAGTGCGTTCACCCCCTGCACACACCCTTCGTCGCTGGTAACGAAAGCTGTGTTGGCACAAACTAATTCGACGATAGTCGGTCCGATGTCAGGTAACCCTGACGGTATCTCATGTCGTGCCTGGTTATCCTGACGTCGTGGCCTGCGGCTGTCTTTCGGTCACACGGGCGACCGTGTGGCGTCGTCTGCGGGACTCAGGCAGATATCCGGACAGTCCGAGTAGGACGTAGGTGAAGACGGCGACACAAGAGGTAGATGTCGCGGCCAGGAACGTTTCGGCGGCGCTGCAATCAGCAGATGCGATAGTGAGCGCGGCGCCGAGTAGTGCATCATCGCCGCGGTCGCCGACGGGTTCGGGGACCCGCCATCCGTCGGCGGTGGTTTTCGACATCTGGTGGGACGCCATCTATGACGCACTTGAGGGCTGGGGGGTTCTGCCTGCTCCGCAGACCATGGACGGTTCCGCAGCCCAGGTCGCACGCGAAGGGCTCCTGTTCGGAGCGTTCTTGATAGACGTTCTGTTCGGGGACAGAATGGTTCCCAACCCCGACACCGTCACCTCCGGCGATCTCGAGACAATCCTCCTCGACCTCGGACTAAGCGCAGATCAGGTTTCACGCTTCAGTGAAATGGATCTTGACGACCGTCTTCGACTCTTGCAGATGATCCTGGACGGCTGGACCGGCCAATTGGGGCCCTACAGCGACTACTCAGGGATCGGCGAATGACAACCCAGCACCCCACCCCGGAGGCCCCAATGCCCTTCTACCTACTCAGCCCAGAGGTACCGGCGAATGCAATGGACGAGGTCTATGCAAATGAACCTCGCACTCCTCTCCGGACAGTGTCGGCGCGGATGGAGTTCGAGTTCCCCCTAAGGACAGAGATCATTACCTCGGTTGGAACATATGCGGTCACCGAGGAGCTGGCCGAAGCAATGGACGAGGCCGGACTCACCGGGTACCGGCTGGGACCGTGCACCACCAGCATCGCCCCCTGGGTCGAAGACCCAGACGCCATCGGCGAACTACCGCCATTGCACTGCCTCGACATCTGGGGCATACCCCTCGAACACGACCTCGGAATTCGAACCAAAGGAAGCGAACTCATCGTCTCCCAGCGCGCCTACGACCTCATCTGCGACCGCAACCCCTCACTCATCGAGTTCTCCAATCGCGTCGATGAACACGGCAACACCATCTACAAGGTTTAACTTGTTGTGACAGAACCTTACTGGCATTTCCGCATGGGAATGAGTGCACGAGACTGGCGCAGCGTGATCACCGAAGCCGCCACCCTCCTCGACGACACCTGGCACATCATCGGCACCGGCCGACGCACCTACCTACTACGCACACCCGTCGAATGGTGGGTGCAATACCTCTCCTACGAAAACACCGCCGCCGGGCGCCTCATCGGCTACCAAGCCTTCCTCGGCCGCCCATTAGCAGCACTCCAAAGCGGCGACAAGGGCGTCACCAGCAGCGACTACATTCTGCCCGGCGAACCACAGCCACGCAGCGACCCTGGCGCCACCCCCCATCTGACTGAGGTGGTCACAACCGTCGTCTGACCATGGCCGACCAGGCAGCACATCAACTCCTCATCGAAACGCGTGCGGGTCCTGCGCGCGCCAGGATGTTCGCTCCTGGTTTCGGGGTGACGGCCGGCTCAATCATCGACGAGTCACGCCGAGTCCGTGAGAGTTGTTGTCCCTCAAGATAGTTGAAGTTTCGACAATAGATACTACGACAGCTGGGTGAAGCCACCATCGAGGTCACTGCCGGACCGTGTCCATTGGCCGTCGAAGCCGTAGACAAAGCCGATCCACATCCCCTCGGTGCGCTGCCTGTCGGGGTGGGTGGCGAGGGCGGGTTTGAACCAACCCGGCGCGACGTCGCGGAGGTCGTAGCTCGACCGTCTGCAATGCCATACCGTTGCGCGTCTCTGTCGGGATCGTCCGACCCAGCGTATTGCCGCGAGCACTCGTTCCGACGGCCGAACTCACCCGCCTCGACCTCAGCCGAGCGCGGCTTCGATCCAGTTGGAGAACTCACATGCCAGGTGCCATCGATGCCCGCTGACCATGACGGGCATGGTCGGTAGCGGGAATTCGACAGTCAAGAACGCCTCGAAACCGCCCGGGATGTCGCGGAACTGGTGGCGGACACCGCCGATCGATCGACCGCTCCTGATGTCCTTGGCGGTTCCCGCTATCTGATGTGGGTAGTCCGGATGTGCAGGCGTGACAAGCCCATCGGAGTCGGTGTAGTCGACCAGGAACGCTGCTGTCAGCGGACTGCCGCCGGTTGTCTCGATGACCTCTTGGCGTCCATCGGCATCGGTACGGATGACGAAGCGGTCCGGACACGCCCGCAGCATGGCCGGCTCGTTGGACTGCACGGTCTGTTCGCGAAACCATGCGACGAAGTCATCGGCCCTACCGCCGGTCACCGCGAGACGCGCGACGCTGACCCGGCGGTGGGAGCTGACCGCGGCTTGGGCCCGCGCCAGCGGTCCCGAGATCCGGGGGTCTCGGCCGAGCCGCTCGACGAGCATTTCACCACCGAGCTCTAGTTTGGCGTGCAGGAGCGCTTCTCGCCGTACCTCGATATCCCCCGCGGTCGGCACCGGAACACCGATTCGCCGCGCCGCCTTCCCGATTCGACGGTCCTCCCACGCGAGCACCTGCTCGCGACGCAGGAGCCGACCGCCCACCGTCGCGTCGATGGATACAGCGCTCGTTCGCACGGCGACCCCTTAACGCTACAATTCTTAGTGTTAGCGTGACAGTAGAGCGTCCCTCGCATCAGGTCAACCGCCTTCGCGAGCCGACCAGGAAGCCGACCACGAAGGACGACATGCCCGATCACGGCAGCGACACCACATCCCCCGATATCGCCCGTCGTCCTGGCGGCCGCACGGCCCGTGTTCGGCGCGACGTGCTCGACGCGACGTTGCGACACATCGCCGATCGGGGACTCGACGGACTCACCGTCGCCACCATCGCCTCGGCGGCCGGCGTCGCTCAGACCACCGTGTACCGCCGGTGGCCGACACCGCCGTCGCTCGTCGCCGATGCCCTCGAGGATCTGGCGGAGGCGCGCAACCCGATGCCCGACACCGGCAGTCTTCGCCGCGATCTCCACCAGCTGGCAGAGCAGATCGCGGGCCTGTTGTCAGAACCGGCGATCGCCCGCCTCCTCGGCAGCTCGCTGGCCCTGTCGAGCGATCCCGAGGTCGATTCGGCGCGCATGTTGTTCTGGGATCACCGCTTCCAGCTGTCGCAACCACTTGTGGATCGCGCAATCAGTCGTGGAGAGATCCGCACGGACGCCCACCCTCGCGAAGTGATCGAAACTCTCGTCGCGCCGCTCTACTTCCGGCTCCTCGTCACAAACCAACCGATCGGCGCCGACCTGATCGACCGTTGCGTGGACACCGCCATGGCCGTGTATGGACACAACTAGGTCCCAGGCGCGACTCCAAGACGCCCGTCCCCGCACACCGCAATGCCTGAGCGAGAATGGTTTACCCGAGCAGATCGACGGCGACGACCCGGTCGCAGTACGGTGTGGACCGTGACTCGATGGCATCGCAAGGTTCTGGCATTCGCCGCGTGTGCGGCGGTCGTGATCGGGAGTGCCGGCGCGGCCGGGACCCTCACCGCAGGTACGGCGATCGCCTCGCCGGCGACCCTCGGCGACACCGGTTCGGTCGTCTCGTCGCGGCCGCTCGCATCGCAGTTCTGGGTGCCCGGCTCCGCCGACGCCACCGTCCTGACCTACGTCACCACCGATGCGTTCGGCCACAAGGCGCTGAGCACCGGGACCGTCTTCATCCCGAAGGGCACCGCTCCGCCCGGCGGCTGGCCGGTGGTCTCGTGGGCCCACGGCACCTCCGGGATCGGCGACGACTGCGCGCCCTCGGTCCGGGGACCCGGTCTCCCCGAGCGCGATCTGCCGTACCTGGCCAGGTGGATGCAGCAGGGGTACGCGATCGTCGCCAGCGACTACGCCGGCCTGGGCACCCCTGGTCTGCACGCTTACCTCGACGGCCGGACAACGGCCCACAACGTCGTCCACATGGTGCGCGCAGGTCGGGAGTTCTCCTCGACTCTTCCTGTCGCGCAGCGATTGTCGCGCTCCTGGGCGGCGGTCGGACAGTCGCAGGGTGGCGGCGCGGCGATCTACACGGCGCGCTATGCCACCGAGTTCGGGGGTTCCGCACTCGACTACCGCGGCGCCGTGGGCACCGGCACGCCCGCCTACATAGAACGATTGGTGCAGATCGCCGGCCCGGGCGTACCGCCGGTGGCGATCACCCCGTCGCTGACCGCTTACCTCAGCTACATCACCGCAGGTCTCCGGTACGCGCACCCCGAACTCGGCATCGATCGCATCCTCACGCCGACCGGCCGGAAGTACGTGGCCCTCGCCGAGACCCAGTGTGTCGGCGAGTTCGAGGAGCAGCTCCGGGGAGTCTCCGTCGGCGACTACTTCTCGGCACCGCTGACCAGCCTGCCGAAGTTCTCGGCAACCCTCGCCGAGTACCTCGGCATGCCCGAAAAGGGGTTCGACAAACCGTTTTTCATGGGCCACGGCCTGCTGGACACGGACGTGCCCTATCCCACCACCGCGGCGTATGCGGCGGCGCTGACGGCCAACGGCCAGCCGGTGACCTTCCGGACCTATCCGAGTGATCACAGCGGAACGCTGGTCCGGTCGCAAGCCGACACCATCCCGTTCCTCAACCGGCTGTTCGGCAAGTAGTCGCATCGTTCCGGCTCCCGGGAATTTCGCGCACCCCGGTACCGTCGCGGCGTCGTCTCGTGGCACGATGGACTGCACCGGTTGAGCAGCTGCCGTCATACATTTCGCCGGGACGGGGCCGCGAGTCGGCCTGCAGAAGTCCCCCGTAGAGAGGGCCACCACCGATGCAGGCAGAACATCCTGACGCCGTGATCGTCGACGACAGTGGCCTGAGTGCCGGCCGCGCCCTGATGAGTGTGGTGTCCGCAGCCCACGAGCAACTGGTGATCCTGACCGTGGAGGGCAGCATCGACGTGCTCACCGCTCCGCAATTGTCCGACGCGGTCTCTCAGGCACTGAGCGGGCAGCCGGACGGCCTGATCATCGACCTGACCACCACCGAGTTCCTGGCCTCGGCCGGGATGGCAGCGCTCGTCGCCGCACACGAGGCCATCGCGCCCAGGGGGATGTTCGGGGTCGTGGCGGCCGGCCCGGCGACCACCCGGCCCCTCACCATCATGGGGCTCGACCAGACGATGGTCCTCTACCCGACACTCGACGACGCGGTCACGGCCATGACCACCACAGAGGGGCTGGCCGACCGTCCCGCTGGATAGACGCAGATGGTCCGGATCTCATCGGCCCACCGGCCTCCCGAGCACCCCGACGGTGGCCTCACACTCTCCGTGACAGCCACCCCCGAGTCCGCCTACCGTTTCCGGCAGCTGTTCGCGCAGTGGCTGGACGCGACGGTCAGCGTGGACGCCGAACGCCGCAGCGACATCGTCCTCGCGGTCTACGAGGCGGTGGCCAACGCGGCCGAACACGCGTATCCCGCCGACGCGCACTCGGGCAGCCCGGCGTCCGGCACCCCGTCCGGTGCCATCGAGGTCCGCGCGCACACGACGCGCGAAGAGTCACTGGAAGTCACCGTCACCGACGCGGGGCGCTGGAAATCCGATGCCTCGTCGTCGCCGTATCGCGGGCGCGGGCTCGCGCTGATCTCGGCGCTCAGCGACGCATCGGACGTGTCCAGCGGGCCCGGCGGGACCTCGGTGACGCTGACCTGGCATCAACCGCTCAGCGTCTGAGCCCGTCCGCTCTCGTAGCGGTGTCCCCAGCGCTGGGGACACAAGCACTCGTTGTCGGTTGACAACCTGTGCCTGAGTCAGCCAGGTCGCCGACCTAGGAGTACGGTTCGGTCAAAGAGTTCGTCGTGGGTCTGTTCAACCGACCAAGTCTGTCGGCCAGGTCACTTAATCTGAACTCCGAAGGCGGGTTCGGGGCCGGCCGTCGAACAGCTCGGTGGAGCGTGCTCCCGATCCTGACATCGCTGCACAATGCGCATGCACGTCAGCGCACGAGGAAGGGAGTCGTCGACATGACCGACTTCACCGTGGACTCGAACATCGACGACGCCTGGCGGACGTTCGCCTTGCACGTCGGCGATCGCCTGTCGCATCTCGAGCCGGGCGAGACCCTCACGATCCAGCAGGACCCGATGATCCCGGAGGGTCCGCACGGGACGCTGCGGTTCGCGATCACCGGTTCGCGCCGGCTGCGATGCACGATCGTCGACACCGACCTCCATCCCACCCCGGAGTACTTCGCCGAACACCTGGGACTGCTCGCCGACCTCGGGTGGCGGCGTCTGCGCAACGGCACCCACATCTTCGAGGTGGGCCGACGCCGCGTGGATCAGCTCGCGCACGTGACGGTGTTGACGCTGCGACAGGTCTGGGAGGTCGTGCACCCCGCGTTCCTCGACCATTCCCCCGCCGCTCGCCCCGAACCCCGGATCGAGGTCGCGGTCCAGCCCTTCGACGCCGACCATCTGCGCGCGTTGCTCGTCGGCTCGCTCGAGGATCTCACCGGTTGCCGCATCCAGACCGACGCCGACGGTGACATCGCCCTGCCCACCAAGCCTGTCTCGTCGTGGCTGAGTCCGCGCAGCGACGCACCGCGCCTCGAGTTCTTCGCTCGCCTGGCCGGCGACATCACCGACCGCCGGCGCGCCGCCGACATCGTGGCCGCCCAGCCGACCATGGGTTCCGCGGTGCGTGTGCACCTGCTCGAGGACGAGGTCTTCGCGACGTTGACCGTCGAATGCGCGGTCTTCCACCCGCACAACCTCAGTTCGGCCCTGGCCGAGTGGTTCTCGTTCCTGGCCGACTGCGCGCCGTCCGTCATCGCCAAGGTCGGCGAGGACACACCCTTGACCGCGCGGAACGACGGCCGGCTCCCCGACGCCCTACAGACCCTGCTCGAGCTCGATCCGGACGGCCGGTCGTTGAGCGCCCGCGAGGTCGCCAAGATCTGCCGCTACAACCAGGCCGACATCCTCTCCTACATCCACACCAGTGAAGAGCAGCACCTGACGTGGCGGCGCTCGGCGGTCGACGCAGCCGCCGCGTCGGACGCGGTGGAGGCCGATGCCTGTCGCCACGAGGCCGACGCCTGGAAGGCGACCACGCACAACCTGCGGGCCGCTCTCCGCGTCGTCGTACTGTCCGACGACGACACCGCGGACAGCAGCTCGACGGCCAAGTGATCCCGGCAAATCGGTATCCGAATCATCGGTGAACGTAGTCTGCGCGGACGATTTTCGACGCCGCCCATCGCGCCGGCGGCCGGCGAGGCGTTCAATTATTTAGGCCACCCTCAGCGGTTCGCGTCACCGATCGGAGCCCCCGCATGGCCATCACCACGGATCGCGGCGCGCTCACGTTCACCTTCCCCGAACTCGGTCGCGATGCGCGCTTGCACGTCACGTTCCAACGAACGCTGCGGACCCCCGACCCGGTCGGACGATGCGGCTCGGCCGGCGGCGACGGCGCCCTGCGCCTCGCTCAGGGCTCACCCGACGGCGACGCGCACGCGACCATCCCCATGTGGCAGTCCGAGGCGACCTGGCTGGACTTCTCCTCGCCGCACCTACATCCGTTCCTGGTGATGGTCGGCGTGGACGGCATCAACGCGATCAGCGGTGAGCCCTTCACCGGTGTGCCGGACTTCGACGCCGGCGACTACCTGGAGGTCCCCACGCAACCGTCGCTCGCCTCCCATCGGGGGCCGGTCGGCGGCGCGTTCGACGACCGGCAGTTCCTCGCCCCCTCGACGCACACCGTCGGGGACGGCGGCCGACTCGGAACGCTCGTGCAGCTGATCGTCGTCCCGATGCGCGCCGACGCCTGGACCCGACGCCGCCGCCACCTGCCGTCGGCTCCCGGCACGTGCGTGCTCTGCGACATCTCGCGAGTCGAACAGGCCCGTATACGTCCCCGCCTGACCGCGCCGCGCGTGACGGGTCCGCTCGAGTCCGCCGACACCTGGCATCCCACGATGTCGGACGCCGCCGCAGTCCGGATCGTCAACTCGATCACGTGGAAGTCGCTCACCGGGGAACTTGTGCCACGCGCCGCCCTGACGAGCGCCGATTACGCCGCCCACGACCTCCCCTGGCACCCCGTCTACGGCGAGACGGTCGAGCACTCGGCGCCCCTGTAGTTCTGTCGCGGGTGTCGCCCCGGGTGTCCGCTCCACGTCGTACTATTCGGATCCGGTCCGCGTACGTCCCGTCCAGGAGGAACCCCACATGTCCCCCGATTTCGACGCCGTCCTCGAGGCGGCCTGGCGGGACTTCGCCGACACTCTCGCGGTCCGGGTGCCACGCCTCCTGCCGGGTCAGAGCCTCGCCATCGTCGAGGCCGCCGCCGGGGGCTGGCGCCGGCGAATGACCTTCGCAGTGGCCGGATCCCTCGGGTCGACCGAACGTCTGCGCTGCACCATCTCCGCGGGCGACCTCACCTGGACCGACAAGGACCGGTGGATGCGACAGGCGGCCTACATCGTCGACCGCGGTTGGTGTCGGCTCGAGGGCCGCAGCGCCTTCTGCTTCGAGGTCCGTCCCCACCGTTTCACCGACCTCGCGGACGCCGCCGTGCGGGCGTTACGCGAGGTGTGGGGAGTCATCCATCCGTCGTTCGTCAGCATCGGCGACCCGTCCTTCGCCCGCCACCATTCACCCCTGCCCGCAGACGATCTCGACACCGACACCGACCGAGGCCGGCCGGTGTCGGGCGGAGCGGCCGCAGACGATCTCGACGACGCCGTCCGCGCCACCGACGCCGACACACTCCGGTTCACCGCGCCGGCCCGTTTCGTCGACGCCCCCGTGGAGGGCGGGGTGGTCCCGCAGTCGAAGGACCATCTCGTCGAACTGGTCCGCGCCGCCATGACCGCGGCGGGACGTCCCGCGGTGGTCAGTCCGCGAAAGGCCATCTTCCTGCGATCCGCCGGCACCTCGCTCCTGCGACCCACCCGCGACGCACGCTCGCTGGAGATCGTGACCATCCTCAGTTCGTCGGTGCCGGCGCCCTCGTTGCTCGGGATGGTCGTCGCGGAGTTCTCGCCGCGGTGGCCCGAGGTCGCGGTGGTCGTGCGCAATGGGCTCGTCTACGCCCAACGCCGGATCGACGTCGCGGTGTTCAATCCCGCGAATCTCGATGCCGCCCTTCGCCGTTGGGATGACTTCGCCCGGTCGGCCCGCGGCGAGATGATCAGGCGGCTCGACAGCAGCCCGAAACTCGACCAGCGCCGACGCGGCGATCGCTTGCCCGGCGCCCTACTCGGTCTCCTGCGGGTCAACCAGAAGCTCGACAACACGCTGTCCCCGACGACCGTCCTCGCGGCGTGCCACCAGGACCGCGAACGCGTGCACGAGTTCTTCGACATCTGCGCCGCCGAGATGCGCGAGTGGATGGACAATCTCACGACGGCCCGCAAAGCCGAACTCGGCGACGAGGAGATCGCGCTGTGCGAGGCCGAGCACCAGGCCTACGCCCGCGTCGCCCGCTTGCTCCTCACTGCCATGGACCTCGCCGATGGGGCCTCGCCCGGAGCCGCGCCGGGGGCGTGACCCGGTCCTCCCGCCTCCGCTCCCTGAGGATCGCCCGGAGCTTGCGGAGGGCGCGTGACCCCCTACTCCCTGAGGAGTGCCCGGAGATTGCGGAGGGCGCGCAACCCCCTGCTCCCTGAGGAGCGTCCGGAGCTTGCGGAGGGCGCGTCACGAAGGGTCCGGCGACCGAGGTTGCGAGACCCTTCGTGACGCTCGCAAGCTCGCTCCTCAGGGAGCAGGGTGTGACGCTCGCAAGCTCGCTCCTCAGGGAGCAGGGTGTAACACTCGCAAGCGACCCCCCTCCGCCCCCTGAGGTGCGGGGAGCGCAAGCGACCCC
>NZ_NGFO01000006.1 GCF_002149015.1 Gordonia lacunae | reverse complement strand
CCCACAACATCACCACAACTCGTCAGAGATTGTCGGTTGGTGTTCGCATCCACTATGTACTTCTGAAACAACACACAATAAACAGACAACCTGTTGTGTGTGGTGGTTGTTTCATAAAGTTACGGCGGCTATAGCGGAGGGGAAACGCCCGGCCCCATTCCGAACCCGGAAGCTAAGCCCTCCAGCGCCAATGGTACTGCACCCTAATCAGTGTGGGAGAGTAGGACACCGCCGAACACAATTTCAGAAATGCCCCGCAACCCCAGGTTGCGGGGCATTTCTCATACCCCCATCAACTCAGATGGTGGACGTCGGCCAGGCCGTACACGGGCGTCGGGATTCCCTCATATCGAGCCTTGAGCTGCAGGGCCAGATACAGCGAATAGTGACGTGACTGGTGCAGGTTTCCGCCGTGGAACCACAGGCCCGGCTGCTGGGTGGGCTTCCACATGTTCCGCTGTTCGCCCTCCCAGGGTCCCGGGTCCTTGGTCGTCTCGGAACCCAGTCCCCACACCTTGCCGACACGATCGGCGACCTCCTGCCCCATCAGATCGGCGGCCCAGCCGTTCATCGACCCGTAGCCCGTCGCGTAGACGACCACGTCGGCGTCGATCTCGGTGCCGTCGGTGAGGACCACCGAGTTCTCGGTGAGATGGTCCAGTTGCCCGTGGACGAGCTTGATCGTGCCGTCGGCGATGAGCTCGCTGGCGCCGACGTCGATGTAGTAACCGGACCCGCGGCGCAAATACTTCATGAAGAGTCCAGAGTCGTCGTCGCCGAAGTCGAGCTGGAAGCCGGCCGCCTCGAGGCGATCGTAGAAGTCCTTGTCCTGCTCCCTGATCTGGTCGTATACGGGTACCTGGAACTGGTGCATGATCCGGTAGGGCAGTGACGCGAAGGTGAGATCGGCCTTCTTGGTGGTCATCCCGGACGCGACCGCTTCCTCGCTGTACAGGGAGCCGAGGGCGATCGACCGCAGGGAGTCGGACTTCACGATATGGGTGGAGGAGCGCTGCACCATCGTCGCGTCGACCCCGTTGTCCACCAGAGCCTTGCAGATGTCGTGTGCGGAGTTGTTGGAGCCGATGACGACGACCTTCTTGCCGAGGTAGCCGTCGGGTCCGGGGTGGGCGCTCGAGTGGTGCTGCTCGCCGGCGAACACATCCTGCCCGGGAACCGTGGGGACGGCGGGTTTGCCCGACATCCCCGTCGCGAGGACCAGCTGCGTCGGATGGAGCGTGAGGCGTTCACCGTCTCGGTCCACGACCACGGTCCAGCGTGCCTCGGCCTCGTCGTACTCAGCGGACAGGCACGTCGTCTTGCTCCAGTACGGAACTTCCATGACCTTCGTGTAGAACTCCAGCCAGTCACCGATCTTGTCCTTCGGCGCGAAGACCGGCCAGTTGTCGGGAAAGGGGAGGTACGGGAGATGGTCGTACCAGACCGGGTCGTGCAGGCACAGCGACTTGTACCGCTTGCGCCACTGGTCCCCGGGCCGGTCATGGCGGTCGACGACGACGGAGGGAACACCGAGCTGGCGGAGTCGTGCGCCGAGCGCGATGCCGCCCTGCCCGCCGCCGATCACCAGTACGTATGGTTGCGCGGACTGCCCGAGGGCCTGCTCCTCGTCGGCTTTCTTCTCCGCCCACGAGCGGGTGTCGGGGTCGGAGCCGTGGACCGCCCCGAGCGGCCGGTTCTGGCCGGCCGACTCCTCATGGCCCTTCAGTTCCTGCATCGTCGTCAGGAGGGTCCAGGCCTTGTCGACCCCGGCGTGCTGCCCTTCGCCGTCCGGACCACTGTCGTCGGGACGGATGCGCACGTGGCCCTCACAGCGTCCGACGGCGGTCTCGAAGGCGACGAAGGCGGAGACGACGCCGTCCCCGTCGTCGGTGGGCGGTTCGGTGGTGGCGAAGTTCGACGGCCGGGTGTCGGCGAGACGCGCGGTCAGCATGTCGGCGATCTGCTCGTGGCCCTCTACGGTCTTGATGTTCCAGGTGAATGCGGTCAGGTCGCGCCAGTAGCTGTCGGTCAGGAACGCGTTCGTCGCGCGGGTGATGTCGTGTGCGGCGAGTGCGGATTCGAACTCACGCAGCCAGGTGTCGATCCGTTCCTGCGGGGTGCGGTCGAGATGGACGACCGGTTCCAGTGTCTGCGTCATGAGATGCCTCCTCGGATATGTGCCCCGCGAACGTGATGTGGAACACAGCGGGTTGAGGACAGCAGACGCCCCCGCGGCGGGTGGCGGCAAGGGTTGCAGGGGGTTGCGAGGGGTGGGGGTCGTTGTCGTTGTCTGTGACGTGACGCACAATCGAGAGGATGAATGCTTACGAGTCGGGCTCCGAGCTGGAGCCCGCGGTCCACGCCGGCGACGATCCGCGCGCGTTCGCGTCGGTTCTGAGCGCGGTTCACGACGCGGCGATGTCGGGCGGGCGCATGCCGGCCCGTCCGCGGGGTGTCATCGACGACTCGTGGCAGCGACTCCGACGGGCCGGCCTGGACCCGGACGTGGACTGCGTCGGGGAACGGACGCTCCAGCTCGACGAGCTGGAGGAGCGCCGCCGGCGGTCCGGCCTGGCGGAGGTCGTCGACGAACTGGCACGAGGCCTCGACTCGCTGATCGCCGACGGCGACAACATCCTGGTCGTGTCGGACGCCGACGGACACGTGCTGTGGCGGAGCGGGTCGTCGAAGGTCCTCACGCGCGCGGACACTCTTGGATTCGTCGAGGGCGCCGACTGGGCCGAGGGCTCGGTGGGGACCAACGCCATCGGTACGGCTTTGATGTCGGGTCGTTCGGTGCAGGTGTTCTCGGCCGAGCACTTCGTGCGGAGTCATCACTCGTGGACCTGCACCGGTGCGCCGATCAAGGATCCGCGGACCGGTGAGATGTTGGGTGTGGTCGACGTCAGCGGTCCGGCCGCCACGATCCATCCGACGACCCTGGCGCTGGTGCATGCGGTCGCCCGGCTCGCCGAGTCGCAACTGCGCGAGAGCCATCATCGCCGGCTCGACTCGTTGCGGGCGGTTGCCGCGCCGATCCTCGCCCGCATGCCCGGCCCGGCGCTGGCGGTCGACACCGATGGGTGGGTCGCCGCGGTGGACACCGTGTCCCCTCGCTCACGGCTCATCCTGCCGCCCCGTCTCGGGCCCGGCCGCATCTTCGTCAACGCGCTCGGCGAGTGCGACGTCGAGGCGCTACCCGGTGGGTGGCTGGTGCGGGTCGCGGAGACGTCGGGCGCGTCGTCCACGCGGGTGGTCGTACGGGTTCCGGCGGGACCGTCGGGTGTGGGCAACGTCGAGGTCACGGTCGAAGGGGCCAGCGGGGCGTGGACACACCGCTGCTCGCCGCGCCACGGGGACATTCTCACGTTCCTGGCGCGTCAGCCGGACGGCGTCACCGCGGCCCGGATGTCGACTCATCTGTTCGGCGTCGACGATCGGACGGTCACTGTCCGTGCCGAGATGTCCCGTCTGCGCAAGCACTTCGGTGGTCTGCTCGTCGCGGGTCCGTACCGGTTCGTCGACGGGGTCGACGTCGAGGTGCTCGACTCGGAGGACTGATCGACGCCGAGGACTGATCGACTCGGAGGACTGATCGACGCCGAGGACTGATCGACTCGGGCTCAGTCGTATTCGGCGACGACGAGCCCGCGGTCGAAGGCGTACACGATCGCCGCCGCGCGATCACGCAGGTCGAGTTTGGTGAAGATGTGATTGACGTGGCTCTTGACCGTCACCTGCGAGATGCCGAGGGCCGAACCGATTTCCGCGTTCGTCCGGCCGCGCGCGATGAGTCGTAGGACGTCGGTCTCGCGGTCGGTGAGCCCGAGCGCGGTGGTCACCCGTTCGCGACCCGACCGGCGGAATCCCTGGAGGACGCGTTCGGTGACCGCGGGGTCGAGGAAGGCGCCGTCGCGAACCACGGCACGGACCGCCCAGATCAAGGCCTCGGCCGGCGAGTCCTTGAGGATGAATCCGGCGGCTCCCGCGCGCAGGGCCCGCGACAGCAGGTCGTCGTCGTCGAAGGTGGTCAGCACGAGCACCGGCGGCGGTTCCCGCAGTGTGCGGACCATGGTGGTGGCGGTGATGCCGTCGACGTTGCGCATCCGCAGGTCCATCAGGACGATGTCGGGCCGGTGCTCGGCGATCCCCGCGAGCACCTCGGAACCGTCCGCGCACTCGCCCACGATGTCGAACCCGTCCCGGAGGCGGAGGATGCGACGCAACCCGGTGCGGATGAGTTCCTGGTCGTCGACGAGCAGGACCCTGATCGGGTCGGGCGTGGCCTCGGCCGGACTGCTCGTCGTCACACCGGCACCCCGTCGGCGATCGACCGGGCGGGCAACGTCGCCCGCACCGTCCACGTGCCCGCGCGATGCGACGCGTGCAGGGTGCCCCCGAGCAGCGCGGCGCGCTGGGTCATGCCCTCGATGCCGGTGCCGTCGCAGTGCCGTGGCCGCCCCTGCGCCGCGGGATTCTCCACCGTGAGCGCCACCGCGTCGGACACCGACACCGAGACCGACGCACGCTTGCCCGCCGAGTGTTTGACGACGTTCGCCAAGGACTCCTGGGCGATGCGGTAGAGCGCCGCGCCGACCGGCCGGGAGAGCTCGGTGACGTCGCCGGCGAGGGTGAAGTCGATGTCCACTCCGGCCTTGCGGTAGTCCTCGACGAGCCGGACCAGATCGTCGGCACCCGGTGACGGCGACGTCGTTCCCGCCGGTCCGGCCGTTCCCAGCACGTGGACGATGGTGCGGATCTCGGTCATGGCCTGCCGGCCCTGGCGCTCGGCATCGGCGAGCGCGTCCAACGCCTCCTCGACGTCGCGATCCTGTTCGAGCACACGACGGGCGCCGGTGACGTTGAGCATCGTGATCGACAACGAGTGCGCGATGACGTCGTGGATCTCGCGCGCGATCCGCCGGCGCTCGTCGCCGGCTGCACGGTCGGCTCGTTCGGCGAGCACTCGAGCCCGGTTGTCGGCCAATCGTTTCTGGATCAACATCATGTAGCCGATCAGCCATCCGCAGGCGACGCCGAGTGCGTAGAGCGCCGGCGAGTCGAGGCCGCCGACGGCGCCGAACCAGACGATCACCGCGATGCACACGACTGTCACGGCGATGCCGGTCAACAGGGGGTACATCGCGGCCGCGATGGCCGTCATGAGGACGAGCTGGAGTGGCGCGGCGTCGGTGGGCGTCGGGATCATCAAGAAGCAGACCGAACTGGCGATGATGCCGAAGCACGCGTACGAGGTCGGCGGCAGCGTGAGATCCATCACCAGCGTCAGTGCCGCCAGCGCCAGGGCCGCGACCACCCACCAGATCTGGTCGAACGGAAAGCGTTGCGCCGTCGACACCAGCGTGACCACCACGCTCGACGACAGGATCACCGCGGGATAGAGCGGGGGATAGTCCCCGCCCGCCCGTTCGATGCGGCGCCACAGCCCGGCGCCTGCGTTCGTCGTGAAGCCCGTCACCGTTCCAGGATAGTTCCGCGTCACCGCCGCACGACCGCCCCACGGTGGACTCCGATGTCCACCCTGGGGTGGAGAACAGGTCAACCCGCGGGATGGCGATTCGCACCCGTTGTCTCCATAGCGTTGTGAGCACCTGATATCGCTGACCCGGGAGGACACGATGATGACGCTGCGGACACGACCCCGGCGCTGGGAACCCCTCGAAACCCGAGACGTGCCAACTGCTCTCGCCGCGCACCCGCCGCTCCGTACGGTGCGGCGCGTCCCGGCCGGACTCACCGGGACCGGCGATCCGGTCGTCGTCGGCGTCGACGGGAGCGAGGGTTCGCTGCGGGCGGTGAAGGTCGCGGTTCGCCTGCTCGGCGACTCCGGCGATCTGATCCTGATCTGCGCCACCCGTGGCCGCCGGAAGGAGAAGAGCACCGGCCTCCACGACGCCCTGAGGGACGAGTCCTACCTGCTCTCCGGGCAGGCCGGGATCGACGAGTGTCTGCGAACCGCTGCCGAACTCGCGAGATGGCACGGTGCGCGGACGGTGTCGACCATGAGTGAGGTCGGCGACCCCACAGCGGTCCTGCACCGGGCCGCGCAACGCGTCGGGGCCGGTGCCGTGGTCGTCGGAACCGGGAGTGCACGCCCGGGCTGGACCGCCCGACGCCTCGCGGCGCGCCTCGACGACGACGTCACCCTCGTCGTCACCGACGGGTCGGTCCATCTCCGTCGGCGGTCGGTGGCGACCGGGCCTGTTCGGGGCTCCGAGTGGATCGTGCGTTGGCCGACGCCGGCGCCGGGACCCGCGTAGCACCGTTCGCGTGACACGATGTGCGCATGCACATCACCGACGAGGCGAGGCTCCGGGAGATCGTCGGCGAGCCGGCTGCCGTCGTTCGCGACAAGGTCAGGCCGACGCTCTCGGACATCGACCGAGCGTGGCTGGCCGCCTCACCTGTGGTGTTCCTGGCCACCTCCGATGCCGTCGGCCGCGTCGACGTCTCACCCAAGGGCGACCCTGCCGGGAAAGTGGTGCACATCGTCGACGACACGCGTATCGCGATCCCCGAACGTCCTGGGAACAGACGCGTCGACGGTTATCTGAACATCCTGCGCAACCCGCATGCCGGCACCATCTTCGTCGTCCCCGGCCGCAACGACACCCTGCGCGTCAACGGGACCGCCCGCATCGTCGACGACGCCGACTATTTCGACGCCCTCGCGGTCAAGGGAAAGCGTCCGATCCTGGCCGTGGAGATCGACGTCGACGAGGTCTTCTACCACTGCTCCAAAGCGTTTCTGCGCGCGGATCTGTGGAAACCGGAGTCCTGGACTCCGCGGACGCTGCCGTCGGTGGCGGCTATCACCAGAATGGTCATGCCCGAACTCGATGTCCCCTTGGTCGACGACCGGGAGACAGATGAGCAGTACCGCAAGTACCTGTACTGACCGCTCGGCGCGAGCCGCCGGCCGGTCGGCGCAGGGCCGTCGATCACGTGTCGTGGCGGCGATCACACCGATACCCTCGAAGGGCGATGCGGCACCCTGTAACGGTTTCGGGTGCGCGCCGGGACGACACGGTGAAGGGAAGGCCATGGGCAGCTACAGCGAGGCGTTCACGCAGGCGAGCGATGATCGTGAGGCGTTCTGGCTCGCCGCCGCGGAAGCGGTGGACTGGTACGAGCCGCCGACCACAGCGCTCGACGACTCGGACGCCCCGTTCTACCGGTGGTTCCCCGGCGCCACGCTGAACACCTGCCACAACGCGCTCGACCGGCACCTGGCGGACGGCGACGAGGGGCGGACGGCGCTCATCTGGGACTCGGCCATGACCGGGGAGCGCAGGCACTACACGTACGCGGCGCTGCTCGACGTGGTCGCCCGATTTGCGGGAGTGCTGGTGGCGCAGGGGGTCTCGGCCGGCGACCGCGTGGTGATCTACATGCCGATGATCCCGGAGGCGGCCATCGCGATGCTCGCCTGCGCGCGCATCGGTGCGGTGCATTCGGTGGTGTTCGGAGGGTTCGCCGCCCGGGAACTCGCCACCCGCATCGACGACGCCGAGCCCGTCGCCGTCGTCACCGCGTCGGGCGGTCTCGAACCGGGACGCACGGTCGAGTACCTGCCGATGGTGGCCAGGGCCATCGAGATGGCGGCGACGCCACCTCGCACGGTCATCGTCAAGGACCGTCCCGAGATCACCGGCAGCGCAGCCGATCACGCCGGCTGGCTGGACTGGGACCGGGAGACCGACGCCGCCGACCCGGTCGGCGCGGTGCCGGTCGCGGCGACCGATCCGCTCTACATCCTCTACACGTCGGGAACCACCGGTAAGCCCAAGGGAGTCGTCCGCGACAACGGCGGCCACGCGGTGGCGCTGACCTGGTCGATGAAGAACATCTACGACATCTCGGCGGGCGACGTGTGGTGGACGGCGTCGGACGTCGGATGGGTCGTCGGGCACTCCTACATCGTGTACGCGCCGCTGTTCGTGGGGGCCACGACGGTCATGTACGAGGGCAAACCGGTCGGCACCCCCGACGCGGGCGCGTTCTGGCGGGTCATCGCCGATCACGGGGTCAAGGCCCTGTTCACCGCGCCGACGGCGATCCGCGCGATCCGCAAGGCCGATCCCGAGGCGACCGAACTCGCCGCATACGACACGTCATCGTTACAGACACTGTTCGCCGCAGGCGAGCGCCTCGACCCCGATACGTTCACCTGGGCGTCGGAGGTGCTCGGCGTCCCGGTCGTCGACCACTGGTGGCAGACCGAGACCGGGTGGGCGATCGCGGCGAATCTCCGTGGCCTCGAACCCATGCCGATCAAGGCGGGTTCACCGACGGTGCCGGTGCCCGGGTACCAGGTGGGCGTCGTCGACGCCAAGGGCACGCTGCTGGGGGCGGGGGAGGAGGGGAACATCGTCATCAGCCTGCCGCTGCCGCCCGGAACCCTCGCCGGGTTGTGGCGCGACGAGGAGCGCTACCGCAACTCGTATCTGTCGGCGTTCGACGGCTACTACCTGACCGGCGACTCCGGTTACGTCGACGCCGACGGTTACGTGTTCGTCCTCGGCCGCTCCGACGACGTGATCAACGTTGCCGGACATCGGCTCTCGACCGGCAGCATCGAGGCGGTGGTGGCGTCGCATCCGGCCGTGGCCGAGTGTGCGGTCATCGGCATCCGCGACGACCTGAAAGGCCAGCGCCCCAGCGGATACGTGGTGCTCAAGTCCGGCGTCGACATCGAGTCCGAGACGCTGCGCAGCGAGCTCGTGTCCCTGGTGCGCAACGAGATCGGGGCCGTCGCCACGTTCCGCGACGTCACGGTCGTGCCGGCACTGCCCAAGACCCGATCGGGGAAGATCCTGCGGAAGACCATGCGCCAGATCGCCGATCACGAGGACTACACGGTGCCCTCGACCATCGAGGACCCGGATGTCCTGGCGGCGCTGGCCGAGCAGCTGAAGGGCTGAGCAGTGCTCGACGCCGCGGTGCGCAACGCGATCCGGCTCGTACCGTTCGTCGGGGTCGTCGGCACGATCATCGCCACTCTCGTCGACGCGTTCACTCCCGGCGGCGATCTGGGCCGGGATCTGCTCGAGAACTCCGTGCTGTGGATGATCGGCGTCCAGGGCTGGATGACCGGGTGCGGTCACATGTTCTTCGGTGCGCCCATCGCCGAGTCGATCGGCTGGCCACCGAAGACCCCGTGGCAGTGGGAGGTCGGTCTCGCCAGTCTCGCGACGGGTGTGCTGGGCGTGATCGCATCGGGTTTCGGTGACGAGTTCACCCTGGCCACCATCATCGCGTTCGCGGTGTTCTACCTGGGTGCCGCCGTCGGACATGTGCGGGAGATGGTGACCCACCGGAACTTCGCGGCGGGCAACGCCGGCCCCATCTTCTTCTTCGACGTGCTCGTTCCGATCTATCTGATCGTGTTGTATGTGATCGTCACGTAGCGGAGACTTGGCCCGTGCACCGAGACGAGCACCGTGAACTCCCCGTCGACCCAGACGAACGTCCGCTCCACCTCCGGGTGCACGCGCTCGCCTGGGTGTTCGCCGGGGGACTCGTCGGCACGGGCGTGCGGTACTGGGCCGAGGAGACGTTCCCCGCCCAGCACGGGCACTGGCCGTGGGCGACGTTCGGGGTCAACATCGTCGGCGCGTTTCTCCTGGGGGCGCTCCTGGAAATGCTTGCGCGACTTGGCCACGATGAGGGATGGCGCCAGCGCATACGCCTCTTCGGCGGCACCGGCATCTGTGGGGCGTTGACCACGTACAGCACCTTCGCGCTGGAGATCACCGACCTGGCACGGGCGTCCGCGGTGGTGACCGCGCTGGCCTACGCGGTGGTCAGCGTGGTACTCGGCCTCGCCGCGGCTGCCTGTGGGATCGCGCTCGCCTCCCGGGCGGCGCGGGCATGATCGCGCCGGCCGTGATGGTGGCGGGGGCGCTCGGTGCGGTCACGCGGTTCGTCGTCGACGGAGCCGTCAGACGCCGATGGCCGACGATCACGCCGTGGGGCACGTTCGCGATCAACGTCAGCGGCTCGGCGCTGCTGGGGGTGCTCGCGGGTCTCGTCGTCTTCCACGGGGTGCCACACGGGTGGCAGTCGGTTGTCGGAACCGGCTTCTGCGGTGGCTACACGACATTCAGCACCGCCGCGTTCGAGACGGTGCGGCTGGCGCAGCGGGGGGATCGGTGGCGGTCCGGGGCGTACGCCGTCGGAACGCTCGTCGCGTCGGTGACCGCATGCGCAGCCGGTATGTGGGTCGTCTGGCTCGCCTGATCGTCGTCCCACGGAACGACTCGGCCCCGCAACGGAACTCCGTCGCGGGGCCGAGAGACGTTCTGTCAGGCGATCACTTGAGCTCGGCGCTGCTCTTGTTCAGCACACGTCGCGCGATGATCAGGTTCTGGATCTGCTGGGTCCCCTCGAAGATGTCGAGGATCTTGGAGTCACGCGCCCACTTCTCGACGAGGAGCCGCTCCGAGTAGCCGAGGGTGCCGGTGAGTTCGACGACCTTGTTGGTGACGTCGGTGGCGGTGCGCCCGGCCTTGGCCTTTGACATCGACGCCTCGGTGGAGTTCGGCTTCTTGTTGTCCGCCATCCACGCGGCCCGCATCGTGTGCAGGTATGCGGCCTCGAAATCGGCTTCCATGCGCAGGAACTCGGCCGCGGCGGCATGCTGGTCGGCGGCCGGGCGGTCGTAATCGACCTCGATGCCGGCCTCGTCGAGGATCCGGCGCAGCTCCTCGAGAGCCGCCCGGGTCACACCCACGGCCATACCCGCCACCAGGGGACGGGTGTTGTCGAAGGTCTGCATGACCCCGCCGAACCCCTTCTTGGTGTCGACCTCGGGTGAACCGAGCAGGTTCTCCTTGGGGATGCGGCAGTTCTCGAAGCGGATCGCGGCGGTGTCGGAGACCTTGATGCCGAGCTTGTGCTCGAGACGCTCGACGGTCACGCCCGGATGGGTTCGCGGAACCACGAAGCTCTTGATGGCAGCCCGGCCGGCGCTCTTGTCGACGGTCGCCCAGACCACGATGTGGGTCGCGCGGGATCCCGCGGTCACATAGATCTTCTCACCGTTGATGACGTACTCGTCACCGTCGAGCGTCGCAGTGGTCGAGACGGCGGCCGAGTCGGATCCGAAACCGGGCTCGGTGATGGCCATCGCGGCCCACACCTTGCCGAATCGTTCGAGCTGCTCGTCGGTCGCGACCGCGGCGATCGCCGAGTTGCCGAGCCCCTGGTACGGGATGCTGAGCATGAGACCGACGTCGCCCCACGATGTCTCGATGACGTTGACGACGGATTGCATGTTGCCGCCGTTCACCACGGCGCCGTCGGTCTTCGGCTTCTGCTTCTTCTCCTGGCTACGACCGCCGTCGGCGCCCGCACCGGCCTGGCCGGTCTCGGACAGGCCGTCGTACAGGCTCGCGAGGGTGTCGAGTTCGACCGGGTAGTCGTGCTCGCGCAGGTCGTACTTGCGGGAGATGGGCCGGAAGATCTCCGCCGCCGCCTGATGCGCCTGGTCGACGGTGACGTGCAGCTTCTTCGGGAGTTCGAGATTGATGCTCATGAGAAGTTCTTTCGCTACGGTCCGAACGCGGTCAGAGGACGACGATGCCTTCGCCGATGCCGGCGCCGCGGAGGTCGCGGTACCAGCGCTCGACGGGGTGCTCCTTGGTGAACCCGTGGCCGCCGAGCAGCTGGACGCCGTCGAGACCGATCTGCAGGCCCTTGTCGATGGTCAGCTTGCGGGCCAGTGCGGCTTCGCGGGCGAAGGACAGGCCCTGCTCGGCGCGAGCTGCGCCACGCAGCGTGACGAGGCGGATCGAGTCGACCTCGGTCGCCATCGTGGCGACCATGAAGGCCACCGCCTGACGGTTGGAGATCGGCTCGCCGAAGGCTTCGCGCTCGTTCACGTAGGGGATGACGTAGTCGAGGACGGCGCGTGCGGTGCCCGCGGCCAGCGCGGACCAGCCGAGGCGCGACAGTCGCACGACATCGCGGTACGCCGAAGCCGCGGCGTCGGCCTCGCCGCCGATGATCGCGCTGGCCGGGACGGCGACGTCCTGCAGCAGCAGACGGCCCATACCGGCGGCGCGCACGCCCATGCCCGGATCGGCTTCGACGATCAGGCCCTTGCTGTCGGACTCGACGACGAACAGGGTCGGCTTGCCGTCGAGCTGGGCGCCGACGATGAACAGTTCCGAGGAGCCGGCGGCCGGTACGAACGACTTGACTCCGTTGAGGCGGAACCCGCTGGGTACGCGGGTTGCCTTGGTGTTCAGGGCGAAGGCGTCGAACAGGGGGCGCGGCTCGGCGATGACGACGGCCGCCTGGGGCACGTTCTCACCGGCGAAGTCGGGCAGGTAGGTGCGCTGCTGCTCGTCGGTGCCGAAGTTGGTGAGCGTGGTGGCCACCCCGCTCGGCGCGAGCAGCGGAAGGGCGAGTCCCATGTCGCCGTAGGCCATGGCCTCGGCGACCAGCGCGTTGGTCACGACGCCGCGCTCGGATGCGGCGCCGTCGAACTCCTCGGGGACGTTGATCATCGTGATGCCGAGTTCGGCCGAGCGCGCGACGAGTTCCTCGGGCGCGGCTGCCGCGGCGTCGGCGTCGTGAGCCGCCGGGCGCAGGAGTTCGGTGGCGAATTCCTTCACCGTCTCCGCGATCATCTGCTGCTCGTCGTCGGGCGTGAGGTTGAAGTAGTCCTTCGGCGCGCTGGTGAGGCGCTTGGCCTGGCTGGACCCGCCGCCCTGGGCCGCCTTGAAGGCTCGGTTCGCCGCGCCCAGGGTCTGGAATCCGGTCTTGGTGCCCTGGTAGGCGATGCGGTTGATCGGTTCGCGGATGTTGTACTTCTCGGCGAACTCCGAGCCCGTCACCGTCGTCAGGACGCGCATCGCGGTTCCGATGAAGCTGCGGGGGTGCGGGTTGCGGCCGACTGCGGAGGTGTCGCGCGGTTCGGTGTGAGTTGTCATGATCACCAGCCGTTTCTTTCCAGTCGCCCCGGTCGGGGTCTCTGCGTGGATCCACCGGAGTGGGTGGACAGGGTCGATGCGACCGATCTTACTCGGTAGTAAGTCCCAACCTTACTTCGGAGTAAGAAGTTTGTCACGCACTTGTCCGACACCGCCTGCCGACGTACCCGCTAGGCTGGCCGCATGACCGTCGATCACCGCCGCGAGCAGGGCTTATCGGCCAATCAGGTGGTGGGCGCGACGACCGTCGCGGTGGCCGGTGCCGCCGCGCTCGGTGCCGCCTGTGTGTTCACCCCGGGCGGTGTCGACGCCGGACCGCAGCTCTGCCCGTTCGCGGTGATGACCGGTCTGCCGTGTCCCGGTTGTGGACTCACTCGCAGCTGGGTGGCGCTGATGCACGGCGACGTCGGGTCGGCGTTCACGTTCAACGTGTTCGGGCCGGTGTTCCTGATGCTGACCGCCGTGACCGTGGTGGCTGCGACCCTCACCCTGGTGCGCCGTCGTGGGGCGCCGCTGTCCGGGTGGCGCGACCTCGTGCTCGGACCTGTCGGGGCCGTCCTGCTGGGGGTCTGGCTCACCTACGGTGGCGTGCGCATTCTCGACGCGGCCTTCGGGTGGGGATTCTTCCCGGTCGTCGTGTGAGCATGCCGCTCGGCGAAGGTGCACAGTGGACTCATGCAGATCACCCACTTCGGCCATTCCTGTCTGCTCGTCGAGATCGACGGGACCAAGGTGCTCTTCGATCCGGGGAATTTCTCGCACGGGTTCGACGGCATCAGCGGTCTCGACGCCATCCTGATCACCCACCAGCATCCTGACCACTGCGACGTCACGAAGTTGCCCGACCTCGTCGCGGCCAACCCCGACGCGATCCTGTATGCCGACCCGCAGACGACGAACCAGCTCAACGGCGACGCCGTGGCCGGTGAGTGGACGGCCGCTCGCAGCGGCGACCAGATCGAGATCGGTTCGCTCACCGCGCGTTTCACCGGCGGCCGGCATGCGGTCATCCACCCCGAGATCCCGGTCATCGACAACGTCGCCTATGTTCTGGGAACCGCCGAGCAGCCGGGGCAGTTCATGCACCCCGGTGATTCGTTCTACATCCCGTTCGAGCATGTCGACGTCCTCGCGCTGCCGTCGGCCGCGCCGTGGATGAAGCTCAGCGAGTCGGTCGACTATCTGCGGGCGATGGCACCCCGGGTCGCGGTGCCCATCCACCAGGCGATCCTGTCCGACGCCGGTAGTGGGATCCACTACGGGCGGCTGGCCGACATGAAGGACGACGCGACCGAGTTCACGGTGCTGGAGAAGGAGCACGCCACGCAGGTGTGAGTGTGTCCGAGGCTCTTGCTCCCTGATCCGAACGAACCACAGACGCACTCGCCCGTCCTGCTCCCTGAGGTGCGAGGAGCGATAGCGACGAGCCTCGAAGGGCCTGGTGAGACACTCTGCGAGACCCTTCGTGGCTCGCTTCGCTCGCACCTCAGGGAGCGGTAGGTCGTTTCGCTCGCACCTCAGGGAGCGGTAGGTCGCTTCGCTCGCACCTCAGGGAGCAGGAGGTCGTTGTGCTCGCGCCTCAGGGAGCGGGAGGGCGTTTCGCTCGCACCTCAGGGAGCAGGAGATCGCCTCACTCGCTCCAGGTGTCGTCCGATTCCGGTCGGTGGAGGGCGACGAGCTCGTTGAGATGAGTCGCCACCTGGATCAGCGGCGTGGTGGTCTGTGCGGCCTCGGCGAGGACCACCGCACCCTCGATCGCCGCGACGATGGTGGCGGCCAGCGAAGCGGTCACGTCGGGCGCGACGCCGTCATCCAGTAACCGGCGCTCGATCAGACCTCGCCATTCGTCGAAGACCTCGGTGGCCGCGGCCGCCGCCTCCGGTGCCGAGAGGCGGCCCAGTGCGGCGGCCACCACGGGGCACCCGCCCTCGAAGTCGGTCGCAGACAACGCTGCCGACCACATCTCGGCGAACGCCATGATCGGATCGGGCTCGGCGACGATGTCGGTGAGAAGTGCGGTGATCGTGTCGCCCACACTGCGCGTCGTCGCCGCCACCAATTCCGCCTTGCCGCCCGGGAAGTTGAGGTAGATGGATCGCCGGGCGACACCACTGCTCTCGAGGATGTCTGAGATGGCGGTGCCCGCGACGCCGTGCCGTCGCATGAGATCTGCGGTCGCCTCGATCAATTGGTCGCGCGCTGCCATCGGTGCCACTCCTCGTCGTGCCGGGGCGTCTCTGGCCACCGACGCTTGCAGTATACCAAGCGGTCTACTAGGGTGCAGGGCGGTAGACCAATCGGTATACATCGCGGTCCGTCACGCGGGGGACGCGCAATCAGTCGTAGGAGACGAAACATGACCGACACGGTGACACTGTCCGCACCCTTGACGCTTCCGTCGGGTCAGGTTCTGCCGAACCGGATCATGAAAGCGGCTCTGAGCGAGGGCCTGGGCGACGCGGACGCCGGCCCGGACGCTCGTCTGGAGCGTCTCTACTCCCGTTGGGCCGCAGGCTTTTACGGTCTCGTCATCACCGGCAACGTGATGGTCGACCGCCGGTATCTCGGGGAACCCGGGAACGTCGTGGTCGAAGACGACCGTCACCTCGACGCGCTCACGCGCTGGGCGAAGACCACCCAGGACGGTGGATCGCCCATCTGGATGCAGATCAATCATCCGGGGCGGCAGGCCAATCCGCTGACGACCGAGGGGCGTGTGGTGGCCCCGTCGGCGGTCCGGTTGGCCATCCCCGGGGTGCCGACGCCTCGTGCGCTCGCCGAGGCCGAGATCGAGGACATCATCGCGCGGTTCGCCACCACCGCCGTGGTGGCCGAGGCCGCGGGTTTCGACGGTGTGCAGATCCACGGTGCCCACGGATACCTGCTGTCGCAGTTCCTCTCGCCGCTGGCCAACCGGCGCGAGGATCGGTGGGGTGGCCCCATCGAGAACCGGGCCCGCTTCGCCCTCGAGGTGGTCCGAGCGGTGCGCGCTGCCGTCCGGCCGGGTTTCGGTGTCGGCATCAAACTGAACTCCGCGGACTTCCAGCGCGGTGGATTCTCGGAGGAGGAGTCGCGCACCGTGATCGCGTTGCTCGCGGCGGAGGCGCTCGATCTCATCGAGATCAGCGGCGGGAGCTACGAGTCCCCCGCGATGATGGGGCGACCTGTCCAGTCGGCGAGCACACGCGAGCGGGAGGCGTACTTCCTCGAGTACGCCGTCACCGTCCGCGAACTCGCCGCCGGGATCCCGCTGGCCGTCACCGGCGGTTTCCGCACGCACACGGCCATGGCGGCGGCGATCGCCGAGGGCGCCTGCGACATCGTCGGGATCGGCCGGCCCACGGTGACCGCGCCGACGGCGGCAAGGGACGTGATGACCGGTGACGTCGATCGTCTGACATCACAACAGCAGCGGTTGCCGCTTCCGGCCCGGTTGTCCAGCGCCGCGACGGCGCGGTCTCTGGAGGGGGCACTCGATCTCCAGTGGCACACCGACCAACTGCACCGGATGGCCGGCGGCGGAGACCCGGACCCCACCCGTGCGCTGTGGCGGACCGCGGTGACGACGGTACGGCGCAACGGGATCGGCGCGTTGCGGAGCACCCGGAACGTGACATCGGCCGACGCGAAGGCGGCCCGGAAGTTCCGGTTCGAGCGATGGGTCGGACGACACCTCGCCAATCCGGCTGTGGCCGCGCTCAATCGACTCGGGATCGGCACCCACCTGGCAACGGATCTGGAGACCGTCGGCCGCAGATCCGGTCTGGCTCGCACGGTTCCGGTGTCGGCCGCCTTCGACGCCGACGGCGCGTGGGTCATCAGCCAGCATGGCAAGCGCTCGGGATGGGGGATCAACATCACGGCGAATCCGACGGTGCGCATCCGCCAGGGCCGTCAGTGGCGCACGGGGACTGCGCAGTTCGTCCCCGACGACGACGTGGCCGCACGGGTGCGTTCCTTCGCGACCCGCCCCCTGTTCGCCGGTCTGACCTCCGCCGGGTTCCGCGCGCTTCAGAGTGACCCGATCTCGGTACGGATCACCTTCACCGACTGAACGTCCTCAGGTGCGGAGGGCCTCCACGACCTCATCGTGCAGCAGTCCATTGCTGGCCACCGCACTACCGCCGGCGGGTCCGGGCGTGCCGTCGAGGGCGGTGAAACGTCCGCCCGCCTCGCGCACCAGGATGTCGAGGGGGGCCAGATCCCACAGCGAGACCTCGGGTTCGGCGGTGACGTCGACCGAGCCCTCGGCGACGAGGCAGTAGTTGAAGAAGTCGCCGTAACCGCGTACGCGCCACACCCGGTCGGTGAGGTCGATGAACCGGTCCCGGATGCCGCGGTCGGCCCACCCGGACAGGCTCGAGAATGCCAGGCTCGCCGACCCGAGATCGGCGACCCCGGACACCGACAGGCGACGTACGTCGTCGCCGTCGAAGCGGGCGTGGGCTCCGAGACCCGCTGCGGCCCACCAGCGTCGGCGGAGTGCAGGTGCCGAGACCACGCCGACCGTCGGCACGCCGTCGATGAGAAGTGCGATCAGGGTGGCCCACACCGGGACACCGCGCACGAAGTTCTTGGTGCCGTCGATGGGATCGACGACCCACTGCCGTCCGGACAGTGCGGCGTCACCGCCGAACTCCTCGCCGAGAACGGTGTCGGCGGGCCGGCGGGCGGCGAGCCGTTCGCGGATCATCGTCTCGCAGGCCAGATCGGCGTCGGACACGGGTGTGAGGTCCGGCTTGTCGTCGACGCGGAGATCGACCGCCCCGAACCGATCCATCGTCAGCGCGTCGGCGGAGTCGGCGAGTGAGAGTGCGAGTTCGACGTCGTCGCTGTACTTCGTCGGGCCGGGAGGGACGGACATGCCCGGTAGGGTAGCTGTCATGTTGCTGACCGTGACGTTCACCCTGTTGATCGCGGCACTCGTGGTGGTGCTGGTGGTGCAGTGGCAGCGCGGGCGCAATCCGCAGCCGATGTCGGCGGCCAAGGCCTCCCAGTTCGTGCAGGGAACGTTCACGATCGTCGGGGTCTCCGACCGCGACGACGAGCCCACCCGGAGCGCGACCGACAAGAACGGTGACCGCTTCTGCACGATCTCCGGGACGATCGTCGGTCCCGAGACCAGCCCCACCGAGGTGTACGGAACCTTGGTGCTCGGACCGGGCGATCCTTGGCCTCAGGTCGGCGACGATCTGCCGGTCCTCTACAAACCGCAGAAGGCCGCGACGTCGTGGCGGTTCGGGGTGATGCCCGAACCGGGTCCAGGCGCCCGGTAGATCCTCCGCGGCGCTCACGCGCCGGACTGTCGGTACTCTGGATAACCGTGCATCCCGACGTGACCGCAGACCTCGAATCCCTCGACGCCACCTTGACCACCGTGGAGAAGGTGCTCGACCTCGAAGAGCTGCGCCGTCGCATCGACGAGCTCGAGATGCAGGCCTCGGACCCGGACCTGTGGAACGACCAGGACCATGCCCAGAAGGTGACCAGCGAGCTGTCGCACGCGCAGTCCGAACTCCGCAAGGTCTCCGAGCTGCGCCAGCGGCTGGAGGACCTGCCGGTGCTCTACGAGCTCGCCGACGCCGAAGAGGGTGACGACAAGGTCGCCGCCCTGGCCGACGCCGACGGGGAGCGCGAGAGCCTCCGGACCGACATCCAGGCGATGGAGGTCAAGACGATGCTCGCCGGTGAGTACGACTCCCGTGACGCGGTGGTCAACATCCGTTCGGGTGCCGGCGGCGTCGATGCGGCGGACTGGGCGCAGATGCTGATGCGCATGTACATCCGGTGGGCCGAGCAGAAGGGGTACGGCGTCGAGGTCTACGACACGTCCTACGCCGAGGAGGCGGGCCTCAAGAGTGCGACCTTCGCGGTGAAGGCCCCGTACATGTACGGCACGCTCTCGGTCGAGCAGGGCACCCATCGACTCGTGCGCATCAGTCCCTTCGACAACCAGAGCCGCCGCCAGACGTCGTTCGCCGAGGTCGAGGTGCTGCCGGTGGTCGAGACGACCGACCACATCGACGTCGACGAGAACGACATCAAGGTCGACGTCTACCGGTCGTCGGGCCCGGGCGGACAGTCGGTCAACACGACCGACTCCGCGGTCCGCCTCACGCACATCCCGACCGGCATCGTCGTGACGTGTCAGAACGAGAAGAGTCAGCTGCAGAACAAGGCATCGGCGATGCGCGTCCTGCAGGCCAAGCTCCTCGACCGCAAGCGGCAAGAGGAACGGGCCGAACTCGACGCCCTCAAGGGGGATGGCGGTTCGAGCTGGGGTAACCAGATGCGCTCCTACGTGCTGCACCCGTACCAGATGGTGAAGGACCTGCGGACCGGCGTCGAGGACAACAACCCGACGTCGGTGCTCGACGGCGAGCTGGACAAGTTCATCGAGGCCGGGATCCGCTGGCGGATGGCGACCGCCGAAGCGTGATCTCCTCACCCGCCGACCTCCTGCTGGCCGCCGAGCCGAGCCCGACCGAACTTCTCCTCGGTCGGGTCTATGTCTGGCTGGTCACCAGTGGCCTGGAGATCGTGATCTGGATTCTGGGTGCGGTCCTGCTGGCCCGTCTGATCCGCTGGTTCGCCGACAAATACGCCTCGCGGGTGGATTCGCGGTTCTCGACCAGCGATCTCATCGTGCAGACCGAGGACGCCAAGCATCGTCGGGCGCTGGTCGACGTCGTCGCCTGGACGCTGATCGTGGTGATCGCCATCATCGTGATCATCCATGCGCTGTCGGTGTTCGGCATCCCGTTGAGCGGGCTGACCGGCCCCACCGCGGTGATCGGTGCCGCGCTCGGTTTCGGCGCACAGCGGATCGTGCAGGACATCCTGGCCGGGTTCTTCGTCGTCGCGGAGAAGCAGTACGGGTACGGCGACGTGGTCAACCTGACGGTGACGGGCAATGCGCCGGCTGAGGGCACCGTGGAGGACGTGACCCTGCGGGTGACCAAACTGCGCACCGCCGAGGGCGAGGTCATCACCGTTCCCAACGGTCAGATCGTCAAGGCCACCAACCTCTCGAAGGACTGGGCACGCGCTGTCGTCGACGTCCCGGTCCCGTCCGAGGCCGACATCGGGATGGTCAACGAGACGCTGGATCGGGTCGGCCGCGAGTTCTACGCGCTGCCGCGGTGGCACGATCTGCTGCTCGACGCACCGTCCTCGCTCGGTGTCATCAGCCTCGAGCTCGACGCGATCACAGTCCGCATGGTGACACGCACCCTGCCGGGCAAGCAGTTCGAGGTGGGACGTGCACTCCGCGTCCACATCATCCGTGCGCTGGCGCGGGAGGGCATCAACGTGCCCGCCCGGGAGGTCCGCTCCGCGGGAGGTCCGCCGGCGACGCACGCCGATCAGGGCAACCGGGACGGGGGAGACTGATGGTGGACTCGAACATCCCGGGACACAACACGCCTGGCCGCGACGGGCCCGGCAAACACTCCGGCCGACCCGTCCCCGGCGCGGACGACCCGACACAGATCATCCCGACGCAGGGGATTCCCCCGCAGGATCCGCCCCCGCAGGACCCGCCGTCCGGCTCCGACCGCAGGCGGCACATCGACTGGGGTCACATCGCGCGTACGCGGATCCGGACAAGTACGGCGATCCTCGTCGCCGTGTTCCTGGCGTGCTGCGTCCTGTACGGGTACACCTCGCAGCGCTACGGCGTGGTGGCGCCGGAGCCCGCGCGGCCCGCGCCGACGACATCGCAGACGGTCGAGCCGACCTACGAGCCGCCGCCGTCCACGTCGTCGTCGACCACCACCACCGAATCGTCGACCACCGACACGACCGGTGGCGTCGATGGCACGGACGGTTCGTCGACGGACGGAACGCGGTCGCAGACGCCGAGCGCGAGTCGCGAGACCATCCCGGGGCTGCCGAACATCCCGTTGCCGAATTTCGGCGGGCAGACCCCGACCACCACGGTCCCGACACGCTGACCCAGCCGGAAACGGCTGGTCAGGCGGATGAAAGCGGCGAGGTGTCGCGCCTGAACGCTCTCTCAGGAGTCGTCGTTACACTGGCACATCGTGATCAAGCTGGAGAACGTCACGATGCAGTACAAGGCGTCCAGTCGACCCGCTCTGCGAGATCTGAGCTTCGAGGTCGACAAGGGGGAGTTCGCGTTCCTGATCGGTCCGTCGGGGTCGGGTAAGTCGACGTTCTTCCGTCTGCTCCTCAAGGAGGACCGCCCGACGAGCGGCGAGGTGTACCTCGGGGAGTTCCACGTCAACCGACTGAAGGCGCGCAGCGTGCCGAAGCTGCGGCAGTCGATCGGGTGTGTGTTCCAGGACTTCCGGCTGCTCCAGAAGAAGACGGTGGCCGAGAACGTCGCATTCGCGCTCGAGGTGATCGGCCGGCCTCGCTCCACCATCCAGCGGGTGGTGCCGGAGGTGCTCGAGTATGTCGGCCTCGAAGGCAAGCACGACCGCATGCCCAACGAGTTGTCCGGCGGTGAGATGCAGCGCGTGGCGATCGCCCGCGCCATCGTGAACCGGCCGCTGGTGCTCCTGGCCGACGAGCCCACCGGCAACCTCGACCCTGAGACCAGTGAAGAGATCGTCGACGTGCTCGACCGCGTCAACCGCCGCGGCACCACGGTGGTGATGGCCACCCACGACCGTCACATCGTCGACGCGATGCGACGACGGGTTCTCGAGTTCGACAGCGGTCAACTCGTCCGCAACGACCCGCAGGGCGTGTACGGGATCGGCTGACGCGCGGCCGGCCCCGACACACTTCCCCGAGACCCAAGGACTGTCTGAGCAGACATGCGAGCGAATTTCATCATCAGCGAAGTTCTCCACGGACTCCGCCGCAACGCGACCATGACCATCGCGATGATCATCACCACCGCGATCACACTGGGGATGTTCGGCGGTGGTCTGCTGGTGATCCAGATGGCGGACAAGAGCCAGCAGATCTTCCTCGACCGGGTGGAGATGGAGTTCTATCTCAATCCCGAGGTGACCGAACGGGATCCGCAGTGCGAATCCGACCCGTGTGCCCAGTTGCGGCGCGGCCTCGAGAACGAGCCGGGCGTGACATCGGTGACCTATCTGGACAAGGACGAGGCCTTCAAGCGCGCCAAGGAGATCTTCGCGAACAATCCCGATCTCGCCGAGAACATCGTGGAGGGCACCCTGCCGGCCTCCCTGCGTGTGCGGGTGTCCGACCCGGGGCAGTTCGATGCGGTGCTCACCAAATACGCAGCCCGCAAGGATCTGGGAGTCGACGCCTTCAAGGACGACCGCAAACTGGTGCAGCGGATCTTCAGCGTGCTCGACGGCGTTCGCAACGCGACGTTCGCCATCGCCTCGGTGCTGGCCATCGCTGCGATCCTGTTGATCATCAACACCGTTCAGGTCGCGGCCTTCACCAGACGCACCGAGGTCTCGATCATGCGCCTGGTGGGCGCCACCCGGTGGTACACGCAGCTGCCGTTCCTGCTCGAGGCGGTGGTGTCGGCTTTCGTCGGCTCGGTGTTGGCCATCGGCGGTCTGCTGCTGGCCAAGAAGTTCTTCTTCGACAACGCGTTACGCGAGTTGTACGGGGTCAGTTTCTTCGCCCGGATCGAGCTGACCGACGTGCTGTTCGTCGCACCGTGGCTGGTGCTCGGCGGAATTGTGTTGGCGGGCGCGACTGCGTATGTCACGCTTCGTGTCTATGTCCGGGAATGATCCGTCTGTTCCGGCGGTTCGGATTGTCGGTCGCCAGCACCACACCGGCCGGCATCAGGCCGGTCAGTATCACGTCGAGGAGGTGAGTGCATGCCGAAGGAAAAGGGACGCAATGTGATCGCGTCCAATCGGAAGGCGCGGCACAACTACGCGATCCTCGACGTCTTCGAGGCCGGGATCGTGCTCGTGGGCACCGAGGTGAAGAGCCTGCGGGCCGGGAAGGCGTCGCTGGTCGACGCGTTCGCGACGATCGACGACGGCGAGGTGTGGCTTCATGCCCTGCACATCGCCGAGTACGGCAACGGCTCGTGGACCAATCACTCCGTACGGCGCAAGCGCAAGCTGCTCATGCACCGACGCGAGATCGACAACCTCGTCGGCAAGATCCGCGACGGCAATCTCACGCTGGTGCCGTTGTCGATGTATTTCCACGACGGCAAGGTGAAGGTCGAGCTCGCCCTGGCCCGCGGCAAGCAGGCCCACGACAAGCGCCAGGACATCGCCAAGCGCACCGCTCAGCGCGAGGTCGAGCGCGAGGTCGGTCGTCGCGTGAAGGGGATGGGGTGAGTCAGGCGCCCGTGCCGGCCTGACCTTGCTGCTGCGTCGGCGACCCGGGCGGCGTGTTCTGACCGTCCTGCTCGTCGGACCCGGCGCCGCTCTCACCGTCTTCGTTCTGTCGGCCCGGCAGGCGGCCCATCCCGGGCTGCCCCAGCTGGGGTCCGCCCATCTGCGGTCCACCCATCTGGGGGCCGCCTCCCATGCCCGGTCCGTTGCCGCCCTGCTGCCAGACGGCTGCGGGTGTGGGCCGCTCGGAGGTCGTGTCACCGGTGATGTAGCCGGCGCCGAAACCGAGCGCGCCCGCAACGATGGCCAGTCCGGCCGCGCCGGCGATCAGGGCCGACCGGGCCGGTGCGGTCTTCGGGGCCACCGGGTGCGGTTCGGCGACCGGGCCGTGGCCGGCGGCGGAGCCGCTCGCGTCGATGGACTGGTGGGCGTTCGTTGCCGGCGTCGGCTCCGGGCTGATCGGCGTGGTGGCTGCGTCGTCAGATGGGTGAGGTGCCTGCGGGGCCGCGCGATCGGGTTCGTGCTCGCCGGGGGTCGGGGAGGTCATGTCGGTCTCGCTCTCGTCGGTCGGCCGAAGTCCGTCCTCGGCTCACGAGGTCTCCACGATGCCGGTGGCGCCTTGGCCAGGCCTGGCGGTGGGCTGTGAATGAGCTGGCAGCTCAGCGACTCCGCCATTCGCGCGGGTCGTCGGGGTCACGCGGCGCGATCTGAAGCGGTCCACTCCGTTCGGTGCATGGTCGACACGTCGGCTCTGGGGCGGTAGGTCTGCTCGTAGCGCTCGATGTCGGTTCGTCGGAGGAGTGGTGTCAGTGGATCGGCGGACACGATGTCGCCGCCGGAGATCCGCGACCGGCGGCTGAGCTCTGATTGATGCCGGAAGCACGCGACGGACGTGATCAGGAAGACGGCCATGGCGACGCCGAACGGCCACGCGGGCGCGTCGACGCCGCCGGCCAGTGCCATCACGAACAACCCGAGGAACAGAAATCCGAGAAGCAGGATCAGATATCCGGTGAAAGCCACAGATGTCGATCGAGGTGTGTCGCGCATGGAGGAGTCCTTTCGCTGAATGGTCCCGACCCTGATCGCTACAGTAACTGTAGCGCAACACTACGTGTAGCGTTTCGTGGCGCGGTAGTATTCCTGCCGACGGTCGGAACCGGGATCGGCGGGAAACGTGAGGTGACCACGACGTGGCAGGTGGCAGCGGCCCGAAGATCGTCGGTTCGACCCTGGAGTTGCTCCGGACCCGCGGGCCGGCCGGGGTCACGATCGAGAGCGTGGCAGCCCATTCCGGGGTGGCGCGTACGACGATCTATCGCCGTTACCGCAACCGGAACGAGATGCTCGGCGCAGCTCTGCTCGACGTCGCCGTCGTCGAGCCGCCTGATGCGGACCTTCCCGCAGAGGCCCGGCTGCGCTGGGTGGTGAGCCACGCGGCGTCGATGGTGCTCGACGGAATCGGTTTCGGCGGCATGGCGGCCTTGCTGACCGATTCCGATCCCGAGTTCGGCGTGCTCTTCCGACAGGTCCTGGCGCGGCACCGTGTGGAACTCCGAGAGGTCCTCGACGCGGGTAAGCGGCGCGGTCAGTTCGCGGCAACGATGGAGCCGGAGATGCTGGTCGACGCCATCGTCGGGGCGCTCGTCGCCGAACGCGCTCGCACGGGAGGTGTCGCCGATGACTGGGAGGACCGGGCCGTCGCCGCCTTCGCGCCCATGGTGTTCGCCGCCGAGAGCGACCCTCGCCGGAGGTCTCCGGGGAAACGGGAATGAACTCTGGGGAACGAGTTGTTAGACTGAAGTGCTCGCTGACTCCGGTCGGCGGGTCCTACTCGGGGCTGATCGGTTTCGACTTCGTGCGTCGAGATAGGGGAAGCGTGTCGGTGCAGGCTGGAGACCACCGTGAGCGTCGCAGCAACCAATTAAGCGCCGATTCCAATCAGCGCGACTACGCCCTCGCTGCCTAAGTAGCGACGGCTAGTCTGTCGGCCCGGGTTATGCTCCCAGACCCGGATGCCGGCATCATCCATGGGAGCTCACCGTCCTCGCCGGTCGCGGGTGAGGTCGGAACATCACACAGCGACTGGGATCGTCATCTCGGCTTGTTCGCGTGACCGAGAGATCCAAGTAGAGACATAGCGGACTGCACACGGAGAAGCCCTAACAACACGACGGAGGACCCGGGTTCAATTCCCGGCAGCTCCACGAGAAGGCGCCCCACCTGTTCAGGTGGGGCGCCTTCGTCTTCTTCGACGAATTCGGAGCAGGCTATCCGGTACTCAGCGCGTCGAGGGTGGCGCTCTCGCGGTGCTTGCGTCGTTTGGTGATGATCCCGTGGGTCGGGCTGAACAGGTACACACCGAAGAACGTGATGCCCTGGACGAGGACGACCATCCCGCCGGGGGAGGTGTCCTGGTAGTAGGAGATGTACAGGCCGACGACCCCGCAGATCGCCGAGATCGCAGGCGCGATGACCAGCATCCGGCCGAATCGGTCGGTGAGCAGTCGCGCCGTCGCGCCGGGGATGATGAGCATCGCGACCACCAACACGATGCCGACGACCTGCAGGGCTGTCACCGCGGTGAGGGCGAGCAGCGCGAGGAGGGCGGCGCCCAGCAGTCGCGGGCTCAGACCGATCGCGAAAGCGTGCGTGCGGTCGAAGGCGTAGAGGGTGAAGTCGCGTCTCTTGAGCAGCAGCAAGGTCGCCACGATCGCGCCCAGGATTGCGATCTGCACCAGATCCGACGTCGAGACACCCAGCAGGTTGCCGAAGATGATGTGGTTCAGGTCGGTCTGGCTCGGCGTCACCGAGATCAGCACCAGGCCCAAGGCGAAGAGGGTGGTGAACACGATGCCGATGGCGGCGTCCTCCTTCACCCGGCCGCCGTCGCGGACGGCGCCGATCAGGGCCACCGCCAGGAATCCGAAGATCACCGCGCCGATGGCGAACGGGACGCCGACGATGTAGGCGAGGACCACGCCCGGCAGCACCGCATGCGAGACCGCGTCGCCCATCAGAGACCAGCCGATCAGCACGAGCCAGCACGACAGCAGCGCACACACGATCGAGGCGATCAGCGTTGCCCACAGCGCGCGGGTCATGAACGCGTACGCGAACGGATCGAGAAGGATGTCGACGATGGTCACGAGACCTCCTCGTGGCGACCGGACTCGAGACGTTCGGATGTGGGACGGGCGAGTGGATCGAGACCGAACGCGCGGACGAGGTTGTCGGTGGTGATCACCTCGGCCGGCGCACCCTGCGCGATCACCCGGCGCATCAACAGGATCGCCTCGTCGGCCAACTCGGGCAGGACCTGCAGATCGTGTGTGGACACCAGGATCGTCGTCCCGGCGTCGGCGAGCTCGCGCAGCAGCGCGGTGATGGTGGCCTCGGTGCGTTTGTCGACACCGGCGAACGGCTCGTCGAGCAACAGGATCCCGGCTTCCTGCGCGATGCCGCGGGCCACGAAGGCCCGCTTGCGCTGTCCGCCGGACAACTGGCCGATCTGGCGGTCGGCGAAGTCGGTGAGCTCGACGCGTGCGAGGGCTTCGTCGACGGCGTCGTGGTCGGCCCGTTTCGGGCGGCGCGTGAATCCGAGATGGCCGTAGCGACCCGTCATGACGACGTCGCGGACCGAGACCGGGAAGCTCCAGTCGATGTCCTCGGATTGCGGCACGTAACCGAGCGCGCCGGCTCGACGCGCCGCGGTGGGGGTCCGACCGCCGAGCCGGACCGAGCCGGTCGTCGGGGTCACCGACCCCACGATCGTCTTGAACAGCGTCGACTTGCCCGATCCGTTCATGCCGACGAGACCGCACACCTGGCCGGCCGGCACTCGTACCGACGCGTGGTCGAGGGCGAGAATGTCGCCGTACCGCACGGTCACGTCCGTCACCTCGATGGCGGAACCACCTGGCGCTGAGGCGTTCACGTGTTGCTCCCGGTCAGGCCGGACGCGATGGTCGCGACGTCGTGGCGGATGAGGTCGAGATAGGTGGGTACGGGGCCGTCGGCTTCGGAGAGCGAATCGACATACAGGGTGCCGCCGAACCGGGCGTCGGTCGCGTTGACGACCTGCTTCATCGGGGCGTCGGAGACGGTGGATTCGCAGAACACACCGGGGACGCTGTTGGCCCGGACGAAGTCGATCGTGTCGGCGACCTGCTGCGGCGTCGCCTGTTGTTCGGCGTTGACCGGCCAGATGTAGCGCTCGGTGAGTCCGGCGTCGCGGGCGAGATAGGAGAACGCGCCCTCGCAGGTGACGAGGGCCCGTTCGTTGGCGGGCAGGCCGGCCAGTGCAGAGGTGAGGCCGGTCTGCACCTGTTGGAGTTGTTTCTTGTACGCCGCCGCATTGGACTCGAAGGTGGCGGCACCGTCGGGATCGAGGTCGGTGAACGCGCGAACCATGTTGTCGACGTAGATCTGCACGTTGACCGGACTCATCCAGGCATGCGGATTGGGCTTGCCCGCGTAGGCATCCGACGCGATGTCGATCGGTTCGACGCCCTCGCTGACGACGACGTGCCGGACGTCGAGGCCGTCGACGAACTGCGCGAACCAGGCTTCGAGGTTGAGGCCGTTGTCGAGGATGAGCGAGGCGGTCGCGGCGCGCCGGATGTCGCCGGGAGTGGGCTCGTACCCGTGGATCTCGGCGCCCGGCTTGGTGATCGACTCCACCTCCAGTCGGTCGCCGGCGACCTCCGCGGCGATGTCGGCGAGCACGGTGAACGTCGTGAGTACGACCTTCTCGTCGGGCAACCGGCTCGACAGCGTGCACCCGGCGACGATCGTGCAGACGGCGGCGAGGAGCGCCCCGACGGGAACGAACCGGCGACGCGTGCGCTTGGGCATGCCGACACTATAGTTTCGGCCGCCCGAACTTTCTAGTTCGGGGCCTGCTCGCCGCTATCGACGCCGTGCGAACAGGTGGAACTCGGGAAAACGATGATCGGCGTCGGCCCCGTGCAGCGTCCGCCACTCCTCGGCGAATCCTGCGTCGGCCAGCGCGGCGGACATGCGATTCGTGTGCCATCGCCACGCCGGCGCCACTCGATGATCGAACTCGACGATCTCGTCGTCGGCGCTCGTCTGACCGGCCACCAGGACAGTGCTCCCCGCGGCCATCCGCTCGGACCAGCCGGCCAGTATCTCGGGCACCGAGTCGGGTGGCACGTGGATCAGGCTGAAGCGGGCCAGTAATGCGGCGACGGTGACACCGCCGAGCTCCGGAGCGTCGAGAGTGGCGTCAACACAGATGAACCGGAGGCCGGGGTGCTTCGACCTCGCGATCCGCAGCATCTCCGAACTCGGATCGACGCCGACCACCTCGAACCCGCGTGCGGCCAGCTCGGCGGTCAGCAGCCCCGGTCCGCACCCGACATCGACCACTGCTCCGCGGACACCGCTGTCGCGGATGTGGTCGACGAATGCTCCGAAGGCGTGGCGCTGCAAGGTGTTCGTGAACGGAGAGGGAAACGTCTCGGCGTACAGCTCGGCGAGTGCGTCGTACCCGGGCTGCGAACTCACACGATTCCCGAGGCGCGTAGGTCCTCGATCTCGCCGGTCGACAACCCCAGCAATCCGCCGAAGACGGCCTCGTTGTCACAACCGGGGGCCGGTGGGCCGGCATTGCGGATGCCACCGGGGGTGTCGCTGAACTGCGGCACGACGCCGGGCCCGAGTACGGTGCGCTGCGCGCGTTCGTCGTAGTGCTCGGCGATCATCCCGCGTGCCTGCAGGTGCGGGTCGGCGACAACCTCGGCGACCGTGTTCACCGGACCCACGACAACGCCTGCAACACCGAGGATCTCGGTCAACTTCTCCGGGGAGTGCTGTCGTGACCAGTCGCCGATGAGGGTGTCGAGTTCGTCCTGGTTGCGCCCACGGGCGGCGTGATCGGCGAACCGATCGTCGGTCGCGAGTTCGGGCTGCCCCATCGCTGCGCACAGTCTCGCGAAGACCGAGTCCTGGTTGGCGGCGATGATGACGTGGGTGCCCTCGCTGGTGGGGTAGAGGTTCGACGGCGCAATGCCGTCGAGGCGGGTGCCCGACGGGCCGCGCACGACACCGCCGGCGTCGTAGTCCGCTATCGCCGACTCCTGCACCGCGACACAGGATTCGATGAGCGAGGTGTCGACGACCTGGCCCTTGCCGGTCACCGAACGTCGGTACAGCGCGGCGAGTGCGCCCTGCGCGGCGAACATGCCGGCGAGGGTGTCGCCCAGCGACAGCGCCAGTCTCGGCGGGAGTTGTCCCGGATAACCGTTCAGGTAGCGCAGGCCGCTGGCGGCCTCGGCGACGGAGGCGTACCCGGCACGGGTCGAGTCGGGGCCGGTCTGGCCGTAGCCCGAGACCCGCACCACGACGATGCCCGGGTTGCGTTCGGACAGCACGTCCGGGCCGATGCCGAGCCGCTCCAGCGTTCCGGGACGGAAGTTCTCGACGACGACGTCGGCGCGCTCGGCGAGATCGAGGAACAGGTCGCGGCCTCGTTCCGATCGCAGGTCGAGGGTGGCTGCCTTCTTGTTCCGTCCGTGCACCGTCCAGTAGAACCGGTGGCCGTCGACCTCGGCCTGGCCCCAGGTGCGGATCGGGTCGGGCTTGCCCGGCGCCTCGATTTTGATGACCTCGGCGCCCATGTCGCCCAGCAGGCGGGCGGCGTGGGGGCCGGCGATGAGCGTGCCCAATTCCAGGACGATGACGCCGTCGAGGGGGCCGGCGGTGCGTTCGCCCGTCTGTCGCGGCGAGGTGTCGGTCATCAGGACAGTGTGGCCGGTCACCCGGCGCTCGCCAAGCGTCGACGCCGACCCGGCAAGGGATCTGTGTTGCGGTGGTGCCCGTCGATCGGGCGCAGGCACGACCTGACCGGTTGAAACAATTCAGCCCTGGCGTGTCATTGGCGGCGACTTCCGGCTAGGGTGTGTGTCGTCCAACACGCAGGGAGGCTGGGAGACATGGTTGATCACGCATCGGGAACGGGGCTCCTGCCGGACATCCGGCTGGCCGACATGGTGTCGGGAGTCGCGTCGTTGCGTGGTGACGCCGGCACGATCCTGCGCGCCCTGCCGGAGATGCTGCCCAAGCCGCCGACCACGAAGATGTCCATCGGCAAGCGGTTCCAGCAGAGTGCGCAGAAGTACCCTGATCGGGACTTCCTCCGCTTCGAGGGATCGTCGATCACCTACCGCGAGGCGAATGCGCGCGCAAACCGGCTCGCGGACTTCCTGACCCGCGAGGGTGTCGGGCGCGGAGACGTCGTCGCGGTCCTGTCACGCAACCATCCCGATGTGGTGATCGCCATGTTGGCGATCGTCAAGATCGGCGCCATCTGCGGGATGCTCAACTTCAATCAGCGCGGCGCGGTGCTCGAGCACAGTCTCGGACTCATCGAGCCGAAAGTGGTTCTCCTCCAGAATGATCTGCTGGAAGCCCTGGAGTCGATACCGGCCGGGTGCCGGCCGGAGAAGGAGTACACGTTCGCCGAGCTCGCGACGCTGACCGCGCGCTGCTCGCCACTCGACCGCCCGATCACCGAATCGATCGAGGTGGGATCGACCGCGATCTACATCTTCACCTCGGGCACAACGGGTTATCCGAAGGCCAGCAAGATGAGCCACTACCGATGGCTGGTGGCCATGAACGGAATCGGTGGTCTGGGGATCCGCCTGCGCGGCGACGACGTGATGTACACGGCGCTGCCCTTCTATCACAACAACGCGCTCACGATCTCGGTCTCGTCGGTGCTCGCGTCGGGCGCGTGCCTGGCCATCGGCAAGCAGTTCTCGGCGTCGAAGTTCATCGACGAGATCATCGAGAACGACGCCACCGCGTTCGCCTACATCGGTGAGCTGTGCCGCTATCTGCTTGCGCAGCCGCCGAAGCCGACCGATCGCGCGCATCGCCTCCGGCTCGCCGTCGGCAACGGGCTGCGCCCGGACATCTGGGACGCCTTCACCGAGCGATTCGGCATCGACCGCATCGTCGAGTTGTACGCGGCGAGCGAGGCGAACATCGGATTCATCAACGTGTTCGGGTTGTCCAAGACGGCCGGGTTCTCACCGTTGCCCTACACGATCGTGGAGTACGACGAAGAGACCGGGGAGCCACTGCGCGGTCCGGACGGGCGGGTGAAGCCGGTCGGCCGGGGTGGAACCGGTTTGCTTCTGGCGCAGATCAACTCGCGTGTTCCCTTCGACGGTTACACCGACCCGAAGGCGACCGAACGCAAGATCGTCCGCGACGCGAAGCGCAAGGGCGACAAATGGTTCAACAGCGGCGATGTCGTCCGGGATCAGGGCTTTTCGCACATCGGCTTCGTCGATCGCATCGGTGACACCTTCCGCTGGAAGGGCGAGAACGTCGCCACGACGGAGGTCGAGGCCGTGCTGGATGCCCACCCGGCCGTCGAGGAAGCGGTCGTGTTCGGTGTGCCGATCCCGGGAGTCGACGGCAAGGCCGGGATGGCCGCGATCAGCCTGCGCGACGGCGAGACCTTCGACGCGGACGGGCTGGCCCGGCACGTTCGCGACGGTCTGCCCGCCTACGCGGTCCCGTTGTTCGTCCGGATCGTCCCGGCGCTGGAGCACACCTCGACGTTCAAGAACATGCGCACCGAACTCCGGAAGCAGGCCTTCGGCGAGACCGGCGCCGACCCGCTCTACGTGCTCGCCGGGGAGAAGTACGTCGAGTTCTACCCCGAGTTCGTCGACGAGCTGGCGGGTGTCCGGCCCAAGCGATGACGATCAGGCGCCGAACGTGTCAGGCGCCGCGGAGCGCGGACAGCCGTTCACCGACGAAGTCGAGCGCGCTGCGCTGCCAGAGCCCGATGTGGTCGAGCATGGCGTGACCGCCGCCGGGGACCGGGACGAACTCGGCGTCGACACCCAGTGCCGAGAGCTCGTCGATGCCCTTACGGGTCCGCTTCGCCAGCGTGCGGGTGTCCGCGTCGCCGTGCACCGCGACGACCCGCGCGCCGGGCTGGATGTGTCGCCAGTCGGCGAACTGCCACCACGGCGCCAGCCCGAGAACGCCAATGACCCGGCGGTCGGCGGCGAGATGGGCGGCCACGCGTCCGCCCATCGAGTGTCCGATCGCGACCACCGGCACGCCCGGGTGCCGTCGGCAGATATCGTCGAGTGCCGCACGGGCGGGGAGCATGGGCGAGTTCTCGTCGCCGTTCCAGCCGTACACGCGATAACCCACCTGGTGAACGCGCACCGACCGGCCGAAACGCACCCGTAGCGACCAGGTGAACGGGTACATGCGCAACGCGGACGGCTGCCAGGGACTGAAGGGTTGGTGGCTGCTGTCCGTTCCGCCCGGCAGGACGAGCACGAGCAGGCCGGGGGAGCGGCGTCCAGGTGACAACAGCCCCGGCAATCCCGAGATCAACATGTGTGCGGGCCCCTCCGATGCGGCGACGACGACCGTCTCACCGTAGCGATTCGGTTCCCGCGACCGGACGGATCGGTTCGTCAACCCGGCGAACGGCGCGTGGAGTGGCAGAATCGCGGTCATGGCACATCCTCGCGCTGGTACCTTGGCCCTGCCCGAAGACCTCGTCGATGTGGACGCCCTGGTGCGTGCCTATTACGACAACACACCCGATCCGTCAGACCCGTTGCAGCAGGTGGTGTTCGGGACGTCGGGGCACCGCGGGTCGAGCTTCGACAATGCCTTCAACGAAGCCCACATCCTCGCGACGACGCAGGCGATCGTCGACTACCGGCGGTCGGCCGGGATCTCCGGGCCGCTGTTCATCGGCTTCGACACGCACGCGCTGTCGGTGCCTGCCTGGCGCACCGCGCTCGAGGTCCTCGCGGCCAACGAGGTGACCGTCTACACCGCCGAGAGCGACTCGTTCACGCCGACGCCTGCGGTCAGTCGCGCCATCCTCACGTTCAACCGCGACAACCCCGGGGTGCTGTCCGACGGCATCGTCGTGACGCCGTCGCACAATCCGCCCCGCGACGGCGGGTTCAAGTACAACCCGCCGACCGGGGGACCGGCGGACACGTCGATCACCTCGGTGGTCGCGGCGCGGGCGAACGAGCTGCTCGAGCAGAAGCTCGACGGGGTCGCACGCATCCCGTTCGAACGGGCCCGCAGCGGCGAGTACGTGCACGACTACTCGTTCCTGCTCAACTACATCGACGGCCTCGGGGACGTGGTGGACATGAAGGCCATCCACGACGCGGGGATCCACATCGGCGCGGACCCGTTGGGCGGTGCGTCGGTCGGCTACTGGGCGCTGGTGGGACTGCGATACAACCTCGACCACCTCACGGTCGTGAACCCGACCGTGGACCCGACCTTCTCGTTCATGACCCTCGACACCGACGGCAAGATCCGGATGGACTGTTCGTCGGCCAACGCGATGGCATCGCTGATCTCCGCCCGTGACTCCTACGACATCGCGACCGGCAACGACGCCGACTCGGACCGCCACGGCATCGTCACGCCCGACGCCGGCCTGATGAACCCGAACCACTACCTCGCGGTCGCGATCGACTACCTGTTCACCCATCGTCCGCAGTGGTCGGAGTCGGCGGCCGTCGGGAAGACGCTCGTGTCCTCGTCGCTGATCGACCGAGTGGTCGCCGGGATCGGCCGCCCGCTGCTCGAGGTCCCGGTGGGCTTCAAGTGGTTCGTCGACGGCCTGCTGAACGGTCGCGTCGCCTTCGGCGGTGAGGAGAGCGCCGGGGCGTCCTTCCTGACGTTCGACGGCAGCCCGTGGTCGACGGACAAGGACGGCATCATCATGGCGCTGCTCGCATCGGAGATCCTCGCGGTGACGGGCAAGACGCCGTCGCAGCGGTATGCCGAACTCGCCGAGGAGTACGGCACGACGGCCTACGCACGGATCGACGCACCGGCCAGCCGGGAGCAGAAGGCGGTGCTGGCGAAGTTGTCGCCGGAGCAGGTGACCGCGACCGAACTGGCCGGCGAACCCATCTCGGCGATCATGACGACGGCGCCGGGCAACGGCGCCCCGATCGGTGGCCTGAAGGTGACGACCGAGAACGCCTGGTTCGCGGCGCGTCCGTCGGGTACCGAGGACGTGTACAAGATCTACGCCGAATCATTTAAGGGCGCAGAGCATCTCGCGCAGGTGCAACAGGAGGCGCAGCAGGTCGTCGACGCGGCTCTGGGGAGCTGACCGGGTCACCGCGACCGGTTCGCCACGCTTCCGCGGCGGTCACCGGCGGCCCGGGGTCGCCCATCCCTCAGACAATTTTCAGCGCGACGCCGTTATTGTCGGAATGTGAGCAAGAAGCGCAAGCCGGGAGCATCGGTGCCCCGCACCTCCAACTCGAAGTATCAGCCGAGCGCGCCGTCGAACACGATGACGTACGTGCTCGGCGGCGTGGCCATCCTCGTGATCGCGGGCCTCGTGATCGGCGGGATCTGGTGGAGCGGACGCGGCAAGGGCGAGACCGACCAGGCCGCGCTGGCGTCGAGTTCGACGATGATCGTGGGTCCGGAGACCGCTCCGCTGATCGACGTCTTCGAGGACCCCATGTGTCCGGTGTGCAAGGCCTTCGAACAGCAGTCCGGGCCGGCAATCACCAAGGCCGTCACCGAGGGCAAGCTCCGCGTGCGCTACCACACGCTGCACTTCCTGGACTCGCGATCGGCGACGGGTGACTACAGCTCGCGCGCGGCCGGCGCGCTGGCCTGTGTGGCCGACGAGCAGAACACCGATCTGTTCCTGCGGTTCCACAGCGCGCTGTTCGCCGCCCAGCCGCCCGAGGACGGCACCGGCAACATCACCAGCCCGGAACTCGCGCGCCTGGCGACCGAACAGGGCGCGACCCCGGCGACCGCGACCTGCATCACCGACAACGCGAAGGTCGCCCAGGCCAAGGAGAACGCGCAGAAGTCGACCGATGAACTGTCGAAGGCGACCGGCGGGCAGGTCGGCACCCCGACCGTGCTGCACGACGGCGAGCCGGTCAACGGGGTGCTCGAGGGCACCGGCTGGCTCGACAGCATCCTGGGCGGTGGCAACTCCTGAGGGGCAACTCCTGAGTCGCGGGACGCCGACTCGACACCAACCGGGTCGGCGTCCTGGCGATTTGGCTGGTATCGCCGAGATGGTGTAACTTCGCCAGTGCCCTTGAACAGGGCGGAACAACAAAATACGGGGCTATGGCGCAGCTGGTAGCGCACCACACTGGCAGTGTGGGGGTCAGGGGTTCGAGTCCCCTTAGCTCCACCGAACGAAGCCCGTTCCGACATCTGTCGGGACGGGCTTTTCTCATGGGCCGCTCCGACACCCGACCGTCCCGTCCGCCGGCTCCCGGCTCGTCCCGTCTCGGTATTTGTACCGATGACAGCTGTCACCGCTCCGATGATGCTGTGTCCACCGACACACGGGTTGGGACGGAAGGAACGATCGTGGCAACGACCACCGGATACATCTGGAACACGCTCTATGGGTGGGCAGACACAGGCAGCGGCGGGATCTTCCCGCCCAGCGTCGACGCACTGACGCAGCCGATCGCGCATCACGTCGCACACCCCGACACCAAACGACGGCTCCACGAGCTGATCAGTGCCTCCGGGCTGATCGACTCGCTGCGGCAACTCGAGCCGGGGCCTGCGACCCGCGAGGACATCCTCCGCGTCCACGACGCCGCTCACTACGAGCGCATCCTGAGCGAGAGCGCCCTCCCCAAGGGCGGCGACGCCGGTGACGGCGTGTCGCCGTTCGGCAACGGTGGCCACCACATCGCGCTGCTCGCGGCCGGGGGTGCAATCGAAGCCGTTCGCGCCGTCGCCGACGGTACCGTGCGAAACGCCTACGCACTGATCAATCCGCCGGGACACCACGCCGAGCGCGCCACCGGCCGCGGGTTCTGCATCTTCAACAACGGCGCGATCGCGGCGGCCCATGCGCTGGAAACGCTCGGGCTGCAACGGGTGGCGATTGTGGACTGGGATGTCCACCACGGGAACGGTGCCCAGGACATCTTCCGGGAGTCCTCGAAGGTGCTGAACATCTCGGTACACCAGGACCGCTGTTTCCCGTCCGACTCGGGATTCCGGGATGAGCGGGGTTCCGGCGACGGGTTCGGTTACACCCTCAACGTCCCACTGCCGCCCGGTGGGGGCAGCGGCGCATACGAGTACGCCTTCGACGCCGTGGTGCTGCCCGCATTGCGCGCGTACCGGCCCGAACTGATCATCGTGGCGAGCGGATTCGACGCATCGATGATGGACCCGCTGGCGCGGATGATGCTGCGCGCCGACGGATTCCGATCGCTGGCCCGCAAGATCATGGACGTGGCCGATGAGGTGGCCGACGGGAAGCTCGTCTGTCTCCAGGAGGGCGGTTACAGCCCGTACTACGTTCCCTTCTGCGGGCTGGCGGTGGTCGAGGAGCTCGCCGGCGTCTCGACCGGTACAGCCGATGCGTTCGCGCCGATCCTGGGTCCCATGGGCGGCGATGCCCTGCTCGCCCACGAGCGCGAGGCGGTCGACGCCGCGAAAGAGCTGCTGGCGGATATCACCTAGGGAAACGAGTCCCGGTAGATTCGCGCCAGTTCGGTGACGGGGGCTGTCGCGGGGCCGGGGATGACCGTGGCGGTCGCCGTCGCCCGGGCGGCCGCCTCGGTTCGCCGGTCCACCCCGAGCTTGCGTCGGATGTTCACCATGTGTGTGTGCACGGTCCGCGGACTGAGATCCAGTCCCGCGGCGATCGCGGCGTCGGTGCGCCCCACCATCAGCCCACTGAGCACTCGCACCTCCTGTCGACTCAGATGCCACACCTGCTCGGCGGTCACCGGCCAGGCGGTCACTCTGAGGTCGCCGAAGTCGCCCAGGGGTGAGAGCGTGACCCGGTACCAGGATCCCTGATGCCACCACAGGTGCCGGAGTTCACCGACGCCGCAGGCGACGACGTCGTCCATCACATGCACGAACGCGGCTTCGGCGACGAACGGAACGTCCACCGGACCCGCCGACCGGGTCCGAGCGCCCCGGCGCACGTAGACGGTGGACGGTGCCGGAGTGGCCGAGCCCGTCGGACCGGCCGACGGTGCTCGCCGAATGTCCTCGGTCACCTGGTCGGGCCGCAGGGCCAGCGCCAGCAAGCCCGACAGGTCGCGCGCCAGCGCGCGCTGCGGCGCCGCGAATGCGTCGGGGCGTCGGGCGGAGAAATGTGCGAGACCCACGTAGTCGCCACCGTCGAACAACTCGACCGTCATCCCGTCGGCGAAACCCTCGGCCCGCAGGTACTGCTCGAACAGCACGGTCCGGGTGAACTCTTCGCGGACCGTTCCGCCGACGTCGCTGATCGAGAGAGGCAGGCCGTCTGCGGGATTGAGCCGGCTGGTGAAGCCGACCTCGTAGTCACGAGGGAACAGGTGCTGCAAGGCCCAGGCCGAGCCCGCGGAGTACCCCACCCGGGACACGATCCGAGATCGTGCGCCCTCCGGCTGGTGGATGAGCAGCGCGGCGTCGAAGTGCACATGGCCCTGGAGCAGCCGCACTGCCCGCGTCAACTGACCCCGCGTCAGATCGGTTGCCGGATTGCCCATTTCGCCAGTGTAATGAGGTGGCGCAGGTGCCGCGGGAAGTCGGCGACATCAGGTCGGCGCGCTTCCCGGCAACGTACCGAGGGGTCTGCGGTCGACAGTGCTGCTGCGACGCTCTCGCCGGTCAGTCGCGTCCGATACCGACGGGCATGGGGAGTATCTCGACGCGGGCGAGACCCGAGGTGACGGCCGGGTCGGCAGCACTGATCGCCCGGACCTCGTCCTCGGAATCGGCGCGCACCACGCCCAGGCCCCAGTTCCCGGCCGGGTCGACCACCGGTCCGAAGATGACGGCGGTGCCGTCGGCGAGGAGCTTCGACCAGTACGCGCTGTGCCGACCCATGACGGCGGCCTCGTCGTCGGACATGTCCCCGGGCCCGAAGGTGGGCCTGGGCGGGACGAGTTTGTACACGAAGTGGGACATGAGTTGAGCCTTCCGAGGTCAGGGGAGGGTGGATTCGATGACGTCGACCGACGCCGCCAGGGCTGCGGCCCAGCCGTCGGAGTACGCGCCGGTGCTGTAACCGCCTGGGGCGGCGCAGTCTTCGCGCAACTGGTCCTCGGTGAGATGCTCCCAGCCACGGTGCTCCACGGACACTCGCGTCAGTGCCGGACCGAGAGCGGTGAACGCCAGCTCGACCTCGGTCGGCGCCGGGGTGTTCAACCACGACATGACAAACCGGTTCGGGGGCTCCCACACCGCGAGGCGACCCCATTCGGCGATGGTGCCGTCATCCCAGGTCTCGTAGACCCGACCGCCCGTGTACTCGTCGATCGTCACGGTGCGGGCCCGATCACCGCCGATCGACATCGGTTGCAGGGGCCACCAGACCCCGATGGTTCGGACGAACGTGGTGAAGACATGGACGAGATCACTGCGGACGGTGGTGGATTGGCGGATCGGTGGTCGTCGTAGCGGGAGAACGGCACCGCCATCGCGACGTGCGGTGTCGTCGACCTCGCGCTCACCCGGCACGGTTCGCCTCCTCGTCGTCGGTCAGCCCGCGTTCGGCCTCGACCATCTGCCGCGCGACGTCGAGGGACGACGCCCACATGCCGTCGAGCAGGTCGCGGAGTCCGTCGATGCCCTCGGGCCGGGTGCGGTAGATCCGGCGGGTTCCTTCACGCCGCTCGGCGAGCAACCCGGCATCTTTCAACACCGTGAGATGTTGGGAGATCGCGGTACGGCTGACATCGAAGCGTGCGGCTATGTCGCCCGCCGAAAGCTCCTCGCCGGACACGAGTTCGAGGATGGCCCGACGGCGAGGCTCGGCCATCGCGCGCAGGGCCTCGTCGACACCCGGCGCCTTGTCGGTCATGTCCAGAGTCCGATCGTATTGTTGCCGAGTGTCACGGCCCGGTCCAGGAGGGTCTGCAGGTCGTCGATGCGGGGGGCGTGAGAGGTGTTCTCGAAGAACACGACCGGTGCTCCCATGGTGACTCCTCGTGTCATCTTCGTCGTTAATGGCTAACGTTAGCGTTCGCTGACACATATCCGCAAGGAATCGAGGAGATCCGGTAGCCGGCGGACCGCTTGTCACGGTGGGACGAGTCGACCGGACGTACAGTGACCGTGTCGCGAGCCGATTCCGCAGGAGAAGAGATGACGACGACAGCGCCCCCGGTGTGGCTACTCCTCCCCGGAACCCCGCTGTCGCCGGCGGTCTGGGACGGGGTGCGTGCCGAGCTGTCGGGGAACGGGCACGTGATCACCCCCGAGATCGGGCCTCCGCCTGGCTATAGAGGTACCGGTCTGCAGCAACGGCTTGCCGAGGACGTCGCGGAGTCGGCCGCAACCGAAGCGCCCTGGCATGTGGTGGGCCATTCCTTCGGCGGGCAGGTCGCGCTCGAACTCGCGATCGCGCGGCCCGATCGCGTCTCGAGCCTCACCCTGTTGTGCACGCGAGACACGCCCTTCCCGGCATTCGACGCGGCGGCCGCCACCGTCGAAGCCGGGGCCGTCGATGTCGACGGCACGCTCCGACGCTGGTTCACCCCAGTCGAAGTGCGAGACGACGGGGCGGTCGTCCGGTACGCGCGCGACGCGGTGGCCACCGCGGACCGGGCATCCTGGGCGTCGGCGCTGCGCGCGATCGCGCACTTCGACTGTTCACAGCGCACAAGGTCGATCGCGTGTCCGGTTGCCATCGTCGCCGCCGAACACGACATGGTGTCCGACGTCGGCTCGATGGAGGCGATGCATCGTCGTATCACGCACTCGGAGTTCATCATCCGAGCCGGTGCCGGACACATGAGCATGTTCGACGACCCCGTCGCGCTGGCGCGGATGCTCCTCGGCGAACGGCGGGACTCTACGCAGCGTCGGAGATGATCTGTCGCTGCGCCGCGAACATCTCGGCCAGGTTGTTGTTGACCGCAGTGTCCACGGCGGGCGGGGTGTCGTCGACGGTGTTGTGCGTGACCGAGAACGACACGCCCCGCTCCTCGCCGATCACGAGAATCCCCGCGAGGTGGAGTTCCACCGTTCCGACCTCGTACTCGCCGGTCATCCGTACCGCCTTGTAGTCACTGTCGATCGGCAGGTCCACCTTCTCGAGCGTGAGCGCGACCGGCACGTCACCTTCGCCGAGTGTGAGTGTGAACGAGGAACAAGCGGACAGGATCTCGTCGAAGTCGTCGTAGCCGTTGTCGGCCGGTTTGGTGACATCGGCGCTGTAGTTGTCGAGTCCGAAGAGGATCTCGCTCGACGACGAGGTCTCGGTGAGTTCGCGCTCGGCTCGTTCGCCGGTGGTCTGCTGCGACTTGACCAGCGTCGCGCACTTCTCGTTGTCCACGGTGCTGCCGTCGTCGTCGGTGGCACCCGTCTCGGTGGTGAAATCGCCTGTGATATCGGGAAACTGGTCCTCGGGCAGAACGAGGTCGAGCGCCGAGGCGGTCGGCGTCGACCGCTCGTCCTCGCCCCCGCTCAGGGTCAGGGCCAGGACCACCGCCACGACGACGATCACGATGAGAACGAGTCCACCGCCGCCGATGAACCACCACTTCTTCCCACCGCCTGAGCGCGCGGGCGGCGGTTGCTGACCGAACTGCTGACCATACGGTTGCTGTCCGTACGGTTGCTGGCCATAGGGTTGCTGTACGTACGGCTGCTGGCCATAGGGTTGCTGTCCGTACGGTTGTCCGCCGTACGGTCCCGGGCTCGGCGGCTGGCCCGGAGTCGCCTGCGGCCCACCGGGCTGGTTGCCGCCTGCCGGCGGCCATCCGGGTTGCTGCGGCCCCTGCGGACCCATGGCGGTCGGCTGGTTGGGGTCGTAGGGACTGCCCACGGTCGGCTCCTCATGGTCGGTGACCTCGGGAGATTACCGCGTGTGGCGTGCCGGCCCATCGGGTTTCATGCGACCGAATGAGCGACGCTGCACGACCGGTCCCGAACGGTCACTGGAGGGTCGGCGGTGGGTACTTCGGCTCGTACAACGTGATCTCCCCGGCGCCGGGAACCTTGATCCCGACGGTCACGCCCCATCCCTCGTCGGTCGGAGTGCCGACGAATTCGGCGCCCCGCGCGGAGAGTTCGCCCATCGTCGACTCGAGGTCGTCGCACATGAACGACACATCGAACTTCTGATCGGTGCGGCCGGCGGTCCCTTCGTGCTCCCACTTGTCGGGGTGCGCGCCCAACTCGCTGGGGCCGGTCTGGAAGATCAGCCATCCGCCACCGGTGTCGACGTGTGGGAAGGCGAGGACATCGCGAAAAAAGGCGCGGGCGGCCTCCGGGTCGTCGCAGTAGATCAGTGTGTGTACCGCGGTGATCATGGCGGCCAGAGTAGTCGGCTCACCGGCGGAACCGGCCGGAATGCCGCGCTCAGGGGCGCGGCACCCCGATGGGATTGGGGAAGGGGATCACGCCACGATCGACGAGCGCACGTGACAGCGACCGGAGGACCCGGACGGTCCAGTCGGAGTCGGGCAGGGAACGGACGCTCGACGTGGCGAGGCGGTCGGTGGTCGCCTCGACCTGTTCGCGAAGGGCGGCGCCGCCGTCGGTCAGAGTTCCATCGCGAGAAAGGATTCCGATGTCCTCGAGGGAGCGGCGTGCGCTGTCCCACTGGTGGTCGGTCCAACCGCGATTGTCCTGGATGAGCGTCCGGTCGACGTGCCCGCCGGCGATGTGGGTCATCGACGCCTGCAGTCCGGTCAGGCCGGCGGCGGTAGCGGCCACGACATGACCGTCGCCGCGGTGTTCACGGAGAACGGTGGTGGCCAACCACAATCGCCCCAGCATCGACGCCGGTCGGGCAACGGAACTCCACGCGGCGGCCAGAGCCCGACCGTCGTGGGAGAGGGCGTCGACGGCATGTTCCAGATTGTCGGTGGCCCGGCGCAGGTCATCGGTCGATCCGGCCGACGCGTGCTCACCGAGGACTCGCTCGGCGGCGTCGAAACGAGCGTCGAGGGCACCCCGCGGAGTGATGCGAGTCCACACCTTGGGGATCGCTCGGGCGACCATCGCCGGGGCGAACCCGTAGAACAGCGCGGAGACCACTTCCGGCGGCGTCGCGCCGAGCGGGGCGGCGCGCCCGGCGAAGTAGCCGTTCCACCAGCCGGTCAGCCCGCTCTCGGCCATGACAGTCGCGAACAGCGGATCGAAGTAGCAGATCGCGTGGATCGGCTCATAGGCCCGCCACAGGATCCGCTCGGGGTTCACGTCTGACAGTGTCATCGGTTGCGTCACCTTCCCTGCGACTGGCCGCACCCAGATCTACCGGATCGTTCGGCCCCGCGTTTCGTCGGGCGGTGCTCGACGCGGATGACCATTCGACCGGGACGCGGCGGATCTGTCGGTGGTCCGGGGTTTTTCGTCCTCGTGAGCGCGCTCCGAGGGCAATATGCCCTTCGATCCTGCTGAGATGGACGGACATCGAGGAGCGGCGGGTCGTGAGGGCCCTTCGAGGCTCGTCACCGGCCCGGCTCGCCGATGCGCACGACCTGCGCCCAGTCGGGTGGCGCCGACCCGACGCCGGAATGGGCGCCACCCCCGTAACCGGACACGGGCGAGCCGGTGAGCGGGGCATACGCACGGTACTCGCGAGCGAAGAGCCCGACGATGGTGCGGCAGCCGGGCCGGTGGCTCGGCCACGGAGTGTGTCCGTCGGTCAAAGCGACGACAACGTCGGGTCGGGTGCGCAGTGCGGTGTCGAACCCGGTACGCAGGTCGGTCCCGCCGCCGCCGTGGAGCGGGATGTTCTCCGCGCGGCAGATGGGTTGCGCGACATGGGCCGCGGCGTCGCACGACACCACGGTGAGCAGATCGCGTCGGCCGCTGACGGCGCGTGAGATGGCGGCGAGCTCGACCAGCGCGCTGCCGAGTTCGGCGTCGCTGACCGATCCCGAGGTGTCGATCACGACGCTCACCTTCGGTGGGGTCCGTCGAAGGCTGGGAACGATCACACCGGTCAGCGCGACCGACCGTCTCGCCGGTCGCCCGAAGGTGTAGTCGTCGCCGACGCCGGAGGTCGACACCGCGGCCCGGATCGCGGCGCCCAACAGGGCCTGCCATGGCTGCGGCGGGTGCACGGCATCGCGTGCCCACCGGCGCCAGCCCGCCGGGACATCGCCCGCGCGGTCGGAGATCGCCGTCGCGACCGCGAACCGGACGGCGTCGCGCTCCTGGCCGCTCAGACCGTCGGCACCCTCCGGCCCCAGTTCCCACTCGCGATGGCCGCCGTGGCCTCCGCTACCGCACTCGAGCCAGGCCATCGCATCGGTTCGCGGACCCAGACTGAACCAGCGGAGGTAGTCCTCCATCAGCAACCCGGTGTCCAGGCCGAGTGCGGACGGATGCACCGCGTCGTCGGGCGTGACGAGCCCGGACCCGTACACGTCGTCGTTGATCTCGAAGTCGGCGGCGATGTTCATCCGCAACCGTTCCGCCGGGCTGTCGACGTCGTGATCCTCGGCGTACCGGTCGCACCGGCCGGCGTGATCCCGGAGCAGATGTGACACCTCGTGCACAAGGAGAGCGGCTATCTCCTCCTCGGGCCGGTTGGCGACGAAGGTCGGGGACAGGTAGCAGCGCCAGTAGCGGTCGACGCTCATGGTCCGGACGTGCGGCGACTCGATGAGGTGCAGGGCGTAGAGCGCGGTTGCCAGGTACGGCCGTGCGCGCACCGCGTGCAGGCGAGCCGCGTAGATCCGGTCCGACACCGACGGCGCCGGCACCGGTGCATCAGTCACCGTCATCGCATCCGGCCCGGTTCCGGCCGAGCCGCGACCCGCTCGGCGGCGTCGTCGGCGGCGCGGGACACCGACACCACCCCCGCCAGCTGGTCGATGGTGTCGGGGATCTGCCAGTCGTCCCGACGTAGCGTCGCCAGGGTGGTCGCCGGAACCACCACGAGATCCGGTGCGCCGGTCTGGACCGCGACGGCCAGCACCTCCCATGCGGCGTCCCATCGGGTCCGATCGGGTCGACGCCGGACCGCGGCGACGACGGCGTCGAGTGTCGCCTGACGCAGGTCACCTCGCTCGGGGAGTTGCGCCGCTGACGGATCGGCGAGCAGCGTTTCGGGATCCGGCAGATCCATGTGATCGATACTCGCCAGCAATTCGAAGCCGGGCCCGTCGCCGACCGTGCCGCGGATCAACAGCGACAGGACATCGGATGACGCGGAGGCGGCGGTGGCGAACGCGATCAGTCGCACCGTCGCGGCCCAGCTTCGCGGCGACGGCCAGGCGCCGCCCCGACGGGTCTGACTCCCGGGGAGCTTATGGACCAGCGCGGGGCGGGCCGCCAGTAACGTGCAGACGGCGCGGCGTGCGGAATCCACTGCACTGCTGAACTTCTCCGGGGCCAGCGTTGGTAGCGGCGTCGTGGGCCAGGTGCCGCCGAGGCCGCGGACCACAACGTCGTGATCGTGGGTCCAGTGCAGATGGACGAAGCGGTTGGCGAGTGGTGCACTCAGCTCCCAGCCGTCCGCCGCCGACGACGGCGGGTTGGCGGCGGCGACGATCCGCACCTCGGGAGGTAGTTGCAGGGCGCCCACTCGTCTCTCGAGCACCAGTCGCAGGAGCGCCGCCTGTACGGCGGGAGGTGCCGTGGAGAGCTCGTCGAGAAAAAGCAACCCACGGCCGGCATCGGCGAGGCGTACGGCCCAGTCGGGCGGGGCCATGGGAACGCCCCGGGTGGCCGGGTCATCGCCGATGATGGGTAGTCCGGAGAAGTCCGAGGGCTCGTGGACGCTCGCGATCACCGTCGTGAGGGGCAGGTCCAGCGAGGCGGCGAGTTGCGTCAGCGCCGCGGTCTTGCCAATCCCCGGTTCGCCCCACAGCAGGACCGGGAGGTCGGCGGCCACGGCGAGCGTGAGCGCTTCGAGCTGGTCATGGGACCGTTGTTCGGTGGTCGTCTCGTCGAGCATCGCGAGTAGGGCGGCGGCCCTGTCGAGTTGGGAGTCGACGGACTGTGCGTCGTCGGTGCTGTGTGTTGGTGTGGTCTCGGTGTTCTGGGGGAGTGGAGTCGAGGTCTGTGTGAGCACGTTTCACCTACGGGGTGTGAAAGGGAAAGGGATGACGGACGCCGGGTTCGAATGGCGTCGCGTGTCGCGGGCGAGCGCGCTGACGCCGGCCGATGTGCCCGCGGCTGCGGGGCCCGCCGGGAATGGATTGCGGGACCGGATCGATGACACCGGCGCGGTAGGCGTCGTAGATCTCCTGTTGCGCGCGGGTGGTTTCCACCGCATCGCGCAATGGTCCGTTCCGCAGGATCGCGTCCGGACCGAGTAGTCGCTCGACGATCGCCAGAGCGCCGTCGATGTCACCGAAATCGAGTCGTTCCTGTACTCCGGAGAGACAATCGGGCCGCCGGTGGGCGCGGTCGATGGCCTGTAGGCAGGCCAGGGGTGTGCCGGTGAGCGAGGCCAGCATCTGCTCGCGGCGAACCTCGTCGCGGTCATGGTCGAGTGCCGACAGGACGCCGTCCGCGATTCCGATCCGGTGTACTTCACCCCGACATCGGACCTCCTGAAAACCGGAGTCCTGAGCCATTTTTCGGGATTCTCGACGCGGATGACGGCCGGGCGCGAGTGCAGCTGCCACCAGCGGGTGTAGCTGATCGGGAGAGATCGCGCCGTGTCGGAGCAACTCGAGGTCCGGGAGAGTTCTGGTCGCGGCGTCGGGCAGCACCGGAAGAGCCGTGATCTGTCGTGATGCCGGAGCGACCACCCAGTCGGCAGCGGTGAGATCGGCGACGTCGCTGTGCAGAACCAGATCGCCCCGGGCTCCGAGTCGTATTCGTACACAACCGGATCGGCGCCCCTCGGCGCGGATCACCAAGGCGGCTTCGGCCGCCCACCGATCGACGGCGCAGCCGTCCGGCAGGTCACGCGGCGGGGGAGAAGTCGGCGGCGACGGTGATGAGTCGGCGCCGCAACGTATCCGGAACTCTCCTGCCCGGCGGACGTCCCACAGGTGTCGATGCAGGTCCAGCCGGTATCTGCGGTCCGGACGCGGGTGCGGATGTGGGTCGGGTGTCGACCCGTCCCACAGGGCCAGCGCCACTCGTTGTCCGGCGTCGGCCCACCGCGGTGGAGTTCGCGCCACGAGATACATCGAACCTGCTGTGCCGAAACGGCTTCCGGGATCGTGCCCATAGCGGGCAAGTGCGATGGTGAGGCCGGGCCGCAGGTGTCCGGCGGGACCCACCCGCGGCAGATGCCAGCGCAGCAGGTCGGGCGCGAGGTGGAGGAGGTCGTCCTGAAGGCGTTCGACCAGGTCGGAACCGGACCGTCGGCGGATGGCGTCGAGATCGACATCGGCGTCGAAACCTGCTGCGGCGCAAGCGCCGATCCAGTCACCGGCACGACGTGCAGCGGTGGCGGCTGCGATCATGGAGGGCGGTACCGCGAACTGACGGGCGCGGAGCCAGGGGGAGAGGCGGGGAGGTATTCCAGTCGTGGGCGGGAGGTGCATCAGCACTCACCGCGCACGACGTGGACCCCCAATCTTTGTTCAGAGGAAGTCAACACCTGACGAAATATACCGTGTCGCAGTCCTCTTGGCCAGAGGGGGAGGGTCCGATGCTCACTTCGTCATCGCTCGAGGCGTCCGCCGACCGCCTTCTGGACGAGCTTCGCGATGGTCTCCTCGGCCTGCGTGTCGATGGTGTCGACAGCGAAAGACGTGGTGCCTGGCGGGGAATGCGGCTTCTCGATTCCGAACCGATCACGGTGGGTGGACGCGCATTCACACCCGTCCACGCAGGATCGCGTTCCAGTAGAGGCGAGGAAGCACGTAGCGGTCGAAGGCCCACGCGCTCCGACGCGGTGTCAGCGGGTCGATCACCGACGGCAACGACGACGTGATGGTGCCCTCTCGGTCGAACTCGGCGGCGATCAGATGGTGGGCGTCGGTCGCGATCGGGGCGACCGTGTACCCGTCGTACGCCGTCAGTTCTTCGCCGGCCCGCGCGGCGGCGAGATTGTCGACGAGGATCGCGACCTGGCGTCGCAGACCGCCTCCGGACGGGTCGGTGGCGATCGCAGCACCGTCGCCGGCGCCCCAGATCGACGGATGGGTCCGGTGGCGGAGCGTATGGGGGTCGATGTCGACGAGTCCACGGTCGCGGGTGCCGGACAGACCCGAGTCGCTCACCAGGTCGGCTCCGCGGAACGGCGGGACGAGATGCAACATGTCGTACTGCACCTCCTCCGTCTGCGAGCCCGTCACCACGGTGACCCGACGATCAACCGGGTGCAGCCGGACGGCGCTGTCGAGCCGGACGCGGACGCCGAGTTCGTCGAGGCACTCCGACAGACGTGCGTCGAGGCCGTCGACGCCGAGCAGATGCGGCCGGTCGACGGTCAGGGTGATGTCGAGGGACTCGAGGATGCCGGCCCGCCGCCACTGGGCGGCGGCGAGGAACAGCGGTTTGAGTGTGGTGCCGGTGCAGCTGACCGGCGGTCGCGGGACGGTGAACACGGCCCGGCCGCCCCGCGGCATCGAGGTCACGAGGTCCCAGGTCTGTTCGGCTCGGTCGAGATAGTTGCTGGCGACCGCGGGGTCGGCGATCGCGAGATCGATTCCCGGCATCGCGTCGTGATCCGGCACGAGTCCGACGGCCAGGATGAGGTCTCGGTAGCCGATGTCGGCGCCGGAGGCACAGCGGATCGTCCGCTTGGCCGCATCGACGACGACGGCCGTGTCCCGAAGCCAGGTCACGCCGTCCGGCGTGACCGAGCGCTGGGTGCGCTCGGCATCACGAAGCGTCGCCTGGCCGCCGCCGACGTAGGAGAGGAGTGGACGGTAGGTGTGTACGGCCTGCGGTTCGATCACCGCGACGTCGGGGAAGCCCAGACGCAGCAGGCGCGCCGCGGCGCTGAGGCCGGCATTCCCGCCGCCGATGACGACGACGTCGAAGTGTCGGGTCTCGCGAGTTGAGGTCATGCGGGCGGATACCCGATGGGCAGGCCGGGAAAACGGGGTCGGGGAAGCCGGGCGGCCCGGAGAACGACGGGGCCCGGAGAACGCGGGCTCGTCTGCCGGCTCCGGACGGCCGAGGACGTGGTGCGACCATGGACCGATGACCGCCACGCTCGTCGCCAAGGACGTCGCCGGGGGATACGCCCACCGCGTCCTGTTCGATCACCTCGATCTCACCGTGGCGCCCGGGGACGTGATCGGCGTGGTCGGTGCGAACGGTGCCGGGAAGACGACACTTCTGCGGGTGCTCGCCGGTGACCTCGCACCCTTGGAGGGCACGGTCACGAGGGCGCCGAGCGATGCCTTCGTCGGATGGCTGCCACAGGAGCACGAGCGACTCCCCGGGGAGGTCGTGCGCGCGTATGTCGCACGTCGTACCGGGTGCGCAGCGGCCACCGCGGCGATGGACGCCGCGGCCGACGCGCTGGCCGATCCGGGCGCGGCGACGTCGGCAGATCCGGCCGAGGTGTACGCGGCCGCGCTCGACCACTGGCTGGCCACCGGGGCGGCCGATCTCGACGAGCGGCTCCCCGCCGTTCTCGCCGATCTCGGTCTCGGCGACGGCGTCATCGATCCGGACGCCACGTTGATGACGGATCTGTCCGGCGGCCAGGCCGCCCGGGTCGGGCTCGCCGCGCTGCTCTGCTCCCGGTTCGACATCGTGCTCCTCGACGAACCGACCAATGACCTCGATCTCGACGGTCTCGCCCGACTCGAGGAGGTCGTGGCGGGGATGCGTGGCGGCGTCGTCCTGGTCAGTCACGATCGAGAGTTCCTCGCGCGCAGCGTCACCCGGGTGCTCGAACTCGACCTCGCGCAGCACACCAGCACCGTGTACGGCGGTGGCTACGAGAGCTACCTCGAGGAACGTGCCGTCGCCCGTCGTCACCGCCGCGAGGAGTACGAGGAGTTCGCGGCCAGGAAGGCCGATCTCGTCGCCCGGGCGCGTACGCAACGCGAGTGGTCGAGTCAGGGTGTCCGCAACGCGATGCGCAAGGCGCCGGACAACGACAAGATCCGACGCCGCGCCGCAACGGAATCCAGTGAGAAGCAGGCGCAGAAGGTCCGGCAGATGGAGAGTCGGATCGCACGGCTGGACGAGGTCGCCGAACCGCGCAAGGAGTGGGTGCTGGAATTCACCATCGGCTCGGCGCCCCGCTCCAGTTCGGTGGTCGCCACCCTCAACGAAGCGGTGGTGCGGCAGGGCGATTTCGTACTGGGCCCGGTGTCGATACAGGTGAACGCCGGCGAACGCATCGGCATCACCGGCCACAATGGTGCCGGCAAGACGACGCTGCTGCGGCTGTTGCTCGGGCGGGTCGACCCCGACGAGGGGACCGCGCAACTCGGCGCCAACGTCGCGATCGGTGAGATCGACCAGGCACGTGGCCAGTTCACCGGTACCCGGCCGCTCGCCGAACGGTTCGAGACCCTCGTCCCCGAATTCTCCACCGCCGACGTGCGCACGCTGCTCGCCAAATTCGGCCTGCGGGCCGATCACGTCGATCGCCCGGTCGGTGAGCTGTCACCGGGCGAGCGCACCCGGGCCGGCCTGGCCCTGCTCCAGGCGCGTGGCACCAATGTCCTCGTCCTCGACGAGCCGACCAACCACCTCGACCTGCCGGCCATCGAACAACTCGAGGCCGCACTCGATTCCTACGACGGCGCAGTGCTTCTCGTGACCCACGATCGGCGCATGCTGGAAAACGTGCGTGTCGACCGACACTGGGACGTCGACGGCGGCCGGGTCGCTGAACGCTGAGGTCCTCCCCGCCTCAGCCCGCGAGCCGGGTGTCGACTCCGCGCACGTCCGCGGGCAGATCCTCCTCGGCACTCCCGAGTCCGAGGTGATCGCGCAGGGTCGTGCCCTCGTACTCCGTACGGAACAGGCCGCGGCGCTGTAACTCCGGGACCACGTAATCCACGAAGTCGTTGAAGGTCCCGGGCGTCTGGGCACTCGACACGATGAACCCGTCGGCCTCGCCGCCGGAGAACGACGCCTCGATCTGGTCCGCGACGTCGGCGGCCGTGCCGACGAACTGCGGCAGCAGGACTCCCTGCGCATAGAGCTTGCCGATGTCGCGGAGGGTGAGACTGTCCCGCTCGGAGAGGCGGCGGGCGACGTCGAACAGCCCCTGGGTGCCGCTCACCTGGATGTCTTCGACGGGGGCGTCGAGATCGTAGGCGGAGAAATCGTGGTCGGTGTGGACCGACAGCGTGATCAGGCCCGAGATCGGATCGGCGAGTTCGTTGTGGAAGGCCTGCTTCTCCCGGGCGATCGACTCGGTTTCGCCGATGAACGGGATGAAGGAGGGGAAGATCTTGACGTGGTCGGGGTTTCGGCCGAAGTTCACCGCCCTCGACTTCACGTCGTCGTAATAGGCGCGACGCCCCTCCGGGGTCGGGTCGATCTCGAAGATGGCCTCGGCCCACCGCGCGGCGAAGTCCTTGCCGGTGTTCGACGACCCCGCCTGGATGAGGACCGGCCGATGCTGCGGTGAGCGCGGCTGGTTGAGCGGACCCCGCGTGCGGTAGTGCGTGCCCTCGTGGTCGACGGTGTGGATCTTCGACGGGTCCGCCCAGACGCCGGACTCCTTGTCCGCCGTGACGGCATCGGCATCCCAGCTCGACCACAGCTTGATCGCCGTGCTCACGAACTCCTCGGCGCGCACGTACCGCTCGTCGTGTTCCACGTGCTCGTCGAAGCCGAAGTTCTGGGCCTCGGCCTGTGACAGCGACGTCACGATGTTCCAGGCGATGCGCCCGCGGGTGAGGTGGTCGAGGGAGCCGAAGACGCGCGCGAGCTCGTAGGGGTGGAAGTAGGTGGTGGACTTCGTCACCGCGATGCCGAGCCGGTTGGTGACCGCGGCGATGCTCGCCGCCACCAGACTCGGGTCGATGGTCGCCGCGGCCTGCGTGCCGCGCCGGAAAGGTTCGGACTGATCGCCCCCGAACCGGACCGGGGCGGCGAGCAGATCGGCGAAGAAGGCGAAGTCGAACTTGCCGCGCTCGAGGATTCGCCCCACCCGGTGATAGTGGTCGGGCCCGAAATAGTCCGTCACCGAGCCGGGGTGGCGCCACGCGGCGTGCGAGTGGGTGACGGGGGAGGCGATCAAGAATCCACCGAGATGGAGCTGACGAGTCACGGGTTGGTGTCCTTCGGGTCTGAGTCGCCGGGGCGATGAGGGGCCGCCACAAGCGGAGAGACGGTCGGGACAAGTCAAGGCCCGGCGACCGCCGAGGGCCAGGGTTGAGCCCGGTGTGATCGCAACAGTCCCTTGACATACAACCGATGGGTTGTATGTTGGAGGAGTGACCGAGAACGCGGGCGACCCGAGCGACGAGGACCGGGCCGACGCTCTGTTCCACGCACTGTCGGATCGCACCCGTCGCGACATCCTGCGACGTGTGCTCGCCGGTGAACACTCGGTCTCGGTGCTGGCCGCGAAATACGACATGAGCTTCGCGGCGGTGCAGAAGCACGTCGCCGTCCTGGAGAAGGCCGGCCTGCTCACCAAGCGTCGTCACGGGCGCGAGCAGCTGGCCAGTGGCGACGTCGCGGCAGTGCGCTCGGTGGCATCGATGCTCACCGAGCTCGAACAGGTGTGGCGCGGTCGTATCGCCCGCATCGACGATCTGCTCTCACTCGAATCACCCTCACCCACAATCCCATCGGAGGAATGAACAATGCCTGTCATCGACGTGACGCCGGACCTCGACGCCCGCACCATCACCATCAATGCCGAATTCGCGGCGCCGATCGACCGCGTGTGGCAGATCTATGCCGACCCGCGCCAGCTCGAGAAGATCTGGGGTCCGCCGACTTACCCCGCCACCGTCGTCGAACACGACCTCCGCCCCGGCGGGCGGGTCACCTACTACATGACGAGTCCGGAAGGGGAGAAGTTCGGCGGTTACTGGAAGGTCGAGTCCGTCGACGAGCCCACCGGCTTCACCTTTCTCGACGGGTTCGCCGATGGGGACCTCAACCCGATCACCGACATGCCGGAGTCCCGGAACTCGTACGCGTTCATCGAGAAGGACGGCACGACGGTCGCCACGTACATCAGCACCTACGACTCGGCCGAGGCATTGCAGAAGGTGCTCGACATGGGCGTCGTCGAAGGAGCGTCGTCGGCGATCAACCAGATCGACGAGTTCCTCTCCGCATCCTGAGGCTCACAGGTTCGAGTTGAGCGTCGGAAACCCCTCGGGTAGTTCGGCGGCCGGTCCGCCGGCGCCGGACCCCGTGGGCTCGACATCGAGCCCGTGCGTGTAAGCGGCCATCGAGATCGACCCGGCGGCATGGCCGTCCACGAGTAGGTCCAGCGGTGAATCGCCGGCGAGTCCGGCGATGTAGAGCAACGGCAGGTAGTGGTCGGGAGTCGGCACGGACTTGTCGAAGTCGGGATGTCCGTCCAGGCTCAGCACGTTCGACGGATTGTCCTGCAACACGTCTCGGGCGGCGTCGTCGAACCGGTGGGCCCAGTCGAATCCGCTGTCGGACCTCGCGAAGTCGACCGCCCGCAGATTGTGCACGATGTTGCCGCTGCCGATGATCAGCACACCCTGATCTCGGAGCGGGGCGAGCTTTCGGCCCAGTTCGTAATGATGCTCGTAATCCTTGAAGGCGTTGAGCGACAACTGCAGCACGGGTATGGACGCATCCGGGAACGTGTGTACGAGGACCGACCAGGTCCCGTGATCGATGCCCCAGCTGTCGACGTCGTGCCCGCACCAGGTGGGTTTGACGACATCGGAGACCATCTCGGCGACATCCGGATCCCCCGGGGCGGGGTACTCGACGTCGAAGAGGTCCTGCGGGAAGCCGAAGAAGTCGTGGATGGTGCGCGGCCGCGGCATCGCGGTCACCGCGGTGGCGTTGGTGTACCAGTGCGCCGAGATCACCAGGATCGCGCGCGGGGTCGGCACCGATGCGCCCAGTGCCGCCCAGGCCTCGGTGTACCTGTTGCGCTCGAGTGCGTTCATCGGGTTGCCATGTCCGATGAACGCGGCCGGCATCGGTCCCGACGCCGGGCCGGTCGCATGTCCTGCTGTCATCGTCGCCCTCCTCCGTCCGCCGCACGGACTGCATCGACGCTACTCCGGATCGCCGAAGTCGCCGACAGGAGTTCAGCGCCGCCATCGCCTACGTCGCGGCCGTGCTCCCACGGGCCTGCGCGGCGTGGCGCGCCCACTGGCCGGCTGCTCGACATGCATGACGATGAGCGACCGATACACCTACGGCATGGGTGTCGTCCTCACCGACGACTGTGTCGTGCAGAACCCGTTGTTCAACGGGTATCCCGCGGTCGCGGGTCACCTGCCGTCGGAGAAGATCGCCATCGCGGTGTCGGTGACCTACGACCCCGAGGCATTCGGCCCCGACGGCTCCTATGACAACGGCGGCAACCCGATCTTCGCGCAGATCGGTGCGCTCATGGCACCCGACGCCGCGCCGCCGATTCCGCGGAACTGGCCGGTCGCGCACGCCCCCCCTGTGTGGTCACCCGTCGCCGGGAGCCGTACCGATGTGAAAGTGGCTGTGGTCGGGGGTGTCGAGCAAGGAGGCCAGCGTGCTCGGCATGTAAGGGAACAGGTCGATCGAGCCGCCCTCGATGTACCACGAGTGACAGCCGGTGTTCCATACGGTGGGTTCCATCGCTTCGGCGAGGCGACGGTTGTAGTCCTCGGTGGCCTCGTCGGTGACCTCGACGGAGGTCACGCCGCCGGCACGGAGTTGTTCGAGCCAGTGGACGATGTAGTCCGCGGTCAGTTGTGAGGTGTGCTGCAGCGAGATCGAACCGGTGGGGGAGTTGGGCCCCAGGATGGTGAACAGGTTGGGAAAGCCGGGGATCGCGGTCATCCGGTAGGCGCGGGGCCCGTCGCGCCAGGCGTCGTCGAGGGTGCGGCCGTCGCGCCCGACGATGGTCATGGGCCGCATGTAATCGTGCGCGCGGAATCCGGTGGCCAACACGATCACATCGGTGGGGTGCTCGCGGCCATCGGCAGTGCGGATGCCGCGCGCGGTGACCTCGGTGATCTGCTCGGTGACCAGGTGGGCATGGGGTTGTTGGATGGCACGGTAATACGTTCCGGACACGACTTGTCGTTTACACAGTGGTTCGTAGTCGGGCGTCAGTCGATCTCTCAGATCCCGGTCGCGGACCTGCAGGCGGAGAGACATCCGGGCGTAGGTCTGCACCGCCCGGCGCCGCCAGGAGGGACGGGTGGTGATGTCGGCGAGAATCGCCGACCCGCGGAGCAGGATCTTGTGGAGGCCGGCATGCGCGGCGGGAAGCGTCTCCAGGAGTCTGGCAACACATCGGCTCTGCCGCAATGACATCGGTGCCCACAGGACCCACTGCGGTGAGCGTACGTAGTGGGTCAGTCCGCAGGCGTCGTCGACGAGGGCGGAAACGACCTGCACCCCTGTCGATCCGGTGCCGATGACCGCGATGTGTCGTCCGCTGGTGGTCACGGTCGGGTCCCAGCGTGCCGTGTGCACCACCTCGCCGGCGAAGGTGTCGAGGCCGGCGATCTCGGGGTAAGCGGGGTGGTGCAGCACACCCGTGGCGCAGACCACCACCTCCGCGGTCAGCGTCTCACCGTCGGCGGTTCGCACGGTCCAGCTCGAGGTGGCCGCTTCCCACCGGGCGTCGACGACTTCGGTGTTGAGCTGGATGTGGTCGCTGAGTCCCAGTTCGTCGACAACCGCGCGGTGGTAGCGCTGGATCTCCGCCCCGCCGGCCCAGATGTGGGACCAGTCGGGTTTGGGTGCGAAGCCGAATTGATAGATCTGGGAGGGCACGTCGCAGGTCAGCCCGGGATAGCGGTTCCAATGCCACACTCCCCCCACATCAGCGCCCTTCTCGAGGACCTTCACGTCGGTGAAGCCGCGGCTGCGGAAGGTGTGCAGGGCGGTGATTCCGGCGACACCGGCGCCGATGATGATCACCCGAGGTCGGGTGTTGGTGGTGGTCAAGCGTGACTCGCGTTCTCGCTCAGGGCCGCTCGCACGGTCACCGGGACGGTGGTCATCGCCGCTTCGAACGCGGCACGCCGGTGGCTGCGGCGCATGAAGTTCGCGCCCAGCCCTCGCAGGTCGTCAGTGCTGGGCACAATCGGTATCACCGAGGTGCCGGTGGAGCGCAGCACAGCGATCTCGCGGGTGAGGGTCGCCGACATCGGCCGGCGCAGTATCCGATCCTCGATCACGCCGCCGAGTCCGGGTGGACGCTGCCCGGGGACGGAAGCCATCGGCGCGATCACATACGCGAGGTCGATGTTGTCGTCGACGAGCAGGTCCACCGATGCGGTGGACGCGGCGCCCCCGTCGACGAGTACCGACTCGCCGAGCCGAACCGGCGGCATCCATCCGGGGATCGCCCACGACGCCCGCAGCGCCTCGCCCACCGATACCGGTGGCGCGGTCGGTGCGCCGAGGGCCACTCGCTCGCCTGTGCCGACGTCGTAGGCGATCATCCGTGCGTCGGAGTGTGGCAGCCAACCGTCCTCGGTGGTGAATGCCTCGCCCAGCCGTTGTAGCCAGGCGGCGTCGCCGCGGCCGGTCGGTGCCAGGCCGGTCAGTCCGGCGAGACCGGGCCGGCGCCGCACCAGAGCGGGGTGCAGTGGTCGCGGGCTCGGTAGCGGCGGCAATCCCGGTGGGGTGGCGGCGATGTGGTCTCGAAGACGCCGGTCGCCGGCGTGGCCGCGGTGCATGGCGACGAGTTCGTCGATCGACGTTCCCGAGGCCAGCATCGTGACCAGTTCGGCGCCGGCCGACGTGCCCTGGAGTAGGTCGACCTCGCTGGGGTTCAGGCCGGTCTCGCCGGCAAGGGCGGCCAGCGCGGCCACGATCCAGGCGCCGCCGATCGTGCCGCCGCACCCGATCACCACCGCGGTTCGTGTCACGACCCGGCCTCTGTCGGTGCTGTGGTCGGCGACCATGACGCTGTGTCCGCCCCCGACGGCACTCGCGGCACCTTCGGCCGGGGGGACGCGAAGTGTGCGTGCTGTTCGGTCTGTCTGGCGATTCGCTCCGTGTAGGTGCGGCGCTGCGAGTCGTCAACCGACGTCAGTGCTCGCCGGTCATCGAGCAGGCCGCGGACGAACCCTTCGACTCGCTCGGGGACCAGTGCATCGATCAGCGACCAACCGGGCGCCACCCACGCCGGCACCGAAACCCGTCGCGCGCCGGTACGGGCGGTACGGGCGATCGCCTGAGCCACGTCCTCGGGGTCAACGGTCGGTAGTCCACCACCCAGGGTGGCTCCGGAGGCCAGTTCGGTACGGACCGCGGCCGGCAGGATCGCCGACACCGTGACGCCGGTGCCGGCGTACTCGCGCCGTGCCGCCAGCGAGGCACCCAAGGCCGCGAACTTGCTGGCGTTGTAGGTCACCATTCCCGGGATCGGGATCATCCCGGCCATCGAAGCCACGTTGACGACTCGACCACGACCCCGAGACACCATGTGCGGGATGACCGCTCGCATACCGTTGATCACGCCGCGCACATTGACATCGAGGATCAGGTCGGTGACGTCGCCGGTCTCGGCATCGAACTCGCCCAGCGGCATCACGCCGGCGTTGTTGACCAAGACATCGATGCGACCGTCCTCGGCGAGGACCGAGTCGATGAATTGCTGCCAGGACGCGCCATCGGTGACATCCAGACGCAGCGCACGAGCGCTCCGAATGCGCGACGCCGTGCGCTCGGCCTCCTCGGCATCGATGTCACCGATCCAGACCCGCGCGCCGAGCCCCGAGAACAGCTCAGCGGTCGCCGCTCCGATACCTCGCGCCGCGCCGGTCACGACCACTACCGATCCGTCGAAACGACGACGTCCAGATGGCATGTCCCACATCCTGTCGACAGGAGGCGGACGGACCCACCCCATTCGGATACCGACGGTATTTGAGTACTGTCGGTATGTCAATCATGGCCGTTCTCGTACACTCGAGCCCATGGCGCGGATGACCCGAGGTGAGCGGCAGGCGGCTACCCGCGGGGACATACTCGCCGCGGCGCAGGCCAGGTTTCTCCAGGACGGCTATGCGTCGACCAGCCTCGAGCAGATCGCGAACGACGCCGGGTACTCCAAAGGGGCGGTGTACTCGAACTTTCGCGACAAGCCCACCCTCTGTCGCGAAGTGCTGAACGCTGTTCACGAGGACAAGCTCACCGAGGTCGCTGCGATCGTCGCATCGAACGCCACCGTCGAGGACATGATCGACGCCATCGAGTCATGGTTCGAGCGGACTCTCGGCGACGTCGGGTGGACGATGCTGGAGATGGAGTTCGCGGTCGTCTCTCGCAACAACGCCGACATGGCGGAGATGATCACGACGGTGCACCGCGGACTGAAGGCCACCATCGTCAACGCGCTGCAGATGGTGAGCACAGAAATGGGCATCGGAGCCGGGAGCGACACACTGGTCACCGAATTCGCCGACCTCATCGTGGCCACCACGTTCGGACTCGGCGTGCAACGAGCTGTTGATCCCTCGATATCCATCCGGCCTGCGGTCCGAATCCTCGAGACCTTCGCCGAGGCGATACGCACGCTCGACGCCCACAACGCCGATTCCGTGGGCGCGGAGAATTGACGCCGCGTCAGCCAGGAGAGGTGTCACGCGTTCGCGCCCGTCGTGACGCGGTGCAATAGGGTGGCAGACATGGTCGACCGCCTCCCCGACGACGATCTACGGGTCGGAAACCCGGAACGCGAACGTGCCGTCACCCTGCTCAACGACGCCTTCTCCGCCGGATACCTGGAGATCGCGGAGTTCGAGGAGCGATCCGGCCTGGTGTACGCCGCCAAAACCCGCGCCGATCTCCGCGCCGTCCTGGAGAACCTGCCGAACGCCGGCCGCCTGTTCAACGAGCCGACCCACGCCGTGCCCGCGACGCCGGGAGTCGCCGTGCCGACGACGCCGCCGTTGCACCTCGAGGCCGAGTGGGACACTGTTCGACGCAAGGGGACCTGGGACGTCCCGCCGTCGACCCTCGTCACCGGCAGCATGGGCACCGTCGACCTGGACTTCACCCACGCGTCGTTTCCCGGGCCGTCGACGACGCTCCAATTCCAGGTGTCCATCACCACGGTGAAGCTGCGGATCGGTCCCGACCACGAGATCCGATACGGCGACCTGCAACTGTCCGGATGGTCGAAGGTGAAGGACAAGGCCGGTGCGCCGACGCGTCCGGGCGGACCGGTGATCGAACTGACCGGATCGGCGTCGGGGATGACCGGGATCGTCATCAAACGGAGTTGACTCAGCGAGCGATGCCGAACGCGTGTTGACCGCTCGCCGGTACGCGACCGGTGGGCCGGCGGCCTACTTGTGCTCACGTTGAACTCAACGGTGTCGCGAGTGTTTCCCGATTCGTAACGTTGTCGCACGTGGCCGACCGAACACTCAGTATCAACGCGCCCGGCGACCCGCGGGCAGTGGATCCGGGTTCGACCGACGCCTCGTCGGCAGCCGCCAAGGCGGGCAGATCGTCCCGGCTGCACACGATCCTGCGCGCGCTCTCGCCCATCGCCGTCCTCGTGCTCTGGCAGGTGGGCAGCGCGATGGGGATCATCCCGCAGGACAAGCTGCCCGCACCGTCGCTGATCGCCGAGGCCGGGTGGGAGGTTCTGGGCAACGGGCAACTCCTCGACGCCATCGCGGCCTCGGCGCAGCGGGTCGCGATCGGACTGACCATCGGCGTCGCGGTCGGAATCGGCCTCGGTCTACTGGTGGGCCTGAGCAAGTTCGCCGACTCGGCCATCGACCCGAACATGCAGGCGATCCGCGCACTTCCGCTGTTCGGGCTGATCCCGTTGTTCATCCTGTGGTTCGGCATCGGGGAGATGCCCAAGGTCCTGCTCGTGTCGCTGGGGGCGCTGTTCCCGCTCTACCTCAACACCTCTGCCGCGATTCGCCAGATCGACGGCCGGTTGGTGGAAACCGCACGAGTGCTGGGCTTCTCTCGTCTGACCACCATCCGGGACCTCGTCATCCCCGGAGCCATGCCGCAGATCCTGGTCGGCCTGCGACAGGCCCTGGCCATCGCCTGGCTGAGCCTGATCGTCGCCGAGCAGATCGCGGCCACCTCCGGACTGGGGTACCTGATCAACAACGCTCGTGACTTCCTGCGCACCGACATCATCTTCTTCGGCCTGATCGTCTACGCCGCACTGGGATTGATCACCGACGCCATCGTGCGGGCGCTGGAGCGGTATACGACGCGATACCAGAACCGGTGACGGCCCCATCCCGCACAGCCCGAGTCAAGGAGGCCCGACCATGACCGCCATCGCCACCCGAGATCTCGAGGTCCCGCTCGCCGACGAGCGTGCCGAAACGCTCACCTTCGCCGCCGAAGTCGAGCATGCGAGCCTGAGCTACGGGGACAATCCCGTGCTTCGGGACGTCACCCTGCGAGTCGGAGCGCACGAGATCGTTGCGCTCATCGGACGCAGCGGCAGTGGCAAGTCGACACTTCTGCGACTGCTCGCCGGCCTGTCGACCACCGAGTCGGGCAGCGTGCGGACCGCAGGCCACCCGGCGGTGTCGTTCCAGGAACCCCGACTCTTCCCCTGGCGGACGGTGCTGCAGAACGTCGCCTTCGGCCTCGTTCGCGAAAAGCTCGGCAAGTCGACAGCCCGCGACCGCGCGCGGCGCACCCTCGAGGAGGTCGGGCTCAGCGACAAGACGGGTGCCTGGCCGGCACAGCTCTCGGGCGGCCAGGCGCAACGGGTCTCGCTCGCCCGTGCCCTCGTGGCGCGTCCGCAACTCCTCCTGCTCGACGAACCGTTCGGTGCGCTCGATGCACTCACCCGACGCACGATGCACGAGCTGCTCATCAGTCTGTGGCGCGACAACGGGTTCGGCGCGCTGCTCGTCACCCACGACGTCGACGAGGCGTTGCGGCTCGCCGACCGCGTCGTCGTCCTCGCCGGCGGTGAGATCGTCGAGGACCTCGCCGTGCCCCGCCCACGGCAGGCCGGCGAGCCCGACGACCCCGACTCCGACATCCCGCGTCTGCGAGCCGAATTGCTGACCGCTCTCGGCGTCGCCGATCCTGCTCGCTGACCGCCGCACCACTCGTCCCCTGAACCGAAGGCACCCGATGACCGACGACCGTTTCTCCGTGCGCGCAACCCGGCCCCGGCGCCGTGTGCTCGCCGCCGTGCTGGCCACCGCCGCCCTGACCCTGGGTCTCGCGGGATGCGTGCAACGCGAGGACAACGCCGAATCGATCGCGAACGAGACGGTCGACGTCGCCTCACTGCGGGACCTCACCCTTCGTGTCGGCGACCAGAAGGGCGGCACCGAAGCCCTGCTCCGCGCCTCCGGTGAGCTCGAGAAGCTCCCGTTCACCGTCGAGTTCTCCACCTTCACCTCCGGCCCGCCGCAGATCGAGGCCGCGACGGCAGGCAAGATCGACTTCGCCGTCACCGGGAACACGCCGCCGATCTTCGGCGCTGCGGCGAACGCGAAGGTCAAGATCGTCACCGGCTACGCGAACAATGCGAGCGGTGATGCGATCCTGATCCCGGGCAACTCACCGCTGACCTCGGTCGCCGATCTGAAGGGCAAGAAGGTCGCCGTCGCCAAGGGCAGCTCGGCACACGGACATCTGCTGCTGCAACTGAACAAGGCCGGTCTCACCCTCGGGCCCGGCAAAGACGTCGAGCCGGTGTTCCTGCAACCCGCGGATGCGTTGTCGGCGTTCACATCCGGCAACGTCGACGCATGGGCGATCTGGGATCCGTACACCGCGATCGTGCAGCTCGAGAACAATCCGAAGACGCTCGTCACCGCCGAAGGCGTCTCCAACGGCTTCGGCTTCGGCATCGCCGGTGACGAGGCGCTGGCCGATCCGCGTCGCAACACCGCGGTTCGAGAACTCGCGATCGGCATCGCGCGCGCCGCGAACTGGGCCACGGCCAACCCGGACGCGTGGGCCGAGCAGTACTCCGCCGAGGTCGGTATCGATCCGCGGGCAGGCAAGGTCGCGCAGGGCCGTAGCCTGCGACCCGCCATCGCACTCGACGACAGCGTCGTGGCGTCGGAGCAGAAACTCGCTGACGCCTTTGCCGATTCCGGACAGCTGCAGGTGCAGGTCGACTTCGCGTCGTTCGTCGACAACCGTTACGACGAATCCCTGGCACCGCTGTTCGGCACGCCCCAGTCCTAGTGCTGCCCTTTCCATCGCCCGCCCCCCGGAAGGGAACACACCCATGAGTCATTTCCACTGGTTTCTGCCGACCGCCGGTGACAGTCGCGGAATCGTCGGAGCCTCCCACGCGTCGGCGACGAAACGGCACCCTCCGGGCTATCGGGCGCCGGACCTGCCGTATCTCATCGACGTCGCACGTACGGCCGACCGGCTCGGCTACGAGAGCGTCCTGACCCCGACCGGAACCTGGTGTGAGGATGCGTGGCTCACCACCGCCGCCGCCATCACACACACCGGCCGGCTCAAGTTCCTCGTGGCGTTCCGTCCCGGCCTGATCTCGCCGACCCTCGCCGCACAGCAGACCGCGACGCTGCAGCGCTTCTCGGATGGGCGGGTCGCGGTCAACATCGTGACCGGCGGCGACGAGGTCGAACAACGACGATTCGGTGACTGGGTCGACCACGACCGCCGATACGCGCGCACCGACGAATTCGTGCAGATCGTCGAAAGGCTCTGGGCCGGAGAGACGGTCGATTTCGACGGCGAGTTCTATCAGATCGCCGGCGCGTTCCTGCCGGACCCGCCGGCGGTCAAGCCGCAGATCTTCTTCGGCGGCTCGTCGGACCCGGCGCTGACGGTTGCCGCATCACGGGCCGAGGTCTACCTCACGTGGGGGGAACCGCCTGCGGTGGCCGGGCAGAAGATCGCCGAGGTGGCACGCCGCGCGGCGACAGTCGGCCGGTCGCTGGAATACGGGGTGCGACTCCATGTCATCGCACGAGAGACCTCCGAGGAGGCGTGGCGGGTCGCCGACACCCTGCTGCAGGGGATCTCCGACGAGGAGATCGCGACGGCCTTCGCCCTGCACTCGGCCTCGGACTCCACCGGTCAGCGCCGGATGGCCGAACTGCACGGCGGCCGGCGAGACGCTCTCGAGATCCACCCCGGCCTGTGGGCGGGCGTCGGCCTCATCCGCGGGGGAGCCGGCACCGCACTCGTGGGCAGCTACGACGAGGTCGCGTCGCTGATCGGGGAGTACGAGTCCGAAGGGTTCTCACACTTCATCCTGTCGGGATATCCCCACATCGAGGAGGCGCACTGGTTCGCCGAAGGTGTGCTGCCGGTGATCCGGGACCGGGTGGGTGCCCTGAGCTGACATCCTGCCTGCCCGCTGATCACCCGGTCATCGGGAGAGCCACTCCGACAACCGCTCCGACGACCAGGTCGTGACGATCCGGTCCGGGTCGATACCGCGCGCCGCGGCCCGGCGTGCGCCGAGGATCTTGAAGTCGAGTTGTCCGGGTGCGTGCGCGTCGGAGTCGATCGCGAACAGACAACCGGCGTCCCGGGCGATATCGATCAACTCGTCGGGCGGGTCGACCCGCTCCGGACGAGAGTTGATCTCGACGACGGTGTCGTGGGCGGCGCACGCGGCGAACACGGCTTCGGCGTCGAAGGTCGAGGGCGGGCGGTGGCCGCGGCCGCTCAACACCCGACGTCCCGTGCAGTGACCGAGGACGTGTACCCGGGGGTCGGAAACCGCGGCGACCAACCGGGAGGTCATCGCAGCGTGCGCCATCCGCAGATGGGAATGCACCGACGCGGTCACGACGTCGAGCCGCGAGATCATCTCGTCGGTCTGATCGAGCGCGCCGTCGTCGAGGATGTCGATCTCGATCCCACGGAAAAGATGAAAAGTGCTGGCATGAGCGGAGTTCCAGGCATCGATCGCCTTGATCTGGGCGGCGAGCCGTTCCGCGCTCAGCCCGTTCGCGACCGTGAGGCGCGGCGAATGGTCGGTGATGGCGAGCCAGTCATGACCGGAGGCCTCCGCGGCGGCGGCCATCTCGTCGATCGGCGCCCCGCCGTCGCTCCAGTCGGTGTGGGCGTGCAGGTCCCCGACCACGGCCTCGACGAGACCGGCGGCATCATCGGGGCCGGTGGGCGGGTCCTCGCTCTGCAGCCGCGCGAGGTATCCCGGTAGCTCGCCGTCGGCAGCCTCGCCGATGACGGCCGCTGTGGTCTTGCCGATACCCTTGATCGCGGTCAGAGTGCCGGCGGCCGCTCGCGCCCGCAACTCGGACGGGTCCAGCCCGGCCGCCGCCTGTCCGGCGCGGCGAAAGGCCTCGACGCGGTAGGTGCTCTCGCGGCGACGCTCGAGCAGCCACGAGATGCGTTCGAGTGCCCGCACCGGGTCGACCGGGGCCGACAGTGGGGTGAAGGACCTCATGGTGAACAGTCCTCTCAACGCCCACTGCCCGGCGCGCGAAGAGCGGCCGGGCAGTGGGTCTCGTGTTCGGTGACGGTCAGGTCTGACCGGTCAGTGTGCGGCCTCGAAGGCCTCGATGATGCTCTGCGGGATACGTCCGCGATCGCTGAGTTCGTAGCCTTCTTTGATGGCCCACTCGCGGATCGCCTTGGTGGTCTCCTTGTTGCGGCCGCCCCCGGTCGCCGTCGAAGCCGTGGTCGCGCGCTTGGTCACACGGCCGGTCTGACGGGAGATGTCGAGGTACTTCGACAGCGAATCGCGGAATTGCTGCGCATGCTTCGACGAGGTGTCGAACTCATAGTTCTTTCCGTCGAGCGACCACCGGACGGTTTCGTACTGATCCAGTACCTTGCCGTCGAGATCGTCGATGACCTGAACGATTTCCTTTTTCGCCATGAAATGCTTGTCCCCTCGAATTGTGTCATCCGACCAAGACGGACGCGCGAGGCATCGAAACCTGCGTCCCCCCGTTTTGATCTATTCCAACTGTGCACAGCTTAGACTCAAACCATGAGTACTTGCTGAGAACCCCCGCCTAGACCATAAATCATTGAATAGCATTAGGGAAGTCGAGACACGGCCGATTGTTAACGAGTTGGCTCGGTGCTGGTACTCGGCGTCGGGTTACGCGGAGTGGCGGTCCGGTTCGATGACGCTGTGGTCGCGGTCGTGGCGTCTGCCCCCGCAGTCCGGCGCGACGATTCGTCCGATTCCTCGGGGGACACGCTCACCAGCGATTCGGGAGCTCGATCTGCCGCATAGATCGTTTGGTAACCGTTCGGTGTGATTGCGAATCCTGATTTGGATCTCGATTCGAGACAAAACATCCCCACGGTCTCAACGAGGCAAGAAAAGCGCGATATCGAAATAGTCCGGCCGAAGTCCACAATCGAACTCCGATAGAGAACCGGATATCGATTGGCGCATGCACCGCGCTGCGGCCCGTCCGGTCCCAGGAGGGCGAGATCCCGCTCCCAGTCGCAGGCCGCCGGGACGGACGAGGGAGGTCGCGCCGGAGAGTCGTCGCCCTGCTCGTCGTCGATGCGGCAGGCGAGTGTCGAGGAGCCGTTGGTGCCGGTGGAACAATTCACCGCGCGGTCCGGTGTGGAGAAATGGAAGCCGGATGAGTCCTGCAGCGGAGAGTCCTCGGTCACCGAGCCCTGATGGAAACGCGAATTGTCGACGCGTGGGGCCATCGCGACCACTCGCCCGATCGTCCATTCGGGCAGATTCTGTGCCGAGTCCTCACCGGTTGTCGACGTCGTCGACGAGGACTCTGTCTCGGTCACCGTCGACAACTCGTCGGTGGGCGGAATGACGATTCGAGAGGGACCCGACTCGGACGGCAATGAGCACCCGGCGAGCGCGACCGAAACGGACAGCGTCCCGATTGCCGCGGTTGCGCAGATCACGCGCAGGAATCGGCGGTCGCGGGACCCCGATGTGGATTCGGGGCGGGGTCGCCGATTTCCGTACCCTTGCACTGTGCCGACCCCCAAGATCGTTCTGTTCTACGTCTTCGTCCCACTGCCCGATCCCGAGGCCATCCGGTTGTGGCAGCTGGCGGTGTGCGAGTCGCTCGGGGTCCGGGGCAGGATCATCGTGTCACGCCACGGGATCAACAGCACCGTCGGTGGCGACATCGCCGCGGTCAAACGCTACGTCAGGACGACCCGCGCGTACCCCGGGTTCGCCGGAGCGGACATCAAGTGGTCCGACGGCACCGGCCGGGACTTCCCGCGGCTCAGCGTGCGCGTCCGCCCGGAGATCGTGACCTTCGGGGTCCCCGACGAGATCGAGGTCGACGAGAACGGCGTGGTCGGCACGGGGACACGATTGACTCCGGAGCAGGTGCACGAGCTCGTGGACGCCCGCGGTGACGACGTGGTCTTCTTCGACGGGCGCAACGAGATCGAGGCACAGGTCGGACGATTTGCCGGCGCGGTCACGACCAAGGCGCGCACCACCCGGGACTTCGTGCCACTGATCGAGAGCGGCGCCTTCGATCACCTCAAGGACCGGCCGATCGTCACCTACTGCACGGGCGGGGTCCGCTGCGAGGTCCTCTCCACGGTCATGCGGCACCGGGGCTTCGCCGAGGTCTACCAGCTCGACGGTGGAATCGTGCGGTACGGCGAGCGCTACGGCGACGACGGGCTGTGGCAGGGATCGCTGTACGTCTTCGACGACCGGATGGGCGTGGAGTTCTCCGATCACGCGCAGGTACTCGGCCGGTGCGTCGACTGCGGCCACCCGACGAGCAACGTCGCCAACCATCCCGATCGGGACGGACGCGACCTCGCCGTCATCTGTCCGGACTGCCTGGGACCCGAAAGCCGCGAATGAGCACCGCGAGGACATCCGACCGTCGCGGTCCGGTCCCGGTCGTCGTGGTGGCCGGATACCTCGGCTCGGGCAAGACGACGTTGCTCAACCATCTGCTGCGGTCCGCCGGGGCTGCCGGCACGCGCCTCGGCGTACTGGTCAACGACTTCGGCAAGGTCAACATCGACGCGCTGCTGGTCTCGGCGCAGGCCGACGGCACGGTCAGCCTCGGCAACGGGTGCATGTGCTGCACCGTCGACGCGGATGGCCTCGCCGACGCGTTGACCTCACTGGTCCGGCCGAGCGTGGGCCTCGACGCCATCGTCATCGAGGCCAGCGGGATCGCCGAACCCAAGTCGCTCATCCGCATGGTGACGTCGGTGGCCGACGCACGACTCCGCTACGGCGGACTCGTGTACGTCGTCGACGCGGCTCACCTCGAGCAGGTGCGCCGCTCGCACCCGGAACTGGACGCGCACGTCGCGATCGCCGATCTCGTCCTCGTCAACAAGGTCGACCTGATCCCGGATGAATCCCGACGCGCCGTCGAAGCGCTTGTCGCACAGCTCAATGCGACGGCGCCGCGAGTGGTGACCCGGAATGCCGCGATCGATCCGGAGCTGCTGTTCGACGTCGCGCAGCGCGAGGTCGACCAGGCTCGTCCCGGTCAGATGACCCTCGACGAGCTGTTACTGGAGGAGGACGCCGGTCACGACCACCACGAGCATCTGCACGCGGCGTATGAGTCGGTGTCGTTCTCGAGTGACCGGCCGATGGACCCGCGTCGCCTTGCCCGATTCCTCGAACGGCCGCCGGATGGTTGTTTCCGGATCAAGGGGATCGTCCATTTCGATGTGCCGCGGCACCGTCAGCGGTTCGTCGTACACGGTGTGGGCGGGTTCGTCCGTGTGCTGCGGGAGCCGTGGGGAGACCGTCGCCCGGCCACCGAAGTGGTCGCGATCGGGCGCGGCCTCGACGTGGCGGCTGTCCATGCCGAACTCGAGGCCGCGGTCGCCCGCCCGACGGATGCCGTCGACGAGAACGGCATCCTCGGCGTCTTGCGCCACCTCGCGGAGTGACCGGGCCGACTGGCCGCCACTCGACGGACACGCCGGTCCGGATGTCACATCTCCCTAACGAAATCCCGTCGTGCCAGGACGACCATTTCGGATTCCGCGGTTCGTTTGTTTCACTGTTAAGTCTGTGACCAGTGTGACCAGTGGTACTCAACGGGAGGGAGTGAGGCAAGTGACGAGCGCACCCTGCGTGCGTCGCGGCCTCGACAGAACATGTTCCGAAAGACGACAACACAACGCCTGACCTCGATCGCGTTCGCGGTGGTCGCGGCCACCTCGACGGTGGTGGCGTCGAACCTGTTCGCGCCGACCGCTGACGCGGCCCCTGCCCGTGGCACCGCCCTCGCGGGAAAGACGGTCTTCCTCGACCCGGGCCATCAGGCCTCGGCGGCCGGCCACGACCTGAGAGCGCAGGTGCCCGACGGCCGTGGGGGCAAGAAGGACTGTCAGACCAGCGGCGCCACCGGGGTCAACGGCGCCCAGGAGCACACCGTCAACTGGCAGATCGGACAGCTCGTCAAAGCAGGTCTCGAGAGCCAAGGGGCACGCGTGGTCCTCAGCCGTCCGGACGACACCGGGTGGGGCGGCTGCGTGGACGAACGTGCCGCCGCGGCCAGTCGCTCCGGTGCCGCGGTCGCGGTCAGCCTGCACGCCGATTCGACAGCGCGCGGAGCCGACGAGTCCAAGAAGGGCTTCCACATGATCGTGCCGTCGCTCCCGGTACCGGACGCCACCGTCGATCGCGTGCAGTCCGGCGAGGGACGCAAGGCCTCCACGACGATGCGGGACGCCTTCGTCAAGGCCGGGTTCCCGTCGGCGAACTATGCCGGCGTCCGCGACGGCATCCAGACCCGTTCCGACATCGCGGCGGTGAACCTGACCAAGGTGCCCGCGGTGTTCATCGAGATGGGCAACCTCGCCAACCCGGGAGAGGCGAAGGCACTCGCCGGGCGCGACGGTCAGGTCAAGTACGCCATGGCCATCACCGACGGCATCCTGAACTACGTCAACGGGAACGCGGCCACGGGAGCCGGGCCGGCGCCGTCCGCGCCGACCGACGACGCGAGCGGGCTGTCCTCGATCATCCCGTTCGTCGAGCAACTCCTCGCCACCGAAGACCCCGAAGCCGTGGCGCGGCTCCTGATGACGCAGGGCCAAGACGTGTCCGCTCAGGTACTCAAGGCGATGCTGACCATCGTCTACGGACTGTTCGACGGGAAGCTCCCGATCGGCTGAGTGTCCGCGGCCGGGCCGAGCGGCCGAGACCGACCTGCTGATCCGCCGATCGGCTGAGGTCCGCCGCGGCGGACGGCTAACCTCGCGTCATGGGTCTCAGAGAGCTGCTGTTCATGGACACCCCGGTGCCGTCGCTGCGCGGCCGCAAGGTGCTCATCACCGGTGCCGCGAGCGGAATCGGCAGGGCCACCGCCCAGGCCGCCGCCGCCCGGGGCGCCGAACTGGTGCTCACCGACCTCCACGCCGACCCGCTCGACGACGTCGTCGCGGCCATCACCGCGGCCGACGGAACGGTTCTCTACCACGTCGCGGGCGACGTCTCGGACTTCGACTGGGTGGCCGGGTTCGCGCGGCAGGTCGACGCCGAGGTCGGGGTGATGGATGTGGTGATGAACATCGCCGGCATCTCGGCGTGGGGGACGGTCGAGAATCTCGAACACCGCCACTGGCGAAAGCTGGTCGACGTCAATCTGATGGGCCCGATTCACATCATCGAAAGCTTTGTGCCGCAGATGATCCGGCGGGGCCGCGGCGGGCACATCGTCAACGTGTCGTCGGCCGCCGGACTCCTGGCCCTGCCGTGGCACGCTGCCTACAGTGCCAGCAAGTTCGGTCTGCGCGGGGTGTCCGAGGTGCTGCGATTCGATCTGCGGCGCCACGGTATCGGGGTCTCGCTGGTGTGCCCGGGCGGTGTCGACACGCCACTGGTGGACTCCGTCGAGATCGTCGGCGTCGACCGCGAGAACCCGCGGATCAAGGCCGCCATCAACGGCTTTCACAAGGTCGCGGTGTCGCCGGATGTCGCGGCGGCGGCGATCCTGAAGGGCGTCCGCAAGAACCGCTTCCTGGTCTACACCTCGTTCGACATCCGCTTCGGATACTGGTGGGCGCGAAAGTTCGCGCTGCCCTACGAGATCGCGATGCGTGTGGCCAACGATCGTTTCGACCGGCTCGCCCGGGTCAGCGCGCGGAGCCTCGAGGCGAGGGCGGCCGACGAGCACTCGCCCCGGTGAGCCCCACCTTCGTCAAGACGCTGCGCGACAGCGGCCCGCCGGGCGGTCATCCCGACTTCTTCGCGGCCGAGGCCGCCGGCCTACGCTGGCTCGACGACGCGGGCGCCCCTGTCGTACAGGTGATCTCGGTGGTCGAAGACGCCATCGAGCTGGAACGGCTCGAGTACGGCCGCCCGACGCCCGGGGCCGCACGGGACTTCGGGGCCGCGCTCGCTCGGATGCACGACGCCGGCGCCCCGCACTTCGGTTCTCCGCCTGCCGATCCGGACGGCACGCCGTTCCCCGGTCAGCTCTTCATCGGACGACGACCGCTGAGTTCGGTCGAGCACCGGTCATGGGGCGAGTTCTACGCGAACGAGCGGGTGGAACCGTATCTCGTCCCTGCCCGCGAGGCCGGCAATCTCACCTCCGCCGACGAGGATGCGGTCCGTGCCGCGTGTGCCCTCATCGCGGAGGGCGTGTTCGACGACGCCGAGGCACCGGCGCGGATTCACGGCGACCTCTGGAACGGCAACGTGATGTGGACTCCCGCGGGTGTCGTGATGATCGACCCGGCCGCGCACGGCGGTCACCGGGAGACCGACCTCGCGATGCTCGCGCTCTTCGGCTGTCCGCACCTCGATGCGATCGTCGACGGTTATGAGGACGTCCACCCGCTCGACTCCGGTCGGCAGGACCGCGTCGACGTCCATCAACTGCACCCGCTCGCGGTGCACGCCGCCGGCCACGGTCCCGGATACGGGTCATCGCTGGGCCAGGCGGCGCGGGCGGCCGCGGCGCTCGCTCGTGGGTGACGCGATAATCGTCGGCGTGACTCGCAACGGAATGCCCCGACACGGTGTCCTGGTCGTCTCCGCGACGCGCGCCGAGGCCAGACATGTGCCGCCCGGGACACGGGTGCTCGTGACCGGTATCGGCAAGGTGCGGGCGACGCTGGCACTGAGCCGGGAACTCGCCGGCGGCGCGCCGGTCACCGCGGTCGTCAACATCGGCACGGCCGGTGCCCTGCGCGACGGTGTCACCGGCGACGCCGAACTCGGCCTCTTCCTGCCCTCGACGGTGCTCGAGCACGACATCAGCAGCACCGAGCTACGGGCGATGGGCTACGAGATGACCGACCGCTGGGACCTCCCCGGCGGCGACGGCACCGTGCTCGCCTCCGGCGACACCTTCGTCGCCGATCCGATTCGTCGCCGGGAACTGGCGGAGCACGCGCATCTCGTCGACATGGAGGGCTGCGCGGTCGCGCATGTGAGCGCTGAGTTCGGGGTGCCCTGCCGACTGGTCAAAGCGGTCACCGACAACGCCGACGAGGGTGCGATGGAGTGGCCCGCACTCGTCGACGCCGCGGCGCAGCGTCTGGGTCGGTGGCTGGAACTGAACCTCGAGAGCTGAGGTCTCAGGACCGGGTGTCGGCGACTCCGGCCGGTGGGATGTCGGTCGCCGACTCGTAGGTCGGGATGTCCGAGCGGCGCGGGGTGGCCGGCGCGGCGTCCGACGGTGTGAGGTCGGGGGCCCCCAGATCCGCGACCGTCGGACGCTGGGCACCCGAGGCGGAACGGGACGCACCCGCCGAGCGCGAGGTCGGTGACGGCCGGTCCGGAGCGCCGCTGGTCCGCGGCTTCGGTCGGCTCCCCGGCGCGGCCTGCGACTTCGGGGCCGGTCTCGACCCGGGGGACTTCGCCGAGGGGGTGKGCGGCTGAGCCGGGTCGGCCGCTCGGGTCTTGTCAGCAGGCCGGGGCTTGTCGGTGGCTCGGGACCTGTCGGGGCGCGACGCCGACGGGGCATCTGCGGTCGATCCGGAAGTCCCGGCGCCCTTGGCCCGGCGATGCGACGTCGCCCGACCGCGTTGCCGGTCTGTGCCGCTGCCGGTCGCGGCCCCGCTCGCCGGGTTGCGGCTCGACGTGTCGCGGTTGGGGGTCCCGCGCTTGCCGGACTCGCCCGCGTCGCGGGTGAGGAACCACCGGGCGAGCACGAGGGCCAACGTCGTCAGGAATGTCGTCAACATCCACGGGAAGTCTGCGGCGATGGGAAGCAGCACGTTGAAGATCAGGCTCTTCAGACCCGAGGACGCCTGCTCGGAATTGATGCCGTAGAGGGTGACGATACTGACGAAGAAAGCGATGAGCGGCGGCTGCGCGGCAGCGGTGAACAGTGCACGGCGGCGGACGGCCAGCGCTGCGATCACACAGCCGACGAGGTAACAGAACTTGTAGATCGACCCGAGCGAATCGTTGCTGCCGGCGTCGATCGCCGCACCGAGGCCCGTGATCCCGGTACCCAGGAGAACGGCGCCCCACCACGGCACACCGCGGACCGCGGGCAGTACCGACTGCTGGTCCAGTGGTACCGCGGTTTGGAGACGTTGCGGGGAAGGCACACGGTCACGGTACCGGTTCGTCGATGGATTTCGTTCCACCCCCGGCCCGTGGCGTCGGTGCCGGCTCCGGCGTCGTCCCAGGTGTGACGGTCGATCCTGCGGCCCGGCAGGTGTCGTGGATCACGGGAGGTCGCGGTGCCTCGGGGACGTCGCCGAGAGCATCGAGTTCGGCCAGTCGGCGCGCGGTGACCCCCAGGCGGCTGTCCACCGAACCGATCGTCGCGTTGTAGGCGTCGACCGTGCGCTGCAGCGATGTGCCGAGCGAGCCGAGATGACCGAGGACACCGGCGAGCCGCTGGTGCAGTTGCAGACCGAGGTCGTGGATGACCGCGGCGTCGCGCGCCATCGCATCGTGCCGCCAGCCGAGCGCGACCGTACGCAGCAGGGCGATGAGTGTGGTCGGGGTGGCGATGACCACGTTCCGGGCGAAGCCGAACTCGAGCAGATCCGGATCCGTGCGCGCCGCGGCTTCGAGGACGACGTCACCGGGCAGGAACAGAACCACCATCTCGGGCGTGTTGTCGAAAGCCGACCAATAGGACTTCGCCGACAGGCGTGCGATGTGCGCACGCAATGCCCGGGCGTGCTCGCCGATGAGTCTGTCGCGTGCGGATGTGTCGGTGGCCTCGGCCGCTCGCAGGTATGCGTCGAGGGGCACCTTGGCGTCGACGATGATGTCGCGGCCGCCGGCGAGGTGGACGACGAGGTCCGGACGCAGTGTGGCGCCGTTGCGGCTCCCGTCGGCGGCGGACGTGTCGGTGACCGACACCTGCGTGCTGAAGTCACAGTGCTTGGTCATCCCGGCGAGCTCGACGACGCGCTCGAGCTGGACCTCACCCCAGCGGCCGCGGGCGTGCGGACTGTGCAACGCGTTGGCGAGCTGCCGGGTCTGATCGCTCAGCGCGATCGATGCCGAGTGGATTCCGCGGACCTGCTCGGTCAGGCCCGCGTAGGCGCCGATCCGGTTGTTCTCGACCCGGCGCAGTTCGTCGCCGAGCTGCGCCAGGTTGGCGCGCAGCGGCTCGACGATGTGGGCGACCGAACTGCTGATCGCCGACGACTGCCGCCGGGCCGCGTCCTCGGTGGCCCACGACAGCGAGGACGCGACGTCCTCGCGCCCGGCGCGCAGCATCTCCACCTCGGCGCGGGCGGCCGCCACGGTCGCGGCGCTGCGGGCGGCGTGCGCCCACCAGCCCAGCGCGATCCCCAGGACGAGTCCGACGACGAGGGCGAGCGCAGCAGCAGTCATGTCGTCGATGGTGTCGGACACCCCCGACAACGTCGGCCGGCCCGGCGCGTTCCGCGCGTCACCTGTCGGCCGAGGCGACCTCCACGCCGGCCTCGAAGTCGAGCAGCCACTGCTTCGTGGGCAGGCCGTACCGGAAGCCGCCGAGAGAGCCGTCGCTGCGCTTCACCCGGTGGCACGGCACGAAGAGCGCGGCCGCGTTGCGTGCGCAGGCCGCCGCCGCGGCCCGTACCGCAGCAGGCTGGCCGGCCAGTTCGGCGAAGCGGGTGTAGGTGACGGGGTGCCCGGCCTCGACCTTGCGCAGGGCGTCCCAGGCCGGGCCCAGGAAGACGCCGCCGGAGCGTTGCACGACGGGAATGCGCGCCGGCGCGGCGAGATCCCCGGCGTAGTAGGCCGACACCGCGTCGGTGATCGAGCCCAGCGCGGCCGAGGGCCGGAGCGATTCCGGTCGCAGAGCCCGGTGGACGAGTGCCGTCAGATAGGCGGGGTCGTCGGTCCAGCCCGACGCCAGGACGTTCAGGTCCGGGTCGGCGATGACGGTGAACGGACCGTTCGGCGTGGCGACGATGGCATGGCCGGCGATCGTGGTTGTGGGACGGTCTGTTCCGCGAACGGATGATTCGGTGCCGATGGATCCGGGGCCGGTGGTGTCGCGGGCGGTGGTCGGTGCGGACATGTCGCTCCTAGCAATTCGGTGGGGCGGTGATCGGTGCAGGGATCGAGAGGGGAGTCGGTCGTCGGATGTCTGCCCGTCACACGATCTGCCCGGCGGCGTCGAGTCGGTGTCGCCACAGGTGCATGGTCGCGTACGAGCGCCAGGGCGCCCAGTGCTCGGTCTTCCGCAGATCGATCCCGAGGTCGGCGGCTGCCCGGACGACCACGAGATCGTTCGTGAGCAGGACGTCGGGATCGCCGGTGACTCGCATCGTGACGATGTCGGCGGTCCAGGGTCCGATGCCGGGCAGTTCGAGGAGCTGGGCACGAAGATCAGACGCATCAACCCCCACATGCGGTTCCACTCGTCTGTCGGCGAGTGCTTCGGCGACGCCGATCACGGCGTCGACCCGCCGCCTCGGCCCCCGCAGGACCTCGCGTCCGCGGGCGGCGATGACGCTCGGCGTCGGGAAGGACTTCGACGGCGGCTCGCCATCTGCCGTCGACGCGTCGTCGGACGCAGGCGGGAACGTGTCGCCGACGGGCTCACCGAGGACGTCGACGAGCCGGTCGATCTGGTTGCGGGCGGCGGCGAGGCTGACCTGCTGGCCGAGCATCGTGCGGATGATCGTCTCGGCCGGGTCGAGACTTCCCGGCGCCCGGAGCCCGGGAGCGCGCTCGAGCAGTGGTCGCATCGTGTCGTCCGCGGCCAGCACGTCCTGCGCGGCGGTGATGTCGGCGTCGAGGTCGAGCAGACGACGGATCCGGTTGACCGCGACACCGAGATCGCGCATGTCGAGTCCGCGGAGCGCCACGACGGCGTGATCGTCCCGTGGTTCCACTTCTGCCGAGGCCATGCCGTGTGGCAGCGCGAGGACCCGACGATAGCGCCAGCCATGGGGGCTGTTCGGGTCGTCGACCACGGACTCGACGCCCGCGGCGGCGTGGGCGTGGAGGAACCACCGCATCCACGGCCAGCGGTACGGCGCGCGGAACGGCAGTCGCAGGGTGACGCTCCCGGGCGCGGAATCGGTGCCGTTCGGCGTGTTCTTGCGACGGGGAAGTCGGCGGAGTTCGGTGGGGGTGAGCCCGAAGACCGCGCGGACGGTGTCGTTGAACTGACGAACGCTGGCGAATCCGGCGGCGAAGGCGATGTCGGTCATCGGCATCGTCGTGCATTGGATGAGCACCCGCGCGTTGGTGGCCCGATGCGCCCGGGCGAGGGCGAGCGGCCCGGCGCCCAGATGCCGGGTCAGCACCCGGGTGAGATGCCGGGGCGAGTACCGCAGGCGCGTGGCGAGTCCGTCGACTCCCTCGCGTTCGACGACCCCGTCGGCGATGAGCCGCATCGCGCGAGCCGACATGTCGGCGTTGATGTTCCACAGTGGAGACCCGGGTACGGCATCGGGCGCGCACCGCCGGCAGGCACGGAAGCCCTGCTGCTGGGCCGCTGCGGCGGTGAGCACGAATCCGACGTTGGCGGGCCGGGGTGTCTGGGCCGGGCACGACGGACGGCAGTAGATACCGGTGGTGCGGACCGTGACGAAGAACTGTCCGTCGAAGCGGGCGTCGCGGGCCTGCACCGCGCGGTAACACCGGTCGAAGTCCGGCGCGGTTCCCGCGGTGTCGGCGTCGGTTGCGATGCGTGTGGTCACCGGTCCACTGTGTCACCCGGCGGCGGCGGGGTCTGGCGGGAATCGGACACGGCGACAGCCGTCCCACTGAGCGGGCGAAAAGTGTGATCTGGGTTACATGCGTGTGGCACCATGACGCCATGACCACCCGGTTCGATGGCCGCCGACGAAGCCGGCACGACGACCTTCCGCTCGCCGGACTCCCCGCCTGGGGTCTGGAGATGATGATGGGCCTGTATGGCCCGGAGACGATCAGGCGCGTCTGCGCCGAAGAAGCCGAGCTCGGCGTCGTGGCTCCGCCGATGAAGCCGCCTTCGCAGGTCGTCGAGCACGCACTCTCGTCGGTCGACGCCGCCCGGCCACGAGCCGGGGCCGGTTCCGACGGGCGCGGGGACGCCCCGGCCGTCTTCAACCAGGTCGACGCCGAGCTCGAGGCCATCAACTCCCTGATCCGGTACCTCGGGCGCAAACTCCGTCGCCACTGATCCGTCGCCGCAGATCCGTCGCCGCAGATCTCGTCGGCGGTCCGGTCGCGTTCGGCCGGCCGTCGCCGCGTCGATGTCGCTTTGTCACCGCGATGTGTGAGGATCCCTCAGGTGACCGACAGCTCGGACGATCAGCGCGCGGACGGCACGTCCGCCGACGCGACACAAGAGACCAGCAAGCTCGGTGCCGATGCCGTCCTCGGCGGCGACGCGGTGCTCGGCGGCGGCAAGAAGTCGTATCCGACGCGGGCGCAGGTGATGATGGCCGGCCTGCGCTCCTGCGCGACGGTGGGCCTGCAGATCGTGCTCGTGGCCGCCGCCCTCTGGGTGCTGTTCTGGTTGCTGGCGAAGTTCTGGGTGATCCTGCTGCCCATCTTGCTGGCGATCATCGCGTGCACCATCCTGTGGCCGCCGGTGCGGTGGATGCGCAACCACGGGATACCGGCCGCCGCCGCGTCGTTGCTGATGATGCTGATCGGGCTCGGCGTGCTCGGCGGCGTGATCGGCCTGATCGTGCCGTCGGTTGTCGACCAGGCCCCGGAACTGGCCAGTCGCGCGACCGACGGCGTCCGGCACCTCCAGGATTGGGTGCAGGGTCCGCCGCTCAACATCGACGACAGACAGCTCGACAACATGGTCGACACGATCACCGGCCGACTGCAGTCGAGCGCGTCGGTCATCGCGGCGGGGGTCTTCAGCGGCGTCGGGACGGCCACCTCGGTCCTCATCACGATGTTCACCTCGCTCGTGCTGGTGTTCTTCTTCCTCAAAGACGGCCCGAAGTTCGTGCCGTGGCTCGACCGCACCGTCGGCCGCCCGTCGGGCAACCACCTCGGCGAGGTCCTGACCCGCATGTGGAACAGCTTGGGCGGCTTCATCCGCACGCAGGCGATCGTCAGCTTCGTCGACGCCGCACTCATCGGCTTGGGCCTGTTCATCCTGGGTGTACCCCTCGCCGGCGTGCTGGTGGTGATCACCTTCCTCGGTGGCTTCATCCCCATCGTCGGCGCGTTCGTCGCCGGTGCCCTGGCGGTGCTGATCGCACTGGTGTCGAACGGTTTGACCACCGCGCTCATCGTGCTCGGCATCATCCTCGCGGTGCAGCAACTCGAGGGGAACGTGCTGCAGCCGTGGCTGCAGGCCAAGTCCATGGACCTGCACGCGGTGATCGTGCTCTTGTCGGTGACGCTCGGCGGCACGCTCTTCGGCATCACCGGCGCCTTCCTCGCGGTGCCCGCGGTGGCCTCCCTGGCCGTCGTCCTGCGGTACCTGAACGAGCTGATCGCCGAGCGCGCCGGTGAGTCGCTGCCACCGCCGAACACCCCGGTGACGACTCAGGTCGGCGTTCCCGACAAGGACCCGCCGGACGATCCGCCGAACCCGGTGAAGGGGTTGCTCGACCGCGACTGACCCGCTGGGCCGACGCCCCGCCGGACGCCGGGCCGCCTGCCGATAGACTGGGCGCCCGTGAGTCTCACCCTGGGAATCGTCGGTCTGCCCAACGTCGGTAAGTCGACCCTGTTCAATGCCCTGACCCGTAACGACGTCCTCGCCGCGAACTATCCGTTCGCGACCATCGAGCCCAACGTCGGCGTGGTCGAACTGCCGGATCGTCGGCTCGAACGTCTCGCGGAGATCTTCGGCAGCGAGCGGATCCTGCCTGCCACGGTGTCCTTCGTGGACATCGCCGGCATCGTGAAGGGTGCGTCGGAGGGTGAGGGCATGGGCAACCAGTTCCTGGCCAACATCAGGGAGGCCGACGCCATCTGTCAGGTGGTCCGGGTGTTCGACGATGGCGACGTCGTCCACGTCGACGGTCGTGTCGACCCGTTCGCCGACATCGAGGTCATCGAGACCGAGCTGATCCTGGCCGACATGCAGACCCTGGAGAAGGCGATCCCGCGCCTGGAGAAGGACGCACGCAAGAACAAGGACCTGGCCGAGACCCTGGCCGCCGCGAAGCAGGCGCAGGAGATTCTCGACACCGGCAAAACCCTGTTCTCGCAGCAGGATTCGTTCGATCTGTCGTCGGTACGCGAGCTGCACCTGATGACCGCGAAGCCGTTCCTCTACGTCTTCAACTCCGACGAGGGCGTGCTGACCGACGACGCGAAGAAGGCCGAGCTGCGCGCTGCCGTCGCACCCGCCGATGCGGTGTTCCTCGACGCCAAGGTGGAGAGCGAGCTCCTGGAGCTCGACGAGGAGGACGCCCAGGAACTGCTCGACTCCATCGGGCAGGAGGAGCCGGGCCTGACATCGTTGGCGCGCGCCGGTTTTCACACCCTGGGGCTGCAGACCTATCTCACCGCCGGCCCCAAGGAATCCCGCGCGTGGACCATCCACCAGGGCGACACCGCGCCCAAGGCTGCGGGTGTCATCCACACCGACTTCGAAAAGGGCTTCATCAAGGCCGAGATCGTGTCCTTCGACGACCTCGACGCCGCCGGATCGATGGCCGCGGCCAAGTCCGCGGGCAAGGTGCGCATGGAGGGCAAGGACTACGTCATGAAAGACGGCGACGTCGTCGAGTTCCGGTTCAACGTCTGATCGTCTAAGGGGTAGCGTGGTGCCGGAAGACGCCGACGAGCTTGCAGACACCCACACCGACGCTGCAGGCGCCTCCGGCGGGGCAGTCGTTACGGGGAGCGCCGAGGTTGAGGTGTATCTCCTCGGTTGGGACGCGGTGTCGTTCAATGGTGGAGGCGCCAAGGGCGCGTTCGCGCGTGTCTACATGGCCGTGCACTCGTTGTGGTCGGCCAAGAGGTCCGCGCAAATGTGCTCGGAGCGCGAGGATGCGCTGGTAGTGGAAGGCACGGCGCGACTAGACCCGGCGCACAGGGCTGACGCGATAAATGCTGTCGTGTCGGCTGTGATGTTCTTGGAGGGTTTCGTCAACGAGTTGTTCTCGGATGCCGCGGACAAGCCGCACGGTACGCCTCGGACTCGCGGCCTATCGCAAACCGCGCGCGAGCAAATGCGCGAGCTATGGAAGGGTGGCGCCGTTCCGAGTGACCGGATCTCAGTCATTCATAAGTATCAGCTGGCACTGCTGTGTGCGGGCAAGCGATCCTTCGATCCCGGTTGTTCGCCGCTTCAGGACGTTGCCGCATTGATTCAGTTGAGAAACTATCTGATTCACTACAACTCGGAGAGCCCGAATACTGTTGACCTTCAAAGGGTGTTCATCGGAGTGATGCAGCGGGCAGGCGAGAATCGGCAGTCTGTTGGTCCACCCTTGTTCCCGAATAAGGTGCTTGGAGCCGGATGCGCGAGCTGGGCCTGCGATACGGCGGCGCGCTTCGTTATCGAGTGGCAGGATCGTCTCGGACTTGAGCATGACTACCGCAGTGAGTTGGAGGCGTACCCAGTCGACTGCCGGTTCAACGTCTGATCGTGCGATGACGTCCGTCGCGCCGAACGAGGAGATCTACCTCGCCGGCGGCTGTTTGTGGGGTGTGCAGGCCTTCCTCGCGACGCTGCCCGGGGTGACGTCCACCGAGGCGGGCCGGGCCAACGGCGCGACCCGGTCCCTCGACGGCGAGTACGACGGATACGCCGAATGTGTCCGGACCCGGTTCGATCCGGCCGTCGTCAGCGTCGAGCAGCTCATCGCGTACCTCTTCGAGATCATCGACCCGTACAGCCAGAACAGGCAGGGGCCTGATGTCGGCGAGAAGTACCGCACCGGTGTGTACTCCGACGATCCGGAGCACCTCGTACGGGCACGACAATTCATCGGGGCGCGGGACGACGCGGATCGCATCGCCGTCGAGGTGCTCCCGCTGACGAACTATGTGCGCAGTGCCGATGAGCACCAGGATCGACTCGCACGGTTCCCGGACAGCGCGTGCCATCTCCCGCAGGAGCTGCTGACCAAGTACCGGGCCTGACGAAGCGACCGACGGACCTCAACTCGACTGCCAGACCTCGATCGAAGTCCATCGGTCGAGATGAGGTTCGCCGGTCGTCGTATTCGGCACGCGCGCCCACTAGCGTGACCGTCATGCCCATCTCACTCGAGAACGTCGCCATCGCAGTGCGCGACCTCGACGCCGCGATCGCCTTCTTCACCGACCTCGGTCTCGAGGTCATCGGCCGGGACACCGTCAGCGGGGAATGGACCGACACCGCTGTCGGACTCGACGGCAATCACGCGAAGATCGCCATGCTGCAGACCCCGGACGGGCACGGGCGCCTCGAACTCTTCGAGTACATCCACCCGGAGGCCGTCGAGACCCGACCCACCCAGCCCAACGACATCGGGATGCATCGCGTCGCGTTCTCGGTCGACGACATCGACGCGTCCCTCGAAGTGGCGGCGCGACACGGCTGTCATCCGTTGCGCGGCGTCGCCACCTACGAGGACCTGTACAAACTCACCTACGTGCGCGGCCCGAGCGACATCATCGTCATGCTCGCCCAGCAACTCTCACCGAGCTGACCTGACGAGGCCCCGGGTCGTGGGGTTCCGACGGGTCACGGGATCTGGCCGAAGGGGTTGCCGCCGAACGGCAACGGGGAACCGCCCGATCCGCTGCCGGACTCCGGGACTGTCGTCTCCTGCTCGTCGACGGCGCTGCCCAGCTTCACCTCGACGGTGCGGGCGCCGGAGCCCGAACCGATGGTCACCGGCACGGTTTCGCCGGGCTTGTGGGTGAGGATCTGCGCCATGAGGTCGGCGTAGTCGGCGACGGCGGTGTTCCCGATCTTCGTGATGACGTCGCCCTGCTGGATGCCTGCCGCCGCGGCCGGGCCGCCACGCTGCACCGACGAGACCGTCGCGCCCTCGGTCCGATCACCGGCCGACAGCGAACCGGACACTCCCAGTACCGGTTTGGTCGCCTTCCCGTCCTGCAACAGCTGATTGGCGATGCGTTTGGCGGTGTTGATCGGGATGGCGAAGCCCAGCCCGAAGGACTGCGGTCCGCCGCTCGCGGCCTGACCGGTGTCCACCGCCGAGTTCACCGCGATCACCTGCCCCTGCAGATTCACCAGCGGCCCACCGGAATTGCCCGGATTGATCGGGGTGTCGGTCTGCAGACCGTTGTACACGGTGAGCGACGAACCGTTCTGGTCTCCGGCGGTCACCGTGCGCGACAGTGCACTGACGATGCCGGACGTCACCGTGTTGGACAGGCTGTCGGGGCTGCCGACGGCCACCACCTGCTGGCCCACCTTCAGCGCGTCGGAGTCGCCGAGTGCCGCCGGGGTCAGTCCCGACGCGCCCTGCAGTTTGATCACGGCCAGGTCGTACGACGGGGAGGTCCCGGTCACCGTGGCGTTGTGCTGGTGTCCGTCTCCGGTGGTGACGACGATGGTGCTCCCGGAGCCGGCGCCCGCGACGACGTGATGATTGGTCAAGACGTATCCATCGGGGGAGAGGACGATCCCGCTGCCCACTGCCGTGCCGTTCGCGGTCTGCACCTTGATGTCCGCGGTCGACTTCGACGCCACGCTCGCGGCATAGGTCACCGAACCGGGTTGCGCGTCGGCGGCATTGGCCGCGGCGGCCGGTTGCGAGCTGAGGACCGGAACCGACGCGGAATCGTGCCCGAGCAGGGCGCTGCCCCCCATGCCCACGGCGCCGCCGAGCAGTCCGGCGAGGAGTGCGGTGACGATGATCGGCTTGGTGACCCCGGCGCGGGGCCGCGACACCGGTGGCATCGGCGGCAGCGGCGAGGTGGTCTGCTGGTTCATCATCCACGGCCCGGGCGGATGCGCCGGTCCGGGCGGTGGCACAAAGGGTTCGGTGATCGGATCGCGGTCGTCGGGGGTCTGCGGCATGGGGGTCTGGGGCGTGTTCACGGCACCACGATGCCCGGGCCTCATGTGAACAGGGCTACAGAAATCCTGCGGATTCCCTGACAAGCTCGGCGCGGACTCTCAGGTGTTTCTGACCTGCGCACAGCGGGTTTCCGGCGGGCCCAGGCGGGAAAACCGGTGTCGTCCGAATGCGGGTGCGCGGTAATGTGACCCGCCGACCACCGACCACCGACACCCGACACACACCATCGAGGGCAGTGACATTTCCATCGACCACGCGATCATCGCGGATCTCGACGATGCCGCCGGCACTCTCGCCGCCGCTTTCGACGCCTATCCCTGGACCCGATGGTCCATTCCCCAGGACGGTTATCGGGAACGGTTGCACCGTCTCCAACGGATGTATCTGGGGTATGCCTTCGACCACGGCGTCGTGCTGGTCACCACGGATCGGCTCGGCGTGATCGCCTTGCTGCCCCCGGACGTGCCGGAGCCGGACGACCGGTTCCAGGCAGAAGTGGCCGGCCTGCACGGCGACCGGTTGGCTGCGGTTGCGCGCGCGCAGACCCCCGCGCCGCCGGCGGGCGCATGGAACCTGGCGACACTCGGTGTCCACCCGGGCCGCCAGGGCAGGGGTCTGGGAAGCTCGCTGGTCCGCGCGGGGCTGGCCGTGGTCGACGGCAGGACCCCTCCGGGTGCGCGAGTCGCCCTGGAGACCTCCGACGACCGCAATGTGATGATCTACGAACGCATCGGGTTCGTCGTCACCGCAACGACTCCGGTCGACACGGGCCTCGTCGTGCATTCGATGCTCCGCGATCCGGGTATCGACGGGTCGTCCACGACCGGGTGAGGACGCTGCTAGCCTTCGCCCGATGGCAGACTTCGAGTTGACCGACGACGACCTGCGCGTCGTCGTCGGCTATGCCACGCAGTGGGCTGCAGAAGTGTTGCCGGTCTTCGAGCGAGCGCAGCCCGATGACGATCGGCCGCGCGCAGCCATCGAGGCGGCACGGGAATTCACCGGCGGTGCACGGAGATCCGCGCGGCAGCGGAGCTCGGCGTTTGCGGCGCACCGGGCTGCGAAGGACGCGCCGTCGGAGGTCGCCCGACTGGCCGCACAGGCCGCCGGCGACGCCGCGGCGGCCTGCTATCTGCATCCGATCGCCAGGGCGCATCAGGTCGGGCACATCTTGCGGGCGCCGACGAACCGGGCACTCATCGCCGAGCTCGAGAGCGGCGGCGACCCGGAGGTCGGGAACGAGATGCTCGAGGCCGTGTGCAGGCGGACGCCGTCCGAACTCGTCGACGTCTTGTGCCGCTATCCGGAACCGCGCGGCGGGGCGTCACGGTCCACGCGACTGATGGCCGATCTCGACAGGCGCCTGCGGGCGTCGCGGCGACGGACCGACTTGGACGCCTGACTGAGACGACCGGCCGTTCGGTTGCCCTCAAATACTCTGTGCGGGAACGGGTTTTGTCGCTCATTCGCCTGACATACGACACGCGGCATGTGATGGTGTTGCCTGGCCGGTGGGCGCAGTCGCATCCACCGGCCGCCCAGTTGGCACATGTCGAAAGGTAACTCAGTGTCCTCGTCTGAACTCGGTCTCACCGCCCTGCTCGCCTTCATCGGTCCGCTCCTGGCGCTGTACGCCAACGGCAGCTAGCGCGTGGGGGTCCAGCTGACCCCGTGATCTCCGCCGGCCGCACGGATGTCTTCTGTCGATCCGTGCGGCCGGCGGCGTCGGCGGACGCCTGTCGACCTTCCCGGTGAAAGTTGCACATCACGCGCCGGTCGTCGTCGATACTGCATCGGTGACTCTTTCCAGACGAACCGTCCTGTCGGCGGTCACCGTGGTGTTGCTCGCCGTGGCCGGGCTCCTCGTCCCGACGCCGGCGAGCGGCGATGCCGCCCCCTCGGGCTGGCGGTACACGATGGTGGCATTCAGCAATTCGAGTGCGCGCGACATGGATGTGTACGAGTCCACCGACGGTCTCGAGTACCGCATGGTGCGCAAGTCCGCGTATCGGCCGCCGACCGGGTACGTCCGGGACGCCAGCATCTTCCGGCACACCGACGGCTGGTACTACGTGACCTACACGACCGCCGACGGGGCGAACATCGGCTTCGCACGGAGCCGGGACCGCATGAACTGGAACTTCCTGTACAACTGGCCGGTTCCGCTGTGCTGCGCGTTCCTTCCGGGGACAGGTGACGGTAGGGGACTCGGCTCGTCGAGCGGGTCCGGTTCCGCCGGTTCGTCCGGGTCGGCGGGTTCGAGCGACGGTCCGTCGCTGTCGCCCTTCACCACCAAGGCCTGGGCCCCCGAATGGTTCGTCGAGGGCGGCCGGGTCAACGTGATCCTGTCGATGTCGACCGGTGGTGGGTTCATTCCGTATGTGATGACAGCCCTCGATCCCGGGCTGCGGATCTGGAGCCCGCCCGTCCCGATGCTCAGCATCGGCGCGGACCACATCGACACCACGGTCATCAAGGTCGGCCCGACCTATCACGCGTTCACCAAGAACGAGACGAAGAAGTTCATCCAGCACGCGGTCGCGACGTCGCTGCTGGGGCCCTACCGCTTCGTGCCGCCGGGCAACTGGGGTCTCCTCGTCGAGGGGCCGGCCGTCGTCCAGCTGCCGAACGGTGCCTGGCGCATGTACCTCGACGCGTATCGGAACGGGCGATATCTGTACTCGGACAGCACCGACGGGATGCGTACCTGGTCATCGGTGAAGCAGATCCCGGGCATCTCCGGGACCGTCCGCCACGTCGGGGTGATGCGCGAGCGGGCCTGACCGCGACACCGTGCTCACGGCCCGACACACGCTGCCCCGTGCGCGGTGGTCCGTCAACCGTCGCGCTCGGTGAGATTCGGCACCGTGCCGAGGTGTCGACGACCACTTACTCTCGGGGGCGTCGGGGTGTTTTGCCCGTTTCTCGAGAGGTCCTGATGAGTACACCTGTCCTGCCCGCTCTGGTCGATGTCGCCTGGTTGCGGGAACGTCTGGATGACCCGTCCGTGGTCATCGTCGACGCGACCACCCACCTCCCGATCCCTGAGGAGGGGCCCTACGTCCCGGAGTCGGGCGCGGAATCCTATCGTGCACAACATATCCCGGGTGCGGTGTTCGCCGACCTGCTGACCGATTTCGCCGACGCCGCCAGCGCCGAACCCTGGACGGTCCCGTCGTCGGAACAATTCGCCTCGGCCGCTTCCGCATTGGGTATCGGCGACGGGGCCACCGTCGTGGTCTACGACCAACTCGAGGGATTCTGGGCCACACGATTCTGGTGGCACCTGCGCCTGGAAGGGTTCGACGCCGTGACCGTGCTCGACGGCGGACTCCCGGCCTGGAAGGCGGCCGGCGCCCCGGTCACCGATGCCGAGTCGACCCTCACCCCACGCGTCTTCAGTGGAAAGCGTCGTCCCGAACTCCTGCGATCGACCGCCGATGTCGCAGCGGCGCTGGATGATCCGTCGACCCTCTTGGTCAACGTCCTCGACGAGGCGACCTATCGTGGCGAGACCACCACATACGCGCGGCAGGGTCACATCCCCGGGTCGGTGAACCTCCCGGTGTTCTCCATCCGCGACGCCGAGACCGGTGACCTCCGGCCCGTCGACGAGTTGCGTCGCGAGTTCGAGGCGGCCGGGTTGCTGGACGACGGCACCACGGTGGTGACCTACTGCGGCGGCGGCATCGCGGCCACCGGAATCGCGCACGCGCTTGCCCTCGTCGGCCGCGACGATGTCGCGGTCTACGACGGATCGATGACCGCGTGGGCGAATGACCCGTCACTCCCGCTGGTCACCGGAGCCGAACCCCGCTGACGAAGTCTTCTCCCGAGCCGGCCCCTCCGCTCCCTGATCCGGAAGAACCGCAAACCCCTGGTCCCCAGCTCGAGAGATCTGCTCATCCACTGCTCCCTGAGGTGCGCCCGGAGCGTGCGGAGGGCGCGTCACGAAGGGTTGGCGACGCATCTCGCCACGACCCTTCGTGACGGCCTCCGCAGGCTCCGGCCTCCTCAGGGGGCAGGGGTATACGGCCTCCGCAGGCTCCGGCCTACACCGGGAGCGGAGGGTCGTGCACCTCCACCTCGGGAAGGGGGGGGCTCAGCCGACGGTGATCGCGTCCAGACGCTGCCTGATGAAGTCCCCGGACACCACCGGTTCGAGTCCGGCACGGCGACCGATGGGCGGGGCGACGGGCGTGACGAGTGCGTCGTGGTCGAGTTCGTAGAAGAAGATCAACGAGACGAGATCTTCGGCGGGGGCGTCGGGTTGCGGCGGGAGGACCCGGTGCCGACCCGCGGGCCAGCGTCCGGCCGACCAGTATTCGAGGATGTCCCCGATGTTGACGGTCAGGGCGTCGGGGTTCCACGGCGCGTCGGCCCAGCCGGAATGCTCACTGTGGACCTGCAATCCACCGGCGCCCGGCTCGCGGTCGAGGATGGTGACGGTACCGAAGTCGGTGTGCGGTCCGATGCGGAACTGGCCGGGCTCGGGATCCCCGACGTCGTGCAGTGGCGGGTAGTGGTTGATGTTGGAGGACCAAGTCGGGTTCGACGCGAGATCCCGGAACGGATTGTCCGGACCGGCGAGGCCGAGTGCGGCGGCCATCAACCCGAGTACATCGTCGGACAGCCTCCTCATCTGCGACGTCCACGCAGTGAAGAGGTCCCGGAGTTCGGGCGTCTCCGCCGGCCATACGTCCGGGGCGAACCAATAGTCGTCGATCTCGGATGTGCCGACCGGTGTCTGCGCACCGGAGGTGAACGACTCCTTGAGATCCGGCGGGGTCTCGGTGCCCTCGGAGAAGCCGTTCGCCTCTTTGCCCGGCCCGATCCAACCGCGGCCGCCGACGCCCACCGAGTAGTTGCTCTTCACCTCGGCGGAGAGGGCGAAGAACCGTCGCGCCGCCGCGCGCAGCGACCTCGGTAACTCGGGATCCACCCCGTGCCCGGTGACGAGCAGGAATCCCGCTTGCTGTAGCGACTCGTCGACGGCGGCGCAGACACGTCGTGCGCCGGCCCCGCCGGATCGCCACTCGCGGAGGTCGACGGTGAGGACCGGGCTGTCGGTCATGCCTGCCGCTCCGTTGCGTTCGCGGGTGCGATCCCGATGTCCTCGTTCCACACTGCGGGATTCGCCGCGATGTACGACGACATCATCTCCGTGCATCGCTCGTCGTCGAGGACGATGACCTCGACCCCGTGGTCGCGCAACCAGTCCTCACCGCCGTAGAAGGAGGTGTGCTCGCCGATGACCACCGTGCCGATGCCGAACTGACGGATCAGGCCCGAGCAGTACCAGCACGGCGACAGTGTTGTCACCATGATCGTCGAGGCATAGTCCTGTTGCCGCCCGGCGGCGCGGAACGCGTCCGTCTCACCGTGCGCCGACGGGTCGTCGGCCTGCACCCGCCGATTGTGGCCCGCGCCGAGCACGGTGCCGTTCGCAGCGAAGAGCGCCGCGCCGATCGGGATACCGCCCTCATCAAGGCCGATACGTGCCTGCCGGTAGGCGACATCGAGCATCCCGGAGAGGTCGAGGTCGGCGCGGTCGGGGAGCGAGAGCGTCATGCCCTCGAGGGTGCCGCGCGTCGTCAGCGGCCGCAACTGACAGATCGTCGCCCTGCGTGCGGTTCCGCCAATGCATAGTGTCTCGGTCCATGACCACCGTTCGACCCTCGACGACCACCCGCACGCCGACGCTGCGGGAGATCCTCGACAACGACCTGGCCGCGGCCGAGCCACGAATTCTCAGCGGCCACGAGCGCCTCGACGCGCCGGTGCGGTGGGTGCATTCGAGCGAGATCTACGAGATCGGCCCGCTGCTGACCGGCGGCGAGCTCTTGCTGACGACCGGACTCGGTCTGCGCGGGCTCGACGCGGGAACCCGTAAGCACTATGTGCAGGACCTGGCGCAGCGTGGCGTCGCCGCCGTCGCGATCGAGGTGGGCCGTACGTTCGAGGCGGTGCCCGACGAGATGGTCCGAGCCGGTTCGGCGGCCCGCTTGCCGATCATCGAATTGCGCGCCGTGGTCCCCTTCATCGACGTGTGCCGCGCGGTCAACACCGCGATCGCCGCGCGCGAGGTCGACGGACTACGTGCGCGCTCCGAGCTCGTGGACGCACTCCACGACGACCTGTCGGCCGGCGCGGGCGTCGCATCCATGCTCGGTCATGTCGCCGAGATCCTCGGTGCGCCGGTCGTTCTCGTGTCCACCTCGGACGCGCTGCTGTCTGCTCATGGCGTCGACGACGATTCGGCGGCATGGCGGATCGTCGACCGGGCCGTGGCCGAGGCGACGGTCCACAGCAAGGGGCGTCCGATGGCCCGGATGGTCGTGGGCGAGCGGCACGACGCACGTCCCCACCCGTTCGCCGAAAGCCTGCTGCGCGCGGCCGCCGGACCCGTGGCGGTCGGGCTGACCCGCACCGGTGTCCGGGGATCGGCCCTGGCCGCGCGGCTCGTCGAAGACCTCGTCGACGGACGGCCGATGCGGCCTGCGGACCTGCGGACACGCCTGGCCGGCGCGGGGGTGCCGGTGGTGGGGCCCACCGTGGTGGTGCCACTGGCCGCCGAGGCTCCCGACCCGCGGATGGCCGACGCGGCGGTCGCCGGTGCCGCCTTGGATTCGGTGGCGCGCAGCATCGTCGACGCAACTGTCTATGCGCTCGCGGCGGTGTCGGCCGGGGGAGGCCACGGCGGCGGGGATCCGGTCGACCGAGTCGTGTCGTCTCTGGTGACACAGGGCAACCGGCTCGGACGTATGACGATCGTGGTCGGAAATCCCTGTGTCATGGATGATCTCGGAGGCACGACGGATCCCGCGGCCATCCTCTCCGAGTCGTTGCGGCGCTGCGGGCGGCAACTCGGGCTCGCGGCGCCCGCCTCGGCGCGCCTCGGGGCGGATCGCCGGGTGTTCACTTCCCGGGAACTGCTCGCCGACGATGCCGTTCGCGTGCTCGACCCCGCAATCCGCGCGGAACTCCGGTCCCTGGTGCTGCCGCTGCTGGACAACGACGGACGCTCGTCGTCCGATCTCGTCCGGACACTGTCGGTACACCTGTCGAACGGGTGCAGTGCGACGCGGTCGGCCGCGGCGCTGCACATCGGCCGACAGAGTCTCTACCAGCGCATCGAACGAATCCGGACCCTCCTCGGTTTCGATCCCACCGAACCGGCCGTCTACGCATCGGTGATGCTTGCGCTGCGGTCGGTGACCGGCGGGACTCACCAGTTGTAGTCGAGAAACTTGCCGTCGAAGGTCACGACCACCCGGTCGCCACTGGGATCCGGCCGTCGTTCGAAACCGATCTTGAAGTTGATGGCGCTCATGATGCCGTCGCCGAATTCCTCGTGGATGAGTTCCTTGAGCGCGGGCCCGTAGACGTCGATCGCCTCGTGGAAGCGGTAGATGGTGGGATCGCTCGCCGCCGCATCGTCGGGTGTCCGCGTGGGCTGCTGCCGCAGACTCTCCGCCACACCTTCGCCCAGACCCAGCAGTTCCACCACGGCGGTGGCTTTCGCGGCCGGAACGGGGTGTTTGCCCAGCAGCGCCGCGACCGTCCAGACCAGCGGGGCGTCGATCTTGTCGGCAATCGTCGCCCACGTGAGTCCCTGGCGGATCCGCGCGGCGTTGATCAGTTCTGCGGCATCGGTTTTCGGCATGATCGGGGTGGTCATCATCAGCTCCATCGATAGTGTTGGACCACATCCACATTGCCCACCCGCGGGCACGGTGCCAAGTCGACGCAGCGACATCCGGCAGTGTTCACACGAACGACATGTGGTCCGGCGGCCCGGCACATCACACGACGGTGTCACGCGAGTGAGGGCGGCGTAACAGGGCGACTCGTCGATGACACCGGACGGACATGTGACCTCGGTTCGATGGGGCCCGACAACCGAGGAGTTCGAGGAGAACCACATGTCCTACGTGAAACCGTCCGACTTCGCGGTGAAGATGGTCGACGCCGGCGAGTCGAAGGCGTTCATGTCCACCCGCGACACGCTGATCAGAGCGTTCATGGCCGGCGCGATCCTGGCTCTGGCCGCGGCGTTCGCGGTGACGGTCACCGTCCGAACCGGTGAGCCGCTGCTCGGCGCACTGTTGTTCCCGGTCGGCTTCATCCTGCTCTACCTGATGGGATTCGACCTGCTCACCGGCGTGTTCACGCTGGTGCCACTCGCGCTGCTCGACAAGCGCCGAGGCGTGACCGTCCGATCGATGCTGCGCAACTGGGGTCTGGTGTTCCTCGGGAACTTCCTCGGCGCCATCCTGGTGGCGGTCATGATGGCGGTCATCTTGACCTACGGGTTCAGTGTGGCGCCCGACGACGTGGGTCAGCAGCTCGGCGAGATCGGCCACAGCCGGACCGTCGGCTATGCCGAGCACGGGGCGGCCGGGATGTTGACACTGTTCATCCGCGGTGTGCTGTGCAACTGGATGGTGTCCACCGGCGTGGTCGCCGCCCTGATGTCGACGTCGTTGCCCGGCAAGGTGATCGGTATGTGGATGCCCATCATGCTGTTCTTCTACATGGGCTTCGAGCACTCGATCGTCAACATGTTCCTCTTCCCGTCGGGTCTCATGCTCGGCGGCGACTTCTCGATCGCCGACTATCTCGTCTGGAACGAGATCCCCACGGTGATCGGCAATCTCGTCGGCGGACTCACCTTCGTCGGGCTGACGCTGTATCTGACGCATGTCCGGACCGCCCCGGATCGTCGGCCGCCCGCCCACGATGCGACGACCGAGGTCGACGTGGCCGCACCGGTCCGCGCGACCACCTAGTCCACCCCTCGATCCGGATGACCTCGTGCCCGGGAACCGAGCGCGAGGTCATCCGGATCCGTGAGATCAGACGGTCGTCGCGGAACGCGATTTCGCCGGATCGTCCTGCAGGGCGCGTGCGTACCAGGCGCCCAGCCCGAGGAGGATGAGTCCGGTCACGATGAACACGATGACGCGGAAGATGCCGTCGAGGGTGGCCAGGTCGAAGAGGAACAGCTTGGCGATCGCCGCGGCGACGAGGACCAGACCGCCGGTGACGGCGGCGGTGCGCGCCGCGCCGCCACGTCGTCGGGCATAGGCGAGTGCCGCACCGGCGAGGGCCATCCAGCAGGTGGTGGCCAGCACGTGTCCGGCCAGGAATCCGTCGGGCCCACCGACCAGGACACCGGCGGTCACGCTGATCGCGGTGAGCGCGTAGACGACGACCACCCCCGCCGCGATGTGGGCTGCCCGAGACACTCTCTCGTCGGTCAGGCGCGCCCAACCCGCGGCCAGGATGAGTGCTCCCGAGGCACCGAACAGGCTCGCGACGACGACTTCCAGGTTCGCGGCACGTCCGATCAGGTCGGCGTCGGCGAGCACGTACGGCGGCGCTGCGTCGAGGAGGGCCGCGAAACCGATCGCCCAGATGACCGAGCTACCGGCGAGGAGGACACGCGAGGTCGTCGACCATGTCCGGGCGACGAGGCCGGTCACCGTGGCCAACCCCAGCAGTACGGCCACCGCCACGGTGCCGTCGAAGGTCACGAGGACCGCGACGAACAGGAGGAGAAGTGCGGTGGCGGACCAGATCTGGGCGACGGAGTCGGGGATGACACGAGTGGCGGCGCCCGAACCGATGAATCCCGAACCGATCAGCACGGTTCCGATGAGGACGAGGGCGATGGAGGTCTGCAGGATGACCGCGCCCGGTAGGTGCATGGCCGAACCGGCGAAGAGCGCCGGGATGGTGGTCGCACTCGCGAGGCCCGCCACGACCTCCCGGTGCCGCGTGGTGGACATCGACAACAGTGCTCCGCCTACGCCCAGGACGACGACCACGGCGACCGCGGCCGCGAAGACCGGGTCGGAACTCCCGGGCGCATTCCACCCGGCGAGGCCGACGAGCCCGACCAGGGTGAGCGGGATCGTGGGCGCCGCCAGACGGACCGTATGCAGCCAGATCCAGTCGCGGCCCACCTGGACCCACGCCGACGCGGCGCACAGCACCACCATGAAGGCGATCAGGGTGGTGTCCAGCCCGCCCGCGAGGACCGGGGCCAGCACGATCAGCGGTACCACGACGAGCAGACCGAGATGTTCGCTGCGCCATCGATGGGCCAGTACGAGACCACCTGCCGCGACGAGTCCGGCGACCCCGAGACCCGGCACGATCGGCAGCCACTCGTAGATCCTGGTCGCGGCCAGGACGTCGAGGTAACCGGCCGCGATGCCGGTGGCGGTCAGTGCGATGGCGCCGATCCGACCGTCGGTCCGGCCGCGCAGCCACATCCCACCGGCGACGAGTGCCGCCGCGAGGATCGCCCCGCCGGCGACGCGGAATTCCGGGCGGAGGATTCCGGCCTGTGCGGCCAGGACGAGGAGCAGTGCGACGCCGATGAGCGTCACACCGACGCCCGCGGTGGCGAGGATCTTGCCGATGAGTCCGCGTTCGGCGGCGGCGCCGATCCGCTCGGACATCGACGGCCCGGCCGGCCGGGCAGCCGCGGCGACCCGGGGCGTCGGCCCGGCCGGCGGGAACGTCGGCGTGGTCGGCGGGAACGTCGGCGTGGTCGGCGGCGGCATGATCGGCGGACGTGGCATCGGCGTCGGTACGGCGGCCCCCGGCGGTGGCGGGGGAGCAGTCGTGGCCTGCCGGGGCGGGAAGAACGGCGGCCTGCTCGGCGTCCACGGCTGAGGTGGCGTACCCGGTGGGCGTCCGGGCGCCCGCGGAGGAGTCGCCACCATCGGCGGGGTGAGGCCGGGAGTCGGGGTGTGTGGCGCCGGCTGCGACACGGGAGCTGTGTCGCGACCGGGGTCGTCCGGGTGGGCGACGATGCGCCGAAGCTCCGCGAACTCGGCTGACACGGTCGACATCTGACGTGCGATGGCGTCGAACTCGGTCGAGATCCGGGCAAGCGTGGCAGTACCCGGATCGCCGCCGAACATGCTGCTGGGAGTGGTCATGAACCGACGATGACCCACCGCGTCCCGGCATGGATGAGTAGTCCTACCCAGACGACGTGGGGGCTTCGTGTGTCCGGGTGGCGGTTCGGCTGCGAGCCGGTGATTACCGGGCCGCCCGGACGGGTATCGCCGACCCATGACCGATTCGCATTCGCAGGACACCTCCGACCGTGGACGCGCCGACGTCGAGAAGCGCTGGCAGGACTCCGGGAGCTACCGGTCGGCGGCGCTCTATGTCGTGGCCGTCGTCGTGCTGGGTGCGATCGCCTGTGCGATCTTCCTGTCCGTCGACCGCGGCAACATGATCCTCGCGTCGCTCGTTCCCGGCGTGTTCCTCCTCGGTGGCATCGGTGCGCTGATCACCGCGTACCGCACCTACCGCCGAGGAGGTACGTGGCCGATGTGGCAGGGCGCCGCGTGGTTCCTGTTCGCCCTGATGCTCGTCAGCTTGTCGTTTCCGGCGATGGCGGGCTGACCCGACCCGACGGCTACTGTTGGGCCATGCCTGCGCAACGGGTGCGAATCGACAAGACCACACCGCAGGTCTACCGAAAGCTGATCGCGGTGTCGGCCGAGGTCGCGGCGGCCGCCGAAGCGATCGGATTGAGTCGGTCCCTCGTCGAACTGGTGAATCTGCGGTGCTCGCAGATCAACGGCTGCGCCTTCTGCATGGATCTCCATGGGCAGCTGGGCCGTTCCGCTGGTCTGTCGACGCAGCAGATCGATGTCATCGCCGGGTGGCGCGATGCACCAGACCTCTTCGACGATGTCGAACAGGCCGCTCTCGAGATCGCCGAACTGGTCACCGAGCTGCCCGCCCATGACGCTGCCGACCTGGCCTACGACCGGGCGACGGACATCCTCGACACCGAACAGACCGCGGTCCTGATCTGGGCGGCGGTCACCATCAATGCATTCAACCGGATGTCCATCGTCAGCGGGTACCGCCCACGGCCCGGGACCTCGCCGCGAAAGGCGACGGCGCCGTTCGCGAAGCCCGCGAACGGCTGATCGACGCCCGCGAACAGATCTGAGCCGACCGGCCGGCACCCGCGTGCGGCATGATGTCACCCATGTCGACTCCGCGGTCCATGTCGACTCCGCGCTCCGGTCGGCTCGCCGTCGGCACCCTGGTCCTGCTCACGGTGCTCTACTTCGCGCAGGGTCTGCCCTACGGGTTCTTCAGTCAGGCGATACCCGTCATCCTCCGCGAGGAGGGTTACTCGCTCACCCAGATCAGCGTCTACGGACTGCTGTTCGCACCGTGGGGCCTGAAGTTCCTGTGGGCGCCGTACGTCGACGCCTACGGCACCCGACGCCGATGGCTGCTCACGCTGCAGTTGTCGTCGGCGGTCGTCGCGCTCGTGCTGGCGTCCCTCGACCTGTCCGGAACGCTGGTCTGGTTGCTGGTGGGTATCGCCGTCATCAACCTGCTCTCGGCGACGCAGGACATCGCGACCGACGGTCTCGCCGTGTCGATGCTCGAGCCGCGGCAGCGTGGTCTGGGCAACGGAATCCAGGTGGGCGCCTACCGGATCGGCATGATCGCCGGCGGTGGCGGGCTTCTCTGGTTGTTCTCGCTCGCCGGTTGGCGTGCCTTCTTCGTCGTGATGTCGGTGCTGCTGTTCGCGGTCACCGTCGGGGTGTGGTTCCTCGCGCGCGACCCCGGAGCGCGCCGCGGCGACGCGGCGCCCGGACCGCCGACGCCGGTGTCGCCGGGCTTGTTGCTGACGGGGTGGGCGTCGCGGCTCCGACGCCCCGGCGTGATCGCCTTCATCCTCGTCGTCGGCGCCTTCAAGTTCGGCAACTCGATGGCGTCGGCGCTCGTGGGTCCGTTCATGTCCGACATCGGCCTCACGCTGGGCCAGATCGCACTCGTCGAAGGTGCGCTGTCGTCGGCCGGTGCTCTCGGTGGAGCGGCGCTCGGCGGGTGGCTCGCCTACACCTACGGTCGGCGGCACGCGCTCCGTGTCGGCGGTGTCACCCAAACGCTCAGTCTCGCGCTGTATCTGGTCGCGTCGCTGGGCGTCGGCGGCTTCTGGCTCGTGGTCACGGCCAGCCTCGCCGAGCACATTCTGGGCGGGGCGGCCACCGTCGCGGTGTTCACCCTGATGATGGACGCATGTCAGAAAGGTTACGAGGGCAGCGATTACACGTTGTTCGCGTGCGCCGTGGTCGGAGTGCAGGGCGCCGCTGGATTCGCCGCGGGCATCGTGGGCGACCTGTTCGGGTTCCCGGCGATCTTCGCGACCGGGCTGATCCTCTCCGGCCTCGGGTGCCTCGTCATGATCCGTGCTCTCGACCGGGGTCTGATGACACGCCTCGGAGCTGCGGTCCCGTAGCGGCAGTGCGCCTTCACGACGCACTCTCTAACTACGGAGTCCGGGCGGGCAGCAGGGTGGCCATCGCCTCGTCGACGACGCGGTCCAGATCGTCGCCCAGGCTGCCGGCCAAGAACTGCTGCACCAGCTCGGTCATGGCGCCGGTGAAGACGGCGGCTCGCACCCGGCTGGTGAGCTGGTCGGTGTCCCGCGCGTCTGCCTCGGCGAAGGCCATGTCGCGGAGCATCGCCTGGGTGACGGCACGGCGTTGGGCGAGAACGGGATCGGTCACCCCCGCGGTGAACAACACGCGACCGCGGCGTGGGTCGGAGGATGCGTGTCCGAGTACCGCCCGGATGCCCGCACGAGTGCGCGACCGGACCGAGGGGTCCGCCTCGGTCATCGCCGCCGCGACCACCGTGCCGAGCTCCGCGGCGGTGGCGTCGTAGACCGCGCCGAGCAACTCGTCGGTGTCGGCGAAGCTCTCGTAAAAGTACCGGGTGTTGAAGCCGCAGTACCGGCAGACGGACCGAACCGACAGTTCGGACTCGGCACCTACGCCCCCGAAGATGTCGAAGGCGGCCGCGATCAGATCGGCTCTGCGCTCTGCGCGCCGGTCCGCGAGCGGGACGCCCGCCCAGCGGGTCGGTGAGGACATCGTCTCACCATAGTCGGCGTCGACCCGACCGAGACAGATCTGGTCACATGTGTATCCACAGGGATAGTCTGGGCACGACCGTGACCAATGATCGCCCCGAGTGGAAGGTCTCTCGATGACTGTGTCCCTGGCTCCCCGCCGGCTGCCCTCCACCGACCGGGTCCCCGTTCCGCTCCCACACGAGTTCGTCGGCTCCTGGCTCAACGGCAAGTTCGACGCCAATGTCCGTGCGAAGTTCTTCCGTGGGATGGACTTCGAGAACCCCGCCGGGGACCCGGGCTGGTTCGGCCCGGACAGTGCGACCTGGTACGTCCACTCACACACCCCGGCACTGATCTTCGGCCTGCAGTGCGCGTCGTACCTCGAGCGTCTGGACCCGAGCATCTTCTGGATGGGGGTACAGCACTCGCGCCTGGTCCGGCGACGCGAGGACGGTACCCCGACCCTGTCCATCGATCCCGACGGCGCCATGACTAGGCTCGGGCACTCGCTGGCGTTCTTCATGGGAACCGCCTACGGCTCGACCGAGTCGGCCGAGCGGCTGGCGCGAACGGTCCGCGCGATGCACCACACCATCAAAGGCGTCCGCCCGGACGGTGCCGTCTACGACGCCGACGATCCGGCCTGGTTGCGATGGAACTACGCGACGGTGGTCTGGGGTATCGCGACCGCGCACGAGATCTATCACCCCCGGCCGCTTCGCGGCGACGAACTCGACGGCTACTACCGGGAGTTCGTCCGGGTGGGTCATGCGCTCGGTGGTACCGACCTGCCCACAACCAAGGCCGACACCCTCACCTGCCTCGCGGAGTATGTGCCGAGACTCGCTCTGACGCATGGGAATGCACTGGCGACGGGGCTGAATGTGCGCAACCCGGTGCACGGGGCGGTGGACTGGGCGATCCGTGACACGATGCCGCGCTGGGCGAAACAGCTGATCATGTACCGGGCGCCCAAGCCGATCGAGCGGCGCGCGCGCCGGAGTGCGGTGTGGGGCATCATCAACTCCGCCCATCTGACGATGGGCGAGGCGCCGGAATTCACGGCCGCTCGACGCCGCGTGGCGCAGGGGACCGCTGTGTCGCACACTCTTCCGCGATATGAGCTCGGATCTGACCCCGAGCGTACCCGCGCCGACATCGAGGCCTCGTTCGCCCACTAGCGCCTACAGGTGTCCGTGTCAAACTGGGGCTTTCTGAAACGTCAATGAAGGCAACGGAATTCAGTGACACTCGGCGCCCGTGACGCGTCCGGAAGCGGAAACACCGAATTCATCTCACGTCACGCCGGCGTAACAAAGTCAAAATACGTTTACCCCCCATACGCCAGATCGCAAGCTGTGTTGCGGCGTATCTCATCGGGGGTCACGCGGCGACATGCCGCGTGTTCGTCGTGCCCCCACCTGAGTGGACCTGAGACGTAGTGAGAAAGGCTTCGCCGATGCCGTCTGTTCCGTTGCCGTCCGGCTCCCTGCCGGCCGACACCCCGCCGCCCGCCACCACCCGGTCACGCCGTCGGCGGTACGGCATCCTCGTCCCCGCAGCTCTCTCCGCGGTGGCGCTGGTCCTCAGTGCCTGCGGGAGTTCGGCCAGCGAGGAGTCGGCGTCGAATGCACAATCGTGCGTCGACACCTCCGGCGACACCATCAAGGTCGGGTCACTGAACTCGCTGTCGGGAACGATGGCGATCTCCGAGGTCACCGTTCGTGACTCAATCAAGCTCGCCGTCGACCAGATCAACGAGAACGGCGGAGTGCTGGGCAAACAGGTGCAGCTCATTGGCGAAGACGGCGCCTCCGAGCCGACGATCTTCGCGGAGAAGGCCGAGAAGCTGATCTCCAGCGACTGCGTCGCCGCGGTGTTCGGCGGTTGGACGTCATCGAGCCGCAAGGCCATGCTGCCCGTCTTCGAGGACAACAACTCGCTGCTGTACTACCCGGTGCAGTACGAGGGGCTCGAATCGTCGCCGAACATCTTCTACACCGGCGCGACGACGAATCAGCAGATCGTGCCGGCGCTGGAGTATCTGAAAGAGAAGGGCGTGAAGTCGCTCTACCTGGTCGGTAGCGACTACGTGTTCCCGCAGACCGCCAACCGGGTGATCAAGGCGTACGCCGAAGCCAACGGTATCGAGATCAAGGGGGAGGACTACACCCCGCTCGGCTCGACCGACTTCTCGACCATCGTCAACAAGGTCCGCACCGCTGATGCCGACGCCGTGTTCAACACTCTCAACGGCGATTCCAATGTGGCGTTCTTCCGCGAGTACAAGAATGTCGGGCTGACCCCGCAGGCCATGCCCGTCGTCTCGGTGTCGATCGCCGAGGAAGAGGTCGGCGGCATCGGTGTGGACAACATCGAGGGCCAGCTGGTCGCGTGGGACTACTACCAGACCGTCGACAACCCGGCGAACGTGTCGTTCGTCCGTGACTACAAGGCCGCCTACGGCGCCAACAAGCCGACCTCCGATCCGATGGAGGCCGCCTACGTCTCGGTGCACTTGTGGAAGAACACCGTCGAGAAGGCGCAGTCCTTCGCGGTCGCGGATGTCCAGAAGGCTGCCGGCGGAGTCGCTTTCGATGCTCCCGAAGGTCTCGTCACCATCGACGGCGAGAACAACCACATCACCAAGACCGCGCGAATCGGTGAGATCCGCGGCGACGGACTGATCTACACCGTCTGGGATTCGGGCCAGCCGATCGAGCCGGACCCCTACCTGAAGTCCTACCCGTGGGCCGAGGGCCTGAGCAACTGACACCGTCGACGGCCCGTCCCGCGTGCTCCTGACGCGGGACGGGCCGCGCACGGTCCCTCCTGGCGAACGCGGCACCCGCCGCCGACGAACGGATAGACACGTGGAAACCGTTATCGGACAGCTCTTCACCGGGCTCAGCCTCGGTTCGATTCTGCTCCTCGCAGCTCTCGGCCTGTCCCTGACCTTCGGGCAGATGGGCGTGATCAACATGGCCCACGGGTCGTTCATCATGGCCGGGTCCTACACCGCGTACACGGTGCAGGAGTACTTGATCTCCGACGCCGGGGTGTCCCTGCTGGTCTCACTCGTCATCGGGTTCGGTGTCGGCGGCCTGATGGGGGTCCTGCTCGAGGTCACCCTGATCAAGCGTATGTACGACCGGCCGCTGGACACCTTGCTCGTGACGTTCGGCGTGGGACTCATTCTCCAGCAACTCGCCCGGGACATCTTCGGCGCACCGGCGGTCGACGTGGTCGCGCCGTCGTGGTTGTCCGGCGGAGTCGACATCCTCGGCGCGGTCGTCCCCAAGACACGCCTGTTCATCATGCTGCTGGCCGTCGTGGCGGTGACCGCCATCGCGGTCACCATGAAGTACACGCCGATGGGCCGGCGCATCCGCGCCGTCGTCCAGCATCGGGACCTCGCCGAGACCAGCGGAATCTCCAGCCGCCGTACCGACATCACGACGTTCTTCATCGGCTCGGGCCTGGCCGGCGTCGCGGGCGTGGCGCTCACCCTGATCGGCTCGACCAGCTCGAACACCGGGATGACCTATCTCATCGACGCATTCCTGGTGGTCGTCATCGGCGGGCTGGGCCAGATCAAGGGCGCGGTCATCGCGGCCATCGCCCTCGGCGTCCTGAACTCGTTCATCGAATACAACACGACGGCATCGGTGGCGAAGGTCGCCGTGTTCGTCATCATCGTGATCTTCCTGCAGATCCGGCCGCAGGGGTTGTTCACGGTCCAGTCGAGGAGTCTTGTGTGAAGGACTATTTCAGCGGTTCCTGGAAGGTCTGGGCCGGCTTCGGGTTCGCCGCGATCCTGCTGTTCGCGGTCGCGCCCGCCGTACTGTCGGACTTCCGTCTCAACCTGCTCGGCAAGTTCCTGTGCTTCGGCATCGTCGCGGTGGGCATCGGCCTGGCGTGGGGACGCGGTGGCATGCTGACCCTCGGGCAGGGCGTGTACTTCGGTCTGGGTGCGTACATCATGGCGATGCACCTGAAGATCTCCGACGCCGAACTGCGGGGCGACGACGTGCCCGACTTCATGCAGATCGCCGGCATCAGCGACCTGCCCGGGTACTGGAAGCCGTTCGCCTCACCGGTGGTGACGATCCTGGGCATCCTGCTGGTGCCCACGTTCGTCGCGATCCTGCTGGGTCTGGGTGTCTTCAAACGGCGGGTCAAGGGTGCCTACTTCGCGATCCTGTCGCAGGCGCTGGCCGCGGCCTTCGCGATCCTGCTCATCGGTCAGCAGACCACGGGCGGAAGCAACGGGCTCAACCGTTTTCGCAGCTTTTTCGGCCTCGCCCTGAACGACCCGGTGAACCGGCAGCTGCTGTTCTTCATCACCGCGGCCATCCTGCTCGCCGTCGTGGCCATCACGCGGCAGCTGATGTACAGCCGGTACGGTGAACTGCTGGTCGCCGTCCGTGACCAGGAGGAGCGGGTCCGGTTCCTCGGCTATGACCCGGCCAACACCAAGGTCGTCGCCTACGCGATCGCGGCGCTGTTCGCGAGCATCGCGGGCGCCATGTTCGTTCCCATCGTCGGTATCATCTCGCCCGCGGACGTCGGGATCGTGCCGTCCATCGCGTTCCTGATCGGCGTCGCCATCGGCGGGCGCACAACGCTTCTCGGTCCGGTCCTCGGCGCCATCGCGGTGGCCTGGGCGCAGACCAGTCTGTCGGAGAGCTTCCCGTCCGGATGGACCTACGCGCAGGGCATCCTGTTCATCGTGGTGGTGGGCTTCTTCCCGGCGGGCCTGGCCGGACTCGGCGCGCTGATCAAGTGGCGGCGGAGAAGGGCCCCGGACTCGTCCCCGACCGGCGACATCGATGAACACACCGTCACCAAGGTAGGAGTGTCGTCATGACCGAAGCAGAATCGACGGTCGTCGAGCACCTGCCCGTCGCCGGTGGCAACGCCGGGATGGACAGCGACTACCTGCAGGTGCGTGGTCTCAGTGTGGAGTTCGACGGTTTCAAGGCGGTCTCCGACGTCGATCTCACTCTGCTGCAGGGTGATCTGCGATTCCTGATCGGGCCGAACGGGGCGGGCAAGACCACGATCATCGACGCGATCACCGGGCTGGTGAAGCCGACCGGGTCGATTCAGAAGTCCGGTGTCGAACTCGTCGGCAAGAAGGTTCATCAGATCGCGCGTCTGGGTGTGGGCCGGACATTCCAGACCGCCAGCGTCTTCGAGGAGCTGAGCGTGCTGCAGAACCTCGACATCGCCGCGGGCGCGGGGCGTTCGGTGTGGACGATGTTGCGGCGTCGACCCGCCCGGGTCCCCGACTCGATCGCCGAGGCGCTCGAGACCATCGGTCTGCAGCACCTGGCCGATACGCCGGCCGGGGTGTTGGCACACGGCCAGAAGCAGTGGCTCGAGATCGGGATGCTGCTGGTGCAGAACGCCTCCGTGCTGTTGCTGGACGAGCCGGTCGCCGGCATGAGTCACGAGGAGCGGGAGGAGACCGGGAACCTGTTGCGCCGCATCGGTGGTGAACGCACGGTGGTGGTCGTCGAACACGACATGGACTTCATGCGGTCCTTCGCGACCTCGGTCACGGTGCTCGCCCGGGGTCGGGTGCTCGCCGAGGGCACGGTCGCCGAGGTCCAGGCCAACCCCAAGGTGCAGGAGGTGTACCTCGGAACCGCCGCGGGTGGTGAGGAACTCGAGGAGATCGCCGCCGAGACCGACACCGCCGAGACCGGCACCGCCACGCCATCGACTCCGGACAGGGGCTGAATCATGCTGAAACTCTCCGGGGTCCATGCGGGCTACGGTCGCACCGAGGTGATCCACGGGGTGGACATCGAGGTACCCACCGACGGCGTCGTCGCGGTGATGGGACACAACGGTGCGGGGAAGACCACGCTGCTGCGCGCAGCTGTCGGGCTGGTCAAGACCACCAAGGGGACGATCACGTTCGACGGCGTCGACATCACCAGGGCGCGGCCCAGCGCCCGGGTGGGACACGGCATCGCGTATGTGCCGCAGGGGCAGCAGAGTTTCGGTCACCTCACCACTGCCGAGAATCTGCAGGTGGTCGCCGACGGCCGTAGACGCGGCAAGGAACTGGTGGCCGAGATGCTGGACATGTTCCCGGCACTGAAGGAATTGCTGGGACGGCGCGCCGGCCTTCTGTCCGGGGGCCAGCGTCAGCAGCTGGCGATCGCTCGCGCCCTCATCACCGAACCGCGCATGCTCATCCTCGACGAGCCGACCGAGGGTATCCAGCCCTCGGTCGTCGCCGAGATCGAGCAGACCATCACCACGCTCACCGAGCGCGGCGGACTGGGAGTGCTCCTCGTCGAACAGCACATCGGTTTCGCACTCGCCGCGGCGCAGCGGTACTACGTGCTGGAGAGCGGTCGGGTCACGTCGTCGGGTGACGGCGGTTCGACCGCGGAAACCGCTGTGCGCGAGGCGATGACGATCTAGGTTCGACGAACACCCGAGCACCTCAGCCCGACGCTTGCCGGCTGAGGTGCTCCCATTCCCGGTAGGTCTGGGCGCGCGCCCGGTCCATCTCCAGCACGTGATCGAACGACTGGCTTCCGAGGATCAGGCGTCGAGGAGGGTCGGGGAGTGATGCGAGTTCCAGGAGGACCGGCGCGGCCGACTGCGGCGGGGGACCGGCCGCGTCACCCCAGGACATCTCCATCTCGGTCCGCAGGTCGTGATACTCGGGCATCGGTGCGGTGTTCGTCGTTCCGGCGGTGAACAGCCCGGTGTCGTAGCCGCCCATCTGCACGATGGTGACCCTGACGCCGAACCGCTCGACTTCCATCGCGAGCGCCTCGCTGACCGAGTCGAGCGCCGATTTGCCCGCTCCGTAGTAGCCGACGGTCGCCATTCCGCCGCCGGCGCCCATCGACGTGATCTGCAACAGGCGTCCGCCGCCTCGAGCGCGCAGGTGGGGGAGCACCGCTTGGGCGACCCAGACCGCACCGAAGAAGTTCAGGTCCAGATGTGCGCGGATCTGGGCCTCGGTGGCTTCCTCGACCATCCCGTAGAGCATTCCGCCCGCATTGTTGACGACGATGTCCAGATGGCCGAAAGCGCTCACCGCTTTCTCGACGCCGTCGAACACGGCTTCCCGGTCCGTGACGTCCAGCGCAAGCAAGTGCAGGTGCTGCGGATACCGCTCGATCAGCGATGCCAGGGGATCCACATTGCGAGCGACGGCCACGACGCGGTCGCCGGTGGCGAGGGCCGCCTCGGCGAACGCTCTCCCGAGTCCGCGGGATGCACCCGTGATGAACCAGACGCGTGGGGTTGTCATCGTCGCCTCCTAAAGTGAACGGAACGTTCCGTCTCGATAGGAAGGTAGCGGTCCGCCAGGCCGAGTGTCAATACGGATCGTCTCGTTTCATGTACTACTCTGGCGGCATGCCGCACGATGCCGGACCGGACCACTCACGCCGAAAGGAGCGGTCGCGCCAGGCGATCCTCGAGGCGACCCGGGCCCTCGTCGTCGAGCAGCCGTACGACAAGGTCACCGTCGAGGCGATTGCGTCCCGGGCCGGCGTCGGCAAGCAGACGATCTATCGGCGATGGCCGTCGAAGAGTGCGGTCGTCTTCGCGGCCGTGCTCGCCCTGAGCGAGGGCGCCGACGGACAGTCGGTCGTCCTGCCCGACACCGGGGATCTCGAGGCCGACCTGAAGCAGGTCATGCGGGCGACGGTGGCGGAGTTCGACGATCCGTCCTTCGACCGCCTGATCCGGGCGGTCAACACCGAGATCGCGAACGACCCCGATCTCGCTGCGGAGTACCGGGAGAAGCTGTCCCGACCGCTGGACGATGCCAAGAAGGCTCGACTCCGTACCGCCGAGCGCGACGGTCAGCTGCTGCCCGGGACCGATTTCGACCTGCTCCTGGAGATGCTCTACGCCCCGCTGTTCCAGCGATGGCTGCACCGCAGCGGGCCGCTGACCCCGACCTACGCCGACGCGCTGGTCGAGGCGACGCTCCGGGCGTTCGGTGGGAGATGACCGGCAGGTCCCACGCCGGCGTCAGTCCAGCCGGACGCCGACCTCCGGGGTGAGGTCGTGCGGCGCGTGGAGGGGAAGATCGTCGCCGCTCCAGAATCGCCCGGGGTCGAACCAGTTGGAATCCTTCGACGTGTCGAGGATGCCCATCTCGCGATAGGTGATAGCCACCACCTCGGCGCAGTAGGCGGCTTCGAGGCCGGCGCCGTCGGTCGTGCGGTTGCGGCGCTGCTGCCGTTCGTCGCGTCGTTGACGGACCTTGCGGTCGAGGTAGGGGATGCCCCGGACGAGATCGGTCGAGTTGGGCACCCGGCCGCGAAACCACCGTCCGGCCAGGCGTGCGGTCGTCGGGAACGGTGTCCCGTCGAGCTCGGCGATCACCTTGAGCAGAGCGTTCTCCTGATCCGGGGTGACCTCCGGCGTGAGCTGGCGGAACCAACACGCCTGCTTGTAGCGGATCATCCACTGCTCGACGGCTTCTCGCGCGTCGTGTAACTGAACGCCGCGATGATTCGAGCCGGTCCACACATCGGTCAGGCGATCGCCGAGCTCGGCGTGCCAGAGCAGAGGCGGCAGATCGTCGATGCACACCGCCATCGCCACGTGGTTCACCGGCGCGTTGGTCAGCGTGCGGATGGCCCGGTCCGGTCCGGAATGGCCACGGAAGAGCCAGATGTCGCCGGTGCGGGTGGCGTCGAGTGCGTCGGTCAACGAGATGCCGGAGTCGGCGCGGTCTCGGCCGAAGAGAATTCTGCTGGTGGGCACGAGAGAAGGCTAATGCGTCGGCGCCCCGCGCGACCTATCCTGCCCGCATGAGGAACCTCTGGAAATGGCTGGGATTGGCGGGCGCGGTCGGGGTGGCCACCGGCGGGGTGATGGTCGCGCGGGATCAGCGGCAGCGGAAGTCCTATTCGGCCGATGATGTTCGCGCCCGTCTACATCAGCGGCTCGACGAGACCGAGAACGCGGGTGGCGAAGCCACTGATTTGTGAGGAGACTGGGCTGAGTTGGCCGACGGCTCGTCAGGGCGTCGGAGGAAGGAGCATCATGACCGACAACAGCGGCTTCGGCGGCGGATCGTTCAATTTCGGCCCCGAGGACTTCGACCGGTTCGCGCGGGAGGCCGGGGACGGACTGCGTGACGTGTTCGGCAAGCTCTTCGAGGGGCAGGCCGGGCCGGCAGCCTTTTCGATGTTCTTCGACGAGGCAGCCCGGGGCCGTACGCGCACCAAGCCGCGCGAGGAGACCACCGGCGAGGCCGGCTCCGGTGTCTGGGCGGTCTTCGTCGTCGACGACGACGGCGGTGCCCGGGTCGAGCAGGTCTACGCCACCGAACTCGACGCACTGCGCGCCAACAAGAGCAACACCGATCCGCGCCGCAACGTGCGATTCCTGCCGTACGGGATCGCGGTGAGCGCGCTGGATACGACGGTCGGCGACAGCGACAGCGGCGACGCGTCCGCACCGTAGACAGCGACAGACACAACGAGGCCGGCGAGTCCTGAGTGGACCCGCCGGCCTCGTCGTGTCAATGGCTGCACGGGCTCACGGCAGGTGCTGCGCCGGTGCGTGCGTCAGAGGTTGGCGCCGCACGTCGGCCAGGCTCCGGCGCCCTGCGAGGCGAGCACGTTCTCCGCGACGCGGATCTGCTCCTCGCGGGAGGCGTCGGCCGGGTTGCCGGTTCCGCCGTTGGCCTGCCAGGTGCTCATCGAGAACTGGAGGCCGCCGTAGTACCCGTTGCCGGTGTTGGTGGCCCAGTTGCCGCCGCTCTCGCACTGAGCGACCGCGTCCCAGTTGCCGCCTGCCGCGTGTGCGGTGGACGTCAGCATCCCGAAGGGTGCGGCAGTCAGTGCGCCGACGATCGCGGCGCGGGCGACGAGCTTGGTCATGTGGGTCTTGGTCATACGCATGGTCTTCGTTCCTCCTCACCGCCCCGGGGTTGGCAGGGCAGTTGATCTCGGACCGTGGGCGACCATACGGGTTCGGTAACGGCTGGGTCACGTCGACGCCGTGACCTGCAGGGTTCGGATAACGTCCGGATAACGCTGTTAGCTTTCCGGTGAATTCCCAGCGCATGGCGCAATTCCGTGGGGGCGTTCGTGCGGGCGTGTTCGGACGCGTTCGATGACGAAGGTCACACGTCGGAAGTGGGGCCCGTCACGTTCGGGGCGGTGTCGGACGGGGGTCGGCGTGGTAGGGCCGACGCATCGGGATCTCCTGGGGGCGTGCCGAGGCGATCGAGTGGGTCAGCGGGGGAGGACCGCGATCCGCCCGCCGCGGGACGGGGCGTAGGCCACCCCGCGCGAGAACCAGCGTTCGGGCTTGTCGTCGGTCGGCAGCAGCTGGAAGTCCGCCAACAGTGTCCGCAGGGTCACGTCCATCTCCATGGTCGCGAACGCAGCCCCGATGCACCGCCGGGTCCCGCCGCCGAAGGGAAGCCAGGCCGGCGAGGGCTTGGTGCCCAGAAAGCGGGTCGGGTCGAAGAGCTCGGGCCGAGCGAATTCGCTGCTGTCGTCGTGGAGAAGGGCGATCGAGACGAGGACGTTGTATCCCTTCGGGATGCGCCATTCGCCGAGGTCGAGATGGTCGGCGACGACATGCCGGCCGGCGAAGTCGATGACGGGCCGGCTGCGCTGGACCTCCAGGATCGTGGCGTGGCGGTAGTCGTGTCCGCCGGCGTCCACCTCGGCCACGAGTTCACGCACCACGTCGGGGTGCCGCCGCAGCCGCTCGAGGGCCCACGCGAGGGTTGTCGCCGTGGTCTCGTGCCCGGCGGCGAGCATGGTGGCCAGTTCCTCGGCGATCTCGTCGTCGGTCATCGGACTGCCGTCGTCGTAGGTGCTGCGAAGCATGATGGCAAGGATGTCGGTGCGCTCGTCCAGTTGAGAATCCCTGCGCGCCTTGTTGATCAGTCCGCCGACATAGTCCCGGTATTCGGCATTGCGTCGTGCGTACCGGTGATTGGGGTCGATCCGACGGAGAGGGCGTGGGAGTGGGGGTACCGTTGCGGCGCGCGAACCGACGGTCACCATCGGCGGGATCATGTCGCGGAGTCGGTCGAGCTCGCTGCCCTCGGCGCCGAAGACCGCGCGGAGGATGACGTTCAGGGTGATGCGCATCATCGGTTCGATGGAGGCGAACTCGACGCCGGAGGGCCAGGACGCAGACTCGGCGCGGACCTCGTCGACCACCAACTGTTCGTACGATCGGATCGGCTTGCCGTGCAACGGCGGGGTGAGCAGTTTGCGTCGGGCGCGGTGCCGGGCGCCCTCCAGGGCGAACATCGATCCGGTACCGAGGATGCGACCGAGGTTGGGCTGGACGTTCTCGACCTGGTCGCCCGCGGTGAACAACTCGCGCGCCATCGCGGCATCGGAGATGACGACGGACGGACCGAAGACGGGCAGGTTCACGGTGAACGCCGAGCCGTGCCGGTCGTGGAGGTGGCGGAAGAAGTGCCGGCGCGACACGACCGCGCCGAGCCCCTGGATGGCAGACGGGATCGACGTGGTGGGCGGGAGAACCGCCTCACCGCTTCGGGTCGGTGTGTTCACGAGCGTGGGGTCCTCTCGCCGCAGCTGGCTGGTACGTCTACGTACCAGCCGACGGTACGCTCGCGTACCGGCCAAGACAAGGGCCTATGCTCGAAGGGTGACTGCTGGACCCGGCCCGCTCGCTCCGCTCCCGGCGCCCTGGCCGAGTTCGTCAGCCAGTGCGTCGACCCGCGATCGGCTCCTCGCCGCGATGCTCGAGTGCATCGTCGAGGCGGGTTACCGCGACACCACGGTCGCCGACATCGTGCGGGTCGCGCGGACCTCGAGGCGGTCGTTCTATCAGGAGTTCGCCGACAAGCAGTCGTGTTTCTTCGCGCTGCTGACGGTGACCAACGAGTTCATGATCGCTGAGATCGCGCGGCGCGTCGACCCGGAAGCATCCATCGAAGATCAAGTGCGACAGGCGGTGTCGTCATACGTCGAAGCGAGTGAGCGGTATCCGGGTCTCACGTTGAGCTGGATTCGCGAGTTGCCCGCGCTCGGCAGCGCCGCCCAGGCGGTCAAGGACGAGACGATGGAAGCGTGGATCGAACTCTTCGTCGGCCTCACCTCGACCCCGACGATGGCCGCGGCGGGGGTGGTGCCGATGGACCGCCAGCGCGCGATCTTCCTCTGGGGTGGCTTCCGGGAACTGACTGCCGGCGCGGTCGAATCCGGGACTCCGCTAACATCGATCATCGAGCCCGCGACCGCGGCGTCCCTCGCACTGGTGACGCCACCGCGCCGATAGGTTCATCAGGCGCCGTGTGGATCTCAGTGCCACGAACCGCGTTGATATTGCGGGGGATACGGTGCCTGCCGACGGTCGATGCCCAGCTCGTGGGCGGCGCGTAACGGCCACGACGGCTCCCGCAGCGCGACGCGTCCGAAGAAGACGGCGGTGATGTCGTCGTCGCCGGCGACCTTCTCGGCCTGGTCGGGCTCGGTGATGAGGCCGACCGCCGCGGTCGGGACGCCCGACTGCCGGTGGATCGAGCGGGCGAGATCGACCTGGTAGCCGGGACCGACGGGGATGTCGGCGAGGACGTTGCCGCCCGACGAGACGTCCACGAGGTCGACGCCGCGGGCGGCGAGGAGAGAGGCGAGTCGTGCCGATTCCTCGACGTCCCATCCACCCTCGGTCCACTCGGTGCCGGATACGCGGATGAACAGCGGCTTCGAGGACGGCCACACCGCGCGGACCGCGTCCACGACCTCGAGGGTCAGCCGGGTGCGTCCGTCGAAGTCGCCGCCGTAGGCGTCGGTGCGCCGGTTCGAGAACGGGGAGAGGAACTGATGGAGTAGGTAGCCGTGCGCCGCGTGGATCTCGACCACGTCGAAACCGGCGTCATCGGCTCGACGAGCGGCCTGTGCGAACGCGTCCACCACCGCGGCGATCTGCTCGGTCGTCATCGCGGTGGGGGCGGGCAGTCCCTCGAAGGCGACGTCAGAGGGGCCGAATGTCGTCCAACCGCCGTCGTCGAGCGGGATCGCCCCGGAGCGATCGTCGAACGGTGCATAGGTGGAGGCCTTGCGCCCCGCGTGGGCGAGCTGGGTGCCGATGACCGAGCCCTGCGAATGGACGAAGTCGACGATGCGCCGCCACGCCGCGGCCTGGTCGTCGTTCCACAGGCCGGCGTCGTGGGCGCTGATCCGACCTTCGGGAACCACGGCTGCCGCCTCGGTGAGGATGAGTCCGAAGCCGCCGGCGGCTCGGGCGCCGAGGTGTGTCAGGTGCCAGTCGGTGGGCACCCCGTCGCCGGCGAAGCAGCTGTACTGGCACATCGGGGCGAGCCAGATACGGTTCGGGACGGCGACGTCGCGGAGGGTGATCGGTTCGAAAAGCGCGGTACTGGTCACGAGGAGACACAACGACCGACGGAGCGTCGTATTCCCGCCCCGCTGCCATATCGTCGAGGCATGACCGATTCGTCGTGGAGCGCGCAGCGATGGTCGTTCGTGCTCGCCGCAGCCGTGTTCGCGTCGGTGTGGGTCGCGGTCGCCGTGGCCGGCCCGGCCCGGATCGCGGGGCACATCGACGCCGCCGGCGAGGTCACCAGGTGGGATTCGAAGTGGGTCGTGCTGGCGGGACTCGGCGCGGTCGGCCTGCTGTTCGTGGTGATATTCGGCTTCTCCGGTCCGCTGCTCGCACGGTTGCCGGCGCGAGCGGTCAACCTGCCCGGCCGGCGCCGCAAGGAATACTGGATGCGCGCTGCGCACCGCGCCGAGTTCAACCGGCTGATGGCCGAGGACCTGGAGCTGATCGGGGCGGCCACGATGCTGCTGCTGGCCTGGCTGCTCGCGGCGACGACGCTCTTCTCGGCGTCGGGGGAGGCGTCGATGAACGGCTGGGCGTTCGCGGTACCGCTCGTCGTCTACGTCCTGGCCCTGATCGGCTACACCGTCTATATCGCGGTCGGCGCCCGATACCGCGTCAATGAGTAGAGACCAGACCCGACGAACGGAAGTGAGGCTGCTGAGATGAACGATCAGGCCCTGCACGAGGCGGTGTCGACGGAGATCGCCGGACCCCTCGGGGTGATCACACTGGGGGATGCGCGGCGCCGTAACCCGTTGTCCACGAGCACGATGCGGGCCATCACCGGCGCTCTGCGGAAGTTCGACGACGACCCGCACGTACGCGTCATCGTGATCCGGGCACTCGGACCCGCGTTCTCCGCCGGGCACGACCTCGGCGAACTCGTCGACCGAACCCTCGACGACGAACGGGCTGTCTTTGCAACGTGCACGGAATTGATGCGGACGGTCCACGAGGTGCGTCAGCCCGTCATCGCCGAAGTCGCCGGCATGGCCTTCGCGGCGGGATGTCAACTGGTCGCTACGTGTGATCTGGCCGTCGCCGGGCGCAGCGCGAAGTTTTCGACCCCCGGCGTACGGATCGGCCTGTTCTGCTCGACGCCGATGGTCGCACTGACACGCGCCGTCGGCCGCAAACGTGCCATGCACATGCTGCTGACCGGGGAGGCGATCGACGCCGAGACCGCCGCGGACTGGGGACTCCTCAGCGGTGTCGTCGACGACGAGGCGCTGGAAGGCGCGGTGCGTGAACTGGCTCTGCACATCGCCGGGTCGAGTGCCCGGACGGTGTCGATCGGCAAGCAGGCCTTCTACAAGCAGATCGAGCGCGACGAGGCGTCGGCCTATGTGGAGATGTCGGAGACGATGGCGACCAATGCGATGACCTGCGATGCGCAGGAGGGGATGTCGGCGTTCCTGCAGAAGCGGAAGCCGGTCTGGACCGACAGCTGAGTCACTGGTGAACGCAGAATCGCCACCTCCGGAAACCGGGAGGTGGCGATTCTGCGATGCAGTCAGGCGTCGATGTGCGCGGTGGCGGTCGCGAACCGTGCGAGATGGGCGTCGGCGGTGCCGAATTCGTACTCGATCGCGGTCAGGCGCTTGAAGTAGTGGCCGATCGCCAGCTCCTCGGTCATCCCCATGCCGCCGTGCAGTTGCACCGCGTTCTGGCCGATGAACCGGGCGGCACGACTGACCGTGGCCTTCGCGGCCGAGATCGCCGCCGCCCGCTCGGCCGGGGAGCCCTCGAGCGACAGGATCGCGAAATACTGTGCGGCGACCGACTGTTCGAGTTCGAGGTGCATGTCGACCATGCGGTGCTGCAACACCTGAAAGCTGCCGATCGGCACACCGAACTGCTCACGCTGCTTGGAGTATTCGACGGTGTCGGTGAACACCTTGCGCATCAGGCCGACGGCCTCGGAGACGACCGCCGCGGTCGCGGTGTCCCAGGCCTTCTCGAGGATCTCGATGGCGTTCTCGTCGGCGATGAGCGCGTCGGCGGGCAGGCGCACGTCGGTGAACGTGATGTCGGCGGCCTGACGGTCGTCGATGGTGCGCAGCCGGTGCAGTTCGAGACCCTTCGGGCCACCGTCGGCCAGGTCGATCAGAAACAGCGAGACGCCGGCAGGATCGTGCGGTTCGCCCACTGTGCGGGCGCTGACGATGAGGTAGTCGGCGAGCGGCGCCGTCGTGACGACGGCCTTGGTGCCGTTGAGCACCCACTCGTCGCCGTCGCGGTCGGCGCTGGTCTCGATGCGCGAGAGCACGCCGCCCGAACCGTCTTCGAGCGCGGCGAGCGCGCTCAGGGCCTCGCCCTCGGCGATGCGGCCGGCGGCTGCGAGGGCGACCGGGTTGCCGGTTGCGTGCAGCAGACCCGCGCCGAGGACCACCGAGTCGACGAACGGCTCGACCACGAGAGCGTGTCCGAGCGCCTCGGTGACGACCATCAGTTCTTCCGGGCCGCCGCCGAATCCGCCGATGTCCTCGGGCAGGCAGGCGCCGACGACGCCGAGGTCCTCGACGAAGGCCTTCCAGATCTTCGGTTGCCAGCCCTCGCCGACCTTCGCCGCGTCGCGGCTGACCTGCAGGTCGTACCGTGCGTCGAGGAACTTGCCGAGACCGTCGGACAACAGTTGCTGTTCGGGTGTGAGTGTGAAGTCCATCAGTTATCTCCTGTGACCCGTCAGAGACCGAGAGTCGCTTTGGCGAGGATGTTTCGTTGAATTTCGTTGCTACCGGCGTAGATAGAGCCCGCACGGTCGTTGAAGTAGTGCAGCGGTGCGACGGCCTGCCACGGTTCTCCGCTGACGTAGCCGTCGGTGGGCGGGGTGTACTGGAAGATGGGCCCGCCAGGTTTGGTGGCGTGTGGCTGGAAGACGCGGCCGTGGGGGCCGGCGGCCTCCAGGCTCAGGGTGGTGATCTCCTGGCTCAGCTCGGTACCGAGGATCTTCAGCATCGACGCGATGGAACCGGGGTCCTTGCCCGAGCTCATCGCGGCGAGCGCCCGGTACTCGAGGACCTCGAGGATCTTGGCGCGGACCTGCAGATCGGTGAGCTTGGCCGCGAACGCCGGATCCTCCGACAGCGGACCGCCGTTCGGAGCGGTCACTGACGCTGCGTCCCGGCCGAGTTGCTCGGCCATGACCTGCAGCGCCGGTGCTGCCGCGCCGCCCCCACGCTCGAACACGAGCAGGTACTTGGCGACGGTCCAACCGTCGTCGATCGTGCCGAGGACGTTCTTCTTGGGCACTCGCACGCCGTCGAAGAAGACCTGTGCCTGCACCTGCTCGCCGGATGCGAACACGAGGTTCTGTACCTCGATACCCGGCGAGTTCATGTCGATGAGGACGAACGTGATGCCCTGCTGCTTGCGTTCCTGACGCGACGTCCGCACGAGGCAGAAGATCCAATTCGCCTCTGAGGCGTGCGTGGTCCAGATCTTCGACCCGGTGACGACGAGATCGTCGCCGTCGTCGACCGCGGCCATCGACAGCGACGCGAGGTCGGAGCCGGACTCGGGTTCGGAGTAGCCCTGGCAGAAGAAGACGCTGCCGTCGAGGATGCCCGGCAGGAAGAAGTTCTTCTGCTCGTCGGTACCGAACGCCATGATCGCGTGCGACACCATGCGGATGCCCATCGGCGACAGCGAGGGTGCGCCGGCGAGGATCGATTCACGGCTGAAGATGTAGTGCTGGGACTGGGACCAGTCGCAACCGCCGTACTGCACCGGCCACGCGGGAGCGGCCCAGCCGCGCTCGTGCAGGATCGCCTGCCACTCCATCGAGGCCTCGTGGTCGGAGTAGACGCTGGTACGCAGCGTGCCCGCCGCGCGGAGTTCGGGGGTCAGTTTCTCGTCGAGGAACGCGCGGACCTCGTCGCGAAACGCAGCGTCGTCCGGAGACCAGTTCATGTCCATGAGTGGTGCGCAACCTATCTGTAAACGGTTGTGGTCAGATTGGGGTCGTCAGCGAATCTACCCAATGATCGGCGCGGTGCGTAGCCCGCCTCACTTTTCCGGGTCCGGTGTGACGCCCGGGGCCGACCCGGGGGTGGGATCGTCGCCTTCCGCCGCCGGGGTCGCGGGTGGTGCTGTCGTCAGCGGGCCCACGCCGTCCGCGTCGACGAATCTGCCGTCGCCGGGTGATTCCGCATCGGTCGGTTCCGGTTTCTTGGGTCGTGCGCCCGACGACAGCAGCACGTCCGCCCAGCGGGTCGCGGGGTCGATGTCGATGAGCAGGGCCTTGGCGAGCAGTGTCAGCGGAACCGCCAGGATCGCGCCCAGGGGGCCGATCGCCCAGGCCCAGAAGAGCAGGGACAGGAACGTCAGAGTGGTCGACAAGCCGACCGCGTCGCCGACGAACTTGGGCTGGATGACCGACTGGATGATCACGTTGATCGCGCTGTAGACGACGATGACGACGAGCATCTTGGTCGGTCCGCCGACGAGGAGGCCGAGCAGCGCCGGCGGGACGAGGCCGATGATGAAGCCGACATTCGGGATGTAGTTGGTGATGAACGACAACAGGCCCCAGAGGATGGGGAGCGGGATGGACAGCAACGCGAGGGCCACGCTGTCGAGCACGGCGACGATCAGGCCGAAGACCGTCGACACCCACAGATAGCTACGCGTCCCCTGGGAGAACGAACGGAACGCCGACGCGATGTCGGGCCGCATCCGGTCCAGGATGGTCATCCGGTCGTCGAAGCCGACCGAGTCAGCTGCCATGAACAGCAGCAGCGCGAGGACGAGCACGAGTGCCGAGGCGACACTGAACGTGCTGGCCAGCACGTCGGTCACCGCACTCACGACCTTGCTGGTGTCGACGTGGGAGATCATGTCCTGCACCTTGTCGTGACTCACGCCGTGACTGGTGAGGAAGTTCTGGAAGCCGGTGACGAGCTCGTCGAACTTGTCGTCGTACTGCGGGAGGATCGACGCAAGGCGTGCGACGGAGAACACCAGCGCCGCGAAGAGTCCGATCAGGATGCCGTAGACGAGCAGCACCGTCGTCACGAAGGCGGCCCACCGCGGGAAGCCCCTCCTGCGCAACCAGGTCGGGACCGGCTGGACGGCGACCGTCAGCATCAGCGCGAGGAAGACCGGTCCGACCAGCGACGCCACCGACTTGATGCCGCCGATCGCGACGACGAGGCCGGCGATCGTGAGGAGCACGATGGTCCCGCGCGGCAGTGTCCAATCGGGCGGATCGACCCGGTACGACGGTTGTGGCGGAGTGCGTTTGGATGACTTGGTCCCGCTTGCCTCACTGCGACCGGACATGGTGTGCCGCCTTTCTGGACACGACTGATGTGTCGGAACAGCGGCCACCCACACGCGGACACGCGCGTCAGTGGCCGCCGTCAAGTGTTCAGCATCCGGCGACCATCCGCGCGTTTTCGGCGTGCTTTCGCCCTCGTTCGGGTGCTCGGTGAGTTCTCAGTGGCCCTTCCAGTTCGGCGTCCGCTTCATCACGAACGCCATGATCCCTTCGAGGGTGTCGCCGCTGATCACCAGCGAGTCGAGCACCGAGGTGCTGGCGTGGACGGCGTCGACGGTGTCGGTGATGGCGTCGGACTGCTCCATGGTGGCGATCGACGCGCGTACCGACGTCGGGGAGGCGGCGAGGATCTCCTCGGCCACCCCGCGTGCGGTCTCGAGAACCTTTCCGGCCGGGGCGATCCGGCTCACGAGTCCGGCGGCGGCGGCCTCGGCGGCCGAGATCCGACGGCCGGTCAGGATCATGTCGCGCGCGAGCGCGGGTGGGATCATCCGGGGCAGGCGGACCAGCCCGCCGGCGGCCGCCGCGAGTCCTACCTTTACCTCGGGCAGGCCGAAGGAGGCATCCTCGTCGGCCACGACGATGTGGCAGGCCATCGCGATCTCGCAGCCACCGCCGAGCGCGAACCCGTTGACCGCCGCGATCACCGGTTTGGGCAGGCTGCGCCGTGAGGTCAGTCCTGCGAACCCGTTCTTCGGGACCGACAGGGCGGCCGGGCCGGCGGTCGCGGCGAGGTCGTTGCCGGCCGAGAAGGCCTTGTCGCCCTTGCCCGTCAGGATCGCCACCCACAGGTCGGGGTCGGCGAAGTAGGCCTCGAAGATCGAGTCGAGTTCGGCGTTGGCCGCGGGGTTCAGGGCGTTGCGCGCGTCGGGGCGGTTGATGGTCACCTCGAGCAACCGGCCGTCGCGACGGATCTCGACATGCTCATAGGACTCGCGGAACGCCGGTGCGACAACCGGATGCCGGGAGTTCATGGCCGCGGCGGTCAGGGCGACCCGGTTGCCCTTGTCGAACGAGCGCACGACGATCGGGGTGCCGACGGGGTCGTCGGAGGTCAGGAGCAGGTCGAAGAACTCGTCATCGTCGGAGTCGAGATTGGCGACGAATCGTGCGCCGAGCCCGCCCGGCGTCGTCGGGTCGACCAGCCGGCCGATGACCACACCGGTGCGGCGGCCGCTCTTCTGCGGGATGACCGTGTAGGTCTCGATGACTGCGGCGCCGTCGGCGTCGGCAATCGTGGGAACGGTTGCCACCGCGTCGAGTTCGGCCTGGAGCGGGCCGCTGGTGTCCGGACGCCATGGTGCCGGTGTCGTCGAATACACCCCGGCGGCATGCTTGCTCAGCACGCCGCCGTTGGCGACGACCAGACCGAACTCGCCCGGTGCTTGCCGGACCCGGGTGACGACCTCGGCGATCGCGTGCAGGGAGTAGTTGTTGCCCGGGCCGCCGAAGAACGGCAACCCGCCGGTCAGGGTCAGCCCGCGTGGATCGTCGGGCGCCATCCCGATCCCGTCGAGGACGTTGAACACCGCGATCGGGAAGCAGCTGTAGATGTCGACGACCGAGATCTCGTCGAGTCCGACTCCGGCGACGCGCAGCGCGTGCTGCACCGCAGCGGGAGCCGCAGGGGCAGAGCCGAGTTCGGGACGGGCCAGGACCGGACGTTCGACGGTCGACGAGTGGCCGTGCACGAACACCCATTTCGTCGGGTCGATCCCGGCGGCCTGCGCCGCCCGTACCGACATCACGACCACCGCCGCAGCCTGGTTCACCTGATCGCGCGCCACGATGTACCGGGTGAACGGATCCGCCACGACCCGGTTCTCGGGGGTGACGGCGACGAGTTCGGCGGCGGTGCGCGCCGTCGGTGCCGCCGAGTGCGGGTTGGCGGCGGCCACCTCGGTGAAGGGGGCGAACAACTCGCCCATCGTGGCGATGTAGGCGTCCCGGCCCAGTCCTGAGGCGTGCCGGCGGGCGTTCTCCAGCAGGGCGTACTGCGGCAGCACCGACGCGAGGCCGTGGCGCATCTCGGCGACCGTGATAATCCCCTTCAACCCGAAGCCGCGGTCGTCGAGCTGACCCCCGACCTCCTCGGCGAAGTCCGGCCGCTGATCCTCCGGCTGGGACATCAGGTGGCGGACGGTCGACATCACCTCGGCGCCGAAGATGACGGCGCCGTCGGAGTCGCCGGCGGCGATCGTCCCGGCGAGTTCGGTGAGGATCGTCTGCGGGGTCTGACCACCGGTCACCGCCTGGACCGCGCGGCGGGGGTCCACCCCGATCCGGTTGCCGACCGCGCGCGGCATGTTGTCCGGACGGCCCAGCGGTGACGACGACAGCGGGCTCGAGATCTCGAACGACCGGATCGCGGCGATGGTGTCGATCGACGCGGCGACATCGCCCCCGGAGTCGGCGAACGCGGCGGCGACCGCTCGGGCGGCGAGGTCGGCCTCACCGAGAGCCTCGTAGCCGGGATCGGTCAGGCGTTCCGACGCCTGGCCCACGCCGACGACGACGGGGGTGTTCGGATCGATATCAACGAGCGTTGTTGGCATAACCACTACATGTACACACTCGCGTGATCGTCGTCTCATCGGAGGTCGCCGACGAGCGTCGGGCGCCAGTGTGCGGCCGACGCGCCGGGAACGTCAGTGTTGCGGTCAGTGCGGTTCCAACCGTGGTCGGCCACTGCGGAGCGGACCAGACTGTCGCCGACCTGTCTGCGATCGAAAGGACCACCGATGACGTCCACCGTGTCTTCCACCGAACCCTCTACCAGTGCGTCCCCGGGGACGACCGATGAGCGGCTCGACGAGGTGTTCGCGCCGATCTTCGCGCGGATCGCCGAGGGCGCGGTGCAGCGCGAGGACGACCGGAGGCTCGCGCACGACGAGGTCTCGTGGCTGCGGGAGGCGAAGTTCGGCTCGCTGCGCGTGCCGGTCGAACTCGGCGGATACGGTGCGTCGATCCGGCAGCTGTTCCGGTTGCTCATCGATCTGGCTGCCGCAGAGTCCAATCTGCCGCAGGCCCTGCGCGTGCACTGGTCATTCGTCGAGGACCAGCTCGCCGCTCTCCCGGACGAGGCTGCGCAGCAGTGGTTGCGCAAGGTGGGTGAGGGGACGCTGGTCGGCAACGCCATCACCGAGCCCGGCGTCGGTGCCATCGACCGCTATCAGACGCGCCTCACCCCGGACCCGGCGAGTGCGGACGGCACCGGGTTCCGGCTCGACGGCACCAAGTACTACAGCACCGGCAGTCTCTACTCCGATCACATCCTCGTCGCCGCCGACTCAGACGGGGAGCGGGTCTCGGTCCTCGTCGACGCCGACGCCGACGGGGTGACCCAGCACGACGACTGGGATGGCTTCGGCCAGCGCCTGACCGCGAGCGGCACCACCGAGTTCGCGGGCGTCCGGGTCCCGGCCGAGCGTGTTCTCGGTCCGGGCTACGGCGGGGAGGGACGCACGTACGCGACCTCGTACCTCCAGCTGGTTCAGCTCGCGGTGCTGGCGGGTATCGCGGCGCGCGCCACCGACGACGTCGTGGAGTGGGTGCGCAACCGCACACGCACCTTCACCCACTCGACGGCCGACCTGCCACGCCACGATCCGCTCGTGCAGCAGGTGATCGGACGGCTGTCGGCCGCGGCCTACACGGCGCGCACGCTGGTCCTCGACATCGCCGCCGAGCTCGACGAGCTCGCACTCGCCGGCTGGGAGGACGCCGAACTGCTCGACCGCGTCGAGTTCGACGTCGCCCGTGCCCAGGCCGCGGTCATCCCCGCCGTCCTCGATGCCACCACCCAGCTGTTCGAGGTCGGTGGCGCGTCGATCACCTCCGAGCGCCTGCGCTTCGACCGGCACTGGCGCAACGCCCGGGTGATCTCGGTGCACAACCCGCTGATCTTCAAGCTGCAGGCGGTCGGCGACCACGTGCTCAACGGCACCGACCTGCCGTACGCCTGGAGCGCCGGACAGAAGTAGGGCGCGCCGCGCCGCTACGCTGGCGGCCATGCACCGGATGGCCGCGGCGGACGCGGCGTCGTACTGGATGTCGCGTCGCATCCCGAACGACGAGTTCCTGGTGTATTGCTTTGCCGCGCCGCGTAGTCCGATCGAGGACTGCGCGGCGCGACTCCGGCTCCGGGCCGCACACGTCGACGATCTGTGCCTCCGGATACGAGAGGTCCCGGGTACGGCCGACCGTCCGTACTGGGAATCCGTCCGGCCCACCGACGACCAGGTCCGGGTGGACCCGTCGAGCCGGACGTGGTCGTCGTGCCTGGAGCAGATCGCCGGACTCATCTCCCACCCGCTCGATCCGACCCGGAAGGCGTGGCGGGCGCACCTGTTCGGTCCCGTCGTCGACGCCCCGGGCGCCGCGGGCGCGGCCTACGTCGTCGTCCTGCAGATCTGCCATGCGTTGGGCGACGGACGTCGCGCGTCCCGGATCGCGCGGGAATTGTTCACTGCGCCCGCCACACAACGAGATCCGGGGCACGCGACCCATTCGCCCGGTCGCGAGCTGCTGGTCGACGCCGGGACGATCCTCGGTGGTGTCCTGCGGTTTCCCGGCGAGTTCGTCACGACGGCCCGGCGCGGGGTCCGCGCGGCGCGTCTCGCCTCGGCATCCGTGCCGGGAACGGCGGGATATGCGCCGACTCGATTGAACACCTCGCCCGGACCGCGTCGGACCCTTCGCATGTTGGTCGTCGAGCGTGATCACCTCACCGGCCACGATCGACCGGTGACGGTCGCGGTACTCACCGCGATCTCGGTGGCGTTGCCGAAGTATCTGGGTGACGCCGGGCGGCCGCTGGGCGTCGAGCTGACGATCGGACGAGCAGGGGAACCTCAGGCCCGCAACCACTTTCGCAATTCCGGAGTGGGCCTGCACGTCGACGTCGACGATCTGGGCGAGCGCGCGCGACTCATCGGCGCCGGCATCGCCGCAGCCCGAGCGGCCGAGGCGGACCCGCTGCGGGCCGCGCGACGTCGGGCGTCCGAGTCGACCCCCGCGCTTCTGACCCGCTGGGGGATCGACGCATTCGACCTCGACACCCCGCCCGACACCGTCACCGGCGTCACGGTGGTGTCGTCGGTGAACCGTGGCGCCGCCGATCTCGACCTCGACGGAGGTGAGATCCTCTTCACCACAGGATTTCCCGCACTCTCGCCGGCTCAGGGACTGACGCACGGCGTACACGGGATCGGTGACCGGATCGCCATCTCGGTGACGACGAGTCCGGATGTCGCGGCCGATGTGGACTGGTACATGGAGCTGCTCGCGCGGGTGTTGGGTGGCTGAGGGGTCTGCCGCGGCCCGCCGCCCGGGGTTGGCTGTCTGAGCCGGAAGCGCCGCGGCTCCTCCGCTCCCTAATCCGAAAGAAGTGGACCCCATCGCTCCCTGAGGGTGCGAGGAGCGCAAGCGACGAGCCTCGAAGGGTCTGGTGCCCCAGACAGCGAAACCCTTCGTGACGCTTGCAAGCTTGCTCCTAAACCTGGGTCCAGCGGTTGGGCCCGCGACCGACAGACTTCAACTCGACCGATGGACTTCGATCGAGGTCTGGCAGTCGAGTTGAGGTCTGTCGGTCACGAAGGCTTCGGCGACCGGGGTTGCGACCCTTCGTGACGCTCGCGAGCTCGCTCCTCAGGGCGCAGGGGTGGCGCTCGCGAGCTCGCTCCTCTGGGAGCAGGGTGAGGCGCTCGCGAGCTCGCTCCTCTGGGAGCAGGGGTGGCGCTCGCGAGCTCGCTCCTCTGGGAGCGCGAGCTCGATGCCGGCGGGGCCGCAGATACCGGGACTGATCATCGGACGCGCGATTTCTTGTCGGTGATCGGGTCTACCGTGCATGTATCAGTTGGACCGGCAACCAGGCCGGGCGGCAACGACTTCGGGGGAGTCACTGTGGGGGCATGGACCGATCTGCCGGGCGAGTTTCTCGCCGGGGTCGATCCTGCCCGTCCGGCCGACGCCGACACCGCCGCCCACATGCATCGTCTGGGGTCGATCCGTGCCGGGGAGTCGTATCTGGCGTGGTGCCGGTATCAGACGATCCTGGTGCTGTGTGACCGGTTGTTGAGTTCGGTCGGCAACAGTTACGTGTCCGACGGTTTCGGCGACATCGTCGCCCGGGTCTCGCGGGAGGCCGGGATCACCCGCTACCGCGCCGGGGCGATGGTCGATGAGGCGTTGTGTCTTCGTAGTCGGCTGCCGCGGGTGCTGGAGACGTTGCGCGACGGCATCATCGCCCCGCACCAGATCCGCGAGATCATCGGCCGCACCCACCTGGTGTCCGATGATCACCTTCTCGATCCCGATGACCTCGACAGCCGCCGGATCATCGAGGTGCTCGACGCATCCATCGCCGCCTTGCTGCGGAATCGGGTCGGGTCGTGGTCGACGTCAGGCTTGCGTGACATGATCGACCGGCTGGTCTTCGGCCACGACGCCGACGCTGTCCGCGAACGACGCCGCGAAGCGCTCGACACACGAGGCGTGTGGACCGAAAACCACGGTGACGGGACCGCGGAGATCACCGCGGTCATGGCCGCCGAGAACATCCGGGCCTGCGACGCCTCGGTGCGTGCGCTCGCGGCATCGGTGTGCGACCGGGACGGCCGCACCCGCAGCCAACGCAACTCCGACGCCATGTGCGCGTTGCTCACCCGAACAGCGTTCACGTGCGCATGCGGACAATCCGACTGCACCGCACCACCCGTCGATCCTGCCGGCGCGGCGGCGGGTGCCGAGATCGTGATCCATGTCGTGACCGACGCCGACACGTTGGCCGGTGGGTCGGGGCCCGGGTGGGTTGACGGACACGGGGTGATCTGCGACGAACACGTGCGTGATCTCGCCGCGCGGCCCGATGCCACCCTGAGCCCGGTCACCCCGGTGCGCACACCACCGGCGCGGGTCGCCGCCGAGGACGAGTGCACGCGGACCGCCGAGTCCGTCGCACCGAAGCCGGGTACGGCCACCGTGGTGGTCTTTCCAGGCGCGCTGCCCGGTGACCCGTATCGCCCGACCAGTGCATGTGCGGAGTTCGTGCGTGTACGGGACGGTTACTGCACCGAACCCGGTTGCACGCGTTCGGCGTTCACCGCCGATGTCGACCATGTCGCCGAGTACGACCACGCCCGGCCCGCCCGCGGGGGTGCGACGTCGAGTGAGAACCTCAACGCCAAATGCCGTGCCGGTCATCTGCACAAGACGCACAGCGACTGGACCGATGTGCAGTACCGCGATGACCACGGCCGACTGGTCACCGAGTTTGTGACGCCGGAGGGTTTCGTCATCCCCGGCGAGGCCGAAACCCTCGAAGACCTGTTTCCCAACCTGCGCCGTATCCGATTCGAGCAAGCCGCGAAAGCCCCGCCGACACCGCGGATCATCGTGCCGGAACGAGGACACCGACCGCCGCGCACGATCACCGAACGAACCGCCGCGAAACACGCGAAGCGGCGAGAAGAACGTGCCCGCAACAAGGCGCAGCGCGAAGCGGAACGGCGAGCCCGGAGCGAGGCAGCCCACCATCAGCCGACAACCCACGACGACGAGCCGCCGCCATTCTGAGTGACTGCGGCGTGCAGGGTCCGGAGGCTAGGCCCGCGGGTACCCGTTCGAGTCGGCGGGAGTGGCGTCTCCGTTGCCGTTGCCACCCGACCCCTTCGGCGGACGGGTGAGCCGCTTGGGAAGTCGTTCGGCCAGGCCGCCGAGGGGTGCGACCGTCTGATTGAGCAGGTCCACGGTCTCGGCCAACTCGTGCACCGTGTCCTGCATCGCGAGCAGGTTCGGCGCGAGTTGGCCGATGACCTCGGTCAGCTCGGTGATCCGGTCGAGCGGACCGCCGGGAGCGATGGCCCGTTCGACGGCGCCGTCCTCGCCGACGAGCTGATCGAGCAGCCCGCCGTCCGCGGCGAGCCGGTCGAGGATGCCTCCGGCCGCGGTGACCTTCTCCAGCACGCCGTCCGGTGCCGTCAGCTTGTCGACGATCCCGCCCTCGGAGGTCAGACGTTCGAGGATGCCCTCGTTCTCGGTGAACTGGTCGACGACGCCGCCTGCGCGGGTCAACCGATCCAGCGGGCCGTCCTTGGCGGTGAGCCGGATCAGGATGCCGCGTTCGTCAGCCATCTGATCGAGGAGCCCGCCTTTCGCGGTGAGCTTCTCGAGGGGGCCGTCGGATGCGGTCAAGCGGTCGATGACGCCGCCCGGATTCAGCAACCGTTCCAGTGGGCCGCCGTTGGCGAGGATGCGCCCGAACGGCCGGTCGGGTCCGAGCAACTCGGACAGCTGGTTGAGGAGGGCCAACGGCGTGCGGGCACTGCCCAACTCATCGGCATCGACCCCGACGGCCAGCGCGAGCTCGTGCTGGACGCTGCTGGCGGTCACCCGGGCGATGGTGACGGCGGATTCCGCGGCGCTCAGCACCACGCCGGTGACGGCGAAGCCGACCCGGAACGGCATCTCGACGAGCGCGCGGCCGGGATCGAGGGCGGCCTGTCGACGCTCGACTTCGCGTCGACCTGGGACGGGACGGCCGGAGAGAGACCGATCCGGAAGGGACTCCATGGTGTCCGACCCTAGGCCAACGGGTGTGTATTCGGGGTGAGGGTTGCGCGATTCCGGCGGGCGGTGTCGCTCCTAGGAGTCGGTGCCCGAGGTCTCCGCGGCCTTGGCCGCCTTGGCTGCCTTCTTGAAGTCGCGGACCTTCTGCAACGAATCCGGGCCGGTCACGTCGGCGACCGAACGGAATCCCTTCTTGCTGTAATCCCCGGCGACCTTGGTCCAACCCGACGGCTTGACGTCGAGTTGCTTGGCGACCAGGGCGACGAAGATCTTGGCCTTCTGGTCGCCGAAACCGGGCAGTGCGCGCAACCGCTTCATCAGATCGGCACCGTCGGCGGCTTCGGTCCAGATGCGTGCGGCGTCGCCGCCGTACTCGTCGGCGACGACCTTCGCGAGTGCCTGGACCCGCCCGGCCATCGATCGTCCGTAGCGGTGGATGGCCGGGGGAGTGGCACACAGGTCGGCGAACGCCTCGGGGTCGGCGTCGGCGATCTCGATCGGGTCCATGGTGCCGAACCGGTCGCGGATCTTGGCCGGCCCCGCGAACGCCCGTTCCATCGGGAACTGCTGGTCGAGGAGCATTCCGGTCAGGAGGGCGAACGAATCGCTGGAGAGGAGTTCGTCGGCCGCGGGTTCCTGGGCGATCTGGATCTTCGGCATGGGTCGATTCTGGCAGACGGCACAGGTGCGCGGCTCTAGACTGCCTCCATGATCAGCGGGGAGAACACGGGCGGCTTCGAGAACAGCAGGCCACGGCGCGGGCGCTTCGGGGTGGGGACGATCACGATGGTGGTCGGAACCGTGATGGGCCTGGCGGTGTCGCTGTTCGGTTCCGGTGTCGCCACGGCAGCGCCGGCCGACGACGGGGCGAACTACGTCACCACGCTGCGATGCGACAGCGTCAACCCGTGGCCCGCGGGCACGGTCAAGGTCCGCGTCGACGTGTTCAACCAGATCCGGTACCCGGCCGACGGCCTACCCGGCCCGGTGATCGCGCTCATCGGCACGGACCGCGCCAAGCGCGTCGCACTCGAATACACCTACGACGTGTCGGTGTCGTGGCGCAATCTGCGCACCGGGCGGACTGGTGTGACGACCGTTCCCGGCCGGGGTTACACCGTCAAGTGGCAGGTCGACATCCACCCGGGGAGCGGTCCCGTGACCTTCACGATCCGCCAGAAGATCGGTGCGCTCGCGTTCTTCCCGATGACCAACCCGCAGTATTCGACGTGCTCGGGTCGCGCTGTCGCGTGACCTACCGGTCGGCGAGTCCGCCGACCAGAAGGTACTGCGCGGTGAAGTAACTCGCGAGCACCCAGGCCTCGCCGGCGACTCGGAGTCGTGGATCGGTGACCAGGTGCCGTCGATTGACGATCGCGAGATCCGACAGCAGGAAGAACCATCCGCCGGCGCGCATGCGCGGCTGCGGCGCGGGCATGTCCGAGGCCAGCGCCGACATGGTCGCGAGCGTGTTGCCGTATGTACTCAGCACCGGCAGCAGTGCCGGACGGTGGCGGGCCAGGACCGTCGCCGACTCGGCGAGGATGCTCACCCGCGGTGCGACCGTACGGACCGACGGCCGTGCGCCGGCGCGCCACATCGCGGCCGCATAGCTCAGCTGCGCACCCGCGAAAGACGTGGCACCCCTGCGGAGAAACCGATCCTTCGCCGCCGGATCGCCGTGTTCGAACTCCTCCTGCAGCATGAACCGGTCCCCGGCCGCCGAGAATCCGAGAACGGCCGCCAAGGCGACGGTGTCGGCGACCGGACGACGTCGGGCACCGGCGGCCACCCGTGCTGCGAGCAGCAGGATCGGCATCGGCTTGGTGATCTCGGCGCTGCGTCGGCCACCAGCGGATCCGCTGATCGTCGCTGCCGCGGCCGCGGCCGCGTAGGCGATCCGGAATGCTCGACTCACCGCAGGATTCGGGCGACGAACCCACGGATGTCGGTGTCGGAGAATCGCTTCGACTGCGCTCCGTCGAGGGTCAGATACGTGCGTGCCGACACCTTGGTGTCACCGCTGCGCGCGTCGTTGAGGTACTTGAGCGTGAGCGGCACGACGACGGAGGTGTCCTGCAGGGTCTGCGTCATCAGAACCGGACGTTCGAAGCCGCGAGTCGGCAGATCGGTCGCCTTGGTGAGCAGAGCGGTGAGCTCGGTGTTCCCCGACAGCGGCTTGGTGAAGAGTGAACCGATCGCGAGCCCGTCCACCTCACGGGCGAACTCGGTCACACACGAGGCGGCGGCCTTGCTCATCCACTTCTTGCCGGTGTCGGTGAGGTAGGCGTCCACGTCGATGTCCGGTTGCGCGTTGCGGATCGCGCTCAGCGTGTACAACGCGTCGGCGGCCAGCCCGGACGGCATCGCGGCCGAGGACGGACCGAGATTGGCCACCAGCGAACCGAATTGGGCCGGGATCGAACTTGCTGCGGCGCCCTTGAAGTCGAGTTTGCCGCCCTGGATGGTCGGCGCCAGCCGGGCGAGGGTGATGGCGGCCGCCGCACCCTGTCCCTCGCCGACGACCGCCCACGAGCGCGACAGATTGTCTCCGATGTCCCGCGAGGCGCGCACCGCGTCGACGATGTTGCGGGCGGTGGCCTCCAGGTCGTAGTACTGCGGGGTGCCGGGTGTTCCGACGCCCGCGTAATCGGTGCTGACAACGGCATATCCGCGTCCGAGCCAACGCTTGAGTTCCTCGGTGTCCTCGGCGGTGGGCCGCGTCGATGGCGCGCACTTGTCGGCGATGCCGCGTGAACCGTGCGCCCAGGCGACGATGGGCCAGCCGCCGGCGGGCGCGCGGCCGCTGGGCACCATGAGCACGCCGGAGGAGAGGTGCGCCTTGCCGTCGGCGCCGGTGCTCCAGTAGGTGAAGTCGTTGCCTGACGCCGCGCCCGCGACCGTACGTGCCCGGGGGAGTTCACGATTGGCGTAGACAGCGCCCGGGGTCTGTCCCGGACCACGCGTGTCGACCGTGCCCGCGTTGTCGTCAGCAGGGGCACCGGCGTCGTCGGACGACGGCCCGGACGACGGGGCGGACGTGCCCGGTGTCGAGGTGCCCGGGGCGGGCTCGGCCGCGGCGGTGGCCGTCAGACCGGCGACGGCCGGAGCCACGACGATCGTGAGAGCCGCTGCGGCCGCGAGGGCCCGGGTGAGGTGGGCACTCCGGGGTTTCGAAGTGTTGCCATGGGGGTTCATGTGTCGTCAGTTCGTTCTGTGCGAAGAGGATGCCGAAGATGTTGTGGCTCAGGCGTTGACAACGCCGACGGCCGGTAGGAACCAGCAGTTCTGGGTGCCGTTGCTCGCGTTGCCGAAGACCGCCGACAAGATGGTGCCGCTGCCGGTCTTGACCGGTGCCAGCCGGACCCCGGACAGCAGGGGCAGCGCGGTCAGCGCGGTCCGGTCGGTGATCGGGTCGAGATCGGCGAAGCCGCCCTGCAGGGTGCTGGTGTTGAACCAGGCGACCTGCATCTTGCCGCCGCTGCCGGCCGTCGGCGAGGCCGGCACGAACGCGTAGGCGGTCTCTCCCTTGTCGACGAGGTTCAGCTTCTCGGGAAGCTTGACCCCGGGGATCATGTCGAGCAGCGGCTTGAGCTGGGTCAGTGGATCGGTCTTCATCGGCCACGGACCTGCCACGGCTCCCGCCCCGGCGGTCACGAGACCGAGCGGGTTGTCGGCGGTCGGCGCGGTGCAGAACGGCGCCACCGACGGGGTGAGTGTCTGGATGCCCAGCGTGCGGAGGAGGGCGATGGGATCGGTCGGCGCGGCGGCGGGCGTGGCGGCCGATGCGGGTGCACCCTCGGCGGCGGCCGGCAGCGGGAGGGCTCCCGCGCGACCGGCGATGTCCTCGACCGACAGCTGGCCGGCGCTGCCCATGATCGTCTGCGCGGCCTGCACGGCGATCTGGTCGACGCCCGCAGCCTTCAGCAGGCGGATCGCGCCCGCCAGCTCCGCGTCGAACGGGATCGACAGCGCACCGAGCATGTTGGAGGGGACGAGCGGCTCCGCGGCTGCGGGTGCCGACGTGGCGGTGAGCGTGGCCGCCGCCATCGCAACGCCCATCAGCCCGGCACCGCATCGCCGGATCGCGCGGTTGCGAGTGACGCGAAGGCCGGCGTCGGGGCGTGTGAACCGAGACGTGAGGGACATGGCTCTCCTTCGGGCAACCGGTCGAGACAACCGGATAGGGCGATCGAGCACCCGCCACGTGTGGCGGGTGTGACAGATGGGACTTGAGTTACAAGAGACCACGTCGGCGTCGACCCCGGCAAGTCGCGAGTCCGACCTGTGACATGGGCGCGATCGGCGAGAGACCGAACCCTCGACGACCTGCGTCTTCGGACGAAGTGCCCGCTCAGTCGCGATCGTCGGCGATGGCTGCGGCCACGCTCGGGTACAGCGGGATGGGGTCGTCGGGATCGGCTGTGGTGAGCACGTCGCGGAACTGACCGATGTCGCGCGCGACCCGGAGATCGACCCCACCGCGTCGCAGCGTCCGCCGCACCTCGGCCAGCATCCGCACCGCGCTGACGTCGATGAACGGCGACGTCTCGGCGTCGAGCACGATCAGGTGGACGTCGGTGGCGCCGGCGACGATCTGGTCGCGGACGTGGTCGGCGTTGGCGAAGAAGAGGCCGGCTTCCACACGCAGCACCCGGACGCCCGGAACCGTCGGCAGTTCGGGGTGTCCGTCGATGTCGACCCACCGGGTCTCGGCCCGGACCAGTGTCGCGACATGCGGTTTCGACACCCGGTACAGGAGTAGCAGCAGCGATACGGCGATTCCGATGACCAGGCCGGGCAGGGTGTCGAAGACCAGCACGCCGAACATCGCGGCGATCGCCGCCAGGAAGTCGAGTCGGGCGGACTGCCCGTAGATCGCACCGAGTCGGGAGGTCCACACCCGGTACAGGTCCCGCAACGCGCCGATGTCGACGAGTTCGAGGACCGCGGCGATGACCACCGCGGACAGCACCGCATCGGGCAGTTCCTCGAACAGGGGAGTGAGGACCAGCAGGGTGACCACCACGAGGGCCGCCGCGGTGAGTCCGCTCAGCTGGGTGCGCGCGCCCGCTCCGCCGTTGACCGCGGTCTTGGACAGGCTGCCGTTCACCACCATGCCGGAGGCGAGCCCGGCGCCGACGTTGGCCGCCCCCAGGCCGGCCAGTTCGCGATTCGCGTCGACTGTGTACCCGGCCTTGGCCGCGTACGTCTTCGCGGCGCCGAGTCCCTCGGCGAAGCCGATCACCAGGACCCCGACCGCCGGGCCGATCAGGCCGACGAAGTCGTCGAGGTCGACCCCGGCGGGAAGCCCCATGGCAGGCAGTCCCGCGTCGATGTCCCCGACCACCTCGACCCCGCGGGAATCGAGCCCGAAGAGATGCACGGCGCCGATACCGAGCGCGACGACGACCAGTGATCCCGGGACCAGGGGCAGCCACCGACGCAGCACGAGGACGACGACGAGGGCGCCGACGCCGAGCACCGCGGTGCGCCACTGGACGTCGCCGAGACCGGTCAGCACGCCGACGAGCTGTTCGAAGAAGTCTCCCGACGACTTGTCGACGCCGAGGAGTGCCGGGACCTGTCCGGTGATGATGGTCAGGGCGAGCCCGATGATAAAGCCCTTGAGCACGGGCTCGGAGATGAACGAGGCCACGAAGCCGAGGCGGAGGAGTGCGGCGAGGAGACCGATGACGCCCGCGACGACGGCCAGCGCCGTGGTCAGCGCGATGTAGCGCATCGTGTCGCCGCCGGCGATCGGGGCGATGATGGCCGCCGAGAGCGCCGCCGTCGCCGACATCGGACCGACGACGAGATGCCGCGAACTCCCGAAGGCGGCGTACAGGATCAACGCCGGGACCGCCGCATAGAGACCGACCACAGCGGGCACCCCGGCTATCGAGGCGTAGGCCAGCGCCTCGGGTACCAGGACCGCCCAGACGGTCAGACCGGCGACGACGTCGGGTCGCAGGAAGGTGCGGCGGTAACCCCAGAGGGACGGGAACGCGAGCCGGGCGCGGTCGGTCATGGTCCCTATCCGCTCGCCGCGCCGATTCCCTTGCCGATCAACACGATTCCGATCACCAGGATCAGCACCGCCATCACGGTCGCATTGTTCGCCTGCAGCCAGGACTTCAGGCTGTCGAGAGGTCCGCGCAGACGGGCGGCCGCGACCTGATATCCGACGACGGGCACCACGACCGAGGTCGAGGCGAGAACGGCGAACACCGCGACGGCGACGATGTCGCCCGAGACCGACAGCGCGCCGGAGGCGATCGTGACCCCCGCTGCCGCGCAGAGTACGAGGTTCTTCGGGTTGATCGCCGCCAGCGCGAACGCGATTCCCAGCGCGGTCACCGGACGCATCTCGTCGATGGCCGACATCCATTTCGGTGTCGCGGATTCCTTGTTTCGCGAGCGCCACTGCCGCAGACCGACGACGAGCAGGACGACACCGAGCGCGATCTTGACCCAGCCGGTGCTCGACGACGAACCACCGATGTCGACCGCACTGCCGAGCGCCACGAACACGGCCACCGCGACGACGATGCCGAGGAGCCATCCCGCCGCGAATCCGATGCTCGTCGTGCGCGCGTGGCGTCCGAGGAGCATGAGAATGGCGGCGATGATCGGGATCGGCGACACCGCGACACCCACCGCGAGAGGCAACAACTCTCCGAGTACGGATCCCATCGAGAACTCCTCACGAAATGGTGGCCGACAATGTAGTTTGTACGCCATAAGGGTGGCGAATGTCGGATTGTTCGCGTGAGAGACGTGGATCGACCTATCCGGCAAGCCATTTCGCGTCTGTTCGGCCGATGTTCACTTGATCTGCCCATTTGTTGTTCCGTCGGGGGTATGTCAGAGGAGGCTTGTTCAGTGTCACCAGATCTTTCCGATACCACCGATTTCGAGAATGCCGACCGGGGATTCGTCGACACCCTGGACCCGTGTGTGATCACCGATGACACCGGTCGAACGATCTGGGACATGCAGGCTTACGGGTTCCTCGATGACGACTGTCCGGAGACCGCCAATCCCAGCCTCTGGCGGCAGGGCCGCCTGTGCCGCAAGAACGGGCTCTACGAGGTGACGGCCGGCGTCTACCAGATCCGCGGATTCGACCTGTCGAACATGTCCCTGATCGAAGGGGACACCGGCGTCATCGTCATCGACCCGCTCGTGTCGGTGGAGGTCGCGGCCGCCGGTCTGGCCCTGTACCGCAAGCACCGTGGGGACCGTCCGGTCACCGGGGTCATCTACACGCACAGTCACGTCGATCATTTCGGCGGCGTCGAAGGGGTCATCGACCGCGACACCGATGTCCCGATCATCGCGCCGCACGGTTTTCTCGAGCACGCCGTGTCGGAGAACGTCTACGCCGGAAACGCGATGAGCCGGCGCGGGATCTACCACACCGGGGTGCTGCTGCCCCCGGGGCCGCGCGGCCAGATCGGCGACGGACTCGGCATCACCAACTCCACCGGCCGGGTGTCGCTGATCCCGCCGACGGTCGACATCACCCGGACCGGGCAGACCGAGGTCGTCGACGGGGTGACCATCGAATTCCAGCTGACCCCCGGCACGGAAGCGCCGGCGGAGATGAACTTCGTCTTCCCCGATCTGCGTGCCGCCTGCCTGGCCGAGAACGCGACGCACAACCTGCACAATCTGCTGACCCTGCGCGGCGCCCAGGTTCGAGATGCCAAGGCGTGGTCGAGATATCTCGACGAGGCCCGCCGGCTGATCGCGGGGCACGTCGACGTCGTGTTCGCCTCCCATCACTGGCCCACCTGGGGAGCCGAGGCGATCGACGGATTCCTGGCCGGCCAGCGAGATCTCTACGGATACCTGCACGACCAGACCCTCCGGTTGCTGAACCAGGGTCTCACCGGCGCGGAGATCGCCGAGGAGATCGACGGCAACATGCCACCGGCCCTCGACGACTCCTGGCACACGCACGGCTATTACGGCGCCGTCAGCCACAACGTCAAGGCCATCTACCAGCGTTACCTCGGCTGGTTCGACGGCAATCCCGCGCGGCTGTGGCAGCACCCACCGCGTGAGTCGGCGACGCGGTACGTCGACTGCTTCGGCGGCGTCGACGCGGTGGTGTCCAAGGCACAGGAGTACCGAGAGGCCGGCGATCTGCGATTCGCTGCCGAGCTGCTGGACAAGGCGGTGTTCGCCGAGCCCACCCACGAGGGGGCCAAGGCCGCTCTTGCAGAGGTGCTGGAGCAACTCGGTTTCGGTGCCGAGTGCGGGACGTGGCGCAACTTCTACCTGACCGGTGCGCAGGAACTGCGCGACGGGATCGCCCCGCAGGCGGTGGACATCGGCGCCGGGATGGCTCTCGCGCTGACCGTCGAACAGATCCTGGACTCGCTGGCGATGCGCATCGACGGCCCTGCGGCGCACCGACTCTCGGCGACGATCGACTGGGATGTCACCGATGTGGGTGAGTATCACCGATCGGTGCTGTCCAACGGCTTCTTGGCGCACCACCTCGCGGAATCAGGGGCGGCATCAGGCAAGGCCACCGACGCCGAGCTCGTGTTCCGGGTGACCAAACCACAACTGCTCGGACTGCTCGGGGGAGGGGTCGACGCCGAGTCCCTCGACCACACCGGTGATCTCGCGGCCTTCACGCGGCTCGGCGGTGTGCTCGTCACCTACGACCGTGACTTCCCGATCGTGACGCCCTGAGCAACCCGAGAGGAGTATCCGAACGTGTGTACCCAGCCCAAACCCCCTGATGCCCACACCATCTCGGCCAACCACGCCGCGCGCGAGCGCTACGCGATGGACGATGTCGAGGACTTCGCACTCAGTGCCCGCGGACTCATCGCCGAACTGCCGGGCAACGTGCTGTCCGACTCCGACGGTTCGGTCGTCTTCGACGCGGCCGCCCTGGACTACATCGACGACGACGCGCCCGCACCGGATTCGGTGAATCCCAGTCTCTGGCGCCAGTCGCAGCAGATCCGCCGCGGCGGACTGTTCCAGGTCACCGACCGGGTGTATCAGGTGCGCAACAACGACATCGCCAACCTCACCATCATCGAGGGTGAGGACGGACTCATCGCGATCGACTGCATGGCGGGCGTCGAGTCGGCGCGTCAGGGCATGGCGATGATCCGGGAGCACGTCAGCGACAAGCCGATCGCCGCGGTCATCTACACCCACACCCACATCGACCACTACGGCGGCGTCAAAGGGGTCGTCGACCCCGATGACGTCGCATCCGGCAAGGTCCCGATCATCGCGCCGGGCCACCAGTTCGACAAGTACGCCATCGGCGAGAACGTCGTGGCCGGCAATGCGATGGCCCGACGCGCCAGCTACGCCTTCGGCAGTCATCTGCCACTCGACCCGCTCGGCCACATCACCTGTGGCATCGGCGTCGTCAGCACCAAAGGGCCGGTCGTGTCGTACATCTCGCCGACCGACCTCATCACCGAGACCGGAGCGCGTCGCGAGATCGCCGGCATCGAGTTCGAGTTCCTCTACGCGCCCGACACCGAGGCGCCGGAGGAGATGCACATCTGGATACCCGAACTGAAGGCGCTGACCTGCGCCGAGAACGCGAACCACACCCTGCACAACATCCAGACCCTGCGCGGCGCGCGGACGCGGGACGCACGCAACTTCGCTCGCTACCTCGACGAGACCCTCGAGCGGTGGGGTGACGAGGCGGAGGTGCACTACGGTCCGCACACCTGGCCGGTGTGGGGAAACCGTGAACTCGTCGGATTCATCGAGTCACAGCGCGACGCCTACAAGTACATCCACGACCAGTCGCTTCGTCTGGCCAACAAGGGGTACACGCCGCTGGAGGCCGCCGAGGCTCTCGAACTCCCCGACGAGCTACGCCTCGCGTGGCAGAACCGCGGGTATCACGGCACGCTTCATCACGACGTGCGGGCGGTGTTCACCAAGGAACTCGGCATGTGGGACGGCGATCCCGTGTCGCTGCATCCCCATCCGCCGGTCGAGGCCGCCCGCCGCTACGTCGACCTCATCGGTGCGCCGGCGATTCTCGCCGAGGGGCGCCGGGCGATCGAGGAGGGCGATCACCGCTGGGCGGTGGAGATCCTGCACAAGCTCGTCTTCGCCGACCCGTCCGACACCGAGGCCCGCGAGCTGCAGGCCGATGCCTACGAACAGATGGGTTATCAGGCCGAGGGCCCGCAGTGGCGCGGGATCTTCCTGACGGCCGCCAAGGAGTTGCGGGAGGGCCCGCTGCCGCCTCCGTTCACGACCGCGAGTGAGGACTCGATCCTGGGCATGCCCATCGACATCCTCTTCGACTTCGTCGCCGTGCAGATCGACGGTGACAAGGCCGCCGACGCCGACATCCGCGTGAATCTGACCTTCAGCGACAGCGACGCCCGGTGGACGATGTGGGTGGCACGGGGCGTCCTGAATGCGCGCGAACACCACGCCGACGACGCCCGGGCGACCATCTCCGGTCCGAAGGCGGCGCTGACCGGCGCACTGCTCCGGCCGGGTGCGGCGTCGCAACTCGCCGACAGCGGAGCCATCACGATCGACGGCGACGCGAGTGAACTCGACAAGCTCGCCGCAGTCCTCGACACCGCCGATCCGAGCTTCCCGATCGTGACCCCCTGAGCGTTCACCTCGCAACGACGAAGGCACCCCGGCTCATCGCCTGGGTGCCTTCGTCTGTGAGAGGAGAAGTGGTCAGATGATCGCGAGTCCGATGACCGGGACGATCGTGCAGGAGACGACCTTGCCCTTCGTCTTGGTGGTCACGTTGCCGTGGATCGCCGAGATGACGCGTCCCTTGCCGGTTCGCGAGATACCGGTGAAGGTGCCGGGTCCCTCCTGGACGTTGATCTTCGGGTTGCGCTTGAGCGTCGTGGTGCCCGTGCGGCCGGTGTCGACGTTGAACCAGCTCACCGTGAGGGGTGCGGCCTTGTTGTCGATGGCCGGGCCGGTACCGAGCGAGGTGTAGACGTAACCGCTCTCGCCGCGCTTGGGGCCGGGAGCGGGGGCTTCCTGCGGGCCGGCGGTGACCAGGGCGCGTCCGAGTGAACCGCCGCCCGGGATGCATCCGAGGCCGAAGGTCGGGTAGAGGAATTCTTGGATCTTCGGGGCGTTCGGGCCCTGCGGGATCTCCGGATCGCCGGGCTTGCGCTCGGCGGCGAGCTCGCGCGCAGCCTGCTTGCGGCCGGGTTCGCCCAGGAAATCGGCGATCGAGCGCCAGATCTTGCTGACCTCCCCGGGCATCCCGGGGGTGTCGGCGAACGACTGGGCCTGACGGAGCAGATCGACCGAGACCTTGCCGTCGGGTCCGGGGGTGGCCACCGAACCGATGATCGCGGGTGCGAACGCGCCGAGTGAGTCCAGCACGCGCTGGTCGACCTTCGGTGCCGGCGCGGCCTGCGCGGCCGCCGGCAGTGCGAGCGAAGTCGCTGCGGCGAGCGCCGACACGGCGACGACGAGGCGACGGGTCCGGAGTCGATGCGGGGCGTTGCCGGATCGCAACCTCGGTGGCCGGGAGAAACGCACTGGTGTGTCCTAACGGTCGTGGCGCAGGCGGGAGAGCCGGGCTGCGCCTCGTGGTCGTGTCATCCGCCCGGGTGTCGGGTCGCGGACAGCCCATCCTCTCACCCGAGTCGTCGCGGGTCATTCTAAGCCCCCCGCGGGTTCCAATGTCCAGACCGAGACTCTGTTACGGGTGAGGTTTATGTGGTTATTGATGCAATTGTTACTCAAGTGAGGTGAAGATGGTCGACTCGTGCACTCCCTCGGCAACCTGGTTGGATGAGAAGAATCGGGAACTCGCCGGCGGTCGAAGAGGAGTCTGATGTGAACGAGCTGCGTACCGACGGCTTGTCGGGCCGTCGACGCGGGAGATCGCGACGGACGCGGGTCGTCGTCGCCGCGGCCGCGATCGCACTGGTGGCGACGAGCGCGACCGCATGCGCCGACGATTCGTCGTCGGGCGCGGAGGTCACCCTGCTCACCCACGACTCCTTCGAACTGCCCGAGCCCGTACTCGACGCGTTCCGCCAGGAGACCGGGCTGGCCTTGAAGATCGTGAAGTCCGGCGACGCCGGGCAATTGGCGTCGACGGTGTCGTTGACGCCGGGCGCACCGAAGGGCGATGCGGTCTTCGGCATCGACAACACCTTCGCGTCCCGCCCGATCGACGCCGGCGCCCTGGAACCCTACGAGTCGCCGGCCGCCGCCGGCGGTGCCGCGGAGTACGCGGTACCCGGCGCCGCGGGGCAGCTGACGGCCGTCGACCGCGGCGATGTGTGCCTCAACATCGACAACGGCTGGTTCGAGTCCAGGTCGCTCACGCCGCCCGCGAGTTTCCGCGATCTGACCCGACCAGAATTCGCCTCGCTCACCGCGGTGACCGACCCCGCCACCTCCTCACCGGGCACGGCGTTCCTGCTCACCACGGTCGGTGCGCTCGGCAACGGCTGGCAGGACTACTGGAAACAGGTCGTCGCCGGCGGCGCGACGGTCGTCTCGGGCTGGGAGGTCGCCTACAACCAGCTCTTCACCGCCGGCGAGGGTCGCGGCGACAAGCCCATCGTGCTGTCCTACGCGTCGTCGCCTGCGGCCACGCCCGGGACGAGCGCGCTGCTGGACAGCTGCTTCCCGCAAATCGAGTACATCGGCATCCTGAAGGGCACCCGGAACTCCACCGGGGCACGCAAACTCGTCGACTTCATGCTCAGTCCCGCTGTGCAGAAAGAACTCCCGTCGTCGATGTACGTCTACCCGGTGCAGCGGGACACCCCGCTGCCCGCGGGCTGGCCGGCGCGCGCGGAGGTGCCCGCCTGGATGTCGTCGCTGCCGCCGGCCACGATCGCGGAGAATCGCGAGATGTGGCTCGACCAGTGGCGCGCCGCGGTCGGTCGGTGATGCCTCGGTGACCCGCCCCGGGACGGCGATGACCCGGGCGTCCCGGGCCGCCGGACCGGTGGCGCTGTGGCTCCTCCCGGCACTGTTCATCGTGGTGCTGTTCGCGTGGCCGGTCGTCGCACTCGTCCGGCGGGCCGTCTCGATCGCCCGCGACTCGGGGACGGGTCTGGTCGAACTGCTCGAACGTACCGACGCGCTGGGACTTCTCGGCGTCACCCTGGGTCAGGCCGCGGCCTCGACCGTCCTGTCGATCGCCGCCGCCGCACCCATCGCGTGGCTGTTCGCCCGAGTCCGCGGAACCACCGCTGTCGTCCTCGCGGTCGTGGTGACCGTGCCGTTCGTCCTGCCCACGGTCGTCGTGGGCGTCGCATTCCGTTCGTTGCTGTCGGGCCCACTCGCGTTCTTGCACATCGACTCCGGCCTGCCGGCCGTACTCGCGGCCCATGTCTTCATCAACATCGCCGTGGTCGTACGTGTCGTCGGCGCGGCCTGGCGCACTCTCGACCCACGGCTGCTCGAGGCGGCCCGGTCGCTGGGCGCGAGCCGCATACGGGCGACGGCGACCGTGGTCGTGCCGCGGCTCGTGCCCGCGATCGCGTCGGCCGCGGCGCTCATCTTCCTGTTCTGCTCCACCAGTTTCGGCGTCGTGATCATCCTCGGTGCGGGCGAGCTGCGCACCCTGGAGACCGAGATCTACACCCAGGCCATCGGGTACTTCCGCATCCCCGAGGCGGTCGCACTGTCGATGCTGCAGATCGTGGTGGTGCTCGCGGCGTTGCTGCTGACTCGGGTGTTCGCCGATCCGGCCGGCCGCGGATCGGGTGGCGGTGCGCGGCGGGCCGAACGCGACCGCCGGGTCGCCGGCGGCCGGTGGACGCGGCCGGCCGTCTGGGCGGTCGGGGTGTGGACGGCGGTGCTCCTCGTCGGGCCGGTCCTGGTGCTCATGGTGCGGTCGGTCCGGCCGGTCGCGCACGGCGACTGGACCTTCGCCGGGTACCGCGCACTGGCCGAACCGGTCAACGGGGTGACGCCGCTGGAGAGTCTGCGGTACTCGCTGGTGACCGCGACCGCGGCGACCGCGATCGCGTTGGTGGTGGGCACACTCGCCGCCGTCGCGCTCCACCGTGCCCACGGGGTGGTCGGGGCCATCGGTTCGGCGATGTCGCTGGTGCCACTCGGTATCAGTGCTGTCACACTGGGATTCGGATATCTGATCGTGTTGGCGTCGCTGCCCTACGAGATCGCCGCGTCCCCCGCGGTCATCCCGCTCGTCCAGGCGCTCATCGCGATACCGGTGGTCATCCGGATCATGATGCCCGCGCTCGAATCGGTGCCGGCCCGGCTGCGGCACGCCGCGGCGACGTTGGGAGCCCGTCCGATTCGGGTGTTCGCGACAGTCGACCTGCCGATCATCGGCAGGTCGATGGGAGCGGCCGGCGGTTTCGCCTTCGTCATGGCCCTGGGCGAGTTCGGCGCGACGAGCTTCCTCGCCCGCGCGGACACGACCACCCTCCCGGTGCTGATCGGGTCCGCGCTGAACCGGCCGGGTGCCGACAACCTGGCGACCGCCATGGCCGCCTCGGTGGTCCTGGTCATCGCGACGGTGCTCGCCGTCGTCGCGGTCGAAGCCTTCCGTCCCCGCTCGGAGGTTCCGCTGCTGTGACCTCGATTCGTTCGAAAACCGATGCACCCCGGGGCGATCGGACCTCGCTGGAGGTTCGTGATCTCACCATCGCGTACGGCGACGACACCGTCATCGACGGCCTGTCCTGGCGCCTCGGCGGAGAGGGTTCGCTGGTGACCGCGATTCTCGGCCCGTCGGGGTGCGGCAAGTCGACCCTGATCCGGGCGATCGCCGGACTCGAGTCGCCGGTCCGGGGAACGGTGCGGTTCGGCGGTGTCGACCTCGCCGGTGTGGAGGTCCACCGCCGGGACTTCGGCGTCGTCTTCCAGGACGGTCAGCTGTTCGGCGGGCGCAGCGTCGCGTCGAACATCGGGTACGGACTGCGGATGCGGCGCTGGTCGCGCCGCGCCATCGCCGAACGCGTCGCCGAGATGCTCGACGTGGTCGGCCTCACCGGCTACGACAGACGTCTCGTCGACACCCTGTCGGGTGGACAGGCGCAGCGCGTCGCGCTGGCGCGTGCGCTGGCCCCGCGCCCGCGGCTGCTGTTGCTCGACGAGCCGCTCGCGGCCCTTGACCGACGTATGAGAGACGAACTGGCGGTGGAGATCTCGGAGATCGTCCGCGCGGCCGGTGTGCCGACGATGGTGGTCACCCACGACCATGCCGAAGCCGCGACCATGGCCGACGAGATCGCGGTGATGCGAGACGGCGTGATGATCCAGACCGACGCCCCGGCGGGGCTGTGGCGACGCCCGGTCGACGAATGGACCGCACGATTCCTCGGCGCCACGACCGTCGTCGACGCGCAGGTCCGGTCGGGCGTCGCCGACACCGTGCTCGGCGAGATGCCGCTCGACCGCCCCGACGGCAGCCGCAGGCTCGGCCTGCGGCCCGAGTCGGTCTCGATCGGCCCGTCGTCGCCGGGGACGGACGAGGACACCGGCGCGACGGCGACCGTCATGCTCGTCGCCGAACTCCCGGCCGGCCCGCGCGTGCGCATCGACACCCCGGTCGGCGAGATCGACGCCGTGACAGACGCAGCGGTCGCCGTCGGCGACCGGGTCCGGATGCGTCTGGTGCCCGAACGCGTCGCGGTGATCGGGCCGTGACGACGCGCGCGGTCGCGAGGACGTCGCCGTGCCGGTGACGCGACGCGACCTGCTCGTCCCGCCGGGTCTGATGGTCGTCGGCGCGACCTCGATGTATCTCGGCGCGGCTGTGGCCGTCGGCCTGTTCGACGTCATCGCTCCCGCCGCGGTCGCCTGGTTGCGGATCGCCGGGGCGGCCCTGGTGCTGCTGCTGTGGGTGCGGCCGCCGCGGACAGCCTGGCGGTGGGAGCGGCTGCGCCTCGCGGCGTGCTTCGGGCTGATCACCGCAGGAATGAACATCGCCTTCTACGAGGCCCTCGCCCATCTGCCGCTGGGCACGACCGTCGCCCTGGAGTTCCTGGGTCCGATCGTGGTGGCCGCGGTGGGTTCCGCGACACGTCGCGACGTCGCCGCACTCGTGCTGGCAGCGGTCGGCGTCGTCCTGATCGCCGATGTCCGATGGTCGGGGACGGCGATCGGCGTCGTCCTGGCGCTGACCGCGGCCGCCTGCTGGGCCGGTTACATCGTCCTGGGCAAACGCGTCGCGGCGCGGGGCGCGGGTGTCGAGGATCTGGCCACCGGGTTCGCGCTGGCCGCGCTGCTCACCGCGCCGCTCGCGTGGTGGGTGGCCGACGCGGTGCGCGAGGGTACCGAGCTGCCGGTCGTGCTGGCGCAGGGCCTGCTGCTGGGCATCGCGTCGACCGCGGTGCCGTATGCCCTGGATCAGGTCGTGCTGCGGAGAGTCGGACAGGCGAGATTCGCGATCCTGCTCGCACTGCTGCCGGTGACGGCGTCGGTGATCGGGTTGGTCGCACTCGGACAGGTGCCGCGACCGCTCGAAGCGGCGGGCATCGCACTCGTCGCGGTCGCCGTCGCGGTCCGATCGGCCGATGGGGACGTCCGGACCGCCGACCGCGAGAGCGAGACGCCGCCGGGCTGACCCGGGGTCAGGCGACGCGTGCCTTCTTCAGCGCTTTGTGGAGCTCCTTCTTCGACATCTCGGAGGTGTCGAGCTTGCGCATCCGATGGATGACCACCGGGCAGCGAACGCAGCGCGTGGAGCTCTTGCAGCACTTCTTCTTGGGCTTCAGAGAGCCCACCTTGGTCGGGTCGACCTTGCCCATACCGCGAGGTTAGCAGACCCTAACTATCCCCTTTCCGGGTGCTGTGATCGCGGTCTCACCGTCCGAGCCGATACTCTGTCACATTGAATCCCTGGGTGATCTGCTCTCCGCGCCGGTCAGAGCCGTTCGGATGCGAGTGTCGCCGACGTTCCGCAGTTGAACCGAGCGCCGTCCGCCGCCGCAGGTCCCCACCCACACGAAAGAGAGCCAGTGAGCGCTGCCCCCACCTTCCGCAACGTCGCGATCGTCGCGCACGTCGACCACGGAAAGACCACACTCGTCGACGCCATGCTGCGCCAGTCCGGCGTCTTCGGCGAGCGCGCCGAGGTCGTCGACCGGGTGATGGACTCCGGTGACCTCGAACGTGAAAAGGGCATCACCATCCTCGCCAAGAACACCGCGGTCCACCGGCGCCAGCCGGACGGGACCGAGGTCGTCATCAACGTCATCGACACCCCCGGCCACGCCGACTTCGGTGGCGAGGTCGAGCGTGGTCTGTCGATGGTCGACGGTGTCGTCCTCCTCGTCGACGCCTCCGAGGGTCCGCTGCCGCAGACGCGCTTCGTGCTCCGCAAGGCGCTGGCCGCCGAGCTGCCGGTGATCGTCGTCGTCAACAAGACCGACCGTCCCGACGCCCGCATCCAGGAGGTCGTCGACGAGACGCAGGACCTGCTCCTCGACCTCGCCTCCGACCTCGACGAGGAGGCCGCGAAGGCAGCCGAACTCGTCCTCGAGCTCCCGGTGCTCTACGCCTCGGGCCGTGCGGGCAAGTGCAGCACCGTCCAGCCCGCCAACGGTGAGGTTCCGGCAGGGGAGAACCTCGACGACTTCTTCGACGTCCTGCTCGAGTACGTCCCGGCTCCCAAGGGAGACCCGGAGGCGCCTCTGCAGGCCCACGTCACCAACCTCGACGCCTCGGCCTTCCTGGGTCGTCTGGCGCTCGTCCGCATCCACAACGGAACCCTCCGCAAGGGTCAGCAGGTGTCCTGGTGCCGCGAGGTCGACGGTGAAGCCGTCGTCGAGCGCGCCAAGATCACCGAGCTCCTCGCCACCGTCGGTGTCGATCGCGCGCCCGCCGAGTCGGCGTCGGCCGGCGATATCGTGGCCGTCGCCGGTATGCCGGAGATCATGATCGGTGACACCCTCGCCGACCTGGAGAACCCGCAGCCGCTGCCGCGCATCACCGTCGACGAGCCGGCCATCTCCGTGACCATCGGCACCAACTCCTCGCCGCTGGCCGGTCGGGTGTCCGGTCACAAGCTGACCGCCCGCATGGTCAAGCAGCGCCTGGACTCCGAACTGGTCGGCAACGTGTCGCTGCGCGTCCTCGACATCGGCCGGCCGGACGCCTGGGAGGTGCAGGGACGTGGTGAGCTCGCGCTCGCCATCCTGGTCGAGCAGATGCGCCGCGAGGGCTTCGAGCTGACCGTCGGCAAGCCGCAGGTCGTCACCCGCAAGGTCGACGGCAAGGTGCAGGAGCCCTTCGAGCACCTGACGGTCGACGTGCCCGAGGAGTACCTCGGCGCGGTCACCCAGCTGCTCGCCGCCCGCAAGGGCCGCATGGAGCAGATGAACAACCACGGCACCGGCTGGGTCCGGATGGAGTTCATCGTGCCCTCCCGCGGCCTGATCGGCTTCCGTACCGACTTCCTCACCGAGACACGCGGCACCGGCATCGCCAACGCCGTCTTCGACGGTTACGACGCCTGGGCCGGCGAGATCCGCGCCCGCCACACCGGTTCGCTCGTCAGCGACCGCGCCGGAACCGTGACCCCGTTCGCGATGATCCAACTCGCCGATCGCGGCACGTTCTTCGTCAACCCGGGCGACGACAGCTACGAGGGACACGTCGTGGGGATCAACCCGCGCCACGAAGACCTCGACATCAACGTCACCCGCGAGAAGAAGCTGACCAACATGCGTCAGTCCTCGGCCGACGTGATGGAGACCCTCGCCAAGCCGATGCAGCTCGACCTCGAGGCGGCCATGGAGTTCTGTGCCGCCGACGAGTGTGTCGAGGTCACCCCGGAGGTGGTCCGGGTGCGTAAGGTCCACCTCGACTCGAACACCCGTGCCCGTGAGCGCTCCCGCGCCAAGTCCCGGGACGCCGCTGTCAACTGACGGTTCGGCGGTACGGCGGCGCCCGTGCACGGTGGTAGACACGTCTGACGGACCGAGCAGCTTCTTTGTCATGGGGGTATCCGAGGTGAATCGCGCGAGACCACAACAAGGCCGCGAGACCACGAATCGCGCCCGGGGCCGGCTGCTCGGTGTGGTCTCCTGCGGCATCGCCCTGCTCGTCGTGTTGACGGCGTGCATGTCCGATCCGCCACCCCCGGTCCGCGACACCGGGCCGCCGCCGACCCCGACCGAGTACCCGGTGGAGAAGACGATCTACATCGCCACCGACTCGGTCGGCTCGGGGTTCAACCCGCACATCGCCGCTGACCAGAACCCGGTGACGACGGCGGTCGCGGCGATGACGCTGCCCAGCGCCTTCGCCCCCGTTCAGACGCCGGGCGGGACGGTGTGGGAGCTCCAGCGCTCGTTCGTGACCTCCGCGGAGGTCACGTCGCGGGCGCCGTTCACCGTGACCTACCGCATCCACACCGACGCCCAGTGGTCCGACGGGTTGCCGGTGACCGGTGACGACTTCAACTTCCTGTGGCAGCAGATGTCCCGGCAACCCAACGTGGTGGCGCCGGCCGGCTACCGGCTCATCGACTCGGTGCAGTCCCGGGAAGGCGGCAAGGTCGTCGAGGTCCGGTTCGAGCGGCCGTTCCCGGCCTGGCGCGAACTGTTCACCGGGCTCTTGCCGAGTCACGTGCTGAAGGGTGCGCCCGCGGGTTTCCAGACCGGGATGGACACCGGCAAGCCGGTGTCGGCCGGTCCCTACGCGATCGTGGGGATCGACAAGACCCGTGACGAGGTGCGACTCGCCCGCAACGACCGCTACTGGGTCACCCCGCCACGGCTGGACCAGATCGTGCTGCGCCGTGCGGGCACCTCGGCCCAGATGCTCGACTCCGTACGCTCCGGCGACTCGGCCATGGTGGCCCTTGGTGCCTCGCCGGCGACCGACGCCGAACTGAAGGCCCTGCCCGGTCTGGAGACCGCGCGCAGCCTGACGTCGCGGTCGCTCGGTGTGAGCGTGAACGCACGTACCGACGCGATGAGTTCGGTCGAGGTCCGGCGCGCGATCCTCGGACTGGTCGATCCGCGACTGACGACCTTCGCCGGCGCCGGCGACTGGGTGGTCGAGCCGTTCGCCAACACGGTCTTCGCGCCGTCGGACCCCGGTTACACGCCGGTCGACCGACCGCGTGTCGGGCCGGCCGAGATCGATGCCCTGCTGGGTTCCGCCGGTTATCGTCGCGCCGCGCCGGAACCCGTCGGTTCCGCGTCGCCGGTGCCGTCGGCGTCGTCCGAGTCCTCATCCCGGGCGCCCTCGTCGGTCTCACCGTCGTCACCGCCCGCGTCGGGGTCGCCGTCCGCCGGTGGTTCCACGACGCCCGGTGCAACGGACGCCCCGATCGAGGGGCTGGTCGAGGTGCCGGAGTTGCCCGAGGGCATCCTGCCGTTCCAGCGCGACGGCCAGGACCTCATCGTGCGTGTCGGTGCGGTCGCCGGCGACCCGCGCACCACGTCGGCCGCATCGAGCATCGTCGACCAGCTCCGCGGGGCTGGGGTGCGTGCGCAGGTCGTCACGCTCCCCAACAGCGAGCTGTACGGGTCGGCGCTCACGAACAAGCGGGTCGACCTGGTCGTCGGGTGGTCGGGGCTCGGCGTGCCGCCGGCGGCGTCGCTCGCCTCGCAAGTCGACTGCAACCAGCCCAAACCCGGTACCGAACCGTCTCCCGCGACGCCGCCGACCCCCACCAGCATCGCGCCGAGCGGAGGCGATCCCGGGGACAGCTACGCCAGCAACATCTCGGGGCTGTGTGATCCGCGCCTGATCGAGCTCGCCCGGACCGCACTCTCGGAGGACGACCCGATCCCGACACTGAACGAGGCCGAGCCGCTGCTGTCCGCACAGGCGATCTACCTGCCGCTGTATCAGGACTCGATGGTCGTGGGAACCACGCCCGCCGTGCGCGACGTCCCACTCACCGGGCCCATCCAGGTCTCGATCTTCGGGACCGCGGTGAACTGGGAGCTGTCGTGACCGGTTCCGCCGCCGGTCGCCGGTTGCTGCTCGTGCACGCCCACCCCGACGACGAGACGATCATGACCGGCGGCACCATCGCCCGGTATCTCGCGGAGGGTGTCGACGTGCGGGTGCTGACCTTCACGCTGGGCGAAGAGGGCGAGGTGATCGGGGACGAGTGGGCGCAGCTGGTCGCCGACGGCGGCGCCGATCAACTGGGCGGCTTCCGCATCCTCGAACTCTCACGGGCACTGGCCGAACTCAGTCCCGACGGGCAGCCACCGCTGCGACCGGAGTTCCTCGGCGGTGCCGGGCGCTGGCGGGACTCCGGCATGGCCGGCGCGCCGTCGGCGAACCACCCGCGCGCGCTCGTGCGGGCGGCGTTCGACGAGCCGGTCGGTGCGCTGGTCGGCGTCCTCACCGAGTTCGCACCGCAGGTGGTCGTCAGCTACGACGCCTCGGGCACGTACGGGCATCCCGATCACAAGCTCGTCCACGAGGTCACGGCGGCCGCGGTCGCGCGGGCCCGCGAACTCGGCTCGGGCCCGGTCAAGGTCTACGAATCGGTGACCGAACGCAGTGCCCTGGAGTCCGGGCTGGCCCGCGTCGTCACCGTTCCCGACAACTGGCGGATGCCCCAAGACGGTGAGCTCCCCAGCTATCCCGATGCCGACATCACCACCGAGATCGACATCAGCGGGTACCTCGCGCGCAAGGTCGCCGCTCTGGCTGCCCACGCCACCCAGGTGACCGTCGCCGCGTCGGGTACCGAGTACGCCCTGTCGAACAACATCCTGCAGCCGATCGCCAGTGCGGAGCACTTCATCCTCACCGAACCGGAACGCCACGAGTCCCTCGGCGCGACGGACACGCGCGAGTCGGACCTGTTCGCCGGGATCGACTGAGACGCGGGATCCAGACGATGACACGTTCGGCTCGCCCCGCATCGGGTTCCGTCCTCGACCGGCTCCTCCTGGGCTTCCTGATCGTCGACGGGTTCGCGGTCGGGCTCCTCGGCGTCGCCTTCACCTACCAGCGTTTCGGCGGTGTCGCGCTACCCGTCGCGGCTCTCGTCGCAGGGGTGGTCAACGCGGCTCTGCTCTGGCTCGCGTCCGGCTTCACCGCCACCCCGTGGCGGTACGGGCCGCTCGCCGCGTGGGGGCTCGTCGTCGTCATCGCCGGCGGCGTCCCCGGGCCGGGCGGTGATGTCGTGCTGTCGATCAGCGGCGGTTACCTGGTGCAGACACTCCTGCTCCTGGTGCTCGGCGTCGGGCCGTGCGCCGCGCTGGCCTGGACGGGTCGGCTACCCGAACCCGAGTGACCACCCGGCGCAGGGGCGCTCTGCGCTGCACTGCGCGAGGCGGAGTTAGAGTGAGAGACATGCTTCTGCGCGCGTGGGCCGAAGACATCATGGCCCCGATCGAGCGCGTCACGGCCGCACTGAGCCGTGTTCGTGACGACCCGACTCTCGGGGCCGACGCCCTCGACGATGACGGCTGGATCGCGCTGCTCGGCGCCGCGGGTGAGCAGCTCGACGAACTGTGTGACCTCGCCGACTCCGCGCGTCGTCGCGTCACCGATCCGGATGCGCTGACGTTCGTGGTCAACCGCAACCTCGACACCGGGGTCGTCAGCCGCCTGGGCCCCGACGACCCCGGGCTGGACGACCTGGTCGTCGAGGCGGTCGGTCTCGGAGCGACCGAGATCTGCATGCAGGGACCACTGCCCGCCGAGCTCCCGGCCGACGAGTACATCCGGCTCGTCGAAACCATCACCGGTGCCGCCGACGGGTTGCATCTCCACGCGTACCGGGCACCGGAGATCGTCGACGGCGCCGAGCGCGCCGGGGTGTCGGTGGCCGAACATCTCGAGCGGTTGCACTCGGCAGGCCTGGGATCGGTGCCGGGGACCGCCGCCCAGATCCTCGACGACACGGTGCGTGCGACGCTGTCGCCCACCGGCTCGGCACCGCCGGTCGGCAGCTGGGTCGATGTCATCGAGACCGCCCACCGGGTGGGCCTCTTCTCCACGGCGACGATGCTCTACGGGCATGTCGAGACGCCCGTGCACCAGGTCGCACATCTGCGGTTGCTCCTCGAGATCCAGCGCCGCACGGGGGGTTTCAGCGAGCTCATCCTGATGCCGCTGCTGCCCGAGAACGTGCCGCCGCACCTCGCCGAGACCGCGTCGCGGACGGCGTCGGAACGGGAGACCCGCGCGGTGCACGCCGTGGCCCGACTCATGTCCGTGGGCCTCGTCGACCATCTCCAGGTGGCCTGGACGAAGCTCCCTGCCGCCACCGTCGATCTGGTGCTGCGCGGCGGGGCCGACGATCTGGGCGGTCTGCTGCTCGACGGCGCCCTGATGCCGACCGCGGGACCGGAAGCCGGCCACGTGCTCGATGTCGCGGCCGTCGTCGACATCGCGGCGCGAGCCGGACGCACACCACGTCAGCGCACCACCCGTTACGAGATGCCCGGACCGGACCGGTTGGTCGCGTTGCCCCAGGTGTCCGCGTGAGCGGGACACCGTCCTCCGCGGGACCGTCGGCCGGGTCGTGCCAGGCCTCGCTGACGATGGACGACGTCGACGTCGTCATCATCGGTGCGGGCTTCGCCGGCCTCGGCATGGCGACACAACTCGCGCGCCGCGGCCGGGAGTCGTTTGTCGTACTCGAACGCGCCGACGGCGTGGGAGGCACGTGGCGCGACAACACCTATCCCGGAATCGCCTGCGACATCCCGGCTCATCTGTACTCGTTCTCGTTCCGGCCACCCGCGGACTGGTCGGCGCGGTTCCCGCGCGGCGCGGAGATCCGCGGCTATCTCGAACAGATCGTCGTCGACGAACGGCTGGCCGACCGCATCGAGCTCAATCGCGAACTGCGTGACGCGGTCTGGGATGAGCCGGACGCGCGCTGGGTGATCACCGCCGCCGCGCCGGACGGTCGGTCCGCGACGTTCCGCGCCCGTACGCTGGTTCTGGCGGTGGGGCGATTGTCGGAGGCGCGTATCCCCGACATCGACGGCCTCGACACCTTCCCGGGACAGGTCGTCCACACGGCCGGTTGGGACGACGCCGTCGCCGTGGCGGGTGCGCGGGTCGGGGTCGTCGGGACCGGCGCGTCGGCCGTGCAACTCATCCCACACCTCGCCGAGGTCGCCGAGGACCTCGTCGTGTTCTGCCGCACCGCACCGTATGTGGTGCCGCGGGCCGACCGCGACTACACCGACGACGAGCGCGCCGCGATGCTCGATCCGGCCGTCGCCGCCGAGGTGCGCGACCAGCTGCTCGTCGAGGCCGACGCGGCCTTCCGGCAGCGACTCGGGTTGCATCCCGACATCGATGAGATCCGGGCGCGGGCCCGTGACCACCTGCACGGGCAGGTGGCCGACGCCGGCCTCCGTGAGCAGCTGACGCCCGACTACGAGATCGGTTGCAAGCGCATCCTTCTCAGCGATGACTTCTATCCGGCGCTGCAGCGGCCCAACGTGGTGTTCGAGCCGAGCGCGCTGACGTCGGTCACCGAGTCCAAGGCCACCGCGCACAGCGGTCACACCTACGACCTCGACGTCCTGGTGATGGCAACCGGATTCGAGGCCGCGCGACCTCCCGCCGCGTCGCGCATCACCGGCCGCGCCGGGCACCGGCTGTCCGAGCACTGGTCGGCGGGCATGACCTCCTATGCCTCGACCGTCGTCAGCGGGTTCCCCAACATGTTCGTCCTCGACGGGCCGAACGCCGCACTCGGACACAACTCGGCGATCTACATGATCGAGACGCAACTCGACTACGTCGTGGGTGCGTTGGAGTACATGGCCGACAACGCAGTCGCGACCCTGGCGGTCTCGGCTGCCGCGGAGGAGGCCTACACGCGTGAGATCGACACGCGCAGTGAATCGACTGTGTGGCTGACCGGTTGTGACAGTTGGTATGTCGACCCGGACAGCGGTCGCCTGACCCTGCTGTGGCCGGGCACCGCGGCGTCGTTCCGTGAACGCAACGGCACCTTCGACCCCGCACCCTACGAACCACATCCCGACGAACCCGGCACCGGAACACCCGAGGAGGGTGAGGAATGACCGACCAGACCGCCATCCGCGGAGCGCTGGCCGCCGCCCGCGAACGGGCGCCGATCGGACTCGACGACGCCGTGGCGCTCCTGTCCTGTTCCGGCGACGACCTCACCGAACTCCAGTCGATCGCCGGGGCGATCCGCGACGACGGGCTCGCGGCGGTCGGCAGGTCGCGTCAGATCACCTACTCCCGCAAAGTGTTCATCCCGCTGACCCGCCTGTGCCGCGACCGGTGCCACTACTGCACGTTCGTGACGGTCCCCGGGAAGCTCGCCCGCGCGGGGGAGGGCCTGTATCTCGAACTCGACCAGGTCGTCGACCTTGCGCGGCGCGGTGCCGAACTCGGCTGCAAGGAAGCCCTGTTCACCCTCGGTGACCGGCCGGAGGAAAGATGGCCGCAGGCCGGCGAATGGCTGGCCGAACGGGGTTACTCCTCGACGCTGGACTATGTGCGTGCGGCCGCGGTCGCGGTGTTGTCCGAGACGGGTCTGCTGCCGCACCTCAATCCCGGTGTGATGAGCCTCGAGGAACTTCGCCACCTGCGGCCGGTCGCGCCCTCGATGGGCATGATGCTGGAGACGACGTCGCGACGCCTGTTCACCGAGAAGGGGCAGGCGCACTACGGAAGTCCCGACAAGGATCCACTGGTCCGCATGCAGGTGCTTCGCGACGCGGGCACCGCTCGCGTTCCGTTCACCACCGGAATCCTCGTCGGGATCGGCGAATCCCTCACCGAGCGAGCCGAATCGCTGCTGGCCCTCGCCGACGTGCAGGCCCAGGGCGGGCACATCCAGGAGGTGATCGTGCAGAACTTCCGCGCCAAGCCGGACACCGCCATGCGCTCGACCCCCGACGCGGAGATGACCGAGTTCCTCGCCGCAGTCGCGGTGGCCCGGATCGTCCTCGGCCCGCACATGCGGGTCCAGGCGCCGCCGAACCTGGTGTCGCCCGCCGAGTGCGCCGCGCTGATCGCCTCCGGCGTCGACGACTGGGGCGGGGTGTCGCCGCTGACGCCCGACCACGTCAACCCGGAGCGCCCCTGGCCGCACCTCGACGCCCTGGCCGCGCGTACCGCGGAGTCCGATTTCGTTCTCACCGAGCGCATCACCGCGCAACCGCCCTACGTGCTGAACGGTGCCGACTGGATCGACCCGGCGCTGACCCACCACGTCGCGGCACTCGCCGATCCGGTGACCGGCCTCGCCGTCGACACGCGCCCGGCGCCGCGACCGTGGCCCGCGGTCGCCTGAGTGTGTCCTGCTGCCTGATCCGAAGAATCACACCCCACTGGTCCCCTGAGGTGCGGATGGCCACCCTCTGCTCCCTGAGGTGCGAGGAGCGCGACCGTCCGCTCCCTGAGGTGCGAGGAGGGCGACCGTCCGCTCCCTGAGGTGCGAGGAGGGCGACCCCTCTGCTCCCTGAGGTGCGAGTAGGGCGACCCCGTCCGCTCCTTGAGGTGCGAGGAGGGCGACCCCCTCTGCTCCCTGAGGTGCGAGGAGCGCTAGCGACGAGCCTCGAAGGGGCCTGGCGAGAAATGTGCCGGAGCCTTCACGGGCAGCTACCCGAGTACCGGTGCGAGAGCCTCATATCCGCCGATGACGTCGGTCGCGCGATGGAGTCCGAGCTCCTGCAGCGCGGCCGCGGCGAGGCTCGACGTATAACCCTGCGAGCAGAGGATGATCCAGCGGACGTCGTGGTCGACCGCCTGGTCGATGCGTGCGTCGCTCGCCGGGTCGCACCGCCATTCGAGGACGTTGCGTTCGATCACGAGGGCCCCTGGCGCTTCGCCTTCCTCGGCCCGCTGGGCCGCGGGCCGGATGTCGACGAGTACGGCGCCGTCGGCCAGCTCCGCCGGGATGTCGACGGGCTCGACCCGCGCGATCCGCGACCGCGCGTCGGCGAGCACGTCGTCGATGGTCCGGTGAGCGCTCATTCGGGTTCGTCGGTGAGGACGGTCCGATTGCGGCGCAGGTGCCCGCCCTCGGAGATGTCGTAGTAGGACATGGCGGTCAACGGCGGAGAGTATGCGTGCACGCTCAGCGTCGGGGTCACCAGCGCAACGGGCTGCTCACCGGCCGACGGCTCCGGCGCGGCCACGACCGGGTTCCGCACGACGTCGTGCACCCACCCGAGGGGGAAGGCGGCCTGGTCGCCGGCGTCGAGGATGCGCACCGCCAGATCGTCTCCCGTCCAGTGATACTCGCGCAAGCTGCCCGACAGCACGGTCAGCGCGCCGAGCGAGCCGGCGTGGTCGTGGAGTTCGGTGGCCTCGCCCGGCGTCCAGCTGATCAGCCACACATCGACGTCGTCGTCGGCGTGCAGTCGGGTCGACCAGCGGTGCCGCTCGTCCCAGACCTCCGGGAGCACGGCGTCGTGCCGGCCGTCGAGGACATCGGCGACGCCCTGGTCGGTGATACGGAGGAGGTCGGCGGGCCGAAGCCGTGTCGGCAGGTGGCTGATGGTGCGCGGAGCCGCAGCGCCGGGGCGTTCACGGAGTGACGAGGAGTTCCGAGCCCGGTTCCGGGCGGCGGACAGAGACGACGTCGAGGACGGGGACGCCCATTCGGTGCGGGCGAGGGTGGAGGTCATGGCGAATCCTTGCGATGGTCGACGGGGATGTGGTGAGGCCGATCGGTTCAGCAACAGCACATCGACATCGACCGCGCGGTGGGTCGGTGCGGCACCCGGGCGCACGCACCCGCGGGTCGGTGTCCCGTCAGGACGGATTCGTCGACGACGATCATGTGCCCGACACTGCCCGCGGATGATCGCGGCGTCGAGGTTTGTCGGCACGATGAGCGAAACCCGTGGCGCCCACCGGCGGCCCGAGTGTGATCCTCGTTACTCCCAGGCCGATCCAGGCCCTTCTGGACGGGGGCCGATTTCGTCGCAGCGTCCACCGGGGCGGATACTGTGGGGTGCGGTTCGACCAGCCCTCGGGCCGCACCGGCGCCGACGCCGGAGTGCTGTTCGACGCCGAACCAGCGCTTCTCGTCGCGTCGACCCGGATCTTCCCTAGCGAAGGAGTGAGTGGTGACCTACATCATCGCGGAGCCTTGCGTCGACGTGTTGGACAAGGCTTGCGTGGAGGAATGCCCCGTCGACTGCATCTACGAGGGTGGACGCATGCTCTACATCCAGCCGGATGAGTGCGTCGACTGTGGTGCGTGCGAGCCGGTGTGCCCGGTCGAGGCGATCTTCTACGAGGATGATGTCCCCGACGAGTGGGAGCCCTACGTCAGCGCGAACGCGGACTTCTTCGACGACCTCGGCTCCCCGGGCGGTGCCAGCAAGGTCGGCAAGACCGACGCCGATCCGGCGTTCATCAAGGGACTCCCGCCGATGAACGAAGAGGACTGACCGGCTAGGCATGAGCAGTCCTGTCTCCCGTGCGGCCGCACCGCTACGAGTCACCTCGACCCGGGTGAGCGGGCGCCTGCCCGACTTTCCCTGGGACACGATCGCCGACGCCAAGGCGGCGGCCGGGGCTCACGCCGACGGCATCGTCGACCTCTCGGTGGGCACGCCCGTCGACCCGGTGCCCGATCTCATCCGCGATGCACTCGCCGACAGCTCGACGTTCCCGGGGTACCCGACGACGATCGGGACGCCCGAGTTGCGCGAGGCGGCCGCGGAGTCACTGGTCCGGCGGCATGGAGTCACCGCGCTCGACGAGACGGGCATCCTGCCGGTGATCGGGACCAAGGAGGCGATCGCGGGTCTCGCATCGACCTTCGGACTCGGACCCGGCGACGACGTGGTCATTCCCGAGGTCGCGTACCCGACCTATGAGGTGAGCGCGCTGCTCGCGGGTGCCCGACCGGTGCGCGCGGATTCGACCGTCGCCCTGGGGCCGATGAACCCGGCGTTGATGTTCATCAACTCGCCGTCGAATCCGACCGGCAAGATCCTCGGCCTGGACCATCTCCGCAAGGTCGTCGGATGGGCACGTGAGCGAGGGGCCGTCGTCGTGTCCGACGAGTGTTATCTCGGGTTGAGCTGGGAGGGCGAGCCGCTGTCGATCCTCGACCCACGGGTCTGCGACGGCGACCACACGGGGCTGCTGGCGGTCCACTCACTGTCGAAGATCTCGAACCTGGCGTCGTACCGTGCCGGGTTCTTCGCCGGCGACCCCGATCTCATCGGCGAACTGCTCGCGGTCCGCAAGCACGCCGGACTGATCGTGCCGTTCCCGATCCAAGGGGCGATGACCGCCGCGCTACGCGACGATGCGCATGTGGACGAGCAGCGCGAACGCTACGCCGCCCGTCGGCGCCTGTTGAAGGCCGCAGTCGAGGGTGCGGGCTTCCGGGTCGATCACTCCGAGGCGGGCCTGTACCTCTGGGCCACCCGGGACGAGCCGTGCCGGGAGACCGTCGACTGGCTCGCCGCGCGTGGAATCCTCTGCGCCCCCGGCGATTTCTACGGGCCGGCGGGTGAACGCCACGTTCGCATGGCGCTCACCGCGACCGATGAACGGATCAGTGCGGCCGTCGCCCGGCTGGCCGTCTGAGCCCCCAACCGGATCAACCCCGACCGGATCAACCCCGGCCAGATCAGCCGCGACCGCTCTTCTGCTGTAGTCGATCGATCTCCTCGGAGGCCTCGGCCTTGGTGAGGTCGGCCGAGAGCGTCTCGCCGGCCTCTCGCGCGAGGGTGTCGAGGTAGCTGCGCTGGGCTCCGGTCATCGGCTCGTCGCCGGTCACCCAGTCGTCCGGGTCCTTCTCGGTGGAGTTCCCGGCGCCCGCGCCGAGGACGTCGTCGGTCTCGTTCGTCGAACGATTGTTCGATGTGCTCATGAGCCCACCATACGTCGCGATCACGGATCCGGCCAGCGGCCCGGACTCAGTCGTTCTTGTGCAGTGCCTCGTTGAGGGCGATGCCGTCGCCCTTCCACGGCACGACCTCGACCGCGCCGGTCAGGCTGTTGCGACGGAACAGCAGGTTGGACTGGCCGGACAGGTCGCGCGCCTTGATCTGCGTGCCGTCGGGCCCGGTGACCTTGGTGCCGGCGGTGACGTAGAGGCCGGCCTCGACGACGCAGTCGTCACCCAGCGGGATGCCGCAGCCGGAGTTCGCGCCGAGGAGGCAGCGCTTGCCCAGCGCGATGATCTCCTTGCCGCCACCCGACAGGGTGCCCATCGTCGAGGCGCCGCCGCCGATGTCGGAGCCGTCGCCGACGACGACGCCCGCGGAGATGCGACCTTCCACCATCGACGACCCGAGGGTGCCGGCATTGAAATTGACGAAGCCCTCGTGCATCACGGTGGTGCCGGCCGCGAGGTGTGCACCGAGACGGATGCGGTCGGCGTCGCCGATCCGTACGCCGCCGGGCACCACGTAGTCGACCATGCGCGGGAACTTGTCGATCGAGTAGACGGTGACCGGTCCGCGGGCGCGCAGCTTGGCCCGCACCGACTCGAAGTCGTCCACCGCACACGGGCCGTGGTTGGTCCAGACCACGTTGGTGAGCATCCCGAAGATGCCTTCGAGGTTGGCGCCGTGCGGGGTGATGAGGCGGTGCGACAGCAGGTGCAGTCGGAGGTAGACGTCGTAGGCGTCGATCGGTGCGGCGGCGATGTCGGCGATACCGGTGCGGACCGCGATCGTCTTCACCCCGCGGGCCTCGTCGACACCCACCAGCTCACGGAGGTGAGCCGGTGTCGACTCGTCGTCGAGGGTCACGGTCTCGGCGGTCTCGACACCGTCGAGTTCGGGTTCGGGGAACCAGACGTCGAGGACGACGCCGGGAGTCGAACCCCCGTCGATCACGGTCGCGATGCCAGTTGCGTGTGCGCCAGTAGATGTCACGACAGGTGAGTCTAGGTGATCGCTACCGCGGCCCCTGTTCGCCATCGGCATCCATGGCGCTCCGTCTGGTCATCCATTCGGCCCAAAGTCCTGGTCGCGCGGGGTCCGCCGCTCGTAGGGTCGCCCTCATGACCGGTCATCCGCAGCCACCTGCACCACCCCGGCGCCGACGCCGCCGCCGGCCGTGGTTGCTCGGCGGCCTCGGCGTCGTGATCGTCGCGGCGCTGGCGGTCGGGGCCGTCGTCTTCCAGCCGTGGCTGATCTTCGTCGACACCGAGGTCGACGACGCGATCCCGGTCGCGGTCACCCCGACCACGCCGGTGCCGGGGCAGGCGCCTCCCGCCGGGCCGGTGGTGATCTCGCGCGGCAGCCTGATCAGCCACGAACACTCGACCTCCGGATCGGTCTCGATCATCGAGCAGCCCGACGGGTCACGCGTGCTGGCGATCGAGGGCCTGGACACCACCACCGGACCGGACGTCCACGTGTGGCTGTCGCAGGGGGAGGTGGTCGGGGGATTCGCCGGGTGGCGCACGGCTGCCGGGGTCCCACACGTCGACCTCGGGATGATCAAGGGGAACAAGGGCGACCAGCTGTACGAGATCCCCGCCGGCGTCGACCTGGGCGACTATCCGTCGGTGTTCCTCTGGTGCGTGAAGTTCAGCGTCTCCTTCGGCGCCGCGGAATTGGGCTCACTACGGTGAAGGGGTGAGCACTCCCGATCTCGACCTGACCGCCGATCCCGTCGACCTGACCGCCGCGCTGGTCGACATCGAGAGCGAGTCGCGCAACGAATCGGCCATCGCCGACGCGGTCGAGGCCGCCCTGCGGGCGCAGACAACCGGTTTCGAGATCCTCCGGCACGGCAATCGCGTTCTCGCCCGTACCGATCGGGGCCGCGCCCAGCGGGTCATCCTCGCCGGTCACCTCGACACCGTGCCGGTGGCGGGGAACCTGCCGCACCGCCGGGAGACCCATCCGGACGAAGGCGACGTGCTGCACGGCTGCGGCACCGTCGACATGAAGTCCGGTGACGCGGTGTTCCTCCACCTGGCCGCGACGCTGCCGGAGCCTGCCTCGGATCTGACGCTGATCTTCTACGACTGCGAGGAGATCGCGGCAGAGTTCAACGGCCTGAACGACATCGAACGCGAGCTCCCCGACTGGCTGGCCGGCGACGTGGCGATCCTGGGCGAGCCGACCGCGGGGCTCATCGAGGCGGGATGCCAGGGAACACTCCGGGTTCGACTGTCGGCGTCGGGGACCCGGGCGCACTCGGCCCGGTCGTGGATGGGCGACAACGCCATTCACAAACTCGCCGGTGTCCTGACCACGCTGGCGCGCTACGAGGCCCGTCGGGTCGACATCGACGGCTGTGAGTACCGCGAGGGTCTGTCCGCGGTTGCCGTCGGGGGTGGGGTCGCGGGCAACGTCATCCCCGACGCCGCACACGTGGACGTCAACTTCCGCTTCGCGCCCGACCGTTCGGTCGATCAGGCGCTCGACCACGTGCGCGAGGTGTTCGCCGCCGACCTGGCCGACGGCGCCATCGGGTGGGAGGTCACCGATTCCGCGGCCGGCGCCCTGCCGGGTCTGGCCCATCCGGCTGCCGCGGCGCTCGTCGAGGCCGCGGGCGGACGCTTCCGTGCCAAGTACGGCTGGACCGATGTGTCGCGGTTCTCGGCGCTGGGCATCCCGGCCGTGAATCTGGGGCCCGGCGACCCCAATCTCGCGCACCGCGTCGACGAGCGGGTGCCGGTGGCGCAGATCCGGGCGGTGACCGAGCTGCTGCGCGCCTACCTGTCCTGACCTGGCGCGACCGGCCGGGTCGCGTGTCGCTGCTAGCGTGACCGCCATGTCGACAACGCCCGATCCCGCCGCCGCCACCGCCGACGAGGCCGAGACCGAGGCCGACACCTGCTACGTCGGACCGATCCGGATCCGGCGCGACCAGCAGGGCAAGACCACCGACCGCCGGCTGCTGGAGTGGATCGACCCACGCGACGCCGCGCGTCGTTCCGACCGGACCATGCGTGACTCCTGGCGGGTGCTGCGCATCCAGTCCGAGTTCGTCGCCGGGTTCGACGCGATGAGCGAGGTCGCCGAAGCCGTGACGGTCTTCGGCTCGGCGCGACTGCATCCCGAGTCGCCGGAGTATTCTCTCGGTGTCCGCGTGGGCCGAGCCTTGGGCGAGGCCGGTTACGCGGTCATCACCGGTGGCGGACCCGGTGCGATGGAGGCCGCGAACCAGGGCGCACATCAGGCCGGGGCGCAGTCGATCGGACTCAACATCGAGCTGCCCTTCGAACAGGGCCTCAATCCGTGGGTCGATCTCGGCATGAACTTCCGATACTTCTTCGTGCGCAAGACGATGTTCGTGAAGTACGCGCAGGCGTTCGTCTGTCTCCCTGGCGGGATGGGCACCCTCGACGAACTCTTCGAGGCGCTGACCCTCGTGCAGACCAAGAAGGTGGTCAGGTTCCCGATCGTGTTGGTGGGCAGTGACTTCTGGGGCGGCCTGCTCGACTGGATGCGCGACGTCCTCGCCGCGCGCGGGATGATCTCGCCCGAGGATCTCGACCTGCTCACCGTCGTCGACGATCCCGATGACGTGGTCGCCGCGATCGAGGCCGCCACCCCCTGAGGGCCGATATGACCTCATCGGCCGGCGATGGCACGATTGCCCGGTGAGTGCTGTCTGTGTCTATTGCGCGTCCGGTCCCGTCGACCAGCCCTACCTCGACCTCGCCGCCGAGGTCGGGCGGACCCTGGCCGAGCAGGGGCATGTGGTCGTCTCCGGTGGCGGGAACATCTCCATGATGGGCGCGCTGGTCAACGCCGCTCGCGAGGCCGGCGGCCACACGGTCGGCATCATCCCCCGGGCGCTGATGAAGCACGAGGTCGCCGATCTCGGGTCGGGAGAACTCGTCGTCACCGAGACCATGCGCGAACGCAAGCGGCTGATGGACGAGCGCGCCGACGGGTTCATCACCCTGCCGGGCGGGATCGGGACGCTCGAGGAACTGTTCGAGACATGGACCGGTGGCTATCTCGGGATGCACGACAAGCCGGTCGTCCTGCTCGATCCTGTCGATTTCTACGCGCCGTTGCTCGACTGGCTGCGAGAGTTGTCGACAACCGGGTTCGTCGCCCGGCGATCGCTGGACCGACTGCTGATCACGCGCTCGGTGTCCGACGCGGTGGAGTTGGCGACAGCACGGTGAGGCCTTGCTACCGGCCGGTAGGGTAGCGCGTGGGTGCGCGGGGCACCCGATATGCCAGCGGGAGAGCGGAGGGCAGATGTCCCCAGAGGTCGAGCAGCAGGACAGTCGGCAGCAGAGCGTGAAGAAGACGGTCGGTATCCCCGACATTCTTCGTGGTGTGGTGAAGATGGCGCCACACGCGACCGGGATGATCAAGCACGCGCCGGGGCTCATCCGCCGTCCACCGGAGGCCAAGCGGACGATCGGTTCGGTCTTCCAGAAGCACGCGGCCGAGCACCCCGACCGGCCGTTCGTCCGGTTCGAGGGCCGCACGACCACCTACGGCGAGGCCAACCGCCGGGTGAACCGTTACGCTGCAGCGCTTTCGGCCGACGGCGTCGGCAAGGGCGACGTGGTGGCGCTGCTGTCCAAGAACTGCACGACCGACCTGCTGCTGATGCTCGCCACCGTCAAACTCGGTGCGATCGCCGGGATGCTGAACTACAACCAGCGCGGTGAGGTGCTCGAGCACAGCGTCGGACTCCTCGAGGCCACGGTCCTCATCCACGATCCCGAATGCGCCGAGGCATTCGACTCCATTCCCGAATCGGTTCTGCCGCAACACGTCTACGATTTCGCCGAGTTCGATGCCGCTGCCGAGGGGCTCTCGGAGTCCGACCCGGAGGTCACCGAGCAGCTACCCGCGTCGACCAAGGCCTTCTACATCTTCACCTCCGGCACCACCGGAATGCCGAAGGCGAGCGTGATGAGCCACAACCGGTGGCTGGCGAGCATGTCCGGCATCGGCGGTCTCGCCGTCCGGTTGCGCCACAGCGACACCATGTACGTGCCGCTGCCGCTGTACCACAACAACGCGCTGTCGGTCTCGCTCGCCTCGGTCCTCGCCTCCGGTGCGTGCATCGCCATCGGACGCTCGTTCTCGGCGTCGAAGTTCTGGGACGACGTGATCCTCAACCGTGCGACGGCCTTCTGCTACATCGGCGAACTGTGTCGCTATCTCCTCGCACAGCCCGAGAAGCCCACGGATCGCCAGCATTCCGTGCACACCGTGGTCGGCAACGGTATGCGCCCGGACATCTGGGACGAGTTCCGCGAGCGTTTCGGTGTCGACCGCGTCGTCGAGTTCTACGGGGCCAGCGAACTCAACCTCGCGTTCGTCAACGCGTTCAGCGTCGACAAGACCGCGGGTTTCTGCCCGCTCCCGTACAAGATCGTGGAGTACGACGAGGAGGGGAACCCCAAGCGCGGCGACGACGGTCGGCTCGTGAAGGTCGGCCGGGGCGGTACCGGCCTGCTGCTCGCCCAGATCAGTGACCGGGTGCCCGTCGACGGGTACACCGACTCCGAGGAGACCGAGAAGAAGATCATCCGGGACGCCTTCAAGGACGGCGACTCCTACTTCAACTCCGGTGACCTCGTCCGCGATCAGGGCTTCGCGCACATCGCCTTCGTCGACCGGCTCGGTGACACCTTCCGCTGGAAGGGCGAGAACGTCGCCACGACCCAGGTCGAGGGGGCGGTCGACTCCTACGAGGCCGTCGCCCAGTCGGTGGCGTACGGCGTCGAGGTCCCGGGAACCGACGGTCGCGCCGGGATGATCGCGATCAAGCTGCGTGAGGGCGCCGACCTCGATCCGAGCGCTTTCGCCCGGCACCTCTACGACGCCCTGCCGTCGTACGCGGTGCCGCTGTTCGTGCGGATCGTCGACGACTTCGAGCAGACCTCGACCTTCAAGAACCGCAAGGTCGAGCTCCGCAAGGAGGGATACGCCGACGCCGAGGCCGAACGGGTCTACGTGCTGCTCGGCAAGGAGAAGGGCTACACCGAGTACTACGACGACTACGCCGACGACGTCGCCGCGGCCAAGGTCCCCAAGGGGTGAGTTCGACCCCGGAGGCGTCGGTGTCGCCGACGCTGTGCGGGCGTCGGGTGCCGACCGATCGCGCGCTGGTCATGGCGATCGTCAACCGCACCCCCGACTCGTTCTACGACCGGGGGGCGAGCTTCGACGACGCCGCCGCGCAGGCGCACGTCGATCGGGTCGTGGCGGAGGGCGCCGACATCGTCGACGTCGGCGGGGTGAAGGCGGGACCCGGTCGCGAGGTCGATGCGGCGACGGAGGCCGCCCGGGTCGTCGGGATGATCTCCTGGATCCGGGACCGGCACCCGGATGTGCTGATCAGTGTCGACACGTGGCGCAGCGAGGTGGCCGACCAGGCCTGCGCCGCCGGGGCCGACCTCATCAACGACACCTGGGCGGGGTTCGATCCCGACCTGGTCGCCGTCGCGGCCGAGCGGGGCGCGGGGATCGTCTGTTCCCACACGGGCGGCGCGGTGGTGCGCACCCGGCCGCACCGCGTCGCGTACGGGGATTCCGTGGACGCCGTGGTGGCCGATGTCCTCCGAGAAGTGACCGCCGCGGCCGAACGTGCGCTCGCGGCCGGCGTTCGTCGAGACTCGATCGTCATCGATCCGACGCACGATTTCGGCAAGAACACCCACCACGGGCTGGCTCTGTTACGCGGCGTGAAAGATCTTGTTAACACGGGCTGGCCGGTGCTGATGGCGCTGAGCAACAAGGATTTCGTAGGGGAGACTCTGGGTACAGACCTAACGCAACGATTGGAAGGGACACTGGCCGCGACAAGTCTGGCCGCCGCACAGGGCGCCCGGATCTTCCGCGTTCACGAGGTCGCTGCCACTCGCCGTGTGGTCGACATGGTCGCTGCCATCGCGGGAACGAGACCACCCGCCCGAACAGTCAGGGGACTCGCATGACCAAGCAGCAGAAGCGACGTACGCCCAGCACCGTCATCAGCCGCGACAAGGCCGCGATGTGGCCGACGGTCGCCCAGGCCCCGGGAACCGAGCAGCGCTGGTCGGCAACCCACACCTGGGAACAGCCGGACTGGACGATCGACGAGCTCGTCGAGGCGAAGGACGGCCGGACGATCTCGGTCGTGCTCCCCGCGCTCAACGAGGAGGAGACCGTCGCCGACGTCATCGCGACGATCATGCCGCTCTACGGCAGCCTGGTCGACGAGGTCATCGTCCTGGACTCCGGTTCCACCGACGCGACCGCCGAACGGGCGCTCGCCGCCGGCGCACAGGTGGTGACCCGCGAGGAAGCGGTACCCGAGCTGGACCCGGTCAAGGGCAAGGGCGAGGTGCTGTGGCGTTCGATCGCCGTGGCGACCGGCGACATCATCGCCTTCGTCGACTCCGACCTCATCGACCCGGACCCGATGTTCGTGCCGAAGATGCTCGGCCCGCTTCTGGTCAACCCCGAGATCCAGCTCGTGAAGGGCTACTACCGGCGTCCGCTGCGAACGGGCGGTACGCACGACGCCAACGGTGGCGGTCGCGTGACCGAGCTCGTCGCCCGGCCGCTCCTGGCCTCCCAGAAACCCGACCTCACCGCGGTGCTCCAGCCGCTCGGCGGCGAGTACGCCGGCACTCGCGAGCTGCTGTCATCGGTCCCGTTCGCGCCCGGCTACGGGGTGGAGATCGGGCTGCTCATCGACACCTACGACCGCTACGGTCTGGCCGGTATCGGTCAGGTCAACCTCGGGGTCCGCACCCATCGCAACCGCCCCCTGGTGGAATTGGGAGTCATGAGCCGGCAGATCGTCGGAACCCTCATGCGCCGGTGCGGTATCGAGGACTCGGGCGTCGGCCTGACCCAGTTCACCGCCGAGCCCGACGGGTCGTTCACACCGCACACCACCGAGGTCTATCTCGAGGATCGTCCGCCGATGAACACCGTGCGGGTGCTGGACCCCAAGACCGAGGAGATGGCCTCCTAGGCGCGCCCCGACGCGAGGCGCGGACACGACAGACGCCGACCCGACAGACGCCGACCCGGCGACCGCGCCACCGTAGGCCGGCGGTCGCCGGGTCGGCGTTGCGCCGGAGTCCGGTTCGACGGCTTCTGTCAGGATGGATCACATGCAGACGCTGCTGCTGTACCTGCTGATCATGGGGCTCGTCGTCGCGGGCGTGTTCGCCATCGTCTGGTTCGTGTTCGGCCGTGGGGAAGATCTTCCGCCGGTCGAGCCCGACACGACGCTCACCAGACTGCCGTCTGCGGGGGTCACGGGCGACGACGTCCGCGCGCTGCGGTTCGCGCAGACGCCGCGAGGCTACAAGCAGGCCGAAGTCGACTGGGCGCTGGCACGTCTCGCACATGAGGTCGACGATCTGCGCTCGGTGATCGCGCGCCTGCGTGACCGGGAGCCGGTGCCCGGGACGTCGGTCGACGCGCACTCCGACGATGTGGTCGCCGACCACGAGAACGGTGGTGCCGGCACGTGGCAGCCGGGCCCGCCGACGGCCCCGGGGTAGGCGCGCAGCGGGTTCCGCGCGGCGCGCGTGTCGCGCACTGGCAATCGTGTGAGACGCCTACACGTATCATGTTCGGAGCAGGGACCTTGAAGGGAGCTTGAGAATGGCGGCAATGAAGCCACGTACTGGGGACGGCCCCCTCGAAGCGGCCAAAGAAGGGCGTGGAATCGTTGTCCGGATTCCGATCGAGGGTGGGGGTCGACTCGTCGTCGAGCTGACCGCCGACGAAGCAGCCGCGCTGGGCGAGGAACTCCGCGGGGTCACCGGCTGAACATGCCCCACGAGGGCAGTTCCCATGAGGCCCGGGCGGACACACCGACACCGCACCGGGCGCATGGCCTCACTTCGATCGTCGAGATCCTCCGATGCCCGGTGTGCGCCGGACCCCTCTCGGTCGACGGCACGTCGCTGCGCTGTCCCGACGCTCATTCATTCGACATCGCCCGGCAGGGCTATGTCGCACTGCTCGACGGTCGGTCGGGCGCGCTGCGCGCCGACACCGCGGCCATGGTGGCCGCTCGGGCCCGTGTGCACGACGCCGGTTTCTTCGTCCCTGTGGTCGATTCCGTGTCCCGACGCGCCGCCGAGTTCGCGAGTGGATCCCCTCGGCCCGTGATCCTCGACGCGGGCGCCGGTGGCGGACACTACCTTCGCGCCGCGGTCGCGGCGACCGGAGCGCCGGGCGGTGTCGACGGGTCTCCCGTCGCCGGGATCGGCATCGACCTGTCCAAATATTGCGCGCGAGCCATCGCCCGGGGACCGTACGGGCTCGCCGCCGTCGTCGGCGACGTCTGGCGTGGCCTACCGGTCGTCGATGGCGCTGTCTCGGTGGTGCTCTCGGTGTTCGCGCCCCGGAACCCGTCCGAGTTCGCCCGGGTGCTGACGCCCGACGGTGCACTGATCATCGTGAGCCCGGGGCCCGACCACCTCGCCGAACTCATCGAGCCGATGGACATGCTGCGGGTCGACGACGCCAAGGCCGCACGACTCCACGCGGCGCTCGACGACGGTTTCGAACTGGTCGACGAGTCTCCACTGCGGTACACCGCCGACCTCGACGCCGGGACCATCGGCGATCTGGTCGCCATGGGGCCCTCGGCATTTCATTCCGAGGACGCCGACATCCGCGCGCGGGCCGACGCCTTCGCCGGGGACGCTCGCGTGCCGGTGACGGTGTCGGTCGTGGTCACGACGTGCCGTCCCACCCGCGGACGGCGCCCGGCTCAGCGCCGGACGGACTCGTAGACGCCCAGGGTCTGTTCGGCGATCGACGCCCAGGAGAACTCGGCGTCGGCACGGTCGCGGCCGGCCGCGCCCATCACCGACGCTGCGGCCGCGTCGGAACCGACCGCGTTCACCGTCTCGGCCAGATCGTGTTCGAAGGTCTCCGGATCGGCGGGGTCGTAGGGGACGAGGCGGCCGGTGACGTTGTCGCGCACCACCTCGGGGATCCCGCCGACCTCCGAGGCCACCACCGCGGTGCCGCAGGCCATGGCCTCGAGGTTCACGATGCCCAGCGGCTCGTACACCGACGGGCACACGAAGACCGTTGCCGCTGTCAGTATCTCGCGGATGCGGGGGAGAGGGAGCATCTCGCGCACCCAGTGCACGCCGGGACGTGCCGCGGACAGTTCGCCGACCGCCCGCTCGATCTCGGCGCCGATCTCCGGGGTGTCCGGTGCACCTGCGCAGAGGACGAGCTGGATGTCGGGGTCGAAACGGTGGGCCGCGGCCACGAGATGCGCGACGCCCTTCTGCCGCGTGATCCGGCCGACGAACGCGACGATGGGTCGGTCGGGGTCGAGTCCGAGAGCGGCGGGCGTCGAGTCGGGTCCGAACGGGTCGGCGACCGGATACCACTGCGAGGTGTCGATCCCGTTGCGCACCACGTGGACACGCTCGGGGTCCAGTCGCGGGTACGTGTCGCAGATCTCCGTCCGCATACCCGCACTCACCGCGATGACTGCGTCGGCGTACTCGACCGCGTTGCGTTCGACCCAGCTCGACACCCGGTAGCCCCCGCCGAGTTGTTCGGCCTTCCAGGGGCGCGACGGTTCGAGCGAATGCGCGGTGAGCACATGCGGCACGTCGTAGAGCTGGGCGGCCAGGTGCCCGGCGAGACCGGTGTACCAGGTGTGGGAGTGCACGACGTCGGCGTCGGCCGCACCGACAGCCATCCGCAGGTCGGCCGAGAGAGTCGTGATCGCCGCGTTCGCCCCGGCCAGCCCGGGATCGGGGGTGTACACCGCGGCGGTCTCCCGCTCGGCGCCCATGCAGTGCACGTCGACGGTGATGAGATCGCGGAGATGGCGGACCAATTCGGTGACGTGGACACCGGCACCGCCGTAGACCTCAGGTGGATATTCTCGTGTCATCATCGCCACCCGCATGATCTCGACGCTAGTGCCATCGCGCGCAGTTCGCCATCGGTGCCGGTCAACGGTCACCGGGGCCGGGACGCGCGGCATTCTTCCGGCCCGGTCACCTGGCCGACGGGTTCGATGGCGGTTAAGTTGGGGGAGTGAGATCTGAGCCGCACGTCCTCGGCATCGTCCTCGCAGGCGGCGAAGGCAAGCGTCTGTATCCGCTGACGATGGACCGTGCCAAACCTGCGGTGCCCTTCGGCGGTGCCTACCGGCTGATCGACTTCGTGTTGTCCAACCTGGTCAATGCCGGTTACGAACGCATTTGCGTGCTGACACAGTACAAGTCGCACTCGCTGGACCGGCACATCTCGCAGACCTGGTGGACGTCGGGATTCCACGGCGAGTACATCACCCCGGTCCCGGCCCAGCAGCGTCTCGGACCGCGCTGGTACACCGGCAGCGCCGATGCGATCTTCCAGTCGATGAACCTCATCACCGACGAACGACCCGAGTACATCGTCGTCTTCGGCGCCGACCACGTGTACCGGATGGACCCGTCGCAGATGGTGGCGGCGCACGTCGAATCCGGCGCCGACGTGACGGTCGCCGGAATCCGTGTCCCGCGAGCGGAGGCGACGGCCTTCGGTTGCATCGACTCCGACGAGAGCGGCAAGATCACCCGCTTCCTGGAGAAGCCGACCGATCCGCCGGGGACGCCGGACGATCCCGAGTCGACGTTCGCGTCGATGGGCAACTACGTGTTCACCACCGAGGCGCTGGTCGACGCGCTGCGCGCCGACGCCGCTGACTCGGACTCCGACCACGACATGGGTGGCGACATCATTCCGGCCTTCGTGCGCCGGGACACCGCCTACGTCTACGACTTCAAGGACAACGATGTCCCCGGTGCCACCGAACGCGACACCGGCTACTGGCGTGACGTCGGAACGCTGGACGCGTTCTACGAGGCCCACATGGACCTCGTGTCGGTTCATCCGATCTTCAATCTGTACAACGGCCGCTGGCCCATCCGCGGCGAGACACACAACCTGCCGCCCGCCAAGTTCGTTCAGTCCGGGGTGGCCGAGGACTCCGTCGTGGGGTCCGGCTGCATCATCTCCGGGGGCACGGTGCGCAACTCGGTCCTGTCGTCGAACGTCATCGTCGAGGACGGCGCGGTGGTCGAGGGCAGCGTGCTGATGCCCGGTGTCCGCGTCGGAAAGGGCGCGGTCGTCCGCAAGGCGATCCTCGACAAGAACGTCGTGGTGGGTGACGGCGAGCAACTCGGCGTCGATGTCAGCGCCGACCGCGAACGGTTCTCGGTCAGCGCCGGCGGTGTGGTCACGGTGGGCAAGAACATCCGCGTCTAGCGCGATGAGCCGTCCCGCAACGCCGCGTCGATGAGCGTCGCGATGTCGTCCCCGGCGTCGTCCGGCAGGGCGTCGACCGGCCACCAGCGCAGATCCACCGACTCGTCGCTGCGCACGACCTGGGGGAGTTCTCCGTCGGACGTCGGTGCGGCGATCACTCGGTAGCGGACATCGAGGTGGCGGGTGGGGACGCCCAGCGAGCAGGTGATCGGGTGGGTGTGCAGATGCACGATCCCGCCTCCGGGATCGGCGGGGTCCGTCGTGTCGAGTACGAGTTCGGGCATGCCCGACTCCTCTCGTGCCTCGCGCAGCGCCGCGTCGGCGAGGGAGTCGTCGGTCGGTTCGCAGTGCCCGCCGAGCTGAATCCACTTGCCGACCCGGGGATGCAGGGTGAGCAGGACGTGCCGGCGCGTGGCGTCGAAGACGATCGCCGAACCCGTCAGATGTCCTGCCGCGCTGGCCCGTAGGCATCCCTGCGAGGATGCCGCCAGGAAGGCGAGGTACGTGTGGCGGAGGGAGTCCTGGTCGGGATCCGGTGTCTCCCACCGGGTGAGGGCCTCGACGGCGGACGCGTGCAGCGACTCGGCGGTCACAGCTCCAGCACCCAATCGGCGGTGGGGGCGGGGTCGCGGAGCTCCGACGGTTCGAGGGGATGACCGATGGCGACCGCGCCGAGTGGTTCCCAGCCGGGGTCGAGGTCGAGGACCCGGCGTACCGTCGGCGCGGCGAAGATGGTCGACCCGATCCAGCAGCTGCCGATGTCGCGGACCGACAGTGCGGTGAGCAGGGTGGCGACCGCCCCGCCGGCGGCCACGGTGAACATCGTGTGTTCGGCTGCGTTGCGCCGCTCGTCGGGGTACTCGTGGACGCCATCGGGCACGAGGAACGGGATCACCAGTTCCGGGGCGTCATAGAGGATCTGTCCGCGTCGCAGCCGTTTCTCGATGGATTGTGTGGTCTTGGAATCCGACTCCAGATCGGCGCGCCACTCGTGTGCCATCGCGTCGAGGAGTTCCCGACGCCGGGATGCCGACCGCAGCCAGACGAAGCGGACCGGATGCGTGTGGTGGGGCGCCGGAGCGGTGAGCGCCTCGCCGAGGGCGGCGCGCAGCTCCTCGGGGTCGACGGTCCGGTCGGCGAAGGCCCGTACCGAACGCCGGGTGCGGATGGCCTCACGGCGTCCCTGGGCGATCGCCTCCTCGGTCCCGAGGCGGAACAGGTCCTCGTCGTGGGGCCGGATGAGATCGGCGGCCGTGGTCCCGTCCTCGGCCGGACCGAAACCGCGGACGACGGCGACGGGGACGGCGGCCAGCTTGCCCTTCACGAGGTCGGCCGCGGCGGCGAGCTCGTCGGCGACCGCGATCTCGGTGACGATCAACGGGTTTCCGTAGTCGTCGACGCCGCCCTCGTAGGGGTGGGTCACCGCGATACCCGATGCACCGATGGCGACGTCGGTCTGTCCGGTCCGCCAGGCGCGGCCCATCGTGTCGGTGATGATCACCGCGACGTCCAGGCCGGTGGCATCGCCGATGGCCCGCCGGAGCGCCGCCGCGCTGCGGTCGGGATTCTCCGGCAGTAGCGCGAGCTGGTCGCTGCGCACGTTCGAGCCGTCGATCCCGGCGGCGGCCTGGACCAGGCCCAGCCGGTTCTCGGTGATGAGGGTTCGGTTCTTGCGTGCCAGTACACGCACCGATTCGTCCTCGACGAGGCGACGGCGCAACGCATCCCGCTCCTCGGGGTCGCTCGGTGCGTCGACCATCCGACCCTCGGCCTTGGAGATGATCTTGCTGGTGACCACCAGGACGTCACCGGATTCGAGCCAGGGTGCGGCAGTGAGGATCTCGCCGGCGACGTCGGTATCGGCGGTGAACTCGGGCAGACCGGTCACCGGACGGATCTCGAGCTGGCCCGGGGCGCGGTGGTCGGGGCGTGCGGTCACACGAGGCCCTTGTTCGCATCGGGGAGCGCGACGTCGACGAGGGCGCAGGCCGCACGCACCATCTGGGCGGTGGCCGCGGGGTCGGTCATGAGGAGGGGGGCGGCGCCGACGGCGATGCCGTCGACGGCGGCGTGGTCGCCCTCGGCGATCAGCCAGCCGTCCAGGATCCCGTTCCCGCTGCGGGCGCCGTAGTGTCCGGCGATGCCCTCGGCCGAGGACTCGACCTCGATCACCGACAGGCACTCGTCGGCCATGCCGCGCAGCGGCCGGTTGTCGATGACCGGTGAGATGCCGACCACGGGGGCCCTCGTCTGTCGCAGTGCGCTGCGCATCCCGGGGACGCTGACGATCGCGCCGATGCTCACGACCGGGTTCGACGGCGCGAGCAGGACGACGTCGGCGTCGGCGATCGCGTCGAGGACACCGGGTGCGGGCGCGGTGTCGTCCGAACCGACCTGTGCGAAACCGGAGGTCGGGATCTGGGCGCGATGGCGCACCCACCATTCCTGGAAGTGGATCGCGACCCGTTCGCCGTCGTCGCCGTCGGGCTTGGCGACCACCACGTGTGTCTCGTGACGGTCATCGGTCACGGGCAGGAGTCGTACGCCGGGGTTCCAGCGGCGGGACAACGCGGCGGTGACGTCGGACAGTCGGTACCCGGCGTCGAGCATCTGAGTCCGGATGAGGTGCGTGGCGAGGTCGCGATCGCCCAGTCCGAACCAGTCCGGATCGGCACCGTAGGCGGCGAGTTCCTCCTTCGCGTGCCAGGATTCGTCGCGCCGGCCCCACCCGCGTTCGGGATCGATCCCGCCGCCGAGGGTGTACATGCACGTGTCGAGGTCGGGGCAGATGCGGACGCCGTGCATCCACGCGTCGTCGCCGACGTTCACGATCGCGGTGATCTCGTGTTCGTTCGCCTGGACGCCGGACGTGTCGTCCTGGGGGGCCGGGAACGCCGTCGGGCCGAACAATTCGCGCAGCCCGAGGAGGAATCGTGCCCCTCCGACGCCCCCGACGAGTACGGTCACCTTCACAGCAGGTACTCCTTCACACCGCCACTGTAGTGCGCGGTGTGCGAGGGCGGTCAGGGGCTGTCGGCGCGGTACGGACGATTCGGACCGGCGCCGCGGTCGGTGTGACATGCACGTCGGGTTGAGGTCAATGTCGTGTCGAGTCACAACGATGTCGGATCCTGGTGGTAAACAGAGAATCTTTGACTTCAACTTGACCGCGACCGCCCTGGGCGTGTGTAATCACATCAGTGTCATTCCGAGTTTGAGATCGAGAACCTCTGGATCGAAAACCGCTGGACTTCAACGGATTCGATTGTATGTTCGAACTCGGGTGAGGGTCGGTTCCGGCACTTCGCGGGCCGTCGCTCGGGCGCTGTGTGTACGACTGATGTGGGAGTCTCCGCATCCGTAGTACAAGTGGTGTGGCAACAGTGGTGGGTGCGGCACACAGGCCGTGTTCGCAAAGGACGCAGAAACTACCAACATCCCGAGCTAGGAGGCGCCGACGATGGCTTTGGAAAACCCGATCGGCAATCCGCTTGAACCACAGAATCGCCCGCAATTCATCGCCGAGTTCAACACCCTTGGCCCCGTTGATGATTCGATGATCGGTGGTACCGCCACCTCGTCGGCCATCGGTGTCGGGACCGACCTCGAGTCGCCCCTCGGACCCGTCGCCGACGACGCGGACCCGGGCCGTCGTCATCTCTCGTTGGTACCCAACGACTTCGACGATCTCTTCGACGCCGTCGAGGAACAGTGGCAGGACCGTGCGCTGTGTGCGCAGACCGACCCCGAGGCGTTCTTCCCCGAGAAGGGTGGGTCGACGCGCGAGGCGAAGCGGATCTGCCAGGGCTGCGAGGTGAAGTCCGAATGCCTCGAGTACGCACTGCACAACGACGAACGCTTCGGTATCTGGGGCGGCCTGTCCGAGCGTGAGCGCCGGCGCCTCAAGCGCGGCATCATCTGACTCGGCGCCCCGCACGGGGATCGCCCGACACATCGATCGACCTCACTGTCGGCCGGCCGAATGGCTACCGCAGTACTCGACCGCGGATCACTCTGGTCCGCGGTCGATCGTGTCTTCGTCGACACCCAGATGCGTCGCCACCTGTTGCACGAGGACCTCATGGATCAGATCCAGCAATTCGGTGCCCTTCTTGGCGCGCGACTCCAGCGGCCGGCGGAAGAGGATGATCTGCGCGCGCGTCGGCGCACCGTTCACATCCATCCCGGCCGGGATCAGCCGAGCAAGCGGGACGGCGCCGTCGGCGGTCACCTCGTCGGGCCACTCGACGGTCTCCGGGTCGCGCGGCAGCAGCCGCGGGATCTCGTCGACGGCGATGTCGAGCCCGGCGATCTGGTCATGCCACTGCGCGTCGATCTCCGCGAAGGCCTCCAGCGCGACCGCGTCGAATTCGTCCGACCGGCTGTTGTGTGCGGGCACGCCCTGCGGGAGCAGCGGCGAGCGCAGTCCGCGTCCGCGACGGTCACGATGACGCCCCACCCGCCGCCGACCGCGGCGGGACTCCGGCAGGCCGGAGGCGCCACGTGGAGTCGGCTTCGGGTCGATGCGCATGGCGAGAGTGTAGGAGGTCGGCCGACCCCGTGTCTCCTCTGGCCGCCCGTGTCTCCTCTGGCCGCCCGTGTCTTCGCCGGCGGCCCGCGCGGTGAGCGTGTCGTCGACGTGGTTGCGAGCGACGAGGGCTAATCTCGTCACGTGAAGCTTCCCCGACTGTGCTGCCGACCCGGCTGCGCCCGATCCGCGGTGGCTACCCTGACCTTCGTCTACGCCGAGTCGACCGCGGTGATCGGTCCGCTCGCGACGTCGCAGGAGCCGCACTCCTGGGACCTGTGTGACGACCACGCCCGCCGGATCACCGTCCCGCGCGGCTGGGAGATGCTGCGCAGCGAGCGGGGTTTCTCCGCGCCGCCGGCCGAGGATCAAGAACTGACCGCCCTCGCCGAGGCGGTCCGGGAGGCCGGAGCCGTCGCCGGAGGCGGACGCCCGCGTTACGTCGACCGCGGTCCGATCGACGCTCTCGACGCCTTCGAGGACACTCACTTCGCCGACGCCCACCGCGACGCGGTGGAGGACCGTCGCTCGGGACGCCATCGCGCCGGTCCGGTCGACGCACCGTCGCAGCCGGCCGGGGCCCCGCGACACCAGACCCGCCCGCGTCCGGGTCGTCGCGGGCACCTTCGAGTACTGCCGGATCCGGTCGACTGACCGGTCACCACCGCGCGGGGGGCGTGGACCTCGTCGACGTCGTGGAGGGACGTCGCCACCGCGACGGTGTGCCGTCCCCGTCGACCGTGCGTCTCTTTCCGTCGACCGTGCGTCTCTTCCCGTCGACTGTGCGTCCGTTCGCGTCGAGTGTGCGTCTCTTTTCGTCGACTGTGCGGCCGTATCCCGGCATCGTCGAACGCGGGTCGGTGATCGCCGGCCCCGCGGCGGTGGCCTCCGGTGTCACCCGGACTGTGTCGAGTACGTGCGCGCCGACTCCGCGACCTGGCTACCCTGGTGACATGCGAACCGGTTCCCCCGACCTCGACAACGCCGAGGAGCTGATCTCGGCGGATGTCGACGGTTTGCTGAGAGCGGTCGCGCTCGCCGGTGCCCAGGTACGCGCCGTTGCCGAAGCCGTCCGCGAAGGTGTGCTCGCGCCGCTCGCCGACCTTCGTCCGCGCAGCGTGGTCGTGGTCCACGGCTCCAGCGGGGTGTCCCATCGGGCCACCGACTTCGCGGTGGCGACGCTGGCGGCCCGGGTCGACGTGCCGGTGGTCAGCGGACCGGTGTTGCCCGGGTGGATCGGACCGCTGGACGTCGTGATCGTCGCGGGCGACGACGCCGGGGACATGGCGCTCGCCGATGCCGCCGCGCGCGCGCTGCGCCGGCGGGCAGAGGTCGTGGTTCTCGCCCCGGTGGCCGGTCCGTTGCAAGATGCATTGGGCGGCAACGGGATCAACCTCGCACCGCGTTTCGACATCGAGCCGCGTTTCCGGTTCGTCGGCTTCGCCGCGGCGCTGCTCGCGGTCTTCGGGGCGCTGACGCAGGTCCGGTTCACCGGGTCCGTCCCCGCACTCGACGATCTCGCCGACGCGCTCGACGCCGAGGCCTCCACCGGGCATCCGGCACGCGATGCCTTCCACAACCGCGCGAAGTCGCTGGCGTTGCGCGTCCAAGGACGCCCCACCGTGTGGACCGCGGACAGCCCGGCCGGGGCGGCCATCGCCCGCCATGCGGTCGCCGGACTCGTGGGCCTGTCCGGAATCGTCAGCGCCGCAGCCGAACTCGCCGACGTCTCGCGGATGGTACAGCTGCTCGAGGCGCGTCCGGACAGCGGGCCGGCCGTGGACTCCATCTTCTACGATCCCGACTTCGACGGACCGCCACCGGCTCCCGCGCCGCGAGTTCAGGTCGTGTCGACCGGCAGGCGGGAGTGGTACACGCGCCAGCGTGTCACCGGCCTGGGTGAGGTCGATGTCCTGGTCGGAGCCGATCGAGCAGAGCAGACTTCGGCCGCCGGGGGCACGGACGGCCGGGAATGGGACGACCGGCGCCCGGCGCCGGGCGAGGATCCGGTGGCCGACGGCCCGGGGGACGTACTGGATTTCCTGGTCGTGGCACTACGGGTCGAGATGGCGGCGGTGTACCTCCGCCTGGTTGGGAACGCGATGCAATGAGGATCATCGACGGAGTGGTGCGGCCCTACGCGTGGGGTTCACGGACGGCGATCGCATCGATGCAGGGCAGGCCCGTCCCGTCGGCACATCCCGAGGCCGAGCTGTGGTTCGGCTCCCATCCGGCGGGGTCGGCCCGGTGTGTCGACGTAGCCGGAATCCAGCAGGATCTCGTCGATGTGATCGACGCCGATCCGATCGGCACGCTCGGCACGGCGAGTACGGCCGCCTTCGGGGACCGGCTGCCGTTCCTCCTCAAGGTGCTCGCCGCCGAGGAGCCGCTGTCCCTGCAGGCCCACCCGTCCGCCGAACAGGCGCGCGCGGGGTTCGAACGCGAGAACTCGCGCGGTGTCGGTCTCGAGGCCCGCGACCGCAACTACCGCGATCCGTGGCACAAGCCGGAACTGATCGTCGCCACGACCCCGTTCGACGCCCTGGCGGGTTTCCGCCGACCCGAGGACACCGTTCGGTTGCTCCGCGCGCTGCAGGTGAGCGAACTCGATCCCTACCTCGGGATGTTGGCCGGCCAACCGGATTCCGAGGGATTGCGGGCGCTGTTCACCACGTGGTTGACGCTCCCCGAGTCCCTGCTCCGGCAGCTCGTCCCGGCGGTGCTCGCCGGGGCGATCGCCGTCCTCAGTGCTGGGGAGAGCGAGTTCGTCGCCGAGCTGCGCACCGTCTGTGAACTCGGAGAGGCCTACCCGAACGATCCGGGTGTCCTGGCGTCGTTGCTGCTCAACAACATTCATCTCGAACCCGGGCAGGGTCTCTATCTGTCCGCGGGCAACCTGCACGCCTACCTCCGCGGTACGGGTGTGGAGATCATGGCGAACTCGGACAACGTGCTGCGCGGTGGACTGACGCCCAAACACATCGATGTGCCGGAGCTGTTGCGCGTCCTCGACTTCACCCCGGTCGATGTCGCCGACCTGACCCCCCAGGTCCGGACGATCGGCGCCGAGCGGGTCTATCTCACCCCGGCCCCCGAGTTCCGGCTGTCGCGGGTCGAACTCGACGGCACGGGACTTCATCATGCCTCGTCGATCTGCTTCGACATGCCCGGCCCGCAGATCCTGGCGGTGCTGAGCGGTGCGGTGGAGGTCCGGCCCGCGGGCGGGGCCCCGCTCACCGTGACGGCCGGCCGGGCGATGTGGATCACCGACGACGACCCGGACGTCATCGTCCGTGCGGCGTCGGCTCGGGCGGTCTTCTATCGCGCGCTCGTTCCGGCCGCGGTCACGGCGCAGCCCGGGTTGACCCCGACGGTCGCGACCGCGACCGAATGAGCTGACCGCACACCAGAATTCGGCTGATCCGCGGGTCAGCGTCGGGCCGGCGCCGCAGGCGCGGTGGCCGCGGGTTCCGGATAACCGCCGATCAGGTTCCATTCATCAGGGGTCGCGACCATCGTGACCAGGGTGGGCCGGTCGCCGGTGTCGAGTGAGATGTCCTGCGGGGTCCGCGGATTCTGCCGCAGTGCGACCGTGGCGCCGTCCGCGGGTTCGCCCGCTCCCGGTGCGACGACGATCATCCGGGTGGTGTCGGATGCGGGGGAGGGCGGGGCGACCCCGTCGACGATGAGCAGGGCCGGGCCCGGACGCGCCGGAGTGCGGTCGCCCGAGAGCGACAGCGCGCTCGGATCGCCCACGGCGGTGACCACCGGGGTCCACCGGTGCGGGCGGTCGGTGTGCACGCGCACCGCGGCGCCGACCGCGACTGCGCGCAGGGCGATCTGGGCGACGACATGGATGCCCGCGGCCACCGACACCGTGGAGATGCCGGGCCCGACGAGCCGGGTCGCGACCGCGCGGCCGGCGTGATCGGCCCCGATGAGCTGTCCGCAACCACCGGCCGGGAGGCGTGTCGAGGCGAGGAACGCGTCCGCCTCCGCTCCGGTCAGCACCGGAACCGCCCGGTCGAGGCGAGTCGAGGTCGAGATGGGAAGACTGGCTGCGAGAGCATCGAACTGGCGGCCATCGAGTGGGATCAGCCCGGCCGGCCACTCGGTCAGGGCGCGCCGCGCCGCGGGGAACTCGTTGACCCGGACGATCCCGGACACATCGACTGTCGTGCGATCGCCGCGGCGCCTACCCTCGGTCGCTCGCGGCCGCAACTTCACGGTGACGGTCGTCGAGACCGCGGAGTTGACCCAGACGCCGCGCAAGACGTCGGCCAGGGCGGCCGGTTCGACAGCCGCGCTGCGCATCCGCAGACCGGCCACGCCGACCGAGTCGCGCTCCTCCGACAGCGAGTCGAGGGCCGCTCCCTCGGTCAGCTGAGTCGTGATCGCGGTGATCTGCGCAGCCGACAGAATCGTCGTCGACAGACCCTGTTCGGCAAGTCGTTTCGCGACACGGCGGGTGGTCACGGTCGCGGTGCGCAGGGCGCCGGTCGCGCCGCCACCGCGGCGGGCGACGGCGTCGGCGCAGTCGAGCGGGTTCAGCCGCAGGACGACCAGCACCGACCGTTGGGCCGTCGCCGACAGCGGGCCCAGGGTGCGGTCGTAGGTGGCCGGCGCGACGCCCGAACCCCATACGCGCACACCATGGCTGATGATCTCGATGCTGCTGAGCTGGATGTCGTACGGGCTGATGCACTCGGCCAGGACGCCGAGCGGGACCACCTGACCCGATTCGTCGTCCATCTCGCTGTGCCCCGGGGTCAGATAGGTGACCGCCGGACCTCCCGGGTCCACCCGGACCACCGTCACGAGAGTGTCGCCGACCCATCGCGCGCCGATGGTCGTGGGAGCCGATGAACGGCGTGCCGCGGCATGGGTGTTGGGGGCGGGCAACGGGATGTCGAAGGGCGCCGGGGCGAGATCGGCGTGGTCGCGACGCATGCGGGACCACGAGAACGACAGGTTCGCGAGGATCCGGCCGAACACCGACGGCCGGCCGCCCACCCGCACCAGGCCGGCCGAGACGAGCACGGCGACACCGAGCGCGACCGCGCCCCAGCCGCTGCCGGACACGGTCCAGACGACCAGCCCGATCGCCAGGATCGCCTCGATCACGACGAGTGTGGGCAGTGCCATCCCACGCGTGTTCCGCTCCACGGTTGCGACCCCCTCGATCACCGCTGCCGACTGCCACGTGCCACCCACCGAGTGTGTGCACAAGCGGTGGAGCCCCACACGTCAGGGGCATGTTTGTCGGTTAGGCTACTACCGCGCGGCAGGGGGTATGCCGCAGGAGATCACAACCCGCCCGCCGCCGGATGAGGTCCGGCGCCTCGGAACGGGTGCGGACAGGGGGAGTCGTGGCACGTCAGCTGACGACCAAAGCCCAGGTCAACGGCTATCGCTTCCTGATCAAGCGGCTCGAGCACGCGCTGGTCCGACGCGACGTCCGGATGCTGCACGATCCCATGCGTTCCCAATTGCAGGCCCTCGTGGTCGGTACGGTCCTCGGTCTGCTCGTCCTCGGCGGGTGCGGGATCTGGGGCCTCATCCGGCCGCAGGGCTCGGTCGGGGATGCCACGATCATCGTCAGCAAGAACAGTGGCAGCACCTATGTACTGATCGAGGACACCCTGTATCCCGTGCTGAACCTCGCCTCCGCGCGGCTGGTGACCGGGAGTTCGGAGTCGCCGACGTCGGTCGGGGACAACAAGCTCAAGCCGTACCCGCGTGGGCCCCTGCTGGGCATCCCCGGCGCGCCGGCCGCCCTGCCGGGATCGTCGCACCCGGACTCGTCGACCTGGACGGTGTGCGATTCGTCCACGGTGTCGGAGGCGCCGACGGAGTCGGTCGAACTGACCGTCATCGCCGAGACACCGCGCCTCGGCGATTCGATCGGTACGGCGCGACCGGCCGGTGCCGTGCTCGTCGACGCCGGTGACGAGACATTCCTCGTGTATCAGCTGTTCCGGGACGGTGCCTGGAGCCCGGTGCGTGCCGCGGTCGACACCGCGAGCGCACCGGTCATGCGCGCCCTCGGCCTCGAGGGGGTCACGCCGCGGCAGATGTCCACCGGCCTGCTGAACACGTTCCCCTTGGTCGATCCGCTTGCGGTGCCGGAGATCCCGGGTGCCGGGCAGCCGGGCGTGGTCGACGGCGCGAGTATCGGCAGCGTCGTCAAGTCGGTCGGTGTCGACGACACCACGACCTTCCACCTCGTCCTGCGCGACGGGGTGCAGGAGATCAGTGCCCCGACCGCGGAGCTGATGCGGCTGGCCGACTCCGACGCCGCGCCGGTGACCACCGTCGCGCCGGGACAGCTCGCCGCACTGAAAACCGTTCGCTCGGCACCTGTCTCGGACTTCCCCGAGGTCGCGCCGGAGCTGCTGGACGTGAGCGGCGATCCGACACTGTGTCGCACCTGGACCCGCGGCACGGGGGAGCCCCGGGCGCAGACCTCTTTGCTCGCGGGTCGCGAACTGCCACTCGGCCCGGACGCGGTTCCGGTCCGGCTGACCTCGTCCGACGGTGCCGGACCGAACCTCGACGCGGTGTACGTACCTCCGGGCTCGGGGGAGTACCTGCAGGTGACCGGCAACGAGGCAGACAGTTCGCGCACCGAATCCCTCTTCTACGTCAACGATTCGGGGGTCCGCTTCGGCATCCCCGACTTCGAGACCGGCGGGGTCCTCGGACTCGGGGACTCACCGTCCCGTGCCCCGTGGTCGGTGGTGGCCCTGCTGGCACCCGGGCCGACCCTGGCGCGCGAGAACGCGCTCGTGGCGCACGACGGCCTGGAAACCGCCCGACTCGAGGCCGGCCCGGAACGCACCGGGGCACCGCACGCCGGGGGATGACCGACGGCCGCGTCCGTCGCGGGCCTACGTGAGCGGACCGCCGACGATGTTGCCGACGATGCCCCGGATCACGTTCGTACCGTCCTCGGATCGCAGTTCCTCGTACCAGGCCGCGGTCGCCTCCGGGTCTTTGCCATGCGTGACGTCGCACCGCTTGCGCGCGCGGAGAACGAGGTCGGCGGCCCGCTCGGTGCGGGACGCCTCGTAGGCCGCGAGGGCCGCGTGCAGGTCGTCGGCATGGTCGCGGAACGCGAATTGCAGTGCGATCGAGTCCTCCATCGCCGAGCAACCGCCCTGACCGATGTCCGGGGTCGTGTTGTGTGCGGCGTCGCCGAGCAGTGCGACACGTCCCTTGACCCAGGTGTGGAACGGATCGGTGTCGAGGATCTCCACCCGGTTGGTGGTCTCCGGGTCCAGCGTCCGGATCAGCTTCTGGACACCGGGAGCCCATCCCGCGAACTCATCGGCCAGTACGTCACGCGCCGTGCCGCGTTCGAACGGAACCCCCTCGGGCATGGTGACGTCGAAGAAGAAGTAGAACCTGTTGTCCGCGACCGGCATCACCGACACCCGGCGCGAATCACCCACGTAGGTGGTCCATTCGGTCGCCGGCCCGATCTCCTCGTCGACCGGGACCAGTCCGTTGAAGTTGACGTACCCCGCATACCGGCGCTCGACGGCGCGACCGAGGACGTAGTCGCGGGCCAGTGATCTCGCACCGTCGGCAGCGATGACGATGTCGCCGTGAGCGGTGCTGCCGTCGGCGAATTCGACGGTGGCGTGATCGGGACCGTCGTGGACGGCGACCATCTTCTTGCCGAATCGGATCTCGTCGTGACCGAAGGCGTTCATGAGCATGAGCTGTAGTTCGGCGCGTGCGATCGGATACGGGCGCTGCCCGACCTCATCGATGAGCGGTGCCATGCTGAAGCGGCACATCGTCTCTCCGGTGAACGCATCGATGTAGCTCATCGAGTCGACGATGCCGCCGAGCGCAGCCGTCTCCGCCTCCAGGCCCAGGTGATTCAGGCATTTGACCCCGTTGGACCACACCGAGATCGCCGCACCCACCGGCCGGTTCTCGGTGACCTGTTCGTACACCTCGACCTCGTGCCCGAGCTGTCGCAACGCGATGGCCGCCGAGGTTCCGCCCATGCCGGCGCCGATGATCACTGCTTTCACAGGAACCCAGGCTAGGTGTCCCGGCGCCGCGGCGCGCGGCGAGCGTCCGGGACAGCGGGCAACCCGGTCGACGGCGTGACGAACTCGCACGCCGATGGAACCGGTGATGTCAGGACCGATGGTGGCCGGTGACGAGCGCGGTGACCATCTCCTGCCACTGGTGGGTGATCGTGTCGAGGTCGAGCCCGACCTCCACCAGCAGGTAACGCACCGAACTCGCCGACAGCGGCGCCTGGACGGTGAGCGCCAGGAAATCCAGCGCGCCGTCGAAGCCCAACTGCCGCAGCAAGATCTGTACATGCTGGGTGGACGTGCGGGCCACCGGATGGCTCATGAAGTCCTCGGCGCCGGCGCCGGCCTCCAGCAGGATGTCCAGGTGGTCGGAGGTGAGTTTGAGACGAGCGCGGCCGTAGGCGAGTAGACGGTCGAGCGGGGGAGCGCCCGGTCCCAGCGGCTCCGGACCCGAGAGATAGGCCTGCTGGATCTCGGACTCACTGTGGTCGAGGAGCGCGAGCATGAGCCCGGTCCGACTGCCGAAGCGACGGAACACTGTGCCCTTGCCCACACCTGCCTCGCGGGCGACGGCCTCCATCGTGACCGCGGCCGCGCCGTGATGGTCGATCAGGTTCTTTGCGGCAGCCAGCAGCAGACGCCGGTTACGTGCGGCGTCGGCACGTTCGGTCCCCGAGGGGTTGAGCGAGATGTGGAGCGGGGAGTGGTCGGGCCCATTCGGCACGTGATGAGCCTAACTCTTGACCAGATTCGGAATGAATCGGACCCTGGTCCGGTTAGAGCATGTCGTAGACAAGGTCCCGTGGGCATTCACGGACCCCTGTGCCATCGAGAGGAATCACATGTCGGAACGAGTCGTCGAACTGGTCGCGCTGGTCGGAAGCCTGCGCGCAGCATCCCTGAACCGCCAGCTCGCCCACGTGGCCGCGGACAACGCGCCCGCCGGGGTCTCCATCACTGTCGTCGACGACCTCGGCTCGCTGCCGTTCTACAGCGAGGATGTCGATGTCGAGGATCAGCTCGACGCCGGCGTGGCGAAGCTGCGCCAGGTCGTCGGTGCCGCTGACGGCGTGCTCATCGCCACCCCGGAGTACAACGGCACCATCCCCGCCGCGCTGAAGAACGCCATCGACTGGCTGTCGCGGCCGTACGGCACGGGTGCGCTGACCGGCAAGCCCGTCGCGGTGCTGAGCGCGGCTCTCGGTCAGTACGGCGGCGCGTGGACGCGTGAGGACACCCGCAAGTCGGTCGGCATCGCCGGCGGGCGTGCGATCGAGGAAGCCGACCTCGGCGTGCAGGTCGCCGCTCTTCCCGAAGGAGGACTGAATGATCCGGCGGTCGTCGAGAAGGTCGTCGCCTCCGTCTCCCGGCTCGTCGACGAGGTTGCTGTCAGCGCCTGATCTCACCACGACGTACGACGCCGCGCCCGGCTCTGCCCGGCGCGGCGTCGTCGTGTCCGGGGTCGGGTGTGGATGGTCGGTGGACATGTTGTGGACCGCCTCTGGACAACCTGTGAGCGACACGCCGAACACGCGGTGGACACGCCCGGATTTGTGATCGTGCACCGCTCCGACCTGCATGTCTTCCATCAATGTTATTCACAACCCCTTGTGGTGGTCAGAAATGTCAGCCACTAGGTGTAGTGTTTGCGTTACCAGTCAGGCACAAGACGAGAAGCAGTTCGACTCCTCGACGAAGCCATCACGGTGGTGATCCAGATCACCATCTTCACGCTGGAAAACCGCACGTCACTGGCGATTCCTACGACCCGAGGAGTACCTCCGAATGTCAATCACCGTCTACACGAAGCCGGCCTGCGTCCAGTGCAATGCCACCTACAAGGCCCTCGACAAGCAGGGCCTGTCCTACGAGATCGTCGACATCAGCGAAGATGCCGAGGCGCGTGACTACGTGATGGCGCTCGGCTACCTGCAGGCGCCCGTCGTGGTCGCCGGCGACGCACACTGGTCGGGCTTCCGCCCCGACCGCATCAAGGCGCTCGCCACCGCCGCTGCCTGACCCGTCGGTCGTCACCATGGCGGTGACGACATCCACCGACCGGCGATGCGCGAAGCGATCCGACGGGGAAGCCGGATCGCACCGTATCTCCGTAGTCATCGAGGAAATGGTCACGCCGGTCACGGCGTTGATACCGACAGTGCCTGCCGGGAGTCGACTCCCGCGGGCGAGATCCACGAGAACGACCAGGTTGGAGGAGACATGACGGCAGCCGCATCGCCGTTGATCGTGTACTTCTCCTCCGTTTCGGAGAACACCCACCGGTTCGTCCAGAAGCTGGACATGCGCGCCGAGCGCATCCCGCTCCTCGATCGGACCGGTGTTTTCCGTGTCGACGAGCCGTACGTCCTGGTCTGTCCGACCTACGGCGGGGGCAAGGCGACGGGGCAGCCCGGCGGTTACGTCCCCAAACAGGTCATCCGCTTCCTCAACGACGAGCACAACCGATCGTCGATCAGGGGGGTGATCGCGGCGGGTAACACCAACTTCGGTGAGGAGTTCTGTTACGCCGGCGACGTCATCGCACGCAAGTGCCGGGTGCCCTACCTGTACCGATTCGAACTGATGGGCACCACCGACGACGTCGACCGCGTGCGCGCGGGACTCGCGGAGTTCGCCCTGAGTCCGGCGTTCGCGGCAGGTGTGTCGCTCAGCGCCTCGCCCGCCTGACCCGACGTTCGCGCGTCGCCAGGCTTTGTCGTACCCCGTCGATATCGTGCCCACCATCGGCCTCAGCCACCACTATCCGCAGGAGTCATCTGTCGTGTCGCCCACCGCCGCCGTCTCGGACACCACTTCAGCCAGCAAGTCGGGCGTGCACCCCGGGCCTGCGGGGCATGATCCCGGAGAGCTCGATTACCACGCGCTCAACGCGATGCTCAACCTGTACGACGCCGACGGCAAGATCCAGTTCGACAAGGATCGCGAGGCCGCGAACCAGTACTTCCTGCAGCACGTCAACCAGAACACCGTCTTCTTCCACGACCGCGACGAGAAGCTCGACTACCTCATCGAGGAGAACTACTACGAGCCCGAGGTCCTCGCGAAGTACGACCGCACGTTCGTGAACGAACTCTTCGATTACGCCTACGGCAAGAAGTTCCGGTTCCCGACCTTCCTCGGTGCGTTCAAGTACTACACGAGCTACACACTGAAGACCTTCGACGGGAAGCGGTATCTCGAGCGTTTCGAGGACCGCGTCTGCATGGTGGCGCTGACCCTGGCCGACGGTGACACCACGCTCGCCCGCAACCTCGTCGACGAGATCATCTCGGGCCGGTTCCAGCCGGCGACGCCAACCTTCCTCAACTCCGGCAAGAAGCAGCGCGGCGAGCCGGTCTCGTGCTTCCTGCTGCGTATCGAGGACAACATGGAGTCGATCGGCCGGTCGATCAACTCGGCGTTGCAGCTGTCCAAGCGAGGCGGCGGAGTCGCTTTGCTGCTCAGCAACATCCGTGAGCACGGGGCACCGATCAAGAAGATCGAGAACCAGAGCTCGGGTGTCATCCCGATCATGAAACTGCTCGAGGACTCCTTCTCCTACGCCAACCAGCTCGGCGCCCGGCAGGGTGCGGGTGCGGTGTATCTGCACGCGCACCACCCCGACATCTACCGCTTCCTCGACACCAAGCGCGAGAACGCGGACGAGAAGATCCGCATCAAGACGCTGTCGCTTGGTGTGGTCATCCCGGACATCACGTTCGAGCTGGCCAAGGCCAACGACGACATGTACCTGTTCAGCCCGTACGACGTCGAACGCGTCTACGGCGTGCCCTTCGCCGACATCAACGTGACGGACAAGTACCACGAGATGGTCGAGGATCGTCGGATCCGCAAGACCAAGATCAAGGCCCGCGAGTTCTTCCAGACCCTCGCCGAGCTGCAGTTCGAGTCCGGCTACCCGTACATCATGTTCGAGGACACGGTGAACCGGGCGAACCCGATCGACGGCAAGATCACCCACTCCAACCTGTGCTCGGAGATCCTGCAGGTGTCGACGCCGTCGACCTTCAACGACGACCTGTCGTATGCCGAAGTGGGCAAGGACATCTCGTGCAACCTGGGTTCGCTGAACATCGCCAAGACGATGGACTCGCCCGACATCGGTCAGACCATCGAGACCGCGATCCGCGGACTCACCGCGGTCAGCGACCAGACCACGATCACCTCGGTGCCCTCGATCGAGCACGGCAACAACCAGTCCCACGCCATCGGCCTGGGCCAGATGAACCTGCACGGATACCTGGCCCGTGAGCGTGTCTTCTACGGCAGCGAAGAGGGCATCGACTTCACGAACATCTACTTCTACACGGTGCTGTTCCACGCCCTGCGCGCGTCGAACCGGATCGCCAAGGAGCGTGGCCGGGCGTTCACCGGTTTCGAGAAGTCGAAGTACGCGAGCGGCGAGTTCTTCGACAAGTACCTCACCAAGGCGTGGGAGCCGGAGACCCAGAAGGTGCGAGATCTCTTCGGCCAGGCCGGGATCGCCATCCCGACCCAGGACGACTGGCGCGAGCTGAAGGAGGCCGTCCAGCGCGACGGCATCTACAACCAGAACCTGCAGGCCGTCCCGCCGACCGGCTCGATCAGCTACATCAACCACTCGACGAGCTCGATCCACCCGGTTGCCGCCAAGATCGAGATCCGCAAGGAAGGCAAGATCGGCCGCGTCTACTACCCGGCGCCCTACATGACGAACGACAACCTGGAGTACTACCAGGACGCGTACGAGATCGGGTACGAGAAGATCATCGACACCTATGCCGCGGCCACGCAGCACGTCGACCAGGGTCTCAGCCTGACGCTCTTCTTCAAGGACACCGCCACCACGCGTGACGTCAACAAGGCTCAGATCTACGCATGGCGGAAGGGGATCAAGACGCTCTACTACATCCGCCTGCGCCAGATCGCGCTCGAGGGGACCGAGGTGGAGGGCTGCGTCAGCTGCATGTTGTGATCCTCTGTGAGGCAGCATCTTTCAGGACTTCCAGACTTCAATTGACCAGTTAGACGAGGAAGAGTCATGACCTCCACCGAAAGCCACAGCCCCGCCGACGGAGCGCCCATCAAGCTGGTCAGCCGGGTCTCGGCGATCAACTGGAACCGCGTGCCCGACGAGAAGGACGCCGAGGTGTGGGATCGCCTCACCGGCAACTTCTGGCTGCCCGAGAAGGTGCCGGTGTCCAACGACATCCCGTCGTGGGGCACGCTCACCGAGTATGAGAAGCAGCTCACGATGCGGGTGTTCACCGGTCTCACCCTGCTCGACACCATCCAGGGCACGGTCGGTGCGGTGTCGCTGATCCCGGATGCGACCACTCCGCACGAAGAGGCGGTGCTCACCAACATCGCGTTCATGGAGTCGGTGCACGCCAAGAGTTACAGCTCGATCTTCTCCACGCTCTGCTCCACCAAGGAGATCGACGAGGCGTTCCGCTGGTCGGAGGAGAACGAACAACTCCAGCGCAAGGCGCAGATCGTCATGGACTACTACCGTGGCGACGACCCACTGAAGCGCAAGGTCGCCTCGACGCTGCTCGAGTCGTTCCTGTTCTACTCCGGCTTCTACCTGCCGATGTACTGGTCGAGCCGTGCGAAGCTCACCAACACCGCCGACCTGATCCGTCTCATCATCCGCGACGAGGCGGTCCACGGGTACTACATCGGTTACAAGTACCAGCGCGGACTCGAGGTCGAAACCCCGGAGCGTCGTCAGGAACTCAAGGACTACACCTTCGAGTTGCTGTTCGAGCTGTACGACAACGAGAGCGACTACACCGAGGCGCTCTACGACGAGGTCGGGCTCAGCGAGGACGTCAAGAAGTTCCTGCGCTACAACGCGAACAAGGCCCTGATGAACCTCGGCTATGAGGCGATGTTCCCGCGCGACGAGACCGACGTGAACCCGGCGATTCTGTCGGCGCTGTCGCCCAACGCCGACGAGAACCACGACTTCTTCTCCGGGTCGGGCAGTTCATACGTCATCGGCAAGGCCGTCAACACCGAGGATGAGGACTGGGACTTCTAGTCCCTCTCGGGATCCGTAGCGTCACTGCGCACATGGCGCGGTGACGCTACGAATCGTCGACGGTGAGGCGGTCGTAGAGGTCGCCGAGCTCGTCGATCGTCTCGGCGATGTCGGCGGGCGCCACACCGGTCGCGCGCAACGCGGCGCGCAGCTCCGCGCCGTCGAGAGCGGTCAGCGGGTTCATCCGCGACGGCGACGGTAGCGGTGGCAGTGTCGAGGTTGAGCCGTAGAAGTCGTCGGGCCGCAACGAGTCCGATGGCCCGGCATCGTCCGACATCCGTGTTTCCGCGGGGCGCGAATCGATCTCGGCCAGCAGAGCCCGGAGGTCGGTACCCATCACCGTGAGCAGGGTCAGCGGGGTGCGGTCGATCTCGGCGGCCACCTCGTAACAGGTGACGAGCGCGTGGATGCACCGTGGCGCCTCGTCGGGGCAGGTGCAGTCGGTCTCGACATCGGCGGACTCGGTGGGCACCAGCAGCTCACCCAGCGTCGGGGGTTGCTCGCCGCGGGTCAGCAGCATGAGCTCGTCGACGGCGCGCCGCTCGCGGAGGAGGGTCGCGAGCGTCGCGGTGTCGACGGTGCGGGTGGTCAGGATGACGTCGAACGGTTCGAGCTGCGTGCCTTCGACCGATGCGGTCACCTGGCCGGCGCCGATCCGCAGGCCGCGCAGATGGCGATCACGGAAGTATCTGCGTGCCTTGGTGATGCGGCGACTGTCGGCGACCGACTCACCGTCGGCGCCGCGGCCCTCGACCACGTCGACGAAACCGCGCGACCATGAGGTGAGTCCATAACCGCGGACCGCGATCGTGCCGCGTTCGCCCCGGCGTTGCGTGCCTTTCTTGCGCACCGTCATTCGCTGACCGCCTCCTCGCGTAGCCGGAACAGCTCGAAGAGTTCGTCGTCGGCAAGGTCGGACACCCAGTTCTCACCCGCGGCGACCGTCAGTCGGGACAACTCGCGTTTCTTGGCGATCATGTCGTCGATTCGTTCCTCGATGGTGCCGACACAGACGAAGCGGTGCACCGACACCTTCTGATCCTGGCCGATGCGGTAGGCGCGGTCCGTGGCCTGATCCTCGACGGCCGGATTCCACCAACGGTCGACGTGGATGACGTTGTTGGCGGCGGTCAGGTTGAGGCCGGTGCCGCCGGCCTTCAACGTCGCCAGCAGGATTGGCGGCCCGTCGTCGGATTGGAAGTCGGCGACCATCCGGTCGCGTTCGGTGCGGCCCAGGCCGCCGTGGAGCAGCGGGATCTCGGTGCCGAACTCCGCACTCAGCCACGAGGAGAGCATGTCGCCGAAGGCGGCGAACTGGGTGAAGACCAGCGCGCGGTCGCCCTCGTCGGCGACCGTGGAGACGATGTCGTCCAGCAATTCGACTTTGCCGGAACGATGTTCGCCGTCGCGGACGAGGTCGGTGCCGTCGGCGAGATAGTGCGCCGGGTGGTTGCACACCTGCTTCAGCCGGGTCAGGGCGGCCAGCACGTTGCGGCGCCGAAGGGTCCGCTGCTGTTTGTCGCGCAGTGCCGTCATCAGCTCGTCGATCACCGCGCGGTACAGCGCCGCCTGCTCGACGGTGAGGTTGGCGCGGACGGCGAAGTCGGCCTTCTCCGGGAGGTCGGCGGCGATCGCCGGGTCGCTCTTCTCGCGACGCAGGATGAAGGGGCGGGTGATCGCTGAGAGTCGCCGGAGCGCGGCCGGATCGCGGTCTCGTTCGATCGGCTCGGCGTAGCGCGCCCGGAAGACCGATGCCGACCCGAGCAGACCAGGATTGACCAGGTCGATGACGGCGCGGAGATCCTCCAATCGGTTCTCGACCGGGGTGCCGGTGAGGGCGACACGGTGGTCGGCGGGGACCGTCCGGACCGCCTTGGCCGCAATGGTGTTCACGTTCTTCAGGTGCTGTGCCTCGTCGACCACGATCCGGTGCCAGGGTCGGGCGGACAGCAACTCGTGGTCGCGCGCCGCGATCGCAAAGGTCGTGACGACGACATCGGCGGAGTCGCGAATCCCGGCGAAGGCGACCCCGGACTCCCGGGACGGCCCGTGGTGGATCGCCACCCGCAGTGCCGGCGCGAATCGGGCGAACTCCCGCGCCCAGTTGCCGACCAGCGACATCGGGCAGACGACGAGCGTCGGCTTGGGGGGTTCGGCGGCGGGCGGACCGGACCGACCGCTCCTCTCATGGCACTCCAGTGCGATGATCTGCAGCGTCTTGCCCAGTCCCATGTCGTCGGCCAGGACACCCCCGACTCCCAGTGTGGACAGGTGGGCGAGCCAGTCCAGCCCACGCTGCTGATAGGGACGCAGGGTGGCGGCCAACTCGGCTGGTGGCGTGACGGACTCGGGGCGGAGGGTGCCGCCGTCGGCGACGTCGTCCAGCCACGACAGGCCCTCGACGCGCGAGACCGGAACCGGAAGCCGATCCGATTCGCCGGTGACGAGGTTGAACAGCTCGCCGAAATCGCTCGGCGGTTCGGTCGCGGCCAGCGCGCGCTGGGCGGCGACGAACGCGGCCGCCCGGGACAACGCCGAACCCTCGGCGCGCATCCACACCCCGCGCACCCGGACCAGGTCCCCCTTCTGTCCCGACAGCTCGTCGAGATCGGCGTCGGTGAGCGTGATCGCGTCCGGGGTGTCACCGAGGGCCAGGCGCCACTCGAACTCCCGGATCTCCCGCAGACCGACCATCGCCGCCGGCGCCCCGCCGCCGGGCGGGGCGAGCGCGCGCAGCGTCAGACTAGGACGGACCTCGGCGATGGTCCGGGGCAGCAGGACCGGGATGCCGGCCACTCCGAGCGCCGCCGCGCCGGTGGCGAAGAGCTCCTCGGCGACGTCGGTCGGCAGCAGGAAGTCGAGGGAGCCGCGGTCGGGATCGGCCCGGCCGAGATCCGGGAACTCGCGCACGGCCGTTGCCAGCTCGGTCGTCAACGCGTCGAGTTCGTGGGCGTCGAGCCGGTGCGGAGCGACAGGTTCGACCTGCCCGTCGATGCTGCGCCGGCAGACCTGCAGCCGCCACCGGGAGGATTCAGCGACCTCGGAGCGGCTCGGCACGTCGAAGGTGTCGTCGTCCCACGCGTCGTCCCACCGGCTCTCGGCGAGATCGTCGTACTCCGGTTCGTGCAGGCGGAAGATCAGCGAACGATCGTCGCGCGGGGCGCCGGAATTCCACCTCGACCAACCTCCCGCGGCGGCCGCCAGGCGTTCGGGCGAGCTGGGTGGGCGGGGATCGGCGTCGGGGAGCAGTGCCCGGACGATCGGTGACGCGGGGCGTGGTTCACCGAGACGGGCTGCCGAACGCGCGATGGCAGAACGGCATTCGTGGTCGACGAGTTCGGCGAGGAAGTCGTCGAGGGCTGCTGCGGAACCGTTGTGCAACAGCGCGTCCGGCGCGCTGCCCACGACGACGGCGTGCCAGCTGCGCCACGTCGGCGTCGCGACGGCAACCCAGCGGACCATCCATTCGCCGGCCACCTGCAGCACCGACGGCACCACCGTGCCGGACCGCACGAACGACCGCACGCCGTCGAGCAGGTACCGGTACCACCGGACGTCGCCCGACACCGGGACCGACCGCGAGGCATCGAGAAGTGTGACCGCCGACGTCATGCCCAGCGTCGCGGCGCGGACGAACTGCCGGCGGTCGTCGGCGTCGACGACGGGGATCTCGCTGCGGAACCGCCGGCTGTCGAGGACATCGCGCAGCGGCGGCGGGAGATCGGACAGATCGCCGTCGATCCACACCGCCATGCCGACGCCCGGCCGCCAGAGGGCGTGCAGGGGCTCGGCGAGATGAGGCTTCGGGGCAGAGTCCGGGGGAGTCTGACCGCTGAACGGCGAATCATGTGGCATCGAGGATCGTCGGCCAGTTTAGCCGTGGCCCCCGACACCGCCCGGCGTCGCGCAGGGTGGCCGGGCGGCGACGTGGTTTGTCCGCTCGACTCCGCGGGTATCGACGATCGTTGCAGCCGGCACGAGCACGGAGGTATCGATGGGACAGTCCGACAGTCACAAGACGTCCGGGAAAGACGCGCCCGAGAAGGAAGTGGAGAAGGATCCGCCCGGCCCGCAGGACCACGGGCGCGAGGGCGGGATGGCCACGCGTGAGAACGCCCCCGAAGCGGTTCAGCGCTCCGAGGGCGGCGGCTCGACGGACGACTAGGTACGCGGGTCAGGACACCTCGCGCAGGAGTCCGGTCGCGACGTCGAAGACGAATCCGCGCAGCGACGTGGTCTTGGTGACGAACGGGCTGTTCCGGATTCGGGTCAGCGACTGGCGGACGTCGTCGTCGAGGTCACCGAACGACTCGGGCGACCAGGTCGGCTTCTGTCCGATCTCGTCCTGGATCTGCCGCTTGAAGTCGTCGTCGGTGAAGGTCAGCATGCCGCAGTCGGTGTGGTGGATGAGGATGATCTCGGTGGTACCGAGCAGTCGCTGGCTGATGGCCAGCGAGCGGATCTCGTCGTCGGTCACCACCCCGCCGGCGTTGCGGATCACGTGGGCTTCGCCCTCGTTCAGTCCGAGGATGCGGTAGACGTCGAGGCGAGCGTCCATACAGGCCACCACGGCAACGTGCTTGGCGGGCGGCAGCGGCAGCGGGCCCTCGAAGGTCTTGGCATATTCGGCGTTGTTCGCGAGGTATTCGTCGGTGACACTCATGCGCCGATCCTGATGTGTCGTCGCCACCCCGGCGAGGGTTTGGACGCCGGTGATCCGAACTGACCGAAACACCCCCCGGCGGATGTAGCGCTTCGTCGCGTCTGGAGCAACGATGTGCGACACCTGCAGACGAACGGGTCAGGAGTTCCCGTCGAGTGACCCCTTGACGTCGTTGAGGACCAGCCAGGCGGCGGCGAGTCCCGAGGACTCGTACCAGAGGGCGTCGTCGACGGCGAGGACGCGTTTCCACACGGGCGCCCCGAGGCTGAGCCATTCGTCGCTCAGCAAGACGTCTTCGCCGTGGGCGCGGCCCTTCTCGCCCTCGAAGCTGACATAGATGAGGTCGGCGTCGGCGTCGCGGAAGTTCTCGTCGGTGACGGGGAACGAGTCGGGCACGCGCTGCGGGCCGGGGCGCTGGACGCCGATGTCGCCGAGGACCTGCCCGGCGAAGGTGTCCATCCCGGCGATCGTCTCGGAGTCGTCCCCGAATCTCACCAGCGACACCTGCGTGTGGGCGGCATCCATCCGCCTGCCGGTCTTGGCGGCCTCGGTCGTGTACTCGGCGAGCCGGGCCCGTCCTGCCTCGCTGCGGTTCACGGCGTCGGCGACCGCCTGGAACTTCTCCTGCCAGGTGCCGCCGGCCGGGATGGTGACGGAACGGACGCCGCGGAATGCCCGGGCGGAGTCCGCGGTGTCGGCGGTGGTGAGCACGAGGCCGGCGTCGGCGTCGGCCACCGCCGCGGCATCGGGGGCCGACCCGATCGCCGGGACCGCGGTCAGCTGCGGGCCGAGATATGCCGGGACGGACCCGGGCTCGGCAGTCACCGCGACGACCGCGGGGCCGAGGCCGAGTGCGCAGAGTGCGTCGAGCACTGCGGGATCGGTGACCACGATGCGTTCGACATCGACCTGACCTGCATCCGGCGCGGTGGGTGCGAGGCACGTCGTCGCGTAGTCGCGGTCGGCCGAGACGATGTTCACCTCGGCGACCCGCGTGGTCACGGTGGAGATGGGTGACCCGTCCGGGGTCGTCAGCGGCTGTTCGCCCGAACAGGCGGCCAGCGCGACCATCGTCAACCCGATCGTCGTCGCCAGGCCCGCGCGTCGGACGAGGGAGCGGCGGGTGCCGGCGTCGACACTTCTGTCAGCCTCGTTCGCGACCGTGACCCTGCGTTGCACCGGCCCAACCTAGCACCGGCGACACAGCGTCCGGCGTAGGCTCGGAGGCGCACAGTCCAGGCGCCGGACACCGGCGCCCCGAAGGCTGCTCCGAGAGCCCCGCGCGTCGTCGAAGAAACCGCCGATGAGCACTGCCGATCCGGCGGCTCCGACATCGAATACGACAGATCGTAGGACCCGCTCGGCTCGGGCGCCGGTGAGGGTTTAGGATCAGTAACCAGCGCTCGGTTTGTTCATGTGCCGACCCACGTCCGAAGGGGTTCGGAGTGGGTTTCGGGCAAGAGGAGGATCTGTGACCGCGGTAGACCAACCCACCACGCAAGTGGCTCCAGTGCGTCCGTTCCCGGAGCGCTATCAGCCCAAGGGTTCGTTCATCTACAAGCTGCTGACGACGACCGATCACAAGTTGATCGGCATGATGTACATCTCCGCCTGTTTCGCGTTCTTCCTCATCGGCGGCCTCATGGCCCTGCTGATGCGTGGTGAGCTCGCGATGCCGGGCATGCAGTTCCTGTCCACTGAGCAGTTCAACCAGCTCTTCACGATGCACGGCACCGTGATGCTGCTGATGTACGCGACCCCGATCGTGATCGGCTTCGCCAACTTCGTGTTGCCGCTGCAGATCGGCTCGCCCGACGTCGCCTTCCCGCGACTCAACGCCCTCGGCTTCTGGCTGTTCGTCTTCGGTTCGACCATCGCGATCGCCGGCTTCATCACCCCGGGTGGTGCCGCCGACTTCGGTTGGACCGCGTACACCCCGCTGACCGACGCCGTGCACAGCCCCGGCATCGGTGCGGACCTGTGGATCATGGGTCTGGCCGTCGGTGGTCTCGGCACCATCCTCGGCGCGGTCAACATGGTCACCACCGTGGTCTGCCTCCGCGCACCCGGTATGACGATGTTCCGCATGCCGATCTTCACCTGGAACATCCTGGTGACCAGCGTTCTGATCCTCCTCATCTTCCCGCTGCTCACCGCGGCGCTGATGGGTCTCGAGGTCGACCGCCAGTTCGGCGCCCACATCTACGACCCGGCCAACGGCGGCGTCATCCTGTGGCAGCACCTGTTCTGGTTCTTCGGACACCCCGAGGTGTACGTCATCGCCCTGCCGTTCTTCGGCATCGTGTCCGAGGTCTTCCCGGTCTTCTCGCGTAAGCCGATCTTCGGTTACTCGGGCCTGATCTACGCCACCCTCGCCATCGCCGCCCTGTCGGCCGCGGTGTGGGCGCATCACATGTACGTCACCGGCGCAGTGCTGCTGCCGTTCTTCTCGTTCATGACGTTCCTGATCGCGGTGCCCACGGGCGTGAAGTTCTTCAACTGGATCGGAACGATGTGGCGAGGTCACATAACGTTCGAGTCCCCGATGCTGTTCTCGGTCGGCTTCATCGTCACGTTCCTCTTCGGTGGTCTGACCGGCGTCCTGCTCGCGAGCCCGCCGCTGGACTTCCACCTGTCCGACAGCTACTTCGTGGTCGCGCACTTCCACTACGTGCTCTTCGGCACCATCGTGTTCGCCACCTACGCCGGCATCTACTTCTGGTTCCCGAAGATGACCGGACGCATGCTCGACGAGCGTCTCGGCAAGATCCACTTCTGGATGACGTTCATCGGCTTCCACATGACCTTCCTGGTGCAGCACTGGCTGGGCAACGAGGGCATGCCGCGTCGATACGCCGACTACCTCCCGTCGGACGGCTTCACGACCCTGAACATGATCTCGACGGTGGGTGCGTTCATCCTCGGCCTGTCGACCCTGCCGTTCCTGTGGAACGTCTTCCGCAGCTACCGCTACGGCGAGGTCGTGACCGTCGACGACCCGTGGGGCTTCGGTAACTCGCTGGAGTGGGCCACCTCGTGCCCGCCGCCGCGCCACAACTTCACCGAGCTGCCCCGCATCCGGTCGGAGCGTCCGGCGTTCGAGCTGCACTACCCGCACATGATCGACCGGATGCGTGCCGAGGCGCACGTGGGTCCGGGACACGAAGCGGGCAAGGATCGTCAGATGGAAGAGGCTCGTCGCGAGCCGTTCACCGTGGGAACGCACGAGGGGTCTCCGGATCCCGACCCGCGCTGACCGGTGAGCAAGGACTCAACAGCCAGTTCCGGTACGACCGTCCTGGTCACTGTCACCGGTCCCGACCGGCCGGGTGTCACCTCTGTTCTCATGGGTGCCCTGGCCGGTCAGGCCGTTGCCCTGCTCGACGTCGAGCAGGTGGTCATCCGCGGTCAACTCACCCTCGGTGTCCTGGTGTCCTCGACCGGCGACCCCGAAGCCCTGCAGGAAGTCGTCGAACAGGCGATGGCCTCCATCGGATTCGAGGTCCGCGTCGAGATCGGGGTCGATCCCGGTAGCCGATCGCCGTCGTCGCACGCCGTCGTCATCCTCGGCAGCCCGGTGACCGCCACCGCGTTCAGCGCGGTCGCCGCGAAGCTGGCGAGCCAGGGCGGCAACATCGACTCGATCCGCGGGATCGCCGACTATCCGCTCACCGGCCTGGAACTGATGGTGAGTGTCGCCGGCCGCGGCGGCGTCGCGGCCGACGCGGCCCTCCGCAAGGGCCTCGCCGAGGTGGCCGCGAAACACTCGGTGGACATCGCCGTCGAACGGGGCGGTCTCGCCCGCCGCGCCAAGCGGCTCATCGTCTTCGACGTCGACTCGACCCTCATCCAAGGTGAGGTCATCGAGATGCTCGCCGCGCACGCGGGCCGCGAAGCCGAGGTCGCCGCGGTGACCGAGGCGGCGATGCGTGGCGAACTCGACTTCGCGCAGTCCCTCCATGAACGTGTCAAAGCGCTGGCCGGCCTCGATGCGAGTGTTCTCGACGACGTCGCCAAGTCACTCGAACTGACACCCGGCGCGCGCACGACGATTCGCACACTGCACCGCCTCGGTTTCCACTGCGGGCTCGTGTCGGGCGGCTTCCGCCAGGTCATCGACGGCCTCGCGCATGAGCTCGAACTCGACTTCGTCCGGGCGAACACCCTCGAGATCGTCGACGGCAAGCTCACCGGCCGGGTCGTCGGTGAGGTGATCGACCGGATGGGCAAGGCGCACGCCCTGCGGTCGTTCGCCGACCAGGTGGGGGTCCCGATGGAGCAGACGATCGCCGTGGGCGACGGTGCCAACGACATCGACATGCTCAGCGTCGCCGGACTCGGCATCGCCTTCAACGCCAAACCCGCGCTGCGCGAGGTCGCCGACGCCACGTTGAATCACCCGTTCCTCGACGGGGTCCTGTTCATCCTGGGTGTGTCCCGCGACGAGATCGAGGCGGCCGACGCCGCCGACGGTGTCTATCGCCGGGTACCCCTGGGCTGAGTTCTCCGCCGCGCCATGGACTTCGAGGACACGGACGCACCGCACGCCGATGTCGACGCGATCGCCGCCGACCATCGTCGGCTGGTCGGCTACGTCGGCGGCGGCGACGATCCGGCCGATCCCGCCGACGTCCTGGCGATGGCGATGGTGCTGCGCATCGAGAAGAACGATCCGCCCGACCGCACCGACCTGCTGACCGCCGCGGCGCGGGCGGTGGCGTTGCTGTGTCTCGACGAACGGAGTGCCGGCGAGGGTCCGTGGGCATCGGCTATGGACGACTGGTGCGGTGCACGTATCCGAAAGATCGCCCGGCGGGCGCGCGGGGCGCAATGGGCCGCCGCGCAAGAGGTCTGGGGCGTGACCGCCACCGAGAACGGCGCATCGGCGCGGGCGTTCGTCCCTGGACGCGTGGGTGACCTCGACCGTCGTGTCGCGAAGTTGCAGATCGGTGGCACCGACGTCGAGGGCACGTTGTCCGGCGAGGCTCCCGGCCGCGGAGTCGTGCTGTGGACCAGCCCGGATCTGGAGATGACCGTCGGCAAACTCGCGGCGCAGGTCGGACACGCGTCCATGCTCGCGGCGAAGTTGCTGACGACCGAGGAAGCGATCCGGTGGAAGTCGGATGGGTGCCCGCTCGCGGTCCGTCAGGCCACTCCCGAGCGCTGGGCCGACCTGCTCGCGGCGGACGCCGCCGCGACGGCGGTGGCCATCCGCGACGCCGGGTTCACCGAGATCGCGCCCGGGTCGGTGACCGTGATCGCCGAAGTCGTGCGGCACGACGGGAGCATGAGCGTCGAAGACCCAAGCCTCGGGAAAAAAGACGGAGAACACGGATGAGTGCCGCAGAACTGCCCGACTGGGTGCGTGAACTGGACCTGCAGCCGCATCCCGAGGGCGGCTGGTATCGGCAGACCTGGCGCAGCGAGGTCGAGATCCCGCGTGGGGTGCTGCCGGGCCAGTACACCGGCGACCGTGCTGCCGGAACCGCGATCTACTTCGTCCTGATGCCGGGCGATGAGTCGGCGTGGCACACGGTCCGCAGTAGCGAGCTCTGGCTCCACCATCGCGGGGCCCCGGTCGAACTCGACCTTGGCGGCGACGCCGATGAGCCCGGCGATCCGCGCACCGTTCTCGTCGGACCCGATATCGAGTCCGGACAGCACCCGCAGGCGCTCGTGCCGCCGGGCGTGTGGCAGCGTGCCCGACCGGCCGGTGACGAACCGGCGCTCGTCAGTTGCATCGTGGTGCCCGGCTTCGACTTCGAGGACTTCCGGCTGGTCTGACGGATCGTCTGCCGTCGTCGGGTCAGCGGCCTACGGCGACCGGCGAATTCAGCGGTGCGAGATGCCCGAAGGTGCCCATCCACACCTCGCGGTCGGGGGCCAGTGACGCGACGATCAGCTCGTCGGCATCGGCGTGGCCGGCGAACCAGCCGAGATAGTCGCGGACCTCGTCGGGCGTCCCGACCCCCGAGTACGTCAGCATCTCATCGATCTGGCGGCCCTGCGGCATCGAGAGGATGGCATCTGCCTCTTCGTCGGTGAACGTCCGGCCGCGTCCGTAGAGCAGTGACACGCGCTGACGCTTGGCGATCTGCAGCTGTGCCTGCGCACGGTCGGCGTCCTCGTCGGCGATGGCCCCGACCCCGGCGATCACATACGGCTCGGCGAGGACCTCGGACGGGCGGAACTCGCGGCGGTACAACGCAACAGCCTCGGTGAGGGCCTGCGGCGCGAAGTGGGAGGCGAAGGCATAAGGAAGTCCCAGTGCGGCGGCGAGCTGGGCACCGAACAGCGATGAGCCGAGGATGTACAGCGGCACGTGGGTGCCGGCGCCGGGTGTCGCGCGTACGCCTTCGACACGCGACTCGTCGCCGAGGAAGGCCTGCAACTCCAGGACGTCGTGCGGGAACCGCTCGGCCGAGGCGTGGGTGCGCCGCAGCGCGGCGAAGGTCTGTTGATCGCTACCGGGGGCTCGACCGAGACCGAGATCGATGCGTCCGGGGTGGAGCTCGGCGAGCGTGCCGAACTGCTCGGCGATGGTGAGCGGGGAATGGTTGGGAAGCATCACACCGCCCGCGCCGAGCCGGATGGTCGAGGTGTGCGCGGCGATGTGGGCGATGAGGACCGCAGGCGCCGACGAGGCGATGGCCGACATGTTGTGGTGCTCGGCGTACCAGATCCGGCGATAGCCCCACTTCTCCGCATTCTGAGCGAGATCGACACTGGCAGAGAGGCTTTGCGCGGCAGTCTCGGTACGACCGATCTGCGCGAGGTCCAGGATCGACAAGGGGAGGTTCGAAGGCGTCACGCTGATGTTCAATGCGCCCGACTCCCCGGACTATTCCCGTCGTCGCGGTGTTGCCGAGTCGGGCCCGTCGAACATCCGGTCGTGGTGCAGGATGGGGGAGTGACCGAATCCGATCCCGACCTCCTGATCGATTTTCGCGACGTCGCCGTCATCCGTGGCGGCAAGACCCTCGTCGGTCCGCTCTCCTGGCAGGTGGAACTGGACGAACGATGGGTGATCATCGGGCCCAACGGCGCAGGCAAGACGACGCTGATCCGGTTGGCCGGTGCCGAGATCCATCCGACCTCGGGTACCGCCTTCGTGCTCAACGAGAAGCTGGGCCGGGTGGAGATCCGCGAACTGTCGACCCGGATCGGTGTCTCCAGCCCGTCCCTGGTCGACCGGGTGCCGCCGGAGGAGATCGTGAGCGATGTGGTGATCTCCGCGGGCTACGCGGTTCTGGGTCGCTGGCGGGAGAGTTACGACGCGATGGACCGGGCGCAGGCGGTCGAATCGCTGGAATCGATGGGTGCCGAGCACCTCGCGGACCGTCGCTTCGGCACGCTGTCCGAAGGTGAGCGCAAGCGCGTCGTCATCTCGCGCGCGCTCATGACCGATCCCGAACTCCTCCTGCTCGACGAGCCGGCCGCCGGTCTCGACCTGGGTGGACGTGAAGAACTCGTCGACCGTCTCGCGCGGCTCGCCGCCGACCCCGATGCCCCGGCCATCGTGCTGATCACCCACCATGTGGAAGAGATCCCCGAGGGCTTCACCCACGCCCTCATCCTGTCCGAGGGCGGCGTGGTGGCACAGGGGCTGCTCGAAGAGGTGCTCACCAGCGAGAATCTCACCGCCGCCTTTCGGCAGCAGATCGTTCTGGACAAGGTCGACGGTCGGTACTTCGCGCGGCGCCGTCGCCGCGCGGGCGGCCATCGGCGAGCAGCAGGAGGTAATTGATGACGTCGACGGAATCGGGTCCGGAGGTCGTGTCCGCACCATTGCGGGATGCCGCGACGGTCGTGCTCGTCCGCGACGCCGCAGAGGGCATCGAGGTGTTCCTCCAGCGCCGCGTCAAGCAGATGGCCTTTGCGGGCGGCATGACGGTGTTCCCGGGCGGTGGCGTGGACAAGCGCGACGCCGACGCCGACCTGGCGTGGACCGGTCCCGACGCGGCTTGGTGGGCGACGCAGTTCGCCAGTGACGCCGAGACGGCGCAGGCACTGGTGTGTGCGGCGGTCCGGGAGACCTTCGAGGAGTGCGGCGTCCTGCTCGCGACCGACGCCGACGGCGCCTTCGCCGACCCGGAGGGGCTGGCCGACGATCGGCAGCGCCTCGTCGAGAAGTCGTTGTCGTTCGCGCAGTTCCTCACCTCGCGCGGACTCACGTTGCGTGCCGATCTGTTGCGTCCGCTCGCACACTGGATCACCCCGGTCAACGAGAAGCGACGCTACGACACCCGTTTCTTCCTGGCGGCGATGCCCGACGGGCAGCACGCCGACGCCGAGACCACCGAAGCCGAGGTCGCGCGGTGGGTGAACGCCCGGGTCGCGATCGACTCGTGGGCCGCGGGCAAGCACTTCCTCATGCCGCCGACGTGGTCGCAGCTGAACTACGTGTCCGGGTTCTCGACGATCGACGAACTGCTCGATGCCGATCGTGTCATCGAACCGGTCCTGCCGAACGTCACGCCCGGCGCGGGACTTGCCGGCCTCGGTTTCCCGAACTCCGATGAGTACTTCCGGACGCTCGGCGACCAGAAGCCGCCGGAGATCACGCTCTGATCCGTCCAACGTCGTGTACCGATCGGCCTGAGATGCGCCCTCGTGCGGGGGGCAGCGACGACAGGTGCGCGGGCGGGTTGTGGGTGGTGGTTCTCGTGATGGCGCCGGTGTGTGCGTTCACCGATCCAAGTCGATGACCTCGGCGTCCTCCTCGTCGCCGATGTCGTCCCGGTCGGCCCAGTCGATGAGCGTGTCGAGGCGGTGGGCCACGTCGTCGATCTCGGCGTGGAGGTCGCCGAGCTCGGCGAAACGGGCCGGCACGGTGGCGATCGTGAAATCGTCGGGTTCGATGTCGTCGATCTCGGTCCAGGTGATCGGCGTCGACACGGTGGCCCGCTCGTTGCCGCGCACGGAGTAGGCCGACGCCATGGTGTGGTCGCGGGTGTTCTGGTTGTAGTCGACGAAGACCGCGGCCGGATCCCGGTCCTTGCGCCACCAGGTCGTCGTCACGTCGTCGGGCGCCCGGCGTTCGACCTCCCGAGCGAATGCCAGCGCGGCTCGTCGGACCTGCGGGAAGCCCCACTCCGGCGCGATGCGGACATAAATGTGCAGGCCGCGGCCACCCGAGGTCTTCGGGAACCCGCGCATGCCCAGTTCGTCGAGCACTTCTTCGACGACGTGCGCCACGCGTCGAATCCGGGAAAACGTGCAGTCGGGCATCGGGTCGAGGTCGATCCGCCATTCGTCGGGGGACTCGGGGTCGGCGCGACGGGAGTTCCAGGGGTGAAACTCGACGGTCGACATCTGCACCGCCCAGATCACCGACGCCAACTCGGTGACACACAGCTCGTCGGCGGTGCGGCCATACCGCGGGAAGTAGATCTCGGTGGTCTCCAGCCAGTCGGGTGCGCCGGCCGGGACGCGCTTCTGGTGCACCTTGGTGCCGCTGACGCCCTTGGGGAACCGGTGCAGCATGCACGGGCGGTCGCGCAGGGCTCGGACGATCCCGTCGCCCACGGACTGGTAGTACTCGGCGAGGTCGCGCTTGGTCTCGCCACGCGCGGGAAAGTAGACGCGGTCGGGACTCGACAGCCGGACGGTACGGCCGCCGACCTCGAGTTCGATGGGTTCACCTGCGGAACCCGACGTTTTCGCCATGACCGCCACTGTATGACCCCGAGGTCGGTCAGCGGCGGACTCTGCGGCCCGCGTCTCCGGGCTGGGGCATCGAGGGGACTTACCAACCGGTAGCCTTCGACCATGCCTGAGTTCGTGACCCTCGAGTGTTCCGACGCTCATCCGGGCGTCGGCACCATCTTGTTGCAGCGGCCGCCTATGAACGCGTTGAGCCGGCAGGTGCAGGCCGAGCTGGCCGCCGCGGCCGAGGAGGCCACGGTGCGCACGGACATCAAGGCCGTCGTCGTCTACGGCGGTCCGAAGATTCTCGCGGCCGGCGCCGATGTCAAGGAGATGCGGGACATCGGTTATGCCGAGATGAGCCGGGTCGCCGGTCGTCTGCAGCGCGATCTCGGCGCGATCGCAGCCATCCCGAAGCCCACGGTCGCGGCCATCACCGGATACGCCCTCGGCGGCGGCCTCGAAGTCGCGCTGGGTGCCGACCGGCGCATCGCCGGCGACAACGCGAAGCTCGGACTGCCCGAGGTGTTGCTCGGTCTGATCCCGGGCGGCGGCGGAACCCAGCGGCTGGCACGCCTCATCGGCCCGTCGAGAGCCAAGGACCTCATGTTCACCGGACGCTTCGTCGACGCCGAGGAGGCGCTGGCCATCGGGCTCGTCGACGAGGTCGTCGCGCCCGATGAGGTCTACAACGCCGCGCTCGCCTGGGCCGGTCAGTTCGACGGCGCCGCCTCGGTGGCGCTCGCGGCGATCAAGAAGGCCGTCGACCAGGGGCTCGATGTCGATCTCGACACCGGACTCAAGATCGAGGAGCAGCTGTTCGCCCCGCTGTTCGCAACGGAGGACCGCGCCATCGGAATGGCGTCGTTCGCCGAGAACGGGCCCGGGAAGGCGGAATTCGTCGGCCGCTGAGCCGGCCGACGACACCGTGCACCTTCGACTCCACCACCTACATCACCACGCAAACAGGAAGCGATCATGACCACCGACGTCACTCCGGGCACCGATCCGGCTCCCAACCCACACGCGACCGAGGAGCAGGTCAAGGCGGCGCTCACCGACACGAAGCTCGCCCAGGTGCTCTATCACGACTGGGAGGCCGAGACCTACGACGAGAAGTGGTCGATCAGCTTCGACGAACGCTGCATCGATTATGCGCGTGGACGTTTCGACGCCGTCGCCACCGATGAACCCCTGCCGTACGGGCGCGCGATGGAACTCGGGTGCGGCACCGGTTTCTTCCTGCTGAACCTGATGCAGTCGGGAGTGGCGACGAAGGGATCGGTGACGGACCTGTCGCCGGGCATGGTCAAGGTCGCGCTGCGCAACGCGGAGAACCTCGGTCTCGATGTCGACGGCCGCGTCGCCGACGCGGAGAAGATCCCCTACGACGACGACACCTTCGATCTCGTCGTCGGCCACGCTGTGCTGCACCACATCCCGGATGTCGAGCAGGCGCTCCGCGAGGTGCTGCGGGTCCTCAAGCCCGGCGGGCGTTTCATCTTCGCGGGTGAGCCGTCGACGATCGGTGACTTCTACGCGCGCTGGATGAGTCGTGCCACGTGGTTCGCCACGACGAACGTCACGAAGCTCGGTCCGCTGCAGGGATGGCGGCGCCCGCAGGAGGAACTCGACGAGTCCTCCCGCGCTGCCGCCCTCGAGGCCGTGGTCGACATCCACACCTTCGATCCCGACGAACTCGCCGGCATCGCCCGGGCCGCCGGCGCGCACCAGGTGGACACCGCCACCGAGGAGTTGGCCGCCGCGATGCTCGGCTGGCCGGTCCGCACCTTCGAGGCCGCGGTGCCGCCGGAGAAGCTGGGCTGGGGCTGGGCCCGCTTCGCCTTCGGCGGATGGAAGCGCCTCACCTGGCTCGACGAGAACGTGCTGCGCAAGATCGTGCCGCCGAAGTTCTTCTACAACGTCGTGGTGACGGGGACGAAGCCGCGGTAGTCGGGTTTCGTCGGCTCACCCCGGAGTTCTGTCTTCGCTCTCGGCCTTGTGCAGGTCGGTGCGCGCTCCACGCCCAGGACGCTTCGAATGCCACTCGTCGATCGTCGTCGGTAGCCAACCACGCACTGTCCCGCGGGGAATGGTGCCGTCCTCGTCGACCGGACCGATCGTCACATCCGCGGTGGGGAGTTTGTACCGGCCGAGAGCGGAGGGCACCACGCCGATCCGCTCGGCGACCTGCCGCTGGGAAAGGTAGCGGCGTGGTTCAGGACTTTGCATGGATACCTCGATCTCTCATGGATCCATTCTGTCCCGGGGCGGCGGCTGTGTCGCGAACTCGACTCGTTTACCCGGGGCCGTCGGCTCGCCGTACCGCCGGCACGCGGGTTGCGCTGTCAGCCCCGCTCGGCCCGGGCGAGAGCCCGGCGAGCCAGGCGTCGACCTCGGCCTGCGATCGCAACCGCGCGACCGGCGGGCCGGGATGGGTCTCGCCCAGACGAGGCACCGATTCTGTATACGCGTGCCGGTGGCTCACCGACCATCGGATGATGTGTTCGGGGTCGGTGAGGATGGTCCTCATCGGCGGTTCGATGTTGCCGTGCCACAGCACTTCGCGGCGGACTCGGCGGCGGATCGTGCGGCGGACGACGCGCGGGAACGTCGTCGTCCAGTACGGCAGGTCGAGCCACACCAGGATGTCGGCGTTCGCCGCGATCAGTGGCCGGGCGTCGCGGTACTGCCATTCCGTCACCCACGCAACGTTGTCGATGAATGTTTGTACGTCGTCCAAGAATTCGGGCCTGCGTGTCCAATCGGGGCCGTGATGCAGCGCGTCGATCTCGACATGGGGGACGTCGACGATCGTGGCGATCCGGCGTGCGGTGGTCGTCTTGCCGACCCCCGACACGCCCGCCACCGCGATCCGACGCGGCGGGTATGGCAGATCGTCGTCGACGTTCACCTCGCCATCGTCGCAGAATTCTCGGACGTCGCCCCGGCGGTGATGTGCCGCGATGGTGGTGTGCACCGCCGGTGTGCGCCGCGACGGTAGCCTGCAAGCATCATGGGCTACTCCTTCGGTCTCGACGATGTCGCGTTCCTACGGTCGCGTCACGGTGAGAAGGCGCTCGAGACGGTGTCCGGCCTCGATCTGTCGCCGTCGACGATGCTGGCCGACATCACCGAGGTCCGTAGCCGGTATGCGCCGCACGATGCCGCGCTCATCGAGACGGTGCGGTGCCGACGGCGCGCGCACCCGAAACTGCGTGACGCCGAGGCCCTCCTGCTCACCGACGACGCCCTTCAGCAGGCGACCGCATCGGTGGTCGCCGCGCATCGCGCCGCCGAGATCGCGGAGCGATTCCCGGCGTCGGTGGTGCACGATCTGACCTGCTCGATCGGTGCAGAACTTCGAGAACTGGTGCGCGTCAGCGATATCCAGGGTGTCATCGGCAGCGACATCGACCGACTCCGGCTCGCGATGGCGCGGGCGAACGTGCCCGACGCGACACTGCTGGTCGCGGATGCGCTGACCCCGACCTCGACTGCAGACGTGCTGCTCGCCGATCCGGCGCGACGAACGGACGCCGGCCGGATCTTCCGGCTCGACCAGCTCACCCCACCGCTCTTCGAACTGCTGACCACCTACCCCGGCCGCGTCCTGATCGTGAAATGCGCCCCCGGGTTGGATCATCAGATGCTGCGGAACCGCTTCGGCTTCGACGGCGAGGTCCAGGTCACCTCCCTCGACGGCGGCGTGCGCGAGGCATGCCTGTGGTCGGGGCCCGGGGTGGAGCCCGGTCGTCGAGCCACCGTCCTGCGGACCAGATCAGACGGCACGGTCGCCGAAGTCGAGATCACCGACCGCGAGGCCGACGACGTGCCCGCCGGTGAGGCCGGGGAGTGGATCGTCGATCCGGATGGGGCGATCGTCCGGGCAGGACTGGTCCGGCACTACGCCCACCGGTACGGGCTCTGGCAACTCGATCCGCAGATCGCTTATCTCACCGGCAGTTCGGTCCCCGAGGGCGCGCGCGGGTTCCGGGTGATCGAGGAGACGGGCGTGGCCGAGAAGGTGCTCCGGAAGGCGCTCGCCGCGCTGGAGTGCGGCCCGCTCGAGATCCTCGTCCGTGGACTCGACGTCGACCCGGACCGGCTGCGAAAGAAGCTCAAGCTCAAGGGCTCCCGACCGTTGTCGGTGGTACTCACCCGGATCGGACGTAAGGGTGTCGCGTTCATCTGCGAGCCGGGCGTCCGGTTCTAGTCGCGCAGAATCCGGGATCCGTATCGGTTTCCGGTACGGATCCCGCACTCGCTGAGCGCTTACTCGAGGTTCGCCTTGCTGTCGAAGAAGTACACCTCACCGAGGTTGGTCGCGGTGGCGATCTGTCCGGAGTAGGACACCGAGACCCCGGTCGCGAAGCCGCGCGAATCGGGCAGCGGCAGAGTCCGTGTGGTCGCGCCGTCGGTCGTGGACACCTCGACCAGAGACAGTGAGTCCTTGCCGGGGTCGCGGGCGACCGTCCACGCGGTCTGCTGCTGGGTCAGCGCGGACAGGCTGACCGTCGCCAGATCGGTGCGCTGCCAGACCTGCTCGGCGCGATCGCCGCGGTCGCGAAGGAGGGTCAGCGGGGCGCCGAGTGAACCGGTCGGGATGATCAGGCCGTCCGGCGAGACGGTCATCGTCGCGAAACCGTGCCCGCCGATGTCATGAGTCCACCGGGTCGATCCGTCGTCGGTGTTCAGGGCGACGATCTTGCCGTCGCGCGAGAACGCATAGAGGGTCGCGCCGTCGGCCGAGAGCGTCGGTGTCCCGACGACGCCGCTCGGGACGTCGGCCTGCCAGGCGGTCCGGACCTCACGGTTTCCGGCGACCGGGCCGTACTTCATCGCCCGGATCTGCGAAGTCGCCGCGCCCTGCGGGAAGAAGTTGAGATAGAACAGTTCTCGCTGGGTGTCCACTGCCGGAGGTGCGGGTATCGCGCACTGCGGCCCGTTGCGCACGCAGTCGCCGAAACCGCGGAGCGGTTGCGCGGGATCGGCGTCGGCCCGCAGTTTCACCTCGGGCGCGAGGAGTTCGTTGCGCTGGGTGTCGATCAGCAGGATCTGGCCCTGCGTGCTGGCCACCAGCACGGTGTTGGGCGCCGCGAACTTCGCCGACAGCGGAACGCCGATCACACCCGCCCGCCACCGGATCGCGCCGCCGGCATTGAAGGCCAGGAAGGTCGATTCCTCGCCGAGATAGGGCTGGTCGTACTGGTCGACGAGCATCGCGTTGATCTCGACGCCGGCCCGCATGTCCTTGCAGAAGTTCTTGCGCCCCGACCGGCTGTCGAGCACCAGGACGTTGCATCCGGCCGCCGCATTCGACGTCACGCCCACGTTCCCCTTGCCGGAGATGGTCACCGGCGCGGTGACCGGGCCGCCGGTGGGCCGGGTCCAGCTCAGCGTCAGGTCCTCGGGCACATCGGCATACGCGAAATTGGCGTTGCCCGGGACGCCCCCATAGCTGGGCCAGCCGACGCTCGGGACGGAGCGGACATCGATGTGGCCGTCCGAGCAGCCGGCGAGGACCAGCGAGCTCACGGCCGTCAGCGCGACGAGCAGGCGGGTCAGCGCAGATCGGCGGCGTCGAGACACCTGCGGTCGTGCGAAAGCCATCCTGCTCCTCGTCGTCGTGTCCGGGCCGTCGTCGTTGCACGGCGCCGGACGATGACAGTGGGCCCGCTCGCTCCGCTCCCGGCGCCCATGCCGTCGAATGGCACCCGTGCGTGCCAGCAGTGAGCCTATCGTGCGCGAAAATCGCGTCGATTAGGGTTTCTCGTCATGACCACCATGTGGAACGCCTCGTACCGGTCCCGCCGGCGCGCAGGCCGACGCCGCGACCCCGACCAGGCGCGTTTCCTCACCCTGGACTCGCTGCGCTGGGTGAGACGCAATCGCGCGTACACACCGTGGTACCTCGTGCGCTACTACCGTCTCGCGCGTTTCCGCCTGGCCAACCCGCACATCGTGCTGCGGGGCATGGTGTTCCTCGGGCGCAACGTCGAGATCCACGCGACACCGGAGCTGGCCCGCATGGAGATCGGGCGTTGGGTACACATCGGCGACGGCAACTCCATCCGCTGTCACGAGGGCAGCCTTCGCATCGGCGACAAGACCGTGTTCGGCTGCAACAACGTGGTCAACTCGTACCTCGACCTCGAGATCGGCGGCTCCACCCTCATCGCCGACTGGTGCTACATCTGCGACTTCGATCACAAGATGGACGACATCACGCTGCCGATCAAAGACCAGGGCATCGTGAAGGGCCCCGTCCGGATCGGTCCGGACACGTGGGTGGCGGCCAAGGTGTCAGTCCTGCGCAACACGATCGTCGGTCGCGGATGCGTCCTCGGTTCGCACGCGGTGGTCAAGGGTGTCATCCCCGACTACGCCATCGCGGTCGGCGCACCCGCCCGGGTGGTCAAGAACCGGATGGACGCCTGGGCGTCTAACGCGGCGGAGCGCGCCGAACTCGAACGCGCCCTCGCCGACATCGAACGCAAGAAGGCCGCGGCCGAACGGGACTGATTCCGATCGTTCCGGAACCGGAGAGAGCCAGTGAACCCATGGTTCCCGTGGTCCGGAAAGAGCGGCCGTCGACGTCTGTCGGTCACGAAGCGAGCCGCGCTACGCCTGCCCCGGGTCCCGTTCCGGCAGAGGGCGTTCCGGGATGTCGGGTCGTCCGATCGCGTGCCGGACCCGACGCTTCGCCGCGAGGTGCACGCTCGCGGTCCGCTCGGCGACCTCGGCCCACGAGAACTCCGCGGTGAGCCGCGCCCGGGCCCGCAGGGCGCGTTGCGCCGCCGCCCCCGGATCGGACAGCGTCGCACGGACCGCCGCCGCCAGACCCGCGACATCCGCAGGCTCGAAGGTCAGGCCGGTGTCGGGTTCGCGGACCGCCTCGCCCAGGCCGCCCGCGGTCGACACGATCAACGGCGCCCCGGTCGCCGCCGCCTCCAGCGCCACGATGCCGAACGGCTCGTAGCGGCTGGGCAGGACGATCGCGTCGCAGCGATGCATCAGCGTGACCAGCTCGCCGTGGTCGACCGGACCGACGAAGGTCACCGCCTTGCTGACCCGGTGCTTGCGGGCCTGCTCCATCAGCCAGTCCCGCTGTGTGCCGTCACCGGCGACGGTCAGCGTCGTCCCCGGATGGCTACGCCGGATCCGCGGGAGCGCGGCCAGCAGATCCTGCACGCCCTTCTCGTATTCGAGACGCCCCGCGAACAGCAACTCCGCCGGACCACCCGGTCGCGAGCGCTCGGCGAACGGCCACGTGCGGATGTCGATGCCGTTGTGGATCACCGTGATGTCGGCGGCGTCGTACCCGAACAGTCGGTTCACCTCGTCGCGCATCGACGCCGAACACGTGATGAGGGCGTCGGACTCCGACACCAGCCACCACTCCACCGAATGCACCTGCCGGTTCGTCCGACCGCTCACCCAGCCGCTGTGCCGCCCGGCCTCGGTCGCGTGGATCGTGGAAACCAAAGGCACGTCGAAGAATTCGGCCAGCGCGATGGCCGGGTGGGCGACCAGCCAGTCATGCGCGTGCACCACGTCGGGCACCCACCGCGACCCCGGCTCGCTCGCTCCGCTCCCGGCGCCGGGTAGATTCGGCCCGCTCGCTCCGCTCCCGGCGCCGGGTAGATTCGGCCCGCTCGCTCCGCTCCCGGCGCCGCCGTGCAGAATCCGCAACCCCGCTCGCACGAACGCATGCCCCATGGCGAGCGTCCACGCCATCATGTCCTGCCCGAACTCGAACTCCGGCGGATCCTCGGCGACGGCCACGACGCGCACGCCGTCGACGACGGTGTCCGTCGTCGGGTGACTCACCGCATCGGTTCCCGACGGTCGCCGGGTCAGGACCACCACGTCGTGACCCGCGGCGGCCATCTCGGTCGCCAAATGATGTACGTGCCGACCGAGTCCGCCCACCACCACGGGCGGGTACTCCCACGACACGAACAACACCCTCATCCGATTTCCCCCTCGGTGTCGGTCCCGGCTGCGCCGGTCCCTGCCGGCCCCCGTGTCCCGGTGCCGGAGCCGGTGTCGTCATCGTCGGCCCGGTCGGCGGTCAGCGTCGTCCGAAGCCGACGCGCATCGAGTGCGGGAAAGAGATTGTCGGCGCGCGACCAGCTGGCGGCGAGCGTCTCGGCAGCGTCGTCGCGGCCTCGCATCGCCGCGTCGCTGATCTCGCGGGTGGCGTGCGCATGCGTGTGAGCTCGCGACACAGCGTACTGCGCGGCGGTGTCCTTCGACACCATGAACGGCCAGTCCGACGACACGGTCAGGAGCGTCTCCCGCAGGATCTGATCGGCCACGCGATTCCGCCCACCGCCTCGATGCTGCATCTTGGCCACCGCGTCGAGGGCCGTCTCGGTGACCTCCGCGTTCAGGTCGACCAGGTGCTGCACGGCCGGACCGTTCCACACCCGCCAGTCCTTGCCCGAGCCCCACGACGATCGGGGGAGATCGAACGGTGCACCGACGAACCCGGCTTGCGTTGCGCCCGCCAGTGTTCCGACGGTGACCCCGACCTCGGGCAGGCGGCGGAGCACCCGCTCGAGCCAGATGGGGCCCTCGTGCCACCAGTGCCCGAACAGCTCGGTGTCGAACGCCGCGACGACCAGCGCGGGACGGCCGATCCGGTCGGACTCGTCGATGAGCCGTGCGCGTACGTGCGCGACGAAGTCCTCGACATGCCGGTCGAGAACCGCGTCGACCCGGGCGGGGTCATACGGCTTCTTGTCGTCGCCGGACACGGTCCTACCGGTGACCCGGAACCGCTTGAGTCCGGTGTCGTGGTCATACGTGTGGAAGTCGCGGTAGGCGCCGTGGCCCGGATAACCCGACTTGGGCGACCAGACCCGATAGCTCACCGTCAGGTCACGTCCGTAGGCGACGACTGCGCTGTCGCCGACGGGGCGTCCCAGCGCGGTGTCGCCGTGCAAGGCGGGCCCGTCGACCATGAAGTGGCCCACGCCTGCGCTGTCGTATTCGGTCTCCATCCCGGGCGCGAAGGCGCATTCGGGAGCCCAGATGCCGGACGGATCGAATCCCCAGCGCGCGTGGGCGTCTGCGAGCCCCTCGGTCAGTGAGAAGTGGCGCAGTCGCGGGTCGAGAAGCGGCGCGAACGGATGGGCGAGGGGGCCGCCCAGGATCTCGACGACCCCGCTCGCGGCCAGCTCCCGGATCAAGGGCGACGCGCCGTGGCGCCACCGGTTCGCGAAGGTGTCGAGGGCACGTTGGGCGTCGAGGTACTCACGGCGTCCCGCTGCTGCGCGGTCGGAGTCTCGGGACATCGCGGCCTGGGTGGCCCGGAGCTGCCAGTCGGCGAGCCACTCGTACATCGACGACGCGCAGTGCGGGTCGTCGAGCTGGGCGGCCAGGACCGGCGTGATGCCGAGCGAGAGCTGGTCGGTGAATCCGTCGGCGGCAAGACGTTCGAGGACGTCGAACAACGGCAGGTACGACGCTGCCCACGACTGATACAGCCATTCCTCGCCGACCGGCCAGCGCCCGTGATTGGCCAGCCACGGCAGATGCGAATGCAGGACCAGTGTGAACTGGCCCGGAACGGAAGCGGTTCCGGTGGTCACCCTCAGCCCCGCAACGCGACCGCGAACAGGTCGAGGGAGGCGTCGATGTCGTGCTCACCCGAGTCGACGAACTCGAAGTCCGCGGCGACCACGCCGGCGACATCCGCGGCGAGTTCGTCGGGCCAGGGCTCCCCGGCGAGCGCCCGCTCGATCTGGGCGTCGATGAGCGAACCACCCCACTTGGCGTCGAGCCCCCGCAGTCGAGGTCCGTGCACGACGCCGAGCATCGCGTCGACCGCGAAACCTCCCTCGGTGAGCAGTTCGGTGAGTTCGGCCGCGTCGAGCTCGCGGGTGTGGAAGGGGTTGAGCGGTGTGTCGCGACCGGGGGAGAAGGTGATGCGGTTGGGCGTCGACATCAGCAACGACCCGCCGGGGCGCAGCACGCGGCGGCATTCGGCGACGAAGCGGGGCTGGTCCCAGAGGTGTTCGATCACCTGGAAGTTGACCACGACGTCGACCGAGCCGTCGGCGAGCGGGAGGTCGACGAGATTGCCCTGGTGGACGACGAGTTCGGGATACCGGCGACGGGTGTGCTCGACGGCGGCGGTGTCGTAGTCGACGCAGACCACGGACGACGCGCCGGCGTCGGCGATCATCGCGGCGCCGTAACCCTCGCCGGACCCGGCTTCGAGGACATCGCGACCTGCACATCGGCCGGCGATGTGGCGATAGGCGATCTCGTGGCGCCGGAACCAGTAGTTCTCGGCGGGAATCCCCGGGACCGTGCGCTCGCCGGTGAGTGCGAGCTGCTGGTCGGTGTCGAGCGCCTCGAGACCAGTGGTTGCCGTCCCGCGCGACGATCCGAGGTCTGCGTCAGTCATCTGACAGAGAGTAGGGCATGCCCCACCGGTCGCCGGGGCCGTCGTGCCGAGCGAGCGAACGGTCGCCGCATTGTGTGAGGTAGTCGATGTTTAGTGGAAACATAGGAGACGCTAAAGTGGTGGGGACCCATGGCCTTACCCGCCGGTAAGTTGCCGAACCCGATGCAGGAGGTCGACGTAGACCCATGACAAACATTGTCGTACTGATCAAGCAGGTTCCCGACACGTGGTCCGAGCGCAAGTTGTCCGACGACGACTACACCCTGGACCGTGAAGCCGCTGACGCCGTCCTGGACGAGATCAACGAGCGCGCCGTCGAGGAAGCGCTGAAGATCAAGGAGGCCGACGGCGGTGAGGTCACCATCCTGACGGCGGGCCCCGAGCGCGCGACCGACGCCATTCGCAAGGCACTGTCGATGGGTGCGGACAAGGCGATCCACATCAAGGACGACCTCATGCACGGCTCGGACGCGGTGCAGACCGCATACGTCCTCGCGCGGGCACTCGGCACGGTCGAGGGTGTCGAGCTGGTCATCGCCGGCAACGAGGCCACCGACGGCCGCGTCGGCGCCATCCCGGCCATGATCGCCGAGTACCTCGAGCTGCCGCACCTCACGCACCTGCGCAAGCTGACCCTGGAGGGCGAGACCCTCAAGGGCGAGCGTGAGACCGACGACGGCATCTTCCACGTCGAGGCGAGCCTCCCGGCCATCGTCAGCGTCAACGAGAAGATCAACGAGCCGCGCTTCCCGTCCTTCAAGGGCATCATGGCCGCGAAGAAGAAGGAAGTCACCGTTCTCACCCTCGCCGAGATCGACGTCGAGGCGAGCGACGTGGGCCTGGAGAACGCCGGCTCGGTCGTGACGGCGAACACCCCGAAGCCGCCGAAGACCGCGGGCGAGCGCGTCACCGACGAAGGCGACGGCGGCACCAAGGTCGCCGAGTACCTGGTCGGCCAGAAGATCATCTGACCTTCTCCACGCAGACCACCGGCGAACCCCCAGACATTCAGGAGAAAACCACCATGTCAGAAGTACTCGTTCTCGTGGAACAGGACGCCGAAGGCGCCCTGAAGAAGGTCACCAGCGAGCTCATCACCGCCGCCCGCGCGCTCGGCACCCCGTCGGCAGTCGTCGTCGGCAAGCCCGGCTCGGCCGACGGCATCATCGACGGACTCAAGGAGGCCGGCGCGGAGAAGATCTACGTCGCCGAGTCCGACGACGCGGGCAGCTACCTCATCACCCCGCAGGTCGACGTCCTCGCCTCGATCGCCGAGACCGCATCGCCGGCCGGCATCCTCGTCCCGGCGACCGCCGACGGCAAGGAGATCGCGGGACGCTTGGCCGTGCGCCTCGGCTCCGGCGTCCTCGCCGACATCGTCGACGTCAAGGAAGGCGGCGTGGGCATCCACTCGATCTTCGGTGGCGCCTTCACCGTCGACGCCCAGGCCAAGGGCGACGTGCCGGTCTTCTCGATCCGCCCCGGTGGCGTCGAGGCCGCTCCGCAGGCCGGTGCCGGCGAGCGTGTCGACGTCGAGGTCCCCGCTCAGGGCGAGGGCGCGGTCAAGATCACCAAGGTCGAGCCGAACGTCGGCGGCGACCGCCCGGAGCTGACCGAGGCGTCGATCGTCGTCTCGGGTGGCCGTGGTGTCGGCAGTGCCGAGAAGTTCTCGGTCGTCGAGGAACTCGCCGATGTGCTCGGTGCTGCCGTCGGCGCCTCGCGTGCGGCCGTCGACTCCGGTTACTACCCGGGTCAGTTCCAGGTCGGTCAGACCGGCAAGACCGTCTCGCCGCAGCTGTACGTCGCCCTGGGCATCTCGGGCGCCATCCAGCACCGCGCCGGCATGCAGACCTCGAAGACGATCGTGGCAGTCAACAAGGACGAAGAGGCCCCGATCTTCGAGATCGCCGACTACGGCATCGTCGGTGACCTGTTCAACGTCGCGCCGCAGCTGACCGAAGAGGTCAAGAAGCGCAAGTGATCGCCCGCTGATCAGCTCCACAACCCGGTGACCCCCGACTCCGCGTCGGGGGTCACCGTGCGTTCGGGGGTCGTTCACCCGCAGGTGGCCGCCGCGAAGCGTGTTCACCCGATGGCGGCCCGAGTTCATCGAACCCGCACCGACACGACACACTCCGGTGGTCCCGCCGATGCCCGGTCTGGCTTTCATTCGAGTCATGAACGCCATGCAGTCGCCAGTCCGCACCAGCCACGTCTCGCGCGCACGGTTCACGCGGGCCGTGCCGACGACCCTGCTCACCGCGGGACCCATCCGCGTCCTCGTGTCCGACGATCCCGCCGACATCGTCGCCGCACAGGAGTTGCGGTACCGCGTCTTCGCCGACGAGCCCGGCTTCTCCAACCGCATCGGGGACGCGGTCACCGGCCGCGACGCCGACCGGTTCGACGCCTTCTGCGAACACCTCATCGTCCGCCACGCCGACGATGGTGTGGTCGGCTGTGCACGACTCCTTGCTCCGGCCCGGGCCATTGCCGCCGGCGGCTGGTACTCGGCGACCGAGTTCGATCTTCGCGAGATGAACGACATCGTCTCCGCCACCGTCGAATTGGGCCGCGCCTGTGTTCATCCCGCGCACCGCGACGGGTCGGTGACCGCGCTCATGTGGGCGGCGCTGCTCCACTACATGGACGACGCCGATCTGCGGTACCTGATGGGGTGCGTGTCGGTGCCGCTGCACAGTCCGGGGGAGTGGCTCCCGGGATCGTCGTTGCGCGCCCTGCGGGACCGGCTGCGCGACGACCACCAGGACCCCCGGCGGCGGGCACACCCACTGGCGGCAGCGCGCATCGGCGGACGCCTGCTCGACGACATCGTGCCCGCGGACACGGTCGCGATGCCGCCGCTGATGCGCGGGTACCTCCGACTCGGTGCCAGGATCTGTGGCGAGCCCGCGGTCGACGACGTCTTCGACGTCGCGGACTTCCTGACCCTGCTCGACCGCGAGGGTGCGAACAAGCGATACCTCGACCGGCTGCGATCCAGTGCCAGACGGCTCGGATCGACCGATGCGGGTATCGCGCCGGAGTCCGGGGGCGCGGCACGATGACCGCGCTGCTGGTCGGTCCGGTCGCACTGCGCACGGCTGGTCCCCGGCGCGTTCACGCCCAGTGCACACCGGTCCGCTCGTCCGGCGGTGCCGCTCATCCGTGGTTCCCGATCAGCACGTGCGGCGAAAGCTGCATCGGCGCGACGGCGGCGCGGCCGCTCGGCGCGATCTCCGACGCGACGATCGTCGCGTGGCGGCTGTGCCGTCTCGCCGCGGTCGTGGTGTGGATTCTCTGGGCCGTTCTGACCGCCGCAGTGGTGGCGCGCCTGCGTCGCCGGCCGGCGCGCGCTCTCCGGGCCCCCGCGTCGGGCGCTCTGCTGGCGGCATTGGGCATCTCCGTCGACGTCGAGGACCGACGATCCGATCCGGCGCGGGCGGGCCTCGTGGTCGCCAATCACATCTCCTTCCTCGACGTTCTCGCGCTGGCGCTGGTCAGCCCCGCCCATGTGGTGGCCAAATCCGATGTCGTCGGGATGCCGGTGGTGTCATCCCTCGCGCGCCGGTTCGGCGTCATCGCCGTCGACCGCGGCACACTCCGCGGCTTGCCGGGGACCGTCGGCGAGGTCGCCGGCCGCCTGCACCGCGATTCGTCGGTGATCGTGTTCCCCGAGGGCACCACCTACTGCGGCCGATCGGCCGGTGCGTTCCGGCCCGCCTTCTTCCAGGCCGCGATCGACGCGAACGTGCCGGTGGTCCCGGTGAAGCTGCGCTTCGTGGGCACCGACGGGACCACGGCCACGGCGCCGAGCTTCATCGGCGCGGACACCCCGGCCGACACGCTCCGGCGGGTGCTGCGGGCACGCGGCCTGGCCGTCACCATCGTCATCCACCCACCCGAGGCACCCGGTCGGGATCGCCGCGAACTGGCGGGTCGATGCGAGCGCGTCGTCGCGGGCTCGCCCGCGGTCACCGAAAGTGACATCATCCGTTCTCTCATATAGGTTTCTCCGGTAGCCGTCCGTAGCTCTGCGGACGATCAACCGCGTACCTCCAGGAGGCGACGATGACGTCCACGCAAACCCGAGAAGCCGCGCGCGCCAAGTTCTTCGAGCTCCGGGACGTCGACGGCCGGGTCGACGACGCCGACCTCGACACCGTCTGGGCCGGACTGTCGACGCTACGGCCCGAGGAGATGCTCGGCGCGTGGAAGGGCGGGGAGTTCACGACCGGGCACGCCATCAACGGCATGCTCGCCAAGGCGAACTGGTTCGGCAAGACCTTCACCTCGCGCAGCGACGTCCAGCCGCTGGTGTGCCGCGACGAGAACGGCGATCTCTACTCCAACGAAAAGCTGGGCAAGGGCGAGGCGAGCCTGTGGGCGATCGAGTTCCGGGGCGAGATCACCGCGTCGATGGTCTACGACGGCCAGCCCGTCATCGATCACTTCAAGCGCGTCGACGACACCACGGTGATGGGGATCATGAACGGCAAGGGCGGCGTCATCGACGGTCGTCACCTGTACTTCTACCTCGAGCGGGTCTGAGAGCGACCGGTCGATCCGGCGTTTCGCGCCCTCCGGCACCCGCTTTCGCCGTCGTCCGGCGGCAACCGGGCCGGCAGCCCGCCGATCGGCCGGCCGATCGCGGAATTTGTCGGCGCCCGGCGCGCGTTTATCCTTGCTAGCGATGCCCGTGCCAAGCCGACCGCCCGTGAAGGCGCCTGTCTACCTCGACCACGCCGCTTCGACGCAGATGCTGCCCGAAGCCGTCGAGGCGATGACCGCCGTCTTCGCCCAGCCGGGTAACGCCTCGTCACTGCACGGGTCCGGTCGCACCGCCCGCCGCCGGCTCGAGGAGTCGCGCGAGGCCATCGCCGCGGCCGTCGGTGCCCGGCCGTCCGAGGTCGTCTTCACCGGGGGCGGAACCGAGTCCGACAATCTGGCGGTCAAGGGGATCTTCTGGGCCCGGCGCAACGCCGACCCGCGTCGTCGCCGGATCATCACCTCGGCGATCGAGCACCATGCGGTTCTCGACCCCGCGCAGTGGCTCGCCGACGAGGCCGACGCCGAACTCGTGCTGCTGCCCGTCGACGCCGACGGTGTGATCTCGCCGGCCGACCTGCGCGCCGAGCTCGAGGCGCATGCCGACGAGACCGCCCTCATCTCGATCATGTGGGCCAACAACGAGGTCGGCACGATCCAGCCGATCACCGAGATCGCCGCGCTGGGGTCCGAGTTCGGGATACCGGTGCACTCCGATGCGATCCAGGCGGTCGGCCACCTGCCGGTCGACTTCGCCGCGAGCGGCCTCTCCGCACTCAGCCTGACCGCCCACAAGTTCGGCGGCCCGCAGGGCGTCGGTGCCCTGCTACTGGGCCGGGACGTCGGATGCGTCCCGCTGCTGCACGGCGGCGGCCACGAGCGTGACGTCCGGTCGGGAACCCAGGATGTCGCCGGTGCGGCCGGCATGGCCGCCGCGCTGTCGTGGTGCGTCGAGAACCTGGAGGCGAACACCGCCCACGTGCGAGCGCTGCAGACCCGGCTGACCGAGGTCCTCCTCGGCGTCGACGGAGCGGTGCGCAACGGGGCCGACGGCGACGGTCGCCTCCCCGGGAACGTGCACGTGTCGTTCGCCGGATGCGAGGGTGACTCGCTGCTGATGCTCCTCGACGCCAAGGGCGTCGAATGTTCGACCGGATCGGCCTGCACCGCAGGCGTCGCGCAGGCCAGCCATGTGCTCCTCGCGATGGGGCTCGACATGGCCGACGCGCGCTCGTCGTTGCGCTTCTCCCTGGGCCACACCACCACCGATGCCGACATCGACGCGGTCGCCGCGGTCATCGACGAGGTCGTCGACCGGGCGCGGGCCGCGGGGCTGGTGTCGGCCCCCGGCGGAAGGATCACCTGATGCGAGTACTGGCGGCGATGAGTGGCGGCGTCGACTCGGCGGTCGCCGCGGCACGAGCTGTCGAGGCCGGCCACGAGGTGGTCGGAGTCCACCTGGCGCTGTCCACGGCCCCGGGTGCGCTACGCACCGGCTCGCGCGGATGCTGCTCCCGCGAGGATGCCTCCGACGCCCGCCGAGCGGCCGACGTCCTCGGAATACCCTTCTATGTCTGGGATTTCGCCGACCGCTTCAAAGACGACGTCATCGACGAGTTCGTCGAGGCCTATGCGGCGGGACGCACGCCGAACCCGTGCCTGACGTGCAACGAGAAGATCAAGTTCGCCGCCCTCGCCGACAAGGCGCTCGCCCTGGGTTTCGACGCGCTGGCCACGGGCCACTACGCCCAGCTCGTCGACGGGGAGTTGCGGCGCGCGGTCGACGCCGACAAAGACCAGTCCTACGTGCTCGCCGTCCTGACGCGTGACCAGCTGTCGCGGGCGATGTTCCCCATCGGCGACACGCCGAAGAGTGAGATCCGGGCCGAGGCGGCCCGCCGTGGCCTGGCCGTCGCGGACAAGCCGGACTCCCACGACATCTGCTTCATCCCCAGCGGCGACACCCGCGCGTTCCTCGGTGCCCGCATCGGCGTCCGGCCGGGAGCGATTGTCGACGCGTCGTCGGGTGAGCGTCTCGCCGAGCACGACGGTGTCCACGGCTTCACCATCGGTCAGCGCAAGGGCCTCGGGGTCGAGTCGCCGGCCGCCGACGGCAAGCCGCGCTACGTCACCGAGATCGACCCGGATTCGGGGACGGTGACCGTCGGGACGGCCGCCGACCTCCAGGTCTGGGGGATCACCGCCACCCGCGCGGTCTGGACTTCGGGAGTCACCCCCGACGAGCCCTTCGACGCCATGGTGCAGGTCCGCGCCCACGGCGGACTCGCGCCGGTGCGGGCCACCGCGACCGTGGTCGACGGCGAGCCCGGTATCGAGATCGAGCTGCAGGAGCCGCTCACCGGCGTCGCCCGCGGTCAGGCCGCGGTGCTGTACCTGCCCGATGCCCGACGCGGCGACCAGGTCGTCGGGTGTGGTCGCATCGCCACCACCGCGTCGCAGCCGACCGTCGTACCGTCTCCGTGACCGCACCGGCACTGCCCACCGGCGTGGGCACCGGCGTGGGTTCGATGCCGGGAACCGACGCGCGTGCCGCCGCCGAGGTGGTCAACGGCGAACTCGATTTCGCGCACCTCGTCGAACTCCCCGGACGCGGCATCGGCTCGGATCTGATCGGCCGGATGGCGGCGATCCTCGTCGACCTGCCGATGGATACCGCGACGTGGGGATACCGCCTCGCGCAACGCCATTCCCGACTGGCGCGACGGGCGGCAGATCTTCTCGCCGAGGACCTCGACGTGGTCGAGGAACTCTGGGAGACCGCGGGTTTCGTCGGCACCGGACGCCCGTTCAAGGTGCAGGTCGCCGGTCCGTTCACCACGGCGGCGTCGGTCGAGCTGGCCAATGGGCAGCGAGTCCTCAAGGATCACGGGGCGGTTCGCGACATCGTCGAGTCGACGGCCGAGGGTGTTCGTGCGCATGTCGCCGAGGTGGAACGCCGGCTCGGTGCGCGCGTGGTGGTCCAGCTCGACGAGCCGATGATCGGCCAGGTCATCGACGGCACGGTGAAGCCGCTGACCCGCTTCGACCCCATCCGGGCGATACCGGTGGTCGAGGTGGCCCGAGCACTCACCGAACTCGTCGACCACGTCGGTGCGCCGGTGATCCTGCACGATTGCGGCCGGCCACGATGGGGCCTGCTCGACCATCTTCCCGGCGTCGCGTATTCGATCGACCTGACCACACCGTCGGCGACCGATCTCGACGGCATCGGCGCCCTCGTCGATCGCGGCGGCGTGCTCTTCGCCGGCCGCGTGCCGTCGACCGCGCCCGACCGCCCGCTGGCCGCCGAACACGTGGCCACCGAACTCGCCGCGCTGACCGACCGCATCGGATTGAACCGGAAAGTGTTGGCGGACAACGTCCTCGTGACGCCGACCTGTGGGCTGGCCGGCGCGTCTGCGAGCTGGGCCAAGTCGGCGCTGGCGATCACCGCCGAGGCCGGCCAGCTGCTCGGCAGCGATCCCTCCGCACTCTGAAACCCCTGCAGGCCCGGCGTCGCAGACCTATTCTCGTCGGTATGCCGCACCCGATCATGTTCGACGACGCGGACCCCTATCTGGGCCGCATCCGAAAGATCGCGCTCGCACTGCCTGACGCGACCGAGGTCGTCGCGCACGGTCGGCCGACCTTCCGCTGCGGCAAGATGTTCGGCAATTACGGCGGCGGCGTGAAAGGCAGCAAGGTTCGTCACGACCAGTCGATCCTGGTCCTCGCCGACGACTCCGAACGGCCCGCCCTGCTGGACGATCCGCGCTTCTTTCTACCCGCCTATCTCGGCCCCGCCGGATGGGTGGGTCTGATCCTCGACGACGACACCGACTGGGACGAGGTCGGCGAACTCCTCGACACCAGCTACCGCCAGATCGCACCCAAACGTTCGGTGGCCAAACTCGACTCCGTGTGAACACATGAGTGGTACATCCCTCGTCGCGACAGCGGGCCTCGCCGACTGCGCCGCCGACAACACCTGCAGTATGGACGGACTGGTCGCTGACACCGTCGTGTACGCGATGGGTGCTGGTGCGGTGTGTATCTGGCTGGTGATGTGGCCGATAGCCTTGTGGTCTGTTGTTGCCGAGCCGACGGGGAAGCTGCGTGGGGCCGCCTGGGCGGTCCTTGTCACCGCGTTACCGTTCGTCGGCGCGATCGCTTTCTGGACACGGGCGCGTTGGGTGCCCCGAAGGAGCTGATCGCGTCGGCCAGCCGCAACCCTCCTCATGCGACCGAATCGAACGAACGCAACGCCTACGCGACGGCGTGGCGGGAATCGTTGTACGCCGTCACACCAAGGTGGATTCCCGCGATCACGATCGCGGCCACCGTCATCGGAGCTCCGCCGACCATCAACAGCCCCCAGAACCCCGTCCAATGCGCCACCCCGTAGACGGTCAGAGCGGCTAGTGCAGCCACCGCCAGCCACGACACCCACCAACGCATCATCAGGGCGGCGACAACTGCTGGGGCACTGAGCAACGCGCCGAGTGTCACCAGTGGCCACGCACCGTAGGCAAACCACACCGGGTCGTCGCATGTGGCGCCGGCACGAACACCGGGCTCGTCCAACTCGCCGAACTTTCCGCACGACATCGATGACCACCCGGCCGGTTCGAACGCGTTCCACACCGCAAATGCGCAACCCAGAGCGGCCACCACGATCCATGCCACCCGAACCCATGCGACCGACCGCACGCGACCCTGCTCGGTTCGAGTTCTGCCGTGCTCACTCATGCGACTCAGCATGTGCTCGCGGCGCACCCGCGCGCATCCACACCTCCCGGATCGCCACCCCGACGAGGACGAGCACCATGGCAACGGTGCTGTGGAGGAAGACGCCGTCGATGGCACCCGGAGTGGCGATCACAAACAGGACCAGCGCCACGAACGGCATGAGCACGGTGATGATGCCGGCGAGGAGGCGTCGCGCTGCGAGCGCGTCGACGATCGCCGAGATCACGACCACGAACGCGGCGAATGCGTACACTGCCGGGTCCTGCCACCACTCCGGTGCAGACGACCCGATGAGGTCGACATAACCCAAGTCGGTGGTCGGGGTGTAGGCCGTCCAACCGTGAGGCGCACCGCCGACGAACGACGCGTCCACCGCGACGTGCTCCATCCACCAGGTGATCCCACCCGCGAAAAGTGCCGCGACCACGAACACCCACCACATGATGTGACCCGTGACCCGAGCACCGAACAACACCGAATGAGGAGACATACGGCAACTATCGCCCACGCCGATGCCGTCTCGTCGCCGACTCTCGAACTGCGACACACCGCCATACGCCGCTGATCAGGGGAGCAGCGATCACAGCAGACGAATTCGCGAGGCCATCGGCGACGTCGATGGCGACTCGACCGAGGTCCGAGCACTGTCCGGCGAATCCAGCCGACCCGGCAGTGTTTCGCGCTACGGTGTGCCGCGCGGACGTGCAGGAATGGGAAAGCGACGGGTGTGACTGATGGGATTCTTGTTCATCAGAGTTCACCACGGTTCACCGCTGTTGCGTGAGTGACATAGTCTGTCGCGCAGTCGGATTCGGCGAAGAATGGGTTGTGGAGAAACTTCGTCGTCGAACGTTTGGGCGAGTACCTTGGCGTCATGACCACGATCACCGAGCTCCGGGACACCCTCATCGGCATGCCGCCACCACCCGACGACGGGAGTGGTCGCGCCGTGTTCGAGCGTCTCGACGAACTGCGGGTGCTGCGCAACGTGGTCGATCACCAGATCGCCGTCCACATAGCGCTTTTCGACGCCTCCGATGCCGCAGCGCGCGCGGGCTCGACGACCCGGTCGTGGCTGATCGAGATGGGAATGCCCCCGGCAGCCGCCGGCCGTGGTGTGCGGATCGCCGCAGGCCTGGCGTCGTTGCCGAAACTCGCCGACTGCGCCGCCGACGGATATCTGTCTGCCGAGTGCGTGGATGCGGTGGTCCGCGGCATCACTCTCATCGACACACGTGCTCCGGCAGCGCTGTCCGACGACGACCGGTCGGCGGTCGAGAGCGAGTTGCTCACCCAGGCGTTCTCCGGTGCCACACCCGCCGAGATCAACGACCACGCCCGGAGTATCGCAGTTCGGGTCGCAGCCACTGACCCGGACGCGGTTCCGGCGGCTGATGATGCGTCACTGAACACCCTGCACACCCGGGTGACCGAGGAAGGCAGGGTCGCGATCACTGCCGATGTGACCGCGGTGATCGGCGAGAAGTTCTTGTCGATGATCGACGAACGCTCCTGCCCGCGCCCGGAACCCGACGGCGCTGACGATCGCCGTGGTGTGGCGCAGCGTCGCGCCGATGGGTTGGAACTCCTGCTCCATCAAGCGGCGATCGGTGCGGCGATGACGACCGCCGGCGCACCCCGCACCCAAGTCCTGGTGACCATCCCCGCGGACGGCGCTGATCCGGCGCGCCTGCCGTGGGTCGGGGCGGTCACAGCATCGACAGCCCGACGCCTGTCGTGTGACGGCGGAGTGGCCGAGATCGTGCTCGACGGCGAGGGGGTGCCGTTGCGGATGGGCACCACGAAACGGTTGTTCCCGCATCATCTGCGGCAGGCCATCGTCGTGCGCGATCAGTGCTGTGTGAAATGCGGTGCCCCCGCGGCGCATACCCAAGTCCATCACCTCGTCCATTGGGCTGATGGTGGTGCGACTGATCTGGACAACGGGTGCCTGCTGTGCCAGCGCTGTCACACCCAGGTGCATCACCACGGCTGGCGCGTGGTGATGGGACCCGACCGGCATCCGTGGTTGATCCCGTCGGTCGACATCGACCAGCGACGTCTACCCCGCCCGGCCTACAACCGGCGCACCATGCGACTCGACGACGCCCTCGTCTGACCGCCCCGCCCCCAGACCCTCCGGCGCCGACCCGACGCCACACGACCTTTGACAACTCCACAGTGTGCGACGAACCAATCGCTGCGACTCGTTAGCAAGACCAGTGACAGCATGGTGTTCTGATCACGGGACCTCACGCCCCAGCGGGCCTTGTCACAGGAGCCGCGCCATGGTGATGGGCGAATGCGGTCGACAGGCTTCGCCATACCAGGGACAACTTTCAAGCAGCCCAGTCGTCGCGTCAACGACGGCCATATGTGTCAGTGCAACGAACAGCAGGCCCTGTCCGACCGCTCCGATACCCTCGGAACGTGGCAGATACAACGGAGTCGGGTCAGCCGGTCACCGAGCAGTCGGGGCCGGAGGGCGACCTGCGTGAGGAGTGGACCGCACTCGCCGAGGAGATCCGCGAGCACCAGTTCCGCTACTACGTGAAGGACGCGCCCGTCATCACCGACGGCGAGTTCGACCTCCTCCTGCGGCGCCTGCAGGCACTCGAAGACGCGCACCCGGAGCTCGCGACCGCCGACTCACCCACCAAGCTGGTCGGTGGCGGCTTCTCCACGGCGTTCTCCCCGGTCGATCACCTCGAGCGAATGATGTCGCTGGACAACGTCTTCGACCACGACGAGATGCGCACCTGGGTCGATCGCGTGGTCGCCGACGCCGGCACCCGGGTGGACTTTCTCTGCGAACTCAAGATCGACGGGGTCGCTCTCGGGCTGGTGTACCGGAACGGGGTCCTGGAGCGTGGCGTCACCCGTGGCGACGGCCGCACCGGTGAGGACGTGTCCCTGAATGCGCGGACGATCGACGACATCCCGATGCGTCTGACCGAGTCTGCGGAGTACCCGATCCCCGAGGTCCTCGAGGTGCGCGGCGAGGTCTTCTTCCGGGTGGAGGACTTCGAGACGCTGAACGCCTCCCTCGTGGCGGAGGGCAAGGCGCCCTTCGCGAATCCGCGCAACTCGGCCGCCGGTTCGCTGCGCCAGAAGAACCCGCAGATCACCGCCCGTCGCAGGCTGCGGATGATCTGCCACGGCATCGGGCACACCGAGGGCTGGCGGCCGGAGTCCCTGCACGACGCCTATCTGGCGCTCGGCGCCTGGGGTCTGCCGGTGTCGACGCACACCACCAAGGTGTCCGACGCCGACGAGATCATCGACAAGATCACCTACTGGGGCGAACACCGTCACGACGTCGAGCACGAGATCGACGGCATCGTGGTCAAAGCCGACGACGTCACCGTGCAACGACGCCTCGGGTCCACCTCGCGCGCGCCGCGCTGGGCGATCGCCTACAAGTACCCGCCGGAAGAAGCCACCACCAAGCTCTCCGACATCCAGGTCAACGTCGGGCGGACCGGCCGCGTCACTCCCTTCGCGGTCCTCGAACCCGTACTCGTCGCCGGGTCCACGGTGTCGCGCGCGACCCTGCACAACGGTTCGGAGGTCAAGCGCAAGGGCGTGCTGATCGGCGACACCGTCACCATCCGCAAGGCCGGCGACGTGATTCCCGAGGTCCTCGGACCCGTCGTCGACCTGCGTGACGGCAGCGAAGTCGAGTTCGAGATGCCGGAGAATTGCCCGGCATGCGGCACGACGCTGCGGCCGGAGAAGGAGAGCGACGCCGACCTCCGCTGCCCGAATCAGGAGAGTTGCCCGGCTCAGTTGCGCGAGCGGCTCTTTCATCTCGCGGGCCGCGGCTCCTTCGACATCGAGGCGCTCGGCTACGAAGCCGCGTCGGCCCTGCTGTCGGCGGGGGTCCTCACCAACGAGGGCGATCTGTTCTCGTTGACCGCCGACGATCTGGTCCGCACCGACCTGTTCACCACCAAGGCGGGTGCGCTGTCGGCCAACGGCAAGAGACTGCTGGCGAACCTCGACAAGGCCAAGGACGTGGCGCTGTGGCGCGTGCTGGTCGGGCTGTCCATCCGCCACGTCGGGCCCACCGCCGCCCGCGCCCTGGCCACCGAGTTCGGTTCGCTCGAGGCGATCGAGGCCGCCGACATCGATCGACTCGCCGCGGTCGAAGGGCTGGGGATGACCCTGGCCCAGTCCATCCACGACTGGTTCACCGTCGACTGGCATCGGGACATCGTCGAGAAGTGGCGGGCCGCAGGCGTTTCCATGGAGGACGAACGGGATGAGTCGATCGTCCGAACGCTGGAGGGGAAGACGATCGTGGTGACGGGCTCGCTGGTGGACTTCTCCCGTGACGGGGCCAAGGAGGCGATCCTGCAGCGCGGCGGCAAGGCGTCGGGTTCGGTGTCGAAGAAGACCGACTATGTGGTGGTCGGGGAGTCGCCGGGCACCAAGGCCGACAAGGCCGAACAGCTCGGCGTGCCGGTGCTCGACGAAGACGCGTTCAAGAAGCTGCTGGAGACCGGCGAAGCGGAGTGATCGTTCAGCCCAACGCGGACTCGAACGCGCGGTAGGCGCGCTGATCGAACAGGACGAACCGGACCTCTTCGATCGACGTGTCCGGCACCGTTGCCCGCACCGTCTCGACCGCTGTGCGGGCCCCGTCGTCCATCGGCCAGCCGTACACCCCGGTCGAGATCGCCGGGAAGGCGATCGTGGTGGCGCCCAATTCGGTTGCCACACGGAGTGATTCGCGATAGCACGAGGCGAGTAGGTCGGAGCGGTCCTCGTCGTGGGAGTAGACCGGCCCGACGGTGTGGATGACCCAGCGCGCATCCATGTCACCCGCGGTGGTGGCCACCGCCGCGCCGACCGGGAGTCCGCGGCGGTAGGGACCCGCGCGGAGCTCCCGACACTCGGCGAGAATCGCCGGGCCGCCGCGCCGGTGGATGGCGCCGTCGACCCCACCGCCGCCGAGCAGCGTGGAATTGGCGGCATTGACGATCGCATCGACCGACTGCGTCGTGATGTCGCCCTGGATCAGAGTGATGGACGTCATCAGTCCATGATGCCCGCGGGACGGCCAGATGTGGCCGGCTCTCAACTCTCGGTACGCAGCACGGTGCTGACGATCCCGGCGAGGTAACCGAGCCGGGCGACCTCGGACGGCCGGAAGTCCGGTCCGCCGATGCGTCCGAGCAGAATCGCCTTCGACTCCGAACCCAGCGGAGCCGCGGCGAGGCGGGTGTCCATGTCCTGCCACGCACCCGGTACCCAGTCGCCGTCGGCGTCGAGCTCGGTGGCCCTCTCCAGAGGAAGCCAGTCGGCCCTGGTCAACGGGGTCTCCGGGGCCCCGGACGAGCCGAAGAGCTGAAGCACGCCACCGCTGGCGGGGGTGATGACCATCGCCCACGAGACGCGCAGCACCCGGGGCGCGTTGTCCACGAGGACCTGTAGCCGATCACGTCCGGCGGTGGCCACCTGGTCGACCAGCTCGAGTTCGCGGTGGGTGTCCAGGACTCCGGCATACGGCCGGATCGAGTCGACGCGGACACCGTTGACCTTCTCGGCCGCGGTGATCAGGCTGTCGGGCAGGGCGCCGGGGGCGACCTCGACGACGAGATCGTCCACTGCGTAGCCGTTGCCGCGCTCGACGACCTCGAGGGACAGGATGTCTGCACCGACCGAGCCGAGCTGCACGGCGAGCACACCGAGGCTGCCCGGCCGGTCTTCGAGATAGACCCGCAACAGGTAGGACACGTGCGACATTCTCGCACCCACGCACCCGTCGCGCGCACCGCCCGCGGCCCAACGGGTGGCTGGGGTGAGTCCCGGTCGCGGGTTCCCATAGTCTGGAGACGTTGCGCGAACCGTGTCGACGACGCGATGAGGGCGGCACAGAGGACGACTCGAACGAACAGTGATGTGAGGAAGGACGCTGCGGTGGCTGGCGAACCGAAGTCCATATCGCGGGACGAGGTCGCGCATCTGGCGCGACTGTCGCGACTGGCACTGAGCGAGGACGAACTCGATGTCTACGCCGAGCAGCTGGACTCGATCCTGACTCATGTCGCGTCGGTGTCGAAGGTGGCCGCCGACGATGTACCCGGAACGGCCCACCCGGCCGAGCTCGCGAACGTGCTCCGTCCTGATGTCGTCGTTCCCGGCCTGACGACCGACGCCGCACTCTCGGGTGCGCCCGCGGTCGAACAGGACCGATTCGCCGTCCCGCAGATCCTGGGAGAAGAGCAGTGAGTCCCGATTCCAGCGCCGCAGCGCCGCGTCCCGAGGGTGATCTGACCGGTCTGTCGGCCGCCGAACTGGCCACCAAGATCGGTGCACGCGAGGTCAGCTCGGTGGAGGTCACCCAGGCCCACCTCGACCGCATCGCCGAGATCGACGACCAGCTCGGCGCGTTCCTCCACGTGAGCGGTGCCGAAGCGCTGGTCGCCGCCAAGGCTGCCGACGACGCGATCGCCGCCGGTGAGACCCCGTCAGCTCTCGCGGGCGTGCCCATCGCGCTCAAGGACGTCTTCACCACGGTCGACGCCCCCACGACGTGCGGTTCCAAGATCCTCGAGGGATGGGTGCCGCCGTACGACGCCGCGGTCACCGAACGGCTTCGCGCCGCGGGTATCCCGATCCTGGGCAAGACCAACATGGACGAGTTCGCCATGGGCAGCTCGACCGAGAACTCGGCGTACCAGCTGACGCGGAACCCTTGGAACCCCACCAAGATCCCGGGTGGCTCGGGCGGTGGCAGCGCAGCGGCGCTCGCGTCGTACGAGGCGCCCCTGGCGATCGGCACCGATACCGGTGGGTCGATCCGTCAGCCGGCCGCCGTCACCGCGACCGTCGGGGTCAAACCCACCTACGGCACGGTCTCGCGATACGGCCTCGTGGCGTGCGCCTCGTCGCTCGACCAGGGCGGCCCGTGTGGCCGGACCGTCCTCGACACCGCGATGCTGCACGAGATCATCGCCGGACACGATCCGCGCGACTCGACGTCGATCAACGTGCCGGTGCCCGATGTGGTCTCGGCTGCCCGCGAGGGCGCCGAGCAGGATCTCAAGGGCGTGCGGATCGGTGTCGTCACCGAACTGCAGGGTGAGGGCTACCAGTCCGGCGTGCTCGGCTCCTTCCACCAGGCGGTCAAGCTCCTCGAGGAGCGTGGCGCCGAAGTGGTCGAGGTCAGTTGCCCGCATTTCACCTACGCGCTCGGCGCCTACTACCTGATCCTCCCGTCGGAGGTGTCGTCGAACCTGGCGCGCTTCGACGCGATGCGTTACGGAGTGCGCGTCGGCGACGACGGCTCGCACTCGGCCGACGAGGTCATGGCGTTGTCCCGCGAACAGGGCTTCGGACCAGAGGTCAAGCGCCGCATCATGATCGGCACCTACGCGTTGTCCTCGGGCTACTACGACGCCTATTACGGTCAGGCGCAGAAGGTCCGCACCCTGATCTCACGCGACTTCGCCACCGCCTTCGAGAAGGTCGACGTGTTGATCTCGCCGACCACACCGACGACCGCGTTCCCCATCGGCGAGAAGGTCGACGATCCGCTCGCGATGTACCTGTTCGACCTGTGCACGCTGCCGGTGAACCTCGCCGGAATCGGTTCGATGTCGGTGCCGTCGGGGCTGTCGGTCGACGACGGGATGCCGGTCGGGTTGCAGATCATGGCACCGGCCCTCGCCGATGACCGCCTGTACCGCGTCGGCGCGTCCTACGAAGCTGCTCGGGGCCCGATCGTCTGACCGTTCCTCAGTTCCGCAACGGGTGCGGCGGTCCGGCCTGCTCGGGACCGTATCGATGGCCGACACCGGCCGCCCCGTCGAGCGCGCCGAGCAGGTCGACGCTGGTCTGCACGAAACTGATGACGGGCAACCACGGCGCGTCGGGCACCCGCGGACCACGGACGTGGGTGTCACCGGTCGCGCCGTGCGGACGCCACAGTTCGGCGAACGACCAGCGCACGACAGGATCGCTGGAATTGGCGAGAACCGTTCGCGGCGTGCGGGAGAGCAAGGCGACGGTCCCCGCAGGCGGGGCGACCAGCACGGTCTCGTCGAGCAACGAGGGGTGCTCGTTCTCGAGCCACACCCGCGCGGCGTCGGCACCCACGGCTCCGAGGCTCTGCCCATAGAGGATCACTCGCGGACGTTCGTGCTCCGGGACACTGTCGAGGACGGTCGCCACCGCCGACACCACGGCGATCGCCGATTCCGCGGACCCGGACCGGTCGGACACGAAGGCCTGCCACGACGGAACCTGGTCGTAGGGCAGGGTGAGAACCCGGACGTCGCCGGCGAAACGACTGCCGAAACCGTCGACCGCCGCCGAGTCGACCCAGCCCGATCCGGTCGGCACCGCGACCACGACCGCGCGCGCCGAGAGCCCTCCCGACGCGGTCCACGAGCGCGCCAGATCGGCTGCGGCAGCGTCGAACTCGCCGACCCTCAGCTCGCCCCGCAGCAGAGTTCCCGGATCGTGCTGCGCCGACGACGAGACCGGCAACCGCTGTTCGTCGGCGCCGGCATCGGCGGGCGCGAGCAGCCCGGCCGTGAGTGCAAGGGCGCCGGCGGCGACCACTGCGGCGGTCCGCGGGACGGCCACGATCGCCACCACGACCACGGCGGCCGGCAGTGTCGCCGCAGCGCACCATCCCACACCCGCGGGTGCGACGTCGACCGCGGACCGGATGAGGTTCTGCCACCAGACCGCCATGCCGACCGCGCTTCCGAGGATCACCAGGCATGAGCCGAAGACGATGCGCCGCGCCTGTTCTTCCGGCCTGCCCCTGCTCCGCCGTGCGAGGACCCTCCCGGTGCACGCCCCCAGCGCGCTGAACACGGTGGTCAGGACCGCGGTGATCGTCGTATCACGTGGCAGGGTGCCCGGGTAGAGCGCGGCGAGGTAGCCGAGTGTCACCGCGATACTGATGGCCGGGTGCGGTAGCGATCCGAATGCACTGTCGCGCAACCACTGCGCGTATCGATGTGACGTCATCGCTGCCGCGCCTCGTGCTCGTCCGGGTCGACCAGGGCGCGTTCGACGCTCGTGTACACGAGTGCCGGCAGGGTCTCGCCGCGGGCGGGGGGACCGCCGTACTGACGCCACGTGTTCCACGCCAGCCCGATCCGGGCGCCGAGCGCGGCAGTCGTACACGCAGGCGTCCGGCAGGACGCGTACATCCGATCGATCAGCATGCGGTCCAGAGCAATCCGGGCCCACGCGCCGAGAGGGGCGCCGTCTCGCTGTGCCGCCCGCAACAGGTCGTAACCGAAGTCATGGGTGCGGCACAGGGGAGTGAAATGTTGCGGCAACGGCACAGGCGACGAGCAGTCCCCGTCCGGATCGACCGGATACCCGCCGACGACCTGGGGAACGTACCCCTGCGCCGTCACGAAGGACGCCGGAAGGGGCGCCACCGCGGTCGCCGGGTGCGGCCCCACGAGGGCGACGACCACGGCAGCATAGGGATTGTCGGCATCGTCCGGAGACGCCGCCACCGTTGTACCCGTCGCTGCGAGGAGTGGGCCTGCGACGGCGTGCGCGGTCGAGATCCACTGGCCGGTCAGGAGAACGGCGAGGGTGAGTGTCGCCGCCCACCACCGTAAGCGACGTCGGCGCCCGCGGAGAATCGAGCCGTTCGGGTCGGGGAAGCCGTTGTCCGGCCCTGTGTTTCGGATGTGCGCTGATCCGGTCATGGTCATCGACGCTATGAGGCCGATCCCGACCGGCACATCGCTCCGCGGAGCCGTTCCCGGTCGTCTCCAGGTCGGTTCGACGGCGCCGAACCGCTACGCCGGTATCGGGTCGTCTCCCTCGAAAGTATGAGGTCGGCGAGGGGTCGGCACGCCTAGGGTGAGGGCATGTTCGGATACCGCAAGAAGCTCCGCGCGGTGGGGGCGTCCTCACTGGAATGGGCGTCGACCGCACCGGTGGCCCAGGACCCCGCGGTGCGGCACTACTTCTCGTCGCGCCTCAACTGGTTCTTCCTGTTCGTGGCGCTGGTCATGTACTCGGTCGCCTGGCCGACACTGCCCATCACGCATTCCATGCCGGTGTTCGTGCTCCCCGTGGTCGCCGCCTTCGCGGCCCTGCCGATCGCTCTCGCGTGGTCGGCCCCGCTGTTGGGGTGGGCGATCTCGGTGGTCTCCGCCCAGCTCATCGGGATCGTCGTCCCGGTACGGGGCACGTGGGAGCTGACGATCCAGGTGACCCACCTCATCGAGCTGCTGGTCCTCACCTTCATGGCCTTCCTCAGATGCCCGCTCCGATGGATTCCGGTGGTCTGGATCTCGACCTCGATCGTCATCGCCTTCGCCGTGCAGCCGACGGCTCGGATCGGATGGGTCTTCGGGATCACCGTGCTGGCGGTCGTGGTCGCGTTGCTGCGGGGACTGATGGCCTCGCGCCGGCAGCTGGCAGTTCGCACCGAGCAGACCGAGGCCGCCGAGGCCGAGGCGGCCGTGCTCCAGGAGCGGGCGCGCATCGCCCGGGACCTGCACGACGTGGTCGCCCACCGGATGTCGATGGTGGTGGTGATGTCACAGACCGCCAGATATCGCCTGCCGGATGTGAGTCCTTCGGCTGCATCGGAATTCGACGCCATCGCGGACGCGGCACGCACCTCCCTCGACGAGGTCCGGCAGTTGCTCGGCGTCCTGCGCGTCGAGGATGCGGACGCTTCGGCGACGCCCAATCCCGGCCTGGCCGAACTCGATTCGCTGGTCGCCGAGACACGGCGCGCGGGTGCCGAGGTCGTGCTGGATCTGGACGTCGACGCCGACGAAGTCGGCGAATCTGCTGCGCTGGTGATCTACCGGATCGTGCAGGAGTCGCTGGCCAACGCCACCCGGCACGCCCCCGGCGGGCGCGTGGACGTCGAGGTGTCGCGCGGGGAGGGCGACCTCGTCGACGTCGCCGTGGTCAACACGGCCGCGACCGCCGATCCGCTGCAGATCGGCGGCAGCGGTGTGGGCATCCCCGGGATGATCGATCGCGCTCAGGCAGTGGGCGGTTCGCTGGTCGCCGCACCCACACCGACCGGCGGCTTCGCGGTACGCGCTCGAATTCCGGTGGTGCCTCGACGTGAGGTCGTCGTCCCCGAGCCGATCGTGTTCTCCTCGGGTTCCGGTGAGCCGCCGTCGCGACGACGGTAGCGTGACGGCGTGCCGATCACCGTAGTCATCGCAGATGACCAGGCCATGGTGCGTCAGGGTTTTTCGGCTCTGCTCGCCGCCCAGCCCGACCTCTCGGTCCTCGGCGACGCCGCCGACGGGGTCGAAGCCGTCGAGGTCTGTCGCCGGGTGCGCCCCGATGTCGTCCTGATGGATGTGCGCATGCCGCGCAAGGATGGCCTGTGGGCGGCCGAACAGATCCTCGCGTCGTCCGCCGAGCCGCCGACGCGCGTGCTGATGCTCACGACCTTCGACATCGACGACTACGTCTACGAGGCCCTGCGGATCGGTGCCTCGGGCTTCCTGCTCAAGGACGCACCCGCTGACGAGCTGGTGCGCGCGGTGCGCGTCGTGGCCGCGGGGGAGGCCTTGCTGGCGCCGTCGATCACCCGGCGGCTCATCACCGAGGTCACCGCCAACCGCCGCCGGCCGTCGCGGGACGACAAACTCGACACCCTCACCCCACGAGAACGCGAGGTGCTGGACTTGGTGGCCGACGGCAAGTCCAACGCCGAGATCGGTGCCGACCTGTTCGTCACCGAGCAGACGGTCAAGACGCACGTGAGCAGCCTGCTGAACAAACTCCGGCTCCGGGACCGAGCCCAGGCGGTCGTGTTCGCCTACGAGAACGGCATCAAGTGATTTCGCGGCCAGCGCCCGGCTCGCCGGGGCACTAGATTGGGGATGTTCGGGCAGGTTCGACCGATGACGACAGGGAGGGTGGTCTCACCAGATGGCCAAGAGGTTCGGCATTCTGACGTCCGGGGGAGACTGCCCCGGACTGAACGCGGTGATCCGCGGCGCAGTGCTCAAAGGTGAGACCGTCTACGGCCACGAATTCGTCGGCTTCCGGGACGGCTGGGCCGGACTCGTCTACGGCGACATCGTCGAACTGAACCGGTCGACGGTCCGCGGCCTGTCCAACCAGGGCGGCACCATCCTGGGCACGAGCCGGTTCGGTCCCTACTCCGAGCCCGACGGCGGCCCGGAGAACATCAAGAAGGTGCTGAAGAACCTCGAGATCGACGGCGTGATCGCGATCGGCGGCGAGGGTACCGCCGCGGCGTCGAAGAGACTGTTCGACGACGGCATCAACATCGTCGGGGTTCCCAAGACCATCGACAACGACATCGCGGCGACCGACTACACCTTCGGGTTCAACACCGCGGTGGAGATCGCGACCGAGGCCATCGACCGGCTCCGCACCACCGGCAACTCGCACAAGCGGTGCATGGTGCTCGAGGTGATGGGCCGCCACGCCGGCTGGATCGCCCTGCACTCGGGGATCGCGGGCGGCGCGCACGTCATCCTGATCCCGGAGAACCCCGAGAGCCTCGACCAGATCTGTGCCTGGGTCACCAGCGTCAAGTCGCGTGGCCGTTCACCGATGGTCGTCGTCGCCGAGGGGTTCACCCTCCCGGAGATGAAGGAGGCCCACTCCACCAAGGGTCTCGACGGCTTCAACCGACCGCGGCTCGGCGGCGTGGCCGAGGTGCTCGCGCCGCTCATCGAGGAACGGACCGGCATCGAGACCCGGGCCACCATCCTCGGGCACATCCAGCGCGGCGGGGTGCCGTCGGCCTATGACCGGGTCCTGGCGACACGCATGGGCATGGCCACCGCCGACCTCGTCGCCGAGAAGGGCTGGGGGCAGATGGTCGCCCTTCACGGCACCGAGATCGCGCGCATCACATTCGACGAGGCCCTCGGCGAACTCAAGACCGTACCGCTGGACCAGTACAAGGAGATCCGGGTCATCTTCGGCTGAACGCGGGTGCGCCTCAGGCGACGGGGGTGACCGTGGCGACGGGCTCGCGCGGGATGATGATCCAGAGCGCCAGGTAGATCAGCACCTGCGGCCCGGGCAACAGCATCGACAAGATGAACAGGACGCGGATGAGCGTCGGGTCCCAACCCCAGCGTTCGGCGATGCCGCCGCACACACCGCCCAGCCAGGAATTGGTGCGCGAACGCATCAGGCGCGGGCCGTCGTAGGCGGGTTGTGGGGTGGTCATGTCGTCCTCCTGGGTGGGCGTGGGTTCCGACGTCGTTCGCCGGTGTCTTCGACGCTACGAGCGGGTGCACGTTCCCGGCATCGGTGATCACCCTGAACGTGCCCCTGGGATATCGCCGCATAAACTGACTGCCATGACTTCCGCAGCCGTCGACCTGTTGGACTACGACGAGGTGCTTGCCGCATTCGATCCGGTGATGGGCCTCGAGGTGCACGTCGAGCTGGGCACCGCGACCAAGATGTTCTGCGGGTGCCCCACCGAGTTCGGCGCCGACCCCAACACGCAGGTGTGCCCGGTGTGCATCGGACTGCCGGGCTCGCTCCCGGTCGCCAACGCCAAGGCGATCGAGTCCGCGATCCGCATCGGCCTGGCACTGAACTGCTCCATCCGGCCGTCGAGTGTCTTCGCGCGGAAGAACTACTTCTACCCGGATCAGCCGAAGAACTACCAGATCTCGCAGTACGACGAGCCGATCGCCTACGACGGTTTCCTCGATGTCGTGCTCGGCGACGGCACCACCTGGCGGGTCGAGATCGAGCGCGCCCACATGGAAGAGGACACCGGCAAGTCGCTGCACATCGGCGGCTCGACGGGCCGGATCCACGGCGCGAGTCATTCGCTGCTCGACTACAACCGCGCCGGGGTGCCGCTCGTCGAGATCGTGACGCGACCCATCGAGGGCGCGGGAGAACGCGCGCCCGAGGTCGCCAGAGCCTACGTGTCGGCGCTGCGCGATCTGCTCAAGTCGCTGGACGTGTCGGACGTGCGCATGGACCAGGGTTCGATGCGCTGCGACGTCAACCTGTCGCTGAAGCCGAAGGACGCCACCGAGTTCGGTACGCGCACCGAGACCAAGAACGTCAACTCGCTCAAGAGCGTCGAGGTGGCCGTCCGCTACGAGATGCGCCGCCAGGCCGCCATCCTGCAGACCGGGGGCGAGATCGTCCAGGAGACGCGGCACTTCCACGAGACCGACGGCACCACGTCAGCCGGGCGCCGCAAGGAGACCGCCGAGGACTACCGCTACTTCCCCGAGCCGGACCTGCCGCCGGTGCAGCCTGATTCGGCGTGGATCGAGGAACTCCGGGCCACCCTGCCGGAACTCCCGTGGCTGCGGCGCGCCCGCATCCAGGAGGAGTGGGGAGTGTCCGACGAGGTGATGCGCGACCTCGTCAACGTCGGCGCGGTCGATCTCATCATCGCCACCGTCGACGCCGGGGCAGCACCCGAGGCGGCGCGTGGCTGGTGGGTGTCCTTCCTTGCGCAGCAGGCGAACTCACGCGGAGTCGACCTCGCTGACCTGACCATCACCCCGGCCCAGGTCGCCGAGATCATCGGGCTGGTCGACGAGGGGAAGCTCACCACCAAGCTCGCTCAGCAGGTCGCGACCGCGGTCCTCGACGGCGAGGGTGAGCCCGCGCAGATCGTTGCCGATCGCGGTCTCGAAGTGGTTCGCGACGACTCGGCACTCCAGAAGGCCGTCGACGACGCCCTCGCCGCGAACCCCGACATCGCCGAGAAGATCCGCGGCGGAAAAGTCCAGGCCGCCGGCAAGATCGTCGGCGACGTCATGAAAGCGACTCGCGGACAAGCGGACCCGGCGCGCGTGAAGGAACTGGTCATCGCGGCCTGTTCCTGACGGCGAACCGTACAACTCCCGGCTCCTGCGTGCGAAGAGCAACCTTCGCTCCCTAGAGTGCGAGGGTCGCGACCCCTCTGCTCCCTGAGGTGCGAGGTGCGACCCCCTGTTCCCTGAGGTGCGAGGTGCGACCCCCTGCTCCCTGAGGTGCGAGGAGCGCTAGCGACGAGCCTCGAAGGGTCTGGTGACGCAGGTTCCGGAGCCCTTCGTGGCTTGCTTCGCTCGCACCTCAGGGAGCAGAAGGTGGCTTCGGTACCTCAGGGACCACAAGCCGTGCGGGTCCGATGGATTGGCAGCAGAGCGTCACGTCCGGTCGTTGCCACCGCCGGCGGGCAGGAAGCGGAACACGCGGTCGTCGGTGGGTTTCGGTGACCCCACCTCTTTGTTGACGGTGGCCACCTGCAGCAAGCCGTTGGGTAGCGCAGCCATCCGGCCGAGTGCGCCGTAGCGGCGTTCCAGCACGACGGCCGGCGCGGTGATCGTCGGCTCCTCGCGGGTCGGCTCGTTGATGGCCTCGATGCGCTGGGTGCGTGTCGTCGAGACGAAGATGCTGCCGCCCGCGACACCACAGCCGGCGATCTGCGGACGGTCGGGCCACGTCCACAGCACCTTGGGGCCGCCTTCTTCGAGCACCTGCACCCGGTCTTCGGTGGCGGTCTGGTCGGCGACGTAGACGGTTCCGGTGGAAGCGTTGGGGCACAGCGACACCGTGGATCCGAAGCCGGAGGCGAGAATCGCCGGCCGGGGGCTCGCGCCCGAGGTGAACGACGTGACCAGCAGCACCTTGCCGGCCAGTGAGGACGGGTCGTCGGCGGCCGCGGGATTCCCGGCGTTGCCGGTGGCGACCACGAGTTCGGTCGGCGACCGGAAGAACATCGCGCCCATGTTCCCGGTGGCACCCTTCGGGATGCCGGTCAGGATCGGCTTGGGCACGTCACCCGGGGCCAGGCGGACGATGCGGTTGTCCGCCGGTGTCGTGATGTACGCGTAGATCAGCCGGTCCTGGGAGTAGGTGGGGGAGAACGCGAAATCGATGAGACCGCCGTCACCGGATGCATCGACCGATGTCTCGCCCAGGGTGCGGGCGGGACCGTAGCGCTTGGTGGTGATGATCTTGCCGGTCGTGCGTTCGGCGACGACCGTGACCTCGCCCTGCTCGTCACCGGGCATCACACCGCCCGTCGATGCGAGGCAGGTGGCGATGACAGCGGGGTCGGGGTCGACGCACGGACCGGTCGGGGGCGGCTGCGTCTCCCGGGGGGTCTCCGGGGGCGGAGTCGGCTCGGGCTGACCGCTCGGCCGGTTGTTGGGGCTGAACGCGCCCGCCTCGCGCTGATTGTCCTGCGCGGTGAAATCCGCACAGCCGCCGACCAGGACGACCACCGCGGTGAGCACCGTGAGCGCCGTGAGCAGGGTGCGCCACCGAACCCGTATCCGTCGACCCGCCGAGGCGGGTGAACTCGTCCGGCCGGCATCACCGCGCGTGCCCGTCGGGCGCCCCTTCCACATGGCGTCCACAGTAGTGGTGCCCCGGCTCGTGGCGCCCTGAGCATGGTGCCCGACTCACCCCGCCGGGGTCCGGTGACCACGGAGCGCGAGCCTCTAGAGTCGGGCGTGTGAGCGAACGCGACACGTCGGGCACCAGCGAGCGCGACACACGGGCGACGAGTCCCTACGACGAACCGACCGGACAGATCCCGGTCCCGGGAACCGGCGGTGGAGCGCCCGGTGCGGGAGCCGGCCCGGCGGCAGCGGGGCCCGAGGCCGGCCCGCCGACACCGCCCGCGGTGACCGATCGCGACGACTTCTACAACCGGCACGCCCGGCGGTCGCCCGCCCCGTACTCGCGGGTCGACGACCTCGACGACCTCGATCCGGGCGACGTGGAGACGCGGCCCGCCGCGGGTGCCCCGCCGCCCTCGCGGCCCGCCGCGGAGCCACCCCGGCCCCCCGCGCAGACCGCGTCGCC
>NZ_NGFO01000059.1 GCF_002149015.1 Gordonia lacunae | reverse complement strand
CCCCAGTCCTGTCGATCCCCGGGGGCACCGACCCACCCCCCGGGGATCGACAGGACTGGGGATTTACCCCGATGTCGTGCGGCGTCGGAGTCCATACGGTCGAACTCGACACGGGATCGAACTCCGATCTCCCCGACGCAAGGAACGACGCCATGCCGAGCAACGCGGTACTCGATTTCATCCTCGGTCTGCTTCGCGACGAGGAATCCTTCAACGCCTACTGCGGCAACCCCCAGGCCGCGATCGATCGCGCCGGCCTCACCGGCGTCACCCCGGCCGACGTCTCCGCGGCAGCGCCGCTGGTAGCTGATGCCGGCCTGGCCGCCGGAGCCGGCGGCGGGCTCGGCGCGATCATCGGTGCCGGCGGCGGCGCCGTCGGTGGGGCGGTCGGCGGGGCGGTCGGCGGTGGCGTGGTCGGCGGCGGGGGCGTCGGCGTCGGCCTGGGTGGCCTGAATGTCGGCGACATCGACCTCGGCGGCGGCAACGTCGACCTGGGTGACGTGAACGTCGGCGGCATCGGTGGACTCGATCTGGGCGGACTCGGCGTGGGCGGACTCGACCTGGGTGGACTCGACCTGGGTGGAATCGACCTGGGCGACATCGACTTCGGCGGTCTCCTCGGCGGCATCGGGCTGGGTGATGTCGACCTCTCCGGCCTGTCCCTGGCGGATCTCGATCTCGGCGGCATCGCTTTCGGCGACCTCGACCTCGCCGGTCAGCTGGCCGTCGCACTGGGTGCGGCGCTGTCGGCCGGTGTGGGTGCCGGCGGCGCCATCGCGGCACAGTTCGGCGCGGCGCTCGGTGCCGCGCTCGACACCGTCGTCGGCGGTGGGCTCGAGCTCGCCGCAGGCATCGGCCCGGTCATCGCCGGGTCGCTCGCCGGCGCGATCGGTGCCGAAGGCGCGCTGGTCGCTCAGCTCGGGGCATCGCTCGATGCACTCCTCGCCGCGGGCGCCGACCTCGGACTCGGACTCGGTGGCGGTCTCGCCGCGCAGCTGTCCGCCGCATTGGGCGCGGGCGGCGAGCTCGCCGGTTCCTTCGGGGCGACCCTGGGTGGTCTGCTCGGTGCCACGATCGGCGCGGGCGGCGCGCTCGGTGCCGACCTCGCGGCCGCACTCGGCGCCGGCCTCGGCGCGGGCGGCGCCATCTCCGCGGTCCTGACCGGAGCGCTCGGCCTCGGCGCCGAACTGTCCGGCGATCTGACCGCCGCGCTCACCTCCACGCTCGACGTCGCCGGCGACCTCTCCGCGACGCTGTCGGGTCTGCTCGACGCACAGGCCATCGCCGAACTGTCCGGCGAACTCGGCGCCACGCTCAGCGGCGCCCTCAGCTCCACCCTGGCCGCCGGCGGCACCGCCGCGGCATCCCTCGGCACCGCCCTGGGCGTGGCCCTGACCTCGACGGCAGCCGCGACCGGCGGTCTGGTCCTGACCGGCGCAGCCGGCGCGAACGCCGTCCTCGGCGGCGCCCTGACCGCCGCACTCGGTGTCGGCGGCGGCGCTCAGGCCGGACTCGCCGCGGCGCTCGAATCCGTTCTCGAAGCCGGCGGGATCATCGATGTCGAGGCCCTGCTCAACGCAGGTGGCGATCTCGGCACGACTCTCGCCGGAGCCCTGGCCGCCGGTCTCGAAGTCGGCGGCGAGGCCGCAGCCGGTCTCGGTGCGGCACTGGGCGGCACGCTCGCCGCGGCCCTCGAAGGCGGTCTCGCAGGCGATCTCACCGCCGGTCTCGGCGGCGCCCTCGACGCCGGACTCGGCCTCGGAGGCGCGCTCGAAGCCGGGGTCGGCGGGGCACTCGACGCGGGTCTGGGCCTCGGCGCCGGACTCGGCGCCGGACTCGGTGGCGCGGTCGAAGGCGCCCTGGGCGGTGGGCTCGGGGTCGTGGGTGGTCTCGGCACCGAACTCGGCGCCGCACTCAACGGTCTGCTGTCGGCCGGCGCGGGCCTCGACACCGCGCTGAGCACGGTGCTCACCGGCGTCCTGGGGGCCGCCGCAGGCGCCGACCTGGGGGCTGCCCTGGGCGGCGCCCTCGAACTGGGCGGGGTCCTCGGTGCCGATCTCACGGGTCTGCTCGAGGGCGGCCTCGCCACCGACCTGGCGGCCCAACTGGGCGCGGTGATCGGCGGGGGCGGTGACCTCGCGGCCGGACTCGGCGCCACCCTGGGTGGCGTGCTGGGCGCGACCACCGGCATCGAGGGCATCCTCGACGCCGCGGCCGGTGCCGGACTGAACCTCGGCGAACTGCTGGCCGCGGACCTCGGCGGCGCACTCGGCGTCGACGGCGCCCTGATCGCACAACTCGGCGGGGCGCTGGACGCCGCGCTCGACGCGGGCGCCGGACTCGGCCTGGTGACCGAGACCGCCGCCGACCTCGGCGGCACCCTCGAGACCGTGCTGGCTGCCGGCGGCGATGTCGGCGCCGACCTGGGCGCGTCCCTCGGCGCCGTCCTCGGGACCGCGCTGAGCGGGGAGCTCGGTGGTTCGCTGGCCGGCCAGCTGGCAGGCGGAGCAGAACTCCCAGCGGCCCTCAGCACCGTGCTGAGCACCGCACTCGACGTGGACCTGTCGGCCACCGACGGCCTCGTCGCCACGCTGGACTCGACGCTGGAGGCGACGGGCGGTCTGGGCGGTGCGCTGACCGGCGAACTCGGCGCGATCATCAACCCGAGCCTCATCCTCTCCCCCGAGGGCACCCTCACCGTCGGCGGACCGATCCTGGTCACCGAGGGACTCGGCGGCACGGTCGTCGACAGCCTCACCGGCAACCTGGGCGCCGGCACACTGGCCGGCCTGGGCACCGTAGCCGAGACCGGCACGGACCTGGTCGCCGGACTGGACAGCACCCTGCAGGGCGGACTCGGCGGCACCCTGGAGACCGGACTCGCCGGGATCGGCGACGCCGCGCTGGGGGCGACCGCCGGTCCGGTTCTCGATGGCGCGCTGGGTCTCGACACCGGCACCGGCCTCGGCGGCGGCCTGGGTGGGGATCTCGGACTGGGCGGGGACCTGGGCCTGGGTGGCGCGCTCGACAGCGAACTGCCCGCAGATGTCACCGCGGATCTGACCACTGCGATCTCCGGCGCCACAGGCGGGGCGATCTCCGGCACGGTCGGCGGTGCGGTGGACGCGGCCGGCGAGACCGCGGGCTCACTCGAGACCGGCATCGGCGGCACCCTCGACACGACTGTCGGCGGCGCGCTCGACACGACGACCGACGTTGTCGGTGGCGTGACCGGCGGCGCAGTGGTCGGCGGCGATGTCGACGCGGGTGGCGCAGCCGGTGCGGACGGCGGGCTCGACCTCGGCGGGGTGACCGACACCGACGCCGGACTCGGCGGCGCGCTCGACACGACCGTCGGCGGCGTGGCCGACACGACCGCCGGCCTCACCGGCGGATTGACCGGAGGTCTCACCGGCGGTCTGACCGGTGGCCTCGGTGGCGACACAGACACCGGGATCGGCGTGGACACCCCCGACGCCGGACCCGAGGCCGACTGACCCCTTCAGGTCGGCAACCCGCCCCGGGACCGCTCACCGATCCAGCAACCCTGGACGTGGGCAGGTCCCGGGGCGGTCCTCGTCCGGCACCGGCGATCGCCCGCTTCACACCGACCCGCCGCCGCGGTGGCGGCCGATGCCGACCGGACACACCGACTCACCGCTACCGTGAGGACACCATGACCACTCCACCCGCCGAACCACCTCGGGTCGGCCGGCACGCCGCCGACCGGGACGCACCCGATCCCGTCCCGGCCCCGGCACCACCGGCCCCGGTCGCGCCGGCTCGATCAGCCCACGCCGCGGTCCCGTCCCGGACGCCGGCGCCCGCGACGACCGCAGCGGTGCGGTCGGCCCCGGCTCGGACCACACCGGCGGCAACGACGCAGTCGCCCAGCACCATCGGCGAATTGTTGGCGACGATGTCGGACGTGGCCCGGGAAGCCGGTCGCAACGATCTCGTCAGCCGCCTCGACGGCGCGCGCACCCGGATCACCGACCCCCGGCTGCGGATCGTCGTGGTGGGCCAGCTCAAGCAGGGCAAGAGTTCGTTCGTGAACGCGCTGCTCAACCTGGACGTGTGCTCGGTGGGCGACGACGAGACGACCGCGGTCCCGACGGTCATCTCCCACGCCCCGCAACCGTCGGCCCATCTGATAGTCGATGGCCCGTCCACCGACAACCGCATCCCGGTGCCGCTGGAGGCCATCGCCGACATCACCCCCGACTCCCCGCTGGCCGGGGGCCGCGAGGTCCTGCGGCTCGAGATCGAGGCGCCCGGCCCGCTGCTCGCCGACGGCCTCGTCCTGGTCGACACCCCCGGCGTCGGCGGTCACGGACACCCCTATGCCGCAGCGACCTTGGGCATGGTCGCAGCGGCCGACGCTGTGCTCCTGGTGTCTGATGCCAGCCAGGAGTTCACCGCACCGGAGATGTCGTTCCTCCAGCAGGTGGCCGGTCTGTGCCCGACGTTGGCATGCCTGGTCACGAAGACCGACCTCTATCCGCACTGGCGGGCCATCGTCGACGCCGACCGGTCGCATCTGCAGACCGCGGGCCTCGACATCCCGCTGCTGCCGGTGTCGTCGGTGCTCCGCACCCACGCGCTGCGTCTCGGTGACGAGAATCTGAACGCGGAGGCCGGATTCCTCGAGCTGTACCGTTATCTGCGCGAGCGCGTGGTGGCCACCGCGCGACAGGCGACCCGCTCCACCGTCGCCACCGACCTGCGCGTCGTCAGTGAGCATCTCGCCCTCACGCTGGGCAGCGAACTCGCCGCCCTGCGCGACCCCGAGACCGCAGGCCGCGCCGTCGGGGCGCTCCGGGAAGCCAAGTCCGACGCCGAGGCCATGCGCCGACAGACCGCCCAGTGGCAGCAGACGCTGGCCGACGGGATCGCCGATCTCGCCGCCGACATCGACCACGACCTCCGGGACCGTCTGCGCGCGGTGACCCGGGAAGCCGAGCGGGCGATCGACGAGGGCGACCCGGGGGTCGACTGGGAACAGTTGAGCGAGTGGCTGGCCGACCAGACCGCGGCGGTGATCGGCGACAACTTCGTCTGGGCGCACGAGCGCTCGGTGTGGCTGGCCGAACGGGTCGCCGACCACTTCGCGGCCGCCGGTCAGAACTCGCTCCCCGACATCGACGTTGCGGATCTCACCGGTGTGCTCGACTCGGTCGCCGAGCTCGCCGAACTCGACAGCGGCCGAGTTGGTGTCGCCCAGAAGCTGCTGATCGGCATGCGCGGCTCGTACGGCGGCGTGCTGATGTTCGGTCTCATCTCGACGATGGTCGGCATGGCTCTCATCAACCCGGTGTCCGTCGGCGCCGGTCTGCTGCTCGGCACCAAGGCCTACCGCGACGACAAGGAGGCCAAGGTCCTCGAGCGCCGCGCCAAGGCGAAGGTCGCCGTGCGCGCATTCACCGACGACGTCAGCTTCCAGGTCGGCAAGGAGTCCCGCGACCGGCTACGGGTCATCCAGCGGGTGCTCCGCGATCACTTCTCCTTGGTGGCCGAACAGACCGCGCGGTCGATCTCGGAATCCCTCAGTGCCGCACAGTCTGCCGCGACTCTCGCCGATTCGCAGCGAGTCGGGCGCGTCGCCGAACTGGAAGCCCGGCTCACCGCGGTCGCCGCACTGCGCAAGGCCGCCGACCACCTCGACCCCGACGACTCCGCCGCGGAGCTTCCTCGCCGATGACCGATATCGCCCGCGTCCGAGGGTTTCTCGAGGCCACCCGCACCGCTCTCGCCGACGACCCGCGCGCGCAGGCCGAACTCGACGTGTGCGCCCACCGTCTGTACCAGCCGGTGCGGGTCGCGCTGGCCGGTTCGCTCAAGGCGGGCAAATCGACTCTGCTCAACGCCCTTGTCGGACAGGACATCGCCCCCACCGATGCCACCGAGTGCACGCGTGTCGTCACCTGGTACCGCAACGGCCGGTCGCCGTCGGTCACCGCGTACGTCGACGACGGACGTGCGGTCGGCATCCCGGTCACCCGCATCGACGGCCGGCTGGGCTTCGATTTCGGGCGCCTCACCGCCGACCACGTCGACCGCCTGGACGTCGAATGGCCGGCGCGGGCGCTGCAGTCGACGACCATCGTCGACACCCCGGGCACGGCCTCGCTCTCCACGGAGCTGTCCGCGTCCACACTTGCGCTCCTCACCCCCGACGACGGCTTGTCCGGCGTCGACGCCGTCGTCTACCTGCTGCGTTCGCTGACCGCGACGGACACGACGATGCTGCGCCGCATCGGATCCGCGATCGGCGGATCGTCGGGTCCGTTGGGTGTGATCGGCGTCGTCTCCCGAGCCGACGAGCTCGGCGCAGGCCGGATGGACGCGATGATCTCGGCGCATCAGATCGCCGGGCGTTTCGCCGGCGAACTCGAGCGCACCGGGCTCTGCCAGGCGGTCGTGCCGGTCGCGGGACTCCTGGCGCTCGCCGCCCGCACGATGCGCGAGGTCGAGTTCCGCGCGCTGGCCCAGCTGGCCTCGACCCCGGGTCCCGATCTCGAGGCGGCACTGCTCACCATGGACCGGTTCTCGCGGCCCGACATCCTGCCTGCCATCCCGGCCGACCTGCGGCGATCGCTGGCCGAACGGTTCGGCGCCTTCGGCATCCGCATGGCGGTCACGCTCATCCGGTTCGGCGCCGCCTCGTCGTCGGCGCTGGCCGCCGAACTCGTCGAGCGCAGCGGTCTCTCGGAGCTGAGCGCCATCATCGACACCCAGTTCGGTCAGCGCGCCGACCAGCTCAAATCCCATTCCGCGCTGGTGACGATGGACCACCTCCTGGCCGCATCACCGTCGGCGGAAGCGCGCGAGGTCCGCGCCTCGGTCCGTCGGGAGCTCGCGGACGTGCACGGTTTCCGGGAGCTGCGTCTGCTCGGCACCATCCGGGCCGGTGGCGTCGACCTTCCGCCGGACCAGACGGCCGAGATCACCCGGCTCATCGGCGGTTCGGGTATCGACCCCGCGGCCCGCCTCGGGCTGCCACCGGCCGCCGACGTGTACGCGCTGCGCGACGCCGCGATCGATGCCGCGCGTGCCTGGCGGGCACGCGCCGGCCATCCGCTCCTCGGCCCGGCGTCGGCGTCGGCGTGTCAGGTCGCGATTCGCAGTGCCGAGGGCATCGTCGCGCAACTCGATGCGGTGGTCCGCACCGGTGACGTCGAGGGGTTCAGCGCAGGGAGGCCGTGACCGACCGGCGGTACGAGAATCCGGTGGCGACCACCGCGACGAGGGCGGCCGCCGCCGGAATCCACTGCGCGACAACCGGCATCCCGATGTCGGCCAGAGCGGTCGCGGACGGACTGACGGTGAGGTGAAACCCCACGGCGCCGGCGACGGCCACCACGGCGCCGATCGTCAGGATGGTACGACCGGACCGTCGGTTGTCCCAGAGCCGGGCTGACCCGAACAGACCCAGGACCACCACGAGGACTGCGATGACCCCGCCGACCATCAGCGAGATGTCGACGGCACGCGCGGCATCGGTTCCGCTCTCCGGGTGGGCTCGTACGAGGTCGGCGGCCAGTGTGGCCCGAATGTCGTTGAGCGACAGGAGTGTCAGTCCCACGATCACCACGACCAGCGCCACCGCGACCAGCCAGCCGAGAATCACGTAACGGATGGCCGGGGCCCGTCCGGTCGGCCGTTGCGGGCGCATCGGCGTGACGGCGACGCGCGGGCGGGGCGGTGGGGAGCCGTCGGCGTTCGACATCCCTCGATGGTAGTTGCCCCGAGGGCTCTCACTTCGGAGAAGTGGGCGGATCAGCGTCTCATCGTTCTCGAAGCCACCCGACGACCACCACCGCCTGTCCCCCGATCGGTGGATGCGGCGTTCACCCCCACCATCACCCGATCAGCGGAATCCCCCGACGCCCCATCCCTAGCAGAGTCAGTGGTGCCACCAACACAACCCACACCACACCGGAGCCCACCATGAAGACCACCACCCGCATCACCACCGCCACCCTCGGACTCGCCGCCGCCGCCGGCATCGCCCTCGGCGCCGCCGGAACCGCCCACGCCGGCACCCTACCCATCACCCGACCCGGCGAACCCACCGTCGCCATGACCATCACCAACCACACCGACAAGCCCGAATACCTCCAAGGCGCCAACGCCGACGGCGGCCAATGGGTYAACGCACCCCAACACATCCTCTACCCCGGCGCCACCGAAACCATCACCGCCACCGCACCCTTCACCAACCACCTCGACGTCAACGCCATCTACCGCATCGGACTGTTCGGCCCCACCGCCAACTACCAACTCACCAACCACCCCCACAACGTCAACACCGCCATGAGCAGCATCTGGGGACCCCACGCCCAGAACTACTGGATGAACAACCACATCGACACCGGATACCCCCAGGCCAACGTCGGCTTCGACCAATGGTGAACAAGCCTGGACACACAGAATGCGTCGTACGCATCGGATTCCGATGCGTACGACGCATTCTGTGTGGGTCGAGCTCAGGGGCCGGCGGTGGCCCCCGTCAGCGGCGGCGACGCCGCCAGGAGTTCGTTCTCGTCGTCGGTGAATGTCCGTGCACGCGAGAGGAAACGAACCCCTTCCGGTGCCTCGAGACTGAATCCGGCGCCGCGACCCTTCACGACGTCGAGGATCAACTGGGTGTGCTTCCACAGCTCGAACTGATCGCCGTTGATCCAGACCCGAACGGCCGGAATGGGTTCGGGGAGTTCGATCTCGCCGACCAGCACATCCCGCTGGCCCACGCGATACTCGCCGACCGGATAACACATCGGGGCCGAGCCGTCACAGCACCCACCGGACTGGTGGATCATGAGGCCGCCGTGCAGCTCCGACAACTTGGTCAGGAGCTGCACGGCGGAGTCTGTGGCGACCACGCGATCAGGAACACTCTGCTCGGCGGTCATCGTCAATCACCTTCTCTTCGCTTGTTTACGCGTCGCTCACGCGAGGAGCGCGACCCGCCTCCGCTCCCTGAGGTGCGAGAGCGCCGCCCGCCTCCGCCCCCTGAGGTGCGAGAGCGCCGCCCGCCTCCGCCCCCTGAGGTGCGAGGAGCGATAGCGACGAGCCTCGAAGGGTCAGAAGAAACCCTTGGCGCTCTGAGCGTAACCGACCAGGAGGTTCTTGGTCTGCTGGTAGTGCTCGAGCATCATGAGGTGGTTCTCGCGGCCGATGCCCGACTGCTTGTAACCGCCGAAGGCAGCGTGTGCCGGGTAGTCGTGGTAGGTGTTCGTCCACACCCGGCCGGCCTGGATCTCGCGGCCGGCCCGGTAGGCGGTCGCACCGTCGCGACTCCACACGCCGGCGCCGAGTCCGTAGAGCGTGTCGTTGGCGATGTGCATGGCGTCGGCGAAGTCCTTGAAGGTGGTGACCGCGAGGACCGGGCCGAAGATCTCTTCCTGGAAGATCCGCATCTTGTTGTTGCCCTGGAAGACAGTCGGCTTGATGTAGAAGCCGCCGGCCAGGTCGCCGTCGAGTTCGGCTGCCTCGCCGCCGATCAGCACCTCGGCGCCCTCTTCCTTGCCGATGGCGAGGTAGGAGGAGATCTTCTCGAACTGGTCGTTGGAGGCCTGCGCGCCCATCATCGTGTCGGTGTCGAGGGGGTTGCCCTGCTTGATCTTTCCGACGCGGTCGACGGCCTTGGCGATGAACTCGTCGTAGATGTCCTGCTGGATCAGCGCGCGGCTGGGGCAGGTGCACACCTCGCCCTGGTTGAGCGCGAACATCGAGAAGCCCTCCAGCGCACGGTCGAGGAACCCGTCGTCGGCGGACATCACGTCGTTGAAGAAGATGTTCGGGCTTTTGCCGCCCAGCTCGAGGGTGACCGGGATCAGGTTCTCCGAGGCGTACTGCATGATGAGCCGACCGGTGGTGGTCTCACCGGTGAACGCGATCTTGCGGATACGGTTGCTCGATGCGAGCGGCTTGCCCGCCTCGACACCGAACCCGTTGACCACGTTGAGGACTCCGGCGGGGAGCAGGTCGCTGATGAGGCTGACCAGGTACAGGATCGATGCGGGTGTCTGCTCGGCGGGCTTGAGCACGACCGCGTTGCCGGCGGCGAGGGCCGGCGCCAGCTTCCAGACGGCCATCAGGATCGGGAAGTTCCAGGGGATGATCTGACCGACGACGCCGAGCGGCTCGTGGAAGTGGTAGGCGACGGTGTCCTCGTCGACCTCGGAGATCGACCCCTCCTGGGCGCGCAGCGCGCCGGCGAAGTAGCGGAAGTGGTCGATGGCCAGCGGGATGTCGGCGGCCATGGTCTCGCGGACGGCCTTGCCGTTGTCCCAGGTCTCGGCGACGGCCAGCTTCTCGAGGTTCTCCTCCATGCGATCGGCGATGCGCAGCAGGGCCAGCGAGCGCTCGGCGACGGGGGTCTTGCCCCATCCGGGGGCGGCCTTGTGCGCGGCGTCGAGCGCGAGGTCGATGTCCTCGGCGGTCGAGCGCGCGACCTCGCAGAAGATCTTGCCGTCGACGGGCGACGGGTTCTCGAAGTACTGACCCTTCACCGGCGGGGTCCACTGTCCGCCGATCCAGTTGTCGTAACGCGACTCGTAGCTCATCACCGAGCCATCGGCACCCGGCTTTGCGAAGACGGTCATGGTTGCTCCTTGCGTGTGGGCCTCTAGCTGAGGACGCTCTGCGGTTGTCACACGAGACACCGAGGGCGTCCGTTGTGATCTGTTCCACACCTTAGGAGCGCGGTGGTTGCACAAGCGTTGCAACGTCGATCCCGCGCCTTGAACCGGCCGAGTTCTTTCGCAGTCCGCGCGGCCGACGGTCCCGCCGTCAGGCCCCGTACCGCTTGTCGAGGAGCCGGATGCGTCCGCCGACGACGGCACGGTCGGGGTCACCGACCGGCAGGCGGTGTTCGAGGCGGCGCCAGGCGGCGAGGTCGTCGCGTCCGTGCGTCGACGACGTCCACCGACGCAGCGCCGCGACGTCGCCGGAGGCGAAGAGACGCGACCGCAGGTCCTCGCGGAGTTCCTCGAAGATGTCGACGATGCCCGGTGCGCTCGATTCGGCGAGCAGCCCGCCGCGTCCGAGGTCATCCACGGCGGACGCGAGGTCCGAACCCGACGCGATGCGCGACCGGAGGGCATCGACGTCGGAGGTGATGTCGAGGGTGAGCCGGTAGGGCCGGCTCGCGACGACGTCGGCACCGAGGTCGCGGCGGAGCCGGGAGATCTCGGCCCGCACGGTGACCGGGTCGAGCCCGTCCTCGGCCAATTTGAGCGCGAGCTGCTCGGTGTTCAGTCCTTCCGGAAATGCCTGCAGCAGGACGAGAATCTCCGCATGCCGACGCGACAGCGTGCGTGCGCCCGCCCCGTCGGCGGTTCGGTGCCAGCGTCCCGCACCGTCGCCGAGGACGGTGAGATGAGCAGCGTTCTGCGGTCGGAGCGCCGGATCGAAGGTGGACGGGTCGGCGAGGTCGACTGCACCCGCCCGCAGTTCGCGCTCGACCGCGGCCACCACCGACCGGACGGCTGCCAGCGCGAACGGTGCCGCGACCTCACGCCCGCCGGTCACGTCGATGACACCGATGACGTGCCCGGTCAACGGGTCGTGCACGGGCGCCGCGGCGCAACTCCACTCCTGCACCGGGCCGGCGAAGTGTTCGGGCCCGACGACCTGCACGCCCCGATCGACGGCCAGCGCGAGTCCGGGGGCATTGGTGCCGACGACCTCTTCGCTCCACACCGAGCCCTCGACGAAATTGATGTGGCCGGCCCGATCGCGTGCGGCGGTGTCGCCCTCGATCCACAGCAGGCGCCCGGCCTGGTCGGTCAGCGCGACGACGACCCCGGTATCGGCGATGGCGTCGACCATCAGCGACTGCACCAGCGGCCGGACGGCGGTGATGGGATGCGCGGCGCGGTAGGCGGCGAACTCCGCGGGTGACATCGCGGACGCACGGTCGCCATCCGGTGCGGCCTCGCTCGGGTCGACGCCCCTGGTCAGCGACCTCGCCCACGAGTCGCGCACGATGGATCGGACCGCATCCGACGGCGGGTTGCCGCCGGAGAGGAAGTCCTCGTACGCCCGGCGGATGCGCGTGGCCACCGAAGCCGCGTCAGTCATGCACCCTCCGTCGATTGCCCGATATGTCGACGATTCTGCCTGCCTCGATGTGATCTCGGCAACATTCGCCCAGCTGGTCGTCGCGCGTGCGTCCACGATCCCGCACCCGGACACGGGTCAGACCTACCCGAACCGGGCCGAGAACCTCCGCGGGGTCATGCCGGTGACAGTCTTGAAGTCACGCACGAAGTGCGCCTCGTCGGCGTAGGACAGATCCGCGGCGAGCGAGGCGAGCGTTCCCGACCGTTCCCGCAGGCGCTCGGCCGCCTCGTGCAACCGCCGACGCTGGATGAGCCATTTCGGCGTGAGGCCGAGGCGCCGCCGCGTCAACCGCTGCAGGCTGCGTTCGGTGAGATGGAATCGTTCGCAGATCTGAGCGACCGCCACGACCGAGGAGTCGGTCTCGACGTACTCCACGATGGCATTGATCAGCCGACCGTCGTCGTCGAGTGGGAGATATGACCGCAGCCACTCCTCGATCCGATCGGTGGCGGCGCGTTGGGTCTCCTCGCGCCCGGGGTCGGCGGCCATCGCCGAGCGCACCGCCCGCTCGAGGTCGCCGCCCTTCTCGCCGAAGACCTCGGAGAGTTCCGCATGTCGATCGGTCCATGTGCCGACATCGCCGGTCAGCAGCCCTCCGGCACCCGGCGTCAGCATGACCCCGACCGCCCAGCCGTCGCCCGTCAGCACCGTCTCGGACAAGCCGGTCACCACGCCGTAGAAGCGGGCGTAGGTGTTGCTGACGACGATCAGGCAGACGGGGTACTGCAGTACGCGTTGCGGCGCCTCCGCCCCGGGCGGTACCCACCACACCGGAACCCAGAAGCGGCGCACCAGTTCGTCGAGGTCGGGGCTCGGTGCCCACCGTCCGATGCGGTAGCTCGCGTCCGATGGGTCGACGAGGTGCGCGCGCTCGACGTCGTCGAGTCGCGCGCGCCCCTGATTGTCGGGTTTCATCAATCACCGTCCCGTGCTCTCGCGGTTGACTCTCATCATGACCGCAATCAACGACACCTCACCATTGCTCGACCACTACGCCCGCCTCGCCGACGGATTCGCCACCGTCCTCGACGGCGCTCCCGCGGACACCTGGACCGCGGCCTCCCCGTGCGAGGGGTGGACCGGACGCGATGTCGTCGGCCACGTCATCGACACCCAGCGCGAGTTCTTCGCGCGCCACGACGTCGATCTCGGACCCACGCCTTCCCTCGACGACCCGGCCGCCGCCTGGCACGCCCACCGCGACACCGTCGCAGGCCTGCTCGCCGACCCCACCGTCGGCGAGCGCGCCTTCGACGGCCATTTCGGACCGACCACCATCGGCGAGACCCTCATCCGCTTCTACGGATTCGACATGATCGCCCACCGCTGGGACATCGCGCGCGCCGCCGGGTCGGAGCACCGGTTCACCGACGACGAACTGTCCGAGATGGAAACCGCGGTCGACGGTTTCGGCGACGCGCTCTACTCCGAGGGTGTGTGTCGCAAGGTGGACATTCCCGCCGGCGCCGACCGCCAGACCACGCTGCTCGCACGGCTGGGTCGCGTCGCGAACTGACGTCCCTCCGCCCTGAGGCGGAGCCTCCCCTGCTCCCCGGGTGCGCGGAGCAAGCGACCACCCCTCCATCCGTTCCTGGGTGCGCGGAGCAAGCGACCACCCCTCCCTCCGCTCCCTGAGGTGCGAGGAGCAAGCGACCACCCTCCGCTCCCTGAGGTGCGAGGAGCGCAAGCGACCACCTCTCCCTCCGCTCCCTGAGGTGCGAGGAGCGCAAGCGACGAGCCACGAAGACATCCCAGGGGTGCAAGGTGTCAAGCGGCGAGGTTGGTGCGGTGGTGCCAGGCGGTGTGTTCGTTGTAGAGGGTTCGGTGGGTGAGGCAGCCGTGGAGGATGCCGACGAGCCGGTTGGCGACCGCGCGTAGTGCTTGGGTGTGGGACTTCTTCTGGTCGCGGAGATTGTCGTAGTAGGCGCGGGCGCCGGGGCTACCGGTCAGCGCGCCTTGGGCCATGCACGTGGCGGCGGCGTTGAGTCGGGTGTTGCGGATATGGCGGGCCAACACGACGTGGCCTTTGCCTGAGGCG
>NZ_NGFO01000058.1 GCF_002149015.1 Gordonia lacunae | reverse complement strand
GTCCCCGTCCACCGGCCCGGCCGGGGCGCCGGTGCCCACCCCCTGACCGAGTTAATCCGTTGCGGCCCGCCGAAATCGGGCGTACGTTCGCGGGTACACAAGGAAGGAGGTGGTCTGATAGTGATTTCTCATCGGACATGTGAGGTGACCATCCGTTAGCAGTTGACCGTGTGGCATTCGTGTCGCACCGAGGCGGAATTCCCGCCGGTCGGCGCAAGCGAATACCAGGTGGTCACCCGGCCCCCGCATCCCGACCCGGTCCGGTCGGCGCAGGCCCCTCGAGGGCGGTGCGGGGGCCGTTCCATGTCCGGGGCCGCCTGTCGAATACCCGTACTGGGTAGCTGTACCACTGGCGAGGGTACCCCTGGGGGGTATAGCCTCGATCTCATGAACACGCATCACGACCATCCCGGCGCAGCGCCCACGGCGGACCACGCACACCGCCCCCGGTCCGAACCCGGGCACGGCGGTCACGGTGAACACGTCGACCACGCGGACCACAGCGGACACGGAGGCCATGGCGGCCACGGGGATCACGTCGAGCAGTTCCGGCGCCTGTTCTGGATCATGCTCGTCCTGGCGGTCCCCACCGTCGCCTTCAACGACATGTTCGCCGACATCCTGGGCTACGGGCTGCCCGACGCCGGGTGGGTGCGATGGGTGTCGCCGGTCTTCGGCACTGTGCTCTACCTCTGGGGCGGACGTCCGTTCCTCGTCGGCGCGGCCGGCGAGATCCGCTCTCGACGCCCCGGCATGATGCTCCTGATCGCCCTGGCGATCACCGTGGCCTTCGTCGCCTCCTGGGGCTCGACGCTGCACCTGTTCGGCCACGAGCTGAACTTCTGGTGGGAGTTGGCGCTCCTCGTGGTGATCATGCTGCTGGGTCACTGGATCGAGATGCGTTCGCTGGCCCGGACGACATCGGCGCTCGACTCACTCGCCGCGCTCCTCCCCGACGAGGCCGAGAAGATCGACGGGGACGACATCATCGCGGTGTCGCCCGCTGACCTGGTCGTCGGCGACGTGGTCATCGTCCGGCCGGGGGCGTCCGTGCCCGCCGACGGCGCCATCATCGACGGCTCCGCGAACATGGACGAGTCGATGGTCACCGGGGAGTCGGCCCCGGTCCGGCGGGAGATCGGCGACGTCGTGGTCGCCGGAACCGTCGCGACCGACTCCGGGCTGCGGGTCCGCGTGACCGCGACCGGCGACGACACCGCATTGGCCGGTATCGGGCGTCTGGTCGCCGACGCGCAGGCCTCCTCGTCGCGCGCTCAACGGCTCGCCGACACCGCAGCCGGATGGCTGTTCTGGTTCGCACTCGGCGCCGCGGTGGTGACCGCGATCGTCTGGACCGCGGTCGGATCGCCCGACGACGCCGTCGTCCGCGCCATCACGGTGCTGGTCATCGCGTGTCCGCACGCGCTGGGACTGGCGATCCCGCTTGTCGTCTCCATCGCAACCGAGCGGGCTGCGCGGGGTGGGGTCCTGATCACGGACCGGCTCGCGCTCGAGTCGATGCGCAACGTCGACGCGGTGCTCTTCGACAAGACCGGCACCCTGACCAAGGGGGAGCCGACCGTCCTCGAGGTCGAGCCGGCCCCGGGGCAGGATCGGCGTCGGGTGCTGACCCTCGCGGCCGCGGCGGAGGCGGCCAGTGAACACCCGCTGGCCTCGGCGATCATGCGCGCGGCACGGGCCGAGGGAATCGACCTCCCGGCCGCGCAGGGCTTCTCCTCGTCACCCGCGGTGGGTGTGTCCGCGTCCGTCGACGGGCGCGCGGTACGAGTCGGCGGACCCAACCTGCTCGACGAGGAGGGTCTCGACGAACTACCCGTCGCGTCGTCGTGGCGGGAGCAGGGGGCGATCATCCTGCATGTGCTCGCCGACGATCGTGTCGTGGGGGCGATCCGGCTCGCCGACGAGGTCCGCCCGGAGTCGCGTGAGGCCGTGGACGAACTCCACGCCCTCGGGGTGCAGGTCGTGATGATCACCGGCGACGCGCAGGCCGTGGCCGACGACGTCGCCGGTCGGCTGGGCATCGATCGGGTATACGCCGGGGTCCGACCCGAGGACAAGGCCGCCATCGTCGCTGACCTGCAGCACGAGGGACATCGCGTGGCGATGGTCGGCGACGGGGTCAACGACGCACCCGCTCTCGCCCAGGCCGACGTCGGGATCGCCATCGGTGCCGGCACCGACGTGGCGATCGGCTCGGCCGGGGTCATTCTCGCCTCGTCCGACCCGCGTTCGGTCCTGTCGGTCATCGAGCTGTCGCGCGCGAGTTACCGGAAGATGGCGCAGAACCTCTGGTGGGCAGCGGGTTACAACCTCGTCTCGGTTCCGTTGGCCGCCGGCATCCTGGCGCCGATCGGTTTCGTTCTACCGATGAGTGTCGGCGCCATCCTGATGTCCGCTTCGACGGTGGTGGTGGCGTTGAACGCGCAGCTGCTGCGTCGACTCGACCTGCGTCCCGGTTCCGTGGGAGCACGTTCCAGGTAGGCCCGGCCCGGGTGCCGGGATGGACGCGGTGATTCGCGTAGCGCAGTACTCGCGAGACCGTGGCGCGGAACCGCTGGAATGGGAACACAGCGAGTCCACGGCGCCCGACGAGGTGTCGAGAGGAGAAGGAGCGATGGTGGCCACGTATATCGCCGCGACGGTCGGGGAGGCGACCCTCGATCGTGATCAACCCGAGGTGGTCGACGAACGTTATTGGGGTCCGGGCGATCCGGACTTCGGGACGGCGGTGGCACCCCGCTTCGAGTTCGCCGATCCGCACGCCGCCGGGTTGTTCCACGCCACGGGCGGGTCCGGCGACTCCGGCGAGCGCGTCACCATTGCCAACCGCGGCGAGCACGATGCAGCCGTCGTGATCCTGCTCGCGGACGGCCGCACACGAGGCGAGATCGCGGCACCCGGCTCGGAAGTGTTCCTGCCGGAGGGTGATTCGCTCACGTACGTCCAGGCGCCGCGCACCGCCGACGGTCGGCCGGTTCTGTACGGCGCGGTGTGGGTGCGGGACGGCCGGGTGATGCCGGTGACGTTGCCGATCCCCACCCGGCACGAGTTTCTCGACCACCGGTATCTCACCCCGTGGAGCGCGGAGTGGAACGGCGGTGTCTCCGGTCGACAGATTCACGACGCCGCGGCGGCGGGCCTGTCGTATCAGTACCGGACGGGCGGCTCGACGCTCGTCGTACGCAACTCGGGCCGCGAGTGGATCGGCGTCGTGCACCGATCGGGTACCGACGTCACCTTCGTCGAGTGCCCGCCGGGAGACCGCGTCGCGTTCGACCTGTCCCCACATTCCGCGCGCGCCGAGGTGTTCTCGGTGGTCGGACGTCGGGTCGGCGGTGCGGCCGGGCACGGGCCGTACATGTCGCGGTCGGGCACCGTGCATCCCGGTTGGCCGGGACGTCCGGGTGAGGCCACGACCTACGGGTCGGTCGTCGTCATGCTCGGATCACCCGTGTACAGCGCGCTGCCGAAACGGAATCTGTACATGGCGTTCTCCGATCGGCGACCCTTCGAGGCTCGCTTCGCTCGCACCTCAGGGAGCAGGGGGCCGCGCCGCCGGGAGCGTGGCGAGTGTGCGTGGCGCCGGGAGCGTCGATGAGGTGGATCAGCCGACGTGGCGGCGGAGCTTGGCGGACAGCCGCGGCGTGAGGTCCCCGTCGGCGTCCACGCGCTCCTCGACGTAGGCGAGGTCGCCGTCGGCGACGAGACCGTACAGACGTTTGGCGCCGCCGGTGCGTCGGCCGGACTCCGCCTTGATGACGACGTCGGTGGCGAGCTCCCACGTGGTCTGGTTCAGCGGGGTGCCGTAGAAGAGTTCGACGGAGCCCTCGGCGTGGGCGAGCAGCAGCTCGATGGTGTCGTCGTCACCGATCCGCCAGAATCCGGATTCGCGGAGGTCGGGCCGCTGGTAGGCGGCGTCCTCGTCGATCACCCACGAGCGGGACTCCCACGCGAGGAAGTTCTGACCGTCGTGCGAGACGACGACCTGCTGCGCGAAGTGGTAGTCGGTGTCGGTCTCGGGGTCGTGTCCTTCGCCCTCGCCGCGCCACACACCCACGAGCGGCAGGAGTGCGAGCAGGCCGGGATGGAGATCGGCTCCGAGACGGAGATTGGCGGTGTCGGCGGGAAGCGGCAGATCGTCCCACGTAGGGACGTTGCGTTCACGGCTGCCGGACTCCACGGCCCGGGCCTCGGCCTGATTGATCGCCTCGTCACCGGACCGGCGGGGTTCGGAGACGGCTTCGGTCGACCCGTCGCCGGAGGGATCCGGGTCGGCGGGGCCGTCGGCCGTCGTGCCGCCGGGTGGGGACGTCACGACTCGTCGGTCACCAGGCGGTACAGGGTGTAGACACCGAACCAGGTGATCAGCACGGCGGCCAGGATCAGCAGGATTTCGAAGAAGAGGACCACGAGGGAAATTCTAACCCCGGCGTGGTCAGGGTGCCGTCGAGGGGTGGACCCTTCGTGACGGTCGCAGGCTCCCTCCTCAGGGGGCGGTGGCGGTCGCAGGCTCCCTCCTCAGGGGGCGGTGGCGGTCGCAGGCTCCCTCCTCAGGGGGCGGTGGCGGTCGCAGGCTCCGTCCTCAGGGGGCGGTGGCGGTCGCAGGCGCCCTCCGGTGACACGAGACAGCCCGGTCACCGCGGGTGCGGTGACCGGGCTGCCGGGTCGGACTGGCCGTCACTGTGGAGACGATGTCTCCGGCGTCACTTCGAGACGGTGATGTCCTTCTCGTGGATGCCGGGGCCCTCGGGGCTGATCGTCACGTCGCCGTTGCCCACCGCGGACAGGGCGCGCAGCGTCCAGGTGCCGGGGGCGGCGAAGAAACGGAAGTCGCCGGTGGGCGAGGCCACGACCTCGGCGGTGAACTCACCGGTCGAGTCGAGCAGACGCACGAAGGCGCCGGCGACGGGCGAACCCGAGCCGTCGGTGACCTGCCCGGTCAGGACGACCTCCTTCTCCACGTCGACGCCCGCGGGCAACTTCTGTCCCTGCTTGGGTGCAGCACACATATCTCTTACTTTCCTTCTCCGAGTTCGATCGGGACGCCGATCAGCGAGCCGTATTCGGTCCAGCTGCCGTCGTAGTTCTTGACGTTCTGGTGACCGAGCAGTTCCTTCAGGACGAACCAGGTGTGGCTCGAGCGCTCGCCGATGCGGCAGTAGGCGATGGTGTCCTTCGAGCCGTCGAGGCCGGCCTCGCCGTAGAGCTCCGCGAGCTCCTCGTCGGACTTGAAGGTGCCGTCCTCGTTGGCGGCCTTGCTCCACGGCACGCTGATGGCACCCGGGATGTGGCCCGGACGCTGGCTCTGCTCCTGCGGGAGGTGCGCCGGTGCCAGGATCTTGCCCGAGAACTCGTCGGGGCTGCGTACGTCGACCAGGTTCTTGACGTTGATGGCGTCGACGACCTCGTCGCGGAACGCGCGGATGCTCAGGTCGGGTTCGGCTGCCTTGTACTCGGTGGCCGGGCGGCTGACCGGGTCGCTGGACAGCGGGCGGCCGTCGAGCTCCCACTTCTTGCGACCGCCGTCGAGCAGCTTGACGTCGTTGTGGCCGTACAGCTTGAAGTACCAGTACGCGTACGCGGCGAACCAGTTGTTGTTGCCGCCGTAGAGGATCACGGTGTCGTCGTTGGCGATTCCGCGCTCGGAGAGCAGCGCGCCGAACTGCTCGGCGTCGACGAAGTCGCGCCGGACCGGGTCCTGCAGGTCGGTCTTCCAGTCGAGCTTGACGGCGCCGGCGATGTGGCCGCCGTCGTAGGCCGAGGTGTCCTCGTCGACCTCGACAAAGACGGTCTTGTCGGCATTGAGGTTCTGCTCAGCCCATTCGGTGCTGACCAGGACGTCGGAACGTGCCATGGCGGTGTCCTTTCCAGTGGATCTGTGATGGTCGTCGATCAGATGGAGATGATGGAGAACGGTGAGACGCGAGAAGGATTCCCGCGTTCTCGGCGGAGATGACGAGCGCGGGTGACGGCGCACGGAATCGAGGATTCGAGACCTCGGTGGAGACGCCCCCGTACTCATCGACGGTGTGGGCGGCCGGCTGCGAGTGCAGCACGGGTGGTCACACCGTCAACGGCGAGTGCGACAACAACAGTCGGCGACACGACAGAAGTCGATCGCCCGGCGTCGTGTGAGCAAGTACTCACGGCGCTGCTGCATGCCCACGAGGGTACAACAGTGCCGATCGCACACCCAACGGCCGGGGTGCTTTGGGCCCGACAGCACCAGAAACCCTTCTGAACTGCCCAGAGGCTGGTCGCGCGACCGTCAGAAGCGGTCGGGGCGGACCGCGGCGGGGCCGGAGTCGCCGACCAGCTGGACGTCCCCGCCGAAACTCTCCGCGCGCTCCGCGGGGACGTCCCAGGCCATCGGCAGGCGGGGGAGCGTCATGCTGAACCGGTCGAGTACCGCGGTGCGCAGGTCGGGCGCGATCTCGGCGTCGACGTGGCGTTCGGGGCCGGTGTAGAAGTCGGTGGCCCGGATGTCCAGTGCACCGTCGACCACGGCGAGGTCGACCGACACGCTCACTCGCACCTTCGCTCCGGCGTAGGCCGATGCCGAGGGCGGATCGGCGGGATCGAGGCCGTCGCCGGGCGGCAGGGCGACGGTGCCGGTGAACACGACGCCGCCGGTGCGGCTGACCGTGCCGTCCTGGGGGCCGCCCGCACCGGCTTTGCCGTCCGGTCCCGGGGTACTCACGGTGAGGTCGACGATGCGCAGATACCGCGCCAGGGTGACGGCGTCGAGGCGGGTGTACGCCGAGATCGAGCTGGTGTGGAGAACATCACTCGCCGAGAAACCGCTGCCGTCGGCGACGTCGAACGGGCCGAGAGCAGCCCCCAACTCGCCGCGGCAGACGCCGCGGGCGGACTCACACCCGGGCAGCTCGACGCCGCGTGCGGCGATGGTGGCACCCGCGAAGTGGCCGGCGGATGACTGGGCGGTGAACGGGAAACCGGCGATGGTGACCTCGGGATCGAAAGTCACGCGGGGGGATTGGGCGATGGCGCGGGACAGCTGGTGTTCGCCGTGAACGGCGGCCTCGACGTCGACGCCGACCGCCACCCCCGCGGCGGCCAGGGCGGCGACCACACCGATGACAAGCACTTTCCGGATGCGCGGCATGCTCGGCCGATCACCCTCCCCGTCGTCGTCATCCGGCGGTCGAGGTCGCCTTGTTAACAGCCAACCGCCCCGGTGGCGCTATTCTGTCACCTATCCCGCACACGTTGGTAAGGCGGCGTAAACAATCGCCGAGCGCAGGTGTGGGTGGCGTTCACGTCGTGGTGAGCGATCTGGATGGTCCGGGACGGGGACGAACGAGATCGGAGTGCTGGGTGGATCTCTTGTTGTTGACGGCCGACCCGAATCCGGAGTCGGTCTTGCCGTCGCTGTCGCTGCTCGCGCATACGGTACGGACCGCTCCGACCGAGGTGTCGTCACTCATGGAGGCGGGGAACGCTGATGTGGCGCTGGTCGACGCGCGCGCCGATCTGGCGGCGGCTCGCGGATTGTGCCGCCTGCTGGGCAGCACCGGCTCGTCGGTGCCGGTCGCGGCGGTGCTGACCGAAGGCGGCCTGGTCGCGGTCAACGCGGACTGGGGCATCGACGAATTCCTGCTGCCGGGTACCGGCCCGGCCGAGCTCGATGCTCGGCTGCGCCTCCTCGTGGTGCGTACCCGCGGGGTCGCGGCCGAGGAGTCCTCGGGCAAGGTCACGCTCGGGGAACTCGTCATCGACGAGGGGACGTACACCGCGCGCCTGCGCGGACGTCCGCTCGACCTGACCTACAAGGAGTTCGAACTCCTGAAGTACCTGGCGCAGAACGCCGGTCGCGTGTTCACCAGGGCGCAGCTGCTGCAGGAGGTGTGGGGGTACGACTTCTTCGGTGGCACCCGCACGGTCGACGTGCACGTCCGTCGGCTGCGCGCCAAGCTGGGCAGCGAGCACGAGTCGCTGATCGGCACCGTGCGCAACGTGGGGTACAAGGCCGTACGCCCGACGCGCGGTCGGGCGGCGGCGGCCGACAACGACCTGTCCGACGACGAGCCCACGGGCCCGGCGGGTTCCGACCCCGCGGACGCCGACGACTTCGACGGGGCTCTCGACGGTCCCGACCCCTTCGACGAGGAGTTCAGTGCAAGCGCCGGGAACTGATCGCATCCGGATTCTTCACGGCGCGCTGCCCGACGACGTGGCGGACTTCGCCCATCGTCTCGTGCGCGACGCGACCACGGCCGACGGCGTCGCCCCCCTCTCGGAAGGTGCGGTCGCGGCGATCGACGCCCCCGGCAGGTCGCAGATCGTGCACGTCTGGTCGACAGCCGGGTACGCCGTCATCGTCCCCGGGCGCGATGGTGAGCCGGCGATGATCGAGGCGGTCGTCGACCCGGAGCGTCGGCGGGAGGGGTACGGGCGGGAGCTGCTCGACGCGGCGTTCCGCGCGGCACCGGTTCCCGCATCGGGGTCCGGGGTGCGGGTGTGGGCGCACGGTGACCTGCCCGGTGCGGTGGCGCTCGCGGCGTCGATGGACCTGACCAAGCGTCGCGAACTCCTGCAGTTGCGTCGTCCGGTCGGGGCGGGCCATGAACTCCCCGACCTCGTCGTCGATCCGACGATCGAACTCCGCACCTACGCCGGACCCGCCGACGACGCGGAGATTCTGCGCGTGAACAACGCGGCCTTCGACTGGCATCCCGAGCAGGGCGGCTGGTCTGCGGAGCAGATCCGCGAACGGGTCGGCGCCGACTGGTTCGATCCGGAGGGTCTGTTCCTCGCCTTCGACCGCGCCGGCGACGATCCCGGCAGGCTCCTGGGTTTCCACTGGACCAAGCGGCACGACGCGCATCTCGGTGAGGTCTACATCGTCGGCGTCGATCCCGCCGCCCAGGGCCGTGGGCTCGGCCGGTTGCTGACACTCGCCGGACTCCATCACCTCGCGCGCGTGGGTGTCTCGGAGGTCAACCTCTATGTGGAGGGTGACAATGTCGCCGCGCTGCACACCTACGAGCGTCTCGGGTTCACCCGATACGCCGTCGACGTCGCCTACGGCTGAGACGTCAGAAGTCCCGGCGATCGAGTGCGGTGCCGATGGCGTCGACGACATCGCCGATGTGCGGTTCGCGGACCACGGACAGGTGGTTGCAGTCGAGGCGGAGGATGTCGACGTCACCGGTCACGATGTGGCGGCGCCAGATCGACGGTTCGTCACGGTTCTCACTGCCCTGCACCACCAGAACCCGGCCGGAATACGGGCGCGGACGATGCAGCCGCGCGACGCGGACGCCGAGTTCCTCGAGGGCCTGCGCGTCGGCGGTCGGCGAGGTCTTCACAACGCCCGCGAAAGGAACGCGAATCCGACGGCGCCACAGTTCTTTTCGGGGCAGCGGTTCGTACACCGGGGTGGTGGTGAGCGACGGGTCGGCGCGCTTGGCGCGCTGCAGGACCCGTGGCGGGACGAACGTGTCCACCACGACGACCAGGTCGACTCGGTGCCCGTCGGCTGTGAGTCGTCGTGCGGCCTCCAGTGCGATGAACCCGCCCAGTGAGTGGCCGACGAGGACGTAGGGTCCCTCGGGCTGGATACGGCGGAGGTCGCGCAGGTGGCGGCGGACGGCGGCGTTGACGGTCCAGTCGGGGATGCCGCGGGTGTCCAGGCCGTGCGGTGCGAATGCGTGAACCGGTCCGATGCCGTCGAGTTCGCCGATGCGGTCGGCGAACGGTACGAAGGTGAGCGCGGAGGCGCCGGCTCCGGTGAAACAGAAGACCGGTCGCCCGTGTCCCCGGCGCAGCGGGACCGTCGTCGGCGCGAGGCGGTCGGCTCGCCGACTGCGCGGACCCGAGCTCGAACCGCCGATACGGGCGGCGATGATCGTCGCGAGCTCGGCGACGGTCGGTGCGGACGCCATGTCGGACTGGGTGAGGCCCACGCCGTGCGATGAGTTGAGGCGCACCATGATCTGCTGGATCGTCAGCGAATCCGCCCCCAGCGCATAGATGTTCTCGTTCCGTCCGACGACGTCCAGCGTGAGCTCGCGGGCCCAGATCGCGGCAATCGATGACTCCAGCTCGCCGACAACGGGTTCGACGTGACGTTGCGGCTCCGGCAAGGATGTGCGGTCGACCTTACCGCGAGCGTTGCGGGGCAGCTCGGACAGTTCGATGATGTGCGCCGGGACCATCCACGGGGGTAGTGCGTCGCGTAACCGCGCGCGCAGGACTGCCGTCGGTGGCGTGCGCCGGCTGCCCTCGGGGACCACATAGGCGATCAGTTCGACTGTCTCGCTCGTATTCTCGCGGGCGATGACGACGGCTTCGGAGAGATCGCCGTCGCGGAGGAGCGCGGCGCTCACCTCGGCGGGTTCGACGAGATAGCCCCGGATCTTCACCGCGTCGTCGGCGCGGCCGAGCAGGATCAGGTCGTCGCCGTCGAATCGGCCCTTGTCCCCGGAGTGGAACGTGCGCACACCGTCGTCGCCGACGGAGAACCGGTCGGCGTCGCCGGCCGGGTCGAGGTAGCCGAGAGCGATGTATCGGGAGGAGATCGACACCCGTCCGGATCGATCGACCGTCACCGTCTTGTGGAGTGCCGGTGTGCCTGCGGGCAGTGGTCCGGGGCCGACGGGATCGCCGGCGCGGACGTCGAGGTGACCGATCGCGTAGGTCTCCGACGACCCGGCCCAGTTGGTCACCGTCGCCTGCGGAGCCAACCTCAGTGTGGCCGTCGCGGATTCGCCGGTGAGCGGTTCACCGGTGGTGATGATCCGCCGCAGGGTCGACCAGGCGGGGTGGACGGTGCCGGCGGCACTGGTGCGTACGAGGGATCGCAACAGTGACGGGGTGAGGAAGACGGTGTGGATCTGGTCCGCCGCGATCATGTCGAGCATGGCCGTGGACGTCCCCTGCCGGGGATCGGCGACGAGGACGTCGCAGCCGCTCAACAGTGAGCCCATCAAGACGTTCAATCCGCCGCCGAAGCTGATCGGCATGCACAGGGCGACGCGCAGGCCTTCCCGGAGTCCGAAACGCTCGCGCATGAAGATCGAGTCGCACAGCCACATCGCGCCGGGTTGCAGCACGCCCTTCGGGGTACCGGTGGATCCCGACGTGAACTGGATGTTGGTGACCTGGAATGCGGCGTCGGACCCGGACCGGGCGTCGTCGATCTCGACCCGTACGGCCGGGTCTGTCGCTGGTCCGGTTGCGGGTGACGTGTCGGCGAGGACGTCGGTGATCTCCGCGACCGGGACGCCGCAGCGGGTTCCGCAGTTGCGCAACCCGTCCATGTGATCGGCGTCGGCGATGGCCAGACCCGGTGACCGGCCGTGGGTGCGCAGCGACGAGAGAATGGCGTCGATCCGGTCGGCGGGCAGAGCCGTGTCGAGCGTGACGAGGGGGCGTCGTGTCAGGAAGACGCCGAGGACCACGGCGACGGTGTCCGGCGACAGGCCGAGCTGGACGACGACCGGACCCTCGTCGGCGGGTTTCAGCCCTCGGATGCGGGCGGCGACACCGCGGGCGGCGTCGAGGAGTTCGCGGTAGCTGATCTCTGTGCCCTGCAGGCGCAGTGCGATGGCGGCTCCGAAGCGGTCGGCGGCGGTCGCGAACGCGTGTGCCAGTCCGCCGGCGAGGTCTGGCTCGGCAGAGCCGGTGATCGGCGCGGGTGCCGCGGCGACGAAGCCGCGGGAGGTGGAGATCGTCATGGTGTGGTCGTCCTCGCCGGGAGTTCGGCAGCAGTGGTGGTGGGGGTCAGGGCTCGGCGGATGAGCCGTATCCCGGGAACGAGCAGCAGGATCACGACGGCGACGTTGGCCGTGAGGTAGACGTAGCCGACGCCGATGATGCCCCAGTGGTCGGCCCCGAAGACGATGCCGCACAGGACGATCACACCGAACATGCCCTGCACGCCGACTGCCAGGCGGAGCTTGCGGCGGACGCGGGCCAGTGCCGTGTAGATCGTCACGAACGACACCGTCGGCAGGGTGAGTGCCATCAGGCGGATCAGATCGGTGCCCTCGTCGGCGTACTGCGGGCCCATGATCGCGAGAATCCAGGGCGCGGTGACGAAAAGGACGACACAGCCGATGACCCCGGCGCCCCCGCACAGGGCGATGAATCGGAGGGTCGCCGACCGGAGATCGGCGTCGGGCTCCGCGGCGGTCGCCACGAACGGGGCGGATGTGGCGTGCAGCAGGATCGCCGCGGTGTTGACAACCAGCCAGCAGATCGAGAAGTAGGCGTTCATCTCGGTACCCAGGCGAGCGACGATGACCAGCGGCACGATGAGCGGCACGACCACCCCGACGGCGGTGATCCCGAGTGAGCCGGCGTAGAACTGGGCGATCTCACCGGGCCGAGGCAACGTGCCCGGCCCGGTCATCGAGCGCGCGGTCCGGCGGATCGCGCTCAGGCCGACCCACGCCGCGATCACCGCAGCGGGGAGGACCCAGGCCCAGAAGACCGCGAATCCGGTGGCGATCGGGATGAACGCCGTCACCAGGACCAGCTTGATGGTCGACTGGGAGATGTTCTTCGTGGCGACGGTTCGTGACCGGCCCAGGCCGATCAGGGTCTGGTCCTGGATCGCGAAGATACCCAGAACGGCCACGAACAGAGGGAAGAGCCAGGTCTCCCAGGGACTCATGAACAGCGAGTCCACCGGCCCGAGGAGGACGAAACCGAGCCCGAGAAGCAATGCGGCACCGATGATCACCATGCGCCCCGACGCGATCATCCGGAGGGCGTTGCCTCCGGCGACCGGCAGAAAGCGTTCGTAGAGACTGCCGATGCTGAGATTCGACAGGGTGGCCAACAGCGTCGCCGACGTGATGAGCGCCGACGCACGGCCCACTTCGGCGGTGGTGTAACCGCGGGCGGCGATGGTCCAGAAGACGAAACCGAGCATGCCGGTCGCCAGACTCGACGTCATCACGGCCATGATGTTGAGGCCCACGCCGGTCTGGTCGGCGAGCAGTCCTCCCGGGCTCCTGGCGAATCCCCGACGCGTCCGGGTGCGACGCTGGGTGACGGTCACCGCCTGGGCCCGAATCGGGCAACCGAACGTCGAGACGACATGTGCGCGTCGAACACTGACATCTCCGATCCGGCGGTCTGTGAATCTGGCGGGGATGCCCGGATCCGAGATGAGGGTAGCCTATCCTGAAGCCGGCTTCCATTCGGTGTCACCGGATGGGCGCACCGGCGCCGAGGTTGGGTGGTCGTTCGCCCATCGGGTGGCGCACGCTGGGTCGATCCGCCTGCGCGAGTCCGTTTTAGGCGGTTCGTATGAAGCTGATCACAAAGTAAGAGGAGCCTAACCTTACTGGTTATGCTTCACTCGCTGAGCGTCGTGGGGGGCGCTTCATGACTCATTGATGATGCGAATCGCGCTGGAGGTATGGTGACCGACTTGATCGACGCTGGGAACGGCACGGGGGGTGCAGATCCGGCGGTGCTCGACGACATGACGGAGTTCGAGAACGAACTCGACGTCCGTCGACCGGAGAACGCGGGATCGCAGGAGCCGGGCTCGGGGATCGCGGAGATGCCCGGGGTTGTCGACGCCGCCGAGGTCGACATCGCGGAGACCGCGAGACCGACTGTCACCGTGGTCATCCCGACTCGCAACGAAGCGCTGAACCTGCCGTACGTGGCCGAACGGATGCCACCCGTGGACCAGATCGTCGTCGTCGATGGTGCGTCTGTCGACGGGACCGTCGACGTGGCGCGCACGTTGTGGCCCGACGCGATGATCGTCTCGCAGACCCGTTCCGGGAAGGGAAACGCACTCGCCTGCGGCTTCGAGGTCGCGACCGGCGACATCATCGTCATGATCGACGCCGACGGATCCACCGACCCTGCCGAGATCCCGGACTTCGTGGGCGCGCTCGTGGCCGGTTCGGATCTCGCCAAAGGCAGCCGCTTCTCCCTCGGCGGACACAGCGACGACATCACCGCCTTCCGCCGTGCCGGCAACAAGGGCCTCAACTGGCTCGTCAACCGTATCTTCGCCACCTCGTTCGCAGATCTCTGCTACGGCTACAACGCATTCTGGCGCCGGCATCTCGAGGTCCTCGACCTTCCGCTCACCGACGTCGGTGAACCCCAGTGGGGCGACGGATTCGAGATCGAGACGATCATCAACGTGCGCATGGCGCGGAGTGGTCTGACGATCCGCGAGGTCGGCAGCCGCGAGTCCAAGCGAATCCATGGACGCAGCAACCTCAACGCCCTGACCGACGGCGTGCGCGTCCTCCGGACCATCGGCTTCGAGCGTCGCCTCCACCGCGATGCCAAGGCGACGGCCCTCCGCTGAGTGGCCGAGAGCGGCTCTGCCGCAACGGTAGGCGCCGCCAGACGTGACGCCGGTGACCTCGAGGTCACCGGCGTCACCCGCCTGTGGGCGACAAGTACCTCGCGTGAGGAAGCGCGGATTCCGGGATCCCCGAGGCGCGAGCTTGCAAGCGTCACGAAGGGTTTGCTGGGTCGGTCGCCAGACCCTTCGAGGCTCGTCGCTTGCGCTCCTCGCACCTCAGGGGGCGGCGGGTTTGTCGCTTGCGCTCCTCGCGCCTCAGGGGGCGGCGGGGTTTGCAGCTTGCGCTCCTCGCGCCTCAGGGG
>NZ_NGFO01000057.1 GCF_002149015.1 Gordonia lacunae | reverse complement strand
CAGAACCCCCAGCCCCAGAACCCCCAGCACCCGCAGAAGTAGTCCTCAGAGCTCTGCTCGCGGGTGCCGGCGGTACGCCGACACCGTCGGGTTCCCGTCGATCCAGAACCGCCAGTCGAGGTCGGCGGCCCGGCGGACGCCGACCCGCGGGCCGGCCATCAGGCGTTCGCCGGGACGGGGCGTCCCGGGCTCGAGGACGACCGGTGTCGACGGGTCGGTGAGGTCGGTGTCGAGGTCGGTCATCGTGATCCCCAGTGCGCGGCACAGGTTTCCCGGGCCGCTCGCGAGTCGGTCGTCGGAGACCGGCCCGACACGGGTGGCACCGCGGCGGACGCGCGCCAGTTCGGCGCCGTCGGTCACCTCGCCCGCGCGCAGCAACACCGCGGCCGCGGGTCCCGGGCCGGTGACGACGACGTTCGCGCAGTGGTGGCCGTGGATGCGGTAGACGTACAGCCGGCCCGGCGGGCCGTACATGATCTCCGACCGGGCCGTTCGGGTGTAGGCATGCGACGCGGGATCGTCGGGACCGGCGTACGCCTCGACCTCGGTCAGCCGAATCGTCACACCGTGCCCGGTCAGGTGCGAGCCCAGCAGCGAACGTGCCTGTTCGGCGGCGGAGGCGGGGGCACTACTCTCTTGGGTCATGGCGAAGACGAGTGACTCCATCGGCGTTGATCTGTCACCGGAAGATACCTGGGCCGCGGCATCGGACCTCTCCCGGTACAGCGAATGGCTGGTGATCCACGAGACATGGCGCAGCCCCCTTCCGGCCGCCTCCGAACTGGGCAAGGGGACCGAGATCTCGTCGATCGTGAAGGTCAAGGGCACCCGAGTCCGCTTCGACTGGGTCGTCGAGAAGTTCGAGCCGGTCTCCCATGTCCGCCTCAAGGGGAACGGCAAAGGCGGGGTCAAGGCCAAGCTGGATCTGGGCATCGCTCCCACGTCGAGCGGATCGGAAGTAACCTTCACTGTTGATCTGGGTGGGCTGCCGCTGATCGGACCCGTGGGCAAGACCGCGGCCATGGCGGTGTCGGGGGATCTGCGTAAGTCGCTGCTGAAGTTCCGTGAGGTGTTCGGCTGAGCCACGCGTGAGCGCGCTGGCCGCGACCGCCGATGCGTCGATGTGTCGTGCGGTGGCCACGCTCGGGGCAGGTCTGCAGGCCGCCGTACGAGGGGAACGGGAAGAAGACAATGGGGCGTCACAGCTCCGGTGCCGATCGCGCCGGAAACGAGTGGAACGGCAACGACCGGACGGGCGGGGCGGTCCCGCCGCGTGCCCAGTCTCCGTCGGGCAATGCCCGGTCGGACAGCGACGACGACTTCGGTTTCGAGCATCGCAACACCGACGGGGGCCGTCGCGGCGGATGGCTGTGGGCGGGTGCCGCTCTGCTGATCGTCGTCGCCCTGGTCGCCGGTGTGATCATCTGGCAGACGAGTTCGGGCGGTTGCGGTGAGCGGACCCGGGTTGCCGTCGCGTCGGACTCGGCGATGACGGGTCCGCTGCGCGAGGTGGCGCGGCAGGCGTCCGCGGATTCCTGTTTCGACTACGACGTGCAGACCGCCGCGGGCGCGGACGTGCCCGGACTTCTCACGCAGGGTGCCGCCGCTCCCGACCTGTGGGTCGCGGACTCGCAGGTGCAGGCCCGCCGGGTGACGACCCAGGTGCGTCGTGAACTGGACATGGTGTCGCCGTCGATCGCGTCGACCCCGACCGTCGTGGCCGGCACCGACGTGCCCGCGCTGGGTACCTGGGTCGAGGTCATGAAGCTCCCGGATCTGCGCACCGGCAGCCCCGTGGACACCAGCACCGGGGACGCGCCGATCATCGGTGCCCTCGCGGCGGTCGACTCCGGCGAACTCGCCGACGAGGACTTCACCGAGGCGATGACCATCCTCGCCATCCAGCAGAACAATGCGCGTCTCGCCAACGACAACGAGGGCACACGGCTCAACCTCGCCAACACCTCCGGCGTCCCGGTGGTCACCACCGAGCAGCAGTTCGACCTGTTCGTGCGTACCCACCAGGGCTCCGAGCTGACGTCGACGATTCCCGCGTCGGGCACCGTCATGCTCGACTACCCGCTGGTCAACACGGCACCCGCGGCGCGTCAGCAGGCGTCCGCCGACGCGGGAGCGGCCCTCGTGGCCGCCCTGGGCACCGACGCCGGCCGCGCTGCACTCGCCGACTCGGGATACCGCGACGCCGACGGGAACGGCGTCGGCCAGCCGGTCAAGGAGCTCGAACTGCGCGACCCGTCGTCGGTCGACAAGGCCTTGCGCCAGTGGCAGGTCCTGGGTGTGCCGATCCGTTCGCTGGTCGTGCAGGACACCTCCGGATCGATGGAGACGCCGGCCGGTGGGACCACCCGGGCAGGCCTGCTGATCGACGCCTCGAAGACCGGACTGAAACTCTTCCCCAACAACACGATGATCGGCGGCTGGGCGTTCAGCGTGAACAAGGGCGGGCCCGGGCAGGACTGGGAGGAACTCGCCCCGATCCGCCGCCTCGATGCCCGCTCGGGGAGCGGTACTCACCGTGACGCCCTCGGCCGGGCCGTCGAAGAGGGACTCTCGGATCTCGGTGGCGGCACCGGGCTCTACGACACAACCCTCGCGGCGTTCAAGAAGGTGCAGGACACCTACGACCCGAACTACTCCAACAGCGTCATCATCATGACCGACGGGCAGAACGAGGACCCGGACAGCATCACGCTCGACACTCTGCTGGCCGAACTGAAGCGCCTCGAGGACCCGGCACGACCGGTGTTGGTGTTGACGATCGGCATCTCCGACGACGCGGACTCCGATGCGCTCAAGCAGATCGCGGAGGCCACGGGCGGCACCACCTACGTCGCGGAGAACGCGGCCGACATCCGCACCGTGTTCGTCGACGCCATCCAGGCGAGGGTCGCGGCCGCGGGACGCTGAGACCGGTTTCGCCTGCGCCTCGGCCGTCGTCGGGACGAATGCGCCCGCGATCGGCACAATTGGTACATGACGTACATCGCAGAGACGCCCACGACCTCCGAGCCGAGCACGATCACCGACTCGGTGTCCCCGAGCCCGACCCGTCCGTCCCGACCGTCTCGGGGTTCGTCCGCCCTGGCCCGCACGGGCGGGGTGGTCGCGGCGATGGCGGCGGTCGGACTCGTCGCGGGCGCGTGTTCGACCGAGGACTCGGCGTCGGGGGAGTCGACCACCGGGACCACGGCGGACAGTTCGGCCGCCACCGAGGTCGCCGACGCCGGCTCCGGCGAGTACAAGGACGGCGAGTACACCGCTCGCGGTGAGTACATCTCGCCGGGCGGCCCGCAAAGTGTCGGCGTGACCGTCACGCTGTCGAACTCGGTCATCACGGCGGTGTCGGTGGACACGAGCCAGACCAAGGGGCCGTCGCTGGAGTACCAGGGCAAGTTCGCCGGCGGGATCTCCGATGTCGTGGTGGGCAAGAACATCGACGAGATCGAGGTCGACAAGGTGTCCGGCTCGTCGCTCACCTCCGGTGGCTTCAACGAGGCGATCACACAGATCAAGGAAGAGGCCCAGGCCTGACCGCCCTCGGCGAAGCGCACCACTGGGGCTTCGACGCGATCGGTACCCGATGGACGATCAGCACACCGGAGCCACTCCCCGCCGACGCGGTCGACGCGGTGGACGCCGAGATCGACCGGATCGATCGCGCGTGGTCGCGGTTCCGGGACGACTCGATGGTCGCGGACATGGCCCGGCAGGCGGGCCGATACCCGATCGCCGACACCGACCAGCCGCTCGTCGACTGGTACCGCCGTCTCTACGACCTCACCGGCGGTGCCGTGTCGCCGCTGGTGGGGCAGACGCTCGCCGACGCGGGTTATGACGCCATCTACACCCTGCGCGCGTCCGCCCGGGTGCCGGTCGCCCCTGCCTGGGACGCCGTGATCGGCGAGCACGCGGGCGCGCTGGAGCTCCGCGAACCGGCGTTGCTCGACGTCGGCGCTGCCGGAAAGGGATTCGCGGTGGACCGGGTGGCGGAGATCGTCGGCGACAGCTTCGACGACTTCGTGGTCGACGCCGGCGGCGACATGGTGATCTCGCCCCGTTCCCGCGGCCTGCGGGTGGCGTTGGAGCATCCGTCCGACGCGACGAAGGCGATCGGTGTCGTGTCCGTCGCCGGTGGCGCAATCTGCGCGTCGGCGAGCAATCGGCGGGTGTGGGCCGACTGGCATCACATCGTCGACCCGCGGACCGCCTCGCCCGCCCGGGAAGTCCTCGCGACCTGGGTGATCGCGCCGTCGGCGATGGAGGCAGACGGCCTGGCGACGGCGCTGTTCTTCACGCCGGCGGCGTTCCTGCGCGGCGACTTCGACCACCACCGCGAGGGCTTTCATCACGTGACCATCCGACGCAACGGGAGCGTCGAGCACACCGCGATCCCCGGATTGGAGTTGTTCCTGTGACAACGCTTCTGCCGCAGCTTCGCTCGCCGATCGATGCCGCCCGGCGACACCTGACCCCCTATCGGGCGGTGCTGTGCGGGTTGCTGGTGCTGGCCGTGGCCGCCTTCGTCGTGTCCGCGACCGACCCGGATTTCGGGTACGGCCCGGACGACCTCGCGGTGTGGCTGGTGGTCGCGGTCGGGGTCAGCGCGGTCGTGAGCTACGCCTGCGCCGCGGTGGTGCGGGTGCCGCCCAACTCGGACTCGTGGTTGATCACGGGACTGATCCTGTTCTTCGTGCTGCCCGGCGGTTCCGAGGACACCGCGGTGGCGACCGTTGCGGTGGGCGCGGCGATCGCCGCTGCGTCGAAATATGTTCTCGCGTGGCGTCGTCGGCTGATCGTCAATCCCGCGGTCGCGGGCGCGATCGGTTGCTATGCGCTGGCCTATGCCGGTGTCGAGGGCATCAGTTTCCCCTTCTGGTGGGTGGCCGCCGAACCGCTGCTCGTGCCGATGATCGTGGTCGGCGCCGTGGTGGTGACGTTGATCCGCGAGTGGCGGCTGGCCCTGGTGTTCATCGGCGCCTCGCTGGTCACGATCGGGGTCGTCGAGTTCGTGCGGGGTGGGCAGGACCTGTCGACGTGGGTCGTGTCGAGCCCCATGCTGTTCGTCGCGGCCATCATGTTGCCCGAGCCGCTCACGTCCCCCGCCACCGAGATCCACCGGCTCGTCTATGCGGCGCTGGTGGGTGTCTTGATGCACTGCCAGTACACGATCGCGATCACCGACTCGTACACGCTGGCGTTCGTGCCCGAGGTCGCGTTGCTCGTCGGATGTCTGTACGCCTTCGCGGTCCGCCTGGTGTCGGGGACCGCGCGCCGGGTGCCGCTCGACGTGGTGACCATCCCGGTCGCCGACCGGACCTACGCGGTGCGCGGCGAATCGGTCGGTGTGCCCGCGACGTTCCGGGCGGGCCAGTGGTCGAGTGTCAGCGTGCCGCGCTGGTCGGCGCCGGTGTGGTCGGGCTCGCGTCGGGTGTTCTCGTTCGTGTCCGCCCCGCGGCAGAAACCAGTGGAGTTCGGTTTCACCGTCGCCGCGACACCGTCCGCGTACAAGGCGGCACTGGTCGAGGGGACCGCACGCCGCGCCTACGTCGACGAGGTCGGCGGCGACTTCGTTCTCCCGCGCGCGTTTCCGTCGAAGGGCGCGGTCGTGCTGATCGCGTCCGGGATCGGGATCACGCCGTTCGTGTCGATGGTTCGGGAACTGGTTCGGTCGGAGCCGGGCCGCGATCTCTCCGGCCTGACGGTCGTGCATGTCCTTCGGGACCGCGGGCGGGCCGTGTACGCCGACGAGCTGGAGAGCGCCCGGACAGCGAACGCGCGCGTCGTCACGGTCGTTGCGCCGGAGCTGGCCGACGGGATCGACGATTCGGCCCGGCTCGCCGACCTGGCCGGTCCCAGCGATACCGGCACCCACTACTACGTGTCCGGCACACCGGCGTTCGTCGAACGGACCTCGGCGGCGATCCGTCGCCTCGATGGGTCCACGAGGACCCAGCCCTGGCGTGTTCACACCGACTCGTTCTCCGGGTACTGAATCCCTGCGAGATGGCGATGCCCGTCGTCTCGCGGTGATTTCGTCGACTGTGCGTTGATTATCGTTGACTGTGCGTTTGTTTCGCGCGCAGTGAGCAGGCTTGGCAGTCGCAACTGCTCGATCGGATGACGATTCGTCCTCCTCAGGTCGATCGAAGGGCAGATTGCCCTTCAGCAGTGCTGACGTGGACGCAAATCATCGACCAGTGCGCGGGGCCCCTCCATGTTCGGGTCGCCGCTGCCGACGGGTTCGGGGTGTTGGGGCCATGGGTCTGTGTGCATGCTCGGCGGACCCTTCGAGGCTCGTCGCTTGCGCTCCTCGCACCTCAGGGAGCGGGGGTGGGCTCGTCGCTTGCGCTCCTCGCACCTCAGGGAGCAGGGAGTGGGCTCGTCGCTTGCGGTTCTTTCGGATTAGGGAGCAGGGAGTGGGCTCGTCGCCTGCGCTCCCTCGCGCTCAGGCCCAGTGACGGACCCGAGAGCGCACGATCGCCGAAAAGCGATGCACGATCGACGAAAAGGGACGCACGGTCGACGGAGGACCGGCTCACCCCGCCAACGCGCGCAGGAAGAACCCGAGATTGGCCGGCCGCTCGGCGAGACGGCGGACGAGGTAGCCGTACCACTGTTCCCCGTAGGGGATGTACACGCGGACCCGGGCCCCGGCGGCCGCGAGGCGGCGCTGTTCGTCGACGCGGATGCCGTAGAGCATCTGGTGTTCCCAGGTGCCCGGGGCCCGTCCGAACTCGTCGGCGAGGATTGTGGCGGCGTCGATCATCGTGGGGTCGTGGGTGGCGACCATGGGGTATCCGCGCCCCCGCATCAGTGTCCGCAGGCAGCGGAGGTAGTTGTCGTCGACTTGCCGGCGCTCGGTGAAGGCGACTGCGGCCGGTTCGGCATAGGCGCCCTTGCACAAGCGGATTCGAGCCCCCGACGCGGCGAACTCGGCACAGTCGTCCTCGGTCCGGCGGAGGCAGGCCTGCAGCACGGTGCCGGTGTCCGGGAAGTCGTCGCGCAGCGACCGCACGATCGCCAGTCGCCGGTCGACAGTGGTGTGGTTCTCGGCGTCCACGGTGACCAGGACGCCCAGACCATCCGCTGCTTCGACGATCGTCCGCGCGTTCTCCTCCGCGATCTTCGCCCCGTGCTCCGGCAGGCCGAGGCCGAGCGCGGTCAGCTTCATCGACACCTCCACCGATCCGTCAGGTGTCGACCGGGCCGTCGACAGCGACTCGAGCAGTGCGAGATACGCACTCACCGTGGCGTCGGCCTGGGATTCGTCGAGGGTGTCCTCACCCAGGAAGTCGACCGTGACGGCGAGTCCGTCGGCGAGTTCGGCCCCGACGGCGGCCATGGCCTCGGCGAGCGATTCGCCCGGGACGAACCGGCGGACCACTCTCTCGGTCACCGGCCACCGCTCGGACGCAACCTTGACGCGTTCGCTCCGCGACGCCGCGACGATCGCCGGACGCAACACGGTGTCGAAGACGGTGCCCATCAGATCCCCGTCCAGTCGGTGGCCATGTGCGGGTAGGTCGTCGTGGTGGGCGGGGTGAAGGTCTCCTTGATCGTGCGAGTCGACGTCCAACGCATCAGGTTCTGCTTCGACCCGGCCTTGTCGTTGGTACCCGACGCCCGGCCCCCGCCGAAGGGTTGCTGTCCAACCACAGCGCCGGTCGGTTTGTCGTTGACGTAGAAGTTGCCGGCGGCGTTGCGCAGACGGTCTGATGCCAGTGCGACGGCGGCGACGTCGGTGGCCATGATCGACCCGGTCAGAGCGTAGGTTGCCGTCGAATCGACCAGTTCCAGGACGTTCTCGTACTCCGCGTCGTCGTAGACGTGAACCGCGAGGATCGGACCGAAGTACTCGGTGGCGAACGCCTCGTCGGTCGGGTCGTCGGACAGCAGCACGGTGGGTCGTACGAAGAATCCGTCGGTGTCGTCGCAGTCGCCGCCCACCGCGACGGTGAGCGACGCCGACGACTTCGCGCGGTCGATCGCCGCGACCTGTTTGTCGAACGCGCGCCGATCGATCACCGCGCCGCCGAAGTTCGTCAGGTCACGAACGTCGCCATAGGTGAGTTCGGCGGCCTCGCCGAGGAACTCGTCGCCCATCCGGTCCCACACCGACCGTGGGATGTAGGCGCGCGACGCCGCCGAGCACTTCTGGCCCTGGTACTCGAAGGCGCCGCGCGACAATGCGGTTCGCAGGGCGTGCGGCTCGGCCGAGGCATGCGCGACGATGAAGTCCTTGCCGCCGGTCTCGCCGACGAGGCGCGGATAGTTCCGGTACCGATCGATGTTGGCCCCGACCTCACGCCAGAGATGGCGGAACGTCCGCGTCGACCCGGTGAAGTGGATGCCGGCCAGATCCTGGTCGGCGAGTACGACATCGGAGACGGCCACGCCGTCGCCGTGGACGAGGTTGAGCACGCCGGGCGGTAAACCCGCGGCCTCGAGCAGGGCCATGATCAACTGAGCCGAATACGCCTGGGTCGGTGAGGGCTTCCACACGACGGTGTTGCCCATGAGTACCGGCGCCGTGGGCAGGTTCGCGGCGATCGCGGTGAAGTTGAACGGGGTCACGGCGTAGACGAATCCGTCCAGCGGGCGATGGTCGATGCGATTCCACACTCCCGGAGACGATTCCGGTTGTTCGGCGAGGATCTCGCGGGCGAAGGCCACGTTGAACCGCCAGAAGTCGACGAGCTCGCACGGGGCGTCGATCTCGGCCTGCTGCACCGACTTCGACTGGCCGAGCATCGTCGCGGCCGCGATCCGCTCCCGCCACGGCCCGGCCAGAAGTTCGGCGGCGCGCAGGATGACGGCTGCCCGGTCGTCGAAGCTGGTGTGCGCCCAGTCGTCGGCGGCGGCGCGGGCGGCATCGACCGCGGCTCGCGCGTCGTCGTGGGTGGCGTTGGTGATGAAGCCCAGGGTCTCGTGATGTGCGTGGGGCTGGACGACGTCGATCTGCGCACCGGCGCCGAGGCTCAGACGCCCACCGATGATGTGGGGGAGCTCGCGCCGGCCGGCGTGGGACTGCCGCGCCAACTCGTCGACGATGCGCGCTCGCTCCGGCGACCCGGGGGCGTAGCTGTGCACGGGTTCGTTGGACGGTCGAGGGGGAGTGGTGATGGCATCCATGGATCCAGTCCACCGTCCCTCGCGACGCCGCGATATGGCTGATCGGCAAACATGTGCGACGTAGTCTTGTCCGTATGGACAAGACCGCGGGCATCGCTCTCGGGCGGCTGGTCCTGGCCCTGGATCAGACCGTCGCGACCCTGGTCTCGTCCCCGCGCGGACTGGATGCCCCGGTGTCGACGCTGGCGATGGTCGACACCGACGACATCCGCTACGGGCTGGGACGTGCGGCGCGATCGGCTGATCTCTTCCTGCTCGTCGGACTCGGCGACGAGGTCGGAGTCGAATGGCTCGGTGGTCTCGGTGCGCATCGGCCGGTCGCCGTGCTGACCAAGAGCCCGACCCCGAGGTTGATCGGTCTCGCCGAGCGACTCGGTATCGCGGTCATCGCCATCGACCCGCATGCCCGCTGGGAACGGATCTACAACCTCGTCACCCGGGTACTCGACGCCCGCCGCGGTGTGGCCGGAGATGGCGAGTCCATGGAGTCCGGGAGCACCGGCGACCTGTTCGAGCTCGCGGCCGAGGTCGCCCGGCGGACAGGTGGACTGGTGAGCATCGAGGACGAACACGCGCACGTCCTGGCGTACAGCTCGGCCGGTGACGAGGCCGATGAACTGCGCCGGCTGTCGATCCTGGGCCGTGAGGGCCCGCCGGACATGCTCGCCTGGTTGCGGGAGTGGGGCGTGATGGACGCGGTGCGGAAGTCGCCCGGGGTCGTGACCGTCGATGCGCGTGCCGACCTGGGGTTACGGCCGCGTCGCGCGGTGGCCATCCGATCGGCACCCGCCGCCCGCCCGAGCGGTTCCGCCGATGCGCTGCTGGGGGTCGTCTGGTTGCAGGAGGGCTCCCGTCCACCGGCCCGCGACACCGACGAGGTCCTCATCGGTGCCGCAGCCGTTGCGGCCCGGGTGATCTCGCGGCGTCGTTCCGCCGGTTCCGATCACGATGACCGGGTGCGGCGACTCCTCGGCGTGGGCGGAGATCCGGTCGACACCGCTCATCTCGCCGCACAGCTCGGCATCGCGCCGTCGGCCACGGCGACGATGGTCGGGTTCACGACACCCGACGGCATCCGGGGGGGACAGATCTCGGCACTCATGCTGCACGCGAGTGCATTCAGTCCGCTTTCCGTGACGGTCACCATCGGCGACCGTGCCTACGTCGTGCTGCCCGGCGTCGCGCTCGACGACGCCGTCACGTGGGCCCGGGTCGCCGTCGGCGCCGCCGACCGTCAGTTCGCCGTACCGGCGCGGGCGGTGGTCGCCGGCCCTGACAACATCTCCGCCGCAACCGATCTGCGCCGGTCGATCGACCGCGTGCTCGACGCGGCCGGCCGGGAGGCCGACCTGATCGACGACGTCGCCACCGTCGAGCGATCCCGCACCGGTGTACTCCTCGGCGAGATCATCGGATTGCTCTCGGAGAACCCCGATCTCGTCGACAACCGGGTCACCGGCCTCGTGGATCTCGACGACCGCACCGGCAGCGCGTTCACCGCGTCGCTGCGCGCGTACCTCGATCACTTCGGTGACGTCCGCGCGGCGGCCGCGGCACTGCATGTCCATCCGAACACGTTGCGCTACCGCATGCGTCGACTGCAGGCCCTCACCGGCATGGATCTCGACGAGCCGGCGACCCGTCTCGTCGTGGCGCTGTCGTTGCGCGTCTTGTGAGGCGGCCGCGCAGGGGAGGCCGCGTGACGCCCGGCCCGGACGTCCGATGGGTACCGTGGCGCCCATGCCCTCCACGTCGAAGTCCCTGTCCGACCTCGCCGGCTCGCGGGTCGTCGTCACCGGTGCCACCAACGGCATCGGGATGGCCACGGCCGCGGCGCTCGCCCGGGCCGGAGTGCGGGTGGTGCTTGCCGTCCGCGACACCGAACTCGGCGCCCGACGCGCACGAGAGTTCGGTGGCGAGTGCGAGGTGCGCCGACTCGATCTCGCCGACCTCGCCTCGGTGCGGGCCTTTGTCGAGGAACTCGACGGTCCGGTCGATGTACTCGTCAACAACGCCGGGATGTTCCCCCACCAGCGCCGGACGACGCCGGACGGATTCGAACTGGGCATCGGCACCAACTTCCTCGGCCCGTTCGCCCTGACCAACCTCCTGCTGCCGCGTATCCGACGGCAGGTCGTGTCGGTGGGGTCGGAGGGGCACCGTCGTGCCCGCATCGACCCCGCCGACCTCGACCACCGACACACTCGCTGGTCGTCACCGCGGGCCTACACCGCTTCCAAGCTTGCCGTGATGCTGTGGGGCCTCGAACTCGACAGGCGGTTGCGCGACGTCGCGTCACCGGTGACCTCGATGCTCACCGACCCCGGCTGGGCCGCGTCGAACATCTCGAACAAGCCGGGCCTGGGCGTCGTACACCGGACGGCCCAGGGGCTGGCGGGAGTGTTCGGCAACGACGTCGTCGCCGGCGCGGCACCCACGCTGCACTGTCTGACCGAACCGATCCCGCCGGGAAGCTACGTGGGGGTCGACGGGCGGTGGGGACTGCGCGGCCGGCCGGTGCTGTCGGGCCGGGCTCGCGTCGCGTGCGACTACGAGCTGGCCGGCCGGCTGTGGAGCGAGGCCGAGAATCTCACCGGCACCCGCTGGCCGCTGGGGTGAGTCGTGGATCGGCGGTCTGTCGCAGCCGGGTGATGTCAGAGACGTGCACGCGGGTGAGGCGCACCGGTCGGGCACCATGGCCACCACCGACGGCGACACGCCCCCCCGCGACGTGCGCGGGAGGCGTGTGGTCTGGGCGCCGGTCTAGAGGATCGTGAGCATCTCGTTGTACGTCGGCAGCGGCCACAGATCGTCGGCGACGATGGATTCGAGGGTGTCGGCGACCTCGCGGACCGCGGCCATGGCCGGGATGAGGGTCTCCAGCGCGTACTTCGACTCCTCGAACGTGGACTCACCGTGCATCCCGGCGATGCCGGCATCCAGCGCCGCCAGGCCATCGTGCAGAGTGCCGATCAATCCGGTCAGTTCCTCGAGCAGCGGTGTGGGAGCATCGATCCCGGCCATCTTCAGCGACGCCGCGGTGCCCGCGAGTTCGCCCTGGTAGCGGATCGCCGCCGGCATGATCATCGTCTTGGCGATCTCCGCGGTCTCCTTGGCCTCGACGAGGAGGGTCAGCGCGTAGTACTCGAAGATGACGTCCTCACGGGCCTCGAGTTCGCGGGCCGACAGCACGCCGTACTTCTCGAAGATCTCGACGACCTCCGGTGAGGTGTACTCCGTCACCGCGTCGACCGTCGTCCGCAGGTTCTTGAGGCCGCGGGCGGCCGCCTCCTCCTGCCATTCGTCGGCGTAGCCGTTGCCGTTGAAGATGACCGCCCCATGCGAGTTGACGATCTCCTGCAACACCTTCTGGACGGCGTCCGCGAGGTCGAGTCCGTCGGCGAGGAGCTTCTCGAGGTCGGAGGCGATGACGTCGATCGAGTCGGCGAGGATCGTGTTGATGGCGACCATCGGGTCGGAGATCGACTGATTGGAACCCGGTGCGCGGTACTCGAATCGATTGCCGGTGAACGCGAACGGGCTGGTGCGGTTGCGATCTCCCGGATCGGCCTTCAGCGGCGGGAGGGTGTCGACGCCGAGTTCGATGACGCCCGCGGCCTTGGAGCCCGTGGCGCCGCCCTTGGCGATCTGCTCGAACACGTCCATCAACTGCTCGCCCAAGAAGATCGAGATGATCGCCGGCGGAGCCTCATTGGCACCGAGGCGATGGTCGTTCGATGCGGACGCGACCGCGGCGCGCAACAGTCCGCCATAGAGGTGAACCGAGCGGATGATCGCGCCGCAGAAGGTGAGGAACTGCATGTTCTCGTGCGGGGTGTCGCCCGGGTTCAACAGATTGCCCTGAGTGGAGTTGCCGAGCGAGAAGTTCACGTGCTTGCCCGAGCCGTTCACGCCGGAGAACGGCTTCTCGTGCAGCAGACATTTCATGCCGTACTTCTCGGCGACGGCCTTCATCGTGGTCATCATCAGTTGCTGATGGTCGTGCGCGAGGACCGACCGTTCGAAGACCGGCGCGATCTCGAACTGGCCGGGCGCGACCTCGTTGTGTCGCGTCTTCGCCGGGATCCCCTGTTTGAACAGCTCGCGGTCGAGTTCGATCATGAAGGACAGCACACGCTCGGGGATGGCGCCGAAGTAGTGGTCGTCGAACTCCTGGCCCTTCGACGGCGGCGCGCCGAACAGGGTCCGGTTGCAGGTCATGAGATCCGGTCGGGCATAGAAGAAGTGCTCGTCGATCAGGAAGTACTCCTGCTCGGCGCCGGCATAGGACACCACGGTGTCGACGTCGTCGTGTCCGAACAGGCGGAGCAACCGCATCGCCTGCTTGCTCATGGCCTGCTGACTGCGCAGCAGCGGGGTCTTCTTGTCGAGGGCCTCGCCGGTCCACGAGATGAAGATCGTCGGAATGCACAGGGTGTTGCCGTTCGGGTTCTCCAGGAGGTACGCGGGGCTGGTGACGTCCCACCCCGTGTAACCGCGGGCCTCGAAGGTTCCGCGCAAGCCGCCGTTGGGGAAGCTCGACGCGTCGGGCTCGCCCTGCATCAGCGTCTTGCCCGCGAACTCGGCGAGCGATGCACCGGTGGAGTCGGGTTCGAGGAACGAGTCATGCTTCTCGGCCGTGAACCCGGTGAGGGGATAGAAGACGTGTGCGTAGTGGGTGGCGCCCCTCTCGATGGCCCAGTCCTTCATCGCCACCGCGACGTAGTCGGCGAGGGTGGGATCGAGCGCGCAGCCGGTGTCCACGGTCGCGGCGACCGCCTTGAAGACGTGCTTCGGCAGCCGCTTCTTCATCACCGACAAGCTGAACACATTGCGCCCGAACGTATCTGCCAGCGGTTCGGCGAACCCCGGCGCCGACACGTCGTAGGTCGTCACGGCCTCGATCGCCTGCCGGCGGGACATGCTGCCACTCATGGACACTCCTGGATGATCTCGGCCCCCACATGCGCGGGGGTCGCACGACGACGTCCTCACGCCGTTGTCGCAGATGCGAGCGTCTCGACGCTATGAGCTGGGTGTATGCGGCCGATTGCACCTGTGTGACGCTGAGGAAAACTAGTGCCTCCGGCGCGAACGGCGGGTGAGGTGGCGGCCGGCGGTGGACGTCAGGAGGTGAGTCGCACGGCGCCGAGGCCGGAGCATTCCATGTAGGGGACAGGGTTTGTTCCTTCGCCGCAGATCCAGTTGCTTCCGGCGACGGTGACCGTGATCGGGAAGTGGGCGCCGCCGGCACGTTTGGCACCTAGAGCCGATGACACTGACTGGGCGGTCGCGCAGTCGGGCCCGAACGCCCACACCGCCAGGCCGTTGTAGCCGTCGCCGCAGTAGGTGCCGCCTGCGGGTGGTTCGTTGGGGTCGACGGGGCGTTCGGTGGCGGCTGGTGGGGATGCTGCGTCTGTGGTGTTGTCGGCGGGTGCGGCGGCGGGGGACTGTTCCCCGCCGGCGTCGTCGCCGTCGCTGTCGGCGGGGGGTGCGGCCTGTGAGGAGGTGGCTGGGTGGGCCGAATCGTGTGATGGTGCAGCGGAATGGCTGGTCGCGGCTGGGGATGTTGCGATCGACGAGACCGGTGCGTCGGAGGTGGTGTCGGTGCTGCATCCGGTCACGATGGCGGCGGCGAGTGCGAGGAAGCCGACGCCCAGGTGTGCGGATCTGGGAAAGGTCATGGTGTGGTTGTCCTTTGCGGTGTCGAGGTGGGCGGTCAGGGCACGAGGAGTGCGTTGAGACCGGGGATGATGCTGCTGGTCACCGTGCCGCTGTACTGCTCGCGCAGCACGGTCACGGTGGCCACGACCGGGCCGGCGCCGGTGCGGGCGGCGGCCGAGGTGGGCAGGCTGACCGGGTAACCGGTGACGGGCACGGTGCCGGGTGCAAACGCGGGGCGCTGCCAGTGTCGCAGTGCCACAGTGCC
>NZ_NGFO01000056.1 GCF_002149015.1 Gordonia lacunae | reverse complement strand
GGGCGGGGCCGGCCGGCGACCGGCGGGGTCCGCGGATTCCGGCCCGGTCCGGCGGCGCCGATGCCGTGTGTGCGGGGACCCTTCGGCCGACTGGGTGAAGTACCGCAGACGCTCCGGATCCATGCCCTCGGTGCGACGCCCCTGGGGGTCCCGGTGGCGTGTGCGACGCCGATCGTCGGTCACCGGAGGCTCCCCTGACTCACCGTCGTGCATCCAACCACCCCTGAAGAATAGCGACCGCCGCAGCCTGGTCGATCACCGCGCGCGAGGACTTCACGGTCCGGCCGCTCGCGTGCAGTGCCTGCTGTGCGGTCACCGTCGTGAAACGTTCGTCGTGCCACTGCACCGGCACCGGGTCTATCCGGGACGCGAGTCGGTCCCCGAAAGCACGTGCTGTCTCCGCCGCCGTACCCGTGGTGTTCTTGAGCGTCTTCGGGAGTCCCACGACCACACCGACAGCCTCGTACTCGGCGACCAGGGCCGCGATCCGGTCGAGATCGTCTGTGCGCGAAGGGGTCCGGCGCACCGTTTCGACCGGCGTGGCGAGGATGCCGTCGGGATCACACACGGCGACGCCGATCCGCACGCTCCCGACGTCGATGCCGAGGAGTCGTCCTCGGGTCCGCGGCGCAGCGTCGGGCCGGGGTTGCGGGTCGGGCATCAGGCGACGAACTCGCGGATGCGGGTCAGCGCGGCGTCGATCCCCGACGGATCGGTTCCGGCACCCTGGGCCAGGTCGGGTTTGCCGCCGCCACGTCCGCCGACCAGCGGTGCGACCTCCTTGACGAGGTCGCCGGCCTTGATCCCGGCGTCCCGGGCGGCCGCCGTGGTGGCGATCACGAACGGCACCTTGGCATCCGGCCCGTCACCGCTCGGCGAGAAGAGCGCGATCACCGCCTGACGGTCGGCGACCCGGCCACGCAGGTCGGTCACCACCGAGCGGAGCCCGTTGGCGTCCAGGCCGGGCACCCGGCCCTCGACCACGAGAGTGGCGCCGACGGTCGTCGCGGCGTCGAGGAGACCGGAGACCGCGGACCGGGCGGCTTCGGCTCGCACCCGCTCGAGTTCCTTCTCGGCGTCGCGCAGCTTGGTGACGAGCTGCTCGACGCGGCCCGGCACCTCCTCGGACGGCACCTTCAACGACGACGCCAGCCCGGCCAGCAGTGCGCGTTCCTTCGACAGGAACCGGAACGAGTCCATGCCCACGTACGCCTCGACACGGCGGACGCCCGAGCCGACCGAGGACTCCCCGATCAGGGTGATGGGTCCGATCTGCGACGACGACGCGACGTGCGTGCCACCGCACAGCTCCATCGAGAACGGCCCGCCGATCTCCACGACGCGGACGACATCACCGTAGTTCTCGCCGAAGAGCGCCATCGCGCCCATCGCCTTGGCCTCGGACAGACCGGTCTCGAAGGTGTTGACCTGGTAGTTCGCCTCGACCGCGGCGTTGCTGATCTCCTCGATCTCGCGCCGCTGGGCCTCGGTCACCGGACCGCTGGCGTTGAAGTCGAAACGCAGGTAGCCGGGACGGTTCAGTGAACCGGCCTGTGTCGCGCCGGGTCCGAGGACCTCGCGCAGCGCGGCGTGGACCATGTGGGTGCCCGAGTGCCCCTGGGTGGCGCCGTGACGCCAGGCGGTGTCCACCGCGGCCAGGACCTCGTCGCCCTCCTCGATCTCGCCCTCGTCGATGCGGACCTTGTGCAGCCAGACCGATTTACCGACCTTCTGCACGTCGGTGACCGACATGCGGACGCCTGATCCGGTGCTGATGGTGCCGACGTCGGCCATCTGTCCACCGGATTCGGCGTACAACGGCGTGCGGTCGAGGACGACCGTCAGTTCCTGCCCGGCCGATGCGGCGGGCAGCCGGGCGCCGTCGGCGACGAGGCCGAGTACCCGCGCCTCGGACACCAGCTCGTCGAAGCCGGTGAACTCGGTCGGTCCGCGGTCGAGGAAGTCGCGATAGACGCTGAGGTCGGCGTGCCCGGTCTTGCGGGCGGTCGCGTCCGCCTTGGCGCGTTGCTTCTGCTCGGCCATCAGCGCGGTGAAGCCCTCTTGGTCGACCGCGAGCCCGGCCTCGGCGGCCATCTCCAGGGTCAGGTCGATCGGGAAGCCGTAGGTGTCGTGCAGGGTGAAGGCGTCGGAGCCGGTGATGGTCGTGCGCGACGCGCTCTTGGTGGCCGTGGCCGCGTCGGCGAACAGCTTCGATCCCGCGGCGAGTGTCTTGGAGAACGAGGTCTCCTCGCCCACCGCGACGTCGACGATGTGCCGACGCTGGGTCTCCAGCTCGGGGTACGACGGGGACATCAGGTCGATGACCTTGCCGATGATCGTGCCCATGGTGGGCCGGCTGTCGGCGGTACCGATCCGATCCGGCCCGCTCGCTTCGCTCCCGGCGCCGAGCAAGCGCATCGACCGGACGACCCGGCGCAGCAGTCGACGCAGGACGTACCCGCGGCCGTCGTTGCCGGGCAACACCCCGTCGCCGATGAGCATGGCCGACGTGCGCGCGTGATCGGCGACGACGCGGAACCGGACGTCGTCGGCGTGCGAACCGGCGCCGTAGGCGCGCCCGGACAGCTCCGCGGCGAGGTCGATGATCGGCTTGCAGAGATCGGTCTCGTAGACGTTGTCCACGTCCTGCAGGATGCAGGCCACGCGCTCGACGCCCATGCCGGTGTCGATGTTCTGCTTGGGCAGCGGTCCCAGGATCTCGTAGTTGTCCTTGCCGCCGCCGGGGCCGCGGACGTTCTGCATGAAGACGAGGTTCCAGATCTCGATGTAGCGGTCCTCGTCGGCCTCGGGACCGCCTTCGACGCCGTACTCGGGTCCGCGATCGTAGAAGATCTCCGAGCACGGACCGCATGGTCCGGGCACGCCCATCGACCAGTAGTTGTCCTTCATCCCGCGCCGCTGGATGCGCTCGGCGGGCACTCCGATCTCGTCCCGCCAGATGGCCTCGGCCTCGTCGTCGTCGAGGTAGACCGTCGGCCACAGCCTCTGCGGGTCGATGCCGAACCCGCCGTCCTCGACGCTGTTGGTCAGCAGGGTCCAGGCGAAGGTGATCGCCTCCCGCTTGAAGTAGTCGCCGAAGGAGAAGTTGCCCGCCATCTGGAAGAAGGTGTTGTGCCGCGTGGTGATGCCGACCTCGTCGATGTCGAGGGTCCGGACACACTTCTGCACGCTGGTCGCCCGCGAGTAGGGCGGCGTCTGCTCACCCAGGAAGAACGGCTTGAACGGGACCATGCCGGCATTGACGAACAACAGGTTGGGATCGTCGAGCAGCAACGAGGCGCTCGGCACCTCGGTGTGCCCGGCCTTGATGAAGTGGTCCAGAAAGCGCTTCCGGATGTCATGCGTCTGCACTGTGGGTTTCGTCCTGCCGTTGGTGATCGCAGCCGTTGGTGGTCGCGGCCGTTGATGTCGCGACATCCCAGCCTACCGTCGGCGGGTCGTCGATCACCGCAGGGACTCTCGACGGCGAGAACGTCGTGGCGGACGGTCAGCGGGACCGGCGTCTCGACACCGCGCCACGCACGATCGACCGCAACTTCGCGACCCGCGGGCCGATCTCGCGCTCCAGCCCGTGGTCGGTGGGGACATAGTAGTCCCTGCCGACCAGGTCGTCCGGTGCATACTGTTGCGGCACAACACCATCGGGATCGTCGTGCGGATACCGGTAGGCAACGCCGTTGCCGAGCTTCTTGGCCCCGGGATAGTGGCTGTCGCGCAAGTGGGCCGGAACCGCGCCGGCCTTGCCCGACTCGACGTCGGCGAGGGCGGCGCCGATGGCCGACACCACACCTGCCGACTTCGGAGCCGTCGCGAGGTGGATGGTCGCCTGGGTGAGCGCCAGTTTGGCCTCCGGCATCCCGACCAGGTTGACGACCTGTGCGGCCGCGACCGCGGTCTGCAGGGCCGTCGGGTCGGCCATCCCGATGTCCTCGCTGGCATGGATCATCAGGCGCCGCGCGATGAAACGCGGGTCCTCCCCCGCAGCGATCATCCGCGCGAGGTAGTGCACGGCGGCGTCGACGTCCGAGCCGCGGATGGACTTGATGAACGCGCTCGTCACGTCATAGTGCTGGTCACCGTCGCGGTCGTAGCGCACCGCGGCGCGATCGATCGCGGTCTCGACGTCGGCGAGATCGATGCGGTCGGTCGAATCGGCACTGGCCTCGAGAGCGGTGAGCGCGCGGCGCGCGTCCCCGCCCGACACCGCGACGAGGTGGTCGTAGGCGGCGTCGGTCACCTCGACCGTGCCGTTCAGCCCCCGCGGGTCGGCGACCGCCCGGGTCAGCACCTCGCGGATGTCGGCGTCGGTCAGGGACCGCAGCTGCAGCACCAGCGATCGGGACAGCAACGGGGCGACCACCGAGAACGACGGGTTCTCGGTGGTCGCGGCGACGAGGAGGACGATGCGGTTCTCCACGGCGTCGAGCAGTGCGTCCTGCTGGGTCTTGGAGAAGCGGTGCACCTCGTCGATGAACAGGACCGTCTGCTGACCGCTGTTCTTGGCGTCACCGATGAGCCGGCGCCGGGCCACGTCGATGACCGCACGCACCTCTTTGACGCCCGCCGACAGCGCCGACAGTGCCTCGAAGCGGCCGCCGGTGGCCCGTGCGATGAGCGAGGCCATGGTGGTCTTGCCGGTCCCGGGCGGCCCGTAGAGCAGCACCGACGCCGCACCCGAACCGCTGATCAGCTTGCGCAGCGGCGAGCCGGTGCCGAGAAGATGTTGCTGCCCGACGATCTCGTCGAGGTTCTGCGGTCGCATCCGGACCGCGAGCGGCGCCGTCGGGGACGGCGGCGCGGTGAGGCCGCCCGCGTTCCCGTGCCCGGCAGAGCCTGCCCGAGGATCGTCGGGTGGGTCGAACAGTCCGTCCACGAGCGTGTCAGGCCAGCCAGATGCGCTGCAGCGCGACGCCCATCGCGGTCGCGAACACGGCGATCTCGTCGTCCCCCGCCCGGCCGGCGGCGGCGGCGAGATCGGTCCAGCGGCTGACGATCACGCGGGGATCATTGGTGTGCAGGGCCCAGTCGTGAGTGAAGCCGGCGGCACCGAAGTCGGCCACATCGAACTCGGCGTCGGCGTGATCGGTCGCCTCCGGATCACTCGGCAGCATCCACACCGTCGACAGCCACACCCAGAGCTGGCGGGCGAGCAGGACTTTGCGCTGCATCTCCCGCTCATGGGCGAGTGCAGGCCAGATCGAGTGCACCTCCGAGCGCCATGCGTCCACCATCGACACCTCGAGGTCGGTGGCGCGGGCGGAGGTCCGGGGCGGCAGCTGGGCGGTGATGGTGACGAGCGCATAGGCGATGTCGAGGGTCGCGTCGCGGAATCCGCCCCACTCGTAGTCCATGAACTGGACGCCGTCATCGTTGAGCAGGATGTTCTCGGGTCCGACATCGGAGGGGCTGAAGGCGCGGTGGTCACCCTCGTCGAACAGGGTCGCCGCGGCCCGCAACGACTCCACGACCTGGTCCGGGACCACGACGTCGAGGGCAGCTGTGTGCCCGACGACCGAGTCGATCGACCGGAGCGCCTCGTCGCGCAGGATGTCGCGCCCCTGCGTACCCGACGGCCCGCGGCGCAGCAGGGCGAGGAAGTCTCCCTCGCCGCCGACCGTGGCGGCGTGCATCCGGCCGAGGGCCTGACCCCAGGCGCTGACCGCGCGGGAGGTCTCGACGGGGTCGACGCCGGCGAGGTACTCGAGCATCGTCCGGCCGTGGCCGAGGTCGGAGAGCACCATGATGCGCAGATCGGAGTCCGAGGCGATGAGTTGCGGTCCCGGGCGCGATTCGTTCGGCAGCGCGGTTGCGTACTTGTACGAGGCGATCTCGCGGTGGAAGGCCTGCGGGTCCTCGTGTTCGGGAAGGGCCTTGATCACGAGCGATCGGTCCAGGCTGAGGGGATTCTGCGCGACCCGGACCCGCACCACCGTGGTGCGGCCGCTGCCGCCGAGGTCCTCGGGATCATCGAGGACCACAGCTGATCCGGCGCGGTGTGACAGCAGCGCCTCTGCCGCCCGCACCACGCTGGTGATGCGGCTTTCCGTAATGACCGTCATGTCGCCCACCAACCTACCCGTTGCAACGAGGTCGCAACAGCACCGTTCGTTCATCTGTACCACGTCACGATTGGCCCGTCAGCAGAATGGGTACCGAACACGCTGTGGCACAGCGGGTTACCGCACGGGTTGCCGAACCTTGCCCGGTTCAGCCCTGCGTGGGACCGTTCGCCGGGCTCACGTCCACCGACACATCGATCCGGCTCTTGGTGGAGTCGGTGTAGATGACCCCGCGCAGGGGCGGCACGTCGTCGTAATCGCGTCCCCATGCGACCGTGACGTGGCGTTCGTCGACCAGCTTGTCGTTGGTCGGGTCGAAGGGCAGCCAGCGGCCGTCGGGCATCCAGACCGCCGCCCACGCGTGGCTGGCATCGGCACCGAAGACCTTCTCCGTCCCGGGCGGCGGCTCGGTCGCGAGATACCCCGACTCGTACCTCGCCGCGAGGCCCTGCGAACGCAGGCAGGCGATCGCGACGCGCGCGAAGTCCTGGCAGACGCCCTCCCGCCGCTGCAGCACGGTGTCGACCCGGGTGGTGATGGCCGTCGACCCCGACCGGTAGGTGAAGTCCGCGAAGATCCGCGAGGTGAGTTCGGTGACGGCCTCGACCAGCGGACGTCCCGGGGTGAAGACCCCGGCGGCGTATTCGCGGACCGCGGGGGTGATCTCCGGCCGCTCGAGGTCCAGGACGAACTCGGCGGCCAGGGCACTCTCCCGGCCGTCGACCAGCGACGGACGTGCCTGTTCCCACGGGATCCGGGCAGCCGGGCTCAGGAGCACGCCCGGGTCCACGGGATCCACCTCGACGACGGACCGCGCGGTCACGGTGAGCTCGCGATGCGAGGTCCGCACGTGGAAGTAGCTGTCGTGGTTGCCGTAGACGTCGATCCCGGTCGACCGGTCGTCGGGTTCGGGTTCGATCTCCAGGGACGTCGAGTGCACCCGCTGGCCCGGCAGGTCGCGCGGCGTGAGGTGGCAGCGCCCGTACGAGGACGACACGTCGTCGTCGTAGGTGTAGGTGGTCCGGTGCATGACGCGGTAGGTGCGCGAACTCACGATTCCCCACCGGCCCAGATCGGTCGCGCCTGGCGCGGGGTGGCGAACCGGGTCCGGGTCAGCAGGTCGGAGAGCTCGCGTGCACCGGTGCGCAACGTCGTCATCAATTCGACGAGTTCGGGGCGTCGCCGGTCGGCGTCGACGTGCACGAGGTCCGCGGGGTCGCCGCGCCGCAGCTCGGCGATCATCTCCTGTACGACGCGTTCGGCCCCCGCCGACCGCAGGGTCTCCGGTACGGACGAGAGGTCGGCGTTCATCCGCTCCAGCGAGAAGATCATCGATCTCGGATTGGTCGGGTCGAACAGCAGCAGCTCGGCGACGCTCGCCGGCTGGTACAGACCGCGGTTGCGGCGCCGGTAGATGACGGACGACTCGTTGGCCACCAGGTACGACTCCAGCAGCGTCTGCTCGACGTCGGTGTCCTGCGCGTCGGCGAACATCGCGAGCGTGAGGTCGGCGAGGGTCACCGCCCGTTCGATGCGCCGGCCGACATCCATGAACATCCAGCCCGGGTCGTGCACCATCGACTCGGCCTGGAGACCGGTCAGGGCCAGCACGCCGTGCAGGATCTCGTCGTGCGCGCGGGCCAGGTCGGGACCGAGGTCGAGCGCGGCGTCGCCGCCACCCGCGTCGGTGCGCGACCGGACGACCAGCCGGGTCGTGCTCGCCATGATGCGTTCCACCGGTGCGAGCACCATCCAGGTGCTGGTCGACATCTGGTCCCGGACCGCCCGGGCGGTACTGATGAGCCGGTCGATCGAATACGCGATGGTCCCGGGCACCGACCGCGACACGGTGAGGTCGGCGATCTTCTCGATCGCCTCGTTCACCTGCTCGGGCGACGGCGGCCGGTCCGACCCCGACATCAGCAGCCCGGCGGTGTCGAGGTAGCGCGCGGTGCCGGTCACCGTGGCGACAGCATGCAGCAGCCGCGGTACCGCCGGTGTGCCGGACATCCACGGCCGGTACTGGAAGTCCTGATAGCGCTCGCGGGACACCTTGGCCAGTCGGGTCACGAGCTCGGTCCGCTCGCCGTAGCGGCCCAGCCAGAACAGGTCCGCCAGGACGCGCGGACTGGCCGCGGCCGCGACGTCGGAGTACTCGCGGGTCACCGGACGGCCCGCCGTGGCGCCCGCGACGACCTCGGCGGCCGGCTCGGCGCGCGTCTCCGAGCGGCGCGAGACATGGCCGCCCACCTCGGTGCTCGTGACCCAGACGTCCTTGGCGGCCACCACGTGGTGGGCGGCACCCTCCACTCCGTCGGCCAGGACCGCACCCAGCCCGCCGGGCATCACCGCATATCCGGGCCCCTGCGCGACGCTGAAGGCGCGCACCGACACCGGCGCCGCACGCAGCGTCGCCTGCGGGCCGCCCGGAGCACCGCCGGGTGTGACCGTGGGGGCCACCGAGAACGCCTCCAGCTCGCGCGCCACCCACTGCCAGGTCTGCGCCTCGACCCGCGCCGCGAGGTCGGTGCGCTCGGACGCGGCGAGCAAGGGGCCGATGAATTCCTCTCCCGTACACGTGTTGGTCAGCACGAGGGACGCCATCCGGTCCTGGATCAGACTGCGCTGCAGCGGGTCTCCCGCCCAGTGCGTGGTGACCGAACCCAGTTTCAGCGCCTCGTCGAGCAGGACCGGCGCCAGCCGCTCCAGCACGGTGTGCAGAGCCGGGTTCTCCAGCACTCCCGAACCGAGGGTGTTGAGGACCGTCACCGTGCCGCGCGAGATCGCCTCGACCAGACCGGCGACACCGAGCTGGGAATCCGTCCGCAGGTCCAGCGGGTCCGCGTAGGCGGCGTCGACCCGTCGCAACAACACGTCCACGCGCTTGTACCGACCGAGCGACCGCATGTAGACCGCACCGTCGCGGACGGTGAGATCGGCGCCCTCGACGAGGGGGAAGCCGAGAACAGAGGCGAGGTAGGCCTGGTCGAAGGCGGTCTCGGACATACTGCCGGGACTCAGGACCGCCACGGTCGGGTCATCGACCCCCGGCGGTGCGTATTCGGTGAGCGCGAGGCGCATGATGCCGGCGAAGTTGGCCATCGGCCGAGGCGCGCACGCCTGGAACAGTTGCGGGAAGGTCTTCGACATCAGCCGGCGCCCGACGATCGCGTAGCCGATTCCCGACGGCGCCTGGGTGCGGTCACGGTAGGCGACGAAGTCGCCGCCGGCCGTGCGCGAGATGTCGACCGCGTGCAGGAACAACGCATGGGGCCCGGCGACCTCGAGACGCGCCGCCTTGCGGATGTACCCCGGATGCCCGAAGACCATCTCGGGTGCGACGAGTCCGGCGGCGATCGTCTTCTGGTCGCGGTAGAGGTCGCGCAGCAGCAGGTCCAGTAGCATCGAGCGCTGGGTGACGGCCTTCTCCAGTTCGGCCCACTCGACGCCGTCGACGACCAGCGGTACCGCGTCGACCTCCCAGTCGCGGGTGACGGTGTCGTGGCCGTCGAACTCGTTGTAGACCACGCCGTCGTCGCTCACCGCGGCCGCCAGCCGGGCCGCGGAATCCCGCAGCCGGTCGGTGCCGCGCAACCGGTAGACACGGGCCAGATCCGCCCACGCCGGGCGGATCGCCCCACCGGGTTCGAGGAGTTCGTCGTAGGCGTCGACCGGCCGGTCCGGGTCGAAGAGGGTCTGGCCCGCGGCGCGGTAGCGGTCGAACACCGCGGAGGCGTCGCCCGGCGAAGAGATCACCGAAGAACTGTACGTGCCCGCCGGAGGTCGAGGATTCCGGGCACCCCGAAGTCGATGGCCTGCCGGGACTGTCGCTCGCGCAACAGCCCGACGTCGACGGTGCCGGTGGTGTGCCCGGCGGCCTCGAACCGCCCGTTGCGGCGCGACTCGGCCTCGACCGCGTTGACCGGCGGACGATCGTAGGCGCGTCCGCCGGGATGGACGACGTGATAGGTGGCGCCGCCCACCGAACGCCCGTTGACCGTGTCGATCAGGTCGAAGGTGAGCGGGGTGTCGATGGTGATCGTCGGGTGTAGCGAACTCGGCGGCTGCCAGGCCCGGAACCGGATCCCGGCGACGCGCTCCCCGGTGCGCCCCGTGGGTCGCAGCGGGATCGGAAACCCGTTGCATGTCAACAGGTACCGGTCATCCTCGCCACCCAGGACCCGCACCTGCACCCGCTCGACGGACGAGTCCACATACCGGGCGGTGCCCGTTCCGGTCGACTCCTCCCCCAGCGTGTTCCACGGCTCGATGGCACCGCGCAGCTCGATCTCCTGATCCCGGATCTGCACGGTTCCCAGTCGCGGGAAGCGGAACTCGGTGAACGGGTCCAGCCAGGCGGTCTCGAACGGATACCCGGCCTCGCGGAGTTCCTCGGCGACCAGCGCGATGTCGGCGATCACGTAGTGCGGCAACAGGTGTTTGCCGTGCAGGTCACCACCGTGCCGGATCAGCCGGGCGCGATAGGGCTTCTCCCAGAACCACGACACGAGGCAGCGCACGAGCAGCGACTGCACCATCGCCATCCGATGGTGCGGTGGCATCTCGAACGCCCGCAGTTCCAGCAGACCCAGCCGCCCGCGCACCGAGTCGGGACTGTAGAGCTTGTCGATGCAGAACTCGGCCCGGTGGGTGTTGCCGGTGATGTCGGTCAGCAGGTGCCGCAGCGCCCGGTCGGTGACCCAGGGATTCGGCGGCGCCCCGTCGAACCGCCCGCCGACGGCATCCGTGACCGCCAGCCGGTCGATCTCGGCGAAGGCGATCTCCAGTTCGTAGAGCGCCGACTCGCGGCCCTCGTCGGCGCGGGGTGCCTGTGACGTGGTGCCGATGAACCGACCGGAGAAGAGGTAGGACAACGCGGGATGGCGCTGCCAGTAGGTCAGCATCGACACCAGGAGGTCGGGTCGGCGCAGCATCGGTGAGTCGGCGGGCGTGACGCCGCCGAGGGTGATGTGGTTACCGCCGCCGGTCCCACCGTGACCGCCGTCCAGGTCGAAACTCTCGGTGCCCAGACGCACGTGTCGCGCATGGTCGTACAGCGATTCGAGCAAGTCGGACTGCTCGGCGAAACTCCCGGTGGGCTGGATGTTGACCTCGACGACACCCGGATCCGGCGTGACCGACAACGACACCAGGCGCGGGTCGGCGGGCGGTCCGTACCCCTCGACGACGACCGGCGTCGACGTCGCGGCCGCGGCGTCCTCGACGAGTTCGATGATCGCGAGGTACTCCTCGAGGGTCGAGGTCGGCGGCATGAACACACCGACGACGCCACCGCGCACCTCGGCGACCAGGGCGGTGCGCGGCAGGAACTGGGCGGGGTCGACGTCGCGCACGGTGTGACCCAACGCCGTCGACGGGTCGGCCGGCAGGTCGTCATGGCGCGCGGACGGGTCGGCTTCGAAGAGCGTCGGAGCCGGACCCCACGACAGCGAGTTGAGCGGCAGGCGCAGTCCGGCCGGCGAGGTGCCCGGGGTCAGCACGATGCGCCCCCGCCGGGTCGTCCACTCCGCGCTCTGCCACGAGGTCCGATCCTCCGAGCGACTCAACGGCAGCAGGTGGGCGCTCGGCGCGGTGACCGCGGCGTCGAGCCGGGCGATCAGCGCACGCCTGCGTGCGACGGAATCCGCGGCCGGCGCAAGGCTCTCGTCGTCCTCGCCATCCGTGGAATCGGCGTCGACGGTGATGTCGGCCTGCGCGAAGGCGCGCGCGGCGGGGAGAGTGGGGTCGGTACCGGGGTCACCGGGTGGCATCGCGGCGAGTTCGCGCATCCGCACCAGCGGGTCCTCATACGCCGGCACCACCTGGGCGGCCGGGAGCCCGAGCGCCGCCGCGAACTCGATGAGCAGTTCCCGCGCCGGACCGGCATCGCCGGTGGTCTCCGGGTCCGGGCCGTGGGTCTCGGTCTCGATGGCGGCCGCGCACTGCTCCGGCGTCGCCCACGGGTCGGCGAGCAGACCCGGGTCCCGCCAGATCGGCAGACCGTCACTGCGCCACATCAGTTCGAGCTGCCAGCGCGGCAGCGGTTCGCCGGGATACCACTTGCCCTGGCTGCGCCTGATCAGGCCGTTCGGCGCGTACGCCTTCTGCAGACGACCGGCCAGCCGCCCGGCCAGCAGCCGCTTGTGAGGACCGTCCGCGGCGGTCCGCCATTCCGGATCCGTCTGGTTGTCGATGGACACGAACGTGGGCTCGCCACCCATCGTCAGGCGCACGTCGTTGTCGACCATCCGCCGGTCGACCAGCGCGCCGAGATCGGTCACCCGGTTCCACTGTTCCGCGGTGTAGGGCAGCGTGACCCGCGGGTCCTCATGGAAGCGGGTCACCGTGTTGGTGAAGTCGAGCGTCGCGTGGCACGGACCGGTCGATCCGGTGATCGGCGCGGCACCGACCGGATGCGGGGTGGCCGCCAACGGGATGTGACCCTCGCCGGCGAACAGCCCCGACGTCGGGTCCAGGCCCACCCAGCCGGCTCCGGGGAGATACACCTCGGTCCACGCGTGCAGGTCGGTGAAGTCGGCGTCGGGACCCGACGGTCCGTCGAGGGCCTTGACATCGGAGGTCAGCTGGACGAGGTAGCCGGAGACGAAACGCGCCGCGAACCCGAGCTCACGCAGGAGGGCGACCAGCAACCAGGCCGAGTCGCGGCAGGATCCGATGGCGCTGGAGAGCGTGTACTCCGGCGACTGCACGCCCGCCTCGAGACGGACGGTGTAACCGACGGCGTCGCGGACCGCGGCATTGAGCCGCACGAGGAAGTCGATGACCCGCGTACGACCGGCCGGCCGGTGCTTCGCCGCGAACTTGGCGATCTCCGGATGAACTGGCGCACCGGCGAATTCGCCGTCCGTGACACCGGCGGGCCGGAGGAAGATCTCCAGGTCGCGTCGTAGTTCGGCGGGATAGTCGAACCCGTAGAACTCGGCGGACTCCTCGATGAAGAAGTCGAACGGGTTGATCGCGGTGAGGTCCGCGACGAGACTCACGGTGATGCCGAGGGTGGAAGAGGGCTCCGGGAAGACCAGGCGCGCCAGGTAATTGCTGAACGCATCCTGCTGCCAGTTCAGGAAGTGAGCACCGGGCTCGACGGTGAGCGAGTAGGCCTCGATGGGAGTGCGCGAGTGCGGCGCCGGACGCAGGCGGACGACGTGGGGGTAGATCTTGGCCGGCCGATCGAACGAGTACACCGTCCGGTGCTCGAGTGCGACCTTGATCGTCATGCTGGGATCTCATCACAGATGACCGGCAGGCGCCGGGTGGCGAGCACCACGAGCGGATGGCGGTGGCCGAACTCACGTCCGGCCACCGCATTTCGGCTCAGTCCGAGGTGGTCTCCGCGTCTTTGTCGGCACCCTTCTGCTCGGCGCCGCCCCGCGGTGCGGGCTTGGCATCGATCCCCGATTCCTTGCGCTGCTGCGCCGTGATCGCCGCGGGCGCGTCGGTCAGCGGATCGACGCCGCCGCCCGACTTCGGGAAGGCGATCACCTCGCGGATGGACGACTCACCGGCGAGCAGTGCGGTGATGCGGTCCCAGCCGAAGGCGATGCCGCCGTGGGGCGGTGCGCCATAGGTGAAGGCGTCGAGCAGGAAGCCGAACTTCTCCTGGGCCTCGTCGTGGCCGATGCCCATGATCTCGAAGACGCGCTCCTGCACGTCCCGGCGATGGATACGGATCGATCCGCCGCCGATCTCGTTGCCGTTGCACACGATGTCGTACGCGTAGGCCAGGGCCGATCCGGGATCGGACTCGAGGGCGTCGATCGATTCCGGCTTGGGCGAGGTGAAGGCGTGGTGCACCGCGGTCCAGGCCGAATGTCCCAGTGCGACATCGCCGGACGCGGTCGCGTCGGCTGCCGGCTCGAACATCGGCGCGTCCACGACCCAGGTGAACGCCCAGTCGTCGGGCTTGATCAGGCCCAGCTTCGAGGCGATCTCGCCGCGGGCGGCACCGAGCAGCGCGCGCGTCGACTTGACCTCTCCCGCACCGAAGAACACACAGTCGCCGGGCTTCGCGCCGACATGAGCGGCCAGGCCGGAACGCTCCTCCTCGGAGAGGTTCTTGGCGACCGGTCCGCTGAGGGTCCCGTCGTCGGCGATCAGCACGTATGCCAGGCCGCGTGCGCCGCGCTGCTTGGCCCACTCCTGCCAGGCGTCGAGCTGGCGACGCGGCTGCGACGCACCGCCGGGCATGACGACCGCGCCGACGTACGGGGCCTGGAACACCCGGAAGGGGGTGTCGCGGAAGTACTCCGCACACTCGACCAGTTCGATCCCGAAGCGCAGGTCCGGCTTGTCCGAACCGAATCGGCGCATCGCGTCGGCGTAGGTCATCCGCGGGATCGGGGTCGAGATGTCGACACCGATCAGCTTCCACAGCGCGACGAGGATCTCCTCGGCGACCGCGATGACGTCGTCCTGGTCGACGAAGCTCATCTCGATGTCGAGCTGGGTGAACTCGGGCTGCCGGTCGGCCCGGAAATCCTCGTCCCGGTAGCAGCGCGCGATCTGGTAGTAGCGCTCCATGCCTGCGACCATCAGCAGCTGTTTGAACAGCTGCGGGCTCTGCGGCAGGGCGTAGAACGTGCCCGGCTGCAAGCGAGCCGGGACCAGGAAGTCACGCGCACCCTCGGGCGTGGACCGGGTCAGCGTCGGCGTCTCGATCTCGGTGAAGTCGTGCGCGGCGAGCACTCCGCGCGCGGCCGCGTTCGCCTTCGAGCGCAGACGCAGGGCCGCGCTCGGGCCCTCACGGCGGAGGTCGAGGTAGCGGTGACGCAGGCGCGCCTCCTCGCCCGGCGACTCGTCGAGCTGGAACGGCAGGGGCGCCGACTCGTTGAGGACCTCGAGCTCGACGGCGTTGATCTCGATCTCGCCGGAGCTCAGGTTGGGGTTCTCGCTGCCCTCGGGCCGCACCTCGACCACACCGGTCACCGCGACGCAGTACTCGGCGCGCAGACGGTGGGCGGCCGGCGCGACCGACTCGTCGCGGAAGACCACCTGGACCAGTCCGGTGGCGTCGCGCAGGTCGATGAAGACCACGCCACCGTGGTCGCGACGGCGTGCGACCCACCCGGCGACGGTGACGGTCTGCGACGCGTCGGCGCGGCGCAGCGAACCTGCGGAATGCGTGCGGAGCACTGAGAATCCTTCCAGGAGTCGAAAACGGCCGGCAGAAACGCAGACCAGGTGTCCATGGTGCCGTATCCGCGCCCCCGGCCGTCAATCGCATACCTCCGCGACTGCGCCGAGGGCGGGTGCCGATCGTGCCAGAATGGCCGCGTGACCTTCCAAGGCAGCGGATCGATCGACACCGGCAACGTC
>NZ_NGFO01000055.1 GCF_002149015.1 Gordonia lacunae | reverse complement strand
AGTTCACGGTTCTCCCGCTCCAACGCCGCGATGCGGTCAGCGTCCTCACTCGTGGTGCCCGGGCGGACCCCGCCGTCGATCTCGGCCTGACGAACCCAATTGCGCAACGCCTCGGGATGGACTCCGAGCTGATCGGCGATCCGCTTGATCGCACCTCTCGACGAATCGGGATCTCGTCGCGCTTCACATGCCATCCGGGTGGCCCGGTCCTTGAGTTCCTCACTGTACTTGCGTGGTGCTGCCATGCTCTCCATCCTTCACAGGTTCGAGAGCCTCCGACAGACCCGGGGCGGTTCAACCACCAGCCAGCCGCGTACCAAGGTCAGTGCAGCTAGCGTTTGAATTAGGACGCAACTCATCTATCACGGGCGACGGTGCTGCGTCATGCTTATGCCCCTCCTACCTGTTGACGGAATGGTCGGGATATTCAGCGACCGACGCTTGTCAGATCCCCATGGGTCCGTCCGCGTGACTTTTGCGATGGTCAAGGGGCGAGCCGGAAACGGTCGATGTCACCCGGCCACCAGCTCGCAGTGCCCAGCAGCACCGCTAGCGCCGGGACTACTAAGGTCCGCACCAGGAACGTGTCGAGCAGCAAACCGACACCGATGATGAACCCGATTTGCACCATCACATCGATGGACCCGACCATCAGCCCAAACATGCTGGCCGCGAATATCAACCCAGCCGAGGTGATGACCGACCCGGTGTAAGCGACGGTACGCATTACGCCGACCCGCACGCTCCACCTCGTTTCCTCTCTCAGCCGTGACACCAGCAGCATGTTGTAGTCGGCGCCCACCGCCACCAAGACAATGAACGACACCAGTGGCACGGGCCAGGCGATCCCGGCACCGAGGATGTGTTGAAGTACGAGCACACCAATACCGAGAGCCGCCATGTAGTTCAAGACGACGGTTGCAAGGAGATAGACAGGTGCAACGACGGCCCGCAACAGCAGCATCAGGATCAGACCCACGATGAGAAGGGTGGCTATGCCGAGCAGTTTGAAATCGTACGACAACAGTCGCTGGACGTCGGCATTGATCGCAGGAAAGCCCGCAACAGAAGCACGTCCGCCCTCCAGAGTGGTGTTCGGCATCGCGTTCTCGGCGACGCTGGACAGCTCGTTCGCCAGCGTCATTGCATCGGCAGAGTATGGGTCGTAGGCGGTCTGTACCGCATAGCGCACGGTTTTCCCGTCGGACGAGATGAACTGTCGAGCGACCTGACTGAACTGCTGGTCCTTGAACGCATCCGCGGGGAGATAGAAGCCGGTTGCCGAGTCAGAATCGCCGACCTCCCGTGCGGGAGCCCGAAGCTGTGCGGCGACCTGTGCCAGTCCACTGAGTAGCTGAAGGTTGCTGTCCACCAGAGCACCGACTCCGTTCGACAACTGACGCGCGCCGTCGGCAAGTGCGCCGACGCCGGATTCGAGTTGCGAGAGCCTGTTCCCGAGGTCCTGTCCGCCGATGGCTTGTAGTGCAGAATCCAGCGTTTGAAGAGAACGCTGCAGCTGTGCAATGTTGGTCGAGCCTGGCGCACTCACGCGGCCGAGCTGCGCGGCAAAGTCAGCCACCCTCCCAAGCGACTGATCATCCGCGAGTGCCCGGATGTCGGCCATTTGCGCGCGCAGTGCCGAGCACTGCGCGATCTGCTGGCACCACGGATTGTCTAACGCGGACAACGCCGGCGCGACCGCATCTGCCGCAGACTGGGCCCGACGTGCGAGTTGAGACAGCTCGGGCGCTTGCTTGGAAAACTGTCTAAGCCTTGGGGCAGCGTTCGCCAGTTGGTTCACAAGCGGCCGATACTCGTCGAGCTGCGGGCCAAATGACGACACCTCGTCGAGCAACCCCGACAGCGGAGCGAGGTTGGAGGATATCTGGTCTTCTAACAGTGCCAGGCCTCCGGCGAGCTGCTCTGACCCCGTCTTCAGGACGGCCAGATCACCCTTGCGGGCCTGTCCATCACCGGTCTCCTCGGTGATCTTGGTACCGATCTGATCATTCTGCCAAGATAATTGCGCCTGCTCTAGCTTCTCACCGGTCGGCCGCGTCACGCCAATGACCCTGGTCACGCCGGGAATCTGCGCGACGCGGGAGGCTAGCTGGTCGAGGTCGGCAAGGCCTTGAGCCGTGCGCATGTCGTTCTCGGACTCCACCACCAAGAATTCTGAGATGATGATGTCTTTCGGGAAGTGGCGGTTGAGAAGCGCGTATCCTTCGTTGCTCCCTGTGTCAGGTGGCTGCCCCTCGCGATCGTCGTAGGTGATCTGAATTGTTGCGGCGACCATGGCGAGGCCGATCAACACGACCACACTGATCGCGAGCAGAGGGACCGGCCGCCGGATAACCATGACTCCGACTCTTCTCCAGTAATCCCGCGTCAGGTCACGGCGGGGAAGGCCGGCGCCTTTCTTGGCAGCGAAAGAGAGTACGAGGGGCAGCAATGTCACCGTCGCCAAGAATGCGAAAGCTATGGCGATTGCGCAGGCCGGACCCAAAGTGTTAAACACACTGAGCTTGGCGAAGGCCATAGCCAGGAACGCTAGGGCCACAGTGCCCGCCGACGCTAGAACCACGCGGCCGATAGTTGCATTCGCGTGGGCGATAGCGACATCAGGAGAGTAACCCGCTCGAATACCTTCATGATAGCGGCTGATGAGGAACACCGAATAGTCAACTCCGGCACCAAAGATGATGACGGTCATGAACATTGACGTGAACTGGGATACCGGCATGCCCAGCTCGCCCAGTCCAGATAGAACTCCGCGACCCACAGCCAAGCTCATGCCCACGACAAGCAGCGGCATCAGCGCGGTGAAGACCGAACGATAGACGATCAGGAGGATCACGGCGATCAGCAGCACGGTGGCAACAGTGATCAGGACCAGATCCGACTCGCCCACGGCGAGTTGGTCGCTAAAGGTCGCGGGCGGGCCTGTCACACGGACTGTCGTCCCACTGTCACGAAAGATACTCTCAGCGATCTCACGCACCGCTGCGACCGCCTCCGCGGTATCGGGTCCCCCGAGTGTGCCGGCCACTCCCACGGGCAGATACCAGGCTTGCTTGTCTTTGCTGAGAGCCTGACTTGCGGTGAGGGGATCGCTCAGCAGGTCCCGGACAGCGATGACGTGCCTGTCGTCCGCCCGCAGGGTGTCGACAAGCACGTGATATCGATCGCGGGTGTTGTCGGACAGGCCTGCACTGTTCTCCATCACAACGAATACTGTGGTCTTGGCGCCGCGCTCGTCGAAAGATGCACCCATACGGTCCAAGGTCTGAAAAGACGGGACTCCGGCCGGGATCGGATCCACAGATTGTTCCCGTATCACTGACTCCAGTTGAGGAAAGAGAAGGCCTAAGCCGATGGCGGCGCCGAGCCAGACCAGCGTCACAATTCCCTTGCGGCGGAGGGTAAACCATGCAACCCGCTCAAGGGTCGGACTGTACTCGCCGAGTTTCTCGCCCCCTCTCGACGGGCGGGTTCGAATGGGAGACGAACTCACCATGTGCAATATCCTCTCGACCTGAAGTGGGCGACCCAATCGTGCGGACCCGTTTCGCGAATGTCCGTGCGGCGGTGGATGGTTGTCACTTGTGGTGGTGCTCGACCATGTTCTCGACTTCCTCGAGAGTGGTGGGCAGGTGGTATGGCGGAGTGCTCTTGCCTGAGATGCGGTATCGGCCCCAGAAGTCGGGATCCCCGACGACACACTCCGCTCGGCCCTCGGGGGTCGTAAATACAGCGATCGCGCGGGCGCCTTTCAGGAGCCCGTCGAGCTCATCATTCTTCTGAATCCGGCCATACCAGGTGTACAGGCCGTTCAGCGGCTGGAAATAGCCTTTGATCTTCGCTTCGACATGGATCTCCGCCCCGCGGCACACCAGGGTTCCTTCGCCGGAGTAGTCGAGGTCATGGTCGTCAGACATGCAGTCCTACCTTCTTCGCACTGAGCGTTGACAAATATCGCAGTTCGTGGATACTAGCAGTACCAGATACTATGAGTAATGGGTACTGGGCGCCAGGCCCCGACTCCCAGCCTTGAACGACCGAGGAGAAGACATGACCGTGCAGGATGTCCAGATGAACCCCGACTTTTCGAAGGAGGGCATGGCTCGGGTGAACGGGCGTAAGCCCGTCGACATGGAACGATCTGCGGGTCGATTGCTGCGGTCTTCCGCGGAGAAGTTCTACGACGCGGAGATCGACATCGACTGGGAGTCGCCCTGGGAGGAAGGCAAGTGCTTTCTGCCAGAGCATCGAGTGTCGCTATACGGCACCAGGCTGTGGGACAAGATGACTGAGGAGCAGCGTCGCGAGTTGGGGCGCCATGAGATCGTGAGCATCCTCAGTTTCGGCATCTACGCAGAGAATCTGTTGAGTTCAGCGCTTCTGCGCATGTCGGCGAAGGGGGCTTTAACCGATCAGAAGTCTCTATACGCGTTGACAGAGATCGGCGATGAGTCCCGCCATTCCACTATGTTCGCGCGCCTCATCAACAAGACGGGCGTGCCCCCCTACAAGCTTCCTAAGGGCTTCTTGAGCTTCGCGAAGATCCTGCATTTCGTCCCTCTCGGGCCGTCGGTGTCTGGAGCTACGCTGTTGATCGAGGAAATCCTGGACCGCGCCCAGCGCGAGGCGATGAACGACCCCAGTATGCAGCCTCAGCTTCGCCAGCTCATGAAGATCCACGTCCTTGAGGAAGCCCGTCACATTACCTTTGCGCGACTGGAGATGATCGAAGGCATGCAGCGTCGTCGTAAGGCGACGCGCGCTTGGCACCGAGGGGTGCTTGCCGTCATCGCGAACCTGGCGTACCCGCTGCTCATTAATCCGAAAGTGTACCCCGCAGTGGGAATTAGTCGCTGGCGTGGCGTGTGGGCGCAGCAGACCAGCCCAAACTATCGGACCAACCTGCAATTTATGTCGGAGCCCATGATTCGGTTCTTCCATGAGGCGGGAATGTTGGAAGGCAAGTTCACAATGGCCATGTGGCGTGCGACGCGGAGCCTTCCCGACGATCTTCGCTGATCTCCGTTCACGCGGCCGAGCCGTCGTGATCGACATCAGTTAGACCTGTGCGGAGCATTCTCGATGGCTTCGCGATCACTTCCGCCTCAACAGATCACCTGCCGCCACTGTGCGCAGGTGATGTGTTGTGCGATCCAACCTACGAGGGAGAAAGCATAAACATGGCATCATCGACTACCCGGCGCGCCTCGCGCGCAACCGCCAAGACGGATTCAACCAACGACCCGATTTCGACCAAGATTCTGATTATTGGAAGCGGGTTCTCTGGTCTCGGGATGGCCGCGCAGCTTAGACGTCGCGGGTATAGCGATTTTCTGATTCTGGAGAAGGCAAGCTCCGTCGGTGGGACCTGGCGCGACAATACCTATCCGGGCTGTGCATGTGACGTTCCGTCGCTGATGTACTCGTACTCATTCGAGAGTCGAGGTAGCTGGTCGAAGGTGTGGTCGTCACAGCCAGAAATTGAGCGGTATCTACAGGATGTCGCGGATAAGCGTGGCGTGACACAAAAGATTCATTTCGGTCAGAAGTTGGTTTCTGGATACTGGAGCGAGTCGGAGTCGCGGTGGCACCTGCGTACTGAGTCCGGACGTGAGTACATTGCTCAGTTCGTGGTGTCAGGAGTCGGTGCGCTGCATATCCCCAATTTTCCCGAAATTTCGGGGATTGAGGACTTTAAAGGCGAAGCGTTTCACTCCGCACAGTGGGATCATTCGGTGGATCTGGAGGGCAAGCGTGTCGCCGTGATCGGCACTGGTGCCAGCGCTATCCAGTTTGTACCTTTCGTGCAGAAGGAGGCCATGTCCCTCAAGGTCTTCCAGCGAACCCCTGCCTGGGTCCTACCCCGCAAGAATTTCTCCGTTCCGCCGGCCCTGCGGACTCTTCTGAGTAAACTCCCGATTGCACGTCGTATCGCCAGGTGGTCGGTGTACTGGGGTGCGGAGAGCCTGGCCTTCGGCCTCAACGGTCACTCTAACCTCATGCGGCCAATTGAAAAGGTCGCTCGGTGGAACATTGAACGCTCCATCTCTGATCCGGCATTGCGCAAGAAACTGACCCCGTCGTATCGTATCGGCTGTAAGCGGATTCTGGGGTCAAACGACTATTACCCGGCGCTTGCGGCACCTAACACCACTGTCATCAGCGATCGGATTGAGAAGGTGACCGCTGATTCCATCATTTCTTCAGACGGTGTCGAGCATCTCGTGGACGTTATAATTTATGCGACCGGTTTTCACGTGACTGATGGTTTCGATCAGCTCGCCCTGAAAGGTGCCACTGGCGAGGATCTCCCGTCCCACTGGCATCAGACGGGGATTAACACGCACCTGGGCATCACGACCGAGGGTTTTCCCAACCTGTTTTTCCTCCTCGGACCCAACACGGGCCTCGGCCACAACTCAGTGGTGTTCATGATCGAGCAACAGATCAAATACATCATGAAGGCCATCGACACAGTAGAAAGCCGAGGCGCTGAGAAGGTTGACGTACGCCCGTCCGTGCAAGAACAGTTCAACACCGACATCCAGCGGAAGCTGGCCAAGGGAGTGTGGACCAACGGCGGCTGCACGAGTTGGTATCTCGACTCGCAGGGCGTCAACCGGACCGTGTGGCCGGGCTTCACATGGCAGTACTGGCGCGCCACGAAAGATTTCGAGCCCGCCGAGTACGACATCGCCTGAGCCCGAACGCACGGAGAGACACGATTCGAAGAGATGGTGGGACGACGGTGAGCAGTTCTAATCGGCATGACTATACCGGCAAGGTGGCAGTGATCACCGGTGCCGCGTCAGGGATCGGTCGGTCTCTGGCACTCCAGTTGGCGGAGCGAGGTGCCGCACTGGCACTGTCCGACATTGATGAGATGCACTTGAAGGAGACTGCAGAACTTTGCCGCACCACGCATGGGGCAACGGTAACCGCCGCCGTACTAGACGTTGCGGACCGCGCTGCTTTTCAGGACTATGCCGACGGAGTGCGGTCAGAGTCGGGCCACGTCGACATGGTGTTCAACAACGCCGGCGTGGCCTTGGGCGTCGACGTGGTCGACATGAGCTGGGAAGACTTCGACTGGCTCATGGGCATCAACTTTGGCGGAGTCGTTAACGGGTCGAAGGCGTTTCTGCCTCACCTGATCGCGTCCGGGGACGGACATCTCATTAACACGTCGAGCGTCTTCGGCTTGATCGGAATCCCCAGCCAAAGCGCCTATAATGCCGCGAAATTCGGCGTCAGAGGCTTCACCGAGGCGCTCCGACAGGAGATGAAAATCAGTCGATACCCGGTCACAGTGACATGTGTGCACCCGGGGGGTGTAAAAACCAACATCGTCAACAATGCCCGAGGCGTTTCCGCCATGGGGGCAGACACCGCGACTGTCGCCTCGCTGTTCGACAGGATCGCACGAAGCACCCCGGATAAAGCAGCGGCGACAATCCTCAAAGGTATGGACAAGAAGAGAGCGCGAGTGCTGATCGGTGCGGACGCCCGCGGTTTCGACTTCGTGGCACGGGTGATCGGTCCCCGCTACCAGGACATCGCGGCGCCACTGACACGAGCGGGTTACGCGGTCGCACGTAGACAGGGGATCCTCAAGTGACCGTCGAACCCGATTCACGTCCGGCTGCCGCGGCGGCCCGCTCACGCACCTTAACCGTCTCGGAAGTGATCCAGGAAACGAAAGACTCCGTTACCATTTCGTTCGAAATCCCCGACGCCATGGTCGAGGAATTCAAGCATACCCCAGGGCAATTCATCACCGTCAAGATCCCATCTGATCGGACCGGTCATGTCGCACGGTGCTACTCATTGAGCAGCTCGCCTCACGTCGACGACTTCCGTCTCGAGATCGGCATCAAGCGGACCGAGAACGGTTACGCATCGAACTGGCTGTGCGATAACGCGATTACGGGAATGGAATTGACCGTCCTCCCGCCGTCAGGGCATTTCACGGCGAAGAATCTCGACGTTGATTTTCTATTCTTCGCAGGAGGAAGTGGGATCACTCCGGTCTTTTCGCTGATTAAGTCGGCACTTGTGTGCGGCGGGGGCGAGGTCACACTATTCTACGCGAACCGCGATGCCGAGTCGATCATGTACGGGGGGCAACTGACGCAGATCGTCTCCGAGTTTCCTGAGCGTTTCACCGTCTTCCATTGGTTGGAGTCGGCTATGGGTATTCCGACGCCTCAGAATGTCGAGTCCGCCATACGTGAGCACCGCGGTGCACAGATCTTCACCTGTGGTCCGGCGCCGTTCATGGATCTGGTGCAGAAGTCGGCGGAGGCCTGCGGTGTCGAGCACTCCTCGGTACATCGAGAAGTCTTCCAGTCACTGACCGGGGATCCGTTCGATACAGCCACGATGCGTCAGCTTGGTGACGACGACGGTGTGGCGACCGCTACGGTCTATCTGAATGGGCAGTCCATCACGACTGAGTGGCCGCGCAACACGCCGTTGCTCGACGTGCTACTGGCCCAAGGCCACAATGCCCCGTACTCCTGCCGAGAAGGAGCCTGCAGCGCGTGTGTATGCAAGCTGGTCGAGGGTGATGTAGAAATGGCCCAGAACCACATCCTCGTTGAGGGTGATGTTGCCGACGGTGAACGGCTCGCATGCCAGGCACTTCCGCTGACGGATTCTGTCACGGTGAGCTTCGATGACCTCTGAGTTTGCGAGTGCGTCGCGAGGATCGCGTGACCTCGAGGTCCTTTCCTCCGACGGGACCAAGTTGTTCGCTCAGGAATTCGGTCCGGGCCGGGATGCTCCGCTCCTAGTCTTTAGTCACGGCTGGGCTTGTCAGGGACGTTTCTGGCGTCCGCAGGTCGAGCAGTTCGCGGCGACGCATCGGGTGGTGGTCTACGACCAACGCGGACACGGGTTGAGCGACCGGGGCCGGGTACCGTTCTCGGCGAAGCTCTTGGCCGATGATATGGAGGCCGTAGTCCGGGCAGTGGCGACTCCCGCCGACAAGGCTGTCGTGGTCGGACACAGCATGGGAGGCATGTCCATCATGAGTTGGGCGGCTGAGTACCCCGCCTCGGTTTCGGAGCTGGCCCGCGGAGTAGTACTGGCAAGCACCGGGCCATCACAGTTGGTGGATCGGTCTACATTGCTCAAGGTTCCCCGACAGCTACGACCGAGACTTGAGCGGGCCTTCGCGGCCAGTCTTGCAGTCGCCGGACCCGAGATGCAGGGGACGCGTTTGTCTCGCCGCCTGATTCGTTACGGAACCCTGGGCCCGGGCGCGACTGCCGAGGTAGTCGACGAGTGCGCCGACATCGTGTTGCGATGCCCACCACAGGTGCGCGGGATGTGGGGTTCAGTGTTGGCGACAATCGACGTCAGTAAGGGGGTTGACTCGCTGGAGGTGCCGGCGACGGTCATCGTAGGTGATGCCGACAGACTGACCCCAGCGACCCATTCAGTGGATCTCGCAGCGCGCCTGGGTCGGAAGGGCGTTCTATTTGAATTCACTCTTCTTGACAAAGTCGGTCACATGTCCAACCTAGAGGCCGTCGAAGACTTCAATTCAGCCGTGGCCAGATTAGACAAATCCGCCTGACGCGGGTCTCGTCGACCCAACCCATGTTCACTGGCTAGTGCGTCACTGGCGCGACAAGTCAGCCATCCTGATAACGTAGGAGGTCATGTCTGTAGTCCGTCGCATCTCCGCGGCCCCGGTGAAAGTGCAGCGACGTGTGCGCGACGCTCGAAGCACGCGCTGGGACGACCACCGCGCCGTCGTCAAAGCTGAACTCGTCGATGCAGCGATACGCGCGATCGAAAAGTTCGGCGATGCCGTGAGCATGGACGATTTTGCGGAAGAGGCTGGTGCGTCGAAGCCTAAGCTCTACCGCCATTTCGGTGACAGGGCTGGGCTCTACTCCGCCGTGGCAGCCCGTCTGGGTTCTATGATGTGGGAGTCAGCGCAGTCAACTCTGCTCTCCGGACAGGCAGACAGCACCGTCGACGAACTTTTCCGTTCAGCGGTGTCCGCATACGTATCCTTGGTTGATGAACATCCAGCGGTCGTCCGTTTCCTCATGACGAACCACATGTTCCAGTACTCTGAGTCCGGCGAGGGTGGGGCCGCAGATCAGCTGAGATCGGCAATGGAGATTATTTCCGACGAGTTCGCTCGTGGCCTCCGAGAGGTCGATGCCGAGGAGTCCCCCGTCGCCGTAGCAGTAGCCTCCATTCTGGGGGCTGGCCTATCAGCGACCCAGTGGTGGATCGATCACGGTCGGCAGAATGGAATGAGCAGGGACATGTTTGCCGCGCACCTGTGCCAGACCTCGTGGGGGATCATAGACGGCGCTGCAGCCACAGTAGGCGTTCGATTCCATAGGGACAGGCCCTTAGGCGACCCTGGATTCGCCACTCGCCTCGACGCCGTCTGATCCCCTTCGTACGGGTGGTCCGCCCTGTGTCACGCACGCGGCAGAACTGCTCACACAAACGGAGCGCATTTCACAATCCTGACTGCTGGCTGTCATGGGGGATCATCCTTGGTCGCCGCTCATCTTAGTAGCGGAGCGCTACAGACGGTACTGTTGACGACAGTGCCACAGTCGTGGCGGCACTCATAAGGCCCCCCTCGAGCCTTCCATCGGTACCGCCACTGGCAGTTTCGTTCTGTTACCGACGGTATTGGTGTGCAGTCAGAGGTTCTTGATTTGGTTTCGTAGGGAGTGGCCAGGGTGGAAACCATCGATTTCGACGATGTTGACCCGAGGCGGGTTCGGTCGCGTCAGCGTTTGTTGGATGCTGCGGTGACCTTGCTGAACAGTGGCGGGGTCGAAGCCGTTACCGTGGAGGCGGTCACTCGACTGTCTCGTGTTGCTCGCACCACCTTGTATCGTCACTTCGAGAGCTCCACAGATCTGGTGGCGGCTGCCTTCGAGCGATTGTTGCCTCAGGCCGAGACCCCCGAGACGACGACGTCGATCCGTGATGACCTGCTGAAGCTGATGCAGCGGCAGGCTGAGCTTATTGAGCATGCACCGCTGCAGTTGACGACGCTGGCATGGTTGGCAATGCTTCCCGAGCAGCCCCGGCAATCCGGGCAATCCGACGGGGATCAGAACGCGCTCGCGCCACTGCGTCGTCGAGTCGTCGAGCAGTATCGAGAACCATTCGATCGAGTTTTGACGAGTGACGTGGCCACGGCTGAGCTCGACAACTTCGATTTGACCATGGCTGTCACCCAGCTCGCGGGCCCGCTGATCTTTGCCAAGCTCACGGGCATTCGGTCGATGACCGTTGGCGATCTCGAACAGCTTGTCGACGATTTCCTCATGGCCCACCGGCGACACCAAACCTCCTGACCTCCTTCCCCATCTACGGTACTGCTAGTACCGTAACGATACCGTCGGTTTCGTAGACGGGCTGGGTCGAGGGTGAGGTGCTGCATATGGTGGTCCAACGTCCAAGTGGTGGGCGCTTGGCGGCGCGCCGGTTGGCGGAACGCAGCGAGTACAGCACGACATTGGGGCGGTTGGCACGGTTCACCTTGGCGCACAGATTCCTCGTCATCGGGGCGTGGGTGGCTGTGGGTATCGTCTTGGCGATTCTGTTTCCCCAGCTGGAGACGGTGGTGCGGCAGCAGTCTGTTGATCCGATCCCTGCTGGGGTTCCATCGTTTCAAGCACTCGATCAGATGGGTGGTGCGTTCGGTGAGAAGGGCGCCAAGACCACTGTTTTCGTGACCATGGAGAACCCGAACGGGTTCACCGACGTGGCGCGGGAACGCTACGACATGCTCGTTCTGCAGCTGCGCGAAAATTTCGACGATGTGCAGTCAGTGCGGGATTTGCTTTCCGATCCGACGACGGCCGGCCAAGCCTTGAGTGAGGACGGGCAAGCCTGGTACCTGCCTGTCGGGGTCACCGGAACATTGGGAGGGCCAACGGCCACGCATGCTGTGGAGACCGTGCGCCAAACCGCGCAGCGCGTGTTTGACGGTACGGGCACCACTGTCCATGTCACCGGGCCGACAGCCACTTTCAGTGACCAGATCGTCAGTGCTGAAAGCGATTTAGTCGTGATCACTCTGGCGACGGTGGCGCTTATCGCGATCATTCTGTTGATCGTTTACCGATCGCTGTTCACCGCGCTGGTGCCGTTGTTGGTGATCGGTGTCAGCCTCGGCGTGGGCCGTGGCATCTTGTCCGCACTCGGCGAACTCGGTATGCCGGTATCGCAGTTCACCGTCGCGTTCATGACCGTCATCCTGCTCGGAGCCGGGGTCGACTACTCAGTCTTCTTCATCAGTCGCTATCACGAACGGCTACGCCAGGACGCCACCACCGAGGTTGCGCTCGTGGACGCGACAGCAACTATCGGACGGGTCATCCTGGCTTCAGCTGCCACGGTGGCGCTGGCCTTTTTGGCGATGGTCTTTGGTCAGCTGAGCGTGTTCTCCACCTTGGGTCCGGCATGCGCGATCGCCATCCTCATCGGATTCCTCGCCACGGTCACCCTGCTACCACCGGTGTTGCTGTGGGCGGCACGATTCGGCTGGGGCGCACCCAGGCGAGATCTGACCCGAAAGTACTGGAATCGCGTCGCCGTGCTCGTCGTGCGGCGTCCTGTGCCGCTGCTGGCACTAACCCTGGTCGGGCTAATCGTGCTTAGCGTCTTCGCGACGGGCATCCAGATCACCTTCGACGATCGTGAGGGGCAACCCGCGACAACCGACAGCAACGAAGGCTACGCGTTGCTCGACCGTCATTTCCCTCAAGACGTCACTATCACCGAGTTCCTCGTCGTAGATGCACCGATCGATCTCCGTACTGCCAGCGGGCTGGCCGATCTTGAGCAAATGGCCTCACGTGTATCCCAGATCCCCGGAGTGACTCGAGTCATCGGCGTTACCCGTCCCACCGGGGACAAGCTCGAGCAAGCCGAGCTGTCCTGGCAGAACGGCCAGATCGGGAACCGGCTGGCGGGTGCGGTCGACGATGGCCAGAACCGCCGCGGTGACCTCGAACAGCTCCGTACAGGCGCATTCCAACTCGCCGACGGGCTTACTCAGCTCGACACCCAGGTACGCACCAACTTGGCCCCCCTGGCCGGCATCCTCGATCAGGCAAGCACAGCCGGGCAGCAAATTCAGCAGTACCAGCCACTACTACGCCAACTCGCCGCATCTGCACCAGCGCTCGATCGCGCTTCTCAGAATGCCCCACAGCTGGCCGCGCTCACCCGCCAAACATCTGCAGCCCTGGCAACAGTGACCTCGATCCTGCCCATCCTCGATAATGCGCCCTGGTGCACCCAAGTCCCGCAGTGCGCAGCTCTGCGCGCGCAGACCCGCAATCTCGACGCCCTACTGAGCAACGGGACCCTCGACCAGATCGCCACGCTGTCAACACAACTCGCGCAGCTGGATACACCGATCTCAACAGTCACCGACCAACTCACTTCCACCGTCAACTCACTGGGCTCCACGCTGGGAAGCATCAGCAGCCAAGACCTTCCCGGCAAGCTCACCCAACTGCAAACAGGTATCAGTCAACTCGCGGCGGGATCACGCCAACTCGCCGCCGGTGTATCCGCGCTGATCGACAGCAACCTTCAACAACTCGCCGGGATGGCCGCGCTAGCCACACAACTACAAACCTCCGCCCGCGAGACCGCCGGAACAAACTCAGCAACCGGCTTCTACCTCCCACCTCAGGCCAACGCAGACCGCCGTTTCGTCGACGTCGCTCGCCAGTTCGTCTCGCCCGACGGCCATACCGTGCGCTACGCAATACAAACCAGCTTCGACCCCTACAGCACCGAGGCCATGCAACTGGCCGACACAATCACCGATGTCGCACTCGCCGCCAGACCGAACACAACCCTGCAGGACTCCAACATCGCGACAGCCGGGTTCCCCGCCATCAACGCCGATCTGCAACGTCTACTCACCGAAGACTTCCGACTCCTAGCGTTGGCCACCCTCACCATCGTCGGCCTGATCCTGATACTCCTACTCCGAGCACTCATCGCGCCGCTATACCTTCTGGGCACCGTCATACTCAACTACACCGCGGCACTGGGTATCGGCGTCCTGATCTTTCAACACATCCTCAAAACCGACATCGCCTGGCCCGTACCACTACTGGCCTTCATAGTCCTCGTCGCGGTCGGCGCCGACTACAACATGCTTCTCATCTCTCGCCTACGCGAAGAATCCCAAAACAACATCCGCATCGGCGTCCTGAGAACCGTCACCAACACCGGATCAGTCATCACCTCGGCCGGCCTCATCTTCGCTGCCAGCATGTTCGGACTCATGGCCGGATCCATCTCGATCATGACCCAGGTCGGACTCATCATCGGCATCGGCCTGCTGCTCGACACCTTCATCGTCCGCACCATCGTCGTGCCGACCATCGCCACACTTGTCGGCAGAGCAAGCTGGTGGCCGAGTACCCGAACCGACACGCATCCAGCGTCCCGCTAGTACGCACGCACGTGCCGAGATCTGACCGGCCCCGCCAGTCATCCAGCCATCGCGCCCACCTCATCGACTGACACCCGCTCGACGGTCGGCCGCGGCACCACACCCGACCCACGTGCGAGCGCCCCTCGCGTCGTTGACGCTGGTAGAACTCGCAGGAGGGCCCGTCGCGGCGTTGGGGACTGTCGCTGATTCGGTGTAAGTGGTTTTGATCGCCCCCGGCGTGGGGCAGGAGGAATCACGACGATGACCGACACAATCGGGGGCGTGGATGCCCCGGTGGCAGGGCCGGTTCAGACCGGTCAGGAACACGATGTCACCACCGCGGATGCGGTGCGTGAGCTCTCGAAGGCCGAGCAGGCTTTGGTGAGCGATCTGGTACGTAGCTCACGCGCTCAGGGAGTGGCTCTGACCGGTCCTGACGGGCTGCTCAAAGCGCTGACCAAGAGCGTGCTCGAAGCCGCGCTCGATGAAGAGATGACCGAACATCTTGGCTATGACAAACATGACGTGGCCGGCCGCAACACCGGCAATTCACGCAACGGCACGCGCACGAAACGGGTCCTGACCGACGCGTGCGGGCAGGTGCCCATCGAGGTGCCCCGCGACCGCAACGCCACCTTCGACCCGGTAATTGTCGGTAAGAGCAAACGTCGCGTCACCGATGTGGATCGGGTAGTGCTGTCGCTGTATGCCAAAGGCCTCACAACCGGCGAGATCTCAGCGCATTTCGCCGATGTCTACGGTGTCAACGGCGGCTGAAAACTGACCCCTTATCGACGGTTGAATTTTGACCCCCTTTGGTGTGGTTACTGGTCGGTGTTGACGAGTTCTCGTCGGGCTTTGGTGCGGTAGGAGTCGCCGTCGATAGCGATGACCTCGGCGTGATGGACGAGGCGGTCGATGAGTGCGGCGGCGACGACGTCGTCGGCGAAGTGAACCGCCCCGGGTCTGTCGGAGGCTCTCGAACCTGTGAAGGATGGAGAGCATGGCAGCACCACGCAAGTACAGTGAGGAACTCAAGGACCGGGCCACCCGGATGGCATGTGAAGCGCGACGAGATCCCGATTCGTCGAGAGGTGCGATCAAGCGGATCGCCGATCAGCTCGGAGTCCATCCCGAGGCGTTGCGCAATTGGGTTCGTCAGGCCGAGATCGACGGCGGGGTCCGCCCGGGCACCACGAGTGAGGACGCTGACCGCATCGCGGCGTTGGAGCGGGAGAACCGTGAACTG
>NZ_NGFO01000054.1 GCF_002149015.1 Gordonia lacunae | reverse complement strand
GTCCGGGGTACTGTCCGTCGTTCCGTCGGCGTCGGTGCGGCTGGTCACGCCGTCATCCCGCTGGTTCCGATCATCGATTGTTCACACCTCCGAACGATCAGGATATCGCGCGGGTCGCCGATGCAGACGTTCGCGTCCGCCTGAACGGGACGGACCGGCAGGCGAGCCCCGCTACCCGAGCTCGGCGGCGCCGACGGGTTGCGGCCAGCGTGGGGTGAGGCCGTCACCCGACGAGACGCCGCGGATACGACGCATCACCCATGGCCCCAGGAACGTCCGCGCCCACTCGGCGTTCTGCCGTCGCTGCTCCCGGCGGGTCGCGACCGCGGCGGCGGCCAAGGTCTCGGGGGTGAGGTCGTGCTCGATCCCGAGGAGGTCGAGGACCCGGCTCGACATGTGCGCATGGCCGAGCGGGGACATGTGCAGGCGGTCGGTGTCCCACATGCGGTAGTCGTCGTATCCGGGCATGCGCCAGAAGTCGCAGATCAGTGCGCCGTGGCGCTCGGCGACCGCGCGGACGAGTTCGTTGTAGACCGCGATGCGCCCGCGCAGCATCCGGAAGACGGGCGCCCATCCGGTGTCGTAGGCGGTGAAGACGACGAGGGTGGCGCCGGTCGCGGCGAGGTCGCCGAGTGCGGTGTCGTACCGCGCGATCATCCTGTCGATGTCAAGCGACGGACGCATGAGGTCGTTCCCGCCGGCATAGATGGTGACGAGGTCGGGGTCGAGATCGATGGCCGGACCCACCTGCTCGGCGATCACCGCGTCGAGCAACCGGCCGCGGATGGCCAGGTTCGCATACGCGAAGTCTGCCCCGTCCGCCGACGCGGCGAGCTGTTCGGCGACGCGGTCGGCCCAACCGCGGACACCGTTGGGTCGGGTCGGATCCGGGTCGCCGACGCCTTCGGTGAACGAATCGCCCAATGCGACGTAGCGGGTGAAGCCCACGAGCGCACCTTCCTGTCGAGTGGTCGGGATGACGCTAATCCCGTCTGCCGGTCCCGGCCAAAGCGCGCTCGGGACGGAACGATCGGTCGGCATTCCGAGGGAGCGATCGATCGGCATTCCCGAATTGCCGCCACGGCGGATCTCTCATTGTCGAATGGCTCTGGAGAGTATTTCTCAACACTGCCGCAATGAGTGCCACGTACATTGCGCGGCAATGTTTTCGGCCCCTTCGCAGGGATTGCCGCACCCCCGTGACGGGACGTTTCAGACGATCCGGAATGCGGTGGCGAGTGCCCTTTCCGAAGGCGCCGAAGACAGTGTGAGGGGGTGGCCGGTCGGCCGGTCTCGGTGAGTAGGATCACGACGTGAACTGCCCGTGGAGAACGGGTCGGCGTCGTCGGGGCACCTACGTCGAACCGTGTCCGTCGGGGGTTTGTTCGCGCGATCTCCACCGCGATTGTGCGAGTCGCTGAGCACGCGCCGGACCGGCGCAGGCGTGAGAGAAAGAGAACACCACGATGTTCGACAAGGTTCTGGTCGCCAACCGCGGCGAGATCGCCATCCGCGCATTCCGCGCCGCCTACGAACTGGGTGCGCGTACAGTCGCGATCTTCCCGTACGAGGATCGCAACTCCGTGCACCGGTTGAAGGCCGACGAGTCCTACCAGATCGGGGTCCCGGGTCATCCGGTACGGGCATACCTGTCCGTCGACGAGGTCGTCAGCGCGGCGGTTCGCTGTGGCGCCGACGCGATCTACCCCGGTTACGGGTTCCTGTCGGAGAACCAGGGTCTGGCCGCCGCGTGTGCGGAGGCGGGCATCACCTTCGTGGGCCCGAGCGCCGGCATCCTGGAGATGACCGGCAACAAGGCGACCGCGGTGGCCGCGGCGAAGGCGGCGGGCATCCCCGTTCTCGCGAGCTCGGAGCCGTCGTCCGATCCCGACGAACTACTCGCCGCGGCCGAGGACATGCAGTTCCCGGTCTTCGTGAAGGCGGTCGCCGGTGGCGGCGGGCGCGGGATGCGTCGCGTCGAGGAGCGTGCCGATCTCGCCGAGGCCATCGCCGCCGCGTCGCGCGAGGCCGAGGCCGCGTTCGGTGATGCGACGGTGTTCCTGGAGCAGGCGGTGGTCAACCCGCGGCACATCGAGGTCCAGATCCTCGCCGACACCCACGGCAATGTCATCCACCTCTACGAGCGCGACTGCAGCCTGCAGCGCCGCCACCAGAAGGTGATCGAGCTCGCGCCGGCACCGAACCTCTCCGACGAGCTCCGTGAGCAGATCTGCTCGGATGCAGTGACTTTCGCCCGGTCCATCGGCTACTCGTGTGCGGGCACGGTCGAGTTCCTCCTCGACGAGCAGGGACGCCATGTGTTCATCGAGATGAATCCGCGTATCCAGGTCGAACACACGGTCACCGAGGAGATCACCGACGTCGACCTCGTCAGCGCGCAGCTGCGCATCGCGTCGGGGGAGTCGCTCGACGATCTCGGACTGGCCCAGGAGTCGATCCGCATCCGCGGCGCCGCCCTGCAGTGCCGGATCACCACCGAGGACCCCGCCAACGGCTTTCGGCCCGATGTCGGGCGCATCACCGCCTACCGCAGCCCCGGCGGCGCCGGTGTCCGGCTCGACGGCGGCGCGAACCTCGGTGCCGAGGTCAGCGGCCACTTCGACTCGATGCTGGTCAAGCTGACCTGTCGCGGACGGGACTTCCCGACGGCGGTGCGGCGCGCGCGTCGCGCGGTGGCGGAGTTCCGGATCCGCGGGGTCGCGACCAACATCCCGTTCCTGCAGGCCGTGCTCGACGATCCGGACTTCCGCGCCGGTCGCGTCACCACCTCGTTCATCGACGAGCGGCCGGGTCTGCTGACCTCGCGCTCGTCAGCCGACCGCGGCACCAAGATCCTCTCGTACCTGGCCGACGTGACCGTGAACAAGCCGCACGGCGAGCGGCCCACCACGGTGTACCCGCGGGACAAGCTGCCCACCGTCGAGCGCTCGGTGCTCGCCTCGCCGCCGAACGGCTCGCGGCAGCGGTTGCTGGAGCTCGGTCCGGAGGGTTTCGCCCGTGATCTGCGCGAGAATCCGCGACTGGGCATCACCGACACGACGTTCCGCGACGCGCACCAGTCCCTGCTCGCCACGCGGGTACGTACCAACGGGCTGCTCAACGTGGCGCCGTACGTCGCGGCGCTGACCCCCGAACTCCTCTCCGTCGAGTGCTGGGGCGGCGCGACCTATGATGTGGCACTGCGCTTCCTGAAGGAAGACCCGTGGGATCGTCTGGCGCAGTTGCGCGAAGCCATCCCCAACATCTGTCTGCAGATGTTGCTGCGCGGCGCCAACACCGTCGGGTACACCCCGTATCCGACCAAGGTGACGACCGCGTTCGTCTCCGAGGCGACCGACGTCGGGATCGACATCTTCCGCATCTTCGACGCGCTCAACAACATCGAGGCGATGCGGCCCGCGATCGACGCGGTCCGCGAGACCGGCACGGCGGTCGCCGAGGTGGCGATGAGCTACACCGGCGACCTGTCCGACCCGGCCGAGGACCTCTACACGCTCGACTACTACCTTCGGCTGGCCGAACAGATCGTGGCGGCCGGCGCCCACGTCCTGGCGATCAAGGACATGGCGGGCCTGCTCCGCGCTCCCGCGGCGACCACCCTGGTGTCGGCGCTGCGCCGTGAGTTCGATCTGCCGATCCACGTGCACACCCACGACACCCCCGGCGGGCAGCTCGCGACCTACATGGCCGCGTGGCAGGCGGGTGCCGACGCCGTCGACGGCGCGAGTGCCGCGCTGGCGGGTACGACGAGCCAGCCGCCGCTGTCGGCGATCGTCGCCGCGACCGCACACACCGAGCGGGACAGTGGTATCGATCTCGCGCGGGTGTGCGATCTCGAACCGTACTGGGAGGCGCTGCGAAAGGTGTACTCGCCGTTCGAATCCGGCCTCCCAGCGCCGACCGGCCGGGTCTACTCGCACGAGATCCCCGGCGGTCAGCTGTCCAACCTGCGGCAGCAGGCCATCTCCCTCGGCCTGGGCAACCGTTTCGAGGCGGTCGAGCAGGCTTATGCCGCGGCCGATTCGATGCTCGGCCGGTTGGTCAAGGTGACCCCGTCGTCGAAGGTCGTCGGCGATCTCGCGCTCGCCCTGGTCGGCCGCGGGATCACCGCGTCCGACTTCGCGGCCGACCCGGCGTCCTACGACATCCCGGATTCGGTCATCGGGTTCCTGCGGGGCGAGCTGGGTGATCCGCCCGGTGGCTGGCCCGAGCCGCTGCGGACCCTGGCGCTGCAGGGCCGGGCACCGGCACCGGAGGTCACCGAACTCTCCGCCGACGACGAGGCCATCCTCGACAAGCCGGGACGCGACCGCCAGGTGCGGCTCAATCACCTGCTTTTCCCGGGTCCCGCCAAGGAATTCGAGGAGCACTACGAGGCCTACGGCAACACCTCGACGCTGTCGGCGAACCAGTTCTTCTACGGTCTGCGTTACGGCGAGGAACACCGCGTCGAACTCGAACCCGGCGTCGAACTGCTCATCGGTCTCGAAGCGATCAGCGAGCCGGACGAGCAGGGCATGCGAACCGTGATGTGTGTCCTGAACGGTCAGTTGCGTCCGATCGCGGTGCGTGACCACGCCATCGACTCGGCCGTCGCGTCGGCGGAGAAAGCGGACCGGTCCGACCCGCACCACGTCGGTGCCCCGTTCGCCGGCGTCGTGTCGCTGTCGGTCGACGTCGGCGACGAGGTGGCGGTCGGTGCCACCATCGGCACCATCGAGGCGATGAAGATGGAGGCGGCGATCACCGCGCCGGTAGCGGGCAAGGTGACGCGTCTGGCCATCGGTCAGGTCACCCAGGTCGCACCGGGGGATCTGCTGATCGAGATCCGCTGACGCTCCGGCGGCGGGGCGGGTGCCCCGCCGCCGGTCAGCTACCCCGATACGTCGAATAGGCGAAGGGGCTCAACAGAATCGGCACGTGATGATGGCGCGCGGGGTCATCGATCTCGAAGCAGATGTCGATCTCGGGATAGAAACCCTTGATGTCGTTGTCGGCGAACCAGTTGCCGGTGTCGAAGACGAGATGGTAGATCCCCGGGACGAGGGTCTTGGGGTTCACCTGGGTGATGCGACCGTCCGAATCGGTCGTGCCGGCGGCCAATTGCGTTCCCGACGCATCCTGGAGCGAGACCTCGACCCCGACGGCGGGCGCCCCGGACACCGCGTCGAGGACGTGTGTGGACAGTCCGGTCATCTCGAAACCCCTTCGTCGGCGGTGCGCTCGGTCGACAGCATACGGAGCAGGCGGGCGTGGTTGATCTTCGCCAGTTCCCGGCGCACGACACGCCGTTCGGTCGCGGCGTCGTTGGTCATCCGCCGGTCGAGGATGGCGAGCAGTTCGTCGGCGGGGCGGCCGTTCGCGAAGACCAGGTAGACGTGCCCGAACCGTTGCTCATAGGACGCGTTTCGCTCCCGCAATCGGGCGAGCACCGGTGCCGCCGACCCTGCCACACCGGCCTGCTCGAGCGCCGACGAGGCGTTGTCCGGCCGGTCGCCGATCCGGGGATGCCCGGCGAGTGCCTCGTCGAGGTCGTCCTCCGAGATCTCGGACAGCGCCCGGTCGGCGGCATCGAGCACCGCGGGTACATCGCGAAAGGGCCGCGCGCGCATCATGCGCTCGATCCAGGCCGTCGAGGCGCAGCAGGCGTGTAGCGCCGACCGCGCCGCGTCGTCGTCCATCTCGTTGAGGAGCATGGACACCAGCCTAGGAGGACCGCCCGCGGCCGTCGCGTGGAAGATGGAGCGATGACCGACGCCACCGCGCCACGTCGCGCGCAGCGATCGCCGGGTCGGGTCCTCGGTGTGGTGCTCGCCGCCGGGGCGGGCACCCGGTACGGGAAGCCCAAGATCCTGGCGGACGACGGACGGTGGCTCGAGCGTGCGGTCGCGACGTTGCGTGACGGCGGTTGCGCCGAGGTGACGGTCGCCATGGGGGCCGCGGTCGTCGAACCGCCGGCCGGCGCCGAGGCGCTGGTCGTCGAGGACTGGGCCGACGGTGTCGGCGCCACGGTGTCGGCGGCCCTGCGGTGGGCCTTGGCACGATCGGACGCGGCGGGGCTGGCGGTGCATGTGGTGGACACCCCCGACAGCGGCCCGGAGATCACCGCACGGCTCCTCGATGCGGTCGCGGGCGAGCGAGCAGGGCTGGCGCGAGCGGTCTTCGACGGCCGTCCGGGGCACCCGGTGTACCTCGGAGCCGACCATTTCGGACCCGCGCTGCGTGTGGTCGGCGGTGACGTGGGTGCTCAGGTGTATCTCCGGTCCCGGGCGGTGACCCCCGTCGAGTGCGGCGACCTGGCGGCGGGCGAGGACATCGACGAGCAGCCCTGATGCCGGCGAGCGTGCCCATTTCGAGACCTTCTCGTCGCCGATCCGGTGCACGGGGATCCCACGTGGGACAAGCGTCCATGTCTAGGGTGCAGACATAGCCGGGTAACGGACCGCACTCCCTCGAAGCGGGTGATCGCCGTGGCGCACCATCGTCGTCGACGCCTCTCCGCGATCATCGCCGCGTTCGTTCTGGGGGCGGGGCTCGCCGCGTGCGCGACCGGTCCCGATGTCACCGGCCCGCCGGTGCCGCGGTCGGCCGAGGACGCGCATCTGCCGCCCGGATTCGACACCACCTTCCGATGGACCGCCACCGGCGTCCTCGACCCGCAGTCGGCCGAAGGCACGTTCGTCCGCGCCTTCACCGAGTCCTTCGAGCTGGCCAATGCCGGCCGGTCGGCGCGGTGGGGGTACCCCGGGTTCGCCGAGGCCGCGCCGTCCAACATCGATCAGATGGTGACGGCCTATCCCGCGGACCTGTCGACGTCGGGGCGCGAGGTCGGCACCGCCTTCTACCGTGCGCTGCGCCGCGTCGACGACACCGGATCGGCCCGAATCGTGCTGTGTCGCCACGGATATCGATCCGTGCAGCACAACGGTGAGTGGACTGTCGGCTTCGACACCCCGCGACCGGTCGAGATCGACATCCGGCGGGTCGGGGACGATCCCGCGGCCGCGCCGCGCGGCGGCGAACGGACCCCGGGCGCCGATGTGTTCGGCGGGTGGTTCACCTCCCGCTACGACTTCGCGGCGCTGTATCCGACCCCGACGGCAGACCAGAAGGCCTGTGCGGCAATGATCCCGGCGGGAATGCCGCACTGGCTGCCGACGGCCGGCACCGACCCGTGGCCGTCGCTGTCGCCCTCACCGGGGTGGTCCAGCTACCCCGGCGCAGCCTGAACCTTCACCGACCGACCCCGCCGACTACTGGTCGGGCAGCCCGACGAGCAGGTCGTCGAGGTGCGCCGGTAGGTCACGGACCCGCACTCCGGTGGCGTTGTGGATCGCGTTGACCACCGCCGCGGCGCTGCCCACGATGCCGATCTCACCGGCGCCGCGAGAACCCATCGGGGTGGCGTGCTCGTCGCGGTCGTCGAGACAGATCGCGTCGACGTCCACGATGTCGGCGTGCACGGGGATGTGATACTCGGCGAGGTCCTGAGTGACCACGTGCCCGAAGCGGTGATCGCGAACGCTCTCCTCGTGCAGCGCCATCGAGATGCCGAAGGTCATGCCGCCGATGAGCTGCGAGCGGACGGTCCGGGGATTGATGGCACGCCCGATGGAGAAGACCCCGAGCATGCGCGGGATCCGGATCTCGCCGGTGTCCACGTCGACGCGGACCTCGACGAAGTGCGCGCCGAACGAGGCCACGGTGAACTTCTCGAGATCGGGGTTGTCGGCTGCTTCGGCGCTGAGCTCGGCGCCCTCGGGCGGATCGTCGCCGAATCGCGCGCGGAACTGATGCGCGGCGGTGACGATCGCCGACCCCCAGGACGAGGTGCCCGACGAGCCGCCGGCGACGGTTGCGCTCGGCAGCGCGCTGTCGCCGATCTCGATGTCGACCACGTCGGTGGGGACCCCGAGCGCGTCGGCGGCGATGAGCAACAGGGTCGTCCAGGCGCCGGTGCCGATGTCGGTGGCGGCGATCCGCACCGAGTAGCGTCCGGAGCGGTGGGTTATCGACGCCTCGTTTCCCGGCTGCACCATGTGGGGATAGGTGGACGAGGCGACACCCAGGCCGACGAGGTGCCGGCCGTCGCGCCGGGACCCGGGTTCGGCCGAACGCCGGTCCCAGCCGAATCGATCGGCGCCCTCGCGGAGGCAGTCCAGGAGTCGCCTCGACGACCACGGGTTGCCCGTCTCGGGGTCGGCGGGCGGTTCGTTGCGCACGCGCAGCTCGATCGGGTCGATACCGATCGCGTGCGCGAGTTCGTCCATGGCGACTTCGCCGGCGAACATCCCCGGCGCCTCACCGGGTGCGCGCATCCAGAACGGAACCGGCACGTCCAGCGGGACGACGTGGTGATCGGTCCGGCGGTTCTCGGCGGCATACATCGTCCTGGAGGTGACCGCGGCCTGCTCGGCGAACTCCTTGGCGTGCGCGCTGTGGGTGTGCGCTTCGTGAATCAGGGCGGTGAGGTGGCCGTTGCGGTCGGCCGCGAGCCGGATCCGTGACCGTGTGGGCGAGCGGTGTCCGACATAGACGAACATCTGCTGCCGCGTCACGGCGAACTTCACCGGACGCCCGGGCAGGCTCATCGCCGCGAAGGCGGCCAGCACGTCGTGGGAATGAGGGGACCCCTTGGAGCCGAATCCACCGCCGACGTGCGGCGCGACGACCCTCATCTGCTCGGGTTCGAGTCCGAGCACCGGGGCCAGCGAGGACACCACACCCTGCGTCGACTGGGTCGAGTCGTACAGCGTCAGGGTCGAGTCCCCGGGCTGCCACGTGGCCACGACGGTGTGGGGCTCCATCGGGTTGTTGTGTTCTTCGGGCGTCGAGTACCACTCGTCGATCGTGACGACGCCCGGGTCGGCGGATCCCCCGGTCGCCTCGTCGAGAACGCGATCCGGGTCGCCGTCCAGTGAGGTCGGCTCGAAGCCGCCGTTGACCTGGTCGGGGCGGTAGCTGGCGGGGTGGTCGACGCGGAACTCGGTGTCGTGGTCGTCTCGGTCGTAGGTCACGGTCACCGCCGCCGCGGCCGCACGGGCCGTCTCGGGGCTCTCGGCGACGACGGCGCCGATCAACTGGCCGCGGTAGGCGATCTCCGGCGACTGCAGGATGGTCAGGTCGCCGTTCGAGGTGTCCGCGAGCCGGGGCGCGTTCTCGTGGGTGAGGACCAGCAGGACGCCTGGCGTCGACTCGGCTGCGCCGGTGTCGAATCCGGTCACGCGGCCACGAGCGACGTGGGCGGTGATCGGCCACAGGTACACCGCGTCGGTGAGGTGCTCATACGCGTACGGCGCGGTGCCGCGGACCTTGTCGGCGCCGTCGATCCGGGCGTGCGAGGTGCCGATGGCGGTCATCGGGTGCTCAGCTCCCGGAGGGTGGCGACGAGCGTACGTCGTGCGAGCGGCACCTTGAACTCGTTGCCGTCCAGGGCGCGCGCGTCACCCAGTTCGGCATCGGCTGCCGCGGCGAACAATTCGGCCGAGGGGCGCTGTCCGCGCACCACGGATTCGGCGCGTTCGGCTCGCCAGGGTTTGTGGGCGACACCGCCGAGCGCGATGCGTGCCTCGCCGATCACGTCGCCGTCCATGCTCACCTCGGCGGCGACGGACACGAGCGCGAACGCGTAGGAGGCACGATCCCGGACCTTGCGGTAGGTCGACGTCGAGTGGGGCAGCGGAGGCGGCACGTCGACGGCCACGATGACGTCGTGTGGCTCGAGGACCGTGTCCCGCTCGGGGTGCTCGCCGGGGAGCCGGTACAGGTCGAGGATGGCCACCTCCCGCTCGCCGTCGGGGCCCTGCACCACCACGCGTGCGTCCAGCGCGGTCAGGGCGACGGCCATGTCCGAGGGATGGGTCGCCACGCAGGCGTCGGAGGCGCCCAGGATGGCGTGGTACCGCGTGTAACCGCCGATGGCCGAGCAACCCGAGCCGGGCGTCCGCTTGTTGCAGGGTGTCGTGACGTCCTGGAAGTACACGCACCGCGTGCGCTGCAGCAGGTTGCCCGCGTTGGTGGCGAGGTTGCGCAGTTGTGGCGACGCGCCCGAGAGCAGGGCGCGCGACAGCACGGGGTAGCGGTGCCGGACCAGGGGGTGGGCGGCGGTGTCGGCGTTGCGTGCAGTGCCGCCCAGACGCAGCGAACCATCCGGATTCTCGGTGATGCCGTCGAGCGGGAGGCGTGAGATGTCCAGCAGGGCAGTCGGATCGGCGACGCCGAGCTTCATGTGGTCGACGAGATTGGTGCCCCCGGCGATGAGCCTCGCGCCGTCGTGCTCGCGCAGGAACTCGACGGCACCGGCCACATCGGTCGCGCGGTCGTAGGTGAACGGGATCATCGATCGGCCACCTGTCGGATCGCGGCGAGGATGTTCGGGTAGGCCGCACAGCGGCAGAGGTTGCCGCTCATCCGTTCTCGGATCTCGTCGTCGGCCAGGCTGTCGGCGTCATCGGCCGACGAGGGGTCGAGGTCCTCGGTGACGTGACTCGGGTGGCCCTGCTCGGCCTCGTCGAGCATGCCGACCGCCGAGCACAGCTGGCCGGGGGTGCAGTACCCGCACTGGAAGGCGTCCTCGTCGATGAACGCCTGCTGCATCTCGTGCAGGTCGTCGCCCTCGCCCAGACCCTCGGCGGTCACGATCGCGGTGCCCTCGTAGGCCACCGCGAACGACAGGCAGCTGACGATCCGGCGGCCGTCGACCAGCACGGTGCAGGAGCCGCACTGCCCGTGGTCGCATCCCTTCTTGGGGGAGAAGATGCCCAGCCGGTCGCGGAGGCCGTCGAGCAGGGTCGTGCGTGTGTCCACGACGACGTCATGGGCGGCACCGTTCACCGACAGCGAGATTCTGGCTTCCACATCGCGGGGCGTACCCGACGCCACGGGCGGTAAACACCCGCCGCAGACGCGGGAATGTCTGGAACAATCGGCCCAATGGCCACCTCGAGACCCAGAGTTGTCGTCATCGGCGCCGGATTCGCGGGCATGCACTGTGTCCGCCGGCTCAAGAACGAGCCGGTCGACGTCACCGTCGTCGACCGCGGAACCAGTCATCTGTTCCAGCCACTGCTCTATCAGTGCGCCACCGGACTGCTGTCGGAGGGCGCGATCTCCAGTCCGGTCCGTCACCTGACCCGTCGGCACAAGAACCTCGACGTGGTGCTCGGCGAGGCGTCGGCCATCGACGTCGACGCCCGCGAACTGACCGTCGACCGCATCGACGGATCGTCCTTCCACCTCGCGTACGACTACCTCGTGGTCGCCGCCGGGATGCGCACCGCCTACCGCGGCAACGAGGACTTCGCCGCCCACGCCCCGGGGATGAAGACCCTCGACGACGCGCTGTCGATCCGGCGCAAGATCATGGCCGCGTTCGAGATGGCCGAGACGATCACCGACCCGGACGAGCAGCGCTCCTGGCTCACCTTCGCGGTGGCCGGCGGCGGGCCCACCGGCGTCGAGCTCGCGGGGCAGATCCGGGAGGTCGCGACGCTCGCGCTCGAGCGCGAGTTCGATGCGATCGATCCGGCCCAGGCGCGGGTGCTGCTCCTGCACGGCGGCGACCGGGTGCTGCCGTCGTTCTCCGCCAGGCTCTCGGCGAGTGCCCAACGCACGCTCGACGAGCTCGGGGTCGAGACCCACCTCGGCGTACACGTGACCGGGGTGGGGGAGGACCACGTCGAGACGACCCGGAAGGCCGACGGCGACAAGCAGACGTATCCCGCGCGGACGACGCTGTGGACGACCGGTGTCGAGGCCGTCCCGTTCGCCACCACGCTGGCCCGCGCACTGGGTGCCGAACAGGACCGCGGTGGCCGGATACCGGTGGCGGCCGACCTCTCTGTGCCGGGTCACCCCGACGTCTTCGTCTGCGGTGACATGAGCTCCTACCGCGACCTCCCAGGGGTCGCCGAGGTGGCCATGCAGGGCGGTCGCCACGCCGGCGCGGTCATCGCCGAAACCGTTGCCGGGCAGACGGACCGGTCCCCGTTCAAGTACCGCGATCTCGGCACGGCGGCCTACATCGCGCGTCGCCACGCGATCGTGCAGTCGGGGCCGCTGCAGCTGTCGGGATTCCTCGGCTGGGTCGCGTGGGGTGTCATCCACATCGCCTTCCTGGCCGGTGTGCGCAACCGGATGGGCACCGTGATGACCTGGGGTGCAACGCTGCTCACCGACAGTCGGCGGGAGCGGGCGATCACCTACGGCGACCCGGAGACGGCGCGGCAACCCTACGGGCAGTGACCGGGTAGCTTCGGCCCGCTCGCTGCGCTCCCGGCGCCGGGTTGATTCGGCCCGCTCGCTTCGCTCCCGGCGCCGGGAGCCGCCTGAGTTTCCCTCGAACGCTTGTCCGTGACCCCCTCGCCTGGTATCCAGAGTAGAACACGTTCTAATTATGACCGTCTGGCTGGGCGAGGAGTCCTGTATGCACACCCCGATCTGTGACGACCTCGGTATCGAGTTCCCGATCTTCGCGTTCACCCACTGCCGCGACGTGGTGGTCGCGGTGAGCAAGGCGGGCGGGTTCGGCGTGCTCGGCGCGGTCGGGTTCACCCCCGAGGAGCTCGAGATCGAGCTCAACTGGATCGACGAGCACATCGGCGACCGTCCCTACGGCGTCGACATCGTCATCCCGAACAAGTACGAGGGCATGGATTCGAACATGTCCGGCGAAGAACTGACCGCGATGCTGCAGTCGATGGTCCCGGCGGAGACCCTCGACTTCGGACGCAAGCTCCTGCGTGACCACGGTGTGCCGCTCAACGAGGACAGTGACAACTCCCTGCAGCTCCTGGGTTGGACCGAGGCGACCGCGACCCCGCAGGTCGAGATCGCACTGCAGCATCCCAAGGTCACCCTGATCGCCAACGCCCTCGGCACGCCGCCCGCCGACATGATCGAGAAGATCCAGTCCGCGGGTCGCAAGGTGGCCGCGCTCTGCGGTTCACCGAAGCAAGCGCGCAAGCACGCCGACGCGGGCGTCGACATCATCATCGCCCAGGGTGGCGAGGGTGGCGGTCACTGCGGCGAGGTGGGTTCCATCGTGCTCTGGCCGCAGGTCGTGAAAGAAGTTGCGCCGGTACCGGTTCTGGCCGCCGGCGGTATCGGTAGCGGCGAGCAGATCGCGGCCGCGCTGGCCCTGGGTGCCCAGGGTGCCTGGACCGGATCGCAATGGCTCATGGTCGAGGAGGCCGAGAACACCCCGGTCCAGCAGCAGACCTACATCGACGCCTCGAGCCGGGACACCGTGCGGAGCCGGTCGTTCACCGGCAAGCCGTGCCGGATGCTCCGCAACGACTGGACCGAGGCGTGGGAGGACCCGAAGAATCCCGAACCGCTCGGAATGCCGCTGCAGTACATGGTGTCCGGCATGGCGGTGGCCGCGACGCACAAGTATCCCGACGAGAGCATCGACGTCGCCTTCAACCCCGTCGGGCAGGTGGTCGGTCAGTTCCGCAAGGTGGAGAAGACCTCCGCGGTGATCGAACGGTGGGTCACCGAGTACATCGACGCGACGAGCAGTCTGGACTCGTTCGCCGACGCGCACGCCTGAGGCACGCCCGCACACCTCACTCGGCGAGTGCACCGCCGGCGGCCCGCCAGCCGATGAGGCCGCCGCTCATGTTGACGGCCTCGAAGCCGTTCTCCACGAGGAGGTTCGCTGCACCGGCGGATCTGATGCCGCCGGTGCAGAAGGCGATGAGGAGCCGGTCGTCGGGGAGTTCGGCGCAGCGCCCCGGCAGGGCCTCGAGTGGCATGTGCACCGCGCCCGGGATGTGGACGCGATTCCATTCGAACTCGCGTCGCACATCGACGACGACGGCGCCCTCGGCGACCAGGCGAAGCGCTTCGGCCGCGGGCACGGTCGGCGGACGGCGGAGATAGTGGCGAACTCGCATAACCTTCAGTTTAGCTGAAGGTCGCGGATCAGGACCTCGCCACGGCCTCGAAGTGCTCGGCAAGGGCCGCGGTGAGCCCGGGGTGGCGCTCGGCGAACTCGGCGTCGAGACGGGTGACCTGCTGCGCCGCCCGGGCGAGAAGATCCGTGCCGGCCGCGGTGATCCCCAGCGTCGACGCAGCGCCGGCGTGCGCGGTCCGGTCGTCGACGAGTCCGGCGTCGACAAAGCCGGACACCGCGGTGTGGGCGCTCTGCACGGTGATCCGCGAGCGCCGGGCCAGCTCGCTGAACGAGATGCCGGGCGTCCCCCGGATGTGGCCCAGGAGACCGTATTTGCGCGGGGTCAGGCCGAGCGGTTTGAGCGCCGCCGCCAGCTCGGCCTCCCAGACGCGACCCACGGTGAGCAGCGTGACGGTGGGACTGAACGGCGGCGGCTCCGGCATGGTCGCAGGCTAACAGCCGGGGAGCGGCCTGCGGACCCGTCGCCCGCACGCTCACCTCAGTTCGGCCATCACCTTTCGTGCGGTGGTGATGCCGGATTCGATGGCGCCGTCGACCACGACGCCGTTCCAGCCCTTCGCGAAGTCGGCCCCCGCGAAGTGCAGACGCGTGGTGGAGTCGTGGAACAGACTCCAGCCGTTGAAGAACTGACCCGACTTGAGTGTCGCCCAGGTCTGACCGGACCACTGGTCGGCCACCCAGTCATGACCACCGCAATCGAGTACCGTCAGGTCGGCGCGCCACACATCGACCGCCTGCTGTGCCGAGGCGACGTCTTCGAGGTCGATGGCCGTGTGATCGGAACCGAAGCCGACCAGGATCGTGGCGTCCTCGTCGTCGAGGAAGTACTCGCTGCGCAGCAACGAAATCGGATGCCGGCCGGGGGCTCCGGCGATGACGGAGTGGCGGCCGGCGACCTTGATCCAGATCTTGAAACCCACCGAATTGGTCCCGGAGGCGATGAGTTCGGTCTGTTCGGCCGACAACGCGGGACTGAACTCGATGGTGCGCAGCGCCCCGATCGGTGCGGTGACGATCACCGCGTCGGTCTCGACGACCTCGCCGTCGGCCAGCGTGACCCGGGCGCCGCGGTCATCGTGCGCCACCGACAGCACCGGTGTGCCGAGCGTGATCTCACCGCGCAGGTCGCCGGCGATGGCCTCGTAGAGGCCCCGCATCCCGTTGGTGAGTTTGAACCGCAGGGTCTGCTCGTCCATCAGGGAGCTGCGGTGATCGCTCAGGGACGCCCAATGTTTGGCCATCAGCGGGGAAGCCGTGGCCGTCGGACCCTGGTAACCGGCCGACCAGTAGGAATCGGCCAGATCGATCTCTTCCCGGGTGAAGTCGCCGTTGTACAGACAGTCGAGGACGCTGCCCTTGTCGGCGGCCAGGAAGCGCTCGCGCAGTTCGGGATTCGTATGGGGATCGCGCAGGATCGCGAGCGGGTCGTGTGGGTACGGGAAGAACTCGCGCGACCCGTCGACGATGGTCTCCTGCAGCCGGGACAGCTTGGTGTCGAGGTCGTGTTCGGTGCCGGAGTGCACGACGCCCTCGCTCACCCAGTACGCCGACTCGATGTCCGGGCTCGGATAGATGGTCTGGGCGTACCGGGTGATCTCGGTCCAGACGAACGGTTGCATCCAGTGGACCCAGGTGGCGCCCATCTCCAGGGGGTGACCGCCCAGTCGTTCATCGGTCCACGCCCGCCCGCCGATGCGTTCGCGGGCTTCGATGACGCGGACGTCGATGCCGGCGGACTCGAGTTCGCGGGCCGCGGTGAGTCCGGCGAAGCCGGCTCCGATGACGATGACCGACGGACGTGGTACTGGGCCGGAATCCGGTGCGCGAGAGACGGACGTGTCGCCGGCGGGTCGAGGATCGGGGGTCATGACTGCTCCTTGACGATGGCTGGGGAGATACGAGAGATCAGAGGACGACGGTGACCGTCTTGGGCTCGGTGTAGGCGAGGACGCCCTCGTACCCGAGTTCGCGGCCGATCCCACTCGCCTTGACACCGCCCCACGGGAGTTGCGGCGCCAGCGGCGACCATCCGTTGACCCCGATCGCACCCGCGTCGAGGCGAGCGGCGACGGTGTGCGCGCGGGACACGTCGGTGGTCCAGACGGTCGCCGACAGTCCGTACTGGTTGTCGTTGGCGAGTGCCAGCGCCTCGTCGTCGGTGTCGAACGGGATGACCACGCCGACCGGTCCGAAGATCTCCTCGCGTGCGACGGTCATGTCGTTGCGTCCGGCCAGGACGGTCGGCGTCACGTAGAACCCGGCGGAGTCCGGTGCCGCGCCGCCGCTGATGACCTCGGCACCCTCGTCCGCGCCGGTCTGCAGGAACCCGAGGACCCGGTCCCGCTGGCGGGCGTTGACCAGCGGCCCCATCGTCGTGGACGGGTCGAACGGGTCGCCGAGAACCTGTGCCTGTGCGGCACCGGTGAGTCCCTCCAGGATCGCGTCGTAGACCTTGCGGTGAGCGAGAACACGGGTCCCCGCCGCGCAGACCTCGCCCTGGTTGAAGAACATGCCCATCGCGCAACCCTGGATCGCGGCATCGAGATCGGCGTCCTCGAAGACGATCTGCGGTGCTTTGCCGCCCAACTCGAGTGCGGTGCGCCGGAACGTGTCCGCGGAATCACGCAGGATGGTCCGGCCGGTCTCGGTGGAGCCGGTGAACGAGATCTTCCGGACCCCCGGGTGGCGGGAGAGGGCGGCGCCGGCCACGCTGCCCACACCGGTGACCACGTTGACCGTTCCGGGCGGGAAGCCGGCCTCGTCGACGAGTTCGGCGAGTCGGAGCACCGACAGTGAGGCGTCCTCGGCGGGCTTGATGACCATGGTGTTGCCGGCGGCGAGAGCGGGCGCCAGCTTCCATCCGAGGATCATCAGCGGCGCGTTCCACGGGATGATCGCGCCGATCACGCCGATCGGTTCGCGGCGCGTGTACGCGTGGGTGGGAACCGGTCCGCCCAGGTATCCGTCGTTGGCGATCAGCTCACCGTTGATCTTGTCCGCCCACCCCGCGTAATAGCGGAGCGTGGCGATCAGATTCGGGATCATCAGTGCCGAACTCATGCCGAGCGGACGCCCCATGTCGAGCGACTCGAGCGCGGCGAGTTGGTCGAGGTCGCGCTCCACGAGATCGGCGAGCCGGTTCAACAGCGCACCCTTGCGGGACGGGGCGAGCGCACCCCACTCGCCGCGGAACGCGGCGGTCGCGGCTGTGACCGCCGCGTCGACGTCCGCGGCGTCGGCCGCTGCCAGTTCGGAAAGTGGTTGCGCCGTCGACGGGTTGGTGGTCGTGAAGGTGGCGTCGGCGCTGCGCCACGAGCCGTCGATGTACAGGCCGGTGTGCAGGTTCGAGACGTCGATCATGGGAGTTCGCTTTCTGGGCTGATGGGGGTGACGGGGGTGACGGGGGTGACG
>NZ_NGFO01000053.1 GCF_002149015.1 Gordonia lacunae | reverse complement strand
CCGCCGGGGCTGCGTCTTGGGTGGTCTCGGGGCCTGGGGGCGGTGGCCAGTGGAGTTCGGGGTAGAGCACGGTGTCGCGGATCAGGCGGCCGCAGAACGGAACGGTTTCGATGTCTGCGCCGAACACGGGGTTTCCCGTAAATGCTTCGAACAACCGCTAGGGCTGAGGTACGTCTCAACTAGGTTCAGGTTGGCAGTGTGGTGATGGTGTGGTGGATGTGTTTGAGGACTTCGGGTAGGTCGTCTAGGGCTGTGGTGGCGAGGGCGAGGCGTAGAGCGTGGGGTGGGTGGGGTGTGGTGGTGAAGGTGTCGGCGGTGGAGATGAGGACGCCGGCGTGGGCGAGGTGGGAGGCGGTGGTGTCGGCGCGTAGTGGTGGGGGCAGGGTGAGCCAGCCGAAGTATGCGGCGGGGTGGGCGGTGTAGTCGAGGGTGTTCAGGGCTGTGTGAGCGAGGTGTTGTCGGGTTCGGGCGTCGGCGCGTCGGGTCTTTTCGAGCTCGGTGAGGGTTCCGTCGGCGATCCAGGTGGTGGCCAGGGCGGTGACGAGCGGGTTGGTGCCCCACGTGGCGACGCGCAGGCTGGATATGAGTGCATCGCGTAAAGGTTGTGGGGTGACGAGGTAGCCGAAACGTAGTCCAGTGGCGAGGCTTTTCGACAGGCTGGCGAGGTAGATGGTGCGATCGGGGGCGTAGTGCTGCAGCGGCGGGGCTGCGGTGTCGTCGAGGAAGGCGTAAGTGGCGTCTTCGATGATCAGGCAGTCATGTCGGGTAGCGATGCCGGCGAGCTGGCGGCGTGTGTCGGCGTCGAGGGTCCAGCCGAGCGGGTTGTGGATGGTGGGCTGGGTGTACATGGCGCGGACCGGTCGGCTCGAGCACAGGGCTTCGAGTGCGCTGAGATCGGGCCCGGTGGTGGTGTGGGGAACCGGTGCGATGTCGAGGTGCTGCGTCCTAGCGGCAAGGAGGAGTCCGGGGTAGGTGAGGTCGTCGGCGGCGATGATGTCGCCGGGACGGGTGATCGCGCTCAGAACGGTGGTGATGCCGTGTTGGGCGCCATGAGTTAGCAACACGTGGTCGGGGGCGACGTCAATGCCGCGATCGAGGAGATGTGTGGCCACGATCGCTCGGTCTCGGCTGCGACCGGCGGGTGGGTGTTGGTAGAGAACGCTTTCCAAGTCTCCGGAGCCGGCAAGGTTGCGTAGCGCCTGACGCAGGTTTTCGATGTGTTCGCCAGTGTGTGGTTGGTTGAATGACAGGTCGGCAACACGGGCGACCGGCAGCGCACGGTCAGCATCGATGCCGTGAAATCCCTGCTGGTCGCGCACGTAGGTGCCGCGGCCGGTTTCGCCACTTACCAACCCCATCGCTGCGAGCTCTGTGTACACCCGGGTCGCCGTGGCCACAGCCACCTTATGGGTTCGGGCCAACTCCCGGTGGGTGGACAGCCGTGTACCGGCGGCTAGGTCGCCGGCGCGGATCGCCGTTGCCAGCTCATCGACTATCTGTTTGTAGCGCGCCGTACCCGCCATCGCGTGTGCCTCCCGCCGCAATGTATCTAGGACAATATGTGGATTGTATGGGCCACATCGGGTTAGCGTCGAGCGCAACAGATTTGGTGGTGACTGGAAGGGGTGCCGGCGTGATCGAGGTAGAGACGGCAGGCGGCGAGTTGGGAGTGTTGGAGTATCTGAAGCGCCAGATGGCGGGCACGTTGAGACCGGGCGATCATACGTCCATGCGGTATCCGACCGCGATCTCGGCATTGTTGGGGTTCACCCTCGTCGAGGTCGGTTCGGGCCGGGCGGTGGTGGCGGTGGATGCCGATCCGACGCGTCACGGTAATCAGCAGGGCACGGTACATGGCGGGTTAATGGTGGAGCTGGCCGATGCCGCGATCGGCACAGCGCACTCAACGGTGATCGGAGCGGGCGAGTCGTTCACCACGATCGATCTCACGGCCACGTTCCTGCGGCCGGTGTGGGCGGCCCGTCTGAGCGCTACCGCCGACCGGGTTCACGAAGGCCGCACGATCAACCACTACCTGTGCGAGGTCACCCGTGACGACGGCAAACCCGTCGCCCGGGTCTCCAGCGCAGTGATGACGCTGCGCGGCGAGAAGGCCGTGGGCCGATGACCCATATCATCGGGCACTACCAGTATGTCTGGGCGATCCGTAAACCTCCTCCGATCGTTTCGTGATGTCCGACATGGCCGCCCCGATCAGCCGCGCGGGGATTCGTCCGGTGACCGCTTCGACGCCGACTGCGATGCTCGATGAACACATCTTCTGGCGCTAACCAGGCGCAGCAACCCTCGTCCTGGCCCCTGTCCTCCGTAACCGTACCCGCCGACCGCCGCGGTGAAGCGCGAGGACACAAGGCAGACAACACCTTCGATGGATGCATATGACATTCCGCTGCTCCTCGGCGCGATCGCCATCGCCGCGGTCCCGTTGCTGGCCAGCGATCACCTGTCCCGATCTCGCCGAGACGACAAAGACAGCGATCACGACTCCCAGTGCGGCGACACATGACTGTCCCGACCGCACTTAGCTGTGTCGGTCACATCGCGGTAGGCCAGCCCTTGAGCAGAAGAGCTCAGACGTTGTGTAGGACTTGATAATGAGAGTCGTACGGGTTGCATGGTTCGTTCTTGCGGCGGCCGCCGCACTGGTCACCGTTCGGTTCGCGTTCGGACCGGTTGCAGACCTGTCAAGTACGTGCGCCAAGTGTGGACAACCAGACGAGTTGGGCGCCCAGGCCGGAGCGACATGCCGGGACACGACCGTCACGGCTTTTGGCGTAGCACAGGTGACCCGTCCGGGCGTGCTGCTCACCGTCCCTCCGATCATCGCCGGACTCGTCATGCGTTGGGTGCCATGGTCTGGTTACGTGGGAGTGGACCGAGGTCGGTCGATATGCGCAGATCCCGAAAACGGTGCCGTGGGTCGGCAACCGTCGCAAGTCGGGCTGGTCGACCTTGCCCCGAACCAGGCAAGGCTGAAGAGGAAGGTTGCCGATGAGAAGTGACTCAATGACGAATCCGTCCGGTGCGGGCATTGGGTTGGGCTTGGCGTTGGGCGCGTCGTTCGGGTTGATTCTGGACAATCTGCCGGTGGGTGTCGCTGTCGGACTGGTTCTGGGAGTGGCCTACGGGCGCTGGTACACACGCAACAGCCGCGGCGAGAGCGTTGGTTCCAACAGTCCGGAAGGCAGCGAGTGAGCGACAGTTCGCGAGAGGCGACCGCGATCGGTGCGGGTCTTGCGATCGCCATGCCACTGGGTACGCGTATTCGGCGTGTTGGTGCGAAATTTGGCATCAGGGATCGGTGTCGGGCTTCGGTGGGTATCGCAATCGGGCTCGGGTATGCAGCCAGGTCTACACATCGTCGGGATCGCCGATCACGCGGCACCGACATCAATCGTCACGAATCCTGAACTGGCTGTCGGGGATACGTGTCGCAAGACAGACCTGAAGGACCGACGCGACTCCTAGCACGAGAATTTCGGCAGTACAATGTATTTGAATATGGGAGCGTTTATACGGGGTGCCGTTGGTCGCTGACAGGACCCTGCGAGTGCTGCAATGATGGTTATGTCCGACGTTCGCGATACGAACGGAAGTTGACGTAGCTGATTCGGGGTAACCAGCGATGGCAGCAGATGACGATCTCAGGAGTGCGTCGGCCGGCCTTATTGAGGGTGCGGCTGCTCGGCCGAGATGGAGCGTGGGGTCGCGGGTGACGGCGGTCCTGGCGGTGGTCACCCTCGTGCTCCTGGCCGTCCGCATGTGGTGGCCGGTCCCGGTGTGGGTCGTGTGGGTGGCCGGTGGGTTGACGCTGGGTGCGTTCGTGGTTGCTGTGATGCACCGTTGGCGTCGCGCGGTCGAGCTCGAGGCGGATCTGATTTAACCCGGTCTCGCTGGCCGTCCGGCCGCTAGGAGTGTTCGTGCGCGGTGATGGCGTGGGTGTCTCGCGGAGTTACGCGAGTTGTGCGGCGGCGTCGAGCCGGCCACTGGCGCCGACAATGGTGTGGTTCATGGTGAGGAGTTCGTCGGGGCTGTGTGGGGTTCCCCCGGCTTCGGCGAGGGCTCGGCACGGGCGGAGTCTGGCCGGCGACTATGGATATGACCCCAGGGCCCGCGCCGCAGAGGCGCAGTGCGGAGCGCCGAAGAGGCGGTTTCGCTGCAAGCGAGTGCATGGTGGACTGCGGGGGAAGCGATGCCGCAGCGTGGATCGGCCAGATGGGTCGCTGTTGTTGAATCAGAGTCTGTTTCGCGTGCTTCTCGCTCAGATCGGGAAGGTCTCGTTGGGGGCTGTCAACCGCATGGTGGCTTTGCGGATCAAAAGGGCACTTGTCATGTCGATGACCGGAAGTCGGTGCAGTGGAGTGAATTCGGATGTCCCGGTCAGGTGGACGGTGCCAGGTCCGGCCCAGACTTCCCCTGCCAGTGCGGTCATCGTGCTGGGCACGAGTTCAGACACCGTCGGCGGTTGGTTCGGTATCGGTGAGGGGATCACGCGCAGGTTCATCGTGGTGTTGCCGCCAGCCGATGTGAGGATCTGGCTGTCGAGGCGGTGCGTCGGTTGGAACTGGCCCACGGTCAATTCCAGGCCGGTGGGGCGTTCCAATCGGGCAGTGATAAGTCCGTCGGGAGTGGTTGTCTGCGTGGAGAAGGTGATGTCGGCGAGCATCTTTGGCCAGCCCAGCCACTCGCGGCCGGCGATCATGGCGGGTTCGTTGGTGACATAGATGTGCGGGACGTAGCCGACGGCTCGGTCACGGTGGCGGCAGGCGATGCTCTGTACGACTTCGCGGTACGAGCCGGCGCCACTCATCCCGTAGCTGAGGAATGACAGGGTGACCAGGGGGGCGTCGTCCAGCTCGAGTGCTTCGGGCACGATTTCTGCAGCGATCGCTGCCTCTGTTCGATAGGTGAACGTCAGCATGTCGACGTCGCCGAAGTCGACGGTGGGTGCGATCCGGTAGGCCGGAGCGTGCACCGGCGCGACAGGTGCGAAACGGTCTTTGGTCAGCATTCCTCGGCGGGTCATGGGGTTCTCCTCTGCTGGAGGGGTAATGGTGTGACATTCCCGGAATAGGGTTGGTCGCTGGCAACGGCGACCATCTCGGAACGGTCGGCCGACTTGCGTCGGGGTCGACCGGATTCACGCCCTCGTCGCTGTTCACGCTCGTCGATCCGCAACCAGCCACGACGGTCGATCGTCTGGTGCCGCAGCATGGCTTCGAATGCGGAAACAGGTTGTGGGGGTGAACCCAGAACTCCTTCGTGGTGGTCATCGAGCAGCGCTGCAACAGTCTCGGCGGCGCAGCGCTTGTTGGTGCCTATGACCCCACTCGGTCCGCGTTTGATCCAGCCGGTCACGTAGTGGCCCGCAACAATGCCTCCTGCGTCGTCGAGCACCCGGCCTTCGCTGTGAGGGATACGCATGGCGTTGTGATCGAATGGAACTCCGGGGATCGGCCGCCCGTCGAACCCAACACACGACACCACCATGCCGGTGGAGATGACCTCACTCTGTGCGCTCGAGGCAAGGGTGACGGCCTCCGCTCGGTCTGTGCCATGGATTGCTGCGAGCGTTGTCGTGAACTTGAGATGGATCCTCTTGTCGTGGATCGGGGCCTGCGATGACAGTTGCCTCAGGAGAGTGAGTTTGGCTGCGGACGCAAAGGTGGCTGGATATGGCTGGCCGGGTGACGCGATGGCGCCGTCCAGGTCGGCCTCGTCGACGATGATGTCAACGCCATCGAGCTCGGTCAGCGCGAGAAGTTGACTCAAGGTGAACGCGGCATGTTCCGGGCCCCTGCGTCCGAGGATCAGAACGTCGCGAACAGCGTTGCCGGAAAGTGCTTCTAGTGCGTGATCGGCGATGTCGGTGTGGCGCATGTGCCCGCCGAGTAGCAGCACTCGTGCCACGTCGAGTGCGACGTTTCCGTTGCCGACCACCACGGTTGTCGTGTGGTCGCCAGCTACGGCGGCGCCGGCGTGATCGGGGTGGCCGTTGTACCAACCCACGACTTCAGCGGCGGTGAACACTCCCGGAAGGTCCTCGCCGGATATACCCAGCCGTCGGCCGTCAGCAGCTCCCGTTGCGTAGATGGTGGCGTGGTGGTGCGCGGCAATGGAACTGATATCAAGGTCGGTGCCGACCTCCACGCCGAAGTAGGCGGTGAGGCGTGGGTCCGACGCAACGGCGGCGAAGGTCGTCGTCGCGATTCGCTTGGTGTCCTGATGATCGGGTGCCACCCCGGCCCGGACCAGACCGTAGGGTGTGGGCAACCGGTCGATCAGCGAGATGGAGGCCCGCGGCGCGGCGTCGAGTAGCGCTGCGGCAGCGTAGAAACCGCTAGGGCCCGCTCCGACGATCGCCACGGTCAGCGGCGTCATGGTCTCTGGCGGCGTTGTCGTTGCGACCGATGATGCCACGGGTGCACTGTCGCGGAAGTACTCGGCGTTGATGGCGACGTAGGCCGCCTGGCCGCTGGGAAGCTCGTCGTCGGCGTGGATCGCATCGACGGGGCACACGTCGGCGCATGCCGCGCAGTCGATGCAACGATTCGGGTCGATGTAGAGCATCTCGGCGTACCCGAAATCTGGATCCTCGGGAGCCGGATGAATGCAGCCGACCGGGCAGACTGCCGTGCACAACGCGTCGTTGCAACATGATTGGGTGATCACAAAAGTCATGCGCTCCAGTTCCCATCGTCGGCGACAGCATGGATGGAGACCGGGATGCCGTTGAAGAAGGCGTTTCCGGATGGTCGGTCGATGAGATCGGCACGGTTGGGAGTCAAGAGGTTGTAGTTGCTGCCACTGGCCGCAACGGCGGTTCGCCAGCTGCCTGCGTGACCCCAACCATGGGTAAGGCCCACTGAGTCTGGCGCGACTTCCTCGCTGACCCGTACCGTCGTGGTCACCTGCCCCCAGGGAGACCTGATCACGACGTCATCGTGATCGTGCAGACCCAAGGCGCGCGCGTTGCGAGGGTTCACGGTTGCGTGACAACCGCGTCGCCCAACCATCAGTTCAGGAATGTTGTGCAGCCAGGAGTTGTGCGATCTGAGCTCGCGGATACTGAACAGTCGAAGGGGAAACTGTGGGTAGTCGGTCTCGGCGGCCACCATGCGGTCTACTTCTGAGGCCAGTTCCGGAACGTCGAGGTGGATCCGCTTATCGGGGGTGTGCAGCTTCTGCTCCAAGACACCCACGGGGCATGCCTCGCCGAGCTTGATCGCTCCTTGATGGGAGAGAAGCTTGTTCTTGTTCAATCCGGTCCGTCGTAACCCGAACAGATCACCATGTCGACCGGTTCGCAGCACCCAGTCGGTGATCGTCGACGGTGAGGGACGAAAACCGAATCGACCGAGTGCTCGGGCCACCGGCGCCACGGATGGGACGATGCCGATACGACGTGCAATCTGATCCAGAATCCACCAGTCGTCGCGTGCCTCACCGCGGGGCGTGAGGATCGGCGCCACCCATTGGGCGTTGGGCACGGTGGACTGGGCCTGGGTGAACACCGGAAGTTGCTCGCGCTCGAGCCACAAGGTCGGCGGGAGTACCCAATGCGCCAGACGGGATGTTTCGGTGACGTACGGGTCCAACGACACCATCAGTTCCAGCTGGCTGAGCGCCTCTGCCGTGGCTGTACTTTCGGGTGCGCTGGTCACCATATTGCTCGACATGGCAATCAGCGCTCGCAGCTGACCGCTGCCCGGCGTGGTGATCTCTCGCGGCAGGCACGCCAGCGGCGCGGTACCCATCACCTCAGGCACGTTGTCTACACGCGTCCGCCATCGCCCGCGGCCGGCGATCCCGAATCGAGCGCCGAGCGTCTCGAAATCGACCATCGGATCACCCAGGACCATCCCACCGCGGCGGTCAAAATTGCCAGTGACTATCGACAGCGCATCGAGTAGGTACTTGACCACCGTGGAGTACGGCCCCAGCGATGCTCCACACCTGCCGTACACACTCGCAGTGGGTGCTGCCGCCAGGGATCGCGCCATGTCTGTGATCGCGGCGACGCCGATGCCGGTCTCGACAGCGGCTCGAGGCACGTCGACTTTCGCCGCCAGCCGACGCAGGCCATCGACTCCCGTGGTCTGCAGCGTGAGCATTCGCGTGTCTTCGAGTTTCTCGTCGAAGATCACCCGGATCATTGCCAGCAGCAGCCACGCATCAGCGCCGGGGGTGATGGCAACGTGTTCGAAGAGTCGTGCTGTCTCGGTGCGCCGCGGATCGACGACGATGACCCGACCACCGCGGCGGGGAATATCGAGCAGTACCTCCCGAATCCTGCCCGTCGTGACCAGGCTGCCATGCGAGACCACCGGGTTGGCGCCGACGATCAGGGCGAAGTGGCTGGCGGCGAAGTCCGGAAGAGGGTTCACTGTCGGATTGCCGTACATCATGGCGGCGGCAGTCCAGTAATTGTTCACGTCGACCGACGCCGATGTGTAGTGATGCTTGGTCTTCAATGCGGCGGCAAACCCATTCATCGTGACAGTCGCCGAGTAGTTCCAAGCGATTGGATTTCCCCAAGCCACGCCGATCGATCCGGTGCCGTGGCGATCACGTACGGCCCGAAGGCGCACACCGATATCGTCGAAGGCCTCGTCCCACGTAGCCGGCTCGAAGTCTCCGCCGGGCGTGCGTCGAAGCGGCACGGTCACCCGGTCGGGGTCGTCGACCACTCTCCCGAACTGCACACCTTTCGAACAGGCGAACCCGCGCGAAGCAGGGTGGTCCGGGTCGGGTCGCAGCGTGGTCAACCGACCACTGTCGTCGAGCGTCGCGACCAAGCCGCACGAAGCCTCGCAGATGCCGCAAAACGTCCGCTTCTGTACCGGGCCGGCACGGTGTCGGCGCTGCACTTCGAGTGACCTGGATGACATTCGTTATTCGTACACTGTGTTCGATTAAGGGTGCAAGTGCCCGCCACCTAGAGTTGTTGACATGGTGCCGACAACGCGCGCTGCCTCGCCTCGGCGGCGTCGCACTACCAGTGAGCAGCAGATACTCGCCGCCACGATGGGGCTACTCCACACCGGACAGCGGTTGCCCGACATCCCAGTGCATGACATCATCGCGTCGGCTGGTGTCTCGAGATCGACCTTCTACCAGCACTTTCCAGGCAAGACCGACCTGGCGTTCCGAATCGCGAGACCTGCCATGGACGCGGCTCGCGCTACCGCAGACCAGTGGTGGGCGAACTCGGACTGGGGCACCCAGGAAGACATGATCAACATCGTCCGCGCACTGATGGCGCAGGGCCGCGAACACCGGCTCGCGTGGCTGGCGCTTTTCGACACCGCCGACCGCGACCCCGAAGCCGCGGCCCTCGTCGAGGGGCTAGTGCTCGACTATGTCGCGCAGATGGCACAGCGCATCGTGCGCGAACAGAATGTCGGCGACTGGCACAGGTCTCATGCAACACAATTGGCACGGTTGATACTGATCACCACACGAGCCTGCATCCTGGACCAGCTGAGCCACCACGATTCCACAACGGACGAGACCTTCTCCGTCACCCTGGGACGAGTCTTGGGGCAAGCGGTTGGCCTCAGTGCGCCGGACAGCTGAAATCTGCTTCTCCGGCCCCGGCCTCCGAGACGACACATCACTCCTCAGCAAAGCCCAACCTTCCGCTGCGGAACAGGCCGACGGCCAACTCGAAACCAAAGAACTTCGTGACCGACTACGCTTGACCCAAATCCGCCAAAAGCTATCTCCCCCAGGGTTATTGAACGTGCCGATTCGTATCTTATGTCAGCTTGGCCGGTGCGGGCGGAAGGCTGAGGATGCCGGCAATGAGCGCGTCGAAGGCCCATTGCGTGCGCTCCCTGCTGTTACCCGCGAGGAGGAGGTCCGTGCCGATCCTGCAGAGAGTTGCGTGACGCGTCGGGTCCGCTGACTGCAGAGTGATGGTGAGGTCGTCGAGGTCTTGCCCGGTGCCCAAGGCGCGGGTTGCTGATTCTGCGGCGGACGCACCCGCCTGCTGCAGGAGCAGGTCGACAGCCCATGCCGAGGTACGGGCGTCGGCGCCGGCGGCGTCGAGCAGCCTCAGCAGCAGTTCAAGGAGATCGAGGTAGTTGGGCCCGTCGGGCCACACGAACAGGGCCGCACGGGCGAGGGCAGCACGCTGAGCCAGCAGATCGGTGTAGTCGGTCATCACCCTCGTGAGACGCGCCCGCCACGGTTCGCTGCCATCCCATTCCAGGTCCAGACCGCCGAGCAGGCGGTCAAGAATCAACGCATGCAGCGAGGCAGTGTTCCTCACGTACACGTACAACGAGGCGGGACCGGTGTCCAGCTCGGCAGCCACACGACGCATGGTGACCTTGTCGACCCCTTCCCGCTCGAGGAGCGCGACAGCCGCGTCGACGATGGCCGACCGCGACAACGCTGGTTTCGCCGGCCGCTCACGACGGCTGACCGGGTCGGCTTTAGGCATGTGGCCAGGGTAACTCAACTAAAACACTGTTCGTCACGAACATGTTCGTTACGATCAGTGTTCGTCAGTGCGTTGCCCGACGCCTCGGCCATCGCAGTCCCGACAGTCCGGACCCGACAGGAGAAGACCCATGATCAACGAGCAGGACCACGCCGTTCAGCCGTCAGCAGGCCTGATCGACGTGCACGCCCACTTCCTGACCGACGACTATGTGCGCGCGGCAACCGCTGCCGGGCATCCTGATGCCGAGGGCATGCCGGGGTGGCCAGAATGGACGCCGGCAGGCCACCTTGCACTGATGGACGAGCAGCGCATCGACCGAGCCATCTTGTCGCTGTCGTCACCGGGCCCGCACTTCGGTGACGACGACGCCGCCCGAACGTTGGCTCGATCGGTCAATGAGTACGCCGCGTCCGTGCGGCGCGACCATCCCGCCCGGTTCGGGCACTTCGCCGCTCTTCCACTACCCGATGTGGCAGGCGCTCTCGATGAACTCTCCTATGCGCTGGACGTACTGGGCAGCGAGGGAATCGCAGTCGAGACCAACACGCACGGACACTATCTCGGTGATGAGCTGTTCGACCCACTATGGGCCGAACTCGACCGGCGCGGCGCCACGGTGCTGGTTCACCCCACCTCGCCGCCGCAGAGTGACGCCGTGAACCTCGGGCGACCAGATCCGATGCTCGAGTTCATGTTCGACTCGACCCGAGCGGTCAGCGACCTGATCTTCAGCCGACTGCTGCTGCGGCACCCGAACATCACGTGGATCTTCACCCACTGCGGCGGCCCGCTACCCCTACTCGCCGATCGCATGGAGATGTTCCGGCCCTCACTACCCGGAACCCAGCCCGACGACCCAACAGTGAACGATCAGGTCCGCCGCCTCTGGTTTGACATGGCCGGCAACCCATTCCCCAACTGGATCCCCGCACTGACCAAAGCCTTCGGAACAGACCACCTGCTCTACGGCAGTGACTACTGCTGGACACCCGCTCGCGCTACAGCCGCTCAGATCAACAGCATCGACACCGCAGAACCAGCCCCCGGCGGTGACACCTGGCGAACACTGACCACCCGCAACGCGCATCGACTGTTCCCCAGCCTTGACCAGTAATCCCGCTCCCGACCACCACCAGCGTCTCTGGCAAACGAGCGAAAACGCATGAGCGAGACATCCCCCTTGTTCGACCTGTCAGGGCGAGTTGTCGCGATCAGTGGCGCCAGCCGTGGCGTCGGCTTGGCAATAGCGCGTGCCTTTCTCCGCCAGGGCGCCTCGGTCGTCATCGGCGGCCTGCACCAAGCCGAGACAGACTCGGCCGCAGACACCTTGCGCACCGAGTTCACGGTTGGGCCAGAACGCGTGAGCGCCTCCTGGGGAGATCTGAGCCACCAGAACGCCGCCGACAACTTCATCCACGCCGGCCTCAACGCCCACGGACGCCTCGACACACTGGTTGCGAACGCAGGAATCGACATCATCCAGCCGGCGCTCCAGTACACCCCTGATCAATGGGATTCGATCATGACCACCAACGTGCGCGCAGGATTCCACCTCGCTCGAGCCGCGGCGCGCAACTGGATCCAGCACCCGGCACCCGGCCGCTCTGTCATCTTCACCTCGTCAATTGCCGGAACCGTCGGAATCCCCACGCTGGCACCGTACTCAGCAAGCAAAGGTGCGATCAATCAACTCGTGAAAACCCTCGCCACCGAATGGGCACCACACGCAATACGGGTCAACGCGGTCGCGCCCGGATACGTGGACACCATCATGGAAGGAGTTCGGGTGCATGACGATCCAGCAACCGAGCAGCGCATCCGTCGCTTCACCCCCCTCGGTCGACGAGCCCATGCCGAGGAGGTGGCAGCCCCCTTCGTCTTTCTCGCATCACATGAGGCTGCATACATCACCGGATCAATCCTCACCGTCGACGGCGGCTACACCGCCCAATAGCATTCGGACTCAACGACTCGGGAGTCCGCGGAGAACACCAGCGCAGGACCCACCTGCCCCCAGCCGGACGTCGCCGCGGGGATGTGCGTCAGGATGGTGGGTATGGAGAAGATTCTCCTCGTGATCCTCGCCGTGCTCGGGATCGCTGCTGCCCACGTCCTGGGCCCGCGCATCCGGATCGCGCCGCCGCTGCTGTTGGTGGTCGTCGGTGCCCTGATCGGCATCCTGCCGTTCGTGTCGGATGTCGACATCGACCCGGAATGGATCCTGGTCGGCGTGCTCCCACCGCTGCTCTACTCCGCCGCGGTGTCGATGCCGACCATGGACTTCCGTCGCGACTTCACCGCGATCAGCGCGCTGTCGGTGGTGTTAGTGCTGGTCAGCGCCGTCATCCTGGGAGTGTTCTTCCACTGGGTGCTGCCCGACATCAGTCTGGCGACCGGGATCGCCCTCGGCGCGATCGTCTCGCCCACGGACGCGGTGGCGACGTCGATAGCCAAGAGACTCGGTGTCCCCGGCCGGGTCATCGCGGTCCTCGAGGGAGAGAGTCTCCTCAACGACGCCACCGCGCTCGTGCTGTTGCGGGCGGCCGTCGCCGCGACGGCAGCAGGCATCTCGTTCGGGATGGTCGCGCTGAGCTTCGTCTGGGCCGTACTCGGTGCGGTCCTCGTCGGCGGTGTGATCGGCTGGTGCAATCTCTGGGTGCGGCGCCGCATCCCGGATGCCACCGTCAACACGGCCATCTCCTTCACCGTGCCCTACCTGGCCTATCTGCCGGCCGAGGAACTGGGCGCCTCCGGTCTCGTCGCGGCGGTCACCGCGGGACTCATCACCGGTGCGGGTGCGGTCAAGTACCTTTCACCGCAGCACCGGCTGTCGGACACCCAGAACTGGCGCACCGTCGAGTTCCTGGCCGAAGGGGGCGTCTTCCTGCTGATGGGCCTCGAGTTGTCCGGGCTGATCGAGGCGGTGCGCGACGAGCACCGGGGCATCACCACCGCACTGTGGATCGGCCTCGCCGCTCTCGCCATCACGATGGTGGTGCGGGCGGTGTACGTGACACCGCTGATCTGGTGGCTCGACCGCATCGCGCGGCGCGGGTCGGCTATGCGGCCATACCTGGAGACCATGGACGCGAAGATCGCCGAGAAGGCCGCCAAGGTACCGAATGATCCGGTGCCCTCCGACGCGGAACGGACGCGGCCACCGCGCCGACTCCGATGGCGTCCGAGGTCGGGCGGCAAGCGCACCGACGAGGACCGCCCGCGGATCTCTACCGAGGCGTTTGCGGCGAATCCGGCTGCAGCGCAGCACTACCGCAGCAGGGTCACCCGCGCTCTTGCCGACATCGACTACTACACGGCCGCGCCGATGGGCCCCAAGGAGGGGACGATCGTCGTCTGGGCGGGTATGCGTGGCGTCGTCACGCTGGCCGCGGCGCAGACCCTGCCCGACGACACCCCGTCACGCGCCCTGCTGGTGCTGATCGCGTTCGTCGTGGCCGCCGCGTCGCTCATCGTGCAGGGCGGCACGCTCGGATGGTTGATCCGCATGCTCCGCCTCCAGGATCTCACCGATGACCTTGCCGCGGAACATGATCGGCTGCGCAGCGAACTCGCCCGCACCGCCCAGAACGTGCTCGCGGGGTCGGATCTGGCTGCGCGCTACCCCTGGGTGCGTGAACGGATCGAGCGCATGGAGCAGCAGGCCGAGGAGGACGGCAACATCACCGGCGCCAACCTGACCTACCGTCAGGCCTTCGAAGATGTCCGGCGGGCGACCATCACCGCACAGCGCGAGGCTCTGCTGCGAATGCGCGACGACGGCACCTACCACTCCTCGCTGCTCACGCAAGAGTTGCAACAGCTCGACGCCGAGGAGATCAGCTTGGACCTGCGCCTCGGCGACGACTGACTGACGCGGTTCCCGACATACTCACCGTAGGGAGTCGTAGGCCCCCCGACCTCGCAAAGGTGTGACTGACTACTCGACACCTCAACCGACAGCCACAACGGTTCGACGGGGCCGGCGGTGGCGAGGTCTCGGCCGATGTCACCCGCCCGGTCGAGGGTGGCGGCGATCTGTGGGTGGTAGACGGTGCGGAGCACCACCGCGAGATCCCCGGGCACGTACCAGTCGGAGGGCTTCAGGTCCGCGGCGCGCGGGGCGCTGGTGCGGTCGAGAACCTGTCTGACTGATGATCGCGTGCCGAATCGGCGACCTCCTCGATATCGTCCTACCGGCATCAGAACCAGCCTGAGCGACGCAGACGAGCCGACTCGCGCCTATCGCAGGAGGCCATGCGCGACGAGGTGTGTCGACAGCGGGAAGTGCCGTTCGCGGCCCTAGTACCGCTACCAACTGACTTGCGCGTACCACTCATGTCTTCGAATCGAACTCCCCCGCGGGTGGGTTTTTCGACGCGTGACAGCGTCCGGACCCCGCCATCGACGGTCATCTTGATCGAGCCAGGATCAACACCGGGAAGCCCTGCGAACAGTGGCCATCGACCCTGTGCATCAATCGGCATGGGCCGCGGTGCGCGACGGGCAGCGCCGAGGTCGCCGGCCAGAAGTCCCGTTGGCCCCGCCGTGGTCGGGAGCGAGCAGCGTTGAGCTCGGGGGGGTCTTCTAGTAGGTGTTCCCTGCTCCGGATGTGCGGGTGGGGCCGCCGCCTCCCAGTGACAGCGGCGGCCCCACGTATGCCTTCCTGTAGTGGACGTGCCACTGGTCCCAGCACATGAAGCATTCCCCGGCGTCTGCGCGGTACCGGCGATACTGTTTGCGCGTGGTGAGGGTGAGTGTCTGCTGGGTCTGGCGGGCGAGGATGCCCGCTGTGCGGATAGCCCGGTTTCGTTCGGCGTCGGTCAACTCGGGTCCGACGTCTCGGAACATGTCTCGTCGTCTGCCGAACATGGGGGACTCCACCTTTCCGGTCTCACCCTGAGGGGCCAGTCGCGCCGCGCAGAGAAAGAGTGAGGGAGGGGCGCATTGTTCGGGGGAGTTCCCCTCCCTCACCCTGTTGGGGCGTTCTCCTCGTTGGGTGTGGCAACACAGAGCAACGCGAAAGTAACGATAACAAACCAACGCTGCACTTGCCTGCATTCGGGCCTGAGGGTATCCTCACACCTTCCCCCGGGGGTTCCTTCTCACAGCGGGGGAAGCGGGGAGGGGTGGGCGACCCCTTCATGCCCAACCCTTCCCCGTCTCCCGGCCCCTCAGACTCGGCGTACGGCGCCAGCCTTTTTGATTTGCATGTGCGAGCATCGGTCGCGTCTGATGTTCGACTTCCGCAGGGAATCGGTTGTGTGGCAGATAGTTTAGTAGGTACTCCCCTGGTTCCGGATGTGCGGGTGGGGTCATCGCTCACCGCCCTCCCCGTGACTTGTCCGGCCGTCGCCGTCGGGTGCGCCCATGAATGCACTACCATCGATTGCGCTCTGGATACCGCGAAAGCGACTATGCCGCATACGGTTCCGTAGAACACAGGCGATGACTGCCATGCGATCAGGATCAGGACGAGCGTACCCACGACCAAGCCGACGCGGACGAACGCGTTCACCACGAAACCCCCGTCTTTGGGTCCCCACGTGCGTCGGTACCGGCCAGCAAAGTCTCAGCCGCCCTGATGCTAAGGAGGCCTTTTCATTGGCGGCGTTGTGCCACAGCGGCTTACCGGTCTTCAGGTCGATGGCTGTCCTACCGTCACTCGTCGTCGAGCAGGAGGTGCCAGTCGGCGCAGTTGCTCAGGGATGGCGCGATGGTGTAGGTCACTCTTGAAGTGACCGCATTGTGGTCGTGGCCGCGCAGTTCGGATCGGTATCGGCCTGGTGTTTGGCCGATGATCTCGGTGAGGCGTCGATGAAACTGTGGGGTTGGACCATCCGCACCGTGCGGAGGTGGCGGTGACGAGAGCCCGTCACCGACGTATACCAGCGCGTAGTGGAGGCGCAAGATGGAGCACCACAGCTCAAGACAAGCCGCTGGCCGAGGCGCCGGTCGCAACCTTGCAGGGCGACGGCGACGCCGAGAAAGTTCAGGCCGCGTTCAACATCAAGACCGTGCGTGACCTGGGCACCACTCCTGGGCTGTGCGCCCGCCGAGAGGGACGCCGCGCCCGCAGCCGAGACCGCCACAGCGACTGTCGGAAGGACCCAACCACGCGGGTTGCAGAGATGCGAAAGGGGCGCGGACCGACGGCCAAGTCAGCGCTTCCCTCCGTGCCCCTCACTGGACGTCCCGCGCCCAGGTGCCCCCACTATGTGGTGTGTCAGGACATCGGCGACGGTCTGGGCTGGCCAGCCGATCCGAAAGAGCGCGTCTAGCGGCCGTCTCCCGGGTTACCGGCGTCGTGGTCCCGGCCGTCTCAGATCGGCTACTTCCGCCACCACGCTTTCGCTGTCATGTCGAACAACGGCCAAGCTCCAGCACCTAGGGCTAGACCGACAGCGATCCACATGCCCAAGTTGTCGGTGGCCGCCCCTATCGCGGTCCCGAAACTCAAGCCGAGCACGATCCCCATTCCGATGTTCGCTGACGCGCGGTCCTCATCGTCACCGTCCTCATTGTCGGCCATGTTCTCTGTCCTTTCCTAGGAATCCGACGGGCCGCACTCTACCGACGGGCAGGGCAACTTTTCGAGGGACCGGGTTGGGCGCGCGCGTCTGCGCTAGTTGTACTGACCTGAGAGGTTAGGTACGCGGTCGGCGGGTGGTCGACCTTTGAGTGAGGTGTGGCCGCGGTGGTGATTGTAGTGATGCAGCCAGCTTGAGTACTCAGCGCAGCGTTCGGCGTCGCTGGTGTAGAGCCGCGCGTAGGCCCACTCATCGGCCAGCGTGCGGTGAAACCGTTCCACCTTGCCGTTGGTCTGTGGCCGGTAGGGGCGGGTCCGGCGATGCTTGACCTCACCGAGCGCGTCACGGAAGACGTGGGATCGGTAACAGGATCCATTGTCAGTCAGTACATTCCGGACC
>NZ_NGFO01000052.1 GCF_002149015.1 Gordonia lacunae | reverse complement strand
GACCCGGACCGGTGGGGTTGCCACCCGGTCGCTGGCCGGCGGGACCGGCGCCCGCACCGGGCGCGTTGGGCGTCGGCCCGGCACCAGTCGGCCCCGGTCGTTGCGGTCCCGGCGCGGGTGGGCGCGGTCCGGCAGGGCCTGACGTCGGCCCGGGCGTGTCGCCGCGCGGTGGTGCCGGTCGTTGGCCCGGAGGTGGGCCGGGTCGAGTCGGGGGTCGGCCGCCCGGAGGTGGGGTGAATGCGCCGCGCGGCGTCGGCCGTCCGGCGTCGGGAGTGTCCGCTCCGCGCGGGGGCGCGCTGACCGGCCGTGCCGGTGCCCGTTCCCACGGCGCGGGATTGCTCGTCGGTGCGGGGCTCTCGGGCGTCGACCACGACTCGCGGGTCCGGTCGTCAGCGCTGCCGGACCCCGGCGGCGGGTTCGGGGAGCGCTCGTCGTCTGAGGTCACGAGTCCAAATTACCCGTGCGCGACATGCGGCCCGGTGCCGAGGCGGCCGCGGCGGGTCACGACGCCTGCGTCTCGGTGCTCTCGGCGAGCGCCTCGCGCACCTCCTCGATCCGCGGGACGGTCGGGGACACCGGGGCCGCCACGCGTCGTGCGCGACGCACAGAGCCGACGGCGATGACGGCGGTGACGGACGCGGCGACCACACCCAGCGCGGCGAAGAGGTAGTTCTTGGACATGGGCTCAAGACTGCCAGCCGGTGCGCGCAGCTGCCACCCCGCCCGGTGCATTTGCGCACCTCGCGGGCATCTCCCGACCATCAGACCCGGTGCAAGTGGTTGGATGGAGGTGTGACTACCCAGAAAACCTCCGCAGTCATCCACACCAATCGCGGCGACATCAAGGTCGACCTGTTCCCGAACCACGCGCCGAAGACCGTCGAGAACTTCGTCGGCCTGGCCGACGGCAGCAAGGAATACAGCAAGCCCAACGCGTCCGGCGGCAACTCCGGTCCGTTCTTCGACGGCTCTGTGTTCCACCGCGTCATCTCCGGGTTCATGATCCAGGGCGGCGACCCGACCGGAACCGGCATGGGCGGCCCCGGCTACCAGTTCGGTGACGAGTTCCACCCGGAGCTGCAGTTCGATCGTCCGTACCTGCTGGCGATGGCCAACGCCGGACCGGGCACCAACGGCTCGCAGTTCTTCATCACCGTCGGCCCGACCCCGCACCTCAACCGTCGCCACACCATCTTCGGTGAGATCACCGATCCGGCGTCGCAGCAGGTCGTCGACGCGATCGCCACCACCTCGACCGACCGCAGCGACCGGCCGCTCGACGAGGTCGTCATCGAGAAGATCGAGGTCAACTGACCTCTCCGGAGCACACCGCTCCGCAGCGGGCGGTGTGTTACCGGCATCCCGACCGTCCCACCGGCTTGTCATGCAGCCGCTGCGGGCGTCCGGCATGTCCCGAGTGCCTGCGTCCGGCTGCGGTCGGTCAGCACTGTCTGGACTGTCTCCGCAACGACGGAGTGCAGCGGTCGCCGTCACTCGGCGGCCCCGGGGGCGGCGTGCGCAGGATGGCGCCGACGCGTACCGCGCCCACGCAGCCCTATGCGACCTATGCGCTGATCGCGGTGAACCTGCTGATCTTCGCGCTGTGCGTTCTCCAGGCCGGGGTCGGCGACCCCGGCGGCGCGTCGATCTTCAGCGCCGGCGACCTCCTCAAGAGCGATGTCGCAGCAGGCGAGTACTGGCGCCTCCTCACCGCGGGCTTCCTGCATTTCAGCGTCATGCACGTGGCAGTCAACATGCTCTCGCTGTACATCCTCGGTCGCGACCTCGAACTCGCACTCGGGATCGGCCGCTACCTGGCCGTCTACGGGATCGCTCTCCTCGGCGGCAGCGCTGCGGTCATGCTCTTCGAGAACGACCGCGCCCTGACCGCCGGCGCCTCGGGGGCGATCTACGGCCTCATGGGCGCGATGCTCGTGATCATCCTCAAGGCCCGCGTGTCCCCGGTCCCGGTCCTGCTGATCATCGGGTTCAACGTCGTACTGTCGTTCTCGCTCCCCGGGATCTCGGTCCTGGGGCACCTCGGCGGTCTCGTCTTCGGCGCGGCCGCCACCGCAGCCATCGTCTACCTGCCCGACGCCGTGCTGCCCGCGGGTCGTCGAAATCCCCAGGCCGCGAGCCGCGTCGGCTGGATCGCGCTCGCCGCGCTGTTCATCCTCGCCCTGGGTCTCGGTATCGGCGCAGGTGTTGTCTATGACGGGATGATCTACATCCGCTGAACGAAGGGTCCGCCGACTCGCCAGGCCCTTCGTGACGCGCCCTCCGCAAGCTCCGGGCGCTCCTCAGGGAGCAGGGATTAGCAGGGCGCTGCGGGCATCGGTCTGGTCCCTTCGGACCGGGACCCGAGAATTCTCACATGCATCAGGCGTCGCGCGGGTGCTTCGCGCGCGCCCAGACGCCTACCCCTCGTCGACGACGAATCCGGCCTCACGCAGTGCGTCGACCACGGTCGGCAGGTCGGTCCCGAGGTCCCAGCGGCTGAGCACGACCAGACGGGTGTCGTCGCGCGGGCCCATACCCTCACGACGTGACGGCGACGCGGCCGCCTCGTCGTCGAGGACGTCGATCTCGAGCTGTCCGACGCGGCGTCCGACCCGGCGGATCGACAGCACGCGAATCCGCTCGATGCGCTCGCGGGGATAGGACCGCGGCCCGCGAAGGGTTCGGATGATCAGGGCCGGCGACGGATCCGACGAGATGGCCAGTCGGGGACGCACCAGCAGCGTGTAGGCGCCGAGGGCGAGGAGAAGGATCCCGGCGACACCCATCAGGACCGACCCGGCGGGATCGCCGGCGACGACCACGGCCGCCACGACCAGCACGACACCGCCGAGACAACCCGCGAGCCCCGCGCCGATGGGAGTCGCCCAGGCATGTGTGTAGGAGTCGTCCGAGTTATCCACAGGAGTTACTCACAATGGGGATGACTTACACACATGTGATTTCCACAGTGTGGATAACTTACACGCGTGTGTTTCAGCAGCTCAGCGCCTTCGACACGCGAACGACCGACAGCGCCTACCGCCAACGCATCGTCATCAACAGGCCCGCCACCATGAGCGAGAAGCCGATCAGGAAGTTCCACGAATTGAGTTCGGCCATCCAGTGCAGGACCTGGCCCTCGCCGCCGTACGCGGTGGGGGTGGCGGCAAGGTAGTAGACGACGAGCCAGGCGAGACCCAGCACCATCAGGCCGAGCATGACGCTTACATAGATGGTGCTCGAAGGGCCGGCCTTGACCTTGACCGGCGTCCGGCTGGCCGGGTTGATCGTGTAATCGGTCTTCTTCCGGACTTTTGACTTCGGCATGACTTCCTCTGTTGTGCGGCACCGCCGGAGCGGTCGTACGCGAGCGGGCGACAACACACGTCCCCGCCAGTGGCAAACACTCGAGTTCTACGGTATCTCACCAGGTCGCCGACGCCGACCACCCGCTTCGGCGGTAGCCTTTTCGCGTGAGTCGCATTCTGGTGGTCGACAACTACGACAGCTTCGTCTACAACCTGGTCCAGTATCTGGGCCAGCTCGGCGTCGAGGCCGTTGTGTGGCGCAATGACGACCCGCAACTCTCCCCGGCCGACCCCGACCGTTTGCGCGAGGCCGTCGCCGGATTCGACGGGGTGCTCCTCAGCCCCGGTCCCGGCACCCCGCAGCGCGCCGGCGCCACGATGCCGATGGTCCGCGTCGCCGCCGAGGAAGAACTGCCTCTGCTGGGAGTGTGCTTGGGCCACCAGGCGATCGGGGCCGCGTTCGGCGGCACGGTCGACCGCGCGCCAGAACTCCTGCACGGCAAGACCTCGCTGGTCTTCCACGACGACGCGGGCGTTCTCGAAGGACTACCCGATCCGTTCACCGCCACCCGCTACCACTCGCTGACGGTGCTGCCGGAGACGATCCCCGACGAACTGGTCGTCACCGGTCGCACCGAGTCGGGCATCGTGATGGCGATGGCGCACCGCGAACTCCCCATCCACGGCGTCCAGTTCCATCCGGAGAGCGTCCTGACCCAGGGCGGCCACCGGATGCTCGCCAACTGGCTCAAGACGTGTGGAATCGAGATCGACGAAACCCGGGTGTCCGCCCTCGAGGCGGAGATGGCGACCGCGATCGGCTGATCCCGGCGGGTGGGGTCGGGCTCAGTTGGGCAGCAGGCTCGCCTGGCCGACGATGATCGTGATCGAACCGCTCTTGCGGGTCTGCGACCCGGGATTGGGTTCCTGGCCGACGACGCGACCGTCGTCCGGACTGCCGAGCGGCACGTTGCGGGTCTGGCGCGTCAGCGTGGAGCGCTCCCAGCCCGCACGTTCGAGTTCGGTCTGTGCGTCGGCGGGAGTCTTGCCCCGCAGGTTCGGGACGGTGAAGAGATTGCCTCGCGACACGCTGATCTGGACAGTGCTGCCCTGTTCGGCGGTCGAGCCGGGGCCCGGCGAGGTGGAGATGACCTCGCCGGCCGGACGGTCGGAGTCCGCGGCGACGACCACGACCGTCATGCCGAGCTCTTCCAGCACCGACCGTGCCCGATCCTCGGACATTCCGACGACGTCGCGGACCGTGACCTCGCGCGGACCGTTGCCCACGTTGACGACGACCGCGCCGTTGACCGGAACCTCGGTGCCGACCGCCGGTGCGGTCGAGACCACCTTGTCCTTCATCTCGGCCGACGAGTCCACCCGGTCGGTGCGGACATTGGTGAACCCCAGGACCTTGAGCGAGTCCAGAGCCTCCGTGGGTGTCTTGCCGACCAGATCCGACGGCAAGCGCACACGCTGGGGACCCGTCGAGACGTAGAGCGCGATCTCGGAACCCTCGGCCGCCATCACGCCCTCGCCCGGCGTCGTCCGGGTGGCGAGACCCGCACCGACGTCGAGGCTGGGTTCTTCGAGAACGCGGACTTCGAAGCCGGCTCGTTCGAGCGAGGCCTGCGCGTCGTCGGAACTGAGTCCCGAGACCGCCGGGACGGACTCCTGCGGTGCGGACCCCGAACTCCACGGTGACCACAGGAACAGGGTGCCGATCAACAACGCGACGACGGCCAGCGCACCGGCCATGAGCAGCCGGGATCGGCGTCGAGGTGTCTTGCCGTCCTCGTCCGCGTCGTCGCGGCGGTGATTTCCGCCGTTGCCGTTCGCGGTGCGGGCGGGGATCGCACGGCGCGGACCGGTCGTCTCCGCGCGGGTCGGGCGGCGGGGCCCGGTGTCGATGAACTCGGTGCGTTCCTCGTCCGAGAGCAGCATCGGCGCCGACGGCTTGCCGCCGGCGAGGACCCGGATCAGGTCGGCACGCAGGTCGGCGGCGGACTGGTAGCGGTTGTCCTTGTTCTTGCTCATCGCCTTGAGGACGACGGAGTCGAGTTCGCGCGGGATCTCGGGCCGGACATGCGACGGCCACGGCGGATCCTCGTGCACGTGCTGATGCGCGACGGCGACCGGTGAGTCACCCGTGAACGGCGGCTCGCCGGTCAGCAGCTCGAACAGCACACATCCCATGGAGTAGATGTCGCTGCGCGGGTCGACCTTGATGCCGCGGGCCTGCTCGGGCGACAGGTACTGCGCGGTACCCATCACCGCGGACGTCTGGGTCATCGTCGACGTCGCATCGCTCATCGCGCGCGCGATGCCGAAGTCCATGACCTTCACGGCACCGGACTTGTCGATCATCACGTTCGCCGGCTTCATGTCGCGGTGGACGATCCCGTTCCGATGGGAGAAGTCCATGGCGGCGGCGACGTCGGCCATCCAGGTCATCGCCTGTCGCGGCGAGATGGGACCGTTCGCGCGCAACACATCTCGCAGGGTGTCGCCGTCGACGTACTCCATGACGATGAACGGCAGCGGACCGTCCTCGGTCTCGGCCTCGCCGGTGTCGAAGACCTGCACGATCGTGGGGTGGTTCAGCTTCGCCGCGTTCTGCGCCTCGCGACGGAACCGGAGGTAGAACGACGGGTCTCGGGCGAGGTCGGCACGCAGCACCTTGACCGCGACATCGCGGTGCAGCAACAGGTCGCGCGCGTAGTGCACCTCGGACATGCCACCGAAACCCAGCGTTTCGCCGAGTTCGTAGCGGTCGGAGAGGTGGTGTGGTGTCGACATCGGCCTCGGTGGTTCGCCCCTCAGGATCTCTGGTCAGAACATAGCGTCGGAAACTTCTCGGTCGGAGACATTCGGCTCACCGGCACTGTCGATGCATCGGCACGGTCGTCTCCAGTACAGCGGTCCATCAGCACAACGGTGAGAACGGCACGCCGGGGAAACACGGGGTTCCGGTCGCGGCACCGGGGTCCGGCGGCGATTCGGAGGTGTCGGTCTGCTGGCGCGGCGTGGTGGTCTCCGACGTCTCGTCGGTGGTGGTGGATTCTTCGGAGGTCGTGGTGCGAGTCGTCCGCCGCGTCGTGGTCGGCTCGTCGGGCTCCTCGGTCGGTGCCTCGGTGGTCGTGGTCTCGGTGACCGTCGACGACGACGGAGGTGGTGTCGCCGCCCCGCCGTTGCCACTGTTCACCAAATAGAACCCGATGAGGCCGATGGCGCCGACGAGCAGCGCGGCCGCGATCCCGGCCAGCACCTTCTGCCCCGTCGTCCAGCTGTTGTCCGGCGGTGGCGGGGCCACCGCGGTGCGGGATGTCGGCCGGGGCGTCACCGGGCGCGAGGCAGCCCCGGTCGGCGGGGTGGCGCCACGTGCGACGGCGGCACCGAGCGCGGCGGCACCCGCGGCACCCGCCGCGGCACCGGCGATCGCCCCCGGGCGGGGCGGGCGTCGCCCGGCACGAACGGCGGCCACCGCATCGGCGAACTCGCCGCCGTTGGCGTAGCGCTGCCGTGGGTCCTTGGCCATCGTGATCTCGATGAGTTCACGGACGCCGGACGGCAGGTTCGACGGCAGCGGCGGCGGAGACTCGCGGATGTGCTTCATCGCGACGGTGATCGCTCCGTCGCCGAGGAACGGCCGGCGGCCGGTGAGGGCCTCGTAGCCGACGACGCCGAGTGAGTAGACGTCCGACGCCGCGGTCGCTTCGTCGCCGGTGGCCTGTTCCGGCGAGATGTACTGCGCCGTTCCCATGACCATGCCGGTCTTGGTGACCGGGGCGGAGTCGACGGCTTTGGCGATTCCGAAGTCGGTGATCTTCACCTGGCCGACCGGGGTGATCAGGATGTTGCCCGGCTTGACGTCGCGGTGGACGAGTCCTTGGCTGTGCGCGGCCTGCAGGGCCCGACCGGTCTGCTCGAGCATGTCGAGGGTGTTGGTCAGCGACAGCCGGCCCAGCCGGGAGATCACCGAGTTCAGGGGTTCGCCGTCGACGAGCTCCATCACCAGATACGCCAGCGGGTCGCCGCCGTTGTAGTCCGGGGTCTCGCCGTAGTCGAAGACGTTCGCGATCCCCGGGTTGTTCAGCTTGGCGGTGGTCTGGGCCTCCGCGCGGAACCGGGCGATGAACTCGGGATCGCTGGTGTATTCGGCCTTGAGGACCTTCACCGCGACCCGACGATTGAGGCGCGTGTCGAGCGCCTCCCACACCTGTCCCATGCCGCCCGTGGCGATCAGGCGGATGAGCCGGTACCGATCGCCGATGGTGGTGCCGTTCTGCAGGGTCATCTGCCACCTCCCACCAGTGAGTTGATCACTTCTCGTCCGATCGGTGCCGCAACGGTCCCGCCGACCGAGTCCGCACCGAATTGTCCATTCTCCACCACGACGGCGACCGCGATCTGCGCGTTCGACGACGGTCCGAAGGCGATGTACCAGGAGAACGGGGTGTCCGTGCTCGACCCGCTCTCCGCGGTTCCGGTCTTCGACGCGATCGACACCGGGCCGCCCGCGCCGGCGGTCGACCGTTCCGACTCGATCATCATCGACGTCAGCTCGGCCGCCTGCTCGGGCGTGATCGGCTTGTTGGCGGTGGTCGGCGGAGTGGTCTGCAGCGTTCGCAGATCCGCGGCCTGCAACTTGTCCACCAGGTACGGCTGCATGCGCACACCTCCGTTCGCCACGGTCGCGGCGATCATCGCGTTCTGAAGCGGGGTGAGCCGGACGTCACGCTGACCGATCGAGGCCTGCGCGAGGACGTCGAGGGACGGGATCTGCCCCACCGTCGAGTCGACGACGGGCATCGGGATGTCGGGGCCCGGTTGATCGAGGCCGAACAGGCTCGCGGTCTCGGTGAACTTCGGGATCGCGTCGGACATCTTCTCGGTCACCAGCTCGGCGAAGGCCGTGTTGCACGAGTACTTGAACGCCGTCTCCAGCGACACGGTTCCACCCGACGACCCGGGGCACGTCTCGCCGCCGTAGTTCGGCAGTGAGACATCGGTGCCGGGCAGCGGGAAGGTCGGTGCGGCGGTGAGACGGATGCCGGGAGTGATGTTGTCCCGCAGGGCCGCGGCCGAGGTGACGACCTTGAAGGTCGATCCCGGCGGGTACAGCTGGCCGATCGCGCGGTTCAGCATCGGTTGCGCGGTGTCCCCGGGACGGTTCCACGCCTCCCAGCTGCCCTCGCGGACCTCCTGGTCGTGGCTCGCGAGCTTGTTGGGGTCGTAGCTGGGGGTCGAGACCATCGCCAGGATCTTCCCGGTGTTCGGCTGCAGGGCCACGACGGCGCCCCGGCATGGCCCGTCGCACGGGCCGTTGAGCATCGCCTGGTACGCCGCCTGCTGCACCTTCGGGTTGATCGTCGTGACGACGTTGCCGCCACGCGGGTCGCGGCCGGAGAACATGTCCATGAACCGCTGGCCGAACAAGCGGTCGTCGGATCCGTTCAGGATGCTGTTCTCGTAGTGCTCGATTTGGCTGGCGAGGTACTGGAACGAGTAGTAGCCGGTGACCGGTGCGAACGCCTCGGCGCCCTCCCGCGGATACTGGCGCAGGAACTTCAGGCGGCTGTCGATCGGCACCGACAGCGCGATGACCGTGCCGTCGGCCGTGGTGATCAGTCCGCGCTGGCGGGAGTATTCGTCGAGCAGCACCCGGTTGTTGCGAGTGTCGGTCTTCAGCGCGTCGGCCTTGAACACCTGCACATAGGTGGCGTTCGCCAGCAGCGCGATGATCATCACGATCACCGCCATCGACACATTGCGGATCGGCTTGTTCATCGGCGCTTCACCACCTGCGTCGGCAGTGCCTCGACGGGCTTGGCCGCGGGACGCTTCTTCCCGGGATCGGGTTCGCGCGCGGCGTTCGAGATCCGGATGAGCAGCGCGACCAGGATGTAGTTGGCCAGCAGCGACGATCCGCCGTAGGACAGGAACGGTGTCGTCAGACCGGTCAGCGGGATGAGCTTGGTGACGCCGCCGACGACGACGAAGACCTGCATCGCGATGGTGAACGCGAGTCCGGTCGCCAGGAGTTTGCCGAAGCTGTCGCGCACGGCGATGCCGGTCCGCAGTCCGCGGTGGATGAAGATCATGTACAGCAGCAGGATCGCGGTCAGGCCGGCCAGGCCGAGTTCCTCACCGATGGTCGAGATGATGAAGTCGGTGTTGGCGAACGGCACGATGTTGGGTCGGCCCGAACCGAGGCCGGTGCCGAACAGCCCACCTGTCGCCAGGCCGAACAGGCTCTGCCCGATCTGATAGCCCGAGCCGTCGAAGTCCGCGAAGGGGTTCAGCCACACCGAGACCCGAGTCTGCAGGTGGGAGAAGATCGACCACGCGAACACCGCGCCGATCGCGAACAACCCGATGCCCAGCACCAGCCATTCGACACGCGAGGTGGCCACGTAGAGCATCGTCAAGATGGTCGCGAAGATCAGCAGCGACGTACCCAGGTCCTTCTGGACCACCATCACGGCGATGGCGATCGCCCAGGCGGCCAGGAGCGGACCGAGGTCGCGGGCACGCGGGAGATCGACGCCGAGCACGTGCGGACCCGCGGTGATGAACAGGTCGCGCTTCGACACCAGGACCGCCGCCGCGAAGATGATGATCAGGATCTTGGAGAACTCACTGGGCTGGATCGAGAAGAACGGCGTGATGATCCAGTTCTTCGAGCCGTTGATCTCCGAGAAGGCACTGGGCAGGATCGCCGGGATGATCAGGAAGACCAGCCCGCCGAGGCCGAGCGTGTAGGCGTAGCGCGAGAGCGTGCGGTGATCGCGGATCAGGATGAGGACCGCGGAGAACGCCACGATGCCGAGCACCGCCCACAGCAACTGCTGGTCGGCGTTGCGGGTCGCCTCGGTGGCGTTGACCGACTCCCCGGTGTTGCCCGTGCCGAGATCGAGCCGGTGGATCAGCACCAGCCCCAGTCCGTTCAGGACCGCGACGACGGGCAGCATGATCGGATCGGCGTGCGGCGCGTAGCGGCGGACCACCAGGTGCGCGACGCCGAACAGCCCGGTGTAGGCGGCGACGTATTTGAGGATGTCCCAGGTGAGGTTCTGACCCTGGGCGGCCTGGACGATGAGCAACGCCACCGTCACCAGGCCGATGGCGAACACCAGGAGCAACAGTTCGGCGTTGCGGCCGGTGCTCGTGGCGGGTTGGCGTGGCGGGGCGTGCGGTGCGGGCGCGGCTTGAGTCATCTCACCTGCTGGCGGCAACTCGTGCCGGCGTCCTGGTCAGGTGCGGGCGTGGCGGACGGTCCGGCGTTGCCGGTGGGCGGGGCCACCGACTCGGTCGCACCCTGTTGCGGGATTCCCGGTGCAGGTGCCGCGGTGGCACGGGGTGCGGGTGCCGACGGGTCGGTACTCGGTGTCGACTCCGACGGTGCCGGCGGCGGGGGGGTCGGTGCAGGCGCCGCCGACGAGGGCGCGTTGTCGCAGCGGAAGGTGAGCTCGTCGGTGACGACGCCCTGGATCTGCTGCTCGCTCTTGTTGCGGATCATCACGTTCTTGACCGACTGCGCCGGCCCCGACACCAGGTCGTCGACGTTGAGCGGGAACTCGCAGGTGCCGCCGTCGTAGTCGATGAACGTGTAGGTCGGTTCGGCCTGGTCGAGGCCCTCGACGCAGACGCGCTGCACCGGGTTGCTCATCGACAGGAAGAACACCTTCTCCGGCGAACCCTGATAGACGAGCACGTCACCGGCGTCGTCGGCGGCCACATAGTAGTTGCTGCGCACGACGGCACGGACGACGAAGATGCCGACGACCAGCGCGGCGACCACGGCCAGCGCGACGCCGGCGACGATCCAGCGTCGGTACTTGCTCTTGTGCTTGGTGGCGGGTTCGGCCTCGGTCAGCACCGTCGGGCGCTGTGGTTCGGCGGGCGGCGGACGGAGCGCCGCAGCCCGGCCCGCGGCGGTCGCCGGGTCGGGCGTGTAGATCTCCTCGTTGCCGCCGGCGGCGCCGCCGACGATCGGGCGCGAGTCGCCGTACTCGGTGTCGACGACGTCGGCGAGGACGACGGTCACGTTGTCGGGGCCGCCGCCGCGCAGCGCGAGTTCGATGAGCCGGTCGGCGCACTCCTTGGGGTCGGCGATGGACCCCAGGGTCTCGGCGAGGGTCTCTTCGGTCACCACGTCGGACAGGCCGTCGCTGCAGAGCATGTACCGGTCGCCGGCGCGGGCCTCACGCATCGTCAGGGTCGGCTCGACCTCGGTGCCGGTGAGCGCGCGCATGATCAGCGAGCGTTGCGGATGGGTGTGTGCCTGTTCGGCGGTGATGCGACCTTCGTCGACGAGGGTCTGGACGAACGTGTCGTCGCGGGTGATCTGGGTCAGCGCACCGTCGCGGTACATGTAACCGCGGGAATCGCCGATGTGACACAAGCCGATTCGGCTGCCGGCGAAGAGGATCGCGGTGAGCGTGGTGCCCATGCCGTCGAGCTCGGGTGATTCCTGCACCTGCGCGGCGATCGCCTCGTTGCCGGCGCGGGTGGCGCTGTCGAGCTGGGTGAGGAGGTCGCCGCCGGGCTCGTCGTCGTCGAGCGAGCTGAGCGCGCGGATGACCAGTTGACTGGCGACCTCGCCGGCCGCATGGCCGCCCATGCCGTCGGCGAGTGCCAGCAGGCGAGGACCCGCATAGAACGAGTCCTCGTTGTTGGACCGCACGAGACCACGGTCGCTGCGCGCGATGTAGCGCAACACAAGGGTCACGGGCGCAACTCGATCACGGTCTTGCCGATGCGGATCGGCGTGTTCAGCGGGACCTTCACCGCGGTCGTCACCTTGGAACGATCGAGGTAGGTGCCGTTGGTGGAGCCGAGGTCTTCGACGTACCAGTCGTCGCCGCGTCGGGAGAGCCGCGCATGTCGTTCGGAGGCGTAGTCGTCGGTCAGCACCAGCGTCGAGTCATCGGCGCGTCCGAGCAGGACCGGCTGCTGACCGAGGCTGATCCTGGTGTTCGCCAGCGCGCCGTGGGTGACGACGAGATGGCGCGCCGCGCCGCGGACGCCGCCACTGCGACGCCGCTTCTCCGAACCGCCCGAGTACCGGGGGATGCGCAGGCCGCCGGCCGACGCGATGTCGGCGCGCAGGGTGCGGATCACGGCGAAGACGAACAGCCAGAGCAACAACAGGAAACCGATGCGGGTCAGTTGCAGCACCAAGCCCTGCATGTCGTGTTCACCTCCAGCGCGTTCCGTCTCGGTCGGGTCGTACCGCTCGCGGCATCGATCGTCGGACCGCTGATCGAACTCCACGGACCCGACTGCATCCTATGGGCAGATGCGTCGAACTCGGTCATTCGGATATGACAGTTCCGTATCAACCGGCCGGAGCGAGCTCGGGCCAGTGTCGACCGCCGCCCGTGTTCGGTGGGCGTGTGCTCGACGTATGCGGGTCTACTGGAACCTGACGGTGATGTCGGAGTGTCCGACGCGGATGCGGTCACCGTCGGCGAGTTCCCAGGTGTTCACCTGCAGATCGTTGACGGTGGTGCCGTTGGTCGAGTTGAGGTCGGTGAGCATGGCGGTGGCGCCGTCCCAGCGGATCTCCACATGTCGACGCGAGACGCCGGTGTCGGGGAGACGGAACTGGGCGTCCTGTCCGCGGCCGATCACGTTGGATCCCTCGTGCAGTTGGAAGGTGCGGTTGCTGCCGTCCTCGAGGAGGAGGGTGATCGACGACGGGGCGTATCCGGCTGCCGGGCGGCCCGCGCCGTAACCCTGGTCGTAGCCGCCCTGGTAGTCGTAACCCGCGGGCTGCTGGCCGTACGCTTGCTGGCCGTAACCCTGCTGCTCATAGCCCTGCTGGCCGTAACCCTGCTGCTCATAGCCCTGCTGGCCGTAACCCTGGTCGTAACCGGGCTGCTGGCCGTAACCCTGCTGCTCGTAGCCCTGCTGTCCGTAGCCGGGCTGCTGACTGTAACCCTGGTCGTAACCGGGCTGCTGGCCGTAACCCTGCTGCTCGTAGCCCTGCTGTCCGTAGCCGGGCTGCTGACTGTAGCCCTGCTGGTCGTAGCCGGGCTGCTGGCCGTAACCCTGCTGTCCGTAACCGGGCTGCTGACCGTAGCCCTGCTGGTCGTAACCCTGTTGGTCGTAACCCTGTTGGTCGTAACCCTGTTGGCCGTAGCCCTGCTCGTAGCCGGGCTGCTGACCGTACTGGTCGTAGCCCTGCTGGCCGTAGCCCTGGTCTCCCGGCTGTCCCGATCCCTGTCCGTACTGGTCGTAGGCGGGATCGGCGCCCCTGCGCTGGTCGTATCCGGGATTCTGAGTCATCTTGGGGGCTCCTTGGTCGGGGGCGTTGGGACGTGGGGAAACAGGGGCCGGGCGACCGGCCGGCGGGCCGGGGACCGGTGCACCGTGCGGCTGCTCCGAACGCGCTCCCACCGGGCGGGGCCGCGCGTCCGGGTTGACCGTGCCGCGTGCGCGGAAGATCCCCGTGTGCAAGGACGGCGATTGCTCGAACTCTACGACGACCGTGCCGTAGGTCTGCCACCCGTTGTCCTTGATGAAGTTTTCCAAATGCTTCGAGAAAGTCTTGCGGTTCAGCTCGTATTCCGCAGCGATGTGCTGATGATCGGTGGGACTGAACAGCAACGTGTAGCTGTTGGCCGCAAGGACCGTACCGTCACCGAGGTTCTCGAGCGACTCCTCGGCTTCTCGCTGCAGCCCGTTCTCGATCTCCTGCGGGGCCACCTGACCACCGAAGACACGGGCAAAACCGTCGTCAACTGCACCTTCGAGCTTGCGTTCTAGTCGTTGCAGGATCCCCACCGAGACCTCCTTTCGCGGCAATAGAGCGTGTCGCCGTGCATCTGGCCTTGTTTGATGATAGCGACATCAACGGCCAACTGTGCCACCAAGGCAACTGGTGCACCAGGTGCAACTCCCGTCCCAGTGGTGTGTATTCGGCATCTGACGTAACCCGACGTACTGCACAAATGCAACGTCGGAGATCGAGTTTTGTATCGGTGGCGGCGTGCTGCTATCGTCGTCCAGTCGCCGGACGCACCCAGTTCGACGACATGCCCACCGGATTTCCGGTGGCCACGGGCGAGTGGCGGAATGGCAGACGCGCTGGCTTCAGGTGCCAGTGTCCTTCGGGACGTGGGGGTTCAAGTCCCCCTTCGCCCACCACGAGCGAAGACAAGGTCAGGTTGCAGACGGCAACCTGACCTTTCTCGTTTCCGGGCCCGACGGATGGGTACCGTCCTGCTGTCGCTCGTACCGCTCCCCGGTCGGAGGGCGGAGACTCCGACGGACGATACGGTTCGCAACCATTCGGTCAGGAGGTGCGCAGTGTTCGAGAACCGCGACCGCGACCCCGACGGTCGCGCGCGTCAGGCCCGGCCGCGCGACGAGCTGGGGCGGCCGTTGCCGTACGGCGAGCGGGGCGTCGAACCCGTGTCCGAGGAGCCGTTGCCGCCCGACGAGACGATCGCGCTCGCGTGCCAACTGCTCGACGACGGGCGGCCGTTCTCCGCGCACGAGGTGTTCGAGACCCGCTGGAAGTCGTGCCCGCCGGAAGAGCGTCCGCTGTGGCAGGGACTGGCCCAGCTCTGCGTCGGACTGACGCACCATCGTCGTGGCAATCCCGTCGGCGCCCGGCGCCTCTATGATCGCGCCGCCGCCCGACTGACGGAGTACGAGCAGTCGCAGGGGCTGACCTATGGGATGGACCTCGCGGCTATTCGCGCCCGTGCTCTCGAGGAGATCGAGTCCAGTCCGACCTGAACCGGGTCACAGCGCCCGATAGCGCAGCAGCGAGACGCCCAGCTCGAAACTCTTCGTGTCCTCGAGCCGCAGACTGGGGATCTCCAGGCCGGCCGGGAACAGGCGCCGTCCCGATCCCTGGACGGTCGGGTAGACGAACAGCCGGTACTCGTCGACGAGACCGGCCACGATCAGTGTGTGGCACAGGCTGATGCTGCCGGTCACGACGATGTCCTTGCCGTCGGCGTTCTTCAGCGCGGTCACGTTCTCGATGACATCGCCGGACAGCACCGTCGAGTTCTGCCACTCCGGGTCGGTCATCGTGTGCGACACCACGTACTTGTCGACGGTGTTGAGGTACTCGGTGATCCCGGTGGCGTCGTTTGCCTGGTGCGGCCAGAAGCCGCGGAAGTCCTCGAAGGTCTGCCGACCGACGAGCAGCGCGTCGGCCTCGGCATCCTGGCGGTGCGATTCGGCCATGAGGTCCGGCGCCTCGACGGTCGGGTCGAACCAGTTGGTCAACATCTCGATCGAACCGTCGAGCGTCATGTTCTGGGTGATCGCCAGCGTTCGCATGCTTCTCCTGAAGTGTCGTCGCGGTGTCCTCCCAGATATCGACCGGCGGGCCGGGCGAATGTCATCGGTCCGGATCACCGGGAGAAGGTCGGAGGCTGTTCGCGACGATGCGTTCGACGAGTGTGCGGTCGTCGATTCCGGGCACGGCGAGACCGAGCGCACCCGTCGACGACAGCATTGCGATCCCGTGCACGCCCACCCACAATTCGGCGGCACGCGACTCGGGGTCGACGACGGCGCCGCGCTGCTCGATCAACGAGACCAGCCAGGTGAACAGCGGTTGAGACGTGGAGCGAAGATCGGCGCCCGCACCTTCGAGGAGGTCGTGACGAAAGATCAAGGCGAACATGGCTGGTCGACGACGGGCGAATGCGACGTACTCGGATGCGACCCGCAGGACGGTCCCGAAGCTGCCGTCGGCCGCGTGCATCAACTCCGATGACAGGTCCTCGAGACCGTCACGTGCGACGGCCGCCAGGAGTGAGCGATGCGTCGGGAACCATCGGCGGGGAGCGCCGTGGGAGACGCCCGCACGACGCGCGATCTCGCGCAATCCGACGTCCGGCGAACCGGTCTCCTCCAACAACTCGACGCCCGCACGAACCAACGCGGTCCTGGTTTTCGCTGTCTGCACGTAGACAGTGTCACCCACCTCGGGTAGACACTGTCTATGCACGTGAGAACCCGACTGGCGTACGCCCTGTGTCGGTACATCCTCATCGGTCCCGCCCTCGTCGTGTGGGCGCGACCCCGCATCGCGGGCCGCGAGCATCTGCCCACGCGCGGGCCGGTCATCGTCGCCGCCAATCACCTGTCGGTACTCGATTCCTTCTACCTGGCTCTGGCCGCGCGCCGACCGGTGACGTTCCTCGCCAAGCGCGAGTACTTCGAACGGCCGGGCCCCGTCGGTCGCCTGCAACGCTGGTTCTTCCTCACCCTGGGGCAGATTCCGGTCGACCGTCGTGGCGGCACGGAAGCGTCGTCGGCGCTCCGACGGGCGGTGGAGATCCTGAATGACGGGGGAGCCTGGGGAATCCACCCCGAAGGCACTCGATCCCCGGACGGGCGGATGTATCGCGGACGAACCGGGGCCGTGCGGGTGGCGCTGATCACGGGTGCGCCGCTGGTACCGGTTGCGATCTCCGGGACCGGGCGAGCGGATGGCCGTTCGTCGGGCAGGCGCAGGGTCACGATCGACATCCTCCCGGCGCTCGACCTCCGATCCGGCTATGTCGACGAGGACCGTATCCGTGTCCTCACCGACGAACTGATGGCGACGATCTGCGAGCGGTCCGGACAGAGTTACATCGACGAGTACGCGCGGCGGTGGACCAGCGGCGACGAGCGGCCCGGCGCTGCGTGAATCAGCGAACGGTCGCGAGCGCCTACCGCGGTGTCAGCTCGACGATGGCCAGCGGACGCGTCGTCTTCTTCTGGTAGCCCGCGTAGCGACCGCGGTTCACCTCGTCGACGAGAACGAAGCGCCGGGCGTAGTCCGGGTCGTCGGGGTAGGTGGCCCGCGCGGTGACCTGGACCCGGCGCCGACCCACCTGGACCTCGACATTCGGATGGGCCTTGAGGTTGGCGAGCCACCCGGGCGGTCGCGGTGATCCGCCGTTCGACGCGACCACCAGATACGCCTCGCCGTCACGCGCATAGGTGAGGGCGTTGCACCTCGCCTCACCCGTGCGGCGTCCGATCGTCCGGAGCAGCAGCGTGGGATTGCCCATGAGCAGTCGGTGACCGACGAGACCGCCCGAATGCTCGTATAGCCACTGGTGGGTCTGAAGTGCTCGGATGAACAGCGACGTCATGGGTCCACTATCGCCTCTCCGACCGTCGGCCGAAAGCTCGGCGAACCCTTCGTGAAGCTCTCCCTCACGGAGCGCGGGCCTTTCGTGATCCACGATGGCCGCCGGGCCGCGGACACCGACGTGCGCGGAGCGCCAGGGGACACCGCTCCGCTCCCTGAGGTGCGCCGAGCGCCAGCGGTCACCCCTCCGCTCCCTGATCCGAAAGAACCGTATAGCCCCTGCTCCCTTCAGTGTCAGGGTTGTGGAGCCACGTCAGTGGTGATTGGGTTTCGTCCACCGGGTGTTTGGCTCTCCTGCTCCCTGCCACCCCTTCGGGGTTGGTGTTGCCTCATCGTGCCGGCATCTGGTGTGACGGACCGGCCGGCGTGACTTGATAGGAGCGTGGCAGCGCCCCTCCACTGAAGTATGTCCACCGACCGGCCCGACTGTCCGCCCACCCTGTGACAGGAAGGCAAGCTCCATGATCGTCATCGGTGCTGATGTCCACAAGCGCTCCCACACTTTTGTCGCCGTCGA
>NZ_NGFO01000051.1 GCF_002149015.1 Gordonia lacunae | reverse complement strand
GCGCGGCATACCCCAACACCCGCGCCTCGAGAACCTCATCAGACAACGACGCCGGATCCGCACCATCAAACATCGACGCAACATCCCCACCCGCACGAAAAGCACTGACCCCCACCGCAACCCCCCGAACCGACCGACACGAACACGACCAACATATCCGTCGGGACCGACAAACCCTCCGGCCTCAACCCGAGATCGAGAGTGTTCCGCGGAACACTGTTGGGCACCTTGGCGACCCAAGCCGCGGCCGCCGCGGTTACCCTTGATTCGCGACTCGATCTCCGCGTCTGACGTTCAACGGTGAGGAAAAACACGGCCCTGCGAGGCTCATCCCTCCATCAGGTTTGCCGCGACCGTCGCACCCAGCTCCCAGCACGCTTCGCGGTCTTCTTTGCCCGGGGCTCCGGAGACGATGACATGCTCGGCAGCCTTGGTCCAACCGAGTCCGCCGGTGATCGAATCGACGGCTCGCACAGCGCCTTCGGTGCCCTGGTTGCCGTGGAGGTACAACCCGAACGGCCGGCCCTGGGTCGAGTCGAGGATCTGGTAGTAGCTGACGTCGAAGGCGTGTTTCAGTGCGCCACTGATGTATCCGAGGTTGGCGGGCGTGCCGAGGATGTAGCCGTCGGCGTCGAGGAAATCGCTCGCCGACACCGACAAGGCCGCCCGCCGGATCACCTCGACACCCTCGATCTCCGGATCGGTTGCGCCGGACACGACGGCCTCGAACATCTCCTGGCACGCCGGCGACGGCGTGTGGTGGACGATGAGCAGCCGGCTCATCGGGCTACTGCTCCCGGCCGTGGTACTGCGCGACGGCCCGTTTCATCATCGAGCGGGCGCGGGTGCGGTCGCCCGCGTAGTCGTAGGCACGGGCGATGCGGTAGGTGTTGCGCCAGTCGTCGGGGTCGGCTTCCCACTCGGCTTTCACCTGCGCGAAGAGCTCGTCGGCCGCATCGCGCTCCATGCGGCCCGACGCGCGGTGCGGCAGGTGGGAGATGTCAAGTTCGCGACCCTCGTCGGCCATGATCGCGGCGAGCTTCTGGTGCTCGAGCCCCGCCCGCAGGGTCGCGTAGACGAGCCACGCCCCGATCAGCGGTAGCGCGATCACGCCCACTCCCAGACCGATGCCCGCGAGGGAACCGGAGGCGATCAGCTGGAAGCCGCGCCAGCCGAGCAGCACGAAGTACACGATCAAGGCCACGACGAGGAACGCGATCATCCAGACGATCGGACGGGAGTCCTTCTTGCGCGGACCCAGGCGCGGTGCGCCGCCCTCGGTGTCGTCGTCGTGTGCGGGTTCACCCTGGGGGCCGGCGGGAGTCATCGGTCAGAGGTCCATCAGTTCTTCGAGCCCGATGGTGAGGCCCGGGCGGCCGGCCATGCTGCGCACGCCCAGGAGCACTCCCGGAGCGAACGACGCCCGGTCGAGGGAGTCGTGCCGGATGGTGAGCGTCTCACCGGCGGTGCCGAGCAGGACCTCCTGATGGGCGACGAGTCCCGCGAGCCGCACCGAGTGGACACGCACGTCGTCGACGACCGCGCCGCGAGCGCCGTCGAGTTCCTCGGTCGTGGCATCGGGGCTCCGTCCGACACCGGCCTCGGCCCGCGCACGCCCGATCAGCTCCGCCGTTCGATAGGCGGTGCCCGATGGCGCGTCGGCCTTGTGCGGGTGATGCAACTCGATCACCTCGACCGACTCGTAGTACTTGGCGGCCTGCGCGGCGAAGCGCATGGACAGCACGGCGCCGATTGCGAAGTTCGGTGCGATCAGAACACCCACCCCGGGGTTCTCGGACAGCCATCCGCGGACGATGTCGAGACGTTCCTCGGTGAACCCGGTGGTGCCCACGACGGCATGAATCCCGTTGGCGATGAGGAACTTCAGATTGTCCATCACCACGTCGGGGTGGGTGAAGTCGACGACGACCTGGGTCTCGGTGTCGGTGAAGAACTCCAGGGAGTCCCCTTTGTCGACGCCCACGGTGTAGGTGAGGTCGTCGGCGTTCTCGACCGCGGCGACGATCGCCTGCCCGACCTTGCCCTGGCTACCCAGGACGCCCACCTTGATCCCGCTCATGTCCACCCTCTTCTTGTCGACGCAGCCTCATCTCAACCGCTGCCGGGCCAGTCTAGTGGCGTCCCGCCTCAGAAGATCGGGGCACCGCCGCGGCGGTGCTCGAACACCAGCGACGTCGTGGTGCCGGCGACCTCCGGCCGGCCGTTGAGTCGTTCGACGAACTGGCGCAGCGCCTCGGTGTCGGCGGCGGCGACATGCAGCAGGTAGTCGTCGGTGCCGGCGAGGAAGAACACGTCGATCACCTCGTCGTGGGTGGCGATCTCGCCGACGAACTGCCGGATCTGACCCCGCGCGTCGGATTGCAGACTGACGGCGACCATGGCGCGCAGGGGGCGCCCCAGGGCGGCCGGGTCGACGTCGGCGAAGAAGCCGCGGATGATCCCGACCTCGACGAGCCGGCGCAAGCGGCCGTGGCACGTAGACGCGGCGATGCCGACGCGCTGCGCCAGTTCGCTGTTGGGCAACCGCGCATCCGACTGCAACAGACGCAACAGTTCGCGGTCCGTCGCGTCGAGGTCGCCTGTCCGAACATCCTTCGGTGTCGCGGGCATCGCATCCTCTCCGATCACACGATCGTCAGCTATCCGCCGACGACGAGAATATTGTTCAGCTGCATTGTGTCATCCTCGAAGTTCCTTCACGCTGGAAACAGTTCATCGAGGAACATTCAGGAGACCGCAACCACGTACGGAGTCACCATGCGCATCGGCATCCCCACCGAGATCAAGAACCGCGAATACCGGGTGGCCATCACCCCGGCCGGCGTCGCCGAACTCCACCAACGTGGTCACGACGTCGTGATCCAGGCCGGCGCAGGCGAGGGCTCGGCGATCTCCGACAACGATTTCAAGGCCGCGGGCGCTCAGATCCTGGGATCGGCCGCCGAGGTGTGGGAGCAGGCCGATCTGCTGCTCAAGGTCAAGGAACCGATCGCCACCGAGTTCCCGCTGATGCGTCGGGATCAGACGCTGTTCACCTACCTGCACCTCGCGGCGGGCCGCGCGTGCACGGAGGCGCTGCTCGCCTCGGGTATCACCTCCATCGCCTACGAGATGGTCCGCAGCGCCGACGGCGCGCTCCCCCTCCTGGCTCCGATGAGCGAGGTCGCCGGACGCCTGGCAGCGCAGGTGGGCGCCTACCACCTGATGCGCTCGGCGGGCGGCCGTGGCGTACTCATGGCCGGCGTCCCGGGAACCGAGCCCGCCGACGTCGTCGTTCTCGGCGGCGGCGTCAGCGGCGTCAACGCGGCCCAGATCGCGCTCGGCATGGGCGCCCAGGTGACCGTCTTCGACATCGACATCGCCAAGCTGCGCGCCATCGACGCCCGCTTCGGCGGTCGCGTCCACACCCGGTACAGCACAACGCTCGCGGTCGAGGCCGCCGTCGTCGATGCCGACCTGGTGATCGGGGCCGTTCTCGTCCCGGGAGCCAAGGCACCGGTCCTCGTCTCGAACAGCACCGTCGCCCGGATGACGTCGGGCGCGGTCCTCGTCGACGTCGCGATCGACCAGGGTGGCTGCTTCGAGGACTCCCGGCCCACCACCCATGACGACCCGACCTTCGCCGTCCACGACACCGTCTTCTACTGCGTCGCGAACATGCCCGGCAACGTCGCGCGTACGTCGACACAGGCACTCACCGGTGCGACCCTCCCCTACGTCCTACGGCTGGCCGATTCGGGCCCGGAGCAGGCGTGCGCAGCCGACCCGGCACTCGCCTCGGGCCTGAGCACGCGGCACGGCGAACTGTTCACCGCCGAGGTCGGCGCCGCACTCGACCTCGACGTAACGCCGAACCCCTACGCGCACAACTGATCAGAACGTCAGCGTGGTGGTACCCCGGCGTCGCCCCCGCCAGCCGTAGCGACGCTCGGTCATCGATCCGTGGCCGTCGTACCCGACGCGCAGCAGGGTCGATGCCCGGGTGCCGTATCCGGGGATGTTGATGAACATCGACGACAGCGCTGCCTCGGCCTGCGGGCCGACGCCCGTGTCGGGCAGACGCGCCGGGTCGGGCCGATCCTGGTCGGCCAGCATGGCGAAGAAGGACTCGTCCGGACACCCATCCGGCCCGCCGCCGTCTGTCTCGACCAGCCCGCTCAGGGCCGCCGCACCGTCGACGACCTTCGGCCAGTCGTTGTCCAGTGACCCGTTGGAGAGACCGTGCACACCGTCGGCGACCCGCTCGGCGCGCGGCTCCGGCCAGTTGGTCATCCACCACAGCTCGTTCCGATCGGCGACGAGCAGGTTGACCGGGTCGTATGCGCCGGCGTCGTCGACGACCCGGTGGGCGTACACCTTCGGGTCGTCGTCACCGATCAGATAGTCCACGGGAAGCTGCCCGCGCGACCGGATTCCGGTTCGTCGAGCCGGACCGACGCGGACGTTCGTGACCATCGCCACGCGGCTGGGGGTCTCCGCCGAGACGGCCATCCACGTACCGCCGGCGACGGCATCGCGACCACCGAGGATCGGCAGGTCGTCCCAGTGCGACAGCGCGAACGTGCGGCGGCGGTGCTGCTCGTCCCGGTTGGCGGCCACAATCAGACGCCGGGTGGGGTGCGCGTTCCACGCGAAGAGGATCAGACACATCGGTTCTCAGGTCACCTGCTCGGGTCCGGGGAGAAGTCGGCTCATGGTCGACATGCGGCGCTGCACACCGGCGATCTCGCGGACCGCCTGCCCGAGGAGGCTGCGGTCCAGCGGGGACAGCTGTCTGACGTCGAACCGATCGCCGGGCGGGTCGCCGTTGTCGAACTGCGCGACCTGATATCGCAGCCGGACGCGCTGCAACACGTCGAAGACCTCGACGAGCGTCGACGCCTGCTCGTCGGGCAGCATCTCACTGCCGGACGCCGCGCGTAGACGGCCCCGGGTGTCGACGTCGGTCGAACCGACGCTGACCGCAGCCCATCGCGCGATGTTGACCAGCGGTGTCACCGCGTGCTGCTTGATGTCGACGACGTTGCCCCGCCCGGTCAGCACATCACGCCGGGAGCGCAACCGGGCGCGCGTCGACAGAGTCTCGGCCAGAAGCAGATTCATCGTCCGCGGGTCACGCCGCAGGCCGGCGATCATCGCCACCGCCGGCGTCGCCGACGACGGCGAGTAGCCTCCGCCGATCGGCCGACCGTCGAGCATCAACGACGTGAAGATCATCCCCTTACCGGCGAGCGGGTCGTCGATCCAGCCCCGCGCCGCCGCCTGCCACTGCGAGTGTGTCCGCGCGAACAGCGGCTTCGACGCGACGGCACCGTTGGCGTCGACCCGCAGTCCCGCGTTCCGCAACACCTCATCGACCTCACCGAACGCCACCCGATATCGATCGATCTCGCCGGCAACCGAATCGTCGAGAGAGACAGCCGAATCCACGTCGGAACTCAACACCGGTTCCCGACGGGCGGTGCTGCCCAGCGACAACCAGGTGAACGCGGCGGGATCGAGTTCCGGGTGTGCGGCCAGGACGACATCGAGCGCACGACTGACGACCGAGTCGACGACCAGGGACGCCGCGCGGGTGATCTCGTACGGCGGCCGGTCACGGCGCACCAGGTCGGCGACGAACTGCGGCAGCCGGCGCGCGTGCCCCTGCAGCTCGTCGACGCCGAGCGAGCGTCGGATCTGTTCGCGCAGAGGGATTCCGGCACCCGCCGGGTCGGCGACGAAATCGCCCGGCCCGACGACACCCACCACGTCGCCGTCGGCGTCGCACACGGGGACGATCGAGAGGTCACGATCGACGAGCTCGGTCAGGACGTCCACGGCGGCCGCTCTGGCATCGACGACGAACGCAGGTTGCGTCACGATCTCCCCGACCGGTGTGTCGACGCTGCGCCCGGCCGCCACCACCTCGGCCCGAATGTCACCGTCGGTCAGCACACCGTGGCGCCGGTCCGGCAGCGGGATCACCACGTAGTCCTGCCCGCGCTCGGTCATCAGCGCGGCCGCCTGGCGGACGGTCATGTCGGCCCGCCCGATCACCGGTGCGGTGCGGAGGAGTTCGACGACGGCGCGCGCGACGGAGACGTCGCCGGCGTCCCGACGGCGCGCAACCGTCAGCCGCACGTTCTCGTCACCGGACATCTCTGCAGAGTCTAGGCGCGCGACGTGTCGACCAGAACCGTCGGCCGGCCGCTCCCCCGGGTTCTCGGGACCGACGCCGACGGCGACCGTCTCGTGGTCACCGCGGGACACTGCGCCGAGGGCGTCGGTGACGAGGTCACCGCCGCCGACGGATTCGAGATCTGGTTCGACGAACCCGATCGTCGATAGCGCCCGGCACGGCGAAGGGGCCCGCCGTCCGCATGGACGACGGGCCCCTTCAGGACCTACTCGGTGTCAGATCAGGCGTCTGCGGTGGCTGCCTCGGCAGCCGGTGCCTCCGCCTTGTCGGCGTCGTCGTCGACCGGGACGAGGCTGATCTTGCCGCGCTCGTCGATGTCGGCGATCTCGACGCGGAGCTTGGAGCCCACGTTGACCACGTCCTCGACCTTGTTGATGCGCTTGCCCTTGCCGAGCTTCGAGATGTGCACCAGGCCGTCGCGACCGGGCAGCAGCGACACGAATGCACCGAACGCGGTCGTCTTGACGACGGTGCCGAGGAAGCGCTCCCCGACCTTCGGCAGCTGCGGGTTGGCGATCGCGTTGATGCGATCGATGGCGGCCTGCGCGGACGGGCCGTCGGCCGCGCCGACGAACACGGTGCCGTCGTCCTCGATGGAGACGTTCGCGCCGGTCTCCTCGGTGATGCCGTTGATCGTCTTGCCCTTGGGGCCGATCAGCTCACCGATCTTGTCCATCGGGATCTTGATGGTGGTGATCCGCGGCGCGAAGGGGCTCATCTCGTCCGGCTCGTCGATGGCCTCGGCCATGACGTCGAGAATGGTCAGCCGGGCGTCCTTGGCCTGGCTGAGCGCACCCGCGAGCACCTGCGACGGAATGCCGTCGAGCTTGGTGTCGAGCTGCAGCGCGGTCACGAAGTCCTTGGTGCCCGCGACCTTGAAGTCCATGTCGCCGAACGCATCCTCGGCGCCGAGGATGTCGGTCAGTGCGACATAACGGGTTTCCCCGTCGACGGTGTCGGAGACGAGGCCCATAGCGATACCGGCGACCGGAGCGCGCAGCGGCACACCGGCATTCAGCAGCGACATGGTCGACGCGCAGACCGAGCCCATCGAGGTCGAGCCGTTGGAGCTCAACGCCTCGGAGACCTGGCGGATCGCGTACGGGAAGTCCTCGACGCTCGGCAGCACCGGCACCAGAGCACGCTCGGCGAGCGCGCCGTGGCCGATCTCGCGGCGCTTGGGCGAACCGACGCGGCCGGTCTCACCGGTCGAGTACGGCGGGAAGTTGTAGTGGTGCATGTACCGCTTGGACGTCTCGGGTCCGAGCGAGTCGATCTGCTGCGCCATCTTGACCATGTCGAGCGTGGTGACACCCATGATCTGGGTCTCGCCGCGCTCGAACAGCGCACTGCCGTGGGCACGCGGGATCACGGCGACCTCGGCCGACAGCGCACGGATGTCGGTGATGCCGCGACCGTCGATGCGGAAGTGGTCGGTCAGGATGCGCTGGCGCACGAGCTTCTTGGTCAGCGACCGGTACGCGCCGCCGATCTCCTTCTCGCGACCCTCGAACTGCTCGCCGAGCCGGGCCAGGATGTCGGCCTTGAGCTCGTCGGTCTTGTCGTCGCGCTCCTGCTTGCCCGCGATGGTCAGGATCTCCGACAGACGCTCGGTGGCAGCGGCGGCCACGGCGTCGTAGACATCCGACTGGTACGCCGGGTACAGCGGGAACTCGGCGGTCTCCTTGGCCGCGGCGGCGGCCAGCGACTTCTGCGCCTCGCAGAGTCGGGCGATGAACGGCTTGGCGGCTTCGAGGCCCTCGGCCACGATCGCCTCTGTCGGCGCCTGTGCGCCGCCGGCGACGAGGTCGATGACGTTGTCGGTGGCCTCCGCCTCGACCATCATGATCGCGACGTCGGCGGTGTCGCCGGAACCGGCGACGATGCGGCCCGCGACGACCATGTCGAACACGGCGCCCTCGAGCTGCTCGACGGTCGGGAACGCGACCCACTGTCCGGCCTTGTTCTCCTCGGTCGGGATCAGCGCGACGCGCACGCCGCCGACGGGTCCGGAGAACGGCAGCCCGGCGAGCTGGGTCGAGGCCGACGCGGCGTTGATCGCGACGACGTCGTAGAGGTCGTTCGGGTTGAGCGAGAGGACGGTCACGACGACCTGGATCTCGTTGCGGAGACCGTCGACGAACGACGGGCGCAGCGGACGGTCGATCAGGCGACAGGTCAGGATCGCGTCGGTCGACGGGCGGCCCTCGCGACGGAAGAACGATCCGGGGATGCGTCCGGCGGCGTACATCCGCTCCTCGACGTCCACGGTGAGCGGGAAGAAGTCGAAGTGTTCCTTCGGGTGCTTCGACGCCGCGGTGGTCGAGAGCAGCATGTTCTCGTCGTCGAGGTAGGCGGTCACCGACCCGGCGGCCTGCAGTGCGAGGCGTCCGGTCTCGAACCGGATCGTGCGGGTGCCGAAGCTCCCGTTGTCGATGACGGCGGTCGCCTCGGTGATGGCGTCGTCGTAGTCGTCGGCGAAGTCTTCGGTCGTGTTCACATCTGTCATGTGGGGTGGAATCCCTTCGTAGCGGCTGCCGGTGGCGGCCGTCTGACGCGGCCACGCAAAGTCGGCCGCTTGTGCGGTTGGGGGTGGTCATCGCGGAGGTGCGCAGCACGTACTCACACGCCGCATCGAGCGGACATGTCCTCGAGGAGCGCACGCGCGGATCGGACCGACCCAGAACGCGCCGAGAATGTGCGGCAGCACGGTGAATGGCGCAGCGTATCTGCGCCGGATGAGTGCTCAGACGGCCTTCGATCGAAGCGGCCGGAATCCTGCGCGCCCGGGGATTGCCCGGACGAGGTTTCCGGCGGCCACTACCGAGGACCGATCTGGCGGGTCGTTCCGTACTGCCTCGAGTTCCGGCACGATCCGTCTGTCAGCGTATCACCGCCGACTGTCAATACCTCAATACGACAAACCGGCCGCCCCCGATTCGGGGGCGGCCGGTGGAAGTCGTGGGATCAGCGACGCAGGCCGAGACGCTCGATGAGCGAACGGTAGCGGTTGATGTCGACCTTGGCGACGTACTTGAGCAGACGACGACGGCGTCCGACCAGCAGCAGCAGTCCGCGACGGCTGTGGTGGTCGTGCTTGTGCTGCTTCAGGTGCTCGGTGAGGTCGGTGATGCGCTTGGTCAGCATCGCGACCTGGGCCTCGGGCGAACCGGTGTCGGTCTCGTGCAGACCGTACTCGGCGAGGATTTCCTTCTTCTGCTCGACAGTCAAAGCCATGGAGATACTCCTGTTTCTCAGTACCGCGTCCGAAACAACCACGGTGCGCCACCGCGGACTGCAGCAACACCGACTGATCAGGCTACAGCCAGGGTGGGACCCGGCCCAAATCCGGCGTCGGGACTCGGCGAGCGGGCCGGAGACGACCGGACGGGATCAGCTGTCCGCTGCGGCCAGGATCTCCCTGGTCTTCGTCACGTCGTCGCCCATCGCGATGATCAGGTCGTCGACCCCGTCGAACTGTTCCATCCCGCGGATGCGATGGACGAAGTCGACGGCGACGTGCTGACCGTAGAGATCCGCGCTCTTGTCGAGCACGAACGCCTCGACGGTGCGGGTCCGGCCGGAGAAGGTGGGGTTGGTACCGACCGACACCGCGGCCTGGTAGCGCTCCCCCGGTTCGACCTCGCCGACGACCGGGCCCGCGCCCAGGATCGTGAACCAGGCGGCGTAGACCCCGTCCGCGGGGATCGCCGCGTACATCGGTGGCGCCACATTGGCCGTCGGATAGCCGAGGTCGCGGCCCCGGCCGTCCCCGCGCACCACCACGCCCTCGACCCGATGCGGACGTCCGAGCGCCTCGGTCGCGCGGTCGACGTCGCCGGCCGCGACGCAGGACCGGATGTAGGTCGAGGAGAAGGTCACCGCATGTTCACCGAACAGCGACACCGATTCCACCGAGAACCCGAACTTCCCACCGAGTTCGGCGAGTCTGGCCACGTCGCCGGCCGCCTTGCGACCGAAGGTGAAGTTGTCACCGACCACCACGACCGCGGCGTGCAACGTCTCCACGAGGATGTCGTGGGCGAAGTCCTTCGGCGACCGGGCGGCGAGTTCGGGGGTGAACGGCATGACGCAGAAGACGTCGATGCCGAGCTCCTCGGCCAGCTCCGCACGCCGCGTCAGCGTCGTCAGTTGCGGCGGATGGGATCCCGGCCGGACCACCTCGGACGGATGCGGATCGAATGTCATCAGCACCGCCGGCACCCCGTGCTCCTTCGCCGCCGTCGTGGCGGCGTTGATGAGCTCGGCATGTCCTCGGTGGACACCGTCGAAGACACCGATGGTGACCACGCACCGCCCCCAGTCCGCGGGGATGTCGTCCAGACCTCGCCATCGCAACACGCGACCAGACTACGGGCACCCGGTGTTCCAAACCACCACCGCCACTCGCGTTTGCGGTGGGGTTAAGCTCTTGGTCATGCCTCGGGGATCAGATCGTCCGGTGACAGAGCTGTCACAGGTGACCCAGGACTATCTGAAAGTGATCTGGACCAGCCAGGAGTGGGAAGACGTCAAGGTCACCACCAAGCTGCTGGCCCAGTCCCTCGGTGTGTCCGCGTCCACCGCCTCGGAGGCCATCCGCAAGCTCGCCGACCAGGGCTTCGTCTCGCACGAACCGTACGGCGCGGTCACCCTCACCGACGAGGGCCGGTCCGCGGCCATCCTCATGGTGCGCCGTCATCGCCTGATCGAGACCTTCCTGGTGCGCGAACTCGGATACCGGTGGGACGAGGTGCACGACGAGGCGGAGATCCTCGAACACGCGGTCTCCGACCGTCTGATGGCCCGGTTGGACGCGAAACTCGGCTTCCCCGACCGGGATCCGCATGGTGACCCCATCCCCGCCCTGGACGGCTCGATCCCCGCGCCGGACGCGGCCCTGCTGGCCGACCTCGATGTGGGGGCGTCGGGCGCCATCGCCCGGATCTCCGACACCGATCCCGAGATGCTGCGTTACTTCGATCAGGTGGGCGTCGCCCTCGACTGTGTGGTTACCGTCGCCGAGAAGCGCCCGTTCGCGGGCACGATCTCGGTGTCACTCGACGACGCCGATCCGATCGACCTCGGCGACATCGCCGCACGCGCCATCTTCGTCGTCCCGCGCGCCTGACCCGATCGCCCGCGCGCGGCCACCCGCGTCAGCGCAGGGTCGCCGGCCGGACCACCATCACCGAGCTCGCCCGGCGACCTTTCTCCTGGATCAGCGCGATCGCCTGTTCCCGCTGGTCGACGACCACATAGATGTCTTTGCGGCCGATCGGTTCCAGCCATCGTCCCTGACTGATCGACTCGGCTTCGTCGTCGTCGATGTCGCGGCGCGGGAAGGAGATCTTGACCGCCTCGTCGATGTCGAGGCTGACCCGCGGCTCGTCGCGGACGTCGTCGAGCGTGCGCGCGTGGTCGAGGGTGAACGGGCCGACCGCGGTCCGCCGGAGTTCGGTCAGGTGCCCGCCGACGCCCAGTGCGGCGCCGAGATCGCGTGCCAGTGACCGGATGTAGGTGCCCGACGAACAGTCCACCACCACGTCGAGATCGACGAAGGCCCCCTCGTACCGGGTGTCGAGAACCTCGAAGCGGGACACCGTGACCGGGCGCGCCGCGAGATCGAAATCGGCGCCGGTACGCACGAGCGCGTGCGCCCGTCGGCCGTCGACCTTGACCGCGCTGACCTTCGCCGGGACCTGCTGGATGTCGCCGGTGAGATCGGCCATCGCGGCGGCGATCGCGGCCTCGGACACCTCGGATGCGTCTGCGGTGGAGAGGATCTCACCTTCACGGTCGTCGGTCGTCGTGGCCGCACCGAGCCGGATCGTCGCGGTGTAGGACTTCGTGGTCAGCGACAGCAGACCGAGAAGTTTTGTGGCCCTCTCGATCCCGACGACCAGAACGCCGGTCGCCATCGGGTCGAGGGTGCCCGCATGGCCGACGCGGCGGGTGTTGAAGATCTTCCGGCAGCGCGAGACGACGTCGTGGCTGGTCATTCCGGCCGGCTTGTCGACGACGAGCAGTCCGGCGTTCTCGATGGTTGCGTCGGCCACGTCAGGTCAGCGCGATCGTGGTGGTGATGATGCCGCGCTCGACCAGCCAGCGACCAGAGAACTCGAGCAGCGGCGGCCCCCCGTCCGCGGCGGCCGGATCGATGAGGATGCGCGAGGTGAACGTTCCCGACGTCGGGGTGGACTGCTCGAAGGTGATGTGCGCGTCCTCGAAGCCCAGCCAGCGCTTGGCGACCGGGAACCATGCCTTGTAGGTGGCCTCCTTGGCGCAGAACAGCAACCGGTCCCAGTGCAGGTCGCCCGACCGCGTCGCGAGGACCTCCCGCTCGGCCGGCAGACTGGTGTGCTCGAGCACGCCGTCGGGGAGGCTGTCGTGCGGCTCGGCGTCGATGCCGAGGGACCGCACCGCCATCGCGTACGCCACCGTCGCGGCGCGATAGCCGTCGCAGTGTGTGAGACTCCCCACGATCCCGGCCGGCCAGACGGGTGCGCCCTTGTCGCCCTTGAGGATCGGGACCGGCTCGTGACCGAGCTCCCCCAGCGCCTGGCGGGCGCAGTGCCGAACGGTGGTGAATTCTCGGCGACGCTTCTCCACCGCACGGGAGATCAGGCTCTGCTCGGCGGGCAGCAGGACCAGATCGGGCGGGTCGGCGAACGCCTCCGCCGAGGCGACGCCCGCCGGCAGGAGTTGCTCGATCATCGGTTGTCCTCTCGTGCTTGCCGTTCGGCCTGTCTCTCGGCCTGTCGGGTGCGTCGTTCCGCCTGCCGCTGCTCGACGCGCTGCCGGAACTCGGCGGCCCGTTCGGCATAGTCCGGCGGCAGATCGAACCGGACCCCATGCTCGGGGAGATCGGCCGCGGTGAGCCCATCCCCGGGAACGATGTTGCGCATCAGCGGGTTCGGCAGTCCGCGACGCTTCCATTCCCGCGGATAACCGACCGACACCTCGTCGAACCGGACGCCGTCGTACCAGGTGGTCCGCGGGATGTGCAGGTGTCCGTACACGCAGCACGCCGCGTTGAACTCGGTGTGCCAGTCGGCGGTGAGTTCACTGCCGCACCACAGGGCGAACTCCGGATAGATGAGTGCGTCGCACGGCTCACGGCGCAGCGGCCAGTGGTTGATCAGGATCGTCTTCTCGGCCGGATCGATGGCCTGTAGCCGACGCCGGGTGATCTCGATCCGCGCCCGTCCCCAGGCATCGCGGGTGGGGAACGGCTCGGGCGACAGCAGGAACTCGTCGGTCGCCACCACGTTGCGTTCCCGGGCGAGGGCGAGCGCGGTCAGTTTGTTGGCGGTGCCCTCCGGACGGAAGGTGTAGTCGTAGAGCAGGAACATCGGGACCACGCGGACCGGGTCGGAGCCGTCACCCGCATCGAAGAGCGGATAGATGTCCTCCGGGGTGACCACACCGATGTCGCGGCAGGCCTGCACCAGGTAGTCGTACCGCGCGACCCCGAACACCTGCAGCGGATCCTTGGCCGTCGTGTACAGCTCATGATTGCCCGGCACCCAGACGACGGTGGCGAAGCGCGCCCGCAGCCGACGCAGGGTGTCGACGACGTCGTCGGTGCGTTCGGCGACATCACCGGCGACGATGAGCCAGTCCTCCGGCGACGTCGGCCGGATGCTGTCGATGATGTGCTCGTTGCCCCGATGCGCGATGTGCAGATCGCTGATCGCCCACAGAGTAGCCACGAGGATCCATCGTGCCAGACCGCCCACGGTCAGGCGCGGACCGCACCTGCCCGACGCCATTTACCCGAGCGGATCCGCCACACCACGGTCGCCAGCCGGACCAGCATGAACACCACCAGGCCCGACCAGACTCCCGCCAGACCCCAGTCGAACACCAGCGACAACCAGATCAGCGGTAGGAAGCCCACCAGGGCGCCGGTGAGTGTCGCGGTACGCAGGAAGGCCGCGTCACCGCTGCCGAGGAGTACGCCGTCGAGGGCGAAGACCACACCGGCGATCGGCAGCATCCCGACGAAGAACCACCAGGGCACGCCGACGGCATCGAGGACTGCGGCGTCGGAGGTGAAGATGCGCGGGATCAGGGTCGCGCCGGCCGCGAAGAGGGCACCCATCGCGGTGGCGGCGACCACGGACACCGCGGTGACGCGACGGGCGACAGAGTCGGCGGCACCGAGCCGTCCCGCGCCGAGCGCAGCGCCCACCAGGGCCTGCGCGGCGATGGCCAGCGAGTCGAGGAACAGCGCCATGAACTCCCACAGCTGCAGCACCAGTTGATGAGCGGCCACCTGGGCGACCCCGAAGCGCGCGGCGACCGCGGCCGCCGAGACGAAGCAGATCTGGAACGACAGGCTGCGCACGACCAGATCGCGCGCCATCACGAGCTGGGCGCGGATGATCGACCAGTCGGGTGCGAAGGCACGTGAACCCGGCCCACGTCCCGATCCGGTCCCGGCCGAGACCCGCCGCGCCTCGCGGACGACTCGGACCGCGAACAGCACCCCGGTCACACCCTGTCCGATCACGTTGGCCACCGCACTGCCGTCCAGACCCATCCGCGGGAACGGGCCGATGCCGTGGACCAGTCCGACGACGAGCACCGCGGCGAGGGACAGTCCGACGACGACGTAGACGACCGGACGACGAGTGTCCTGCACTCCGCGCATCCACCCGTTGCCCGCCATCGACAACAAGATGAGCGGTACACCGAACATCGCGATCCGCAGCCAACCCGCCGCGTCCTCGGCGACCGCGGCCGACTCCGGTGACGACGTCCCGACCAGCAGACGCATCACGACCGGGGCGCACGGATACGCCACCGCGACGATCAGGATGCCGACCGCCACCGCGATCCAACTCGCCTGCACCCCTTCGACGACCGCGCCGGGGCGGTCGCCGGAACCGAAGCGTCGCGCGGAACGGGCCGTGGTGCCGTAGGACAGGAAGGTCAGCTGGGTACTGACGATCGAGAGCACCAGGGTGCCGACCCCCAGTGCGGCCAGTTGCCCACCGCCCAGCCGTCCCACGACGGCCAGGTCGAGCAGGAGGTAGAGCGGGGGCGCGATGAGGACCGCGAGAGCCGAGACGGTGAGCGTGGCGATGCGCGCCACGCCTGGGGAGTCCTCGCTCAGAGCGACTCCAGCAATCTGGCGACCACGTCGTCCGCGGTACCCGTGTCGCTGTACCCGGAGGCCTGACGGTGCCCGCCACCGCCGTGTCCCCGTGCGATCGGGACGAGATCGACGATGTCCTTGGACCGAAGCGAGACCGTCCAGATCCCCGGCTCACTCTCCTTGAACACCGCGGCCACCTCGGCTTCGTGCGCCGTGCGGATCGTGTCGATGACGCTCTCGGCCTCGTCCCAGCTCATCCCGGCCAGAGCCTGCTGATCGACGATCGCGTAGACGAGGCCCTCGCCGTTGCACGCCGACGGGACCAGCTGGGCCGACGCCAGGACACCCGACATCATCGAGAACCACGCAAACGGATGCGAATCGAACAGGATGCGACTCCACCGCCGCGCGTCGACACCGGTCTCGAGGAGTCGGGCGGCCACCCGGAACGACGCCGGACGAGCCCAGCGGAACGAACCGGTGTCGGTGCTGAGACCGGCGTAGATGCAGGTGGCGATGTCGGCGTCGAGCTCGACGCCCAGGTCGTCGAGGACGTCGAGCACCAGTACGGCGGTGCAGTCGGCGTCCGGGTCGACCAGGTCGAGGTCCCCGAAGCCGGGATTCGACGCATGGTGGTCGATCACGACCGAGGTCTGCGCCGCGGTGAACGTCGCGCCGAGAGACTCGAGGCGTTCGAGGTTGGCGGCATCGACCGCCACCACGAGCGGATGTCCGACGACCTGCGCGGGCGAACACAGCAGTTTGCTGCCGGGCAGCCCCGCGAGCGACGCCGGGAGTTGCTCGGTCCCCGGGTAGGAGACCTCGACGTCGACGCCCCGGCGGTCGAGTGCCAACCCCAGCGCCAGACCGCTGCCGATCGTGTCCGCATCGGGTCGGACATGACAGCAGATGGTCACCGCGGTCGCGGAGGCCAGCGTCGCGGCGATCGCCGCGCTCGACGAACCGCTCACTCTTCGGTACCGGCGGCGTCGTCGTCCGCCGTACGATACGGGTCCGAATCCCCTGCCGGCTCGGCCTCCGCCGCACGCCGGGCCACGAGTTCGTCGTTCGCGCGGGCGCGGGCGACGAGTTCCTCCATCTGACGTGCCGCGTCGGGCACCGTGTCGAGTACGAAACGCAGGGTCGGGGTGAAGCGCACCCCGGTGCCCGCGCCGACCTTCGACCTCAGCACGCCGGTCGCTTTCGCCAGCCCCGCGGCCGCGGCCTCGACATCGGGCTCGGCGTCGATGGATTCGCCCATCACGGTGTAGTAGATCGTCGCGTCGTGCAGGTCGTTGGTCACCCGGGCGTCGGTGACGGTGACATAGGCCAGTCGCGGATCCTTGATCTCGTGCGCTATCGCCGACGCGACGATCGACGAAATCCGCTTGGCCATGCGCTGAGCGCGTGCCGGATCAGCCATTACGGGGCTCCTTCCGTAGCGCTGCGTGCGCGCCGACCGGAAACCGGTCGGCGCGCACCACAGCTGTCGAGATGTCGTACGAGGCAGTCGCTGTCGCGATCAGTCGCGCGGCTTCTCCCGCAGCTCGTAGGTCTCGATCACGTCGTCCACCTTGATGTCCGAGTAGGTCAGCGTGAGACCACATTCGTAGCCTTCGCGGACCTCGGTCGCATCGTCCTTCTCGCGCTTGAGCGAGGAGACGGTGAGGTTCTCGGCGACCACGACGTTGTCGCGCAGCAGGCGGGCCTTGGCGTTGCGCCGCATGATGCCCGACTGCACGAGACAACCGGCGATGTTGCCGACCTTCGACGACTTGAAGATCGCGCGGATCTCGGCGCGGCCGAGCTCCACCTCTTCGTAGATCGGCTTGAGCATGCCCTTGAGCGCGCTCTCGATCTCGTCGATGGCCTGGTAGATCACCGAGTAGTACCGGATGTCGACGCCCTCGCGGTTGGCCAGCTCGGTGGCCTTGCCTTCCGCACGGACATTGAAGCCGATGATGATCGCATCCGAGGCGGCCGCCAGGTTGACGTTGGTCTCGGTCACGCCACCGACACCGCGGTCGATGATCCGCAGCGAGACCTCGTCGCCCATCTCGATGTTCAGCAAGGCCTCTTCGAGGGCCTCGACCGTACCCGAGTTGTCACCCTTGAGGATGAGGTTGAGCTGGCTGGTCTCCTTGAGCGCCGAATCCAGGTCTTCCAGGCTGATCCGCTTGCGGCTGCGTGCGGCCAGCGCGTTGCGCTTGCGCGCGTTGCGCCGGTCGGCGATCTGCCGGGCGATCCGGTCCTCTTCGACCACGAGCAAGTTGTCGCCTGCGCCGGGGACCGAGGTGAAACCGATGACCTGGACCGGACGCGACGGCAGCGCCTCGGGGACGTCCTCGCCGTGCTCGTCGACCATGCGACGCACACGTCCGTAGGCGTCGCCGGCGACGATCGAGTCGCCGACCTTCAGCGTGCCGCGCTGGACCAGCACGGTCGCCACCGGGCCGCGGCCGCGGTCGAGGTGCGCCTCGATGGCGACACCCTGGGCGTCCATGTCCGGGTTGGCACGCAGATCGAGCGACGCGTCCGCGGTGAGCAGAACGGCCTCGAGCAGCGCGTCGATGTTCTCGCCCTGCTTGGCCGAGATGTCGACGAACATGGCGTCGCCGCCGTACTCCTCGGGGATCAGACCGTATTCGGTCAGCTGCCCGCGGATCTTCTGTGGGTCGGCGCCTTCCTTGTCGATCTTGTTCACCGCGACCACGATCGGCACGTCGGCCGCCTGGGCGTGGTTCACCGCTTCCACCGTCTGCGGCATGACGCCGTCGTCGGCCGCGACCACGAGGATCGCGATGTCGGTCGCCTTGGCACCGCGGGCACGCATGGCGGTGAACGCCTCGTGACCCGGCGTGTCGATGAACGTGATCAGGCGATCCTCACCGTTGAGGTGGGTGTTCACCTGGTAGGCACCGATGTGCTGCGTGATGCCACCGGCCTCGCCCTCACGGACGTTGGCCTTGCGGATCGTGTCGAGCAGTCGGGTCTTACCGTGATCGACGTGGCCCATGACGGTGACCACCGGCGGACGCTGTTCGAGGTCTTCCTCGCCGCCCTCGTCCTCGCCGTAGGTGAGGTCGAAGCTGTCGAGGAGCTCGCGGTCCTCGTCCTCCGGGCTGACCACCTGGACGCGGTAGTTCATCTCCGAGCCGAGCAGCTCGAGCGTCTCGTCGTTGACCGACTCAGTCGCGGTCACCATCTCGCCGAGGTTGAACAGCGCCTGGACCAGCGACGACGGGTTGGCGTCGATCTTGTCGGCGAAGTCGGACAGCGACGCACCACGGGCGAGACGGATGGTCTCGCCGTTGCCGCGCGGCAACCGGACGCCACCGACGGCCGGTGCCTGCATGTTCTCGTACTCGGCGCGTTTCGCCCGCTTCGACTTGCGACCACGGCGTGGTGCACCACCGGGACGACCGAAGGCGCCTGCTGCACCGCCGCGTCCACGACCGCCGCCACCGCCGCCGGGACGACCGCGGAAGCCGCCACCTGCGGGTGCACCGGGTGCACCGCCGCCGCCACCGGGGCCACCGCGGTAACCGCCGCCGCCACCGCCACGTCCACCGCCACCGCCGGGTCCGCCACGACCACCCGGACGGGCGTCCGGGCGAGCCGCGCGCGACGGCATGGCGCCGGGACTCGGGCGCGGGGGCATGTTGCCGGGATTGGGCCGGGGACCGCCCTGACCGGGTGCGGGACGACCGCCGCCGGGACGCGGACCACCCTGGCCGGCCGGGCCGGGACGACCGCCGCCGGGACGCGGGCCGCCCTGCCCGGGACCGGGGCGTGCAGCCGGACGCGGCGCGGGCGCCGGTGCCGACGAGTACGGGTTGTTGCCCACCCGCGGGGTGCGCGGGCCCGGCTTCGGGCCGGGACGCGCGCCCGGGGTCGGTGCCGGTGCCGCAG
>NZ_NGFO01000050.1 GCF_002149015.1 Gordonia lacunae | reverse complement strand
ACCCCACCCCCATCCAAGAAGAAATCGGCATCATCGCCAGCCCCTTCCTCCCCTGGCTCCACGCCCTCCACCTCGACTGGCCCCAACCCTGACCCACCACCACATCCACGACAACGCACAACCCATCGGACTAGTGCGGCTCCCTCCCCGACACCAGCGGTACGTAATTCTACTGCTACGTGTAATCGGCTTGCCAACAACGGTTTTCGTTCCTATACCGACCGCCGGGTCGCACTCAACCACGGAGCTGGTCAACTCCACTGCTCGCTGGAGTCGGTGTGGTGTCCGCCTCCACCCCCGGCCCGACTCATGGTGATCTGGTCGACGATCGACCAGGTCCGCCTATGCTCCATTGCCAGTCGGGGAACCCTGTCTCGCGCTGGGTGACCCGGCCGGGCGACAGGAGACGTCGTCGATACTCGCCGCGGCGTTTGGCGACCAGGCGCCGATCGGGAACCCGTCGATCGTTGCGTCGTAGGGCGACGAGCTGGAACCGTGCGCTTCGGCGTAGCGGTGCAGGTGGTCCAGGCCGACGTGGAACGGTGGGCGAATCCGGAGGGTCCGCTGCCAGTCCGTGAACTCGGTTTCGATCTGATGGACGTGTTCGGGGGGATCATCCCTCGGCCGTACCGAATCCGCCACGAGACGCGAAGTCGGACTGAGCTGATCCAGTTCCTCAAACGGCACCCCATGCATGATCGGCTAGCGTCACTGGCATGGCACGTAAGCAGATGGTGACCGTCATCGACGATCTCGATGGACGCGAAATCGACCCCGACGACGCACGAACGGTGTCGTGGACGTGGTTGGGCGTGCATTACGAACTCGACGTCTCCCCCACCATCCTCACCAAAATCGAGGACGGCAAAGTGACCATCGCCAAACTCCTAGCTGTCTCCACCCGCACCGGCGGACGCCGCCGCCTCGGCCCCGCCACCAGCAGGACCCGCGCCACCAGCGCCAGCGATCCCGCCCGCAACGCCGCTATCCGCAACTGGGCGCACAGCAACGGGTACGAGGTATCCGCACGCGGCCGCATCCCGCTCGACGTCATCGAGGCGTTCGACGCCGCACACTAGTCACAGCCGGACACGCCAAACGAGGCAGCACTCGGCGCCAAACCAGCTAGGTCGCGCACTCAACCCGGGCGAGGCCGCCGCAGCTGCTCGTTGGCTTCGTATACTCGGCAAAGGTGCCGGCTCGACTGGCACCATAGCTTCTGTCGGCGCCAGGAATCGACCTAGCCAACGGCGCCCCGTCCCCGAAACTGTCGGTTCGTCCTCGTGTCGAAGGACTCCGTTCCCTCAGAGGGGGAACGGGACTCGCCGTCAGCGAGAGCGCCGAACCATCACGATTGAGATTATGAGCGATAGATCACCGACTTACGAAGACTATCTGTGGACCGAGGGCGGCGGCACAGCTGGCGAGTTCCAAGCCTTCTGTCTTGCTCTCGTCGAGAACGCGGACGTCGAAGAGGTCGCTACACAGTTGCCGGTCATCGAGGACCTTGGAGTGATGGGTTTTCCGGGGGAGCTTCGTTTCCGCTCCTACGACGACTGGAATGAGAAACGGTTGTTGGTCGGCCTCTTCCAGATGGGTTCGTGGACAGCGATGTTCGAGGTGAATGGGTTCGCTGGGATGACCGCTGAGCTCATGATCCCGTTGTCCAAGGGACGTCGGATCGTCAGTCACCACTACAGTGACGGCAACGGGAGCGGGAGCTTCCGCCTCTACGAAGACGGACGACTCACTGCGAACTTCAACCCAACCCGGGGGATCTACGACCTTCAAGCCCGTGACCGGGAGACGTTAACCTCACTGATGCAGGCTTCCGGCTTCGACCAAGCGCCGGTAGACCATCCCCTGGAAGGCAGACAGCACAACCGTGCGGCAACGCTCGCTCTGATGGAACGCCTGACCGGGGTGCGTTTGGAACCACGCACGATCGCCGATGCCAGGTTCGCTGTTGTCCGCGTCGCGCTGTCGTGACCCTGAGCCGGGCACCATGAAAGTGACGCCACGCCGTGTGTGGCAAGCCGCGCACGTGGTCGCGACAGTCGCGATTCCGTGGGCGATGGCCGTGTACAGCCGGACAGCGCCGAACAAGACTCTGATCGACAGTGTCCACCTGGTGGCGGACTATCACACGAAAGCGGCGGTCGCGGCGGCTGCGCTACTGGTCAGTTCGGTACTACTGCGCATCTCCGGCAGAAGCGTGGCCGCGACGGTCCCCTTCGCACTACTGTGGGCGTGCGCGCTCGCGTTGTCCATCCTTCAGGTCCGCGAATACGCTGGCCAGCAATACGTGTGTCCCGACTCCGGGTTCTGTATCCCCGACCTCGGACTGTTCCTCACGGCCGTCCCGTTCGCGGTCCTGGTGTCCGCTGCTGTCCTCGCTTCGGCAGCCATCCACGTTGTACTCGCCAGAGAGTGACCCCCGGGTGGCGTAGCCGCGAAGACCGTTGCCCTGCCAGCATCGCTCGGTGACGATGGATAGGTGACGCGCCGCCCCGACTCTCCGCCAGGCCCGTACGGGCGATGGGACCTCGAACTCGTCTCGATCGCCCCGTCGCGGCTTACCCCTATCGCCCGAGCCAGCGCCGACGCCGCCCACAAGCAGTTTGCGATCCCCGGCCTCATCCACGATCAGCTTCGACCCGAAGCTCTCACGGTCACCCCGACCACCGTGACCTTGCAGTTCCAGTGGAAGCAGAACCCGTCGCGGTTCGCAGTCACCAGCGAGCTCCCACGCAGTGAAGACGACCTCCGCGCCCCCGCCGACAGCCCGCAGGCCTGGGCCAGCTACACCGCCAGCGAATGGCAGGAGAACCTGAGCACCGGGTGGACGAGGTGGGGACGGGGCCACCGCCGCAACGGCGTCATCCAGCTCGTCACACGCACCCCCGACCCACCGAACGGGGACTACGTACCCGGCTGCCGTCTGCACCTGGCACCTCACCCCGACGGACTGATACGCCTACCAAGCAATCCCGACGCAACCGGGCACACTTCGACATACCCCGCCGATCAGCTGATCTCTTACACATACGAAGTACGCCGGGGCGCCCCCAGCATTCACTCCACGCCCGGCCCTCACGCGATCACGGTCTGGACAGCCGATCCCGGTGTCGCCCGACTCGAGATGCAGGCACCCAACCAGGGGTGCCCGACTACAGCATCCGGCGAGCCGCACTGGGCGCGACCCACGATGCCGCCGATACCGGCGCCTACAAAATCGTCACTACCTCGACTACACCCATCCTGAACGAGCTGGGATTCATCAACCACGCCCACGGACAACGAGCACTCGATGTGCTCGTCATGCCATGACCGGCTGCACCACGTCGATGCACTTGACCCTCGTGATTCACGGACACTTTCGTCAATGGTGACGAAACACAATGCTGCACAGGACGATTCGCCGAAAATGTATCTTATGTCGTCTCAGGCACTGCATATTGCACCAGATGCATCAGGCCGGCCACTCCTACTGGTGTCGGATGACACGGTACTTGGGACTTTGACACCCTAGTTGAGACTCAGTGACACGGACATGAGACCTGTCCCGCCGTGACCTGCACGAATCATCTCCGTACTCCCAAATCAGTTCTCATCCAGGCGGTCAGGGATTGCCTCGCGTGCGGGTGCGTATCTGGCGGTTACGGCCTCACTCTTCTGTCCGCTCCGGATCTTCGCTACTTGTATCGCCGCTTATGGCTTGAACATGTTGACGCTGTCGCAGCTGCTTCCATGCGCGGTGCATGGGGTCGGTGTCTGGTGCTCGCACCTCCGACAGGACGAGTTCCTGGACTTTGCCGTCGGCGCTGAAAGTCACTTTGCCTGCGATGTCGAGCAGTTTGGTCTCCTCCTTGATGTCCCCGACCGAGTCGGTGAGTTCTAGACAGACTGTCGCGCTTAAATCGAACTGACTTGTCCAGCTGCCCGCGGCACGGTGAGCCGCATCGATGTACTGCATCGAGTCGAAGTCGATGTCGAGCGAGAGCGCAATATCGAAATCAAACATCGCACCCGGCAGAATCTGGGATCTTTCGTTACCTCGACATTGCTGTCCTCAATGGAGCCAGCCGCGACCGGGCGGGCACAGGGCAGGCCGACATCGAGGTGCAGGTCACCCCGGCAGGTGCTGGCAGCACTCCCGCAATGACCAGTGCGGCGCGATGCCTATTGCTTGTCGGTGTGCGCGTGGACGCTCTGGACTGCGGCGACGCCAGCGGCCACCAGGAGGAGCGCAAATACTCGATCGCCGATTTGTTGGGCGTCGAGGTTGCCGCCGCTCATCAGCAGCGCGATCCCCGCGGCGGCCAGCAACAGCCACGGCAACACCCGGGACGGGGGCGTGGTCATCGCGCACCGTCGGGGCCGAGTAGAGCCGACGCAGTGGCGGGCAGTCGCGTGCGCGCGCGCTGTGCGAGATCGGAAAGGCCGAGGGCCTCGAGGTAGCGCGTCCATGCTGCGGCGGGTGAGTGCGCAGCGAGCTCGTCGTCGAACCGCGTCTCCTGACGCCGGTGAGCGGCCGCCTCTATCCGCGCCCGGTCCGTGCTGGTGAAGATCTCCAATGCAGTCGTGACCAACGTCTCGCCCCCGATTCTCCGACAATTCACTGTTTGCATTGCAGATTGTGCCAGCCTGCACGTGTGGAGGAAACAGTACGGGTGCGATGTGATCGATGCGGCAGCGAAGTCGCGGTGCGGATCAGTTCTGCCCGCACGGTGGCTGCCGTGCACCGTGCGCAACGCATCGATGAGCAGCTCGTCGCCGCGGGATGGTCGACGACCGGGCTGACCGACTTCTGCCCGGCCTGCACCGTCGATGCCACCAGCGACTCGGTGCGGCCACCCGACCTGAGGATCGTCCGCGACCAGTAGACAGGTGAGTGGCGAGTCCTCGGATCGCCCGTGCCGGATCTTCAGCTCTGCTGCCGGCCGACGACGAACGCAGCGAGTTCGACGCGGGTGCGCAGGCCGAGCTTGGCCAGGGCGTGGGACACATGGGTTTGGACCGTGCGAGTCGAGATGAACAGGCGGTCGGCGATCTCGCCTCCGCTCATACCGGTCGCGACCAGCTCGGCGACGGTCGTCTCGGTCTTGGTGAGGCTTTCCCAGCCGTGCGTCGGCCGGTCCCGCACGGCGGGGTCGAGCCGGATCCCCAACGGCCGCAACCGCGAGGCCACACGCGCCGAGCTGGTGGTGGCGCCCATCCCGCGTGTCAGGCGCATCGCTCGCCGGGCGAGGTCACGGGCGCGGTCTCGATCTCCCGCCACCGCCGCCGCACAGGCAGCCTCCTCCCACACGCATGCTTCGGATTGCCGGTCCCCGACCGTCTGCAGGATGCCGGCGTGCTCGTCGGCGGCGACCACGATCGCCAGGGGATCCTCGTCGCGCAGCGCCACTGCGCACATCGCGCGGGCCACCGCGACGGGGCCGGACATGGGCCATGCGGGTGGGACCGGGAACTCGTCGAGCCCGTCGACGACACTGCCGAGCAGCGCGGTGTCACCGGCGCGGACCCCGATCCGCGCGGTTCCGAGCGCGACGGTGGGCAGCCAGGAATAGAGGTTGAAGCGACGACCGTGATCCCAGGCCACGCCGGCCGTCGTCGCGGCCGCACGCAGCTTTCGGTTCGCCTCGTGCAGCAGGGCCCGGGCATGAGCCGGTATCGGGAATCCGAACTGATTCGGCAGGCCGGTCCCGTCCCACGCATCGAGCCGGGTCGACGCGGTCGCGAGGTCACCGCGGAGCACGTCGACCATGGCCCGTCCGCCGACCGCCATCGACTTCCAGCCCATGTCCGCAGAGTCCGCGCGGTCCAGACCGGCGTCGAAAGATGCGGCAGAGTCGTCGAGGTCGCCGAGCCCGAGAGCGATCCCACCGCGGGTGAACTCGTGATAAGCCGTCATCCAGTCCGTTCCCCGGCTCGAACGCAGTCGAGCGGCGCCCGCGAGAAGGTCCGCGGCGGCTGCGGGGCCGTGCGCGTACTGCTCGATCAGTGAGGGCCAGATATCGGCCGACGACGTGGACAAGGTGCCGGTGGCGGATTCCTCGGCGTCGCGTCGGGAGGCGAGCAACGCCGTGCGCAGCGCCTCGTCCACCTCACCGCGCAGGAAGAGGCGGAGCGCCTCGGCGATCAGCCCGGACACCGAGCGGGTGGACGCTTCGCGATCGACGTCGAAGAACGGGGTGTCCGGTGCGGACGCACGTCCGTCGAGAAGGCCGACGTAATGCCGCAGATCGGTGAGCGTGCCGGCGACGTCGTCGCCCACGGGGAGGTTCAGGGTCTCATCGATCAGACTCCGGACGCGGTCGGTCTCACCCTGGGCTATCAAGGCGAACAACAGAATTCGGTGGAGCTCAGCGATCTCGGTGATCTCGGTCGCCAACCCCATGCCGTCCTCGGCGACACGCGACGCGCGGTCCAGCTGACCCGTTCGGGCGAGTGCGAGCGCGAGTGCGGTGTTGACCCCTGCCGATGGACGCGCGGTCCGTGTGGCCAGTGTCTCGAGGAGCTCGGCCGCGACGGCCGGGGTGCTGGCGAGTTCGCTCTCCGCTCGGCGCACCGCGGCGAACATGGCGGATTCGTCACTCCCCGAGGCAATGCGGTGATGCGCCACGGACTGCGGGTTGTGTCGGGTGCTGGGATGACGGGCGATCGCGTCGTGCAGCACCGAGCGCAACATCGGATCGAGGTGTCCGTAGGTGACATCGGCATACAGATCGTGGGTGAACCGCAAGGCTCCCCCGTCGTCGACGGTGATGATCCCCGCGTCGATCGCCGACTGCGCCGGCCCGACGAGCGAGGCGGGCGGAACGGCGTCGACCGCGGCCAGCTGGGCGAGTGTCGCCGGACCGCCCCACACCGCAAGTTTCTGGGTCAGCTCGCGCGCACGTCCGTCGAGCAGTGCGACATGCTCGGCGATCGCGTCCTCGAGCCCGATCGGCATGCCCGCCCGGGTGCGGGCATCGACCGACGCGCGGCCGCCGGCGATTCGCAGACCACCCGATTGGTGCAGGGCGCGCAGAATCGAGATCACGTGCATCGGATTGCCTCCCGATGCGTCGAGGAGCCGGAGCAGTTCGTCATCCGGTGCGGCGCCGGTGGTCTCGGCCGTGATGCGGCGCACCTCGTCGATGCCCAACGGTGGCAGCGACCATTCGCCCACCTCCACTCGCGCCACGAACCGCTTCAGCAGATCCCGTTCCGGAAGCGGTCTGCGACCGACGAGCAGGACCAGCGGGAGAACTCTGGTGGCGGTGACGAGACGGGACAGCAGTTCGAGGGTCGCGGCGTCGGCGTGGTGGGCGTCGTCGACGACGAGGACGAGCGGCGCACCGGCGCACAACGCGTCCACACGCGCGTAGAGGTCGTCCTCGAATCCGTCGGGCACCGGGCTCGGCAGATCGACCTCGAGCAACTGCCCCGCCAGCCCGAACGGCTGACGCCACGACAGTTCGTCCGCTCGGACCGTGCGGACCAATCCGTCAGCGACCGAAGCCAATTCGCGCAGGGTGTGAGTCTTGCCGGCCCCCGGCCCGGCGGTGATCACGCAGACTCCGCGACGAGCGGTCCCCGGTTCCCGCTGGGCGGCCGCGACGAAGTCGCGCATCTCATCGACCACGGCGCGACGATCAGCGGAGTGGGACGCGAGCACGGACCCAGCGTATCGGCTGTGTCCGATTCGCGTGATCTATCGGCTCACCGTCACCGGCCGAATTCGGAACCGTAGCCCTGCCGGTCCGCCGCGTCGGCGAGTCGCCGGTCGAGGTCGTCGGACCAGTCACGCGCGACCTGCGCGTCGAGCGCCGCCAGTCGCTGCGCCACCGGAACGCGCTGCGCGGGCCCACAACCGTCGAGCAGAGAGTCGAACAACGCACGGAGTCGACGTTGCACCTGCGCCTGTCCGGTGCTGTGCCGGCGGATCTCGTCGGTTCCGATCGCGACGTAGTCCGCCCAGCTGCGGCGGATGCCGCGGACGGAGGTGTCCGGCGCCGTCCCGTCACCGCAGAGCCGCGGTGCGAGCAGCAGCAGGAGATCCTCGGTGTGATCGAGGGCCTGCACCACGACGCTCGGATCGTTGCTCCCCGCGGACATCGCCTTGAGCGCGATGTCCGAGATCGCCTGCAGCGCCGCGGCGGGACTGACCGACGGTTGGTGGGTGTCACCGAACAGCAGACAGGCCAGCACCCGACGCGTCTCCACCCGCGTCGGGTCCCCGACGACCTCGACCACCGGGAGATCATGCGGCACATGGTCGCCGACGGCGATCAGGACGTTGATCCCCACGTTCCACGATGCCGCGTGACGCCGGAGGCGGTCACCGTTGACCGCCAGCAGAATCCGGCCTCGCGCGGTCACCTCGCCCAGCCTGATCTGCGTGCGTGTTGCCTCCGCCGACCCGTCCGGGTCGGGGCCGCCATCACCGAGGGCGGCGGTGGCCTCGGTGATCTGATCGTCGAATCCCGCTCCGGCCGTGGGTTCGTCGTGTGTCGTCGGCGGTGGTAGCTGCCGTACGATCGCGGACCGGCCGTCGTCGGCGATCCACTGCAGCAGGCGCGCGGTGTTCAGGATGGTCCCGACCTTCCCGACCAACGCGATGAAGAGATAGGCGCTGACGGTGGTGAGCATGAACGCGATCGCTGTCGACAGACCGGGAGTCGGCTCATCGGGACCGCCCACCGACAGGTCGATCGCGATGATCACGCTGTAGACGAAGGTCGCGAGGAAGAATCCCGTGGACCACCGCATGACGGGCTCCTGCTGCAGCATCGGGATCACCCGCACCGAGATCGACGACGCTCCGAACTGCATCGCGAGGGTGACGGCGGTGAACACGAGACCGGTGAGCGTCGCCATCGAGCCGGCGATCACGCTGAGCAGCGTGGCCAGCGTCCCCGGGTCCACTTCGAGTTCGAGCAACTGGTCGAACCCGACGGTGAACCACGCCGCGACGATCGCGAAGGTCACCAACAAGACCGGTAGCCGCCAGATCGGGACCGTGCGCAGCGCCCGACGCGTGCGCCGCCACCGGATCGCGGTGGCCAGCGCGCTCGGCACCTTCTCGGTCACCACGCCGACCGCCGTCGGGGCCGGCGTCGGGGCGGGAATCGGCGCGGGGGTGTCGGGCACCCCGAAGCGGCCTGCCACCGCTTCCTGCACGACGATCTTCCATCGCATCAGCGGTTCTCGATAGCGTTGCTCACGCTCTGTCGCCCGGGCCGTTTTGCGAGGACGATCCTTGTACCGCCACCGGGCCCACGGCGATCGCGGCCGGGCCAGTCGAGCCGCCCCGAACCACAGCAGGACCGGGACGAACATGCCCACCAGCCCCGTCCAGACCTTGCCCTTCAGCAGGGTGACGACGGCCAGGAGCACGTTGAGCACGACGACACCCGCCGCCACCAACCGCGCCACCAGCCCGTTCTCGTTTCGGATGTCCCCGACGACCTCGAAGGCCCCGAACGGCTGCAACCCCAGCAGGAAGAGCAGGCCGATGGCGATCGCGACGAACACGGCGTCGATCGACGTCCGGCCTTCCTCCGCCCAGTAGACGTCGCGGAGGTGGAGGATGAGCGCGAATTCGTCGAGCACGAGGGCCGCGCCGATACCGAACAGGGCCGCGAGCACACAATCGATCACCGGTGTCCGCAGCGGATCGACGGCGACGAAACCGAAGCCGGACAAGAGCATCGCCATCATGCCGAAGAAGGCGTGGTGGACGTGCACGCCGCCGGGGGTCACGTTTCCCGGCCACCAGCTGACCTCCGCGCGGATCATCCGCACGCTGAATCGGATGAACAGGAAGGTCAGGACGAAGGCCAGGAGCAGGAAGAACAACGGCAGACGACCGGTCTCGACGATCCGCTCATCGAACCATCCGGCCATCCCCCGACCCTAGCGGGAGCGCGAGCCGTTCTCGCGGGCTTGACGAAGACGTCACTGCGGGTCCGGCTGATCAGACCGCCGGGCTCGGTCCCGTCGAACCGAAGCGAGCCGAGTCGCCGCCTGCGCGTGCAGGGCGGTGATGTCCGCGGCCGGCGCCGGCGCGGTGGCCGCGGCGAGCGAGGCACCGGGAAGGTGTCGACGCAGCTCGTCGATCAACGCCGCTGCCTCTCCGGGCGGACCGTCGTCGTCGTGCACCACGCAGATCGCGAACTCGGAATCGCCCAGGCGGGCCATGGCGGTCTCGGCGGGCAGCAGACCGACGCAGGCCCGGGCGTTCTGCACCAGCTGCTGATCCGCCGCCTCGCGACCGCGGGTGACGGCGACCGACGCGATGTCGTCGATGTCCAGCGAGATCACCGTGACCGCCGCGGCCGACCGCCGCCCGTCGAGGAGCCCGGTGGTGGCGAGTTCCCAACCCGCCCGGTTGAACACACCGGTCAGCGGGTCGGTACAGACCGCGGTGAGCAGTGTCCGCGTCAGGAGCCCGAACGACTCGGCCGCCGCAGGGATCGCCACAGCGACGACGATGTAGGTGCTGAGGTACTTGGGCGCGGGCGCCACGCCGAGCGCGACGACGCATCCCACCGTCAGCAGACCGATGATCACCCACGCCTGACGGCGCGGAAAAGTGGCGCGCAGATACATCGCGAGGAACATCGCCGCGACCATGCAGAGGAACTCGGCACTGATCAGCTCGTGGAACGCCATCACCGCCGGGGTGGCGACGCACGCCGCGATCACGGCCGGGAACGGACGCTGGGGCCGCATTGACAGCCACCCCAGCGCCGCGATCCCCAGCGCGACGGCGACGAGCCCCCCGGTCGGGTCGGACAGTGTCGCCGAGTCGTCGACCGGGAACAGCGTGAGGGCCACCCCGATCGCGTAAAGCAGCGACGTCGCCGCCAGATAAGTCCGCAGCACGTGCAGCGGTGAACGCGGGAGCGGGCCCCTCAGCGCTCCCAGGTGCAGGTCCGGTCGATACATCCCCCACTCCGATCCTCGGTATCGGTCCCGATCCGAGGTTGCCAAATCACGTGGCGATGCGCGACCGGCGGGGAGTGTTCGTGGTCGGAGGGCTCAGAACAACCAGGGCACCTCGTCGTGCCCGAAGTCGCGGAAGTCGCCGAACCGGCCGGAGTAGAACACCAGGCCGGTGCCGTCGCGCCACCGCAGCTCGGACACGTCACCGTAGAACACCCGGTGGTCGCCGATGTCGTGCGCGCTGTGCACCGTGCATTCCAGGTGCGCGAGCGCATCGGCGACCACCGGCAGTCCGCAGGCGGTGCGGTCACACGGCAGTCCCTCGAAGCGGGCACCACCGCGGGTCGCGAAGCGTCGGGCCACCGCCTCCTGCCGGGACGACAGGATCGACACCGCGAACCGCCCGCCGGCCTCCACCGCCTCCGTGGTCCGCGATCCGTGGGTCAGCGACACGAGGATGATCGCGGGGTCGAGACTGACCGACGTCAGCGAACTGATGGTCATGCCGCATGGTTCGCCGTCGGAGTCCTCGGCGCTGACGACCGCGACTCCGGTGGTGAACCTCCCCATGCTGCGTCGCATGTCGGAGGGAGTGGGCCGAGAGAAGGCCGGCAGGGTCATGATCGTCTCCTATGCGCTGCGGTAGCGGACCTCGAAGGTGAGCACACCTTCGTCGGTACGCCACGGGCCGTGCGGCATTCCCGGTGGGCGGCACGCGTACTCACCGGCCGAGAACGTCTGGTTCAGGGTCAGGTCGACGAACGAACCCTCGAGGATGTAGACCTCCTCCCAGAAGTCGTGCTTCTGCACGCCCATCGGGCTGGAGTCGGCGCCCGCCTCGTAGCGGAGGATGCGGGTGGCGACGTTGCCGTCGGGATCCCGCGACAGGATGCGTTCGGTGATCTTGGGGTCGCAGCCGGGACAGACGGTGTAGTCGACGTCGGTGACCGGGAAGAACTCGTACTCGGGTTTGGCCATGATGGCTCCTCTCAGGCGTCTTCGAGCTTGTAGGACTGCAGGAAGCCCGCGACGTCCTCGAGTGCGTCGTCGTAGGCGTAGTTGCGATAGGTGTACGCGCCCTTCACGACGAACGGCGCTCCGGCGTAGAACATCTCGTACTGCTGGTGCCGGCCGGCGAACTCGGAACCGACGATGTCCCAGGCCAGCTTGAACAGCTTGATGCGCTCTTCGGACGGCACGCCCGGCGACTGCACGTAGTGCTGGATGTCCTTGGCCGTCAACGAGCTCGTGAGGTCGTGCACGCTGGAGGGCAGCTGGAGCACTCCGCCACCGACCAGATCGCGGAGGATGGCGAGCACGCGCGGATAGGTCTCCGATTGCAGACCCATCGACCCGTACAGGGCCTGCCGGCCCGGTAGCCACTGGCCCGACGCGTCCGGCTCCGCCGTGTATTCCGCTGCCAGCACCGCGGATTCGACGCCGGACACGACGGCGGCGAGTTCGCCGAGCTTCTCCTGGACGCTGGGGATCTTGTCCACTCCGTTGACCTGTGTCACCCGCCGTGCCACGCCGGCGATGAACTTCAGCTTCGTGGCGAAGCGGATCTGTGCCTGCCAGTTGCCGAGGACGTGTGCTCCGGTCTCGAAGAACTGACGGCGCACGCCGACGATGTCGCGGTCGACGAAGACCCGATCCCACGGCACCAGGACGTCGTCGAACACCACGAGGGCGTCGGGCTCGTCGTACCGCGAGGTCAGCGGGTAGTCGAAGCTGCTGGTCGCCGCGGGCGCGTACGGCCGCCGGCAGTACAGCTTCAGGCCCTCCGTCGCCACCGGGACGCCGAACGAGACGGCGAAGTCGCTGTCGTCCGGGCCGAGCGGCTTGATGCAGGAGACGAACACCTCGTCGGCGATCGCGGCGCCGGTGGCGAGCATCTGGGACCCGCGCACGATGATCCCTTCGTCGGTCTCGCGCACGACACCGGCCTGGAGGAACTCGCCCTCCCAGCCCGACGCCGTGGTCGCGCGCGAGACCTGCGGCGGGATGATCGCGTACGAGACATACAGGTTCTCGTCCAGCAGACGGCGGTGGAACGCCGTCACGTTGGCCGACAGGTCGCGGCCCTCGCCGGCGAAGACCTCCGGGTGGGCGGCGAAGGATGCGAGGAAGGTCCCGACGTGGTCGGGGCTGCGACCGACCCAGCCGTGGGTGTGCCGGGCCCAGGTCTCGATGGCTTCGCGACGGAGTCGGAGTTCGTCACGGCTGCGCGGGATCCCGAACGTCCGGTTGGCGGTCGCGCCGGTCTCCGGCGCGGTGTACTGCATGTTCTGCGCGGGATCGGCAGCGAGGTCGAACATCTCGGCGATGGTCGCCGCGACCGGCGCGAACGCCGGGTGGGTCGTGACGTCATCGACCTGTTGCCCGTCGACGAGCACCACGCGCCCGTCGTTCAGCGAGGACAGATAATCGGCTCCGGTACGCATCATCAACGTCCTTCCGGGTCGGAGGTGTAGGAGTGGGTCAGGACGGTCCCGTCCGGCAGCGTGAGTTCGAGGTCCCATCGGGTGCCGTAGACGAAAGTGCCGTCGAGCAGGGGCAACGTGCCCGCGAAGCAGAGCAGGTCGGCGCCGTCGTCGCCCTGACGTTCGGCGAGGATCCCGAGCAGGTTCTGCGGCGTCCGCAATCCCGACAGGGCGCCGTCCTGGTAGCGACGGCCATCGACCCAACTGCGGGCATGGCATGCGTCCCAATCGAAATCGGCCCAGGATTCGATCTCGGCGACCTGCCGGCCGACCGGCTTCGGGCACGCGCGCTTGGAGTCGCCGATGTCCACGGTCTCGAGCTGTCGGTCGGTGTGGTCGGAACCGATACCGAGATACCAGCGTCCGTCGCGGCGCAACAGCACCGGCTCGACCTCGCCGGAGGTCTCGCGACCGTGCACCTCGGTGGCGGGGTCGGTGGTGATGCTGCCCGGCTCGACCGGATAGAACATCGGAACCTCGGGCGGCGGGGCCACCCCGATGGCCGCGAGCTCGTCGATGTGGTGGCGCACGGCGGCTTCGTCGCGTCCGGTGTATCCGGCGACGAGTGTTCGGAGGGTGTCGAATTCGATCTGTTCGGTGGTGCCGGCGATCGTGAAGCTGAGCACCCGGGTGTCGGTGCTGGTCATGAGTTGACCTTTCTACGGGACAGGACGGAGTAGTCGGGAAGGCGGTCGCCGAGTACCGGGAACTCCGATCGCACCGCGGCGACCAGGGCGGGGTCGATCTCGGCCAGGGTGACCCCTTCCTCCGAACCGGCTTCGGCGACAACCGATCCCCACGGGTCGACGATGCGGCTGTGACCCGCCAGTTCGACCCCGGCGTGGGTACCGGCAGCGTTGCATGCGATGACGAACACCTGGTTGTCGACGGCGCGCGCGGAGGTCAGCAACTGCCAGTGCTCCCGTCGTGCCATCGGCCAGGCTGCCGGCACGATCACCAGTTGCGCTCCCGCATCACCGATCTCGGCCCACAAGCCGGGGAACCGGAGGTCATAGCAGGTGGTGGCCGCGACCGGACCGAAGGCAGTGTCCACCGCGTGGACCTGCTCACCGGGCTCCAGCAGATGGGCCTCCTGTGAGCGGTAGCCGAAGACATGCACCTTGCTGTAGTGGTGCACGACGGTGCCGTGCGGTCCGAGCAGGACAGCGGTGTTGCGCAGGCGTTCTGAGCCCCGGTCCTCGACGATGCTGCCGGCGTGCACGAAGCAGTTCCGGCGGCGTGCGATGGCCGCCATCGTCGACACGGTGGGCCCGTACAGGTCCTCGGCCGACGACGGGTAGTCGTCGAAGTGGTTGTAACCGACCCGCCACAGTTCCGGCAGGACGATGAGGTCGACGTCGTCGGGCAGGCCGTCGACGAGTGTGCGCACGCGTTCGAGTCGATGCGCGCCGGTCTCGTCGTCGGGACTGGCCACCTGGACCAGTGCGATCTTCATGGAGGTCTCCTCGGTACAGATCTAGAGATGGGAGTGGCGCAGGGAGTCGTGCGTGGTTCGAAGGTGCTCGCGCACACTGCGAACCGCCGCGTCGACGTCTCCTGCCCGGATGGCGTCCGCGATCGCCCGGTGCTCGACCAGCACCTGCTTCTTGCGGTGCTCGTCGTTCATGACGATGCGGACACCCATGCGCATCTGGCGATCGCGCAGTGAGTTGTAGAAGTCACCCATGAGGCTGTTGCCGGCCGCACGGATGATCGTCGTGTGGAATTCGAGGTCGTGGGCGATGAAGTCGACGGGGTCCTGGTCGTCTTCCTGCTGTTGCAGGAGGAGTGCCAGTTTGTCCGGGACGAGTCCCGGCCGCGGTGCCACCTCGTGCACCGACCATTCCTCGACGACACGCCGCGCCTGCATGACCTCGTCGACATCGCGATCCGACAGCGCCGGGATGTAGGCGCCCTTGTGCGGAACCCGGCGGATGAATCCTTCCGCCTCGAGCCGCATCAGGGCCTCCCGGACCGGAGTTCGTGAGATTCCGGACGACGCCGCCACCTGTGCCTCGGACAGAAACATCTCTTCATCCCGCGGGAGCGTGATGATGGTCTGCTTGAGCCATTCGTAGGCGAGTTCGGGCGCGGTGGCCGTGCCGGAGCGCGATGTCGACATGGTGTTGTCTCCTCTCAGAACGTCACGGGGCAACCGCAGCGGACGGTTGCTGTTTCGCTTCGATCGTGGTCGTTTCGTCTGCGGCGGAGGGGTTCTCCCCCGAGTCATCGTCTCGCCCGGTATCGCCGACCGTCGCCAGGTCGACCGACTGCGTCTCGCGGGCGACGATGGCGGCGATCAGCGAGATGACGCCCATGATCGCGAGGTACGCGCCGATGGCGTAACCGGTGTCGAACCAGTTGTAGAGCGCGATGGCGATGATCGGGGCCAGCGAACCGGCGAGCACCGAGGCCAGGTTGTAGGCCAGGGAGACACCCGAATAGCGGACCTCGGTCGGGAACAGCTCGGAGAAGAACGCCCCGATCACCGCGCTGTAGGCCGCGAAGATGAGCAGCCCGACGGACACGGCGATGATGATCGCGACGGTGTTCTTGGTGTCGAGCAGTCCGAAGAAGGCGAACGCCCAGACGATGGTTGCCAGCGAGGCCGAGATGTAGATCGGGCGCCGGCCGATCCGGTCGGCCAGGATCGCGAACAGCGGAATCGTCACCAGCGCCACGACCATCCCGATCATCACGGCGTTCAGTCCGGTCGAGCGGTCGAGATCGAGGATCTGGGTCAGATACGTGATGACGAACAGCGAGAAGATGTAGAAGCCGGCGTTCTCGCCGAAGCGGGTGAACGCTGCGAGCAGGATCTGGCGCCAGTAGCCGCGGACAGCGTTGCCCAGGGGCATCCGGCGGGTCTCGGACTTCGCTTTCTGCTGCGACTTCTCGAAGAGCGGTGTCTCGGCGACGTAGAGGCGCAGAACGAGCCCGACGATCACCATCACGGCCGACAACGCGAACGCGATCCGCCATCCCCAGGACAGGAACGCTTCCTCCGACATCACACCGGACAGGATCGCGAGCGCGCCGGCGGCCATGAGATTGCCCAGTGGCGGACCGAGGTTGGGCCAGGAGGACCAGAAGGCCCGACGGGTCGAGTCGCCGTGTTCACTGACCAGCAGCACCGCACCGCCCCATTCGCCGCCGAGAGCGAACCCCTGGACGAGACGCAGGAAGACGAGCAGCAGCGGCGCGCCGACACCGATGGCGGCATAGGACGGCAGGAACGCGATCAGGAAGGTCGAGATACCCATGAGCATGAGGCTCGCGATGAGGGTGGCACGCCGGCCCTTGACGTCGCCGTAGTGTCCCAGCACCGCGGCGCCCAGCGGCCGGGCGATGAAGCCGACGGCGTAGGTGGCGAAGGCGAGCATCGTGCCGACGAGCGGGTCGTCGGCGGGGAAGAAGACCTCGTTGAACACCAGCGCGGCGGCGGTGCCGTAGAGGAAGAAGTCGTACCACTCCACGGCGGTTCCGGCGAGGCTGGAACCGGCGATCACCGGAAGGCTGGTGTGGGATCTACGACTGCTAGATTTCGTGGTGGCAGTTGCCATATGTCGACTCCTCAGTCGAATCGTCGTTGCGTGACGACTGCGCGACCGGCGCCTACCTGCCAGTAGGCGAACATCCGGACGTGCAGGTGGAGCTGTCCGGCTCGGTGGTTGTTGCTGCAACCACCGAGCCACCCCGAGACCATTGATCACCGTGTGAAGCGGACCACATCAAGGCCGTACACCAGTTGTATACGACCCGTACACGATCGGGCAAGGGGTGTAAACGAATCGTCACGAGCGGATACGTGGCCGTAACCCGGACCGGTTGGCACAGGATTTCGACCGGCACGGCGGCGGCGCACATATCCTGATCCGATGAACAGCCTCGTCACCGTGGTCGTCGTCGACGACCACCCGTTCTTCCGCGACGGTGTGTCCCGCGGCCTGGCGGCCAGTGGGCGGGTGCGAGTCGTCGGTGAGGCCGCCGACGGCGCGGCCGGGCTCGAGCTGATCCGGCGGGAGAAACCCGATGTCGCCGTCGTCGACCATCAGATGCCGCTCATGACCGGCGTCGAGGTCGCGCATGCGGTGTCGCGTGACGGGCTGGCGACGAGGGTGTTGTTGCTCTCGGCGGTCACCGACGGTCCGATCGTCTTCCGGGCGCTCCAGGAGGGCGCCGCCGGTTACCTATCCAAGGATGCCGATCGCGACGACATCGTCGGGGCGGTGACCCGGGTGGCCAGAGGTGAGACGGTGGTGCCGCCGGAGCTCGCCGCCGGGCTGGCGGGCGAGATCCGGGCGCAGACCCAGCGCGATGCGCCGGCGTTGAGCGAGCGGGAACGACAGGTTCTGACGGGATTCGCTCGCGGACAGTCGATTCCACAGGTCGCCGCCGAACTGTACATCGGTGCGTCGACGGTCAAGACACACACCCAGCGCCTGTACGAGAAGCTGGGCGTGTCCGACCGCGCTGCCGCGGTCGCCGAAGCGATGCGCCGTGGTCTCCTCGAGTAGCGCGGACTCCTCGGGAGGCGCAGACGGCGCCGGCGGGAGCGACAGGATCGCCGGAGCAACAAGGTATCTGGGTCTCGATGAGTTCGCCGACGAGCCGCGGATCCACGACATCCTGATCGATCACGCGATCCGCGGGATCCGGATTCAGGTGGTCCTGCGGCTGTTCCTGTCGTTGTTCGTGTTGCTGACGGTCAGCCTCGATCCACCCGCGCACGCCGAGACGTTCAGCGTGGTGACCGCAATTCACTACGCGGCCTGGTGTATCGGTGGGGCGATCGTCGTGGTCGGTCACGAGTCGGCGATGATCCGTTACTCGTGGATCGCGTTGCCCATCGACCTCCTGCTGCTCACGGCCCTCGCCGTCGCGGCGAGCCGGTCCAACGAATTGAGTTGGACCACCGACGTCCTCCTCAGCGGTTTCGTTCTCGTGCCGATGATCGCTGCGATCGCGCTGCAGCCCCGGACGTGCGCGGTGGTCGTGGTCGTCACGACCGCGGTGTACGCCGTCTCTTCCGCGCTGGCCCGCACCTCGAACGGCGAACCGTGGTCGGTGATCGTGCTGCGCATCCTCGTCGTCGCGGCGTTGGCCGTCGGCGCGATCCTGCTCTCCCGGCTGCAGCGATCGCGGGTGACGACAATCGGCGCGCTCGCCGCCGAACGCGCCCGATTGCTCGATGCGACGATGGAGATCGAGGAGCGCGAACGGCGAGACCTCGCCGACAACCTGCACGACGGCGCCCTGCAGTACGTGCTGGCGGCGCGTCAGGAACTCGCCACGTTGCGCGATTCCGCCGACCCCGTGACCCTCGACCGGGTGGACGGTGCGCTGCGCGACGCGGCCCAACTCCTGCGTTCGACGCTCAGCGAGTTGCACCCGGCAGTGCTCGAGCAGGCCGGACTGGCGGTGGCCCTGACCGATCTCACCTCCTCGTTCGGCAGCCGCGCCGGCGCGCCGGCGGTCGCGGTCGACACCGTCGGCTGGTCGCCCGAGCTGCGCACCTCGGCCGACTCACTCCTGTTCGCCACCGCACGCGAACTGCTGACGAACGTGATCAAGCACGCGGCCGCGACGACGGTCGAGGTCACCGCCGAATTCGACGAGGGGCGAGCGCGCCTGGTCGTCGTGGACGACGGCACCGGACTCCCCGCCGGCATCGACGTCGACGAGTTGATGCGTCGGCGACAGGCCAAAGGCCACATCGGACTCGCCTCGCGACGAGTGCGCATCGAGGGGACCGGCGGCACGCTGTCGCTGTCGGACCATCCGGGCGGCGGAACCGTGGCGATCGTGGAGGTTCCCGCTCGCGTCCTCTGAGACGCGAGCACCGGTACCGACCCGGTGTCCCCCGATCGGTGGATGCGGCGTTCACCCCCACCATCACCCGATCAGCGGAATCCCCCGACGCCCCATCCCTAGCAGAGTCAGTGGTGCCACCAACACAACCCACCACACCACACCGGAGCCCACCATGAAGACCACCACCCGCATCACCACCGCCACCCTCGGACTCGCCGCCGCCGCCGGCATCGCCCTCGCCGCCGCCGGAACCGCCCACGCCGGCACCCTACCCATCACCCGACCCGGCGAACCCACCGTCGCCATGACCATCACCAACCACACCGACAAGCCCGAATACCTCCAAGGCGCCAACGCCGACGGCGGCCAATGGGTCAACGCACCCCAACACATCCTCTACCCCGGCGCCACCGAAACCATCACCGCCACCGCAC